>DAORWU010000015.1:57512-120772 GCA_035434405.1 Niabella sp. | reverse complement strand
TTGGGGATGACAGGGCGGCATTCTAACCAACTGAACTACCGATCCAATATTTTTACTAAAGAACTATTTTGTTTTCATTTTGAAATGTAAAAAAAATCTTCTTTAACCCAAACTCCTCCATTTCAAAAACCCCGCTTTCAAATTGGGAGTGCAAATATAAAAGCTGAAATGTTTACAGCCAAAACTATTTCTGAAAAATTTCTAAGTTTCTTTATTTTGTGTTCATGAACCTCATTCAAACACTAGAAAGGGAACATTCAATAACTATCACAAACGAAATCATCCATTGGATTGGGAACAATCAACAACGGTTTGATGCGTTGATGCAAATAATTTATACAGCCGAATATCGCATAGTACAAAGAGCGTCCTGGCCCTTGGGCTACATAGCCGCCAACCATCCATCTCTTATCAATAAGCATTATGATAAAATGCTTTCTTTATTAGACCAACCAAATCAGCCCACTGCTGTCAGAAGAAACCTATTGAGAATTCTGGATCAGATCCCTGAAATTAAGGAAGCCTTTCATGGCACCATCATGGATGCCTGCTTTAGGTATATCGAAAACCCTAATGAGCCAATTGCCGTTCAAGCATTTGCTTTGGGGATACTACATAAACTTTCGACTCAGTACCCCGAAATAGTTCCGGAAATATTATCCATCATAGAAATCAGATTACCAGAGGCAAGTCCGGCATTGAAATCCAAAGCAAAAAAATTTTACAAGATTGCTCGATTCTAAAATTGTTACCCAATATACTCTAGACTGTGTTAAAATACCCAAAAACATGAATTTCTTTTTTGGTTTGGCAAGGGTAAGATATACATTTGCCAGCATAAATTTTTTTGTTTTGAGAAGTGAACACGCCCTTTTAGTTTTATTATTGTTTTTATTTTCCTGTAAATCCAACACCACACAAAATACCGAAAGCGAAACCGAATCCCCTGATCAGGCAAGCATTCAAATTACGCCTACAATAAAATTATCTGAACTAGAAATTAATAATTATACGCAACAGTTATCCTTACTTTTTGACAGCAACCTTAACAACAAAAACTTTAATGGCGGCATCATTGTAGCCAAAGGAGGTAATATACTTTACGAAAAATATACAGGCTATACCAATCCGAAAAATAAAAACACTCCAATTACAGATACCACCTCGTTCCATTTGGCCTCTACCAGTAAGCCTTTTACCGGCATGGCTATTCTAAAATTAGTTCAACAGGGAAATATAAATTTGAATGATGAAGTGTTAATATATTTTCCAACATTCCCCTACCCTGGCATTACGATTAAGGATTTATTAAGTCATAGAAGCGGCTTACCCAACTATTTGTATTTTATGGAAGACAGAACCAAGTGGCCAAACGGTAAGATGGTAAGCAATCAGGATGTCTTAAATTTTATGATTCAGTACAGACCTGCACTAAATTATACGCCAGGAACTCGTTTTAATTATTGCAATACCAACTATGTGTTATTGGCACTGATTATAGAAAAAGTATCAGGCGAATCTTATCCAAACTTTTTAGACAAAACCATTTTTAAACCGCTGGGGATGGTACATTCTTTTGTTTATACAACCAATGATAGTGGCAGAGTACTTATGTCCTACAAGCCATCAGGAGCAATTTGGGAAGATGATATTTTTGACAACACTTATGGTGATAAAAACATTTATAGTACGCCAAGAGATATGGTAAAATGGGATGCTGCCTTGTATAATAATTTCATTAATCCGACTCTATTGGATTCAGCCTACCAACCACTCAGCAACGAAAGTCATTCCACCCACAATTATGGACTGGGTTGGAGAATGCTCAACCTGAGTAATGGCAAAAAAGTGATTTATCATAATGGTAAATGGCATGGATTTACTCCTGCATTTGCCAGACTGATAGATGAAAAGGCTGTGATTATCATCCTGGGCAACCAGATGAATAAAAACATCTATTCCGCCGCCAAGAAAGCTTATAATGTTTTTGGCAACTATTTGCAAAGCGATAGTTCTGAAGAGGATGACAACTCTCCTCATCAAACAATTGCGCCTCCTGTCCTTTCTAAAAAAGTGGAACCCTACAAAACAGACCGGAAAGAAGTGCCCAATAAAAACAAATTAAAAGCAACGTCTAAAACTCCCATCAAAAAATCGACCCCTAAAAAAAACGAAAAAAAGACGACTGAAAAAACCCAGAAAAAAGCGAAGACCTTGGTTAAAATTCCAGCTAAAAAGAAAACAATGGTGGATCCCAAAACTTCAAAATCTAAAAAAGATAAAAAGTAGTCGCTTCAGACTAATAACTTCAATATTAGTTTCTGGTTAAACCCCCAATAAAAAAAAACAATAATTCATCTGTATATTTATTTTTGATTATTAATTGCCAGATAGAAATTGCTCAAATATTTTTTCTTTTGGGCTTTTTGGCTCAATTCATAACTCATGAAACTATTGAATACAGATCAGATTCGTGAATGGGATTGTTATTCCATTCTTCACAAGCCAATTTCATCCATTGATTTGATGGAAAATGCAGCCTGTGCCAGTACCGACTGGATTCTGCGTCATATCGAAAAACACATCATCTATATTTTTTGCGGACAGGGCAATAATGGTGGTGATGGTTTGGCCATTGCTCGTTTTTTGTCTTTGACCGGAAAGCTGGTAAAAGTGTTTGTGCTTTCTATAAATAAGGATGGAAGTCCCGATTTCAATACCAATTTAGAAAGATTGAAATCCATCCCTTCTGTTGAAATAGTGTCATTGGAAAGTGAAGAATCTTTTCCGTTAATCCCTCAAGGAACAATAATCATTGATGCCCTATTTGGCACTGGTCTCAACCGAAAATTGGAAGGAATCGCAGCAACACTTATCCAGCAAATAAATGAATCCAAGGCTGAAATCATTTCTATTGATTTGCCTAGCGGACTTCTTTGTGATGAAAGCAGTATTGGTTTTCCAGTTGTAGAGGCCAGCCATACTTTAAGTTTTCAAATTCCCAAACTGGCTTTGCTGCTTCCGGAAAATGAAATTCATTTTGGACAGGTTCATATTTTAGACATTGGATTGCTTCCCGCTTTTTTAGACATTGTTGAAACTAAGTTTGAATGGGTGAATGAAACACTGATTCAACAAATTTATCGTCCCCGCAAACCCTTTGCCCATAAAGGAAATTATGGTCATGCGCTATTAATTGCCGGAAGCTATGGGAAGATGGGTGCGGCTGTGTTAAGCACTAAAGCCTGCCTGAAAAGCGGTGCAGGTTTAGTGAGTGTGCATGTGCCAAAATGTGGGTTGGATATTGTACAAATCAGTGCACCAGAAGCCATGTGCCAGGTAGATGAGGAAGAAAAAATAATCAGTGCTATTCATTATGATTTAAGTTCATTCAAAGCCGTGGGCATAGGGCCAGGTATTGGCAATGAATACAAAACGGCAACTTTTTTAAAGGAGCTCATCTGCCAATATAATAATCCAATGGTACTAGATGCCGATGCCATCAACATTCTATCAGAAAACCCAGACTGGCTAACCCTTCTGCCGCCACAAAGTATCCTTACGCCTCATGTCAAAGAATTTGTCAGACTTTTTGGAGAAGGATTAAATGATTTTGAAAAACTGGAAATGGCTTTACAAAAAGCAATGGCATACCAAATCATCATTGTACTAAAAGGTCATCGAACATTTATTGCCAGCCCATCTGGCAAAGGGTATTTCAACTCCACAGGCAACGCAGGCATGGCCACCGGTGGTAGTGGGGATGTGCTCACGGGAATCATCACCGGAATATTGGCGCAAGGTTATCCACCCGATCATGCAGCCATATTGGGCGTTTACCTACATGGCAAAGCCGGAGACAAAGCAGCAGCCCGGTATGGGATGGATGCGATGTTAGCGGGGGATATTATTGGTGGTTTGGGGTTTGAATGATTAAAAATTGAAAATTGAATATTGATTATTGAATATTGAATATTGAATATTGAAACGTTGAAAAGATGAAAGGTTATTACATTTCATTCAAGCATATTATTAGAACTTGGGCGTTAAGCAGGTATTTAAAATTTTTTCAAGAATAATATTTTTTGCATAAGCATCCTCTACAATTTTTCTGCCGTTTAGTCCCTTCTCCTTTATTTGCGGCAGGTCTTCTGGATGCAGACTTTCCAGAAATGAAATAATCTGTGATATATCTGAATACCGAAAAGCCCAACCAATTTCATTTTCTTTTACAAACAAACTAATTTCAGTATCTGTATTCCCTAAAAACAAAATAGGTTTTCCAGCCGCTAGAATATTATATGATTTGGAAGGAACACCCACACCATAAAAAGTATCACTCAGGCTCACCAGGCCAATATCACAAAGACTAAGCATTTCATTAAGTTGATATCGTGGAAAGGATGGAAGGAAGGCAATATTTTTTATCTTCTGACTTTCTACATATTCTAATAACTCGTTCTTCACAGCACCACCTCCTGCAAAAAGAAAGAACAATTCTGGATTAGACACCTGTTTAATAATTTTCACAAAGGCCATCAAATGCTGCAACACACCATGATTACCTGCAAACAGAATCACCAGCTTATTCTTTAGTGTAGATTCAAGTTCTTCCTTGTAGTTGTCTGGAGTGGTTCGTTCTTTGGGACAAACTTCTTCCGTATCCGCCCAATTTGGAATAATAGTAATATCGCTGCTTCTGGACGCTGGAAAATCCTGCATAAGCAGATGCTTCATATCTCTGCCAATGACAATGATCTTATTGGCTGATTTTCTGGACAGAACAAAGACACTTCTCGACAGTCGATAAAAGAAATTAGTTGGTTTAATATAGTTTCCTGTAACCAGATTTTCCGGAAATACATCATGCATCAAAAGGATAAACTCAAATCCCTTGAGCCATTTTAAAAAAGCAAAAAACGGTGTAATAAATGCCGGGTTTGAAATCACGAAAGCTTTATCGCTTCGCCCTATTCTTAGACCATAAAACAATAGTCCAAGTGCAATACCTATCACCCGGATTAGACGTTTGAATTTGTGATTTTTATCGAAATTAAAATATCCCCAACGGTGAATACGAATACCCTCCAGATTCACCTGCGGGTTGGACAAATTACCTCTGGCGTAATTTTCAGGCCCACAGATCACATGCACTTCAAAATGTTCCTTTAATTTAAGCGCTATTTCGGTAGCAATATTTGCCGAGGCAATATCTGTATCCGGGAAGAATACCTCAGAAACCAGCCAAACTCTTTCTTTTACCATCGTAAATATTACTATTCTTTAAGACTTTTTCCATACAACTCGATTAACATAATCAGTATAACTCAATAGTATCCTAACTATTTTCTCCGATACGTTTGGTATGGCATAATCAGACACCAATCTTAAGGCACTTTGAGCAACACTATTTTGGTTCTTCAACTGTGCCAGTCCCTGCATGATCCTTTCCTCCGAAATGCCTGTCATTATTACGGATGCTTCCTCCATCGCTTCCGGACGTTCATGGGTTTCCCTGATATTTAGTGCCCGAAAATTCAAGATAGATGATTCTTCAGAAATAGAACCCGAATCGGAAAGTACAGCCGCGGAATTAATTTGTAAGGCATTATAATCATGAAAACCCAATGGTTTTAAGAAACGGATCTCGGGACGGGTTTTCACCTTTTTTTCATCCAACATTTTTTGTGTTCGAGGATGTGTAGAGAAAATAATTGGGTACTGATACTTTTCAACCATGACGTTTAAGATATTCATCAAACCTAAGAAATGCTTCTCCACCTGTATATTCTCCTCTCTATGAAAGGAAACCAAAAAGTACTTCTCCTTTTCCAGGCCAAGTGTTTCTAAAATGTTTGATTGCTTTATTTGTGGCAGATAATAATTCAACACTTCAAACAATGGCGAACCAGTTTTTATCACTCTGTTGGGGGGGATTCCCTCCCGCAATAAATAGTCTCTTGAAATATCACTATAGGTGAGATTAATATCTGCTATATGATCTACTATTTTCCGATTCACTTCCTCTGGCACGCGCTGATCAAAACATCGGTTGCCTGCTTCCAAATGAAATACAGGGATCTTTCTTTTTTTTGCAGCCAGCGCACAAAGACAACTATTGGTATCACCCAAAATAAGGAAAGCATCCGGGCGTTGCTTTTCTAAAACAGGATCCATTTTTATAAGTACATTTCCGATTGTTTCAATGGCAGTTTTTGCTGCGGCATCTAGAAAAACATCAGGCTTTCTAATTCCTAAATCTGAAAAGAAAATCCCGTTCAGTTCATAATCATAATTTTGACCAGTATGTACCAAAATAAGCTCTATGGATTCCGAAGCATCCAATGCGGCCAATACCCTAGATAGCCGAATAAGCTCCGGTCGGGTGCCTACCACCGTCATTACTTTCAGTTGCTGCATTGTAGGATTGATTTGTTTGGTGCACAAAAATAAGACTAAACCAACTCAAAAAATGTATCCGGATCATTGGGATTATACAATTCACTGATCCAAAAAACGGTGATCAATGGTTCAATCCCAATATTGATTAAATTGTGTGTACACCAAACCGGAATATCTACATAAGCAGGTTGCGCACCAGATAATTCCAATTGTATTATTTCATTGGTCCCGATTTTCCTTAACTGTACCTGGGCTATGCCTTTAATCACCATAAATCTTTCGATCTTTCTGGTGTGGAAATGATTCCCTCTTATCTTACCGGGCAAGGTGGTAGAAAAAGAAACCTGCCCTCCATTATAGTTTCTTATTAATTCCACAAATACGCCCCGATCATCGGCATGACTGATATACTTTTGAGGAAAATAAGTTTCCGGATTGATATAACTCCTGAATGTGTTCAGCAGATTCAAGTCAAACTTGTTGCCCCCCAGCAACGGAATAGTACCTTCATTAAGATAACTGGCTTCAAAATATCGTAGCATTGTCAACATAGCTGAAACCTTGATTTGTGAAGTATGTAAAACAGTATATCCCAAATTGTTTTCCTGAGATCTGATTTTTTCAATAATCACCTCTACCAGTTCTCCAATATATATCAAGTCCAGGTCAGCATCGGTGATTAATTCGGGTTTTTGTCCATTGACTATTTGGTAACAAAAAGTGGCTACTACTGAATTATAAAACGGTTTCGCAAAAGGACCGAAAACATTCGGAATGATAAGCCCGGTAAAACAGGCACCATGTTTACTGGCCCAATCCGCCAACAAAATCCGTCCCTCCTTTTTGGATCTGGCATAATGATTTTCCTGAAACTCCTGGGTAGAAGATGAAAAGACAATTTGAGGATTTGAATGGGTACGTTCAAGTGCATTGATCAGTTTGATGACCAGACTGATATTGGTATCCAATAATTGAGAAGGATTGTGATGGCGGTTTAAAGCTGCTAGATGCACGATCACATCACACTGTTTCACAAAAGCATCCATTGCATCATCCTGAGCAAACCAAAGTCGATCAAAATCCACCAACACAAACTCTTCCTTCAACAAACGGATAGTATGGTAAAGATGACTACCTATAAATCCATTTTGTCCTGTTATGCCTATCCGAATCTTCATTTAATATTTATTCTGAATCATGAATAACATTCTTCTCACCAAAAATATCTTCCCGTATAGTGGGCAATTGCATCAGCAAGCTTTTCATTTCCTCCAAATCCAGTCTTTTGGTATTTTTGGAATGATACTCTTCCAGACTATTATTAAAAGTATAGCCTTCGGAGAAATATTGTTCATAATTCAAGTCGCGTGTATTTGCAGGAATACGGTAATAATCCTCCATCTCTTCGGCTTTAAGCATTTCTTCCCGGTTCACCAGGGTTTCAAACATTTTTTCTCCATGCCTGGTGCCGATGGTTCGAACCTCATTCCTGACCTTATATAGTTCCTGCAAAGCTAGAGCCAGCGTTTCAATAGTAGCACCTGGAGCTTTTCTTACAAATAAATCGCCCTGCCGTCCATGGTCAAAAGCATATTCCACCAGCTCTACGGCTTCTTCCAGAGTCATCATAAATCGAGTCATTCCGGCATCCGTGAGGGTGATTGGTTTGCCTGATTTTATCTGCTCGATAAACATAGGAATGACTGAACCCCTGGAGGCCATTACATTTCCATATCGGGTGATGCAAAAGATGGACTTACGGTCATCCAGGTTTCGTGATCTTGCCAGTGTCACTTTCTCCATCAAAGCCTTAGACATACCCATAGCATTGATAGGATAAACCGCCTTATCTGTACTTAACACCACCACTTTGCTTACTTCATATTTTTCCGCCGCATAGAGCACATTTTCTGTCCCCAGAACATTGGTCTTTACCGCTTCCATTGGAAAAAACTCGCAGGAAGGCACTTGCTTTAAAGCGGCTGCATGAAAAATGAAATCCACCCCTTTCACTACCGATTCCACACTGGCCAGATCCCGCACATCCCCTAAATAAAATTTTATTTTTGAGTTATTATACTTACGGCGCATATCATCCTGCTTTTTCTCATCCCGGCTAAAGATGCGAATTTCCTTAAACTGATCTGAATTCAGATACCGGGCCATCACCGCATGTCCGAAAGAACCCGTACCACCGGTAATCAAAAGTGTTTTATTTTGAATATTCATTCATCAATAATTTATTTTTTTCTCTTATTTATACGCTGTTTAGCTCCTTGTTGGTGAAAAGATACTGCGAGTATCGTTTCCTTTGAAAGAGTATCCTAAAATTAATCGTTTAAAAAAATAGCACCCTTCCAATTCCATAAACGCAAATTCATCCATTTGTCAGCATACTAAAGTTTCCAATAAAAATCAAGCCCTTCCACTTTGTACACTCCTTTTATATCAAACAACAACAACTCATCTCTGGCAAAACCCTTTAGTTCCACTGGGGACAGGGCTCTAAACTCCTGATGTCCCACGGCCACGATCACCGCATCATAGACTCCTGTGTCCGGCTGGGCTTTCAATAAAAGTCCATATCGTTTTTCTACTTCCTTACTGTCGGCATAAGGATCTATCAAATCCAGCGAAATGGAATAGCTATTCAGCTCCCGGACCATGTCAATCACTTTGCTGTAGCTGATATCCGGGACATTTTCTTTAAAGGTAACTCCCATGACCAACACCCTACAATGCCCGGGATTTTTTCCTTTCTCAATCAGGGTTTGTACCACTTTTTTAGCGATGAAATGAGGTATAAAATCATTTACATTTCGGCCTGCGGCTATCAGTTGCGGAAAAAAATCCACCTGCCTTGCTTTATGAATCAGATAAAACGGATCCACACTGATGCAATGCCCACCCACCAATCCGGGCTGGTAAGAATGAAAGTTCCATTTGGTGGAAGCTGCTTCGATAACCTCTGAGGTATTGATGCCAATCTTATCAAACAAAATTGCCATCTCATTTATAAAAGAAATATTGATATCCCGTTGTGTATTCTCTATGGCTTTGGCCGCTTCAGCCACTTTGATAGAAGTCGCATAATGCAACCCTGCATTGATCACTGTCGAGTAAACAGACCCTATCAATTTCAGGGATTCGGCATCGTTCCCCGAAACTATTTTTTGAATATCCTGCAACCTTCTTTCCTTGTCGCCGGGATTGATGCGCTCCGGACTGTACCCATATTTAAAATCCACCCCTGCTTTCAATCCACTTGCCTGCACCAATACCGGCAAACATTCCTCCTCTGTACAACCCGGATACACGGTGCTTTCAAACACCACTACATCTCCCGGCTTCAATATGTGACCGATGTTCAAAGTAGCATTGAGCAAAGGTTTTAAATCAGGCGTTTTATATTCGTCAATATCAGTAGGCACGGCGATGATATGAAAATGAGCCTGTTTCAAATCATCCGGATCATGGGTAAACCGGAGATCGCAACCTTCAAAAGCATCCTGATCCAACTCGCCCGTATGATCCATTTTGTTTTGCAATTGATCTACCCGCTTCCTGTCAATATCAAATCCGATAACAGCAAAATGTTTTGCAAAAGCAACCGCCAACTGCAGACCCACATAACCCAGCCCGGTGATGGATATTTTCTTATCTCTATTTTTTAATGCCTGAATCATGATACCACTTTTCTTTTGTACACCTTGTTTTTCTGTTTAAAAATCTGTCTATTTATTTCGCTAGTACCCTGCTTAAAATTTTGGAAAACCTTTTTTCTGGCAGATCAAAATCTTTCACTCTTTGGCTTCCCTTACCAATCAGGGAGGCCGCCAACTCTGGTTCTAAAATAATCTCCCTGATACGGGCAACCGCTTCTTGCACATTCTCCGGTTCAAAATACAGTGCTGCTTCCTGACATATATTTCTTGCGAAGGGCAAATCGGTCGTTACGATGGGTTTCTGCATATACATAGCTTCTGGATAAACTGCCGAAAAAATCTCTAAAAGCGAAGGCATAAAAACAATATCCGATTGCCGGTACAGATCAGGAAAATATTTTGGCTCTACTGATCCCAGATTAATCACATTTTTATATCCACTAAACAAACGATCATACTCCTTTGAATCTATAGTAACCAGTAGCTCTACTGCGATCCCCTGCTTTTCCAAGCCCTCCAGCACTTTCGGAATATGTTCAAACCCTTTGTGCAAATAATAATCGCAGGGATAAAATATTCTGATCCCCTGTTTCTTTTTCAGATTGGGAAACTGCCTATAGTCGTTTTCCCGAAACAAGTTGCTACAGTTATTGTCTGTCACCACCATACAAGATAGAGGCTTGTGAATGAATGTTGCCAGCCTTTGCCGAGTTTCCTCGGTTTCTGTCCAGTAAAAATCTGCTTCCCGACGCAAAAGATATCGGTGATAAGCCTTTTTAATTTTATACTTCCAATGATGCCAGCCCTTCCATATCTTGAAGAAATAACTGTCCTCATACAACAAATATCCATTGCCAAATCCCATAATATGGCAGGCTTTGGGTGTCCAGTAGCAGGGACCGAAAACGGTCATCACTGCATCGGGCTGAAACGCCTTTTCAATTTGGGACAGGGCTTTGCGAAAATAAAAAACAGCCAACATGGAATCAGATGGATGGATATCTGTCACCCTGAAACTCAAATGTGAAAAAGACTCAAAATCCTTCGGAGATAGGATGGTTTGCGATGCCCTTCCCAGAATAATACAAAAATCAAAAGCGGTTTGCTTCGTGGCTTCCTGCACAAAAGACAAAGCCACTTGAAGTGCTCCTCCTTTTCGAAGATTAGCTGTATTTATGATTATTCTTTTTCGCATTTGGTTATACCTGTAATAGTTCCTTTATCCCTCACCAATTAAAGCGTAAACATCTACCATGTTGATCTCTGCCATTGACTTTACTGGTTATTCCGTAATCATTTGAAACAATCTTTTATTGACAATTTCCGCATCATAATGTTCCTTTGCAAATTGATAGGCATTGGCTCCCATCAGAGTGATAGCCTCCGGATGTTCAATAAAATAAATCATTTTTTCTGCCAGGGCATCTGCGCTCCACCGGGGTACCAAAAACCCATTGTATCCATCTATCACAGTTTCACGGCATCCAGGTACATCTGTTGTAATCACTGCCCTGCCGATGGCCTGCGCTTCCTGTGAAGTACGTGGTAATCCTTCCCGATAGGATGGCAACACAAACACACTGGATTGTTGAAACCAGGCAGCCACATTGTCTACATAACCCAGTTGCCGAATGGTTTTGCTTGCCACATAACTATCAAACTGGTTTTGTTTGATCGAACCTGGATTTTCTGAATCCACATCCCCAAGCACTATAATTTCGGTTTCAGGATACTTTTCTTTCACTATTTCAGATGCTTGCAGAAATTCAAAAATCCCCTTCTCTTTTAACAGGCGACCCACAAATATAAAAGTTACGGGATGCTGAGCTGGTGCAGAAAAAGGATAGTCGGTCAGGGACAAACCAATGGCACCTAAAACACGATACTGTTTTGTTTTAATGGCGTATCGCTCCAATAAATCTGCTGGATCATCCTGATTTAAAAAGATCAATAAGTCTAGTTTTGGAATGGCAATTTTGTACAACAGTACCTGTACTTTTTTAATGATTCGGGCTTTCAGCGAAAGACCCTCCGGCTGATCGGTAAAGCAATAGCCCAGCCCTTCCAACATCCCTACCACCCTTGGCACCCCAGCCTTGCGGGCAGCCATCGTACCAAAAATTACCGGCTTCACAAAGGTTGAGAAGACGATGTCCGGTTTTATTTCCCGAATGATGCGGCTGAGTTTGTTTAGTCCCATTAAATCCGCAAAGGGATTCAGTCCGCCACGGTCTAAAGTATAAGAAACGGGGCTAGCCCCTAGGTCTTTCAATTCAATTTTGGTTTCAGCAGAAAAATCTATCGCCAGACCAAACACTTCAAAATCCATCCCCACCAGGTATTTGATCAAATCCTTTCTAAAGTTCAATAATGAGGAAGCTGAATTACTAATAATGGCTATACGTTTCATTATATTTCAAGGTAATCTCAATGGGTAAATATTTATTCTCAATACTAAAGCAAATATAGACACTCCCTCCTCTACATTAATGATTTATACAGATCAATATGCTTTTGAACCATGGTGGAAATATCAAATTGCCGGGCTCTTACCAGGCCTGCCGCAGCTACTCGCTGATAATCTTCCGGATGGTGCTCCAAATTCAGGATCTCCCTAGCCAATTGGCTGGCATCTCCTGCAGGAAATAAACAGCCAGCGCCTTGCACCACTTCCCTAAGCCCAACCACATCACTGGCTATAAAAGGTCGTCCGGATGCCAGGCCTTCCACACTGGACAAAGAGAGCCCTTCATAGTGAGAGGAGAGCACCACAAAATCTGCCGTCTTTAACAATTGCGGCACATCCATTCTTTGACCCATAAAAAACACCCTTTCATTCAGGTTTAGTTCGCGCACCAATTGCTCACAATCTGCCCGCAAAGGCCCATCGCCCACCAGAATTAATTTGAATTTTTCAGGAAGTAGTTGCATGACCCGGATCAGGGTAGGCTGGTCTTTTTGAGCCCGAAAGCTAGAAACCTGAATCATTAAACGATCTGTTTCAGACAGGTTCTCCCACAGATTTGACCGAGGATAAGAAATTGCATTGCTTATATTATCCAAATCCACTCCATTTAAAATTCTTTTATAATATCCATCCGGAAATTTTAAATAGGATCGGTAGATGGTTTCTATGTCTTCGGAAATACAAATCAGATGTCGAAATCCACGGTAAACTAAACGTTCTATAGGTTTAACCATCGGTCGCCTTGTTCGGCTATTACTGGTATTGTGTTCTGTAAATACAAGTTTGGTTTTTTTCCCATTCAACCAATTTGCCAGCACCGTATAGTATTGTGCCGGAAATAAATGCACATGAGCGATATCGTAATTTTTTAGGATGGCTGCTAGTTTTGGAATATTAGAGAGTTTATATATATCCTTGGGGACATCAGTCTCATGAAGGATATACACTTTACAAATATTCAATGCCATCAATGCTTTTGTAAAGGGGAGTTGATGATTCCAAAACAATAAAATATCCATCTCAATACCCTGCTTCCGATAAAGGGGCAGGGTATCCAGTAACAGTTTTTCGGCACCACCGGTACCCAAGGCATTGATGATTTGAAGTACTCTCATCTCAACTTGAAATCCAGTTCTAATCTTGAGAAAATATTTCGGATAACAGATTCTGGGCTACAGTATTCTTCCCAATACAATTTTGCCTGCTTTTCTAATTTTTCAAATAATAAACATTGCTTTATTGAATTTGGGAGTTGTTTGAAAGGACGATAATCAAAAATTAGTTTGTTTTTGAATACCCTATTTAACCCTTCTATATAGAAAGCCGCATAATTATATAATGTAATAGGATTTACAACAATCCTCTCAATTCCTACAGACATGCTTAGTTTACTAATTTTTCATATTTTAAGATCATTTACCAGATAGGCAATTCAAAACTTAGTACTAAATATAAACCTGATTTTTTAAGCCAATCTACCACCTATTTTCCAGGCTTATCTAAGTGTTTTACTTTGTCATACAAATGGCATATCAAACCAAGAGGATATATTGCAAATATCCAAAACGGTTTTTCAGGCATTTCAAGTTCAAAATGCCGTCTATTTTTAACATTGAAGCGCCAATAATTTATGGCCTCTTTCAATTTCCCTAATAGAGGAACCTTTTTATTTGAAATTATGGTCAAATACAATAAGGATGCATAATTAGGGCTCTGATATCTTAAAGTAATAGATCTACTTGTAATACCTCCGTCCAAATAAGTACAGACACAAACTCCTTTATTGATATACCTGAGTTTATAATTTCTGGAAAGTTTGTTCCATAAAAAGCCTTCGGAACAAAATTTCTCCCCCTTTACAAAAGGAAAAGGATGTTGTTTGAGAACCAAAGTTCTAACAGCTTCTGATTTGTCTCCTTTAATAAAATATTTATAACGGTATGCAGACATATTAGTATCCAGAATATCATATTTTACCGCTCCACCAATAGTCTGGCCTTCAGGGGTAATCCGATTTGCTCCTATTCCAAGGTATGTATCAAAATCTGATTTCTGGGATAGCAAGTTCCAGGCACTGTCAATCTCCTGAAGTGCATTTGGTGTTAAGAAATCATCGCTATCTACATTAAAGAAAAGTTCTCCATACGCTTCAGCTACTCCTTTGTTTGTGGCCATGTGTTTCCCCCCATTTTCCTGTGAAAAAAAACGTAGCTTAATGGCACCTTCCTCCAAAAGTTTAGCCATTACCTCTTTAGTATTATCAATGGATCCATCATCCACAACTATCCATTCAAAATCTTTAAAAGTCTGTAGTTTCAGACTTTCGTATAAGCGACTAAGCAAATGTGCCCTATTATAGGCTGGTGTGAAAACTGTAATCATCTATCGTAAAATATTTAAATAAAAACTAATCCCTGATAGCACCAATAGTACTGCTGCCAACCAATAATTTTGTTTTTCAAACAGTTTACCGGAAAGTAAAGGGTAAAGTGCAAGATAGGGAATTAAGACCCAACTTAATGCAGCTAAACGATCGGTAAATGGTATTCGAATTAATAATAACCAAAAAGCATTGCATAAGATATAGGATGATAATAATTGATTATAAAACTTATCATCAAATCCTTTTCTCTTAAAGTAAAAGGCGAGTAATATGGGTGCCAGAGAGTAAATAATAAAGTCCACCCGAAATCCGGTTTTATAAGCAAAATTATTATCCCCCAAATAGGTATTCACCCGGTTATCAGCAAAATCAAAGAAACTTCCTAATAAATCCGAGATCTTTGAACCTGCTAAAGCTGATATAGTAAGACAAATTATCCAGATATATAAAAAATGATGTTTAGGTTTATATATTTTGCTAACCAGGAAACATGCTGTCGGAAGCAAAGCTGTTTTATGAACTAAAACGGCCAATAAAAGCATTGGAATTGTAGATTTCCAAAACTGCTTTCTGGAAATGGCGATCATAAAAATGGATAGGGCGACACCGGCCCGAATAGTATTAACCCCGTAATTATAAAAGCCCAAAGCTACTATAAATGCTAATAGGAGCACAAAGCGGTTGCCGGCATTGACCTTCTTCCAAACAAAGAGAACATATCCGAGCAGATAGATACATGCTGTTAACCAAAAGAAAATCGTTGTATTTGATATTACTTTAGTAAGTAGATACACATAATAGAAATAACCGGAGTCCGCAAATGGAATACCATCAAAAATGCCCTGAGCAACAAACCTAAAACCCAACTCATAGGCCCATTTATCCGAATTCTCAATTATTGGCTCTAGTGAAAAATATATGGGGATAAGGATGAAGCTCAGTAAAAGTAGAATCTGAGAAAACGCTGGGAGTTGCCCTTTCTCATCTGGTTTAAATATCCAGATCCGAATAATAGCAATCAGCACTACCGCTTCTACAAAATAATACCAGTTATTTGCCCATTGAATACTGTCCATTCCCTTAAACGATTAGTTGATACAATTTGTTGATTTCGGAGGAGGTATCAAAACTAACCGTTTTCAATGCCGTTTCATATTTATCCCTTTTGGCTTTGTTTGTTAATAAATCCTCAATCGCATTTGCCAGAGCTTCAGCATCCATTTCACAAATCGTGGCATTGACACCATTTTCAAACTGATCCTTTACGGTAGAAAAATTGGTTACCACCACTGGCTTGGCCAATATTTTGGCTTCGTCCAATGCGATAGATTTTCCTTCAAATTTTGATGGATGTACTACAATCAAGGCCGCTTTTAAATATGGGTAAGGATTGGCTTTTATCCCCAATAATTCAGTATGATCTTGAAGTCCTCTTTGCTGAATGATTTTTTCGTAATCCCGTTCTTTTGTATTGTAACCTAAAAAATACCATTTATAATCAACACCTCGGTTTTTTAGGATGGTTGCTGCTTCTAGAGCCAGCGTTGTTCCTTTTCGCTCCGTTAAGTGTCCAATTGTAATAATAGCATTTTCATATAAATCGGGAAGATGAGCTTTAGCCAATTGCTTTATAACTTTCTCATTTGAAATATTCTCAAATAATGCTACCTTATTTGCCTCTTGAGGAAAACAGTCTATTAAAGAGTTAACACATTCCGTAGAAACAGTAAATATTTTATCCACTTTAGGAAAATATTTTTTATCCATAGTATAATAAAAGTCCCATTTTTTATAGTCGTTATGGAAGAACGTAATCTTTTTTGTTGCCATAATCTTATCTACTAAATAACACAATTGCTGCTGACCATTAAAATCAACCGCCAGATCATATTGTTTTTGGATGGGTTCCATTCCTCTAGATAAGATCCAACCGGCAATCCCCTTATCTATCTTCATAAATAGGGCGGAGAAAAACCGTAATACAAAGAGTTTCAAATACCCTTTTTTCAACAAGGTCGGCATATTAGCCGGAAAAGAGGACAGGAAAATAGCATTCCGTTCGGTAGTGATTAGATTAACTGCCTGAGGAATTAATTTCATGAAAACACCAGTAGGATTCACCACCATCAAATCCACTTCGAACCGTTCGGTATCAATAGTATTGACCATAGAAGCCATACTCTTTGAGACTCCACCACTTTCCATATTGCCTACAATAAAAAGTATCTTCTTTCTCATCTTTTTCTGAGTTCAAATTTAAAAAACCAACCTCTTGCCTAAAAAAATCACTACGGTGCCACTAAAACATCAAAATCCCTAATTGTTTTTTCCACACTAAAATCCTGCACTCTTTCCAAACCTTTGCGAATATAATTTGATCTAAGTGTAGGATTCTCCATCATATTTTTTACAGCCATATAAATAGCTTCATCATCCTGTTCGCAAAGTAGGCCAAATTCATTATCACCAATAATTTCTATAGGTCCGGCAGTTTTTGTAGAAACAACCGGCACACCCAAAGCCATTGCTTCACAAAGCACCAGTCCAAATCCTTCATGTGCTGAACAAAGCAGGAGCATATCCGCATTCTTGAGCAGGGGGAATGGATTTGGTATAAAACCCCGCATTTCCACTTCTTCTTCCACACTCAATTCGTTGCGCATTTGATTCAAATCATTCTTTAGTTCCCCATCCCCTATTAGCTGAATACGAAAATTTTGTCCATCCTGTTTTAACCGAGCTGCTAAACGCATTATACGATCCATGCGTTTTTGTATTGTCAACCTCCCTATTGTCACTATTGTAAAGACTCCATTTTTTATTACCTTGGTGTTATTGGACATTCTTAAAATCTTTGCTATATCGATAGGATTATAAATTACTACCTGCTTTGATGAACATAATGGAAATCTTTTTTTTAAGGCAAGCTGTGTATCTTTTGAAACAGAAACCACCGCATTCATTTGATTGTAAGCCGCCAATTCCTCTCTTTTGAAAAAAACATTTCGAGTATAGTGAAAACTAAATAAATCAACATGGACCCAGGTTATATTTCTTGCTTTTGTTTGCCTGATGGCATGCAATTTTAAGGGCATCCCTTCCAAAAAACTTATTTCCACATCGTAAGTATCCGTTAACCTCTTTTTTAAGATTCTTTTAAAAAGCCATTGGATCCTGAAAATAGTGGAAAAACGGAGTGCTATTTTGTAATAGAGGGTATAGCTTTCCCATAAAGAAATAATACGAACCTGTTGTGGAATTTCAGGCAAGAGCACCCCTTGGCCCACTATCAAGCATAAATCTACCTCGTATTTAGAATAGTCCAGATTTGACAACAAATCAACCAAGACTCTTTCAGCACCTCCTCCTCCCATGGATCCAAAAATGAAAAGCAATTTTGACTTCATATTAATGCAGTATCTTAAAATAACAAAACAAAAATAAGGGAGTCTTGAACCTGAGCAAGGCTTTCTGTACTGGATTTACCCTGGATTGGCTGATATAGCTATGCATAAAATGATAGACATCCGAGTTTATCAGGGTTTTTAATTCCTGATACTTTTTTTTGTCTGACCAGGCAGATCCGGGATGAAATAAATTGGCGATTTTTTTTAAAACAGCCTGAAACATAAACTCCTTTAGGATTTCCTCCTGCTCCGGGTTTTTTATCATAGGTATAAATTTTTGTAATAATATTTCCAGATGGTCAAAATTTTTATGATATCGGCTACTGGATGAACTAGTATGTTCGATATAGTAATACCCAAAATAAGGCAAACAGATTACTTCATTTATATATTGTGAATAGGCAATATTGAACATTAAATCCTCCTGATAAGAAATGGAGGCATCAAACTCCAACTGATGCTGCCTAATTATGGATTTGGAGTAAATACGGGCACAGGGCGAATTATATGTATCATACTTTAGCAAATACAGCAATTCCTCATGGCCTATTTTCCCACTAGAGAAACGACCCAATAACAGAGCATATTTTTCATTGTCCAATTCTTTTCCCTTTCTGACATTAATCATTCCGCATATTGGCCATACGCCTTCTTCGAAAGCCTCATATAATCTTTCCAGGAAATCAGGCTTCACATAATCGTCGCCATCAATAAAAACCAGTGCATCGGCTTTAGCTTCCTCTATGCCTCTATTTCGGCTATAACTCACCCCCTGGTTAGGATGGGTAAAAACCTTTATACGGGGATCCCTTTGCTGAAAGGTTTTGCATATCTCCAATGTGGTATCTGAAGAGCCATCATCAATCAACAACAGTTCAAAATCTTGCATCGTTTGGCATAATACAGTTTCCACACATTTTGGCAAATGTGGTGCAATATTGTAACAGGGTATGATGACGGATATTTTTGGTATCATTATTAAAAAAATGCAGCTAAATACAATGGATGGTTTTGATGAATTTCAATCATTTCATCAGTTAAGCTGAAATTATACAATTCATCCATTAAGATAAGTTATATCTCGTAATAGGAACTTTATCTTTCATTTTTTCTCTTCCCCACCCCTACCAAATGTTGGGCAAAATAGTTAATCAATATTTTACTTTTCAGCACAATTTCTTTATTAAACATCCTGCGCACGCCATACACTTTTATGCCAGAAAATCCAGTTTGCTTAAAAGCTCTTTTCATCATATTATAGGAATACAGGCGCACATGTTCCGGGCGGTAATATCGGGTGGGATCCATCATCAAATCCCGGTGATCACCAAAAAGCATACTCCAGATTCTGAGCACATGAAAAGCATTGGGAGTGGAAATAACCAAACTGCCATTGTCCTTCAAAAACTGATGGGCCGGAATAAATAAATCCTTGTGGGAATACACATGCTCCAAAACTTCAAAGCAGGTTACTATTTCAAATTGATGGGCGTATTGATCTACAAACTCACCAGCATAGCCGACAGCTACTTCAATACCTGCTTCCCGGCATTGATTGGCATTGGTTTGATTGGGATCCATACCTAGCACTTTGCACTGAAATTGTTTTTGCAAATAACGTAGAAATCCACCTGCCCCACAGCCCAGATCCAACACTTTTTTATTTTTAAAATCCACATACTTGGGAGCAGGCAGATTCCAGATTACATAACCATCAGTGGATCCATCGAGCTCTGTTTTTATTTTGTAATCTACTTCCATCGTTTTATTTTTTTTGACCAACCATGAATCAGTGCTAACTAGATCATACTCTTAATTCGATCCGCAGTCAAAATCTTTAGTTCCAGAAATCTACTTTTGTTATATTCACCATTGTCCAAATCTTCAAAACCCGGATGACACATAATTTCCACGTCTTTTCCTTTAAATCGTGATAATAGTTTTTTTAATTGTTCTTCCTGAACTGTTTGTCCATAAAAATCGGCAGTAAAATGGGTGGTATAGAATTTCGCACCTTTCAAGTCCTGAATTTGTGACAACCGATTCAATGGATTTCTGCTTGCAAAATGTATTTTCCTCAAAGGTAATTTATGTTTGTTGGCAAAGCGTGCAAATATTTTCCGAAACGCTTGGGTCATGTGAATATGATGATGACTGTCGATATGTACAATTTCCACTCCTGCATTTATTGCCTTTTGATATTGCAACTCCAATTCCTGATAAATTTCCTCCATGTTAAGATTTGTCTGATATTGGATATTTCTTTGAAAACAACCTTTTTCATCTGTCAGGGTACTAACCTTTTTTGAAACTGGTTCTCCTTCAGTTAAATTAAAGTGCAAACCAATATTGCATAATTTATGCTCTCTTATAATCTTTACAGCATCTTCAAAATGTGCCATGTTTGTTAATAAAGAGCTGCTGTTTACCACCCCTTGCTGGTAGCAATGCAAAATACCTTCGTTAACACCCCTCGACAACCCGAGGTCGTCTGCATTAAAAATTATTCTTCTCATAATTCCGGATCAGTTTAGCATAGCGATATTTATTAAATCCGTAAATAATTCCCAGCAACTTAAAGTTTGCCTTTTCAATTCCTTTGATACTACTAATATTATCAGGAAAAGCATATATCAGTTTTGCCTTTGAATTCCTTGAACAAATTTTTTGTAACAAAAAGGGATAAAGCCCCCGTCCTCTATAGCGTTCAAAGGTATGGAAATCATAAAGTGTTTCTACCTCATATCCCAGTTCCATTTTCAGAGCTAGTTCACCCAGAATATGTTCCTCACTTGGATTTACCCAACCATAGGTAAGTGCCTGGCTATCTTCTTCTAAAAAAAAAAGTAAATGCCCTGAAAGAAGTCGGTTTTCATAATCTGATTTTTCATACTTATAATTTATTAGATTCAGATCATCCACATATCTGATTTCCCTAAATGTTATACCTCCAATGGAATTGATCACACCATTTTTTGGATGCCAATAGTACAAGGCAATGGCTCTTTTTAGATAATCTATTTTACCTGTCAGTTTTGATATTATCCATTTCATTTTTCAAAAGTAATATTAAAGACTTCATGTGTTTTTCCACCTAAATCATACTTATATTTTTCATCCCCTACCGTTAAATCCACCACTCTCAAACCTTTACTAATATGGTTTTTAATAAACTCATGGAAAAGTAAAATTCCGGGTGAATAAAATTTGTATTCATGCACAATTGCTACCCGATTAATCTCAATAGATTGTTTTTTGCAAAATCCAAAAAAATAAGCTGCCAAGTTTCCATTTATTCTTAGAACACCAAGACTAAAATCCGTTTCAAGGGTTTCCATAAGATCGAACATGTCAGGGTATCCTTTAAAAATGCTGTCCAGATTAACATATAATTTTGACTGCCAACTTTGGCTACCTTCTTTAGACCTGTTTCGGTCTTTATAAATTCTTTTTAAACTTTGGAAATCAATTTTTTCTAAATCATTCCTTCCAAGGAGTGAAAAATCTGTATGTAGATTATTTTTCCTCAGTCTGTTTTGAGCAGTCCTCAAATTCTGTTTTGCATTTGTTGAAAGCAAGTTAAGATAATCCTTAAACTCATTGGGAAGCGTTATGGCTACACATGCTAAGGGATTTATCTGAACTGGCTTTAAGCAAGTCATCCAATTATAAAGTAGCGAATGTTGCTTTACATGCCCCATGCTAAAGGCAGTTGCTTTATGATCATCCATTATTTTAGTAAGAATAGATCCAGTAAGTTTGAGATTTGCAATATCCGAATAAACAAAATCATAGTAATCAGAAGGGCCTAGCAAATGCCCAAAAATTATTTTCCTTTGTCCTTTGTAATTACGGATAAAAAAAAAGCCAAGCACATTTATTTCATCCCCATTGGTTATGGTAAAATACTTTATCTTGTTTCTTCTTTTAGTAATCAAAGTTTTTTGTAGAAATGCTAGGACAACTTTATGCCAATTAAGAGAACAGAAATAAGAAAGAGTTGAGCAATCATAAATCCTTACCCAATCGGCTTCTACATCTTTCAATTCATTGTTATATTGGATTTGAAAATTTTCTGACATTATATCAATTGATCTTTCTTTTAAAGAATGATTAAATATTCGCAATTCTTCTTACTGTTTTAACTGCCTTTAACCAAGCATTCCCGAATTTTTTATCTGGTTCCAGATAGTTTCCTTCTGCCCATTCATTCCATGACTTTATTATAAAAAATGGAGGATTGTCTACATGGGTTTTATACTCTTCCACAAACCTGAGTAAGTATTTTTCAAATAGTGAAGGTTTAGCATTTTTTAGTACCAGCGATTTGATCCCCGAACGCGGAGAATTGTCCCAATTTGGTAGAACGCAAGGGATGTATTTATGGTGCAAAATCTTTGCAGGCATTTTCTTAATTCCTGCTTCATAATTGAGAACGAGAGGCTTTGTTTGCTTTTCACCTTCGGTAAAAATTTTTGTTGTCAATCTCCGCCAATAATTTTCAAGTTTAAAAAATCGTGACCCTTCGGGAAAATAAAAATATTGACTATACCTGAGCCTAATATAGAAATCCAGACCAACGACACCTTTTATTTCATTCCTTTCCATAACGAAAGGAGAATCAACATTTCCAGTTGCAACAAAATAAACTCCATCAAAACCATTTTTTATTGATAGTTGTTGGAACACCTCAATAAAAACATCCAAATCCGGAATGTCGTTTAGACGAAAGATATGAAATACTGGCATATTTTGCTCCTTCAAATAACGTTTGTCTTTAAAGAATGGAAGCAGATAATTAAAGTAAGCAATATAGTCTTCCTTGCCTGGATATTGTTGCTCTATAATAACACCCGGACGGTCTAATCCATGCCATATTCCCTGCCAGGTTTGATTGGCCCAGCAAAAGCAAAAAGGAATATCTACTGCTGGATTTTGAAGCATTTGCTCCGCTGGTTTTTGCAACAGCATTTTACCATTTCCAAACCAATACTGATAGTAGATAAAACCATCTATTCCATATTCTTTCGCCAAGTTGGCTTGTTTAACTTGTATACTTTTATCTTCAAGCAAATCATAATATCCAAGTTCACCTGGTACAATAGGTTGCTGATGTTCCTTAAAAAGAGGCTTTGCTTTTTTTACATTTGTCCACTCGGTAAAACCTTTTCCCCACCACTGGTCATTTTCTGGAATTGGGTGGAATTGAGGTAAATAATATGCTAGGAATTTCATTGAATGACTCTACCTGATTTAACATTTAAAAATAATAGATTTGAACTCTTCCATAAATAAGATCACAAACCCAGTGCCTCCTTACTTATTCTCCGGCAAATTTCTTTTGATAACTTCGAGGTATTGCTTTCCCCATTTCTGGCAAGGTTCTAAATGATTGCCCTCCGCCCATTCATTCCATGCATTGATAAAAACAAAATTTTCTTCATCAGAATATGGCTCAAAATCTTCTATTACACTTTTCCACCATCTTTCAAATTTTTCTGGGCTGGAATCATCAAGAATTAATGCTGGGTTTTTGCGTCGAGCTGTATTGTCCCAACCCGGCACCAATGAAGGATATATTTTAAACCCAAAATCTTTTAAAGAACAGAGGTTTTCTACCATCCATGTGTAATTTATTTTATTCAGGCTATCGGGCTTTATAAAAAATTTACTAAGAATCCGTCTTAGAAGGGTAAATTGGCCATTACGTGATTCAATTTCTTTGAAAATATTTCCACGCCTTATGCCAAAAGGCTCAAAATCTATAACTGCATCAAACCCTTCTACCGGGGTTTGCCAAGCATCCGCATACCCAAAAACCATGTGACATAAATACAATTCTAAGCCCGCCTTCGCTGCAATCTGGCGCCAAACCTTGGCTGTGTGAACAGCGTCTTTGAACAAATACGGTTTATATACTACAAAAACAGGTTTCCCGTTTACCTTTATATACCTGTTGTCTTTAAAAATATCCACCAGAAATTGCATGTGAGTAATATCGTCTTCCTCCCCATAGTTCTGTTCTAATAACATATGTCTGTCGGCACCATCCCAAACCCTTGTCCAATTCTCATTTGCCCAGCACAACATAAAAGGAAAATCCTCTTTTGAATTTTGCAACATCCTGTCTATTGGTTCATGTAGAAGCCGTTTGCCATTAAACCAGTAGTGATAATAGCAAAATCCGTAGATGTTATTAGCTTTAGCCAAGGCTATTTGAGCAAGCCTAGCCTCCTCTAATCGGAGATCGTAAAAACCCAAGTCTGTAGGTAGATGAGGCTGGTAATGTCCTTTGTATAGGGGTCTGGCTTTAGTTACATTTGTCCATTCTGTAAAACCCTTTCCCCACCATTCATCATTTTCTGGGATAGGGTGGTATTGAGGAAGATGGATGGCTATTGGACGTACCCCCATATTATTTCTTTTTTACTTTAAAAACCATCACTTCATCCGTAATATTGGGCGGGAAATATTTGTACGCAAACTTATTCAGCAGAATATTGAGCCTCCCAATAATAGTAACTGAAGGCACTATTTTGAAGCGAACTTTCTGACTGCCTCCAAAATACTCTTCAATATCCAGTCCTGCATCCTTGATAAGCTCCTGTGCAGTTTGGTGATTGTAAAATTTTAGATGTGTCTTATCCATAACACCAGTTTCGGTGTAATTAAAATTACCTTTGAAGATTTTCCATCTATCATTCCAATTATTTATATTGGGAAGACAAATCACCAGAAAACCATCATCCTTTACCCAGTTTAACGCTCTTCGCAACACGATTTCAGGTTTCGTCAAATGCTCCAGAATATGCATAAATAAGACAACATCATAGGTAGTTGTTTCTATTTTCTTCCAAATTGATTCATCCTCAATACTGCCATTGATATCTCGAACCAGATATGGCTTAGCTTTATGTAATGCTTCACTATCTAATTCAACGCCTGTAACCTGACAATCTTTTCGCAGTAGGTAACTCGAAAAATAACCTGTATTACAAGCTACTTCAAGCACAGTTTTCTTTTCTCCTATCCATTGAGCAATTTTCCTGTGCTCAATAATCAAATCGTCTTCTGAAAGTGCAAAATTTCTTTCATAGATAAATTTCTTTTCACTCATATTTATTTAGCTATATATTGAATATCAACCCAGGTTGAGTTGCCAAAAACAACTCCATAATCATACTCTCCATGTATATTTAACCAAGAACCGTTATCAATGACCTGAAATTCACACACGTCCTCTGCCACATCTATTTGTTCTGTTCTTGGCTTATGAATAAACGTATGTATGGAATAAGCCCCACGCACTAACGTATTTGGATTTATAATAAGCGCATATTCATCATTTTTAACAATTCCTGACTCTGCAGAAAAAATTCTTTTCTTATTTTGATCCAGTATAATACAAAATATTGTGTAATCATGTGTCGTTTTTTCTATATTGTATCCCAGCTGATATTTTATATAAATTGGATCGTCATGAAGAAATTCCGTCTTAGATAGACCAGCTTTATTTGTTACAAAGATAGTTTTAAACCATATTTTTTTGTTGGATTGTTCACAAACAACCTTTCTAATGTTTGAACTATTTTGTGTAAAATACTCCCTGATTACCATTTCCGTTTTCCCCTGCAATAATAAGGCCCCATTTTTAAGGATCAAAGTGTTAGTACACAGTGTTTGTATTGCCCCCATATTATGGCTCACAAACAACACCGTCCGCCCCTCTCCCTTACTCACATCATTCATCTTCCCCAAACATTTTTTTTGAAACTCGGCATCTCCAACGGCCAATACTTCATCCACTATCAATATTTCGCTTTCCAAATGTGCTGCTACCGCAAACGCAAGCCGCACATACATCCCACTGCTGTATCGTTTTACCGGAGTATCTACATAACGCTCCACCCCGCTAAAATCAACAATCTCATCAAACTTACGGGTAATCTCTTTTTTTGTCATTCCCAAAATCGCACCATTGAGATAGATATTTTCTCTTCCGGTCATCTCGGGATGAAAACCAGTGCCTACTTCCAGCAAACTCGCAATACGTCCATTTACTTTTATTTGTCCAGTACTGGGTTTGGTTACTTTGCTTAAAAGTTTCAGGAGCGTGCTTTTTCCAGCTCCATTACGACCAATGATGCCTACTGCTTCCCCTTTTTTTATTTCAAAATCCACTTCCTTCAATGCCCAAACATAATCACTCTCTCCTTTTTGGCTGCGGTCATTGGTTTCTCCTATTTTAGCAAAGGGATCCTCTTTGCCACGCAAACTAGCCCACCAACGGTTCAAATCGTGACTGATGGTGCCTGTGCCTATTTGGCCTAAGCGATATAATTTACCAACATTTTCCGCCTTGATTGCAATATCACTCATGTTATTGTAAATAGTCTATTTATAAAAAGTTGAATCCATTCTCTAATGTTTGTGAAAAAAAATCAAATCTTCATTTCTTTCTCACTACACTGTATCCATAAAACTTTTTTCTACTTTATTAAATACCACCGTACCCAAAACGAGGATAAAAACAGTGAATCCAAAACTGTAAAATAACCAACCGAAGTCCATACTACCACTTCCCAGAAATCCAAACCGAAAAGTCTCTACGATTGAGGTCATGGGGTTTAGCTGAATCAGCCATTTGTATTCAGCACCGATGGAAGAAAGAGGGTAGATTACAGGCGTAGCATACATAGCCAACTGCACCACAAAAGTAAGCAGGAATATCAGGTCTTTATATTTGTTTGTCATTGCACTAATCAACATTCCAAACCCCAGTGCCATACCTGCCATCATCAATACCAGTAAGGGAAGCAGGAAAATATATCCATTAGGATGAATAGATTCTGGTGATTGGATGAGGTAATAAACCCAAAAAAGAAGAAATAAAATAAATTGAATACCTAGTTTTACCAAATTACTGGCTACAATAGAAAGCGGCATGATTAATCGAGGGAAATACACTTTACCAAAAATGGCAGCATTATCCTTAAACACAGTAGCGGTTTTGTTCAGACATTCTGCAAAATAATTCCACATAGTAATACCTGCCAGATAAAAAAGCAACATGGGAACTCCATCTGTACTTATGCCTGCTATACGACCAAAAACAATCACAAACATGAGAGTGGTTAAAATTGGCTGTATAAAAAACCAAATGGGTCCCAGAATAGTTTGCTTATAGGTCGCCACAAAATCACGGCGCACCAATAACCCTAACAAATCACGGTAACGCCACAATTCTTTCAGATTCAAATCCAAAAGTTTAGTATGTGGTCGGATTACTTCAGTCCAATGATCCGTTTGTGATTTTGTATGCATCCAGGTAGGTTTAAATATTAATGAGGTAATTTGATCAATCAGATATAAAAATTCTGCTTTACTGAAAAAGTCAATTTCCCAGTATAATTCTAAAATATCTATTCCCGATTAATACCAGCACAATCAGCACGCCACCTGCTAGGCCTCCAATAATCAAGCCTAATAATTTCCCCAGGCGCGGATCGATATCCAGGGGAAGGATGGGTTGATCCACCACCTGTATGAGCGGAGTTTCCTTTTGTAAGGCCATTTTGCTCAATTCCAGATTTTGAATCAACTGACTTAAAATCGTTTCATTGATTTTGGCATTGGCCTGAGAATTTTGCAAGGGTACTATTCTTTGAGTCTGCCGGGTGGGGTTTAAATTGGGGGTGGCGTCCACCGTTTGTGCCACACGGGCAATGGAGCTGGTCATAAGAGCCCTCACCGAATCGGTCTTCTGTTGCAGGATCGCAATATTGTTTAATGACTTTTTGGTCTTGGTAAGAAAATAAAACTCATTCACATTTTGCACCAGCAACTCATTGAAAGCTTTGGCAAATAACTCATCGCCTGATTTTACAGTCACATGGATAATATTCAGTTTCTTGTCGGGCTTGCTCACCAGCAAACTGTTTTGACTAATGTCTTTCACAATTTGGGACAGGATGCTGTCATGGATGAGTTGCTGCCAGGGATTGGCGTAGGTGTTAGCTGCATTGAACCGGATATCCTTGAGTGCTGGTTTTTGCCAACCTGCCCTCAGGTTATTCCATTGGATATATCTGTCCAGCAGCATTTGTTTTTTGTCCTGAATAGTCACTTCAGACAAAAGCGTTTTGCTGATCATGGTGCGGGACTTGTACAATTCCAGAATATTTTCTCCTTGAAAAATACCACCTCCGCCGCCGCCCAAATCGATTCCCATCATGGAGGCGATACCTGCATATTGACTAAAGCCTCCTCCCTTGTCTCCAGTCTCCAGCACAAAAGTGGTGGTAGCCGAATAGACCGGCTTTTGAGATTTGGCATACCAAAACCCAATGGCGGCACCAGCCAAACCAAACACCAAAATCCAGTACCAGTTTTTGAGCAGATATCTCAACCAGTCACGCAGGGCAAGAATGATCTCCGGGAGTGATGCAGATTTTTTTTTGATCGGTGATGGATTGGCTTTTATAGTATCAGTCATTTTACGATGTAGGTTTACTTAGCGAGTGCAAAAATGATAGCAGCAAGTGAGGCGATGGCCGTGGCCATGCCTACCCAACCCTGGGCATTCATGCCTTCTTTCTTTGCTTTCTGAGGCACGGAGATCACAGAACCTGGTGTGATGTCCGGGTAATTATTGAAGAAGACTGGCTGTTTGGTTCCTTCTACCGAACCGTTTGCTTTGCTGACAAAGGATCCCCGTTTATAGGCATTTCTGGTGAAGCCTCCTGCACTGTTTATATAATATTTAAAAGATCGTCCTGGCTGGTACACCACTGAAATGGGGCGCAATACTTCGCCTGTTACTTTGATGGTTTGGAGGGTGGTAGGTATGCGAATCACATCTCCACTTTCCACCAGTAAATCGTATTTGGAATTGGGATTTTTCAGGATCTTATCCAGCTCAATCCCTACCAGATCTGAAACCCTGGATTGCTCATTAATTTCTGATGAAGAATCTACCGCACCAAACTGTTTCAGCCGACTGAGGTTTAAATCGCGAAACTTTTCTTCCTCATTATCTGTCACCGGATTATATCCTCTGGGATCACCGGGGCCAGGGCGTTTCAGAGAGGCGCCTTTTGAATAAGCATAGGCAGTAAGACCTCCGGCTCTCTGTACAATATCGGAAATTCTTTCGTTCTTGGTTTTGATGGTATAAAGACCTGGATGAATGACTTCTCCAATTATTTGCACCTGTTGCTGTGCCACAAAACCAATCTCATTTCTTACTGTTACAATATCAAAAGGCTGAAGCACAAAAGAGGTATCTGTCACCTTCAAATCCTTGTCCACATTGATGGTGATCACATCTGCTATCTGTGCCCCTTTCTGGGTGAGATCGGAACGCCTTATTCTTCGGGCTACTTCTATTCCGCTGCTGCTGGCACCTTCTTTAAATCCGCCAGACATCTGAATCAAAGTGGAAACGGTGAGGTTGGAGCCATAGGGAAATGAACCAGGCTGTCTCACTTCGCCGCCAATGGACACTTTGTACTCATCTCTTAAATCGAAAATAGAAGAAATTTGAACAATATCATCTTTCTTCAAAGGAATATCTCCCATGCCACCGTTCATGGCCTCAGCTACATTGAAGGACACCACTGAGTTGGTGTAATCATCATTCATCCGAATGATGTAGCCATTGTTCATGAACACATCGGGCATCAGGCCATCGGCCTGTTCTATTAATTTAGAAACCGTAAGTCCCGGAGTCAGTTCAAAAATACCCCCTCTTGCCACCGCACCATTGATTTGCACCTGATTTTCGAAACGATCAAAAATAGCACTCACAAAAACCCGATCACCATTTTTGGGACGAAAGTTTGGAAAATCGGCCAGTGGGGTTACAATCACCTTTTGAGCACTGGGTGTATTTTGAATAATTTTTATTTTAGCTTTATAAGCCATATCGGAAAAGCCACCAGCATATTTTAACACATCTACCAGCGACTCTCCTGCACGAATTTCATAAATAGCGGATCTTTTCACTTCGCCTACCACATCCACATGAATCTGATATACGGGGATATGAATGACATCCTGATCCTGCAACCTTACATTACTACCTTGAATGCCATTGATCAAAAAATCGTAGAGATCAATAGTCGCGATCACCCGGTTATTTCTGATCACCTGAATATTTCTGTATGTACCGTTATCCGAGGGGCCGCCTGCTTCGTACAAGGCATTGAATACACTGGCCACCGAAGGAAGGGTATAGGTTCCGGGGCGTAGCACCTCGCCAGTCATGATTACTTTGATGCTTCGGATATTTCCGAGATTGAGTGCCATCTGTGTGCGGCCACTATTTAGAGCTGGATAGGTCCCTGCCATCCTTGCCCGGATCTTACTTTTGGCCTGATCTATGGTGAGGCCACCCACTGCAATACGACCCACATATTCCAGATTGATATATCCTTCTAGCGTAACGGGTAGTTTATAGCTCACTTCATTGTCACCAGTTATGTCCAGCAAAAGCTGATCTTCCGGACCAATGACGTAATTCTCAGGCGTGGCCATTTTCAGGTTGGGTTCAAAGCTTGAAGAACCTGAACTAAACAGATTGGCCCCAAAGATTCTTGAGTTTCGGGGATTGGGGTTTAGGGAATGTTTGGAAGTGTCTGCTTCCGGCAATTCGGATTTTGGTCGTTTATCTAATAATTCATTGTTGATATTCCCCTGTGCTGTATTTGGTTTGCCCATCCTTTGTTTGAACCTTTGGATCTCGGCATCATCCATTCCTCTGGCTTTGGCGGCCTGCTCTATTTGCTGCTCGGTGTATCCGGACTCTTGCATTTTCTTCATAGCATCCTGCACCTGGGCATCGGACATATTATCCACTTTCAGCCCGCCCATATCGCCTGATTTTGGAACGGTCTTGGTGGCTTCGCCCTGATTTCTTTGTGGCGTGGTAGTTTTTCCTTTGGATTCATTTTGGGCCTGCACCATCGATAGCAGTAGCAAACAAAAGAACCCGAGTATATACTTTAATTTTATTTGTATCATAAGATTAAGGACGAATTACATTCAACAAATTGCGTGCAAATTTAAGGTTCGTTTCCCTAAACCTGGGAAATTAATATCAATTATACACAATACGACCAGTAGAAAAACAATGTGGTTACTAGATGGTTTTTTCTATCTGCCATTGATATTTGATCATATTGCCCATTCTAATTTTTTTTCTTTGGCTAGTGACTGAAACAGTTCCAGTTGAGTCAAGGTAAATTGGTATAAATCATCTTCTCCATGGTAAAACTTGTAATACCAATCGCTTGTCATTTCTATTAGTTCTTTATAGGTCAAAACTGGTAGCCATTTGAGGTAGAATAAGGCTTTTTCACAGTTCACTTTTAACAAACCGGCCTCGTGAAATGGTTGGTTGCCGGTAAGGATATAAGGTTCTATATCATTGTTATATGACCATTTGCTACTGATATCTTTTAGCAAACTGAGTACAGAATAATTACTATCCATGGTGGGGCCAAAATTGAAACTCTCCCCATGCAAAGAAAAATCCTGTGTGGCGAGCTGACCTAAAAGCAGATATCCGCTCAGTGGTTCCAGCACATGCTGCCAGGGACGGGTCGCCTTGGGACTTCGGATTTCAACAGGCTGATTTTGAGACCACGCTCGCATACAATCTGGAATAATACGATCAACTGCCCAGTCTCCTCCACCAATCACATTGCCTGCACGGGCAGAAACCAGACGAATGTTGGCGGAGTTTTTAAAGAAAGAATGGTAATAGGATTTAAAAACAATTTCTGTGGCCCCTTTGGAAGCACTATAAATGTCTTTCCCTCCTAACTTATCAGTTTCCTTATAACCCCAAACCCACTCTTCGTTTTCATAACACTTGTCGCTGGAAATGACCACACAGGTACAGTTTCCTTTCAGTCCTCTTAGGGCATCCAAAATATGAGCGGTCCCCATCACATTGGTAGCAAACGTACCCACCGGATCCTGGTAAGAAACAGATACAATAGGTTGAGCGGCCAGGTGAAAAACAAAATCGGGCTGAATGGTTTCTATCAATTGTCTTACTCCTTCCCGATCTCTGATATCTAGTCGGTGGTCGGTGAGGAGATCTTTCAATTTCAACGTTTCAAATAACGAGGGTTTGGTGGGCACTTCGTCGGAAACACCATAAACCCTTGCCCCTAGTTGCAAAAGCCATAGACTTAGCCATGAACCTTTGAAACCGGTGTGCCCTGTTATGATTACTTTTTTACCTCTATAAATATCTGCAAACATGCTTCTAAACTTTTATCCAAGGAGCTTTGCCTTGCTCTACCAATCGGGTTAAATAATTTTTTTCCCGCACATTATCCATACACTGCCAAAAACCATCATGCCGAAATGCATGTAATTCTTTCTTTTGGGCAATATCATTTAGGGGACCAAATTCCAAATCACAATCCGGGTTGGCAGAAAGGTGATCGAATAAAGCTCTCTTAAACACAAAAAAACCTCCATTGATATAGCCAGTTTCCATTTGTGGTTTTTCGTCAAAACTGGTAACGAGTGTTCCATCTATATCTATTTCCCCAAAACGGGATGGAGGATGCACGGCTGTAAGGGTGGCCAGTTTACCATGATTTTGATGAAATGCTAAAAGATCGTGCAGATTTACATCACTGACTCCGTCTCCGTAGGTCAGAAAAAAATCATCCCCAGTGATATATTTTTCCAATTGTTTGATTCTGGATCCTTTCAGGTTTTTTTCTCCGGTATCCACAAAGGTAATCTCCCAGTCCTTTTCAAGCATTTCGTTGAAATAAACAGGTTCGCTATTGGGCGTTAATCTAAGGGTGAAATCACTTCCAGTAAAACGAAGATTATGAAAGTATTCTTTTACGAAAGTTGCTTTATAACCTAATGCAAGTACAAATTTATTAAACCCAAAATGACTGTATATTTTCATGATATGCCAAAGAATTGGTTTCTGGCCTATTTCTACCATTGGCTTTGGCTTTATAGAGGTTTCTTCACTAAGCCTGGAACCCTCACCACCACATAAAATGATTACCTGCATCTATTTAAAACTACTTTGGTTATAAAAAAATATTTCATCAATACAGAAAACTAAATTGATTGAAACAGGTACAAATATATACATATCCAATATCCTGAATGGGTTTATCCCTTATCAATTGTCGGATCTGGATCAGCACAGAGTGTTTCATTCACTATCCAAAAATGAATGGTTTATTTACCACACTGGATCAATCTATCACTTTCTATTTGAGCTTTATGGAATGAAAGAGCAAACTTATTGGCCATCCGCCAGTTCTATATCAAAAACGGTTTCAAAATGTCTTTTCACTTTTTCCATTACCTCTGTCATTGGCAACTCCCGGCCCAGTTCTTTTTCCAAGGACGTAACCTGCTTTCCCTGAATACCACAGGGTACAATCATATTGAAATAATCCAGTTTAGTATTCACGTTTAGCGCAAATCCATGCATAGTAATCCAGCGGCTGGTGCGCACCCCAATGGCACAAATTTTTCGCTCTTTGCCTTTGATATTCGGATCCAGCCATACCCCGGTTTCTCCGGGCGACCGGGCTCCTATCAATCCATAATCAGCCATTGTTAGGATGATCACTTCTTCCAGATGCCGCATGTACCGACTGATATCGGTATAAAATTTTTCCAGATCAAATATCGGATAACCCACCAACTGTGCCGGCCCGTGAAAGGTAATATCTCCTCCCCTGTTTATCTTAAAAAAATCGATACCCATTTTGGATAAATGCTCTTCGGACATCAGCACATTATTCATATCCCCACTTTTTCCTAAAGTAAAAACCGGAGGATGCTCTACAAACAGCAAATGATTTTTGGTGGTAGGCAAGTCTGCTTCCGGCAGTTTTTGGGAGGGTGAAAGATCTTCCTGCTCACGCAAAATAGTTTTCACGGCCACATTCTCCTGAAGTAATTGTTCCTGATAATCCCAGATTTCCTTATATCGTCTGATACCTAAATCCTGAAAAAAAACGGGTTGTTTCACTATAATAAATTTGAAAATTTGATATTTGATATTTGAAGCTCGTAATCCAAAACGGAAAAACAGCAAAATAAAACAGGTATAAACCATCGCAAATGTAAATACAATATTATCAAAACATCAATCCTCTACCTTTGCAGCCCATGAGTGAAACAGAAATATTATCAGAGGTTCAGGATACCAACGATGAGTTGTACCAAAAATTTGTTTTTAAAACCGATGCAGGTCAGGAGCCTTACCGTATCGATAAGTTTTTGATGAACCGCATCGAAGGGGCTACCCGTAATAAAATTCAACAAGCCATTCATAACAAAATGGTGTTGGTGAATGGTAATGAGGTGAAGCCGAATTTCAAAATAAAGGCGAATCAGGAAATTGTGGTGTACACCGACACCGTGCCCGATGCCAATGAAATATTGCCTGAAAACATTCCGCTTACTTTTTTTTATGAAGATGAAGACATCATCATCATCAACAAAAAACCAGGCATGGTGGTGCATCCAGGCAGTGGCAATCACAATGGCACATTGCTCAATGGGATTGCCTGGCATTTGCAACAGCAAAATGCGCATATCAATGCTGAACAGTTACCTCGTTTTGGTCTGGTGCATCGGATTGACAAAAACACGAGTGGGCTATTGGTACTGGCCAAAACCGAATTGGCGATGCGACACCTTGCTAAACAATTTTTTGACCACACGGTGGACAGAAAATATATTGCCCTGGTATGGGGAGATGTGGAGCAGGACGAAGGAACCATTGTAGCTCACGTAGGCCGCAACCAACGATATCGGAAATTGTTTGAAGCCTATCCAGAAGGAGAGCACGGTAAAGAAGCTATTACTCACTATAGAGTATTAGAAAGATTTGGCTATGTGACTCTGGTGGAATGTGTGTTGGAAACAGGTCGTACACATCAGATACGGGTGCACATGAAGTATATTGGTCATCCATTATTCAATGATGATTTTTATGGGGGTGACAAAATTGTAAAAGGAACAGTGTATGCCAAGTACAAGCAATTTGTGGGCAACTGTTTTGAGCTATGCAACCGGCAGGCACTTCATGCCAAAACATTAGGACTGGTGCACCCCGTAAAAAATGAACGCATGTTTTTCGATTCAGACTTACCAGAAGATTTGACCAGGGTGATAGAAAAATGGAGAAAATATACTGCCGGAAAGAATGAATGAATGGTTGATTGAGGATTGAGGATTTGAACAGTAAATGGAAATAAAAAAATCAGCTCTGGAAATGAGCTGATTTTTTTGTATAACTTTTTGTTTTAGCTTAATCTACTTTCTCAATATTTTCCTTTTCGGATATTTCTGATGCAAGTTCTTTTGCTTTGGCTTTCTTTTTACTTCCAATCAGTTTCCACAATACGGGGGCAGTAGTCACTACCACAATTCCCAACACGATATATTCCAGGTGCTGTTTCAAATCGAATCCAAATCCAGCCATAAGCCATTTTTGAAGGAAGTGGCCGGCAAAGAGCATCGAAAATACCCAGGCAACACATCCCACAATATTATAGAACATAAACTTAGCTCTGTTCATACCTACTATCCCGGCTATTATCGGCGCAAAGGTTCTGATAAAAGGAAGAAATCGAGCTACCACTATAGCACCACCACCATGCTTTTCATAAAAATCATGTGCCTCGTGCAGGTATCGACGCTTGAAGAAGAAATTCTCCCGCCAGTTGTACATGGCAGGCCCCACTTTTCTACCTGTCCAATAACCCACCATATTTCCAACAATGCCACAGAATGAGATCAATGCCCAAAGGATGATCAAATCCAACCATTCATGCTGAATATGACCTAAATTGAAATGCTTTAAGAACTGATAAGTCAGGCCGGGTTCTGAGGAAGCTCCTTCTCCTATTTTATGGGCGTAAATTCCAGCAATAAAAAGTAAAGTATCTCCAGGCAGAAAAAATCCGGCAAACAAACCGGTTTCTGCAAACACTACAAAAAGTAACAGCCACAATCCTCCATTCTCAATATACCATTGAGGTTGCAACAAATCCGTCCAAGTAAAACTGCTTAATAGTTCGATCATCTCCTGTTATTAAAAAAATTAATCTATAATAATCTACAATTCCAATGAGGTGCAAATAAATTACAGGTACGTGCTAAAAATAATCCGCAAATATAAGGGCGACTGGTGGAGTAACCATTTACTCACACAACTTTAACTGAACAATAAACCATTTATGGCCATGCAATTTATGCAGCAGGTCAAGCTACAGTCACTTCTACTGGATTTTCGGTAAATGCCAGTGCTTTTTCGTCATTGAACTCGCCTTCCCATTTGGCTACTACTACCGATGCCAAACAGTTCCCAATTACGTTGACCGATGTCCTTCCCATGTCCATCAACTCATCTATACCCAAAATAGCAGCAATGATAAACAGCGGTAACCCAAACTGCTCGGCAGTGGCAATTAAAATAATTAATGAGGCACGTGGAATGGCGGCAACTCCTTTACTGGTGATCATCAGGGTGAGCGCAATTAAAATCTGATGTCCAAAACTCAAATCCATCCCCGCCGCTTGTGCCACAAAGATGGATGCCAGCGAAAGGTATAGGGTCGTTCCATCCAAATTAAAACTATATCCTGTTGGCACTACGAAAGCTACAATTTTTCTGGGCACACCAAAGCGTTCCATATTTTCCATCACTACCGGAAGTGCGGCATCAGAACTGGTGGTGGCAAAGGCAATAGACACTGGCTCCTTGATGGCTGTAATAAATTTTTTAATTGGAACCTTTAGATACAAAGCCACCGGCAACAACACTATTAATATAAAAGCAATGAGGGCTGCATACAAGGTTATCAGCAGCATGAAAAGATATTTTAGGATATCTACTCCCATGTGCCCAACCGTATAGGCCATGGCGGCACCCACTCCAATAGGAGCAAAATACATGATGATATGGGTGTACTTAAACATAGTTTCGGCTAGGCTTTCCATAAAGTCCACAATTGGTTTCTTTTTGTTTTCGGGAAGCTTGGCCAGGCCAATACCAAAAATCACTGCAAATACCACGATCTGCAATACCTGATTTTCATAAATTGATTTTACTATATTTTCTGGAAATACATCCCGGAAAAACGAAGTGGTTTTATAGATCCAATGATTGCCTTCCGGAATATCTTTTAGAGCCAGTTTATCATCCTCTTTTACAGCAGACACTTTGGGTAGTTCGTGATGGGGCATTTTGGAAGCATCAATTCCCACTCCGGCTTTTGATATATTGATGGCGGCCAGTCCTATAAACAAGGCAATTGTAGTAGCCGTATAAAAATACAGTAACGATTTCCATGCCATGCGACCTACCTGTTTCAGATCCGAATGTCCGGCAATGCCATAAACCAGTGTGGCAAATAGAATGGGTCCAACTATGGTTTTCACCAGTTTGATAAAACCCTGACTTAGCGGTCGGAGTGCTAGTGCCACTCCCGGAAAATCATGTCCTACCACTACGCCCATAAAAATGCTAACCAAAATCCAGGTGGTCAGCGACTTTTTATAAAATGCAAAAATGATCAGTGTAGCCACCAATATCCATCGACTTGCTACTAACAAGTTTTCGGACAAAGGAGAAAGATAATAATTGATGGCGTGTAGAATTGCAACAAGTGTAAATACAATAATTGCCAAAAGGCCGATTTTTGTTTTCATCAATACTGCTTTGGGTTTAGGTCAAAACTAAAGGAATGTATCTAAACAAAGGAAAAATTTTTAGGATAAACCCCTATTCAATCTCTAAAGGTTTCAAAACATTTTACCTGAATTTTTCCAATTATTCCTTATTTTTCCTGCATATTAAGGAATGCTTTGTTCACCGGGACGAATTGTAAATATTAACACACAATAAAAACTTATGGGATTATTTGTAAGAAAACCACTTGACACGCTGATGGCAGAAGCTGAGGAGTCGGATAAAGGGCTGAAAAAAACCCTCACCTCGCTTTCGCTGGTCGCACTTGGCATCGGTGCTATTATTGGTGCTGGATTGTTTTCCATTACGGGTATGGCAGCCGCTAATCATGCAGGGCCTGGCATCATGATTTCTTTTGTGATTGCGGCACTGGGTTGTGCATTTGCCGGATTGTGCTATGCAGAATTTGCTAGCATGATACCCGTGGCAGGTAGTGCCTATACCTATAGCTATGCCACTATGGGTGAGTTTATTGCCTGGATCATAGGATGGGATCTGGTTCTGGAATATGCCGTGGGCGCGGCCACAGTAGCTTCTAGTTGGTCCGGATATTTGGGTAAACTCTTTGCATCCTTTGGTGTCTCGCTGCCGGAACAACTCATGATGACGCCTTTTGATGTGGGGGCAGATGGAGTGACACATGGCATTATCAATTTACCCGCAGTATTCATTGTGGTCTTAATGTCTATGATCCTCATCAGAGGAACAAGCGAATCGGCAAAGGTTAATGCGATCATTGTCATTCTCAAAGTAGCCATTGTAATGGTATTTATTTTTGTTGGGTATAAATATATAAAACCAGAAAACCTTCAACCCCTGATTCCAGAAAATGAAGGTCAGTTTGGAAAGTTTGGCTGGAGTGGTGTGATTCGGGCAGCGGCCATCGTGTTTTTTGCATATATTGGTTTTGATGCAGTATCCACCGCAGCACAGGAAACTAAAAATCCAAAGAAAGCTATGCCTATCGGAATTATGGGATCTTTAGCCATTTGTACCGTACTGTATATCGCTTTTGCTTATGTGATGGTGGGCGTGGTTCATTATACTCAGTTCACTGCTGGCGGCTCATCTGATCATCTAGCGCCTGTGGCCATCGCCATTGAACACATGGGCACTATGGGTGCTAATGGGGTCATTATCCCTGCCTATCCTTGGCTGAACAATACGATCATCATTGCCATTCTGCTTGGATATGCTTCAGTAATTCTGGTGATGTTGTTGGGGCAAAGTCGCGTTTTTTACTCCATGAGTACCGATGGACTTCTTCCAAAATTTTTCTCCACTGTGCATCCAAAATTTAGAACACCCGCCCGCTCCAATATGTTCTTTATGTTTTTTGTAAGTTTATTTGCTGCTTTTGTTCCCGGACGTATTGTGGGAGAAATGACCAGCATTGGAACTTTATTTGCATTCATACTCGTTTGTATCGGCATTCTGATACTGAGAAAATCAAATCCTGATGCGCCTCGTTCTTTCAAAACACCGCTGGTGCCATTGGTGCCCATTTTAGGTGTATTAGTTTGTTTTGGTATGATGGCATTCCTTCCTTTCGATACCTGGATAAGACTGATTGTATGGATGCTGATTGGTCTTGACATTTATCTGTTCTTTGGAATCAAGCATAGTGTATTAAATAAAGACAAACACGATGGAAAAAGTTTCAGGATAGTAGCAGATACTGGATTGGCTCTGGCTCTGGCATTGGCGATCATTGCCTTTGCACATCATTACTCTACTGATGTTCCGGATACGGGATTGTTTTACTTTTCAATAGGCTTTGCCATTTTGCATTTATTCATTTATTTAAAAAATAGAAATATCAAAAAATTATCAGCATAACTCCTTGTCCGTTTTTTGAGAAAAGGTCGTCGAAAGGCGACCTTTTCTCATTCCTGGCGTTTGGTAGAAAAGCACCTTTATCAGACGGCATTGCGTATGATTTATGCTGGTGGTAGTTGAAAAAATTCATGTAAGTTTGCGGCTCAAATTTTATAATTTTTATGGGAAGGATATTTGAAGTTAGAAAAGCCACCATGTTTGCCCGATACGACCGGATGGCCAAACAATTTACAAGAATTGGTAAAGAAATAGCCATTGCCGTAAAGTCTGGTGGGCCTGATGCTGCTATCAATCCAGCTTTGCGCAGATGTATGCAAAATGCCAAAAGTGTGAATATGCCCAAGGATCGTGTGGAGGCTGCAATCAAACGTGCACAGGGTAAAGAAATGGAAAATTATGAGGAAATTTTGTACGAAGGTTATGCACCTCATGGTGTAGCAGTTTTGGTGGAAACAGCTACCGACAACCACGTGCGTACTGTGGCCAATGTAAAATCACATTTCAACAAAGGAGGTGGTGCGATGGGTAATAGTGGTAGCGTATCCTTTCAGTTCAATAAAATGGGTGTGTTTAAATTAAAATCGGAAGGTACCAATATCGAAGACTTGGAATTGGAGCTGATAGATTTTGGTTTGGAAGAACTGGGTGAGAGTTCGGATGATGAAGGAAATAATATTATAGTGCTTCGTACGGCATTTACCGATTTTGGCAATATGCAAAAAGCCCTGGAAGAAAAAGGAATTAATCCAATTAGTGCAGAACTGGAATGGATCCCTTCTACCACCGTTCCTGTTTCGGATGAACAAGCAGAAGAGGTGAGTAAACTGCTGGAAAGATTAGAACAGGATGAAGATGTGCAAAAGGTGTTTCATAATATGGGATAATAATATCTGAGGTTTGATGTTTTATGTTTGCCATTTCTTATTTGATTTATCGGATATAATTTTCTTTGACTAAAACAAGATCAAATTTCAAACTCCTATGCTGCAATCCACCTTTTGAAATCTGCCATCTTAAATAGGCAATCCTTTTCCCCGATGCAAAACGATAAAGAAATAAAAGCTTTGCTGAGTCTTTTGGAAGATCCCGACAAGGAGGTCTTTGAAGCTATCAGCAGTCGTATTGTTGCCTATGGGAATCCCATTATTGACAATCTGGAGGAACTATGGGAACATACTTTTGATGAGGAAATACAGGAACGGATTGAAATGATTATTCACCGGATTCATTTTAGCAATCTCAAGAATGATTTTAAGGAGTGGGCAGTGGCTCCTCATTCCGACTTGTTGCCAGGAGCTTTACTAGTTTCAAAATTATTGTATCCAGATTTGCAAACTGCAAAAGTGATTCAGGACATTGAACGACTAAGGAGAAATATCTGGTTAGAATTGAATAACTATCTCACGCCTCTGGAACAGATCAATGTCATCCAGAGTATTCTGTATAATTATTTCGGGCTGAAAAACAGCTCCACCAAGGACTTGCAGCCACAGGACTATTTGTTATCCCATATTATTGAATCTAAAAAAGGCAACCAAACAGGTAATGGTGTTTTGTATTTATTGCTAACAGAATTACTGGATATTCCGGTTAAGCTCATCCTTATTCCTCAGCAATTTGTATTGGCTTATTTGAAATCTGGAAACAACAAAGATCAGGAAAATCTACACCTGAATATTGAGTTTTTTATAGACCCTTCCATCGGACAGATATTTACACACAATGATCTGTACAATTATTTTAACAAAACAACCCAACCTGTCCTACCCGATTATTTCAAACCTCAGGGCAACAAAAAAATAATTGAAAAACTATTGGCAGATCTTTCCCAATGTTATTCCATCGACCATAAACTGTATATGAAGGCGGAAATAATTGAACTGATTGAGATAATCAATTCCTGAAAAACTCCCGGCCACTCCTTCAAACATTTGTTAAAAAACTGGTGATCACTAATAAGAATTTGTTAATCATACGAAAGGAGTCGTATATTGCTACACAAATTCATCCTTAATGGAAAATCGATCAATAAAGCCCACCGAAAGCGAATTGGAAATATTGCAGGTACTTTGGCAAAAAGGGAAAGCCACAGTGAGGGAAGTGCATGAGACCCTGACCGCCAGCAAAGAAACCGGATATACCACCACCTTGAAATTAATGCAGATCATGAATGAAAAAGGACTGGTGAGCCGAGACGACTCCTCGCGTACTCACATTTATAAAGCCGCCTCTGATAAAGAAAATACTCAGAAATTTTTACTGAATAAATTTATCAGCAACCTGTTTGGAGGCTCCTCCACCCAACTCGTGATGCAGGCATTGGGCAACCACAAAGTGAGTGCCGATGAGCTGAATCAGATACAATCCTTAATAGATGATTTAAAGAACAAATAGTACATGGAAATCAACTCAGGTCTGCAACAACTATTGTCTGCTTTAGGTAGTGCATTGCTGAATAGCTTTTGGCAGATGGGATTGCTATGGCTGTTGGTTTTGATAACTGTAAAATTATTTCCAAGACTTTCCCCATCTTCTGTAAACACTATTAGTTTTGTGGCACTAATGATCGGCTTCCTTGCCTTCGTCGGAACATGCTTGCTTTCTTTGATGCAGACTAATGATACTTATTCCATATTAACCTGGATTCATTTAGACCATTTCCATTCATTCACCCGATATTCGGGCATTCTTTATCTGGCTCTTTTAGCAATCCCTTTGTTTAAATTATTGTTTGGAATAGGCAATATCTATTCCCTGAAAAACATTGGCACCACAAGGGTTCCTGGGCATTACAAACTTTTTGTGGCGGACATGGCCTTATACCTGGGCATAAAAAGGAAAGTGAAAATAATGGCTTCATCTGTTGCGGCATCACCCTTCACTACCGGTTTCCTGAAACCTGTGATTCTAATCCCTTTTTCCTTGTTGAACCAACTTAGTACCCAGGAGGTAGAAGCCATCATTTTGCATGAACTGGCGCATATAAAAAGAAATGACTTTTTGCAAAATATAATGATTCAGGTTATTCTTACAATTCTTTATTTCAATCCGTTTGCTAAAATGTTGGCAAACCTGGCTCAAACCGAATGTGAGAAATCGGCGGATCACTGGGTAACCCGTTTCGAGTATAATCATTTCATGTATGCAGGATTGTTGTTGCAACTGGCTCAACAAAGCATGATAGAAAAAAACAAATTAGCCATACAGATTACCGGCAAACAAACACCACTTCTGGAACGTGTGGAATGGATTTTTGGTCAAAAAAAAAGACAGTTGATCCCTGTAAAAAAAATCACTTTTCTATTGCTGGTGATTGCTGCTGCTTTGTTTATTTCAGGAAACAAAAGAGGATCTATAGTAGAAAATCCACTAGCCCATTCAGAATATTCACCAGTGGTATCCATTTCTTATAATACGGTAAACAACAATAAAGAAAGTTCAAAAGCCACCCAATCTGCTGCAACCGCAAGAACCCCGAAAAGGAAAATAGTTGCGGAGAATAAATCAATCCAAAAAACAATGGATGTTAAAGATGAAGAACCCGTTCAAAAAGAACAGCCTCCACGAATGGCCAATTTTGTGCGCAATGCCATTGATATAATCCCTCAATTGACTCCAAAGGAAGAAGAAAACATTCAGCGTGTATTGAAAACCTCTCAAAAAATTATGATTAGAAGCAATTGGGATTTGATAGAAAACGCCCTAGCTGAGACAATGACATCCGCAGACAAATCAACGATCAAAGAAGCCTATTTTAAAAAGATGCAGGCTTCCGACTGGACCAGACAGGCAAATGAATTGAGATTGAGATACCAGCACATCAATTGGAATGATGTAAACGACAAGTTAAGCGGAGCTATACACCTAATGTTATTGGACAGCCTGATTGCACGATATAACCAGGCAGGATCGGATTTGATCGTTTATGAAAAAAGGATGAACAAAGACAGCACTCTCACCCTGAAAATCCAGAAAGAGTATTTGAATGAAAAAATGCTTATTTACCTTAATATCATTAAAGAACTCGACAGCCTAGGCAGAAAAAAAGTAGTGGAGTTATAGATATCAATTGACTATTGAATATTGAATATTGAACATTGAATATTGACTATTGACTATTGAACATTGCCTATTGACTATTAGCCATTTTATTTTAGAATTAGGATCTTTACCACTAATTCTTTCAGGAGTTCGGCATCATCTACATTCACAGCATTTATTCCAATACTTTTCAGATTGTATTGATGAAGGAGTAACAGAATTTCTTCCGTTTTTTTTATCCCAAAGGAGGCGGAAGCCTGCGTATAATTTTTTACAAAAAATGGAGGTACTCCTATTTGGGCAGCAATGTCACTATCATGCCCGTTTACACCAAATACCATATACACTTTACTAAAAAATGCATAGAGGGAAGGTAATATTTTCTGAATAGGTGCCAGATTTGGATTGGAGGCAAAATATTGAATAATTCTAATAGCCTTGGAAAAATTTTTTGAAGCGATGGCTGCCTGCAATTCAAAAACATTGAACTCCTTACTGATACCTACATAAGTTTCCACGTCTTCCTCGGTGATGGATTTTCTTTGTCCTACATTGATAATAATTTTTTCCAACTCCATTTTTATTCTGCTAAGATCATTACCAATATGATCCACCATCAATGCATTGGCTTTAGGAGAAATACCAAAACCCAATTTACCTACCTGAGTATTCAACCATTCAGGCAGGGTATTATCGCCCACTTTCTTGGTCAGGATATATTCTGTTTTATCTTTTACTAATTTGGCAAATTTGGTACGAGCATCCAACTTTTTATCTTTCAAAGCCACTACCAATATGGTAGATGACAAGGGCATTTGTATGTATGGTTCCAGTTTTTCAATATCTCTCAATTGCTGCGCTTCTTTCACTACCACCACCTGCCTATCCGAAAACATGGGGTATTTTCTACAGGCTACCAGAATATCACCCCACTGCACATCCTTACCATAAAAAATTGTTAGATTGAAAGATGCTTCACTTTCGCTAAGAATTTTTTTCTCGGCATAGTTCACCAACAAGTCCACATAGTAATCCTCCTCCCCTTCTATCCAATATATTGGTTTATAAGATTTTTTTTCCCAACTTGCAATTATCTTTTCTACAGACATGCTGCAAGATAATTTTAAAATGAATAAAACCTGAACAAAAAACTGAATGGCATTATTCATCATTTTTCTTTTGGCATAGTTTATGTATTTACCAAGGTCGAATAAAAAAAATTATTAAAAAGCATTTAAACCCGCTGCTTGTTTTGCAGCATTTATGGCTCTCGAAAAGCAAAAAAAATTAAGCATTATGGCGAATACTAATTACCCGTCAGCATCACAAACTTCTGGGAATACACCCTCAGGACCAGGAGGAAACAAAAATTTAATTATTGGCGTATTGATCGCTGCCTTGTTACTCACCTGGGGATATTTGTTGTGGACAAAGAACAACCCAAAAAGCAATGATGCCTTTGCAGACCTTCCAGGCAACACAGTGCAAACAGAAGCGGTGATGTCAGAATCAGACTCTCTAAAACAATTGTTCACAATTGCTGAAATGAGGCTGGACTCCATTACTGGTGCTACCAGCAATCTTCAGGGTGAAAAAACAGCATTGCAAAGGGAAATAGAAGATAAAAAGAGTGAGATAAAGAGGATTTTGAGCGACAAAGCGGCTACTGCCTCCGATTTGCAAAAAGCAAGACATATGATTGGAGAACTCAATGGTCAAATTGGACGACTTGAAACGCAAATAACTCAATTGAAAGGAGAAAATCAGGAGTTGACTTCGAAAAACACTCATTTGACTTCAGAGAAAAATTCATTATCGCAAAATTTGGAAATACGAAATGCCGAAAACGATGAACTAGCAAATACTGTAGATATTGCCAGTACACTTACGGCCTCCGGTATGTCCATAACCCCGTTCAAAGAAAAGAATAACGGGAAACTGAAAGAAACAAATTTTGCAAGAAAAGTAGACAAACTACAAATCGCATTTAATATAGAAAATCGTGTAACCACTTCTGGTCCTGCAGATTTGTTTGTTATTGTGACCGATCCAAAAGGAGCTATTATACAGAATGGCAATCTGGGTTCAGGAGCTATGACTACCCGTCAGGATGGAGACAGAAACTTTACGGCAAAAGTTCCTGTGGAATACGAAACCGGAACCAGAAAAGGAGTTTCATTTCCTATAAAAAACAACAGTGGATTTTTACCAGGTGATTACAGAATTGAGGTATATCACAATGGCTTTAAGATCGGGGAAGGTATTAGAAGTTTGAAAAAAGGTTTGTTTGGTTAATAAATGATCCTATGAAGAATTGCTCGTGCTGCTCATTTATTTGGGCAGCATTTTTTTTGGTTCATCTCACTAGGCAAAATTTTTTCATAGGCTCCCCTGGCGACATCAGCAAAGTCATAGAATCATTTTAACCCTAACCCGCTCTTCCTTCATAAACCCTAATTCATATTCTGAGATTGCTCCCATTGTTTTATGTAGTAGATTTTCTTTGTTACAGTAGGAGCATTGAGTCGGTAGCAAAACGGAAAACCCTATTGCCGATTGTTTCCTTGGAAACAATTGGTGCTGCCTTTGAAAATGTAAGGGATGAACAATAAAGATATAAAGCTACTCCCTACGAATTGTTCCTACGGAACAAAGCTGGCTTGATGCAGAAGATCAAACGAAGTATTAGCCCCATCATTTATTGATACCAGGAAAAGAAATCCTTAATTTATAGCTAGCCTTTCCAGAGAACTCTCTATATGATAAGTTCTGTTGATGTGTAATAAACCTTAGCTAATAATTCAGCAATAAGAACCTAAATGCTCTAATTCACAAATCCCCAATAGATACCCACCCGAATCAGCAGACCCGGATAAGGATAATTTTGAACACCGAAATTATTATTATTAAATCCAAATTCGCCATTCAAAACTCTGGCCGTATTCAAATTTTCTGCACGTAAAAATGCGCGGAAGGAATTGATACGAAAATGAACAAAGGCGGCTATTTCAGGCATTTTATATTTTACGGTGGCTGTATCTTGATACATAAACTGTCCCAATAATGGCGAGTAGGTATTGGTCTTGTAATTGGTTCGATACCGGGTATCCAACCCCAAGGCAATTCTTAGATGTGAATAGCCCAAATTCCCTTCGTACATAAATCGGTTGTGGGTGAATATTAATGGAACATTTACGGGTCCATTACCAATTACCTGCTGAAAATAAACATCGGATATCCATTTGAGCTGATTTTTTGCACCTGTAGAAAAAGTTTTATGTGCCGCCAACTGCACTACGTTAAATATTTGTGCCTGATTGATCTTATAAAAATCTGTATAATACACATAGTTATTAACCAGATAATAGTGTCCACTCAAGCCCAGTTTTAGCAAAGGCTGAAAAAGGTTGGCAAACAAATGCGTGCTGTTTTCCTTTTTCAGATCCATCGCATTGGGCATCAGATAAAAAGCACTATTTGCATTGGTAATATAGGATGGTGTGCGATTCACATTTTCGAAACCTAATTGCAGGGAACCTATCTTTTTTCCAAGGGCACTTTGAATGCTGGCAGCAGCTTCATAGTCTCCGGCATTCATTCCTGCAAAAAACAATTTACCACGGGCCTGCAAATCCCACCGCTGGTTTCTAGTCTTATTCCTATACTCTCCATGTCCAATTATATTATAGCCTTTGTTGATCAAATCATCGGCATAATGTATTCCATCTGGTGTTTCTATCACATTATCTCTAAAGGTACCTTTCAAATGCTGTAAGGCTGCTCCCAGTTTTATAAACTGCTGCGTGCTTTTGGCATCAGGAAAAGTGTAGATAGAAAAATCGTTTGCCATTTCTCTCCAAAAATCTTCCCGCCTAAACGGATTATCTACCTGGTTTAAATTATAATTTAGTGTGTAATAATTGGACACCGGGTTGGCATCACTAAATAAATACTTTGAGAGGTTGTAGCTAAAAGTATGCTCCAGTCTGAAACGTGGATAATATAGTGGTATGACTGTTGTATCCGTAACGATAGAGTCCTTCTTACCCAGATCAAATTGATGGCGCATGACCACATCCAGATTGTCATACTTATTTCCTGTCGCTACGTCAGTATTAAAAAAATTGGTGCTATAGGTAGAATTGCCTCCTAACTGGGTTGGAATGATGAAACGCTCGCCATAGTTAGGATCATCCAAATAATTGTAAGAAGGATCTATACCTCCATTCTCCCCACTTCTTAGTTTATTGGATACAATGGCAATAAAATTATTATACCTTTTGTTCTTGGATCTGGCCCAGTTGGTGAACTTATAGTTGTTATGACTGGTAGTCTGATTTTTAAAAGCACCAGGAGCATTGATCAACCTGTATTGCAAATGAGCATTCCAGTTGGGATTGAAATTTTGTGTATGCATCAGCTCGATGTACTGTTCGCTTCTTGAACCCAACAGGTAAGTAATCTCTGTGTAGGGTCGGGTGGAGTTGAAAAACTGTGCCTTATCAATAGTATATTTATAAATATCAAAGGAATGAAATCCGGGATCCCAGCCAGCTTTCATCGTTGGCGAAAACAAATAAGACTGTGCGGCAGAACCGGTATTGCCTAAATAATAATAGTCATTGGGAATAGGAAATTTCACTGTAAAATCGGCTATGGAAGAGTCCATTTTATAAATTCGGGCTGTATCCAAATACCTAAAAGAAATACTAACCGAATCATCGCTCAAGTTTCTTTTTTGTAAACTTTGATTGCCTGCATTTTGCATACCACTAAAACGATTTCCAATATTTTGAATTGGATTTTGTGCAAAAGCTGTAAACCCCCACAGAAAAATTATGAATACTAATACCGACCTCATCAGGTTCTTTAAATTGCTTTTATTAATTCTGTAAACAAATAGGTGAGCTTGGGCTCGGCAGCATTGGCTGCTTCCAACACCTCTTCGTGTGTAATAATATTTTCCTCCTCTCTGATTCCCAAATCAGTTACAATGCTCACCGCAAACACTTCCATGCCCATGTGATTGGCCACGATGCATTCTTGCACAGTACTCATACCCACTACATCTGCTCCCACCACCTGAATGAGTTTGTACTCAGCCCTAGTTTCAAAAGTGGGTCCAGTTACCACAAAATATACGCCTTCATGTAATTTTATGTCGGCGGCGGCTCCAATATGCTTGGCTTTTTGTATCAGGTGTTTTTTGTATGGCTCGCTCATGTCTGGGAAACGAGGACCCCAGGTTTCAATATTCTTTCCAATCAACGGATTGGGCGCACCAAAACTGATATGATCATTAATGATCATGATATCACCCACTGCATAATCAGTATTTACTGCACCTGCCGCATTGCTCAGTAACACGGTCTTCACACCCAACAAACCAAAAACCCTGATAGGAAAAACCACTTCCTGTGGTGTATAGCCTTCATAAAAATGAAAGCGTCCGCTCATGGCCACAATTTTCTTGCCTCCAACTTCGCCAAAAATAAGTTTGCCCGAATGTCCTTTCACTGTGGAAACTGGAAAATTAGGAATATCGGTATAGGCCACTTCTTTCTCAATCTTTATTTTTTGCACCAGATTGCCTAGCCCACTTCCCAATACAATAGCGATATTCACAGGTTCCTGATACTGAGTTTTTAAATAGGCTGCTGTTTCATTTATTTTTTCAACAATTGGATCCCACATACTTATTTTTTTAAGTGAGCAAATATAACAAAAGGAATATTGGTGAACAGAAATGAAAAGTTAATCGTGATGGAACCCGGGAAAATAAATGAAGCCAACGCAAGATCAATAAAAATGGGGCTGCTATGGCAAGCCCCAATTCAAACATATACTTTCTTTTCAAGGCTTAGTGGCCTGCATCCATTTTGGCAATTTTCTTTTCCAGTTCGTCAATCTTCTTCTGACTTTTAGAAATTTGTTTTTGCTTGGATGATACACTTGAGGTGAGCTTGGAGGATCGCTTGTTGGCTTTTGAGGCAGACTTCGCATCCTTTTTGGCACTTTTGGCCAGTGTGGTATTGCCTGCTTCACTTGCCATTTTTTCTGCCGACTCCTTACTTTTTGCCGAAGCGTTTGTCGCATTTCCATTGGCTGTTTCCAAGTCGCTGTTGAGCTTCACCAAAGCGTTTTGATACTCGGCCAATTTTAGTTTTTCGGCACTTAAATCTGACTGTAGCTTGGTGAGATCCTTGCTTTGTTTTAATATTTGCAAGGAATCTTTTGAAACTTTATCTACTTGTGCAGCACCTGTCAAGCCAATAGCAATTAACAATAGAAATAGAATACTTTTTTTCATTTTTTGTAATTTAATTTTTCATCTATTCATGATGGCATTAATGGTCAGATGAAATTCACCAAATATTCCTGCTTTTTGTGATGAAGGATGTTTCTGGTTCATTTCCTTAGAGATTACAAAAGTAGCTAAAATACACCCTCCCTTGTCATTAATAAATTGGTTGAGTAACCACTATTTAGTACTTTTATAACACACTAAATATCAGATAAATTATGAAGAAAATTTTAGTAACAACCGACTTTTCTGCTGCCTCCAAAAGTGCCATTCGTTATGCGATCAACTGGTCATCTGCCCAAAAACTTAAGTTGGTTTTTACCTACGTGCATTTTATTCCGGATATACCCGGACAGAATGAATCCGTTCAACAATCCTATTTAAAACAGGCGTTGAAAGTTGAAAATCTTAGGCTGAAAACCTGGATAAGCGATATTTACGATGAGCTAAATATTTTACCCGAAAAAATCTCTACCCTAGTGCTGGATGGCGTTGATGCGACTTTGTCTTTACTGGAATATTCCAAAAATAATCCTTCTTATGATTGTATCTGTATCAGTACCAGAGGAGCAGGTAAACTAAAAAAGCATCTTGGCACCAACACAGGCAATTTAATTACTCATTCATCTACCCCTGTTATGGTGGTTCCTTCCGAATACAAAGGAACCGATTTCTCCAAAATTTTATTTGCCACAGATATGACAAATTTTGATGCAGAGGTAAACAAAGTCATTGGGTTTGCAAAACCCTTAGAAGCAAAAATAGAAATGGTACATTATACCTGGCCTGATGAAACTTTGCTGAATGAAACGTTGATTACAGCTCCCTTCAAAAAGAACTTTAAATTTGGAATTGAATTTCATTATGAAAAAAATGATGCAGTACATTCTTTTATCAACAGAATAGAAAGCCTGATCGCAGAAAAGAAACCGTCCGTGGTGGTAATGTTTACCAATCAGGAAAGAACTTTTTTTCAGAAACTATTTCTGTCCAGCAAGTCGGAAGAGCTATCTTTCAAAACTAAAATTCCATTATTGGTTTATAAAAAATAAGACAAGAGTACCAAAACTAATATTACCACTTGGACAATAAAACTGCAGTATCCTAGATCTCATAATTAGAATATTTTAATGAATGAAACTGTTTATTTTTAAAGGATGAACTATGTCATTGCAGAAGTATATGATAATTATGTGGTAGCCCATCTGGCGCTGGGTCGTTTGTGCGAGGAGAATATTAGTTGCTGGCTCAAGGATGAAAATACAATAACCATCAATCCAATACTCACTCAGGCTGTGGGTGGCATTAAACTGATGGTGGCAGAAAATCAGCTAATTCGAGCTAGGCAGATACTTGGCACAGACAAGTTGGCCTATAAACAACAGCATCCCTGCCCAAAATGTGGCTCAGTGAATATAGAGGTGGTAAGCACACCTAGAAAAGCAAGTAATTGGCTGGGCACTTTTGTTAATCTGCTTTTGAGCGCCGGAGCCCCCTTGCCGATAGACAAAGTTTATCACTGCTTTGATTGCGGTACAGAATATGAAATGGACTAAAAGTAAAAACAAAATTTGAATGGAAAAAGCAATAATGTACTTCTCGGATCTTGAAAACAGACCGTTGGAAAGAATGGCCATGCTGGTGGGAGGTTTATTATTTTTCTGGATAATAGAAGGTGCTATCCCTTTGTTTAGATTGAAGTACCGAAGCACCAAACTCAGTCATGCTTTGGTGAATTTTGGTTTCACCATTATCCACCTGATCATCCATACGGCACTTGCTGTATTTATTGTAATGCTTAGCGATTGGTGTAAGCATCACAATTGGGGCTTAGTTTATTGGACCAATGCCCATGTCTGGGGCATCATATTAATCAGTGTGCTGGCATTGGATTTTAGTAGTTGGTTGGTGCATTGGGTGATGCATAAAAATGCCCTTCTTTGGCGATATCATCTCATTCACCACAGCGATACAAAAGTAGATGTAACAACAGGCCTGCGACATCACCCTGGAGATAGTCTGCTTCGGGGCATCTTTTTTTTATTACTGATTTTTGTGAGTGGAGCCCCTATGTATGGCGTGATGATATATCAAACCCTGGTGGTGATCATTACTGCATTCACGCATGCCAACATCCGACTACCTGCTACATTGGACAAGGGTTTGAGCTATATTCTCATATCGCCCAATATGCACAAAGTACACCATCATTGGAAACAACCTTATACCGATAGCAATTATGGTGCTGTATTGTCTATTTGGGACAGGATGTTTCGAACTTTTAGTACGCTTCCTGTTTCTAAAATAAAGTATGGCCTAGATCGTTATTATCCCAATGAAAGAGATGAAGACTTTGTAAAACTTCTAAAAGATCCCTTCACCAAAAAATCGGATATTATCAATGAGGACTAGTCTTTTTTAATTTCATCGGGCAACAGGCTCAACTCATCCCCAGCAATCAATTTGCTCATTCAAAATAAAAACAATCCATGAACAGAAAATCATTTTTAAAACAATGCTCCATGGTGAGTGCCGGAATCCTTTCTACACCTGCATTTGCAGAAAATGGATTATTCGGTGTCAGCAAAAAATCTTTCTTTGATATCTCATTGGCAGAATGGTCTTTACATAAAAAACTATTTGCAAAAGAAATCACCAACCTAGATTTCCCGATCATAGCCCGAAAACAATTTGGAATAGGGGCCATAGAATATGTGAATGTTTTTTTTAAGGATAAAGCCAAAGACACGAAGTACCTGAATGAGTTATTAAAAATTTGTAAGGACAACGACGTTAAGAATCATTTGATCATGTGTGATGGTGAGGGTGAGCTTGGGAGTACCGATGCCAAAGCCCGCACCAAAGCAATAGAAAATCATTATAAATGGGTGGAAGCTGCCAAATACCTGGGTTGCAAAACTATTCGGGTAAACGCTGCCGGCAAAGGTACCAGCGAAGAAGTAGCAAAAGCTGCTGCAGACGGACTAAGCCGACTGGGCGACTATGCTTTCAAAGAAAAAATAAATGTAATAGTTGAGAATCATGGTGGCTATTCATCCAGCGGCAAATGGTTGAAGGGAGTGATGACTGCTGTAAACAAAAAGAATGTAGGCACGCTGCCAGACTTTGGAAACTTCTGTATAAAGAGGGATGCGAAAAATTGGAAGACCTGTCTGGAAGATTACGACCGCTATCAGGGTACGAAAGAATTGATGCCCTTCGCCAAAGGCGTTAGTGCCAAGTCCTATGATTTTAATGAAAAAGGAGAATGCATAGAAACCGACTACTACCGAATCATGAAAATTGTAAAAGACTCAGGTTTTAAAGGATATGTGGGGATAGAGTACGAAGGTGACCTGTTGAGCGAAGAAGAAGGTATCCGAAAAACCAAAGCTTTGTTGGAAAAGATCCAACAATCAATATAACCCTTCATTTCAGCCTACTAACATAGTAGGCTGCTTTTTATCCAGAAAAAATATGCGCATATTTGAATTATAATTTTTTCAACTGGAAATTTTAGGATACATATTAGCCTTGTTGATCGGGGTATCTCTGGGATTGATAGGTAGCGGCGGCTCCATACTCTCCATCCCCATTTTGGTGTATTGCTTTGGAGTAACACCCGAAGTTGCCACCACCCATTCCTTGTTTATAGTTGGCATTACCGCCATAGCTGCCAGTTACAAACATTACCGCCTAGGCAATCTGAAGCTGGCGACTGCCGTAATATTTTCTATTCCTTCTATCATTGTATTATTACTCACCAGGAAATATATTTTACCTGCTATACCTGCACAAGTTTTTGCAGTATGCTCATTCACCGTCAGCAAACATCTTCTGATGATGGGCTTGTTCTCTTTGTTGATGGTCGCATCGGCCATTTTTATGATCCGGAGTAAGGATAAAACTCAAACAACCGGAAGTACATCTACTTTAAAACTAATTGTAATTGCTATTGGTGTAGGATTTGTAACTGGTTTGCTAGGTGCCGGAGGAGGCTTTCTGATTGTGCCTGCATTACTCTTGTACGCAAGACTGGATGTAAAAAGTGCCATTGCCACCTCGCTTACCATCATCACCATCAATTGTCTTATTGGATTTGTTGGTGATCTGATTAATAATGTTGCCTTCAACAAAATGCTTTTATTTAAGGTATCAGTAATGGCATTGGCAGGCATGCTACTTGGCATCAACCTTTCAAAGAAACTGAATGGTGAAAAGCTCAAACCAGTATTTGGCTGGTTTGTACTACTCATGGGGCTTTTTATTCTGGTCAAAGAATTTTTGTTTTGAGAAGAAATAATCATTTTATAGTAGCCTTATGAAAAATCTCGCCTATTAAAAGCAAATAAATTTTTAAATTATCCAAATAAAGAATCACTACCGCCTATTTTGATTTAGCCTTTCATACCAATGCTCTAAAGCTCAATTGACATAAAAAATTTTAGTCCATATCTCTTAATGCACATGTTGTGTATAAGTTTATTTGTCTGGAACTGATATTATTCAATAACGTTGTGAAACGCAAATCTCATGCAACAACCAACAAAACAATGGCGAAAGTTGACGGGCGAGTACCTCAGAAATTACATTGTAGATGAGGTTCAGGGAGTCCTTCTTCGCGAAAAAGAAAAAGGTCACACCATCAAAGTTTGCATCGGCACCGACAGTCAGGTAAAAGGGAAAGAAACCGAATTTGCTACAGCCATTGTTTTTATTCGCAAAGGCCACGGCGGTTTTATGTACCTTAATAATGAAACCACCTGCGAAAAAATGAGCATTCGTCAGCGTATGATGACCGAAGTTTCCAAAAGCATTGAAATAGCCTACCACCTAAGCAATGTGTTTACCAACCACAATGTGGATATGGAAGTGCACGTGGACATCAACACCAGTCCAATGTTCAAAAGCAACGAAGCACTTAGTGAAGCCATTGGTTATATCACCGGCATGGGATTTTCCTTTAAAGCAAAACCCGATGCATTTGCCAGCTCCTGCTGTGCCAACAAAGTAGTACAATAGTTTTGCATCATCAAATAAGATGGGTGAGCAATCCATCGCGCAATTTAGGTTCGAACCAAGTGCTTTTGGGTGGCATAACCTGTCCACTATCGGCCACAGCAAATAATTGCTGAATGGTAACAGGAAACAGACTGAAAGCCACTTTCATGTCTCCACTATCCACTCTTTTTTCTAATTCAGTAAGCCCTCGAATGCCTCCCACAAAATCTATTCGGGAGTTGGTTCGCTGATCCTGAATACCAAGAATTTTTTCCAAAATATGATCGGACAAAATACTTACATCCAGTACTCCGATAACATCCTTGTGATCAATACCAGACTTACTAAAAAGCCGATACCAGGTTCCATTTATATACATTCCAAACTCGCGCGCTCTTTCAGGTTTTACTGCAACCAAAGACGTTTCCATGTCAAACGAATCCTTCAATGCATTGAAGAAAGCTTCGTCATCTAAACCATTCAGATCTTTTACAACCCGATTGTAATCCATAATTTGCAAATCCTTATCTGGAAAAATAGTTGTAAGAAAATACTGAGCCTTTTCATTCCCAGCCAAAGCCCTGCTTACATTTGCCGCCGAAGCAGCCCTATGATGTCCGTCTGCAATATAGGTAGCAGAAATTTTTTCATTGGCCAATTGCGTGATCGCATAAATGGTCTTCTCCGCATCAATCACCCACACGGCATGTCGTACACCATCCTCCGAAACAAAATCATACACAGGCTCATGAGCAGACTGCCAGTTTTCAATCAGCATGTTCATTTCTTCCACACTATAACAAGCCAGAAAAACATTTCCAGTTTGTGCCATGATGGTGCTCATGTGATCTATCCTATCCTTTTCCTTATCCGGTCTGGTAAACTCATGTTTCTTTATCCGGTTATCAAAATAATCTTCTACCGAAGACAGGCAAACCAATCCAGTTTGCGCCTTGTGGTTCATGGTGAGTTCATAAATATAGTAGCAGGGGTGATCCTCCTGAAACAATATCTTCTTATCAATAAAATATTTCAGATTATGCTTTGCCTGTTCATAAACCTCATGGCTATGCAATGGGATGAAATCTGGCAGATCAATTTCGGATTTGGTGATATGCAGATAGCTGTATTCATTTCCTTTTGCCGCCTCTTTTGCTTCCATTCGGTTCAGCACATCATAGGGCCTTGAAGCTACTTTGGATGAATATTCTTTTACAGGTCGCAATGCCTTGAAGGGTTTAATCTTTATCATAATGTCCAAAATTTGAATCACAGTAAATGTACTGGTTGTGTATCAAAAACTTGAAAACTAATCACTATAAATAGGCCCAAACCAGTTAAACTTACCTTTCGGCGAAAAAATTAGATCAAAAGCTTTAATAGTTAATAATGTCTTTTACTATCTTTAATACTTGTTTGCGTATGTGGAGCACTTCTTGTTTCCAAAATACTACTACTGAAATACAATAATTAAAAACCGTAAAAATTCGGCTAATGAAAAACTATCTATTCTTACTTATTGCCACCATCGCATTTAGCACAGCCTTTAGTCAGGCATCCAAAGAAACACCCATCATAGATCGGGAAATATTTTTTGGCAATCCGGAAATAAGTGGTGGACAGTTAAGTCCGGATGGGAAATATATTTCCTTTCTGAAGGCACATAATGGCATTATGAATATTTGGGTGAAAAAATTTGATGAGCCTTTTGAAAAGGCCCGCAGACTTACCAATTTGACCAGGCCAAGTGTCGGTTATTTTTGGACCTATGATGGAAAATACATTGTATATGCCAATGACAAAGGAGGAAATGAAAACTATAACATCTTTGCTGTTTCACCTTCTGCCACCCCTGAGGCCGAATCAGGAATACCTGCAAACCGAAACCTGACACCAATGGATAGTGCTACTGTAAATATTTATTTGATAAGCAAAAAAGATCCCAATGTGATGATGATCGGACTAAACAACCGTGATCAGAAATGGCATGATTTATATAAATTAGAAATCAATTCAGGAAAACTAAGCTTGATTCAGGAAAACAAAGATCGTATTGGAGGTTGGGTTTTTGATTGGGATGAGAAGCCACGTCTGGCTATCAGGAATCCCGAAGATGGATCTACAGACTTCTTGAGTCTAGACAAAAGTTCTCCTGAAAAAATTTATTCGGTCACAGCAATGGAATCAGCATCTCCATTGAATTTTACTAAAGATAATAAGCGAATATATGTTCAAACCAACAAAGGAGATGAAGTAGATTTATTAAAATTAGTGTTGATGGATCCGGCTACAGGTGCAGTAAAGGATGTGGAACAAGATCCTCTGAAAAGAGTAGATCTAGGAGGAGTATCTTTCAGCGATATCACCAGAAGTATTGTGTACACTTCATACAACGATGAGAAAGAACGCTATTATTTTAAGGACAAAGCGTATCAGGCGGATTATAATTTATTAAAATCTAAATTTCCTGGAACAGAGATTGGCGTATCCAGTATGACAAAGGACGAACGCAAATGGCTATTTACAGTTTCTGGTGATGTAATAGTAGCCTCTGTATATTTTTACGATCGGGATAGTAAAAAAATAATTCCCCAATACACACCAAGACCCAAATTAAAAAAACATGAGGCATCCCTAAGCCCCATGAAAGCAATTCGTTACAAGAGTAGCGATGGACTGGAGATACCCGCCTACCTTACCTTGCCCAAAGGAAAAGTAGCCAAAAATCTTCCTTTGCTGGTTTTTCCTCATGGTGGACCTTGGGGAAGAAGCTTTTGGGGATTTAATTCTTATGCTCAATTGTTTGCCAACAGAGGATTTGCTGTACTCGATCCAAACTTTAGAGCCAGCACTGGGTATGGCAAAAAGTTCCTGGATGCCGGCAACCTGCAATGGGGCAAACTGATGCAGGACGACATTACCTGGGGTGTAAAATATTTAGTAAAACAAGGCATTGTAGATCCCAAACGAGTAGCCATTATGGGAGGCAGCTATGGTGGGTATGCTACTTTAGCAGGTCTGGCTTTCACACCAGATGTGTATGCCGCGGGTGTGGACATTGTGGGACCCAGCAATCTGTTTACGCTGCTAGCCACCATTCCACCCTATTGGGAATCTTTTAGAAAAATCCTCACCCTTAGAATGGGCGACGACGCTACTGATGAAGGAAAGAAATTATTACATGCAGCCAGTCCTCTGTTCTCAGCAGATAAGATAAAAGCACCGCTCATGATTATTCAGGGAGCGAATGATCCCAGGGTGAAAAAAGCCGAAAGCGATCAGATTGTTATCGCATTGAGACAAAGAGGAAGTGATGTAAAGTATATTTTGGCCGATGATGAAGGACATGGTTTTCACAAACCAGTAAACAATATGGCCATGGTTGCCGCTTCTGAAAAATTTCTGGCATCCCATTTAGGCACCCGATATCAGCAAGATATGCCAGAGAATGTGGCCAAACGGCTTACCGAATTGACTGTAGATATCAACACGGTGAAGCTGTCCGAAAAACCAAAATCCACTACCCTGAAATCAATGCCTGCTTTATCAAAAGGGCTTGAAAAAGGCGTTTATCAATATGCGGTAAACATAGTAGCACAGGGACAGGATATACCGATGGAGATGAAAAGAACCATAAAAATGGAGGGCAACAACTGGAACATTCTGGATGAAGCGAAAGGTGCATTTGGTGCCATGAGCGATGCATCGCTTCTGGCAAAAGACAATCTCTCACTTTTGAAAAGAACCATTAAGCAAGGACCTGCTACGATCATTATGAATAGTAATGCGGACAAAATTATGGTGGACATGATGGGTAAAACATCAGAACTCAAAACAGATGGTTTGGTACTTAGTGATGGAGCAGGATTGGACTTCATCATTGGTCGTTTGCCACTCGCACAAGGTTATCAAACTTCTTTCTATACAGTAGATGCGAGCAGCATGAAGCTAAAACAATTGATGCTTGATGTGGTGGGTAAAGAAACCCTGAACGGAACAGAATGTTGGAAAGTGAACCTGACGAATATTGAGCAGGCCTCAGACAAATCTATTCTGTGGATTGATCCCAAAAAGTTGCTGGCCATCAAAATGGAACAAACTATTCCGGCTTTAGGTAATGCAGTAATGACAGCAATTCTAAAATAATACAGTTTGATCAAACTCGTTTCTATAAAGCCTGTCGTATGGCGTTTCTCTTTGCTGGTTTTGCTGGTATTGGGAAGCGGCACGTTGGGATGGAGCCAGAACCCTGACTCCATCCACTTTGCAAATACCCATTGGACAAAAGAAAGAATTGCAGCTGGCGTGCGGCTCTATCATCATTCCTTTGCCAAGGGAACGCTTTTTGGCACCACGGAGAATATCAATTTTATAAAAATAAAATCCGGCTTTTTTCGCAAGGCAAAGTTTGCTCTCATGGCCGAGGCAAAAACGCTAAGACCCACTTCTGATTTTATGGCCAACAACCGGAAGGCAATAGCTGCCATCAACGGCAATTTTTTTGACATGAAAAATGGTGGAGCCGTGGATTTTATTAAAGTAGATGGCGAAGTGGTCAATATCAACAGAAAAAACAAAAATGAAAAACCAGACTTTCATCAAAAAGCAGCAATAGTCATCGACAACGGTAAATTAGATATTGTAAAATGGGACGGACTGGTCAATTGGGAGGAATGGCTGAAGCAACCCAACATCATGCTGAACGGCCCTTTGATTTTGAAAGATAATCAAAGGGAACTATTGGACTCCAGTAGTTTTAATAAAAACCGGCATCCCAGAACAGCGGTTGGTATCACCAAAGATGGTGCAGTGATATTGTTGGTGGTAGATGGCCGACATGCCAACTCTGCAGGCATGAGTCTTTTTGAACTAACCAAAGTGATGCAATGGTTAGGCTGTGTGCAAGCGATCAACTTTGATGGGGGTGGATCATCCACTTTATGGATGAAAAATAAGGGTGTGATCAATCATCCATCCGATAATAAAAAATGGGATCATCAGGGAGAACGCAAAGTAGCCAATGTATTGTATATAAGAAAGGGAAAATAAATCATTCCTTATGAAAGAAGACCTGATAGAAAAAATGATTCGTGGTTTTTTTGTGGTGTTACAAAAGCTGTCAGGATATGTAACCAATGACGACTTTGAAGGTGCTAAACTATTGATCAATGAATATTATTCCGGCGAACTGATTGATGATTTCTTATCAGACAAAGTAGATATAAAAAACAGAAAGACCCGTCAGGAACTCTTATTTCAATTAGATTTACTCTATAACAAATTAATTATTCAGGCCAAGAATAATGAACTCCATCCACCATTTCAAGAACAATATGTTCAAACTTGTAACAAACTGTTATCAGGCGCAGATGGCTTATACGATTACGCCCTACAACTAAAACTTGATCAGATTATTTCTCTCCAAAAATAACGGCTCCAGATCTGGAGCCGAATTTTAATAAGATGCTAAACAATGTAAAAATCTTCCCATCCTTTTCGTGGAGGTGGTCCCGCTAAAAGCTCATTGGCTTTTTTACTGTTGGTAATGATTTTTTTGTTGCGATCAAACTTAATCTTTTCTCCAGTCCACTGGGCAATCACACCCAGATTAAACACCTGACTTAAAGGACCAGCTACCGAGAAAGGGGAACGGGTTTCTTCCAGACCTTTACAGGCCAACAAAAAGTTTTTGAAATGATTGGACGTGCTGGCAGGTACTTTAGGTAGTCGGCTTTCCATTTCCTTAGCCCTTTCTTCGGGGATGATCGAGAGTGTGCTTCCATGCGAGCCCCCTTTGAAGGTAAGATCCTTGGTATATATAATCTTTCCGGGATTAAGCTTGGCTTCCTTCACTGGGCCATTGCTAGGCGGAGGGATATTGGGATCTAGCCCCTGCACCCCATAGCCCTTTGGAATGGGAGGTAGATTGTCCACCCCATCATACCACATAATATTCACCTTTGGCATTTTTCCTCTTTTGGGAAACTTGAAGGAGAGGGTGGTGGACATCGGATAGAAAAAGTTATTATGTCCTGAAAGCTTTGCGGGGCTTACTTCATAAGGCAATCCTAAATTCAAGAACTGATGTGCCGTATCCAGAATATGAGCACCCCAATCGCCTAATGCGCCCATCCCAAAATCGAACCAGCATCGCCACTGCCCATTTACAAAATCCTTGTTATAGTCATGTCCAAATGTTTGTGCCTGCCAAAGATTCCAATCCAGAGTGGAAGGAGCCATCTCAGCCGCTGGGAATGATTTTATGTTTGGATTCCAGCCATGCCAGCGACGTGTGGAATTCATGTGTGCCACAATGGATGTAACATCCTTGATGATCCCTGCATCCACCCAGGCTTTGAACTGGAAATAGTTGGCTTCAGAATGTCCCTGATTACCCATCTGAGTAACTACTTTCGGATGTTTGGCAGCCGCTTTCATCATCAGTTCCACTTCATTAAAAGTGCGTGCCAATGGTTTTTCCACATACACATGCTTGCCTAGGGCGATCGCCATCATGGTAATTGGGAAATGCGAGAAATCGGGTACGCCTACAGAAACAGCATCTATTTCGTTAGCCATTTTATCAAACATCAGTCTGAAATCCTGAAAGCGTTTGGCGGCCGGAAACATTTCCATTATTTTTTGAGTATGCGCTGCCCCCATGTCCACATCGCAAAGCGCCACAATGTTTACCAGACCTGTCTTATAGAACTCTTCAATAATTTCTCCGGCCCTGTTTCCAATTCCCACGCAGGCCAGATTAATTCTTTCGGAAGGTGCAGCTAATCGTATGCCACTATTCTCAGCAAAAAGCAGGTTTGGCAAGGCTGCGGCCACTGCACTAATTATAGAAGTCTGTTTAATAAAACTTCTACGGGTAGATTTTTTTGAATCCATAATCACAATCGTTTTTTATAAAAATAGATAGGTATTAATCTTTGCCGATCAATACCTATTTGATAAGTTAATCTGAAAATCAAAAAGCAATAATTCCCAAAAGGCTATTGCCAAAACGGCAAACTATAATTTGGCCATCAGCTCCCGGATAGTAGCAGCATGTTCGTCGCTCACGGGCACTATCGGCAACCGAAAGTTGGTTCCGCACAATCCCATTTCGCTCAGGTATTGTTTTACGCCAGAAGGACTACCATCTGCAAACATGGAGTTGATAATATCGATGTATTTAAGATGTAGTGTTGATGCCTGCGCAAAATCTCCTTTCAAACAAAGTCTTATCATTTCTGAGAACTCTTTAGGATAAGCATTGGCCACCACAGAAATCACGCCCTCTGCCCCTAATGCAATCATAGGCAGCGAAATGCCATCATCCCCACTTATCAGCATAAAGTCTTTGGGTTTGTACTTCATTATTTGATTGAGCTGATCAAAATTGCCGGATGCTTCTTTGGTTGCAAAAATATTTTTACATTCTTCTGCCACACGCAAGGTTGTTTCTGCTGTTACATTCATACCTGTTCTTCCGGGCACATTGTACATGATTACCGGAAGCGGAGCTGCATCATTGATCGCTTTATATTGTTGAAATATTCCTTCCTGACGAGGTTTGTTATAATAGGGCGAAACGGATAGAATGGCATCATATCCGTCCACATTCATTTTCTTAAATGCCTCTAAAATTTCTCGGGTATCATTACCACCGATACCTGCCACCAATGGTACACGACCTTCATTCTTTTCGGCTACGAAACTGAATAGCACTTGTTCTTCTTCTCTTGTCAGTGTGGCACTCTCTCCAGTTGTGCCTGCCACCACCAGATATTCCACTTTGTTGTCGATCCAGAAGTTGACTAACTTTTCCAAAGCAGGCCAGTCAAAATCTCCTGCAGGTGTAAAAGGTGTAACAATCGCTATTCCGGTACCTCTAAATTTTTGCTGTAAAGACATTATGATGTTTGATGTTTGATGTTTATTGTTTGATGTTTATTGTTTGATGTTTATTGTTTGATGTTTATTGTTTGATGTTTA
>DAORWU010000015.1:57211-57412 GCA_035434405.1 Niabella sp. | reverse complement strand
TTGTTTGATTGCGGATTGATTATTTGATATTGACTATTGATTATTGACTATTGACTATTGACTATTGATTATTGACTATTGAAAATTGAATATTGACTATTGAATATTGAATATTGAATATTGACTATTTACTATTGAATATTGATTATTGATTATTGACTATTGATTATTGACTATTGATTATTGACTATTGATTATTGA
>DAORWU010000015.1:0-57111 GCA_035434405.1 Niabella sp. | reverse complement strand
TATTGATTATTGACTATTGATTATTGACTATTGATTATTGACTATTGATTATTGATTATTGACTATTGAATATTGAATATTGAATATTTACTATTGAATATTGATTATTGACTATTGATTCTTGATTAATTAGCATCCTACCCCATATTCTCCATGTTCATTCTCCCCTCCTACTCTTCTTCCCAAAAGCCCATTTTGTTGAACTTCTCTATTCTGGCTTCCACGCGTTTTTGAGGATCCATATCTTTGAGTTCTGCTATTCCTGCCAGTATTTGCTTCTTTAGGTTCGCGGCAGCCAAGGCATAGTCCCAATGTGCACCACCATCCGGCTCGGGGATGATATGATCTATCAGACCAAAATCTTTCATTTTAGAGGAAGTCAGTTTCAACTGTTCTGCTGCTTTTGTTTTATAGTCCCAGCTTCGCCATAGAATGGTGCTACAGTTTTCCGGAGAAATCACCGTGTACCAAGTGTTCTCCATCATATAAACTCTGTCTCCCACACCAATGCCTAAAGCACCACCGCTGGCACCTTCGCCAATGATGACACAAATCACAGGCACTTTCAATCGCATCATTTCATAAATATTCCTTGCAATGGCCTCGCCCTGCCCACGCTCTTCTGCTTCCAAACCAGGAAAGGCACCTGGTGTATCAATCAGTGTTACGACAGGTTTATTAAATTTTTCAGCCAGCTTCATGAGTCTCAGGGCTTTTCTATAGCCTTCCGGATTTGCCATACCAAAATTTCTCAATTGTCTTTTTTTGGTATTAGAACCTTTTTGCTGGCCAATGATCATGACAGTCTGCCCATCAAGCGAAGCAAATCCGCCTACCATAGCTTTGTCATCCTTTATGTTTCTGTCGCCATATAGCTCGGTGTAGTTTTCACTCATCAACTCAATATACTTATGGGTATAGGGTCGATCGGGATGACGACTGAACTGCACACGCTGCCAGTCGCTCAGATTATGAGTGATGGTTTTGCGTATTTCATTTGCTTTATTTTCAAGCTGGGCAATTTGCTCGCTTAAATCAATATCTGTTTTTCTTTGCCTTTCGGCTGTAAACTCGATCTCGTCCAACAAATCTTTGATTGGTTTTTCAAAATCAAGAAACTGTCTGTTTAGAACTTCTCCGGGCATAAAAAAAATGCTTTAATGGGCGGCTAAATTAATGATTATTTAGATTAAGCGTGGGTTTCCCTTTTCAAGTTTTGGATTTAGGTCTTATAACCATCCTTCTTTATCCATTTACCGTATTTGTCCATCCCCTTCTAAAATCCATTTCTCGGTTACTAATTTCTCCAATGCAAAGGGCCCTCGAGCATGTAGCTTTTGGGTTGAGATGCCAATTTCTGCTCCCAAACCAAATTCTTCGCCATCCGTAAACCGGGTGGAGGCATTGGTATAAACAGCTGCGGCATCCACTTCATTGATAAAACGCGCACAGGAAGATTTATTTTCTGAAACTATGGCTTCAGAATGTTTGGTGGAATATTTGGCAATATGATCCAGGGCTTCATCAATTCCTTTTACTGTTTTAACGGCACATTTCAGGGAAAGAAATTCTTTACCAAAATCATCTGGCTTGGCCTTCTGAAGAAAGGGATAACCCTTCAATGTTTTGAAAGCAGGCGCATCAGCAAAAACCTCCACTTCATGTTTAGAAAATTCAGGAGCCAATAGATTTAGGAAGGCTGGCGCAATACTTTCATCCACCAGTATCGCATCGACGGCATTACACACCGAAGGCCGACTCACCTTTGCATTGACTGCAATGCTTACTGCTTTGTTCAGATCTGCATTTTTTTCTACATATACATGGCATACTCCTGCTCCAGTTTCAATCACAGGAACTAAACTATTTTGTCTCACAAAATTGATCAACCCTTCTGACCCACGAGGAATCAAAACATCCAGATACCGAGTAGCAGTAAACATTTCCTGCACCACTTCTCTTTCGGGAGGAAGCAAACAAACTGTATTGATATCTAACCCAAACTCTTTAAGCACCTTTTGAATCAGTTTTACGGAAACCTTATTGGTGTTGGCCGCATCACTACTTCCCTTTAGCACACAGGCATTGCGGCTGCGAAGACAAAGTGCGGCTATATCAAAAGTTACATTCGGTCTGCTTTCATAGATCGCCCCTACCACACCCAAAGGAACCGCCACTTTTTTTAGGTTGATTCCATTGGGTAGTTTTCGTTCTGTCAACACAACTCCAGTTGGATCTGGTAGTCTGGAAATATTTTTAATCGCATTGGAGATACTTTTAAGCCGTTGCCTATTCAGCATCAATCTATCGTTCTTGGGATCGTTTGGATCTTTGGCTGCTAAATCTTTTTGATTGGCTTTCAGTATGGCTGCTTCATTTTCGATAATGACCAATGCCATGGATTGCAACATTTTCTTTACATCCTTATCAGCCATTTTTTGCAAGGCTGTTTTTGTTTTATTGACTTTTACAAGTGAGGCAAGTATTGACATATTAATTGAGTGCAAATTTGTAATAAAAAGAATTAGATTTTTCGAAAGCTACAAAATAAGAAATTTTGCCGGGTAATGAAAGGCGAGGTATGATCTTTTGTACTACATCTAATTTTTTCAAAATCATTATTGAGCAGAAAAAGGTACAGTGATATTTTTGACACAGGCTATGTCCAATAGACTTCTTCAGGCTTATTTGTTTCATTCCCTGATTCCGATGTGCCATATTTTGCATTTTGCAAATATTTAGATCAATACAATATCATTGGCATGTGCTGCAATAACATGCTTTATCTTCAACTGCTTCTTAATTTCAAAACTACTTAGCTTTGTTTTGGCCACGCCGATAATCGTTTCCTGCTCCCCCATCAACTGCACTACTTCGCCTGATGCAAAACTACCTTCGATAGAGGCAATGCCCACAGTGAGCAAACTCTTTCTCTCGGCCACTGCTTTTGAAGCTCCTTTGTCCAGTTTGATGGTACCCAGTGTGATGGAGCCACTAGCTAACCATTTCTGGCGGTTTTTTAAATTAGATTTTTGAGAATGAAACCAAGTTCCGGACATCTTATTCAATGCATCTGAAATGGGAGTGGCAGATTGCAGTCCGCACATCACCACATTTATTCCCAGGTTGGTGGCCAGCCTGGTGAAAGTGAGTTTGGACAACATGCCCCCCAAACCAAATTCCGATTTCTCCCCTTTTTTTACAAGGGATAAGATATCCGTGTTGACTGCTTTTATATCACGAACTATTTCTTTATCCTCATTCAAAAAGCCACCCACCGAAGTGCACAACACCAGAGTTTCGGCATCGAAGGCAATGGCCAAAAGCGTGGCCAGCTCATCATTGTCGGAAAACTTTAATTCCAAATCGCTAATCACATCGTTTTCATTCACCACGGGTATTACATCATGTTTCCAAAACGTTTTAAAGGTATCACGCAACTGTAAAAACTGTTTTCTGTTGCTGAAATGCGAACGTTCACATAATGCCTGTGCCACTGTAAAACCTGATTTTTGAAAGCTGGTTCTGTAAAGCTGAATCAGGATGGGATTGCCGATAGCCGCTGCTACTTTTCTTTGCAACAGAGTGCCTTTATAATTGCTGACAAATTTCTTTCCGCTACTCACTGCACCACTACTTACCAAAACCACTTTGTACTCTTTGCTCAGCCTACTTATGTCCGAAACAATCTTATTGATAACTGTCTTATTGATATTACCATTTGCATTCGTTATTACTGCCGAACCCAATTTTATTACTAAAACTTTTTGTGCCATAAACTAAAATCTACGCAAATTTAATCCTCCTACCTGAAACTTTCTGTATATCAGGATGGAGCAGGATGATAATGAGCACCTCAAGCTGATTACTAAAAACCGACTCATAAAACTTAATTCCGATTTGTAAAAAAACCTATTCCAGTTTTGAAAATGTCCTGATACAATTCTTGCATTTTCTAATGGCCAACCAATATCCCTTTAGCTCACCCAAAACGGAACACTCACGGAAGAATTTCTATTTTGTTATAGACTGTAAACCGAATGATTTCTCTGTCAAAAAATTGATACCCCGATGGTCTTTGCTGATACCAGTGTAGATAGCCCAATTCCAATGCTACATTTTTATTTAATCCCTGTTCCAAACCAACATACAATCTGTTCTGATCAAATTGGTTGTTGATGATTTTTGAACCCGCATTTAACATCAGCTCATTGGACAACTTTAGGTTTGCCGGCAGTTTAGATTCCTTCTTACTTAGTCTGCAATTTGCCAATACTCTATATCTGATTCTCCAATTAAAATCATAGCCATCCAACAATTGTTCGCCGTTGTTACTATGAATAAACCTTGCATCCAGTCTCAGGCGATGCATCAATGTCCATCTTTCAGTAATCGAATGGACATAATTTATTTCCTGCACAGGTCGTAGTTCCGGCACAACCAAATCCACTTTGGCATCTGGATATTGTGGACTTTGAATGGAATAGGTCAATCCAAATGCGAAGTCTGTCTGGGGAGAAAAACGATAGTGCAGCCGTGAATGGAGAATGAAATGATGTTGCTGGTTGGCTTTAAAAAAACGACGATCTTCAAATTCATTGTGCCATGTCCAGTTTTTGGAAAAGCTAAACTGATTATAATACCGTACCCAAAACAACGATTGCCTCACGACCTCCTTATTTTGCGCCTGCATACCAAAATGAAATAAACAAAAAACAATTGTGCACCTTAACCCCTTCCCGATACTGATCATGAATAACAGAAATTAGAGCGCAATATTAAGAAATGTTTTTATTAGTCCACCTTTTCAATAGACTTACTGCTTACAGATTATTTTTTTCCCCAGAAATAGATTTCAATACTTAGACAGTATTTTGCTTTTTGCAAATACTCCACAAAATGCAACATACAAGACCAACCTATTTCTCTCACAGTATTTGAAAATATCAAATCGGGGAAAGCCTATTAGTGATTTTGAATCTTTCCTTTATTCTTCCTAGCCCATCCACATGGCACCGCCCACACTATTACGGGTTGCACCCGTTACGGAACTTAATACATTATACTCTTCTCGCCAGCGAAGAACCCCGATAAAAGCCATGATCATGGCCTCTTTGTATTGCACTAACTGCACATCCGGCACCACCACCTCTATTTGGCTCAACGCTTCCTGCAATTTTTCTATCAGGTAGGTATTGAGTGCTCCACCTCCTGTAACCAATATTTTTGAATCGGTACTAGTAGTAGTAGTACCATATTGGTACAAGGCATTCTTTATCTGGCGCACTATATGTGCTGTATAGGTATGCAAAGCATCTTCGGTACTAAGCTGATATTTTTTTATGATTGGAAAAACTTCATCGGTACCAAAACTGTTAGGCAATGATTTGGGTACTGGCCGGGAATAGTAAGCAAGGCTGTTCAATTCGTTCAACAATTGTTGATTCAATTGTCCGCTACGTGCTAATACTCCTTCATTGTCAAAATCCAGCCCAACTTCGTTTGCCAGCATATTCAGCACCCTGTTGGCGGCACAAACATCAAATGCCAGATAGCGATCAGCATTCACCGACACATTAGCAATACCTCCCAGGTTCAAAAAATAGCTATAGTCATTCAACAATAATTTTTCACCAATGGGCACAATCGGAGCACCTTCTCCACCGAAACCCACGTCTAGTGCTCGCAAATCTGTCACAACAGGCAATTGAATTACCGCTGCTATAGCTCCTCCTTCTCCCAACTGTGCCGTCATTTTTTTTGAAGGTATATGAAAAGTAGTATGACCGTGAGAAGCAACCAATGCCACTTTGAAATGAAGTTGATATTTTTTAATAAATGCATTGACTGCATTTCCGATATAGTGCCCATATTCGGTATGCAACAATTGATAATCCAGTGCAGATAAAGAAGTAGCAAGTTTCAGTTTCTCTATCCATTCAACCGAATACGGTACACATTCCGAATGAACTATTTCACCCGTCCATTTGCCACCATTTTCCAAAAATTCTATATAGGCTATATCAAGCCCATCCAGCGAGCTGCCGCTCATCAATCCTATAGTACGATATATCATAATTGAATTTTTTTTTACTGAAAAAAAATGCAGATTGCAGTTTAAAGATTGCAATTTGGTGATTACAGATTGATGATTGAAGTTGTAGTTGTTCCCTTTTCATTCCCATATTTCAATCATCCCCTGTAGATCAACCTGCTCATATTTCACCTGTATTACTGCCTCCTTGTTTTTGATGAAAGAATAGAAATTCAGTTCTTTGTCGCATAAAAAAACATTTATTCCTGTAAGTTTGCGAAAGTAAGTTTTTGTACTTGTTTCGGTCAAATAAAAACCAATAAAGCATGATAATAAACCTAAGTGATAACCATAGTCTGTTGAGTAATTGGGTAAGTGAATTACGTGATGTGGATATACAAAATGACCGGATGCGTTTTCGCCGAAATCTGGAAAGAATCGGCGAAGTGATAGCCTATGAAATCAGTAAGGGACTACCTTTCCAAGCGGTGGAAACCCAAACTCCACTAGGCATTTCCGGTAGCAAAGTACTTAGCGAACAGCCCGTGCTCGCTACCATTCTGCGGGCAGGGTTGGCTCTGCATCAAGGTTTGCTAAACTATTTTGACAAAGCTGACAATGCATTTATTTCAGCTTTTCGCAAACATCATAAGGATGGAAGTTTTGAGATAGAAATTGAATATGTCAGTACACCCGATCTCGAAAATCGGATTGTAATTATCTCAGACCCAATGCTGGCTACAGGCGCATCTTTGGTAAAAGCTGTGCAGTATCTGAAAAATGAAGGCAAACCAAAGAAAATTCACATTGCAGCTGCCATTGCCTGTACCGAAGGACTGGACTACGTTACACGCGAATTACCTGATGCTACGATATGGTGTGGTGATATTGATGATGAACTAACTGCCAAAGGATATATTGTACCAGGACTGGGAGATGCTGGTGATCTGGCTTATGGCAGCAAGACTCAATCTTAAGAATTTGTCGCTTTTGGTTTTATTTTCATCCTGGACGGATCATAGGCCTGAGCGACATCCGTTTCATGAAAATATTAAACATGAGCGACATTCATCAGTTATGTGTAAAGTATGGCAAGGACGAACATGGACATGTGAACTACGAAAAAGGGGCAAACATTGGTGGCTTTGTAAAAGTAGCCGAAGCAATGCTGTCCCAAGGACTAGTGTAGATGGAAGATTGCTTATTGAGGATTATATTTTTCGAACTCTATATAACCAATCTACCAATCTACCAACCTATTACTTAATCTCCAGCAATTCCACTTCAAATATCAACAATGATCCGCCAGGAATGGTGGGTGGTGCTCCACGCAAACCGTATCCCAACTGTTGTGGAATGAAAAAGCGATACTTGGAACCTACGGTCATCAACTGCAATCCTTCTGTCCATCCTTTTATCACCCCACTCACCGGGATCGTCAGTGGCTCGCCTCGTGAATAGGAATTGTCAAACTCTGTGCTGTCTAAGAGCATCCCTATGTAGTTACAAACTACTGTATCTGACAAGCCTGGTTTGGCTCCGGCTCCTGCTTTCAACACTTCATACTGCAGGCCACTATTGGTAGTTACAATTTTTTCGTTTTTCAAATTCTTATCCCAAAGTGCTGCACCAGCTTCTATCTGAGGTTTCATCTGTTTTGCCTGTTCCTGCTCTGAAAATGTCATAATCACTGAACGACATTGCGCTTCATCCAATATTGGTTTCTGTTTGTTTACCACCGTTTTCATGGCGTTTGTAAAAACATCCATATTCAGGTCTGCAAAATCTTTATAAATGGATTGAGCAATATTTACGCCAATAGCATAGCTCATTGAGTCGGCCATATTTTTCAGCATAGGAACTGCCGGTTTGGCTGCTACCAATTTTTTAGCAGGCACAGCTGTTTTCGGTTTTGGTTTTGGCTTGGTTTGGGCTGACAAATCCAGCACAAATAAAAGCAAAAGACCTAATAATATTTTTTTTGTCATAACAAAATTTAAGTCGCAAAAATAACAGTATCCCTGTTACAGAATTGATAAACTACAAACCAGCCTTCATTCATTTTTTGATGGATCCATCAGAAGATTTTCAGGCTTCTGTATTGCCTCACCCACTTTTCCCTTTGCATAGGTGGCATCATTCAAATCATTTCAAAATATTTACCACTGTCATAAAAAACCAAATTAAAAAAGAATGGATCTACTTTTTCCAAAACTCCCTCACTTGAGTGAGAAAAAATCTATCCCGATCCTTATCATTCCAAATCTTCTTCCTGGCTCAGGTTCAAGTCCATCATGCTTCCAAACAAATCCTTGAACTCAATATTAGTTTCAAAAAACTTTTTGCTAATGGAAGAAAAGGCAGCCAGCCCGTGTAATACAAACTCCATCAAAAGTCCTTTTTCAATTTCATTGGCACCAGAAAAATATTTTTTCACAAGGGCGTGTAATCCATCCACTCTGTACAACAATTGCAAGCGCTGTTCATCGGTAGTGTTAAAAGGAAGGTTGAGTTGATTCCCCTTGTCAAACCAGACTATGATGGGTCGGTAAGGGTTCTCATCAGCCTTTTGTTCCACGGATGGTTTACCGGAATTTTTTCTTTTTTTGAGCAGCTCAGGGTTAGGAAAATAATGGATGAACTGAGTGCGGATGGCTTTGTCCACCAGATTCATGGCTACCTGATAAGGGCCTTCCTGCTCACCTTCGTACACCAATTCCACTTTTCCAGTGATAGAGGGAATAATTCCGGCTATATCTGAAATCCAAACCTGCGTGCTTTTCTCCCTGTTGATGATCGCTCTTCTTTCTGCTGCGCTTATTGCATTTTCTCTGGCAGAAATAGTAAGCCTGGCACTCACTCCGCTTTTTTTATCTACAAACTCGCTGCTCCTGGCCTCAAAAGCCACCTGCTCTATCAGCCGTTTTACCAGATCGCTGATGACTATTTTTTCAGCAGCATCTTTAGAAATATGTGCTTCCTGTTCGGTGATTTCGAGTGCCTCTTCCAGGGTTCTGGGATAGTGGGTCAGTATCTGACTTTGAATGCGGTCTTTGAGCGGAGTAACAATAGAACCTCGGTTCGTATAATCTTCGGGGTTGGCCGTGAACACAAATAATATATCCAAAGGTAGCCTCAGCTTGAATCCACGAATCTGAATATCCCCTTCTTCCAGAATATTAAACAGAGCCACCTGAATACGCGTCTGCAAATCAGGCAGCTCGTTGATCACAAAAATACTTCGATGGCACCGCGGAATTATGCCATAATGCAATACCCTTTCATCTGCAAAACTCAGTTTCAGATTGGCGGCTTTGATAGGATCAATGTCACCAATTAAGTCTGCCACACTCACATCTGGGGTGGCCAGTTTTTCTCCATATCTTTTACTACGGTGCAGCCATTCAACGGGCGTTTCATCTCCTTTTTCTGCAATCAGGTCGATGGCAAATTTGGAAATCGGATGAAGTGGGTCATCATTTATTTCGCTACCAGCCACCACCGGAATATACTCATCCAGCAAGGCTGTCATCTGGCGCGCCATGCGTGTTTTGGCCTGGCCACGCAAACCTAAAAACAAAATATTATGTCTGCTTAGCAAGGCTCTTTCTGTTTCAGGAATCACAGAATCTTCATATCCCACTATTCCGGGAAAACTAGTTTCGCCTTCTTTCAATTTCAGTATCAGGTTTTGTCTTATTTCTTCTTTGATTGATTTGGGTTGATAGCCACTTGCTTTAAGCTCCCCAAGGGTTGATCTATTCATGAATGGTTTTCTTTGATAGTATAAAAAATCAACTATAGAGTTGAATGTTTTGTTTATTTGAAAGGGGCACACTTTTTTTGTTGCCAATCATGTGGTGCACTAATACATTGTTTTCGTCTTTCCGCTTTCAAAATCTTTAAAGATAAAACTTCCCAGATTATCCAAAGATGCAAAATAGGCTTTCCCATGATTCATTTCGGTAAACTCCTGCACAAACCTTTGCAGATAAGGATCGGTAGCAATCATAAAAGTGGTAATGGGGATTTTGTTTTTCTTGCATTGGGCTGCAAGATTCATACATCGGTTCACTACTTTTCTGTCGAGACCAAAGGCGTTTTTATAATAGCGTTTTCCAATTTTCAGACAGGTGGGCTTACCATCTGTGATCATAAAAATTTGTTTGTTTGGATTTTTTCTACGTCTCAAAATATCCATTGCCAGCTCCAGACCAGCTACTGTATTGGTATGATATGGACCTACCTGCAGGTAAGGCAAATCCTTTATTTCCACCGGCCAGGCATCATTTCCAAAAACCACAATATCAAGTGTGTCTTTAGGATAACGGGTAGTGATGAGTTCGCTTAAAGCCATTGCCACTTTCTTGGCCGGCGTGATGCGATCTTCACCATACAAGATCATAGAATGGGAAATATCAATCATCAACACGGTGGACGTTTGCGCTTTAAAATCTGATTCACGAATATGCAAGTCGTCTTCTCCAATGGAAAAACTTTCCACCCCATGATTGATTTGAGCATTGCGGATGGATTCTGTAAAATCTATCTGCTCCAGCATATCACCAAACTGAAAGGGTCTGGTTTCTGTATTCAACTCATCGCCCTGACCGGGTTTAAAGGTGCGGTGATCTCCCTGCTTTGCTTTTTTCAGCTTGCCAAAAATCTCCTCCAAGCTTTTTTTTCTGATTCCCTGCTCTGTTTTGGGTGTGATTTTTATCTCCTCTTTTTGATTGTCTTCTGTGAGATATCCTTTCTCTTTCAGGTCTTCGATAAAATCGCCTATTCCATATTCACTATTGGCTAGCCGGTATTCCTTATCCAACTCATTCAGCCATTGAAACGCCTCATTCACATCACCACTGGTATAAGTGAGTAATTGCAGAAAAATATCCCACAATTTTTCAAAGGGAGTTTTACCTTCCTGACTACTATCAAACTTTGAAAAATGAAATCCTTTCATTTGTAATATTGTTTATTTCCAAAATATATGAATAACCAAAATACCTGAATGAATATAACATAAATATCGGAGGAGATGTTGTGCCAGGCTAATTCTTAACCTTCCATTATTTCCTATACTTTCTTCTTTTTAGTAAACAAATCAGCCGTGTATTTTTCATACAAATCAAACAAAAATTCCATACGGTTGGCTTCGCTTGTAAATAGTGGTTGTCTGTAGGCCAGATCTGCTTTTCATTTCTACTAGGACAACGCCTTTCCAAATCAAATCAATGTACCCGTTGCCGTCATCCAATTTTTTTACCCTGTGTTCAAAGGTTCCTACTTTTTTCTCGGCTAATTCCGAAAACATCAAAAAATGCGTCAAGAAATGGTTTTGCGTCTGCTATTTCGTTAACAGTTCCCTGCCATTCTTTGGAGAATTTTAATGCCCGGTCTTTTATTTCGTTCCAACTTAATGCCATTTGATAATTGTCTTGTCTACCGACTAAGTTAGAATAAAAATTGTTTTGTTGTCATTACTGAAATTGTAAATCTTACTAAGTTTTCCTACTCCTACTGCCAACACCAAAAACAATTCGAAATGGCAAATACCGATTCGGAAAGAAACCAACTAAGAAAAAAAGCCACCCCTTTTGGAGTAGCTTTTTTTAGTGTATTTATAATAATATTGGATGACTATTTATCCGCACTATTTCTTTGTGCTGTCCGCAGCTTTCTTCAATGGACTAGGCGCTATCTCCTGCTCCGGTGCTTTTGCGGCTTTCTTCAACGGGTCGTAATGCTCTTCTACTGCTTTTAAGGTTTCGTTCATGATTTCGTTCAAGATCACTTCCGAATTTTCCATACCTGCATAGTAATTCGGTTTTTCCATCTTCAGATAGTTATAATAATTTTTCTGACTATTGATATCGCTTTGAACTGCCTTAGCAATGTTTCGGGCCTGATCCAATTGACCCGCTTTGTAATACGCTTCCACCAGTAAAATAGAAGTCTGGTTGTGCTGGTTGTAACGGCTCACCAAACCATAGGGTAAATTATCCTGATGAATCCCTTCTGCTTCTTTCTTTAGAAGTTTCACCGCTTCGTCTTTCCTTCCGGCATCTGCCATATTTCCTGCGGCTTCTGCATAAATACTTCTGATGTTTAATAAATATTGTCTATTCACTTCATCAAAATACACATTGCTTTTATTGGCACCACCAAATTCAAACTTCTTCATCAGGTTGTTATACATCACGTCGGTATTATTATCTTTTACCGTTGAACCGCCGGCACGCATAGCCCTCATGGCCTGGTCGGTAACCCAGTTTTGCTGTGGCGATTTCACTGCAAAGGGTACTAACCTGAAAGTGAGACCATCCTTGCGCAGGTATTGCCCAAAGCCCAGTTCTCCGTAAGGTGCTGTGAAGTAGATCGGTTTTTTCCAATTGTTAGAAGCAATGATGTTCAGCATGATTAAATCATTTCTACCCAATCCGGAAACACCAGGAAGGTCAAAGGTTAGGTGGTCGGTAATGGTATCTGTTGGATTTGCATCTCCATTTTTCTTCACCATACTCTTATCCACAGGCAAAGAGAATTTTGTAAACGGCATCATATTAGGACCTACATCATTTCCATCTGCATCGGTTACTGTTTGACCCATGTATCCTTTCATGATATCATATAATGGATAATAAGCATTGGCATCAATTTGTTGTCCCTGTTGTGGCTGCCCCATACGAACATACTCTCTGTTATGCCCTTCTATTTGTTTCACACCCCAAATCACATCCACACTATCCGCATTATTGATCTTATACCTCAATTGATTGATGTACCAGTCAATTCCTAACAGGCTGGTATTGATAATGCGAATATCTGTTCTAATACCTTCCACTTCCTGTGCATACCAAAGCGGATAAGTATCATTGTCTCCAAAAGTAAACAGAATGGCATTGGGTGCACAACTTTCCAGATAGTCTTTGGCTAAATCGGGAGACATTGTTTTTTTGCTACGATCGTGATCGTCCCACTCCTGCTGTGCCATTAACACTGGCACCAGAAGGCATAAAGCAGTAGCCGTAATACCAGCAGTTTTTAGATTCATTTCCTTTCCTGAAGCAGCTCGCACAATGAAAACCAAAACTAATGTCACCAGCGCAAACAAACCTGCACTAACCACACTTGCCATGATAGCACCACTTGCTCCGGCAGTAAGACTACTTAAGATTGTTATTAAGAAAGCAGTAGTTGCGCCATATATCAATACTTTCTGTAGTAGTTCTTTGTTTGATTTTTCAATTGCCAGTTTGGCTAATGCCACAATGGAAAGGCCAATCCAGATGGCAAATACATAACAAGCCGCCACAAACACATAATCTCTTTCACGAGGCATATTTCCAGGAGCGTTCAGATAAATAACAATTGCCTCTCCCATAAAGAAAAAGAGCACTAAGGTGACAATGAAATCTTTGCGATTGCGAATGTACTGATACACTAATCCCAATACACCTAAAATGAGTGGCAACATAAATAGGCGGTTATGGGCTTTATTTTTCATGATCGACTCTGGCATTTTACTCTGATCACCCAAACGTGGCGAGTCAATCAGGCTGATGCCGGAAATCCAGTTACCATCTCTCTTATTTCCTAATCCCTGAATATCATTTTGCTTTCCGGCAAAATTCCACATAAAATATCGAAGGAAAAGAAAGTCTGTCTGATAACTCAACAACCAGTTGAGGTTATCTCCATAGCTAGGAGCACCATAGGTTGTTTGACCTGTGTTCTCATCTCTTTGTTGTGGAAGATTGAGCCAGTCTGCATAAAACTGGGCATGTCCCTGATCGTTGCTGGAATCCCAGATACGAGGGAACAATTGTTTGCCACTACTTTCATATTCGTACTCGCGCGCACGTCCGGTGGCAATATATCTGTCGCTGCTCTTCACATATTTCATTTCTCCATACTTCATCACCGGATAGCCTGAATCATCTCTGGCAACCTCGGCAGCATAGTGGGGTCCGTAAACCAGTGGCGCACTTCCGTATTGTTCACGACCTAAATAATAAACCAGGTTAATTGGATTGTCCACATTGTTCATGTCAATGGCAGGATTCGCATTACTTCTAATGATGGAGGTGAAATATAGAAAATATCCAATCATCATAAAAGCATAGCATAGCAAAGCCAACTTTAATACCCGCAGCGCAGAAGGCTTGATGAAGTAACCCAAAGCACCTCCAAGTATCAATAATAATATGATCTTAAAAACAGCTGCTGTACTGGAAAAAGCAAAAGGCAGCAATGCCAGTGTAAAAAAGATGGCTGTCCAGATGATGATCGTGCCTTTGGACACATTGGGTTTAAAGTTCAATGCCCAAAAAATCAAACCGGCAATTAAAATAAAATATCCGGCAAATCCTGAGAAGAAAGGCAGACCAAAGGAATTCACAAACAAAATATCAAACCAACCAGCCGCTTTCATACTATACTGAATAACGGCTACCTGAACAATCCCTGTAATAAGACATCCTACAATAAAGGCAAGTATTGCGCCTTTAGTGGTGGGTTTGTAACGACGATAATAATAGATCATTACAATAGCAGGAATAGTAAGAAGGTTCAATAAATGCACTCCTATGGACAATCCCATCATAAAGAAAAGAAACACAATCCATCGATCGCTTTTGGCACGTTCCACCTCATCGATACCAGCATGTTCATCGGCATGCTCCCATTTCAAAATAATCCAGAATACCAATGCGGTAAAGAAAGAGGAAAGTGCATATACTTCTCCTTCCACTGCACTATACCAAAATGAATCGGTAAAAGTGTAAGCCAGAGCCCCTACTGCCCCAGCACCCATCACGGTGATTAGTTGGGCAGTAGAAAGTGTTTCTCCTACCTGCACAAACATTTTTCGGGCAAAGTGGGTGATACTCCAGAAAAGGAACAGAATAGTTCCTGAACTGGCCAAAGCACTCATAAAGTTTACTGCATTGGCAGCAGTCATTGGATCATCACCAAAAAGTATTATAAAAAATCTGCCTAAAATTGTAAATAAGGGTGCTCCCGGAGGGTGAGGCATTCCCAGTTTAAAGGCACAGGCTACAAATTCACCACAATCCCACAGCGAACCACGGGCTTCTCTGGTTAAAGTATAGGTAAGCGTGGCAACTAGAAATACTACCCAGCCTGTAATGTTGTTTACTTTTCTGAAATTCATTTGGAATGATTATTTTATAACGCTCGCAAAAATAGGGATAAACCCATCATCTGCATAGATTTTAGGATTTGATATACAATGGCAAAAATATAATTCAGTTAATACCTGTTACTGTAAGCCGGATTCCGGTATGGATTGTTGTACCAGGTAATGTCAATTTCTTTCACAAAGCCTTCAATTTCTCGATCATACGGATTCAGGAGGTTATAATCCTGTTTCAGATTTCCTCCAAAAAAGAAGGCAACGGTCTGGTAAAGCCTTGCATTTAATCCGCCTTTATATTCTTTTAATATTTCATAACAATTGTTTCCAGTTTGCCGGTTGATCAGTTTCATCAATACCTTTCCCTGATATACCGATAAATTCGAAAGCGGGTCGGAAAACTGTTTTTTCAATTCTTTTTCTCTGGCTTTTATTATCGCCTTCTGATCTCGCTTTCTATCCTTGTCCTCTATTTCTTTATTGATCGCATTGATGGTATTGCCCGCAATTCGGGCATAAGGGTAGCAAACATACACGGCATTACGCAGTCGATTATACTCTCTTTTTACCTTTTCCAGCTTTTCAGGTGGGAGTTTTGAAATCCATACATTCTCTTCCTCTGTGTATGGTATAATTTTAAAGGAATTGTAATCGGGTCCGTACCAGATCACTCCAACCTTAGTGACGTCGTTGGGTCCCCAATCTTTCATAATCTGCTCCATGGAAGGCATAGGTGGTACGCGCACCGTGTCCGGAAGGGAGACCACTTGTGCAAAAGAATATGCTGCCAAACTCATTGCCAGCAAAACGAATGTACCATATTTCCAAAGGGTATTCAACCACACAAAGTTAAAGAGTATAAGATTTTTTACCAGAACTTGTTCGACCTACTTTTGATAATTTATTCTTAATTATGGTTAGTACCCCTAAGCCGTTATTGCATCAGACACCAAGCAGTGATAGCCGCAACAAAGGTGTTTAAGAAATTCACCAAATTGTTCCCAATCATTTTATTTCTTTCCAACGTAGCTCCTAGGACAGAATCTGCCAAATTGCCAACCATACCTGCAATCACAATAACAAAAAAGGAAAACCCCTCTCTATAAAATATAACATATATCCCGCCAATAAAAAAGCTCCCCAGCAATCCTGCCATAGTTCCTTCTACACTCACAACGCCATTAGCCCCTCTGCTACCTTTTTTGAAATTGAGGATCTCATAAAACCTTTTACCACAAACGTTGCCCAGTTCGGAGGATACGGTATCAGCAGTAGCCGATGAAAAACAAGATGCTATTAATACAGGTACCAGGTGACGTAGTTCAGGAGCGCACCATACCAACACGCTGATCATTCCCGCCATGCCAGCATTTGCCAAAACCTGACCTGCATTGCGTTTCCCTTTTCCAGTTTCAGCTAATCCATCTTTTTGTTTTACTTCTAGTTTCCAGGAAGTAACCAAGCTGCCAATGATAAAAAAGGCTGCAAGAAAACTCAACCCGGCAATACCTGCTGCCCTGAAAATAAGAATACTCAGAATTGTACCAACCAAGGCTGCCAACCAGGTTAATTTATTCAAAAAGATGCTGGCCGCTGAACCACACAAAATCAACAGAATAATAAAAAAGTCCATATTGGAAGGTCACAATAAAAAATAATTCTTCAAAAGCATTATATCAAAAATGAAAATATTTACAACGATACAGAAGATTATTTGAAAACCCTCAAAGGTTTGCGCAAAAAAAATTTTTGGCAGAAAAATATTATCCTATATTTTTGCGACCTGATGCAAGCAACACGATTTTATAGCAACTTTTATTTTAGCTTCTTTTTTGAAATGAAGCCGGGAATGCTTTAGTTGAAATGAATCGTAAGAAAATAGAATAAAAAAAATCAACATAAGTACCCGGCAAGACTGCCGGGTTTTTTTTTCGAAATACCGGAATAGGTTTGGGAAAAGAAAAAAATAAAACCAATGGTGTCTAAAACAGATAGAATTCAAAAACTGGAAAAAGAATCAAGCCCCTCCGCCACTCCCCACATGGCCATTCAGGGTTTTGAAGGTTGCTTCCACCAACAGGCGGCCAATTATTTTTTTAATAAGAATGTTACTGTGGAGTGCTGCGCCACATTTAAACAAATGATGGCTGCTGCAAAGAACAGCAAATTAACCGATGGGTGTGTGATGGCTATTGAAAACTCCATTGCCGGAAGTATTTTGCCCAACTACAATCTGTTACAAGCTAGCAACCTGAAAATAGTAGGTGAGATTTACATGCAGATTCATCAGAATCTTTTGGTAAATCATGAAGTGGAATTAGAAGATATCAAAGAAGTTCATTCTCATACCATGGCACTTCAGCAATGTTATAAATATTTGGATCAATTTAAGTGGAAATTGGTAGAGTCGGACGATACAGCACTTAGTGCCAAACATATTGCCCAGTACAAAAGCAAACACGTGGCAGCCATTGCCAGTTCGTTGGCAGCCGACATTTATAACCTGAAAGTGATTACGCCAAAAATTCAAACCCTTAAAAATAATTATACCCGGTTTCTGGTATTAAAACGTCCAGAAGATGTAAACAGTCAGGTAGGAAACAAAGCCTCTGTCAATTTTCAAACCATACACAAAGAAGGCGCACTGGCAAGGGTTTTGGGTATCATAGCCATACATCAAGTGAATCTGTCTAAACTTCAAAGTTTCCCAATTCCTGGTTCTGAGTTTAAGTATCAGTTTCATGCAGACATGGAGTTTGACAATATCAAGACTTTTGAAAAAGTAATTGAAAAACTAAAACCACATACAGAAGAAATAAAAATTTACGGTATCTATAATAAAGGTTTATGGAAATAGCAAAAAGATTAGGTGGCGTAGGCGAATATTATTTCTCTAAAAAACTACGCGAAATTGATGAACTGAATAAACAGGGAAAAAACATCATCAACCTGGGCATCGGTAGCCCCGACCTGCCGCCACATCCGGATGTGGTAAAGGTTTTGTATGAAGAATCTCAAAAACCCAATGTGCACGGATACCAAAATTATAAAGGCAGTCCGGTACTTCGCAAAGCCTTTGCCGACTGGTATGCCAACTGGTACCAAGTAGTTCTGAACCCCGACTCAGAAATCCTTCCGCTAATTGGAAGCAAAGAAGGCATCATGCACATTTGTATGACCTACCTGAATGACGGTGATGCAGCATTGGTACCCAATCCCGGCTACCCAACCTACAGAAGTAATGTTACTATAGCAGGTGGTGTTTGTATGGAATATGAGTTGAAAGAAGAAAATAATTATCAGCCGGATTTTGATGCCATCGAAAAAATGGATTTATCCAGGGTGAAATTATTTTTTGTGAACTATCCACAAATGCCCACCGGGCAGGCACCAGTGAAAGAAGTGTTTCAGCAATTGGTTGCCTTTGCCAAAAAACATAATATCCTGATTGTTCATGACAATCCATATAGTTTTATTTTGAATGATGACCCACAAAGCCTGCTAAACATTGATGGAGCAAAGGATGTGGCTATTGAACTAAATTCTTTGAGCAAATCTCACAATATGGCCGGATGGCGGGTGGGGGCTTTGTTTGGTGCAGCCGACAGGATCAACGAAGTACTGCGTTTTAAAAGCAATATGGACAGTGGTATGTATTTACCCGTACAACTTGCTGCAGCAAAGGCTTTGAGCCTGGGTAAGGATTGGTTTGATAGCGTCAATGCTACTTATCAGCAAAGAAGAGAAAAGGTATTCGAATTACTGGACTTGTTGAAATGCCGTTATTCCAAAAATCAGGTAGGCATGTTTGTGTGGGCACATATACCAGACAATTATAAAGACTGTTACGAGATAGCAGATGATGTTTTGTATAAGGCAAATGTATTCATTACACCAGGTGGTATCTTTGGAACAGCCGGGGAACAATACATAAGAATTAGTTTGTGTGGTTCTGTGGAAAAGTTTAAGGATGCCATTGAAAGAGTTCAAAAAAGTTTACAATCATAAATATTTGGCAGCAGGTTTATGAACGAAAGAAAACGAATAGCAATTGTAGGTGTGGGTCTCATTGGCGGATCAATAGCTTTGCAGTTGCACGAAAAAAAATTATCTTCAAAACTCTTGGGAGTAGAAGCCAATCAAACACATGCCCAACAGGCTTTGGAATATGAATTGGTAGATGAAATCTTACCATTAGAAGAGGCCATTCCATTGGCCGATGTGGTGGTCGTTTCCATTCCAGTCAATATCGCAGTAAATATTATTCCGCAAATTCTGGATCAGGTAACGCATCAAATAGTGGTGGACATGGGATCTACAAAACACGACGTAATAGCAGCCGTGCAAAACCATCCCAAACGAGGAAGATATGTAGCCACGCATCCCATGTGGGGTACCGAGTACAGTGGTCCGAAAGCCGCAATGCGCGGGGCTTTTGAAGGAAAGGCAGTGATTATATGCAACAGAAACGACAGCGATGCCGATGCTATGGAGTGGGTGGATAAGATGTACAACAAAATTGGAATGCGCATAGTGGATATGGACGCCAATGCACACGACCTGCACGTGGCTTATGTAAGTCATATTTCACACATCACCTCCTTTGCCTTGGCCAATACTGTTTTGGAAAAGGAAAAAGTAGAACGTGCCATTTTCGAAATTGCATCAGCAGGTTTTGAAAGCACAGTACGTCTGGCCAAAAGTAGTTCGGACATGTGGGTACCTATCCTTTTGCAAAACAAAGAAAATGTTTTAGACGTATTAACTGAGCATATTGCCCAGCTTACAAAGTTTAAAAAATCAATCGAAAGCAGTGATAAAGAAAGCCTCAGTTCATTAATTACTGATGCTAATAAAATCAATAGAATCATAAAATAAAAAATTAAATTTGCACACTTACCTGTCAGGCAATTACAGGAAGAAAAAACTTAAAAAAAGAATCTCTAATGAGCACTCAGCAATTATCCGCAAAAGAAAAAGTACAGGAAGTTTGGACAAACCGTCCCATCATTATTAGTGGTCCATGTAGCGCCGAAACCGAAGAACAGGTGTTGGAAACCGCACAACAATTGGCCGCTACCGGCAAGGTAAATGTACTAAGAGCCGGCATCTGGAAACCACGTACCAAGCCCGGAATGTTTGAAGGCATTGGTGCCAAAGGTTTGCCCTGGTTACAAAAAGCAAAAGAACTAACCGGTTTACCCACTGCCGTAGAAGTAGCTACTGGCAAACAGGTTCAGGATGCATTAACTTTTGATGTGGACATTTTATGGATTGGTGCCCGCACAACCGTTAATCCGTTTAGTGTTCAGGAGGTAGCCGATGCCCTGCGTGGTGTAGATGTTCCGGTGTTAATCAAAAACCCCATCAACCCCGATTTGGAATTGTGGAGTGGTGGAATAGAAAGAATTGCACGTTCCGGTATCAAAAATATCGGATTGATTCATCGTGGTTTCTCATCCTACGGAAACACCATGTATCGCAATGCACCCATGTGGCACTTGGCGATCGAAATGAAATTGAAATATCCTGAATTACCAATTATCAACGACCCTTCACATATCTGTGGCAAGCGCGACAACCTGATGGAAGTATCGCAAAAAGCCATTGATTTAGATTACGATGGTTTGATGATTGAAAGTCACATAGACCCCGACAATGCCTGGAGCGATGCCAAACAACAGGTAACACCCGCCCGTCTTAAAGAAATGATGGAGACCATCATTTGGAGAAAAGAAGATATTGACAACAGCGACTACCATCAGGCTTTAGAAAAATTGCGTCAGCAAATCAATAACCTCGATGATGAAATGTTGCAAATCCTTGCTCAGCGCATGAAAATTGCCGATCAGATTGGTCAATACAAAAAAGATAATAACATTACCATATTACAGCCCGGCCGTTGGCAGGAAATCATAGAAAAAACTGCTACACGTGGCGATAAACTGGGACTTAGCAAAGATTTCCTAAATAAATATTTGGATGCGGTACACTTAGAAAGTATCAACCACCAGAAGAATATTATGGACGCTTAATTTTTTTTGGTATCAACTGCAGTACAATTGGCATCAGCCTTGCGTCGCACACTTGTACTGCAGAATATATATCAGCAGATAAAAAACAAACCAGAGTGAAGCAAAGAAGCACAAAGAAAAAATGAATTAAGCAATCCTTTGCGGTAATCTCTGCGGAACTCTGCGGTTGAATAAACAAACCGCTAAGAAAAAATGAACTAAGCAATCCTTTGCGGTAATCTCTGCGGTTGAATAAACAAACCGCTAAGGACACTAAGAGCGCAAAGTTTTCGCAAAGGTTTAATAAGTATTCTTTTAGTGTTTTTCTTTGGGGAACTTCGCAGTTGAAAAATATGACCCGCTAAGAAGCAAAGAGCCGAAATGGAAAAGTGAACTTAACGAACCCCTTCAGTTCATAGTGGTAAAAAAAAATAAACCAACAGTTTTGTATTCAGTAAAATTTTCAAACGCATCTACCGATTTTTATTTCAACAGTTCGCTAAAAGAACTGAACAAAATCGTGGATAAAAAGAACACTTTCTTCATCACCGATGAAAATATTTTTAAAGCTCATGAAACCAAATTCAAAGGCTTTAATACCCTCGTTATTCCAGCCGGTGAAGACCAGAAAATTCAATCCACGGTTGATAGCATCATTCAGCAACTCATTGCATTCAAAGCCGATCGAAAATCGGTACTGGTCGGCGTGGGTGGCGGTGTAATTACAGACCTTACCGGTTACACAGCCTCTGTGTATATGCGCGGTATAAAGTTTGGATTTGTACCCACAACCATCTTGGCTTTAGTGGACGCTTCTATAGGTGGTAAAAACGGAATAGATGTAGGCGTGTATAAAAACATGGTAGGCATCATTCGCCAGCCAGCTTTTATTCTGCACGACCTTTCTCTTTTGCAAACCCTGCCCCAAAAGGAATGGCAGAATGGTTTTGCAGAAATCATTAAACATGCCTGTATAAAAGATGCCGCCTTGTTTAAACAATTGGAACAGCACGAACTAAAGGATTATATCAAAAGCAAAAATCTATTGGCGGATCTGATTGAGCGAAATGTATTAATTAAAACCAAAGTAGTACAAAAGGATGAGTTTGAAAAAGGCGACAGACGTTTACTAAACTTTGGACATACCATTGGTCATGCCATCGAAACACAATATGGTTTGATGCATGGCGAAGCTGTAGCCATCGGAATGGTTTGTGCAGCCGAAATTTCGGAACAACAAAAGGATTATAAAGACAAAGAAAGGCTTCGAATAGTTATAGAAAAGTATCAGCTTCCGGTTTCCATTTCCTTCGATGCTAAAAAAGTTTTTGAAGTGTTGGTGATGGACAAAAAAAGAGTGAACAAGGAAATGAATTTTGTACTCTTAGAAAAAACAGGTAAAGCGGTGGTACAATCTATTCCACTAAAACAATTAGAAAAAATAATCAGCAAGCTTTAAACTGAAAATCTTTGTATTGAGGTAATATCAAACCACAAACATCAAACCACAAACAAAAATGAACATAACTATTTCGCCATCTACTTTATTAGGTAACATACTGGCTCCTGCCTCCAAAAGCTCCATGCAACGGGCATGTGCGGCGGCATTGGTGGCTGCCTCTAGGTCTATCATTTATAATCCGGGGCACAGCAATGATGATAAAGCTGCAATGGGAATCATCAAAGCCCTGGGTGCTGCCATAGAAAAAGAAGGAGAAGAAATAGTTGTAAATAGCAATTCGTTTAGTGTTGGCGCATCAGCATCTTCAATGGATAACGAAGTTGTAAGTGCCATCAACTGTGGCGAAAGTGGATTAAGCATAAGGATGTTTACTCCTTTGGCTGCTTTAACCAGTAATAAAATTACCATCAACGGAGAAGGAAGTCTGTTAACCAGACCCATGGGATTTTTTGATGAAATATTGCCACAATTGGGTGTAAGTATTCAATCCAATAATGGCAAATTGCCTTTAGTGATTCAAGGGCCAGTAAAGCCCAAAGACATTACTATTGATGGCTCGTTGAGTTCTCAGTTTTTAACCGGATTGCTTTTGGCTTATTCCGTCTCACCATTTGAAGGAGATAGTGTGTCCATCACAGTTACCAACCTGAAAAGCAAACCCTATATAGATTTGACGCTGGATGTGATGCAAAGATTTGGGTTGAATGTGCCTGAGAATAAAAATTATGAAACCTTTACTTTTCATAAAAAAGAAGTTGTAGAAAAACCAGCAACCAAACATTATACCGTGGAAGGCGACTGGAGCGGTGGTGCATTTTTATTGGTGGCAGGTGCCATTGCTGGGTCAATGAACGTAAGAGGCCTGAGCATGAACAGTACACAGGCCGATAAGAAAATTACAGAAGCTCTAATGAGTGCCAACGCAGGATTTGCAATGGACGCAAAAGGTTTTCAATTGCACCGAACCGAGATGAAAGCATTTGAGTTTGATGCGACCGATTGTCCGGATTTGTTTCCTCCTTTGGTGGCGTTAGCCGCTTATTGTAACGGTACTTCCCAAATAAAAGGCGTGAGCAGACTGGCTCATAAAGAAAGCGATAGAGGACTTACACTTCAGGATGAGTTTGGTAAGATGGGATTGAAAATAGACCTAGATGGAGATATGATGTATGTGCATGGTGGCCAAGGACTGAAGGGTGCCGTAGTTCATTCCAGACATGACCACCGAATTGCAATGGCATGCGCAGTGGCTGCCCTAAGAGCAGAGGGTGAAACAACCATTGAAGAAGCTTATGCTATCAACAAATCCTATCCCGATTTTTATGATGACATAAGAACATTGGGTGCGAAAACAAGTGGTGGACTGGATTTGAAAGGAATAGCAGCGTCGTTGGGTTTATAATGTTAGAATAATATTTCGAAGAAAAATTGATCAGATATATTCTGCAGTTGAAGAGTGCGACGCAACAATGCTGAGTACTGTTCAACGGCTGACACCATAAAAAAAATGGGTATGAATAGTTTTGGAAGAATTTTTAGGGTACAGATTTTTGGCGAATCGCATGGCGATGGCGTGGGTGTGGTGCTGGATGGTTGTCCGGCTGGACTGGATGTGCCGGTGGAAGATTTTTTGCCGGATATGGAACGCCGGAAAGGGGGTACACAGAAAGGGGCTACGCCCAGAAAAGAAGATGATATTCCGATTTTCAGGAGCGGTGTTTTTAATGGCAAGACGACGGGTTTTCCGATTATGATTTTCTTTGAAAACAAGAATACGCGTAGTGGCGATTATGAAAAACAAAGAAGTTTTCCGCGCCCCGGGCACGCCGATTTTGTGGCACATAAAAAATTTGGTGGCTTTGAAGACTATAGAGGTGGCGGGCATTTCAGCGCCAGACTGACCACCGGAATAGTGGGTGCCGGCGTGATTGCGAAGAAGTTGTTGAGTGGTGTGAAGGTGGAAGCCAAACTAATTGAAATTGCCGGCGAAGCTGACCTGGAAAGGGGTTTGCAAAAAGGAATTGATGCCAAGGATTCGGTGGGTGGCATTATAGAATGTAGGGTGCATGGATTGCCGATAGGACTGGGAGAACCCCATTTTGATTCGGTGGAATCGGTCATTGCACATGCCATGTTTTCTATTCCAGCAGTTAAGGGTGTGGAGTTTGGAGCTGGTTTTGCAGCCGCCAAAATGTTTGGCTCGCAACACAATGATGTGATTGAAAACATGGAAGGAAAAACAAAAACCAATTATGCCGGTGGCATAGTGGGTGGCATTACCAATGGCAATGAACTGGTTTTTAGAATTGCTATTAAACCTACCGCTTCCACACCCAAACCACAAAACAGCCTGAACTGGGACACTGGTAATATGGAAGACTTTTCGGTGAAAGGTCGGCATGACCTATGTGTAGCCTTGCGTGCTCCGGTGATTGTGGAAGCCGCAACGGCAATATGTCTGGTGGATTTTATGATGCAGGAAAATTTGATACCAAGAGTGCTTAGTTAAAAATCAGGATTTTTTTTTAATACATTTCTAGAAACATAAACTCCATACCTTTGCGGCGCTTTAAATAAAAAGCTATTAAATAATCCTTTGTAAACTAAGAAAACAAACAGATGAAAAAACAAATCTTTCCCATGATTCTTGTTGGGGGGGGGGTAATGCTATTCCTTCACTCTTGTAAAAAGACCGATTTTGAAATTCCAGTTTCACAAGAATCAGCCACATTACAGGTAAAGGATGGGGAAACTACCCAATTTAGGTAAAAAGCTGCAAAACCCTTATTCGGTCGCCAATATGAGAAAAGCAGCAGCATTATTAACCGAAAGCCGATCCGTAGCCAATCCTCCGGAAGAGAACAACTCAATAAATCCCGATCAGATAATTACCACTCATCATTACGTCAAATTTTCCCCGACCAGTTGGGAAGAGTATGACAGAATTGTTAACCGAACGGATTTTGTTCCTTATGACTACCCGCTTGATTACGAATTAGAGCCCGGTTCTTTAGGCTATCATGATCCATCTGTACCGGATTCTTTGCCTACGCCGCAATATGCATCGGTGCCAGTTAATGTAGATTTGAAAAAGTACAATGTTGCTTATGAAATTATTGAAGACTTATTTATACCGGATGACGAAAACGCCGAAAATACCACCCTCCCTCGTTCTGTAAGGAATAATAAAAATGCTATTATTGAGTTGGTAAACACCTCAATGAAGCTAACGGGTAATGAAAAAGATACTTTACGTACCGGAACCATTGCCCGTAGCACTTACCGGCCAAGTGGCAGAATAAGGGTGATGGATACCCGATTAAATGCCTATATCCCATTACGGGGAGTACGCATTGAGGCTCGTCGTTGGTTTACTACGCACCATGCCTATACGGATGCCAATGGAAATTATAGTGTGGACGGAACTTTTAAGCGAGATTGTAATAATAAATTGATATTTGAATGTGGGGATTTTGATGTGCGTACAGGTACATTTGGCCAGGCAAGTATTGATGGACCTAAACAAGACGACCCCTGGAATTTGGATATTGCTGATGGTAACGATCGGTTTTATGCTCATGTATTTAGAGGAGCTCAAAGATATTGGAGAGAAGATATTGGGGGGCTTTTAAGACCCAATAGTGCCTGGTTAACCAAAATGAAATATGGTGCTTTTGACAAAGGTAAAGAAGCTTGGACTATGCCATTAACGCCAAATCCCGGATTAACACCACACGTAAATATTTATAGATATGATGAGGGAAGTCTCGAATGGGAATCCGATGAAATTTTTTCAACAACTGTTCACGAAACCGCACACTGGAGTCATTTGTCTAATTTTGGAACTCCAAGATTTACAAGCGCCGGTGATTTTGTCCGTGAAAGCTGGGCTGTAGGTGTAGAATGGTTTATTACACAGATGGAGTACAATGAAAAGGGAATTGCCAATTATGGAGAGTTTTCATATACAATTAATGTAAATTATCCTGCTCAATTTGGCCACCAGAACTGGCATATAGGGATGCGTATGGACGATTACAGCAGTCTCTTTATAGATCTTATTGATAACTATAACCAGTTAAACCAGACTTTCAGTAGCTGGATATCAACAATTGATGATCAGGTTACAGGGCACACCTTTACTGTTATTGAAGATCAAATATTAAGACATACGCAGGGAAAACAAGATTTATTTAATAGAGTAAAAATGAACAAACCGTCTGGTATAACAGTTGGTCAGATTGATTCACTTACATCCTCATATTAAATTCAAGAAAATGAAAAATAAACTACCTATCTTAATAATACTCATGTTTTTTATTGCCTGCACACGTAAGCCGCAAGAGTATATATCCTTTTTTGCTATAAATAACTCAGGAGTTGAAATTAAATTTTTCACACCTAACTCTTCGGAAATTTACGAAACCTATCCCCTAGATGGGGCAATAAGGAGAATAACAAATAGAAATTATAGTACAACAACAATAAACGAAGAAAATTTTGATAAAACATTGAATCTTCCTTCTCCAATAAAAGTTGTATTTAATAATAGTGATACGGTTTACCATTACAACGACAGCTTGTTACATTATGGTAAATATTTAAACAAATCGTCTAATCGTTGTTTATTCAATTTTAGATCTTATGTAATAAATAAGGAGAAACATGGAGATGTGTTAACATTTACCTTTACTCCAAATGATTATGAATTTGCAAAGCAATAATTTTTTAAGAGGCTGCAGCAAATGCAGCCTTTTTTACGTCTTGTATTTTACTTTTCAGATACATTTTTTATAAAAGCAAATCATTACAAATCGTAAAGCCAAAATATATATCAGAAACTAAAAAGATGCAATACCCAATTCAATTTATGCCTAATAATAAATTCCTTTATTTAACCATCTTAATACTTTTTATAACTTACGGTTGTGGAAAAAAGATTCATGAAAATGTTTATTCTGTAAAAACTGTTTTTGTCAATAGCCTTAATCAGCCTGTAAATTTAGATTTTTATGAAGGTGATAAGTTATCCAGATTGTCCATATTGGCAAACGACTCATTGATTGCAGAGGAAAAAAATGAAGAAAAATCTCCTTCATTTTTATGGAAATCCGACTCTTGTGAACTTGCATTACAAAACGGTCAATATAAAACCGATTATTTATGCAGCAGGTATATGGGTGATAAAACGGTTTGTAATAATGCTATGGCCAACATATTATCAATCAATCAGTATCATTACTTCAATAAAAACGGTGTGTACACTTATCGTTATGTCATTAGTGCAAAGGATTCATTAGAAATTATTATGAGCAGATAGTATTTTTTTTCTATCAAAACAATATTTTCTTTAATTTCCCATATTATTTTTCAAATTTAAAACTAAAAAACTATGGGTATTCTTTCTTGGATTCTTTTTGGACTTATTGCAGGAGCTATTGCCAAAGCTTTACATCCTGGTAAAGATCCGGGTGGTTGGATTATCACCATCATTATTGGTATAGCAGGTGCATTTGTAGGCGGATGGGTAGGTACTTTGTTGGGTTGGGGTTCTACGGATGGTTTCAACATTAGAAGTTTTGGTTTGGCCATAGCAGGTGCAGTATTGTTACTCTGGTTATACGGAAAATTTATTAAAAAAGAAGGTTAATCACTTCCAATTTTTATTTTAAGCCATCCACTAAGGATGGCTTTTTTGTGTCCCTTTCTTCCTGAACTATTTCAATAAGAAAATGTTATGTATTTTCATATTTATATGGAACGAAATAAAACTTCTATTCCCTACGCCGAAACCGGCTATTTTTCAAAAACAGTTTTGGATTATCTGAATGGTGTAAAAGAACTCGAATCCTTTTATTCAATTCCGCCAAAGGAAACCCAGCTGAAATCTTTGATAGATCAGCGTTTGAAGTATGCCACAAACAGAAATAAACTGGCCGAAGCTTTAATTGCCAGTTATGGAGATATAGAAATTACAAAACAGGTAAAAGAAAATATTGAAAAGCTGAAACTGCAAAATACCCTTACCATCACCACAGCACACCAGCCCAATATTTTTACCGGACCATTGTATTTTATTTATAAAATTTTACATGCCATCAGGCTGTCTGCCTATTGCAGTCAGAAGTTTCCAGAGTTCAATTTTGTGCCTGTTTATTTTATGGGAAGTGAAGATGCAGATTTGGATGAATTGGGACATATTTTTATCAATGGTGAAAAGCTGGAATGGAAAACTACCCAAACTGGTGCTGTGGGCAGAATGAGGGTGGATGAGGAATTACTGGGTCTAATAAAAAGAATAGAAGCCGAAGTGAACGTTCAACCTTATGGTGCCGAAATAATGAATACCATGAGGCGATGTTATACTTTAGGGAAAAGAATTCAGGATGCCACGTTGCAATTGGTCAATGATTTGTTTGGAAGGTTTGGCCTAGTTGTCTTAATTCCAGACAACCCCATATTAAAAACCATTTCTGTTGATTTATTTAAGGAGGAACTCCTTCATCAATCTTCCTCCAAATTGGTGGAGGAAACTGCCAAATCCTTAACAGATAAAGGTTATAAAGCACAAACCCACGGAAGGGATATCAACCTTTTTTATTTGATGGATAGTTCCCGTTCCAGAATAGAACGTGATGGAGAGGTATGGAAAGTAATAGATTCAACCATTAGGTTTAACCAACAAGAACTGCTTGAAGAACTGAAAAACCATCCCGAAAGATTTAGCCCTAATGTAATTTTGAGAGGGGTGTTTCAGGAAATGATTTTGCCGAATATCATTTTTATTGGTGGTGGTGGTGAGCTGGCCTATTGGCTGGAACTAAAAGCGGTTTTCAATAATTTTCAGATTCCGTATCCCATGTTGGTACTGCGAAATTCTTTTTTATTAATTTTTGAAGAACAACAATCCTTACTTTCTAAAACCGGTTTTTCGGAAATAGAAGTTTTTAGAAATACCAGATCACTTCAGAACGAATGGATAGCAAAAAATTCGGAGAAAGATTTCAAGATAGATAAGGGTTTATCAGACATCAATAAAGTTTATGAAGCTTTATCATTACAAGCGGGTACTATTGATAAGACTTTGGAAACACATGTTGCTGCATTAAATAAAAAAGCTACAGATAAATTAACCCAATTGGGTAAGAAGTTTTTAAGAGCCGAAAAAAGAAACCATGCCGATGCTATGCGGCAAATTGAAAAATTGCGACAGCAATTATTTCCTTTTGATAGTTTGCAGGAAAGAATTGACAATATCATGCCCTATTATTCCAAACATGGTACTGAGTTAATTGACCTTTTGTATCAGCATTCCAATACTTTGGAACAGGACTTTGTAGTGCTTTCAAAATAGGTATCCTAATCAAAGGTATTGGAATAGCCTTTTTCCTTTAACCCTTCCACTTTTTTCAATACTTCCACATTTAAAGCAGATTTATACGCTTCAATATTCTTACTAACAGTTTCGTTGGTAGTGCCAATAATCTGCGCAGCTAAAATGCCCGCATTCTTTGCAGCATTTAAAGCCACCGTAGCCACCGGCACCCCATTGGGCATTTGCAAAATGGAAAGAATACTATCCCAGCCATCTATAGAATTACTGGATTTCACAGGCACTCCAATAACCGGCAATGGTGTTATCGAGGCCACCATCCCTGGCAAGTGAGCCGCACCACCAGCTCCGGCTATGATCACTTTTAGTCCTCTTGTTTTGGCTTTTTGTGCATACTCCACCATGCGAAGTGGGGTACGGTGGGCAGAAACAACTGTTAGCTCAGTTTCCACACCTAAAACTTTCAAAACTTCCATAGCTGCCTGCATTACAGGCAGATCGCTGTCGCTTCCCATAATTATTCCTACATCTATTGCCATTTTGCAAAGGAACAATAAAAACACCACCACAACAAAAGCAATTTATTGCTGAATATTAGGAAATTAGCCTCCTTCTCTTTTCTAAACACTGGCACCAAAACTTAAAATACTTGTTAAATTTTTCCTATTGTAAACTGGGTGGGCAATAATTTTTCCGCTCCCTCGTTTTCTATTTTGTCTTACACATTCCCTTAGAACCTCACCACTGTTTATAGGAATCAATTTTAAATTAAATAAAAATTTTTTAAGGAGATTTTTTTAGCATGCAGTTGAAAAAGTACGTGCCGTTGGCAATTTTATGTGGATGCTCTCTGGTGTTTTTATCGTGGAAAATAAATAATGACATTTCAAAGGAAACTAAGGTTGAAAACATTCCTGTCGAAAGCAAAATCAACTCCAATACTATCCATCCTTCCAATACTGCTGCGGATGCTAGGCTAATGGTCTATGACAGCCTGAAATTAGATATCAAAGGATTATCACATGAAGCATTTGAATATGCCATTGATGGGTTTGAAAAATTAATAGAGGATAATGTCTTGGAAAATGATTCGGTTTTAACCATTATTGATTTTGACCAGCCATCCTATCAAAAGAGATTATATGTGATAGATGTAAAGAACTATAAAATGCTGTTCAATACATTGGTAGCGCATGGAAAAAATACAGGCAAAGAATTGGCCGAATCTTTTAGCAATGTAACGGAGTCCAACAAAAGCAGTTTAGGTTTTTATATTACTGATGTTACCTACCAAGGTAGTAAAGGGTTTTCACTAAAACTACGTGGCATAGAAAGCAGATTAAACAGCAATGCCATGCGTCGTGCTATTGTGATGCATGGTGCCGAATATGTGAGCCAATCCTACATAAATGCACAGGGATATATCGGGCGCAGCCATGGCTGCCCTGCGGTTCCCGTAGCATTGACCCGTCCCCTCATTCAAACCATAAAAAATGGTTCATGCCTTTTCATTTATAATAAAGCCTACAAGCCATCAAACCAATTTTTGATTGGATAGCGTTTCAAGACCTGCACCACATTTTGATGATCATATAAAAAATAAGCCAGAGATCTATTGAAGCTCTGGCTTATTTTTGTGCTTACTTGTTATTTGTGGTCATCAGCACTCATCTACTTTCCTATAACCTTATTTCAACCCTGCAATCAGCTTATCATTCAAGGTTACGTAATCCTGATTTTTTGCAGCAGCAGCCAACTCTTTGGACTTAAGTGCCACTTCTTTTGCCATCCCATTTTTACCCAATTTGGCCAGGGACCTTGCATACTGATATTGAACCCAAAAAGCACTAGGTTGAGCATCTACTGCTTTTGCCAGCCAGGTAGCAGCCTGTTTCACATCTTTGCCGGTCTCCATATAGTACACCGCCGCCTGGAAATAAGCAGGTTTTTCTGATTTCATAGAAGCGTCTATGGATGCCATTATTTTCTCATCAATATTTACTTTGATGGGTAATACCACCACTGATTTATCCCAGCTGATACCCAGGTCCAAACTCTCGGCTTTCACGTTATCAAAACCGATAGTGAAGTTTTCAACTCTTGTAGCCAGCGGTTTCACTTTAGCTGAAACTCTTACCACATCCTGATCCAGTTTGTAAGCCGAAGGGCTGGTCACATCAGTTTGTTTGGAGATAATGATAGTCCAGCTTCCAGCCGCAGGAATGGTTAACAATCCATATTTCCCGGCTGGCACTTCTTTGCCACCGATGATCACATTTTCACCAAATGTCAAAGTGGTAGCACCATTGGCCCCTGTACGCCAAACCGCATTGTTAGGCACCAGGTCTCCAAATATTTTACGCCCTTTTACCGCAGGACGGCTATAGGTCAGTTCAATATTAGACAATCCAAACTCCTGCTTCACCGTTTGCGAAGGGCTTGGAGCTGGTGTTTTTATTTGTGCATGAGCGGTAGTGAAAAGACCCGCGATGGTCAGAGATAAAATCAGTTTTTTCATTTTATATAAATTTATTTCGTAAAAATAGGGATTTAGTATTGATTTGAAATCAGTTACTATCTCCTCTCTTCACTTTATAAATCGCTTAAAAGAAGGATGAAACTGCTCCAGAGTTTTTCGCAAAAACTCATTGTCCAGGTGGGTATAAATTTCTGTAGTAGTGATACTCTCATGCCCCAGCATTTCCTGCACTGCCCTCAGGTTGGCTCCTCCTTCTATCAAATGGGTGGCAAAGGAATGTCGAAAGGTATGAGGCGAAACAGTTTTGGTAATTCCTGCCTTTTTTGCCAAGGATTGGATGATCAAAAAAATCATCACCCTGGTCAGTTTTTGCCCTCTCCTGTTCAAAAACAATATATCCTCATTTCCCGGAACCACCTTAATATGACTTCGAATTTGTTCTTTATAAATAGTGATATGTTTGATGGCATCACTTCCAATGGGCACCAATCTTTCCTTATCTCCCTTTCCGGTTACCCTTACAAATCCCACATCCAGGTACAATTGAGAAATCCTAAGATTGACAGCCTCACTCACCCGCAACCCACAACTGTACAGGGTTTCCAGAATAGCTTTGTTTCTCTCCCCCTCTGGCTTGCTCAAATCTATCTGGCCAATCATGTTTTCTATCTCCTCAAAACTTAATATATCCGGCAGTGCTCTCCTGGTTTTGGGTGCTTCCAACAATTGGGTGGGGTCTTCCTGCACAATATCTTCCAGCAGGCAATACTTATAAAATGACCTGATGCCTGAAATGATCCTGGCCTGAGAAGTGGCAGACATTTCTAATTCAGCTATCCATTGTATAAAAAACTGCAAATCCTGCAACACGATGGTCGCAGGATTTTTGTCAAGACTTTTTATTTCCAAAAACTGAGTAAGCTTGTCCAAATCTCTCAAATAGGCTTCCGTAGAATTATCAGACAAAGACCTTTCCAACTGAAGATAGGCTTTAAACCCATTTTTGTAAGACCCCCACATGAGTTACTTAAAAGTAAGTGGATTGTTATGAATCACCTCCTTTCCATCAACAGTCAGTTTAGCATAAATACTGCCTTTAGAAATATTCACCGAATCGATCAGAGAGTGTACATTGTCATAATCAATTCCGGTAACACCAGAATCTGTCATCAACTGTTTAGCCACTTCACCAGTCGCTGCGTTTTCCACATAAATAAATGTATTGTCATAATAAGCAATCAGTCCGTCTTCGATCTTAAATTTCGGATCAAAATTATTAATGGCACTGGTATATTTGCTCGTTGTTCCATTGGCTTCAAAAGGAAGTTTCAAAAGATAACCACGCCCTGTAGCACAATCATTAAATTTCACCCAGGCATGTTTTCCATTGTATATTTCACAAGCAATAATCGGCTTCGACGGCCTTACAGGCTTCTCGACAAATTCCTTAAAAATAATATCCTTAATCGTACCCATACCACCCTTCTCCCAATGGATAGAATCAATCTCACAATCTTTAAAACTAATTCTCACAAACGGATTTCCGGCTCCCACTCCTTTCACTAAAATGGGTTCAGACACACAACTGGTGTCACTACAAAATGGTTGTGCTACGGTTTCTTTTTTCTCCTCTCCACAGCTCACTATAGCTAAAGCAAAAAGGGCAAAGGCTATGTTCAATATTTTCATTGACAAAATTTTTATTTGCGACAAACCTACACAAAAATCCAATGCAAATCATAGGCCCAAAGCATTGACATTATTATTCACCGGACAAGAAACAAATAGCATCTTCCTTGCGACGCTCCGTTCAACAACAATGCAAATGGCAGCCCATATTGTCCATCCCCTGCAATCAAATCCATTCCCCTACCTACATAAATACATCCTCCAGCAAAAAATACTCTGCCGGCCCCTCCTTCCCGAACGTAATGGAAACGATATCATATTGAATCCATTTGTATCCTGGGTTTTGGAACAAATATTCATCCGCTGCTTGTTTCAAAAACCTGAACTTCTTTTTAGTTACACTTTCTTCCGGATGGCCAAACCGCGAAGTACTTCTGGTTTTCACTTCCACAAAATGAAGCTTCTTTCCTTTGCTAGCTATGATGTCTATTTCATAATGCCGGTAACGCCAGTTTTGACAAATGATCGTATAGCCTTTCTGCTGCAAATAGCTGGCAGCAAGGGCTTCACCCTCTTTTCCCAGTTCGTTGTGTGTGGCCATTGCTTATCTTTACCTCAAGTTACAGTAAAAAAAATTCAGGAACTCAATGTAGATCCTGATAACATTTTATTACAGATGCAGTTTCTAAATTACCATTGAAATTAAATGAAGCATATAAAAAACTTATCGATCTTAAAAGGAAGTATCAAACATTATGATTGGGGTGGCACATCTTACTTGCCTATGTTGTTACAATTGGAAAATCCCAATATGGAACCATTTGCAGAATATTGGATGGGCGTACATCCGCAGGCAGATTGCCAGATCATGGATGATGAACAAACAGAGTTATTGCTAAAAGACTTCATCCATCAACAACCAGAAACTACTTTAGGCACCAAAGTGTTTAAAACCTTTGGCAATATGCCTTTCTTGCTCAAAGTGCTGGATGTAAAAGATATGCTTTCCATTCAGGTGCATCCGTCCAAAGCCCAGGCCGCCATTGATTTTGAAGAAGAAAATAAAAAAGGCATTGCACTCAATGCCCCCAACAGAAATTATAAAGACACCAACCACAAGCCAGAGCTAATGGTGGCAATGAGCGGGTTCTATCTGCTACACGGATTTAAACCCGAGGAAGAACTGATCGCCAAACTGGAATCTAAAAAGGAATTAAAAAAGTTCAGTACTGTTTTTAAGAAAAAGGGGTATAAAGGATTGTACAAGCTGTCGTTGGAGATGCCTCAGGAAGAAGTGAACAGCACATTACAACCACTGCTTGCCCAAATCATCCCATTGTATCAGGAAGGTAAATTAGAAAAAAAAGATGAAGACTTTTGGGCAGCCAGAGCAGCTCAAACCTTTAATAGTAATGGCAACATTGATAGAGGTATTTTTTCTATCTACTTTTTTAATCTGTTGCGCTTGGAGAAAGGACAGGCCATTTTTCAGGATGCGGGTGTACCTCATGCCTACCTGGAAGGTTACAATGTAGAAATAATGGCGAGCAGCGATAACGTACTTAGAGGAGGCCTGACCAGCAAACATATTGACACCACCGAACTGCTAAAACATACCCTGTGCGAAGCCACTCATCCCAAAATTATTAAAGCCTCCAAAACCAAATCTTCACAGAAATACACGGCTCCTGTGAAAGATTTCACCCTGCATTCCTATAAACTAAAAAAAGGAGAAACTATTGATCTGGAAATAAAGACAGCAGAAATTTTTCTACTTATGGAAGGTGCCATTACGCTTCAATCCAAAAAAACAAAAATCAGTTTGCAGGCCGGAACTATTTCTGCTGTGGCATTTTGCGGAGCTATAGTAAAGGTGAAAGCATTGCAGGATGCCTACCTATTTAAGGCCTCCACCATGTAAATATTCATCAACTAAATAATTGTGGAGTTTAGCATTTGTATGACAAAGAAAGACCGCTACCAATTTGTAATTGATTATTTTTCGGAACACATGCCCGAGCCCGAAACGGAGTTGGTGTACGACAATCCGTATCAGCTACTAGTAGCCGTCATCCTGTCTGCCCAATGCACAGACAAGCGTGTCAATCAAACCACTCCTATTATTTTTCAAACCTATCCCGATGTAGAAAGCCTGAGCAAGGCAAGTCCCGAAGCGGTATTCCCGTTGATCAGAAGTATTTCGTACCCAAACAATAAAAGCAAACATCTAGTGGGAATGGCACAAAAGGTAGTACAGCATTTTGGAGGCGAAATACCCATGAGCGTAAATGAACTGATTACACTGCCTGGCGTGGGCAGAAAGACCGCCAACGTGATCACTTCTGTGATAGATGAACAACCCAATATGGCGGTGGATACCCATGTGAACCGAGTGAGCAAAAGAATGGGGCTGGTACCCCAAACAGCTACTACCCCACTGGCGGTAGAAAAAGAATTGGTGAAACATATTCCCGACCACCTGATCCATAAAGCACATCACTGGCTTATATTACATGGCCGATATACCTGCCTGGCCAGAAACCCAAAATGCCGAGATTGCGGTCTTCAACTTCCTTGCGTGTGGTTTCAAAAAAACATGAAATAAAGCGGTCTATAATGTAGTAAGACTGATGAGTCGGAATTTACTAAGGTCTTCCAGCTTATTAGATTTGCAGGTGAGCAGGTGCGGATATTCAATCACTACCCTTTGCAAATCTATCAGGTAATGGCCGCTATTGCTGGTGACGACATCTACAGTGTAATGATCTCCAACATGGCTGATCAGATGTGTATGGATCTCAAAATCTATATCATAGTTCTGTAAATGTTCCCGCAAGTGATATTCTATTGCTTGTTCATAAAATGACCGTCGTGAAAGACCTCTGAACTTATTCTTATAGATCTTTCGCAGTAAGGTTCGTACAAGAATATGCCCTACATCTTCTACCGCTACATGCCCATAGTAAATGCCGTAAGGCATCACCACCACATTGGCCGCAAACCTGTCCCCACCTACATGCGAGCATTCCCAAACTTTTATATCTGCATTGAACGATTCAAAAAACTTATAAACCGGATATCCAAATTTGGAGCAACATTTATCTTTTTTTCCGTTGCTGCAAATTAGAAAAAACGGATCTGTCTCCCACGCTGTGCATTCATCTTCTATCATTTCCTTAAGCGGTACCATCACGGCATTTTCTATTTCAGTTTCCACTGAAAAATATTTACACTCCGTACAATCTACAAACGATATCCGACAAGTCTTATTATTCGTTTTTTTATTTCTGATTAACAAGAGTTTGCCTTTATAGCTTTTTGCAATGGCTTGCATTTTCCTAAGCCATTCTGTATCGAAATGAGCTTCGATCACCTTTCCGGGAAATGGATTGAAATGCTCTATGAGTATAAAGGCTTTTGAATTGGCTGCTGTGCCGGCCAATTGTTCTCTGAAATACCTGGAGGCAGCACTACAATAATAGATTACTTTATCATTTATGGTTTCCAAAATTTATTTAGATATTTTCTTGTATATAAATCACTCCTTCTTTTATCAGAGAGGTCACCAGTTGTTTCCCTGGCGATTCGTCGATATAATCCTTAAGTGATGAAATAGTGAATTGTTTTTGTTCAAATAAATAACGCAAAACCGGTATGGATGTTTCGGCTATTTCCAAAGCTTTCCCATTGAACAACAATCTGGATCCATCCTTCGACCATTGAAACAAAATTCCTTCATTGACAGCCAAGGGGGTGTCCGCTTCAATGGTGCTGATATTTCTGATACTCTCAAAATAATTTTTAAAGGGTTGTGGCTGAACAGTTCTATGACTTTTACCCAGCCGTTCGATAGCCTGGTCGAAATCTAAATCCGGAAGTTTTTTTTGCAGCTCCTGTATTTTGTCTTGAACCAAGGAAACAAGATCTTCCTTCCAAAAAGGAACGGCTTCTCTAAATGTTTTGAATTCCTCCAACTGGGGGAATATTTCTGTAAACAATCTCATCCAGGTAAAGGACAATACACCAATGGTGATATGAGATGAAATGCCATCATCTGCCATTGCATCATGCACGTAACCACGTGGCACATACAAAAAATCGCCTGGCGAAAGCTGGATGGTTTGAATGGGTTCCTTCTTATAGTCTTTACTCACAAAAGTTTGATTCTTGGTTGGCAACTCCTTTTCAAATCCATAAAGATGCCAGGTTTTGGTACCAGTAATCTGCACTACAAATACATCGTGGGTATCCCAATGCGGATTAAATCCCTGTGATTTGTTGGGTGTGATATACAAATTGGCCTGCACAGGACTCTTAAATTTATCAGATAGTTCCAAACAGCAAAGGGAAAGATGCTCAAAATATCTTTGACCTGCCTGAATCACAATAGTGGCTCCGTTGTTGAACAAAGAAAACACCTTTTCGGTATGAATGATGCCCTCTTTTTTATGATGACCAATTGGAGTTCCTTTTAGGGTGTATTCATTGGCCGCAATTTCCTTTCCGTTTTTAACCATTCTCACCGAAGGATAAAAAGTATCCTGCCGCTCCAGATAATCCGAAATCTCCTTCGCCGCTAATATATTCTTATAGTACTGATCATCTTCTCTCTTTATAAAAAGGATGTTCTTTTCATAAATCTCGTGCAGAAAAGTTTCAACGGAATAGGGAGCTATTATAGTTTCAAAATAATTTTTCATTTTTAGGAAAAGATATTGTACTTGTTTAATCGTTTAATTTATCATTCTTCATTTTGGCTTGATGACAATAATATACAGCATCGTCTATTTGGACGGTTTCTCTACAATGCAGACGTTGAAAAATATGATCCAACTTTCCTGAACAAATGATCAGCCATCATTTTTTTTAATCCAATAAGTTCTGGTTTGGTTTAAGCATTCATACGCTTATAGTATTTAATTCCCTAGTAAATAAGCAAAAAAGAATATCCCTTGTAAGGTGTAAATGAATCCGATGATTTTTATGCTTCTATTCAGGTTTATTAACCACTCAGGTGTAAAAAAAGCCGCAGCATTGTTCTACTGCAGCTTTAAAGAAATTTTCTAATAACCCTTTCGCCTTAAGCGCCATCACCATCTCCATCGGTACCACCATCGCCTTCAGCCCCTCCATCTCCGTCGGCACCACCGTCACCATCGGCACCACCATCTCCGTCAGCTCCACCATCTCCATCGGAGGCATCTCCTCCATCTTCGCCTCCATCACCATCTCCGTCGTAAGCATTGGTAGAAGATGATTCATCGAGTCTTGTTACAGAAATTTCGTCTTGTGGAAATTGTAAATAGGTTTCTTGCATAATTCAATATTTGAGGTTTAAAAAAAATTAAATAGCTGACGTAAAGTAATATTTATTTGGCATGAAAAAAAATATTACGCTAGGTAATTCTTTAAATTTCAGATCATTTTACTTGCCGTTAATAATGGAATTGTAGGGATTTACATTTATGCCTTTAAAGTTTGCACTAGGTAGGAAACCCGAAAGAAATCTGGCATCACCAAGTAGTATTTACCATTCTTGCATTTAATACAATAATGAATGCATTTCTTCCAATAGTTTTTGACAAAGCAGATCAAATATATTTAAATAATATATTTGTTTCAATGGCTTGAATCACTGTAAAAAAGCAGCAAATGTGAAAAATGTTTTGGACAACCTCCCATTATCCCTGTTAATTAATAAACCTTAATCTCTTATCTTCGTAGCAAAAGTATTTATTATGAACCTTCACGAATATCAGGCTAAAGAATTATTAAAGAAATATAATGTACCTGTTCAGGAGGGCTACGCTTGTGGTTCGGTACAGGAAGCAGAGGAAGCCTATCGCAAAATCAAGACAGACTCAGGCAGCAAATTTGCGGTTATCAAAGCACAAATACATGCAGGTGGTCGCGGCAAAGGGACAGTAAAAGAAACCGGCATCAACGGTGTAAAAGTGGTAAAATCTTTGGAAGATGTCAGTGAGGTATCCAAAGCTATTTTAGGTGGTACCTTAGTCACAGTACAAACCGGTCCTTCTGGTAAGGTTGTCAACAAAATATATGTGGCACAAGACATGTATTATGACGGCCCGGCTGAAAGACAGGAGTTTTATCTGTCCATTTTGCTGGATCGTTCCACTGGGCAAAACGTAATCATGTACAGTACCGAAGGAGGTATGAACATAGAAGATGTAGCCCATGACACACCTGAAAAAATATTTAAAGAATGGGTGCATCCCGGAGGTGGACTACTTCCTTTTCAGGCTCGTAAGATCGCTTTTAATTTGGGATTGAAAGGCGATGCGTTTAAGAATTGTGTAAAGTTTGTAACCAATCTTTATAATGCTTACATAGGATTAGATTGCAGTATGCTTGAGATAAACCCACTTTTCAAAGCATCAGATGACAAAATTCTGGCAGTGGATTGCAAGATGGGATTGGATGATAATGCCACCATGCGCCACTCTGATCTGGTTTCACTTCGTGATACTTCTGAAGAAGATCCAACCGAAGTAGAAGCCGGTAATTTCAACCTGAACTTCGTAAAACTAGATGGCAACGTGGGATGTATGGTAAATGGTGCTGGCTTGGCAATGGCTACCATGGACATGATCAAACTGAGTGGTGGTGAACCCGCGAACTTTTTGGATGTGGGTGGTACAGCCAACGCACAAACGGTAGAAGCAGGTTTCAAAATCATCATGAAAGATCCTGCTGTTAAAGCCATTTTGATTAATATCTTTGGTGGAATAGTACGCTGCGACCGAGTAGCTTCAGGCGTTATTGAAGCCTATAAAAACTTGGGAAATATTGACATTCCAATCATCGTAAGACTGCAGGGAACCAATGCCGCTGAAGCCAAAAAACTAATAGATGAAAGCGGATTAAAAGTGCAATCTGCCATTCTGTTAAGCGAAGCAGCAGATTTGGTGAAGCTAGCAGTAGCATAAGATATATTTTTTGTAACCAAATGAGGTTGTCTCCAAAAACTGTGCAACCTCTTTTTTTGTATATCGGAAGAGGCATTTAGGGGTAATCTGTAATAAAAAATGACTCTAAAGATTGAATTGAATATAGATGTATTGCTTTGTTAAAAATTAAATTCCCTTTAAACGCCATTTGGATCAGACTGCCATACAAAATGTCTTAACCATGCTATAACTGATTTATCAAACTTCTCTTTCTAATCTAGTCAGATATAGTTATTTGAAATCTACAGACTAATCGGGATCTACGGGCTTTGGGTTATGATATCGCCCAACGATTTCGGGTTTGGCGATGGGCTGGCATTTATAACCTCATGCCTGGAACAAAAGCCCAATAGAAAAACCGAAGATGAAGATGAATACAAAAGCTAATTAATAAACGTCAAGCTGGGACAAAAGTTGATAGCGAACAAAAAGCTGATATTTATACCGTCAGCAGCCTATTACACAGTTCATGTTAGCAGCATACCCTTTTGTCAACCGATTAGTTAGTCAAAGTAAAATATTTTCCAATGGCCGTGCGGCAGTTGAAGTACTTTATGGTGTCCGTGAATGATGCTGTGATAAGGTATTCTTAGTAAGTCTTGATTATGTACCGTCATTTCTTGCTCGTCCAATTTGTTGAACATAACTATTTCTTCAGTACCCAGCATATTTGATGTCTGTTCAAAATACAAGTTGTAAGCGTTTCCCTTGATTTCATAGTGGAAACGTGGGATACCCGAAACACCGGTGTGGTAATCTTCAATAGTTGATAGTAACGAAGATGGATAATGTCCATTGGCTTTTTTGTACGCTTCAATGTCTTGTATTAATTGTTCACTCTGTTGTATTACGAAGTCTGTGGTTTTATCTTTTTCTTTTTCAAAATATGCCAAACGAATAGACACTACTGTCAGTGGAATAATAATGAGATAATATGGAATAATGCTATCGGGAATAGGTTGCAAGTTTATTTTTTTTCGGATCAAAAAAAGATAAATGCCTACTCCTAAAATGGCGATTGCTGAAAACCTGTTGTTCGATGCAAAAGCACCAAGTGCTGATGCCAAAGCAATAATTATAACGATAACAAAAATCACTCTTCTCAGATATAATGGATATTTTACTGTCTGTTTATTTTGTCTATTGACGATGTTGAGTATCAACCAAATCAAACCTGTAGGAACAAGGAGCAATGATGTAAAAATCCCAAATTGAAAAATGTAGGAAAGTCCAACTGCAAAATAGTCATAGTCCCCGCGAATGAAAGGAAGAAAAATTCCTGCCGAGATGATAACTATTGTCAATAGGATAGTAAAAATATGTTTCATTCAAACTGTTGAATTTTAGATGGACGGTCTGTTAGGATTTGTCAAGGTCCAATAACTTTGTGATGGTGGAGAATCAATACATTCAAGTTGAGCCGAAGCACAAAGGCACAAGAAGAAATTCATTTCGAGTTTTGCGCATTCCTTCCGCTACTAATAATCCACTTATTCAAGCGGCGATCCCTCTGGTTTGTCTTTTCTCCTCAAATCCAATCCACATTTGTCTTTCTCAAAATCCACTATTGATGTTTACTTGTACAGATCCTGATGCAACTGTTTCAATCTTGCTTCCGGCATCTTAATCACCTTTCGGTCATAAGTCATGATGCCATTCGTTTCTATTTCAACATCGGTCGTTTGAGTATATACTGCAGCAGAAAGGCCTAGCGGAATGAGGCTTTTAAGATCTGTAATCAGTTGGGCATATCGCGATAGCAATTCTTCCTTATTTTTAAAACTCTGATACCCCCAATTGTTTTTATCCTGCCAGGTATGTCCTTCCACCGGCAATCCCAACCCTCCAAATTCTCCCAGAACCAATGCTTGTCCTTTATTGCCAAAAATGGCGAGATCGGGCATTGCCGGGTCTGGATAGTTATGTATATCCAAAATATCTCCAGTATAAAAATAGTTGCCGCCACTGGCACTATTCACTAGTCGGGAGGGGTCGTATTCCGCTGTCCATGTGGCAATTTCTTTGGTTTTAAATTGTCCCCAGGCCTCATTGAATGGCACCCACATTACAATGGATGGAAAATTGTACACGGCATCTATCATCGCTTTCCATTCCTTGCGGTAATACGCTTCGGACTGTTCAGTCCGATTTTTCTCAAGTTTGTTACCGGAAATTTTGCCGGGGTTCATATCCCAATGATTGCCGCCCAAATCACCACTTGGCATATCCTGCCACACCATCATACCTATACTATCGCAGTAATAATACCATCTTGCCGGCTCCAGCTTTATGTGTTTGCGAATCATATTAAAGCCCAGTTCTTTTGTTTTAAGAATATCAAACTTTAAGGCTTCATCGGTGGGTGCAGTATATAATCCATCCGGCCACCATCCCTGATCTAGTGGCCCGTATTGAAAAAGAATTTTGTTATTGAGTGCTAATCGATAAATACCCTGCACATCTTTTTGCAACCCTATTTTTCTCAGAGCGAAATAACTTTCAACTGCATCCAGTTGCTTGCCTTCCCGAAATAGAAACATCTTAAGTGTATACAGCTTGGGAGAAGCGGGCGACCAAAGTTTGGGATTTGCTATTTTAATTTCGCCCTCCATGCCCACCGGAAGAATGATCTCGCCCATCTTACTTACACCATCATAGGCTTCAAATTTTACAAGATCCCCCATTTTGCTATTTGTTGCATCTGCACTCACTTTTACCTGACCGGCATCCACATCGGGAGTTTGCCGACTGGTGGATATAAAGGTGGGTGGCACTTCCTCCAACCAAACGGTTTGCCAAATTCCGGAAACCGGTGTGTACCAAATGCCATGTGGTTTGGCCACCTGCTTTCCCCTTGGCTGTGACCCTTCATCGGTAGGGTCCCAAACCCTCACCAATATTTCTTGTTTCTTTCCTTTCTTTAAGGAAGTCGTGATATTAAAACTAAAAGGATCAAATCCGCCTTCGTGCAAACCAATCTTCACTCCATTCACAAACACCTCGCAGCGCCAGTCCACCGCACCAAAATGCAATAACAACTGATTTTCTTTTTCTGGCTTCACCACCTCTATTTCTTTTCTGTACCACAAAGCCTGATCCTTATTCATAGTTTTTCCAACACCAGACAATGCCGACTCCAAAGGATAGGGCACTAAAATATTCCCAGAAAAATTCTGAGGGATATCCACCTGTGTGGAAGGTGTTAGAACATATTGCCAAAGGCCATTCAGATTCTGCCATTGACTGCGTTTCAGTTGTGGTCTTGGATACTCAGGCAGGGGTTGCTGCACATTCACTTTATCAGCCCAGGCAGTCAATAGTTTGCCCTGAACGGGTTGCCAGGACTGGGCTTTGACCAAAAGGCAGCAACAGAACAGGGTAAAGGTTAAACCCATTTTATGAATCAGCATGGCATCAAATCGTTTTAATACATTAATAATGAATCGCTAATATACTTAAGGATTCCCAATTCAAAAAAAATAGAACAATAATAAAAGCGAGTATTTCCTAATTCTACTTATCCCAAAAAATACTTATCTCTCGTATTTTATTTTTTCCTACGGCCCTTATGTGCATCAATGTACCATATCCGCCCTCTAGCGGAGTTAGTCTATAATTGGCTTTTCATTTCTCTAAAAGCAGTATCCTTGATCAAATTTCGAAAACGATTTACCCTATCCTTTTTGACATAGTTCAGTCCTTTCAGCTGTAACATTCTGCCCTTACTGTCCCGCAAAATATCACCGTCTCTTTGCACAAAACCTTCTTGGGCAACAGATGAAAGGCTAACCAGTACTAACACTAAAAGATGAAAAAAACATGAGGAGACTTTCTTCAAAAGATTTAATATCGTTTTGGTATTACTTAAAATGAACCGTAATAATGTATAGTGTTATTTGAACTTATAAAATTTTACCCAGTCAATTTCCATTTCCACAGGAAGCTGAAAGGGTTCAATGGCTCCCACCCAATTACCGCCTAATTGCATATCGAGCAACAAATAGTGATCGCCTTCTGAAAATGGGTATTGTCCGGGTTTATCCGTTTGAATGCGTGGATAGGCAAAGGTTCTTTTATCGTTTACAAAGAAAACAAGACTGTCTTTGTGTTTCTCCACTGCATAGGTATTAAAGTCGTTAGTATTAATTTTTGCAGTAGCCGAATGTTTGGGATTGTCTTTTATTTTTAAGTCAATGGTATAAGAGGAATGTACAGTTTGGTAAGCAAAATCATCATAATTCAGATGCTCCATTATATCTATCTCGCCTCCTTGTGGATATTTTCTTCCCTGTGCCAGCATCCAAAATGCTGGCCAGGCACCCTTTGCATTATTTAGCTTGGCACTTATTTCAAGTCGGCCAAAACCAAAGCCCACCTTATCTTTTGTGTAAACCCCTCCGGTAAGATATTTTGAAGTGTCCGATGCAAGTGTGGTATTCCTTATCCCTCTTAAAACCAATTTTCCATCACGTATGGCATAGCAACTATCAAAACTGCTCATGTGTCGGTTCCAATCCGATGGACCACGTGGAATTTTAGACCACTTGGTTCCATCAAAATTTTCAGTTTGATTAAAGTTTTCTTCCCAAACTAAAACCGACTTTTGCACTTGCTTAGATTTTGAACAAGCAAGTAACCCCGCTAATAAAATCAAAGAAAACTTTGTTTTCATCAATAACAATTTTGGTTATTTAATTATTTCCAACTGTACTACCACAGGCATGTGATCGGATGCCGATGTGTTTTGAATCACTGTATGTGATTTAACAGCAAATGGATTATTTTTTTGTTTGATGGCTATAAAATCAATAGCACCTCTTTCGCCTGCTTCATCAAAAGTTTTTGCACAATTGGTACAGGTTCTCAAAAACACTTCATCCAAAGTTTTAATCACACTGCTATTTTCGAAAGCATTAAAATCACCCGCTACTATCATGGGAAGCATCGTTTCTCCTGCTATTCGATTAATTTCTATTATCTGCAACTCTCTGCTCAATTTATTAAAGGCTTCCAGGTGAGTGCTTCCAAATCGAAATGACAAATTACCTGGTATTAAAACCGTGGCAGTTGCCAACACTCTTTGTTCATCCTTTTTACCAATGGCCACAGGCAACAAATAGGTTTTTGTATCGGACAGTGGATATTTTGATAGGATTAAAAGACCATATTGACCTCCATCATAGTCCATTGCTTTTCCAAAATAAAACGAAGCGTAGCCTGCTTTTTCAGCCAATAACACTGCCTGATTTATTTTACCAGAACGCTTAGTATTTACATCCACTTCCTGCACAGCCACAATATCAGGATTTTCTTTTTTAATAACTTCAGCTATGGCATCTACATCTATTACAGCCTTCTTGTCTGGAGGATTGCAGTGATGCACATTGTAGGTCATCACCTTTAAGGAATTCATTACCTGATTTCCTTTTTGAGCCTTTTTTGAACCGCAGGATAGTATTGCAAAAAATGCTATACAGTAGGTCAGTTTATACAGTACGTACTTCATACTTTTACTACACTCTTTTATGGATGATGATGTGTAGGATTAATTTATTAATCCTTTGTATTTTTCTACCATTTGACTGGCGGTTTGCTTTGCAAGGCTTTCAATTTTGAAAGTTTTCAACGCAGATTCCAATTTGTTTAATTTGTCGAACTGTTTGTTCCTTTTATATTGGTTCCTTAGCGCGTTAATTTTTTCAAAGTCTTGAATTCCTTCAATCAGTTTTTCAAATCGAATAGAAGTTAATGGCCCAGGATAAACCTGGTAGGTATCGCCGGCTGGCCAGGAAATAAACCTTGTATCTTTTAGCGGATCTTTTGTCCATGAATTAAATGCCCAACGCAGAAAGCCATCCATATTGGTAGATGCAGTGTACCAGCCGGCCCACACTGATTCGTCAGGTGCTGAAAACGTAAACTGATTAGGATATTTTTCGGTGCAACAGGTGTACCAAGTACTTGCCTTTCCTTGCTGTTTTCTTTCAGCTAAAATATTAGCAGGGAATACCCATCTTGATGCTACACAATAATCAAAAATATCGGGTTCTATCTCAGGATGATAATCACCAGCCAGTGAAACTTTCCATTTGGGATCAATCTCTTTCAGCAATTTAATCACTGCCTGCATGGCTTTCATGGGGCGTTCGTCCATGGCAATTGTAGTGATATCAAACCAGCCTTTTTGTTTCAAATGCTTTGTGAAATCTTTTAACATGTTTCCCCAAAACTGATTGTATTCCGGAGTGCCGATAGCACCGGTAAAAACCGTATCCTTTCCTAATGATTCGTCAAAATACTTGAAAGCAATTTTCCAAGGAACCATGCTGTAGCAGTTGATTCTTTCCTTTATGCCACAGCTCATGACAAAGTCAATGTATTTATCAAACAAACTGTAATCGTATTGCCAGCTTCCATCTATTTTCTTAGTCCAATTAATCAAACTAGGGTAATCATCAAAAGTCTGATGGCCCCAGGGTTCGTCCACGATGCCCGCTGTTATTATCTTTTGCCCGGCATTAGCCAGCATAGTATAATACTTTCGCATTTGACTAAAATGTTCATCACTCCATAATGTCACATGATGCACCCTGGCAATAGCAGCCGGATGTTGCCAATAATCTAACCTAAAAGCCCAATCACTCGGGTTGGCTAAAGTTCTGTTTAAAACAGTCAATTCTATTTTCAATTTGTATTCCTTGTCAGCCCTTACCGTTATGGTTCCTGCATATTTTCCTGCCACCGAAGTTTTGGGAACATGAATAGTAAGCCAAATAGGTTGTGTTGATTTTTCATTCACCGATACCGATTTTAATGCTGTATTTATGATATCAGCCACTAATGAGGAATCAAAGTCAGTGGATTTGCGATTACCACATCCATTTCTAAACTCATCTGTCATCACGTATTGCACAAAACCAGTCGCAATGTTATCCTTAGAAATTCTGTTTCCTGTTGCATCCAAAAGATCACTAACAGAAACCGACAATTCATCAATATTTTTTTTGGCAGAAACAACCAATTGTGTATGCACTTTTTCGTTTTTCCAACTACGTGCATTCCAGGTTTTTTGTTGAACCAAACTAGCAGGAATATCCTGTTGATAACGAACACCGGAACTTGCAAAGCTCACTACTGTTTCTGGGGCTTTCTTCCATCGAGCTTCCCATTGGGCTTCAGAAAGCCTTAGAGGTTTTTGCAACGCAAGGCTTACATCCTGTCCAAAACTTTTGATTGAAAATAAAACTGGGATCAAAAATATCCATCTAAATTTCAACATGTCTTTTTCTTAAAATTACTTATTTTGATTGGTTAAAGGCTTTTAGTTATTATTAGCCTTTTCTCAAATGAAAAGCTTTGGGTTGGGTAAATGCTCTGATGCCTGCATGGGACAGCGTGGCACCAAAACCCGAATGCTTTCGGCCACTCCAAGGTAAGGCTGCACTTACTCTGTCGCAACAATTCCAGTATCCCGTTCCTGAATTTATTTGTTTTAAAATAGCCTCAGCTCTTTGTTGCGTTGTACTGTAAACAGCTGCTGTTAAACCATACTCGGTATCCTTCATCTGCTTCACAGCATCCGCATCATCTTTCACTTTCATAATGCCTATTACCGGACCAAAACTTTCTTGTTGCATCACCAGCATATCTGCCGTTACGTCCACTAATACCGTAGGTTCAAAATAATAGCCTTTTCCTTTGCCTCTTTTTCCACCTGTTAATATTGTGGCACCTTTTGATACGGCATCTTCAATCTGTGTTTCCAAAACAGCTATTTGATTGCCTCTTGTTAGTGGACCAAAATAAACACCATCCTCGGTTGGCTGTCCTGTTTTCCAGGACTGAAGTTCTTTAACGAAAGAGTTTACATAAGCATCAAAGTTTTTTTCATGCACATAGATTCTTTCCACCGAACAACAACTTTGTCCATTATTATAAAATGCCCCATCGGCAGTAGATGCTGCCACCGCAGCAATGTCCGCTACTTCATCGGTAATATACAATGGATCCTTCCCACCCAGCTCACATTGACAGGGAACCATTTTTGCAGCTACTTTATGATAAATGTACTGACCTGTTTTATAGCTTCCCGTAAAGAAATAGCCATCGAAGTTCATGTCCAAAATCTGTTCTCCCACTTCCTTTCCGCCAATGGCTGCCATAAAAAGATGTGGATCAAGACCCGCCTTCTGCCATAAAGTTTCAATTTGCAAACCGGTTAAGGACGCAAATTCCGAAGGCTTGTACAGCACTGCATTACCAGCTAAAAGCGCAGGTATAAAAACATTCACTCCTACCAGATAAGGATAGTTCCAGGCCGAAATATTGGCCACCACACCCAGGGGTTCATATACAATTTTTTCCTCCAAATGCTGTGTTGAAGTCATTACCTCTTCTGCCAAATATTTTTCGGCGTTTTGAACCAGCCAGTTGATGCGGGCCATGGCTCCGTTTATTTCATTGCGGGATTGGGACAATGGTTTGCCTACCTCATCTGTTAAGATCTTTGATAGATTTTCTTTATTTGTTTCTAATAAAGAATTAAATTTTTCAACAATTGTTATTCTTTCTTCAAGGGGTTTCTGGCTCCAAATAACCTGAGCCGCTTTAAGTCTTTCAAACTTTTCCGCAAGGCTTTCGGTAGTATCTTCCGAAAGCACAGCCATTAATTCTTCATTTGCAGGATTAATAACATCCATTTTATTTGTTGTTTATTATTGCTTTTATAAATGTATCTCTTAGTTTGTTTTCGCCGGGTGTTTTCTCTAGGTTAGAACTAAACATTCGTTCCGGATGCCATTGCACGCATAATAAAAAAGGGTCTTTCTCTTTATCCACTCTTTCCATTGCTTCAGGCACTTCATCATTGGAATAGGCGCTGAAATAAAGCCCCTCACCTATTCTGTCTATGCATTGATGGTGGGCACTATTTACCAAAACGTTTTCATCACCTATCAGGGTTTTGATGTATCCATCGGCCACAGCTTTAATGGAATGAACCTTATCTACTACTTCCGTTATTTTATGTGTTTCATTTTTTTCATCTAGATCCTGTACTAATGTGCCACCATAAAAACAGTTCACCAATTGCATACCACGACAAATACCCAAAACAGGAATTTCGTATTGAAGGGATTCCCTAAAAACATTCAACTCAAAAATATCGCGGCTATTGTTGAACTGTTTGGGCTCAAACGGATAACCCGATTTTGCACCATAAAACTCCGGAGCAATATCAATGCCGCCCGATAGCACAATGCCATCGCAGGAGGCTACTTCTAAAATATTATTGAGATCTTCTTTGAGGGTAACTACCACTATCTCTTTATCCTTTCCGGATATCCAGTTCACATAATTGTTGTGTTTTTCTTCATTGCCGGTATATGTAATTCCAATTTTCATTTTCAATTCCTTTACACTTTGATGGATAAATTCGTTGCCTTACTTTTTTATCTTGATACAAAAAAGTAATCAAAAAAATTAAGGCTTCGAAAAAAACTGCTATTAAAGTGCCTCCAAATAAAGTTGTTTAAAATCTTCTCTCGAAACGGGTATAGGATTGTTTGGATGTGCAAAATCGGCAATAGCTAAGTCTGCCAGTGTTTCTACATGTTCTTCCTTCACACCAATTGCAGAAAGCCGATGAGGAATGTTGATGGCCGTATTTAAATCGAACAAATACTTCACCACTGCATCACCATCGTTATTTGTTAATTGCAGCGTCTCGGCAATCTTTTTAAACTTGGATTCCTGTCCTGAAATATTAAACTTCATGCCATAAGGTAGATTAACAGCATTGGCCAGGCCATGATGGGTATCCAACAAAGAAGAAAGCGGATGTGCCAATGAATGCACAACTCCCAATCCTTTTTGAAAAGCCACAGCACCCATTAGTGATGCAATCAGCATCTTACTTCTGGATTCCACATCGGGGTTTTTTACTGCTTTTTCGATGGATTCATTTATTAAGGAAATAGCCTGTAGCGCAATGCCATCGCACATGGGATGTTCCATATTTACCAAGTAAGCTTCCAGGTTATGTGTAAGTGCATCCATTCCTGTAGCGGCCGTAATAGCTGGAGGTATATCCATTGTTAAGAGTGGATCGGCAAAAACTATTTTGGCTAATAGCTTTGGCGAGAAAAGAATTTTTTTCTGATGCGTTTCATCATCCGCAATGATGGCACTTCGGCCTACTTCGCTTCCGGTTCCTGCCGTTGTGGGAATGGTGATGAAATGGGGTACATCGTTGGTAACATATACATCCCCCCCTATCAAATCGTCATACTTAAACAAATCCTCCCGATGAAAGACACGAAGGGTAATAGCCCTGGCCACGTCCAATGCAGCACCACCACCAATACCAATAACAGCATCTCGGCTGGTATTATCATAAACCCCGGTTCCATTATACACATCGGACTTTACAGGATTTTTATGGATATTGCAAAACACTTCCACCGAAATACCCGCAGCCTGTAAGGAAGAAACTATTTTTTTAAAAAAGCCCAATTGGGCTACCAAAGGATCAGTTACTATGAGTGGTTTAGATAGTTTGTTTTTTTTTAGATAACTACCTAACTCATTGGACGAACCTGCTCCAAACCTAATCGTGGTTGGAAAATTGTACTGGTAAATCTTATCAAATGCCATAAAGTCAAAAAAAATTAAATAATCTCAAAATATCTTTTCAGTTCCCAATCGGTAACAAATTTTAAATGTTGTTTCCACTCCCATTCACGTGTTCCGCAAAAATGCGAAGTAAAGGTTTCTCCAAACAATTCAATTGCCACCTTTGAATTTTTCATAGCATTATTTGCCTGCTCCAAAGTTCTGGGCAATACGCCATAAGTCGTTTCCATATATCCATTGCCCTGCTGTGGTGGTTGTTCCAATTTCAATTTATGCTTAATCCCATACAAACCAGATGCAATAGACGCAGCCATAGCTAGGAAGGGATTTGAATCGGCACCAATTACTCTTGTTTCTAACCTGCAGGAACTTGGACTTTGTTGCAACACGCGCAATGCCACCGTTCTGTTATCCACTCCCCAAGTGAGCGTAGTGGGTGCCCATGCTCCTTCTACTAAACGTTTATAACTGTTAATTGTTGGTGCATACATGGGTAAAATAAATGGCAAACAATACAACTGGCCGGCAATAAACTGCCTGAGGGTCTCGCTCATTTTTAGTTTATCCTTTTCATTGTAAAACACATTCTTCTTACCTGCTTTATCCCACAGACTTTGATGTACGTGGCCACCACAACCAGGCAGGCTTTCCGAAACCTTGGCCATGAAAGTGGCCATGATGCCGTGTCGGTAAGCTATTTCTTTCACTGCTGTTTTAAACAATACAGCACGGTCGGCGGCAGCTACTAAATCTGTATATTCAATGGCCGCTTCATAGGTTCCGGGACCGGTTTCGGTATGAATGCCTTCCAATGGAATATCGAATTTTTTCAAATCATCAAAAAGGTCTTTGAAGAAACTATTATTCAATGAACTTCTTAATATGGAATAGCCAAACATGCCGGGCGTAATCGGGCTTAAATTTCTATAGCCTTTGTCATCTGCGCTCTGTGGCGTTTCGGCATAATTAAACCATTCAAACTCCTGCGAGGCGTAGGGTGTATAACCCATCTTGTTGGCATCCTTCAATATTTTTTTCAGCAACTGACGCGGGCAAACTTCTGCAGGATTGCCATTGGCATCTATCAGTTCACCCAGAAAAAAAGGAAGGTCATTCTCCCAGGGAATTTTTCTGAAAGTGGTCAAATCAATTCGTGCAGGCGAATCGGGATAACCACTATGCCAGCCTGTATAGTTGCAGTTATCATAGCAAACATCACTGGCATCCCAGCCAAAAATCACATCGCAAAAACTGGTATCCTTTTCTGCAATGCTTAAAAATTTTTGAGCCGAAATATACTTGCCTCTTAGGATGCCATCAATATCTACATAAGCAATTTTTACTTTGCCAGACTCGTGGTTTTTTACATACTGAAGAATTTCTTTTGTTGTCATAAGGACTTCTTATAAAAAATACTGAATAAAATATAACAGATTAATAAAATGCCGATATAGAATAATGCTATCTGAAAATTGTAAATGACCATGGCCACAAAAGAAATCACACCCAACACCAGTGCTATGATAGGAAAAACTGGATACAATGGCACTTTAAAAGGTCGTTCTAACCCTGGTTCTTTTTTTCTTAGTTTAATGACAGCAATCATGGAAATAATGTAAAGGGTAAGTGCCCCAAACACAGACAGGATAATAATTTCGCTGGTTTTTCCTGTTAGCAGCGCAATAATACCAATCATCATATTAAGCACTAAAGCCTTGGCGGGGGTCTTAAATTTAGGATGCACATGACCCAACCATTGCGGCGCAAATCTGGCACGACCAAATTCAAAGCTGGACCTGCCAGCAGCCAAAATAATGCCATGAAAGGATGCCACCAAGCCAAAAAGGCCAACCGTTACCAGCATGTGGTACAGAAAATGATTTCCAGTAACAATATGGGAAAGTGCCAGTGGCAAAGGCGAATCGGAAGCGGTTCCTTCTTTTGTATATACCACAGCCTCCCATCCGGCTACTCCTACCGAACTTAAGAAGGTAAGAAAGCAAAGGATAACTAAAGTAAAGATGGCTGTGCCAAATCCTTTTAAAATTGTCTTTTGTGGGTCTCTAGTTTCCTCAGCCACATTGGCCACGCCTTCAATTCCTAAAAAAAACCAAATGGCAAAAGGAATACAGGCAAAAATACCCGCCCAGCCATTGGGGAGTGCATTCATTTTAAAATTGGACATTTCAAAATGCGGGAGCGTAATTCCTGCAAACAACAACAACTCACCTACGGCAAAAATGGTAATAATCAGTTCAAAAGTGGCCGCCGCTTTTACACCCGAAATATTTAACAGGGTAAATAGTATATAAGCTGTAATGGCAATGGAAAGAATAGATAATTGAGGAAAGAAAATATTGAAATAAGCACCAATGGCAAATGCGATGGCTGGAGGTGCAAAAATAAATTCAATGCTTTGTGCCATGCCGGCCAGAAATGCCCAGTTTTTTCCCATTGTACGATCGGTATAGTCGAAAGCCCCGCCAGCCTTAGGAATGGCACAAGCCAGTTCGGTATAACTAAAAGTGAAGGTTACATACATTAGCATTATAAAAATGGTAGCTATACCCATTCCAAGTGTGCCGCCTTTTTCCAAACCCAGGTTCCAGCCAAAGTACATACCAGAAATTACATAACCGACACCCAGCCCCCAAAGCATAGTAGCATTCAACGTTCTTTTTAAGTGTCCCGAAGTATTACTCATAATTTTTTCAGATAGAAGGTGATGGTTTTTGTTTAATAAATTTCTCTGGCAAAAGTCCTTTCGTTAAAGCAATACTTCTAGGCAAGATTATTAAAAAGGTTGTAAAATAGTGATATCCTGTTCATCCACTTGCCGCATAAGCAATCGTAATTGTTTACAAAAGGAGCTTTGAAGATATAGGAAAAATAAAAAACATTGAATTCTATCTCCTTCTTTTTTTCTGCGCCACCGTTTGCACAAAAAAAATCAATCATCATTCGCTCATCAGTTACTAATAACATGTATTAGAATTAGGACAAACAATACTAATATTCATATCGATTTCAGAGGACTGGAAGAAAAACCCCTTATTACGGAAACGCCTAACAAGAAATCGCAATTCCTAACAAAAAGTATTCGGTTAAAATAAATGAATAAGTTATTTTTCAAACAATTTATTAAAATATTTGAATTTTTAAATTTCCTTTATATATTTGGAGAAGCCAATATGAAACAACGATGAAGAAAAAAGATTTGCTTAAACATAAAATTGGCGAAGCCGCCATGCAATGTTTTCAGAAATATGGGCTGGAAAAAACCACATTAGATGACATTGCAAAAGTAGTTGGACTCAATAAGGCATCGTTATATTACTATTACAAAAACAAGGAAGATATTTTTGTGGAAGCTGCCTTAGGTGAAGGTGAAAAATTTATTCTGGAACTTCAACAGAAAACCACCACAAAAAAGGGCTTAGAAGCCAAAGTATGGTTCTATTTAGATTCAAGGTTTCGGTATTACATCAATGCACTTGACTTTGGGAAAATAGCCCCGCAAACTTTAAATAAAATTCTACCCCGTTTTTTTGAATTGTATGATGAATTCAGGAAAAAGGAAATTATTTTTCTGGCCACCATTCTCAAAAAAGGAATGGAAGAGGGATCTCTTGAAAAAAGTAATCCAAATAAGATGGCTTCGCTGCTTATGGATTTAAGTGATGCACTAAAGCATAGTATGGAACAACGTACTATTTTAAAGGGAAGCAACAAGGTTGATTATTCCATCTGTCTTCAGGATATAAAGTATTTATTGACGCTAATTCTTAGAAAAAAACAGTAAGATCAAATGCAGCAACCAATTCTTCAATCTACAAAACCCTTAAATGCCCTTCAACAATATTTTGAAAGCGGGGCAACACTTCCATATAAATTTCGGTTAAAGCAATTAAAAATTTTCAAAGAGGCTCTGGAAAAAAACGAGGATGAAATTTGTCATGCACTATATACAGACTTGCGCAAATCCAAAACCGAAGCCTACCTAACTGAACTGGGTTTGGTTATTACCGAAATACAAAAAGCGATTAGGAATCTATCCTCCTGGATGAGGCCTGAAAAGGTTTCCACTACCATGATCAATTTTCCTTCATCCAGTTATTTATATCCACACCCCAAAGGAACTGTTTTAATCATTGGCACCTGGAACTATCCAATATTTTTAAGTTTATTACCTGTAATTGGCGCCATAGCTGGAGGAAATTGTCTGGTTCTAAAACCTTCGGAACATGCTGTGGCCACTGCACAAATAATGGAAAAAATTATAAAGGAAAATTTTGATGAAAATTACTTTCGGGTCGTGCAGGGGGATGGCAGTGTGGTAGTTCCGGAGATGATGAACGAAGTAAGATTCGACCATGTTTTTTATACAGGTGGTATGGGTGTAGGAAAAGCTGTGTATGAACTTGCTGCTTCAAAACTTATTCCCGTAACGCTGGAGTTGGGTGGCAAAAGTCCGGTTATTGTAGAAAAAGATGCCAGTATTGGCAGTGCAGCAAAAAGGATTGTTCTCGGAAAATTCATGAATGCTGGTCAAACCTGTGTGGCACCGGATTATGTGCTGGTGCATCGGGATATACAAGAGGAATTGATATCGGCACTTAAAAAAGAAATTAAAAATTCGTTTGGCGAAAATGCTCAACAGAGTATGGATTATTGCCGAATAATCAATAGAAAAAGGTTAGACACTTTGGTTTCTTTAATAGAAGAAACTGATGGTGATATTGTATTGGGAGGTACACATGATGCCGATGATTTATATATAGCGCCTACCATCATCAACAATGTTTCCCTTTCGTCCCACCTCATGGAGGAAGAAATTTTTGGGCCAATACTCCCTGTCATTAGCTTTTCAACCACCGAAGAAGCCATGCAAATGGTAGCCAAAAACAAAAACCCATTAGCATTTTATCTTTTTACATCCAGTTCAAAAACCGAACAAGAGTGGTTACAAAAAACATCCTTTGGCTCGGGTTGCATCAACAATACCCTTCAGCACTTGGGCAATCCAAATCTTCCATTTGGAGGAATTGGGAATAGTGGCATCGGTTCCTATAGAGGTCATTACAGCTTCAAGGAATTTACACACACCAAAGGAGTATTGAAAACACCAGTGTGGTTAGATCCATTTTTTAAATATCCTCCATTTGGCAATAAATTAAAATTTCTTCGACGATTGATATAGATTAAACCAATTACCTAACAATTGCAAAACCAATGCGTATGAAAATGAGACAACTCCTGTAACAAAACGATTCAAAAAAGAGCTTACACGCTAAACAACGATTCTCAAATAGAAAAATTAATTAAAAATCCAAAGCACAATTATGAGAAAAATTCTTTTCTTAATGTTTTTATTAGTGGCTTGTCTCACCAACTATTTTA
>DAORWU010000014.1:5000-124950 GCA_035434405.1 Niabella sp. | reverse complement strand
CTATACAGGGTGGCTGGTTACTTCGCATAGCACCTCAAAAAAAGAATTAGCCCTTTTAAAGCCATAAGGTAAAAATTTTAGATTGGAGAATATTACATAGGGCTAAATAGCTTTGAAATAGGGACGAAGATCGTCTGGAATTTTTGGGTTTTACTATCCAATTCGAAATTGAACTATGAGTAAATTGAGATAGTAGGACATAAAGCTTCTTTAAAACTCTGTTAATAAATAATCACCCCAAAAAAATATCTCTATTTGTGCTTTTGCTTTGTTACTTTCGGTAAATAACTCCACCTTTGCGAACACAATTTTGAATATATATACAGAATGGGAATCTTTAACTGGTTTACTCAGGAAATAGCAATGGATTTGGGTACTGCAAATACCCTTATTATACATAATGACGAAGTTGCTGTAAATGAGCCAAGTATAGTAGCTCTGAACAGAAACAATCCTAAAGAAGTGCTGGCTGTGGGCAAACGCGCCCTGATGATGCACGAGAAAACGCATGAAAGCATTAGAACTGTTAGGCCATTGAAGGACGGCGTAATTGCTGACTTTAATGCAGCGGAATTAATGATTAGGGAACTAATAAAATTGGTTTACCCTAAGAAACCGCTTTTTCCACCAAGCTGGAGAATGATGATATGTATTCCATCTTCCATAACGGAAGTAGAAAAACGTGCGGTTAGGGATAGTGCCGAGCAAGCGGGTGCTAAGGAGGTTTATCTGATACATGAGCCGATGGCTGCTGCTTTGGGTATTGGAATAGATGTGGAAGAGCCGATCGGAAACATGATTATTGATATCGGAGGTGGAACCACAGGTATTACAGTAATAGCGCTTGCGGGTATTGTTTGTGATCAAAGTATCCGGATTGCCGGAGACGAATTTACTGCGGATATCATGGAAGCGCTAAGAAGATACCATAGCCTTTTGATTGGTGAGCGTACTGCTGAACAAATCAAAATTCAGATAGGGGCTGCTATGAAAGATCTGGATAATCCACCAGATGATATTCCTGTGAACGGACGTGATCTGGTAACAGGTATCCCCAAACAAATCATGGTGAGCTATCAGGAAGTAGCAGAAGCATTGGATAAAAGCATTTTTAAAATTGAAGAAGCAATCCTAAAAGCCCTAGAACAAACACCTCCGGAATTGGCAAGTGATATCTACCGCCGTGGTCTGTATCTTACAGGAGGAGGAGCTTTGCTAAGAGGTCTGGATAAGAGATTGAGTCAAAAAATTAAACTGCCCGTGCACATAGCCGATGATCCATTGAAAAGTGTTGTAAGAGGAACAGGCATTGCTTTGCACAATTACGACCGATATCCATTTGTAATGAGATAATCATTGGTTTTCAGAAATAAGGAACGGATTTTTAATTCATTAACTTTTATGATGGCCTTTGGATAACTCTTGCTTATTGAGTAGGTTTTGCGGACGAATATTCATTGGACAATATTCAATAGACAATATTCATTGGACAATATTCAATAGACAATAATCATTGGACAATATCCAATAGACAATTTCCAATAATCAATAGAAAATAAATCGGTGCTAAATATTTTTTTATTCATCAGGCGATTTTCAGTTTTTTTATTGTTCATTATTGTGCAGATCATTTGTCTGTACCTTCTTTTCACTTACAACAGATCGCATAGGGCTAAAGGATTGGGCACCGCTGGTGCTGTTACAGCCTTTTTTAATAAAAAATATAATTCCTTAGAGGACTTTTTTGTCATGCAGGAGGAAAATAGACGCATCCACCGTCTTAATGATTCCCTGCTAAACCTACTCAGTCACAATTTTGTAAAGATCGATACCGGCGTAATAATAAAAACGGATAGTCTGAAATTGGATAGTACCTTTTCCAAAAGACAATTTGTTTGGCGTAGTGCTCAGGTGCTATATAGTTCTGTTATTAGTGATAAAAACTATGTTCAGATTAACAAAGGAAGTAATGAGGGAGTTGGAGATGATATGGGGGTGTTTAGTTCTAATGGAGGCTTGGTTGGAAAGGTGGTGAATACCGGAAAAAATTTTAGCGAAGTGATGAGTCTGTTGAATGTGATGAACAAACAGAATGTACAGCTTAAACGAACAGGAAGTGCCGGCTTGATGAGTTGGGATGGCAAATCTCCATACGAACTTACGGTTAATAATATTCCCAAAACTGATTCAGTTAGAAAAGGCGATACCATTGTTACCGGCAGATACTCGCTTAGTTACCCACCAGGCCAAATGGTTGGAACCGTGGTTACTGTATTGAGAGACAAGGCTAGTAACTTCTTAATCTTGAAAATAAAGCCGACCGCTAATCTTACCAATTTGCAACAAGTTTTTGTGGTAGAGAATCTGGAAATGCCTGATCTGAAACTGCTAGACAAACAAACACATGAAATGATAGATAAAAAACCAAAGGCTAAATGAGCGACCTTGTAAGAAATATCATCCGTTTTGTATTGTTTGTATTCCTACAGGTATATGTGCTGGATAAAATGCCCCGGCTTCATCAGTTCATATCGCCCTATATCTATTTTCTTTATATTCTATGGCTTCCTTTTTTTACCAAAAGAGGTTGGGTCATTATCTTAGGATTGTTTTTGGGTTTGTCGATTGATTATTACTCCGTTACCCCGGGACTGCATGCTGCGGCTTGTGTGTTGATAGCCTATCTGAGGCCATTTGTTATCAATTTGTTTGCACCCAAAGATGCCACAGAGTTTAGTTATAAAGAACCTTCATCCAAAGCAATGGGTTGGAGTGCTTATCTGTTGTATGCCTTAATCTTATCCTTTTTCCATAATAGCTACCTACTCTTTTTAGAATGGTTGTCCTTTGGGTCTTTTATCGAGTTTTTGATGAAAGTGATTATTACCACTGCCATAAGTATGGTGATGATTGGTATTGCTGAGTTGATTTTCCCACGCAAATTGAAATTCCGTAGCAACACGGTTTAACAATAAAATATTTTTTTTATATAAAATTGTAAAAAGTAATTTGCAGGTCAAATACCTTTACAAATATCTTACGTTTAATCTTTAAATTTCCCCCGGTTTTATTTTATGTCCGTATTCAATCAATCTAGAAGTTATTTCATTCGGGCAATATTTCTTTCTGTATTTGTGATCATCATTGCACAACTGGTCAATCTACAAATATTTGGTAGCAAGTATCATCAATTGGCATTGGACAATGCAGTCTTTCAAAAGATAGTTTATCCTGAAAGAGGAATCATCTTTGATAGAAAGGGTAGAACGATTTTGAATAATACTATCATGTTCGATCTGATGGTGACACCAGCAGAGATTAAAGGTATGGATACAATGGCTTTTTGCCGCTTGATGGAGATGGATACAGCTACTTTCAAACTCAAAATAGTAGAGGCCATCGTAAAGAATTCTCGAGTGCGTCCCACGGTTTTTGTATCGCTGCTTACTCCCGAGTTACAAGCAAGATTTGAAGAAAACAGCTGGCGGTTTTCCGGATTTAATCTACAAGCACGCCCAGTACGAACCTATCCCTTTAATGTTGGAGCCAATTTTTTGGGATATATTGGAGAAGCTTCACCCAAAGATATTGAACGCTCTGGTGGCTTTTACCGAATGGGGGATTACAGAGGAAAGAATGGTTTGGAGTACTCCTATGAAAGAATCCTGATGGGACAAAGAGGAGTGGAATACCATATTAAAGATAATAAGAACCGATTGGTAGGGCAATACGAAAACGGTGAGTTTGATACAACAGCTATTGCTGGAAGAGGGTTGAAAACCTTTGTGGACGTGGATTTGCAAATTCTTGCCGAAAAGCTGATCAATAATAAAATGGGTGCGGTAGTGGCATTGGATCCAAGAACAGGAGGTATTCTGGCTATGGCTTCAGGCCCCTTGTTTAACCCAAATGATTTGACAGGATCTGCTATGAGTGCCAACTATTCCAAAATGGCTTTGGATGTGAAAGCACCATTGTTGAATAGAGCCATCAAGGGGCAGTATCCTCCGGGATCTACTTTTAAACCATTGGGCGCGCTAGTGGCCCTGGATGAGGGAATCATTACGCCATCCTTTGGATATCCTTGTGGTGGTGGGTATTATGCTTGTGGCCGAAGAGTGGGGTGTACCCATTCCGGTGGTGGGCATGCCGCCAACCTTAGACTAGCCATTGCCAATTCCTGTAACTCTTATTTTGTGGATATTTATCGTAAGGCGGTAGATAATAAAAGTATTGGAAACACCAGAAAAGGTTTTGAGAAATGGGCCGATTACATGCACGATTTTGGACTGGGTGTAAAACTAGGGGTGGATCTTCCAAGTGAGGATGATGCCAATATCCCCACTGTACAGGATTATGATAAAGAATACCGAGGCTCCTGGAGTTCCTGTACCAACCTTACCTTGGGTATCGGGCAGGATAAGATGACAGCCACTCCTTTGCAATTAGCCAATTCCATGTGTATCATTGCCAACAAAGGATATTTCTATACACCTCATTTTGTAGATAGCATAGAAAACGAAACGATTGCCGATACCGCCATTATGAATCGGTATAGGACCAGACACAATGTACTTACCCATATTTCTGATACAGCATATAGGGCAGTAATAAATGGGATGCACGATGTGGTTACACATGGTACAGCCAGAGTAGCTATGATTCCCGGTATAGATGTATGTGCTAAAACAGGAACGGCCCAAAACGCAATTTATGTGGCAGGAAAAAAATGGACATTAAAAGATAATTCCATGTTTGTGTGTTTTGCCCCCAAAGACAATCCAAAAATTTGTATTGCAGTAGCAGTGGAGAATGCCGGATATGGAGCAACCTGGGCGGGTCCCATTGCCCGAATTCTGATGGAACAGTTTCTGTTGGATTCTCTTACCAATAAGAGCAAAGCAGATCTGGAACGAATTTCGAAGGCTAATATTTTACCAGCCTATATACCCAGGTGGCAATACTATACCGACTCGCTACGTGCAGTAGATTGGTTGAAATTGTATAAAGACAGTTCAAGGTTGAAGCCCTTTCTTCGAAAAAATCAGATCATAAAAAAAGAAACTGAAGACCTGAAATTGGCAACTAATAGTTCTCAAACAGCCGAAGATGCAGAGCAGAGGCATCCAACAAATAAAAATAACAAAAGGAATGCAGAGGTGTTGACGGCTATCCTTACCAACAACAGATACTATAAATTTTTCAAAATAATTCTACCGGCGTAATGGGGCAAGAGGTAAAAATATCCAAAGGGGTGGACGGCACTCTGATTACTTTATATCTGATTTTAGTGGCTATAGGGTTGATGGCCATTTTTGCCGTTACCTATAAAGATGGTGATCCGGTGCTTCAAAGTTTTTTTAACTATAAAACGGATTACAGCAAGCAGTTTTATTTTGCCATTATAGCGATGGTACTTGGGCTATTTATTTTACTCACAGATAGTAAGTTTTTTCCTGCCACTGCCAATCTTTGGTACATAGCCGGCATATTTTTGTTAGTACTGGTTTTCCCTTTTCACTCAGCAGTAAAAGGAACCGAATCTATTATTCGCATTGGTGGGTTTCAGTTTCAGCCGGCAGAGTTTTGTAAAATAAGTGTGGCACTAGCACTGGCAAAATATCTTTCTTTACCAGAGATGGATTTCTCTAAACCTAAATCACAATTAATTGCCGCTGCCATCACACTGATACCTGCTGCGTTAACTATTTTACAAAAAGAAACCGGCTTGGCTTTGGTATTCTTTGCTTTTTTCTTGGTGATGTATAGAGAAGGGCTTCCGTCCATATTTATTACGGTTGGGTTTGCTGCTGCCACGCTGGTGGTGGCCACACTATTATTAGACAAAAATTTACTAGCCATTATTCTTACCATTCTGGCTGGCCTGGTAGTTTTCTTTTCTATTCGAAAGATTAAGCGGGATAAAGGATTTTTGGGTAAGATAATTCTGGTTTGGTTACTCTGCGTAGGTATTCAGCGTTTTGGTGTTCCATTTCTTTTCACCCATGTTTTTGAAAAACACCAGGTAGAACGTATCTACAGTACCATTGGGAAAGATATTCCAGAGGAGTATATAAAAGGCAAGAAAGTGTTGGATGCCAAAACCGGCAAACAAAAAAACACTGCGGACTACAACGTAAAACAATCGAAAATTGCGGTAGGCAGTGGAGGCATCTTGGGCAAAGGATTGCTGAGTGGAACACAAACACGCTATGGATTTGTACCCGAGCAAAGAACCGATTTTATTTTTGATGCCATAGGAGAGGGGTTCGGGTTTGTAGGTAGTTTTTTAGTCATCAGTATTTACCTGTTGCTACTTTTCCGAATTGTAACAGTAGCTGAAAGACAGCGCAGTGCATTCAGCCGATGTTATGCCTATGGGGTTGCTTCTGTTTTCTTTTTTCACATCACCATAAACATTGGTATGGCCATTGGTCTAATGCCAGTAATCGGTATCCCATTGCCATTGATTAGTTATGGAGGCACTTCTCTATTAACTTTTTCCATCTTACTTTTCATACTGATTCGCCTGGATGCTGACAGGCACATGGTACTTCGGTAAATAATATTTTATATACCTTGTAACTTAATTTCTTTAGCCCCGTATTACTATTATTAAACAAGCTTAAGAAACTAAGACTATTTATGACAGAACGGGAATATAACAATTGCGTGCGCGAATATGCAGATGGTGTTTACCGTTTTGTTTTAAAAAATCTTAGATTAAAAGAAGATGCAGAAGATGTAGTTCAGTCTGCCTTTGAAGTGCTCTGGGAACAACGATCCAACGTAAAAAACGAAACTGTCAAATCGTTTCTGTTTACCATCGCCTACAGAAAAATGATTGACTGGATCAGAAAAAACAAAAGAATATCCTTTGTAGATACTCCTGAAAAATTTGACCAAAGATCTACGGAGCAAAAATCTGGTTTAAGATCGGCATTGGATGAGGCTTTGGAGCGCTTGGATGATACCAAAAAATCATTAGTATTATTAAAAGATTATGAAGGATACAACTATGAAGAAATAGGCCGTATCACCGGGCTGAACGAAAGTCAGGTGAAAGTGTATCTGCATCGTGCCCGCTTACAATTAAGAGAATATTTGGTAAAAGTAGATAATGTGTTATGAAACCAATAAAGCAAATAAATACTGAAAATTACGAAGAATGGTTTCTGCTTTTTGCCGATGGAGAATTAGATCCAGCCGAAAAAAAGACAGTCTTTGAGTTTATCGCAAAGCACCCTTTTTTGAAAGATGAGCTGGAAGCATTGCAGATGACAGTTACTAGTGCAGATTCCCAAATTGAATTTGAAAATAAAAAAGCACTTTACAAGGTCAGCGAGGAAACCATCATATCATTTCTGGATAATGAGTTAAGCCAGCAAGATCTGGACGCAGCAACCAAATGGTCCATCACACATCATCCTGCATTTGAAGAACTAAAGAATACTTATTGCACATCGGATTCAACAATTGTCTTTGAAAACAAGAATAGATTGTTTAGAGTTACTAAAAGAACGGTGTTGTTTCCAATCTGGATTAGGTGGGCAGCAGCTATCTTGGTGGGTGTCCTGATTTTTCGATTTGTTCCCATTCCATTTGGCAAGGAATCTGAAGCGGATAGAACGAGTTCTGAAATTGCAGTTGAAGATAGATCGCGAGTTTCCGAAGATTTTCAAAATTCTGATACACCGGAAATACCATCAGATTCCGATAGCCAGAACAAAGCTTATTCGCTTGCCTTAGAAACAGAACAGAAAAAAATTACCGAAGGAAACAGTAGTGTCCTGCCTGCATCTGATAAGCAAATAGAAAATAGTCTGCCTCAGTCTCACAATAAAAAAAATCAAATGGCAACCCCAAAGTCTACAATTCATTCGACCACAAATATGGCCAATCAAGAAATAGTGCGGGAGAATCGGGTTATTGAAAATAGTACTATGGATCCGGCCATCAATATATCTGTAGAAAGTCCATCCATAAATAGTGTAGAAAAAGATGCAGGTCGGGCAATTGCCGTCCTAAGCGAAAAAAATATCGGAACAAAACCTGGAATATTGACTGTATCCAACAGTCTGGAAACCATCAACAATAAGAGGCAGTCAGCCAGAAAGCGAAGTGTAATCTTAAAGAACTTGGGAGAAAATATCAAAAACCGTATGATGGATGTCATTTCCAATGGTGATGAAGAGATAACGGTGGCGGGTTTTGCAATAAACTTTTCAAAATAATTTTTCAAAATAAAATCCATCAGATGAAAATCAAAATCTTATTACCTGTATTGCTTTTATCCGCAATGGTGGCCAATGGCCAAAAAGATACAACCGAAGTGACCGTAAAAGTGATTACCTCAGGAAGCAGTGATACGTTGATCGTGGATAGCCAGGGCCAGCAGTGGAGAAAAACTTCCAAACGGCGAAATATCCAAACCAGTTGGTTTGATGGTCTGGATTTTGGTATTGCCAATTTCGATGATAAAACACAATACGGGTCGGCCGAAGCCAACGCCTATGCACCCGGAAGCACAGCAGATTGGTTCGATCTCAAAAACGGAAAATCGCTGAATATAAACCTCTGGATCGTCAGTCAAAAGCTAAACCTGATCAGTCATGTAGTCAATCTGAAATATGCCCTGGGACTAGAGTTGAATAATTACCGGTACAAGAACCCGATCCGATATGCCGAAAATGCACCTTATGTGAGTTGGGATAATACGCCCAATCGCACCTACAAAAAGAATAAGTTGGCAGCCGATTATGTCACCTTTCCGCTAATGCTCAATTTCGACTTCAGTCCAAGACCTCGTGTAGCCAGTGTAGATTATGTGGCCAGCGAAACAAAAAAGCGCATGAAAATTAGTGGTCGAAAAAAAGCTGAATGGGGCTTTAGTGGAGGTCTAAGTGCTGGGTATCTGTATAGTGCCCGCAACAAAACCATCACATCGGACGAAGGGAAAGAAAAGCTGAAAGATAATTTTGGCCTTCAGCCATGGAAAATTTCCTATGTGGCAGAAATCAACCTAGGATATATCAGTCTCTATGGTTCTATAGCCAACAAAAGCATGTACAAGTCGGGGTTGAATATGACTCCTTATACTGTTGGGCTAAGATTTTAGATCGAACCCAGACTATTCTTATTTTCATCAGGAAAACACTTTTTTTTAACGACCAATTTGCAAAATGGCTGATGAAATAATAAAGGCTTCCTGTATATTTACCTCACTATGCCATATAAGATTTTTCTGCTTTTTCTGTTTGTGTTTTTGGTGGTGAAAGGTTTTTCACAAGACCAACCCAAGCCCGATACCCTTGAAATTGGAGGTGTTGTCATCATACGAGAGAATGCACCACCTCCCGAAAACAATGAGAAAAAAGGGTTTCTAAAAAAATTAAATAGTAAAAAAAATCCCCGAAATATATCCACCGAATTTTTAGTACTCGATATAGGTTTTGCCAACTATGTGGACAATACCGTGTACGGATCAGGAACACCAGCCAATGGGTATGCGCCCGGGTCTAATGAATCCTGGATGAAAATAAATCCCATCAAGTCAAGAAATGTCAATCTGTGGTTAGTGATGCAGCAGTTGAACATCGTAAATCACTATGTGAATTTTCAGTATGGTATCGGCCTAGAGCTCAATAATTACAGATACAAGCAACCCATTCGATATACCGCACAAACAGCTCCCAACCAGAATGCAGCCGTCATTCAACTGGATAATACTGCCGGACGAACCTACATCAAGAACAAACTGGCTACCGATTATTTCACCATACCCGCCATGTTCAACGTCAATATAGCACCCAATCGGGTATATGCTTTTGAACTCAGTGCAGGTGTCAGCGTAGGCTATTTGTACTCTGCCAGAAACAAAGTCATCAATTCCGACGAAGGAAAAATACGCTCACGCGGCGATTTTGACCTGCGCCCCTGGAAGCTCTCCTACATAGGCGAACTAAATTTGGGAGTACTTCGTTTGTATGGTTCCTATGCCTTTAAAAGTATGTACAAAAGAGGGCTTGATATCACCCCGTACAATTTCGGCATCCGAATAAAACCCGTTCAGCTATTTGGAAAAATAGAAACCAATTAAGTTTTATGATGGTGCCAGCGGCAGAACATAAATCAGCGGTATTGCTACGCTCAGTTCAATTGTGGTGCTTATGGCATCTCATCAATACAAAGAGTTTGTGTCCTTTGTTGGACAATAATGAACAAAAACAACCATGATGTTCTATAAATGAAACAGAGCAAGTTGCTTTTTCTAAAATGAATATTTCCAAAAAAATGATCTGCCAGCAAAACAAATAAAAATGAAACCGGCCTCTATATCTTTCACCGCACAACTAAAAAAGTTTGAGACCAATGGCGAAAAGACAGGCTGGACATACATCGAAATACTGGCAGATCAGGCACAGGAACTAAAACCCGGCCACAAAAAGTCCTTCAGAGTGAAAGGAATGTTGGACGCACATCCCATTGCACAAGTAGCCTTGGTACCCATGGGTGGTGGCCACTTTATCATGGCCATCAATGCAGCCATGCGAAAAAGTATTGGAAAGCGTCATGGAGCAATGGTGCAGGTAAACCTTCAGGAAGATACAAAAGCCTATTTGGTAAACAAAGAATTTTTGTCCTGCCTAGCGGACGATCCTCCAGCCTTAGATTTTTTTCAAACCCTCGCCCCCTCACATCAAAACTACTTTAGCAAGTGGATAGACGATGCCAAAACAGATAACACCCGAATCAAACGGATAGCGCAGTCCATTTTCGGACTATCAAACAAAATGGATTTTGGTCAAATGATTCGGTATCACAAAAACAGGAATTAATTTGAGATTAGGAATTTGAGATTTGGAATTCATTTTCAATTTTCAATTTTCAATTATCAATTCTCCATTACTTTTGCAGCCTTATGGCAACAGATACTAATAAATTTCAGGCGATAATTGCGCACTGTAAAGAATACGGATTCATTTTCCCCAGCAGCGAAATATATGATGGCTTGCAGGCCGTGTATGACTATGGACAATGGGGAGTAGAATTAAAGAATAATATTAAAGCGTACTGGTGGAAAAGCATGACCCAGATGCAGGATAACATTGTGGGGATAGATGCTGCCATCTTTATGCACCCCACCACCTGGAAAGCCAGTGGACACGTGGATGGGTTTAACGACCCCATGATTGATAATAAGGATAGTAAAAAACGCTACCGCGTAGATCATTTGATAGAATCCTATACCGACCAGCTAAAAGCCGATGGCAAAGAAGCGGAAGCCACCGAAATCATCAGCCTCATGGAAAAAGCAGATGCTGCCAGCGACCTGCCGGGCTTAAAAAAAATAATTGAGGATAATAAAATAAAATGCCCCATCAGTGGCACGGCCAACTGGACTGATATCAGGCAATTTAATTTGATGTTTTCGACAGAATTTGGTTCTACTGTATCGTCGGAAGATGCAGACAATAAGGTGTATCTGCGTCCCGAAACTGCACAGGGTATTTTTGTAAACTTCCTGAACGTGCAAAAAACCGGAAGAATGAAAATTCCCTTTGGAATAGCACAAATTGGAAAAGCTTTTCGTAATGAAATAGTAGCCCGACAATTTGTTTTTCGTATGCGCGAGTTTGAGCAAATGGAAATGCAGTTCTTCATTCGCCCTGGCTCGCAAAAAGAATGGTATGAGCATTGGAAACAAAAACGTTTGCAATGGCATTTGGAACTAGGAGTACCTGAAACCGAATATCGTTTTCACGACCACGTGAAACTGGCACACTACGCCGATGCGGCTTGCGATATTGAGTTCAATTTCCCGATGGGCTTCAAGGAGCTGGAAGGCATTCATAGCCGTACCGATTTTGACCTTCGCAACCACCAGGAGTACAGCAAAAAGAAAATGCAGTACTTCGACAATGACATCAATCCCGAAACCGGAAAGCCTTATGGCAACTATATTCCGTATGTTGTAGAAACCTCTATTGGTTTGGATAGGATGTTTCTTTCCATGATGTGTGCCGCTTACACCGAAGAAGACTTGAGCGTGGAAGGAAAAGAAGACAGCAGGGTGGTGTTGAAATTTCCTGCAAAGCTTGCGCCTATCAAACTGGCCGTTTTCCCATTGTTGAAAAAAGATGGTTTGCCAGAGATAGCCCAGGAGGTAATGGCAAAATTTAGGGGGGAGTTCAAATGTTTTTATGAAGAGAAAGATGCCATTGGTAAAAGATACAGAAGAATGGATGCCATTGGGGTTCCTTTTTGTGTAACCATTGACCACCAAACCAAAGAGGACGGAACCGTTACCATTAGACATAGAGACAGTATGCAGCAGGAAAGGGTTTCTATTGACCAGATTGGTCAGCTGGTGAGTAAAGCAATACAATAATAACTGTCAAAATTGCATGGAGGCAACCGATAGTGTACCATAAACCATCCTACTGGCACAGTTTTCGATCATTGGATTTAAATACTTAAAAAAATAATAAAATGAAAAAAGGAACCGGTTTAATTGCATTGGGCTTAGCAGCCTGGGCCTATTGGAAATACAAAATGACTCCTGAGCAAAAGCAAACTGTAAAGGATAAAGTTTCTGAAACAGGTAAAAATCTTTGGGAAAAAGTACCACAAAATGTAAAAGATGCCGTGGGACAAAAAAAATCCCAGGATACGCCAGAGGCGCAGTAAAAAATTTAAACTTATAGAAAAATAAAAGCGGCTATGCCGCTTTTTTCATGCCTCTATGTAGGCTTTGCACAAACGATTCCCTCTCATCTGGCGTAACTATATACTTCTTGTTATTGTCCATTCTTATCAACACAGCCCTGCTAAGGTCGGTGGCATACCAGGTCATTCCGCCATAGGTTTTGTTGGCAAACTTTCCATAATATCCCAAAAAAGCTCCAGAGCCAAATGTACGTATGCTGCTCTTTAACTTTTCTTTTGGGATAGCTTCCACCTGAACAATGGATTGGATATTGATTTTTAAAGGAGGCATCATCATTCGGTTAATGTATAATTGACCATCTATCATTTGGTAGGATTTTGGCGCAAAAGCAATGGAAAAAAAGAGCACCGCAATAAAAAAAATGAGCATCAGTGGCATAGCGATGCCGACTTTGTTTTCAAAAGATAAATAAACAAAAACTATGATGGCTGCCACCTGTGCCAGTAGTGCCAATGGGGTAACTATTTTGGTCAATCGGTCATAACTAATGGTGTATTGCATGATTACTTCTTGATTTTCAAAATCCAGTTTTTCATTATCTCCAATGCCTCTGGGGCAAAGGTTTCTTCGATGCCGCCGTACTCGGATGGGTTTCCGGTTTTACTGTGTTGAAACAAATGGTTTAGTCCTTCCAATTCCTTTACCTCATAGTTTTTGGTGCCCGATTTTTTTAACAGCGTTCTCCAGCCTTCCAAATTTTCTTTAGGCGTAACCTGTGTGTCCATGCTGCCGTTAATGGCCAAAACCGGTATTTTTATTTTACGTACAAATTGGGCCGGATCATATTTTAAGAAATACAAAAACCAGTTGGAGCTTAGGGTTTCCACTTGTGCATTCAGCACTTTGTCAAGGCTGTCTTTATTAGATATTTTTTTCAACTCCTCTTCCGAAGTCATAGAATAATATTTCGCTTTCAGATCTGTCGTTAGGTTATTACCCTTATAATTTTTTATAAAATTGTACAATGAAAGGGCTTCGGTTTTGTCCTTTTCCCGTTTGGAAGCTTCTACACCCGCAGTTTTCATAATGGCTTCTACCTGTAAGCCCATCAATTCAGCGCAGGGAATACCAGGTCCTGCCATTGAAACAAAAAATTTCACATCTTTATTTTCCGAGGCTACAATTTGACCGATCATTCCACCCTCACTATGTCCTACCAAACCTATATTTTCATATCCTTTGCTTTTAAGAAAACCTACTGCAGTATTAATGTCCGTGGCAAAATCGGCGCTGGTAGGATCGTCCTTACCTTTTTCCGATTCGCCTGCACCACGGTCGTCAATTCTAAGTGCACCAATACCATTGTTGGCAAAATAATCGGCAATTACCCAAAATGGTTTATGACCCAACAGGGTTTCGTCCCTGTCCTGTGTGCCACTTCCGGTAATCATTACCACCACTGGAAAATTTTTTAAATGCTTAGGCGTGGTAAGTGTTCCGGCTAATGAATTTCCCTGTTGATTATTTTTAAAACTCACTTCTTCTATATCATACTGGAAAGGTGGTTTTGGGTTTTGTGGCCGATTCATCACTGGTTCTGAGTCGCTGGTTCTTTGAAGCCGAAGCGGCAGGTTCATCCCATTTTGAGAAAAAATTCCAGAAATACTATCGCCTGCATAGTTGCCTATATAACTTCCGTTAATGGCTTTAAAGAAAAGCGAAATTTGGTTGTTTGTAATATTTACAGAATCTGCTGGTAAGGATTTCTTACTCTGCATCGGGCTTAGTAAAAATGCTTTGTAGTTATTCCCTTCCTGACTGATATCAAATATTAGTAGCAATTTAATTGTTTGCACGTCCAAATCTCCTTTCCATTTTCCAGTAAAAGATTGGCCATAAAGAATTCCAGAAATAAATAAACCTAAAAAAAAGCTGATAGACTTTATCATTGTATTTTCCTTTTGAATATTGATTAAAAAAAGACTGGTATTTATCTTCAGTCTTCGGGTACAGTCGAAATAATGAGTAGTAAATCTATAAACAATTATTCAATTATAAAACAAGTTCTATAAAGATTAGTTGAACCAGGTTTGGTGTAGCACTACAAAATGAGGGACTATGAAATTTCAAGCTTCATGCCATCAAAAGCAAGGTTTCTGTTGTATGGCAGTTCACAGTTTACGGTATCATGCAGCCCCATTTGGTGGGATACATGGATAAAATACACTTCCGGAATTTCTAGTTCATTGGCCAAAGCCACAGCTTCGTCAAGGGTGAAATGGGACACATGTTTTTGCCGGCGCAGGGCATTGATGGCTAAAATTTTTGAGCCGCGAATTTTATTTTTAGAAACTTCATCTATTCGGTTAGCATCGGTGATGTAGGTAAAATGGCCCATCCTAAAACCCAATACTGGCATGTACATGTGCCAAACTTTTATTGGGCGTATTTCAATATCTCCAATAGTAAAAATATCCTCATCTATGTGGTGCAAATTGATAGATGGCACACCGGCATATTTACTGTCAGCAAAAGCGTAATCAAATTCATTGTGCAATCTGTTCTGAGTTTCAACAGATGCATAAACATCCATTGGTTTTTTTTGAAAAAAATTAAAAGCTCTTACATCGTCTAAACCTGCAATATGATCCTTGTGGGCATGGGTAAGCACAATGGCATCCAATTTGTTTAGATTGGCCTGTAGCATTTGTTGTCTAAAATCGGGTCCAGTATCGATGACAATATTGGTGGTGGAGGATTGAACCAGAATACTGGATCGAAGCCTTTTGTCCTTTGGGTTTTGGGAAAGGCACACCTCACAGTTACAGGCAATCATGGGCACGCCCGAACTGGTTCCAGTACCTAAAAATGTAATTTGTATGGGCGGATAGGACAAGTAGAAATTAAAAATTAAGTATTAAGTATTAAAAATTACTTTCAGGATTCGGAAGCTTGGTTTTCACAGATTTCAGCAAACAGTTTTTTTTGGGGTTCCTCTAATTTTTCCACTTCAATTTTTAGTAGCGGAATCATTTCAACCAAAGCATTGATGCGGCCTTCCAATTGCAAAAACTTGTTTAGTACCACTACTTTTTTATGATCCAAAATGCAATAGCCACTTTGAAAAGTTCCCCGTTCATATCTTAATATATAACCACACTGCTCTGGAATGGCCTCCAACTTATCTAAAGTATTTTGCGTGTATTTTACCATGTGCCGACAAAGATAAAGAATTGAAGAGTCCTGATATTTTCGATGTGCAAAATATGGGAAATTGATTGAGAACCATAAAATTTGTCGCCATCGCTATACCAGCCATCTCCCATATACCAATTTGTAATTTGGTCTATGACCGTATCAATTCTTTCGGCAGTTGCTTATAAAAAAAATGACAAGTGATATAATCCCTGTTTTTTTGGTCATTTATGTATCCGCACCTGTCATATTCCGGTTATTCTTTTCACTACCAGATCGGCCCAGCAGGAACATATAGAAGGTTTGGGAATGGGTGCCGAATTTTATCTTACCAAACCTTTTAACCGAAAAATTTTAGAACTGAATGTGCGCAATCTTTTAGCCACTAAAGAAAGAATTATAGACAGTATTAACCATATTATTGAGGATGGAAGATTGCTGACTACACCGGAAGTCAACATCCAAAATGCTGGCTAAACCAATCCCTTTGATAACGAGTTTTTGAAAAACATTTTTCAGATAATTCAAGCGCATCTTGATGATCCTGAATTTAATGTTTCCGTGCTTGCGCATAAACCAGCAATGAGTGTACCTGTGTTGTACAAAAAGCTGAAGGCAGTGGCCAACATGTCGGTAAATGATTTTATAAAATCAATCAAATGGCAGAAAGCTTCCGAAATGCTTCAACAAAATACAATGACCGTTTATAAAGTTTGCTATGCCGTAGGGTTTACTGATAAAAGCATTTTAGCAAGGAGTTTAAAAATAAATACGGGCTTGCTCCAAAGCGGTATGCAGTTTCTTTCAGAAGGGAATGAAGCCTAGAATAATTATTGTTAAAGTATCAAAGTTTGCTTGCGCATTATTTAAATCAAAACGATGATTTCAAAAATCTAAATATAATTTTACACCTTTACTCCTGACCTTAGTTTTTGAAAGTTGCAGTTAATGTATTTTTGTACACTTTAGAAATATGTCCTTAGCTCGTAAAATAATAAATGATCCGGTATATGGTTTCATTACCATTGATCATCCATTAATCCTAAAAGTGATTTCGCATCCCTATTACCAAAGGTTGCGAAATATTCATCAAATGGCTTTTGCTTATTTGGTTTATCCTGGGGCGGTACACAGCAGGTTGCTCCATTCTCTTGGAGCTTATCATTTAATGGGCATTGCATTAAATGAACTAAGAGGAAAAGGCGTAGTGATAACAGAGGAAGAAATGCTTGGAGCAAGGCTGGCCATTCTTTTGCACGATGTAGGGCATGGGCCATTTTCCCATGCACTGGAGCAGGAATTGATTAGGGAGACACATCACGAAGAAATTTCTTTGTTGATTATGGAGCAGTTAAACAAAGAATTTCCCGGGCAATTGAACACGGCTATCGAAATTTTCAGGGACAAACATCCCAAGCGGTTTCTGCATCAGTTAGTGTCCGGGCAATTGGATGTGGACCGAATGGACTATCTCAACAGGGATAGTTTTTTTACCGGTGTGGCAGAGGGTGTAATTGGCTATGATAGAATTATTAAAATGCTTGCCGTGCATGACGGTAATCTGGTAGTGGAGGAAAAAGCGATTTATTCCACTGAAAAATTTTTGCTAAGCCGAAGATTGATGTACTGGCAGGTGTATCTGCATAAAACAGTTGTAGCTGCCGAAAAAATGCTGATAATGATTATCAGAAGGGCTAAGGAGTTGGCAGAAAAAGGAGTGGAAGTAAAGGGGGCTACCCGTGCTTTTGATTTCTTCCTTCACAGGAATACAAATCTACTTCAAGATAAAATTGCCCTGGACGAATTTTGCAATATGGACGATAATGATGTAATGGCAACCTTAAAGAACTGGTGTTGTCATGAAGATAAAATATTATCTATCCTGTGCAATGCCATTGTTCAAAGGCGAATCATGCACATCAAACTTCAGGCAGAACCTTTTGATGCCGGCCTTCAACCCCAAAAAACAAAAGAGTTGGCTAATCGACATGGGCTTGACATGGCAGCAGCATCCTATCTGGCGTTTAGCGGTGTAGCCAGTAATAGTTTATATGATTTCAATAATGAAAGCATCAATATTTTGTATAAAGACGGTACTTTAAGAGATATTTCGCAGGTGGATCACCCATTGATTGATGTGAAGGTGAGCGAGCCTGTTAAAAAATATTATTTTTGCTTTTTAAGAGAATTACAATAATAACAGAATGAATTGAAATTTTAAGTCAAAGTATTCAAGCTTAACAACAAAAAAAATTATACGATGATTTTTCCTGCCTCGCAAATTGCGCTTTTGATAAACGGAAAAGTGGAGGGGAACCCAGATGCCACTGTAAATAATTTTGGGAAAATAGAAGAAGCGGGCCCAGGTCAGTTGAGTTTTCTGGCTAACCCAAAATATGAGGAATATTTGTACAATACTCAGGCTTCTGTTATTATTATTAATGAATCTTTGGAACTAAAGTCGCCTGTTCAGGCTACCTTAATTCGGGTAAAAGATGCTTATTCGGCCTTTGCTACTTTGTTAAGTCATTACCAGACAATGAAACAACAGCAACTGAACGGAATTCAGCAACCCAATTTTATTTCTCCAACTGCTGCTTATGGCGAAAATGTTTTCATTGGTGCATTTGCCTACTTGGGAGAAAAAGTAAAAGTGGGTGACAATACAAAAATTTTCCCTGGTGTTTTTTTAGCGGATAATGTACAAGTGGGCAATAACACCGTAATTCATGCTGGAGTAAAGGTTATGGCCGATTGTGTTATTGGCAATAATGTAATCATTCACGCCGGTACTGTTATTGGAAGTGATGGTTTTGGTTTTGCACCACAGGCAGATGGAACCTTTTCAAAAGTGCCACAAATTGGAAATGTGGTAGTGGAAGATTATGTGGAAATAGGAGCCAATAGTACGATTGATAGGGCAACCATCGGCTCCACCATTATTAGAAAGGGAGCTAAGTTGGATAACCTAATACAGATTGCTCACAATGTAGAAATTGGTTGTAGTTCCGTGGTAGCAGCACAGGCAGGTATTAGTGGTAGCACTAAAATAGGAAAAGGAGTTATGGTTGGAGGGCAAGCAGGCGTAGTAGGCCATTTGCATATTGGGGATGGAGCCAAAATAAATGCCCAAAGTGGTGTAAGTAAAGATATAGAACCTGGCAAAGCAGTTACTGGTTCACCTGCCTACGACTACACACTTGCACTTAGAAGTCAGGCTATAAACAGAAAATTGCCCGAACTGGAAAAGCGTGTCAAAGAATTAGAAATGCTGGTGGCTCAGTTGAAAGCAACGGTATAATAGTGATTGTTCAGAATAATATTAAAATTCCTGCATGACCTTCTTTTTTTTGAAAACAACTAAAAAAGGTCAAATGCAGGAATTGTTTGTTAAATTTTTTTTATACCGTAGTAAAAAACTTGAACGCTAGTCCACATGATCCCTGCGTTCATTAATTTCATCCAAAACTCCAGTGATGAAATCATCCACGTTTTTAGATCCCTGATCGCCTTTGCCATGACGACGTATGGCTACTGACTGATCGTTCATTTCTTTTTCACCCACCACCAACATATAAGGTACTTTCAGCAATTCGGTATCACGAATTTTTTTGCCAATTTTTTCGTTTCGATCATCCACTTCAGCTCTTATTCCAGCACGTTTCAATTTTTGTTCCACTTCCTTCGCATACGGTAGAAATTTATCGCTGATGGGCAGAAGTTTGGCCTGCATCGGAGCCAGCCATACCGGGAACTTTCCGGCATAATGCTCCAATAAGAAGCCGATAAATCTTTCGTGTGTGCCCAAAGGTGCCCGGTGTATGATAAGGGGCACTTCTGGTTCATTATTTTGATTGGTGAAACTTAACTTAAAACTACGAGGTTGTGCAAAATCCACCTGATTGGTGGCCAGTGTAAACTCACGTCCAATAGTACTCCATATTTGAACGTCAATTTTTGGTCCGTAGAAAGCACCTTCACCTTTTACCTCCACAAATGGCACTCCGGTTTCTATCAACACATTTCTTACTAGTTCTTCGGTTTCTTTCCAAAGCTCAGGTTCGTTCACATATTTCTGACCCAGTTTTTCAGGATCGTGAAGGGAAAGACGCATGACATATTTTTCGATACCAAAAATTTTGAAATATTTCAAATACATATCATTGACCGATTTAAACTCCTGGGCAAACTGTTCTTTGGTACAATAAATATGAGCATCATTCATGTGCAAACAACGCACTCGCATCAAACCAAATAGCTCGCCACTTTGTTCGTAACGATAACAAGTGCCATATTCTGCTATCCGGTAAGGCATATCGCGATAGCTTTTGGGTTCAGCATCAAAGACCTTATGGTGGTGCGGACAGTTCATAGCTCTCAGATAATACTTCTCTCCGTCCAGTTCCATAGCAGGGTACATACTATCTGCATAATAGGGAAGGTGTCCGCTGGTTAAATACATGCTTTCTTTTGCTATGTGCGGTGTGACTACACGTTTATATCCGGCATCCTGTTCGGTTTCTTTTGCAAGTTTTTCCAGCTCTTCTATGATAATGGTTCCATTCGGCAGCCACAGTGGAAGCCCCTGACCCACCATATCATTCATGGTGAAAATGCTCAATTCTTTACCCAGCTTACGGTGGTCGCGTTTCTTAGCTTCTTCTAGCATGGCCAGATGCTCGTCAAGTTCCTTTTGATTTGGAAAACTAATGCCATATACTCTGGTAAGCATCTTGTTTTTTTCATCCCCTTTCCAATAGGCACCGGCAATATTAGTAAGTTTCACCGCTTTGATAATGCCGGTATTGGGGATATGTGGTCCACGACACAGATCTGTAAAGTTTCCCTGAGAATAAAAAGTGATTTCACCGTCATTCAGGTTGTTTAGCAAATCAATTTTATACTCATCTCCTTTTTCAGTAAAATATTGAATCGCTTCGGCTTTAGGCATTTCTTTTCTAATGTAAGGGCTGTTGGTTTTTGCCAGCTCATTCATTTTCTTTTCAAGGGTCACTAAGTCTTCCTCTGATAGTTTGCGATCGCCTAAATCCATATCGTAATAAAAACCTCCTGAATCAAGTGCCGGGCCAACCCAAAATTTTACACCGGGGAAAGCCGCTTCCACAGCTTCTGCCATGAGATGAGCAGAAGAATGCCAGAATGTTTTTTTCCCATCTGTATCGTTCCAGGTCAGTAATACTAAATCCGCATCATTTCCAATTGGACGAGTGGCATCCCACACTTCCCCATTTACTTTAGCCGCAATTACTTTGCGTGCCAAGCCTTCAGAAATTGACTTCGCAATATCCAACGCTGTTACGCCAGCTTCAAATTCTTTTTTGGCTCCATCAGGAAAACTTATTGTAATCATAAACTGTAAAAATTCTTTTAAAGGGAGCAAACCTACAAGAAATTTTTCATTCATAAAATATACAGAGGATGAATGAAATATTTTGTGGGTGTACCTCTTGGCCAAAAAACTAGTTTGATTTTTCAAAAGAAATGTAGCAAAGCACAGGCAAACAGGAAGCCATATTATCTTATGGACCTTTGTTGCAATTTGTTATCGCCCAACGTCTAAAAAAAGAAACAACTGTGATGAGAGTATTATTTTTAGGTTTTCTGGTCTTTATGGTCATAAATGCAAATGCCCAGGTTTCAAAAGGGTGGTATGCCGAAGCTCAGGTGATGAGTGGGCATAGTTGGTATAGTAATGAAAGGTCTGTCCAAAAATTTCACTTGTACTATAAAGGGGGAGTCAATATGATTAAGATTTGGGAAAAAGGGATTGGCCTGGGTATTGGGTTTGCCTTTAGTGGCGAAGGGGGAACAACCATGTACAAATTCAACAACTCAACAACTAAAGAAAGAGCGCTTTACACCAAGGTTCCTGTTTTTGCACGATATCAGTTTATTAAGAAAAAAACTTCACCTTTTGCAGATATGGGAATGGTTTGGGGCTTTTTTGCTGGTGGCGAATCGAGGAATGTATATCAGGACAAGGAATATGTCTCAAACACTTCTGTAGATAATGAGATTGATTTGGGACTTTTTGGTCATTTAGGGGTGAAGCATCAACTCAGTAATGGTAGTAATATTTTCGGATTTGTTGGATACAACCAGGGACTTTCGCCCAAAAAGCATTACGTAGGTGGAGAAAGTCCGTATATAACCAATAGGAATATTGGCATAGGAATGGGTTTTTCCACCAGACTGTATTAAAACGCTGTTCCACAGGCAGATCCTACACATAAATGTATATTTGGCACGATTTTGATAGTTATGTGTAAACTCTAAATCAACAATAGCGATGAATAAAAATGTATTGCTTTTAATCGGACTATTAAGTATTGCATTTTCTGTTAATGCACAAAGTTGGTCCATTGGGGATAAGGTTTATGTTGGCCATAGTTGGACAGTAGGCAATCGACCTAAAAATAGTAGCAACATGAAATATGCCTTTCACCCATCTTTTCAGGTGGGACGAAATGCGGTGTATCATTTCAATCCATTTGTGTCCTTTGGTTTGGGTACATTTTTTAGTACCGAAGGGGTGGGTTTTAAGTTGGATGGGGTAAGTCCTGATACTAGGCTGGAACAACGAATGAATTATATTCGGGTACCAGTATTTACGAATATCACATTTGGGGCTCCGAAAAGCAGATTGCGTGGTCGATTGGGGCTTGGAGGTTCAGTAGGGTTTTTAGTAGGCGGAAAATCCTTTGTAGAAACCGATCACAATTTTATTTCTGGCAGAAAAACCCGGAAGCTAATCAATTCTAAAGTGGATGCAGGAGCCATAGCCTCACTGGGCCTATCGGTTCGAGTGGCAGATGGGTTACTTTTGAATCACGACCTGAATTATTATCACGGGTTTGTAAAGAATGAATATGAGGTAGGCATTTCAGGGGTCTCCTCCTCCTTCACCCATAGAAACCTTGGACTGAGTATGGGTTTTTTGATTAATGGGAAAGCCATAAAAAAATGGAAATCTTCGATGGGCTCAAAGTCGTCAAAAAGAAATAGATGATATCTTTTCAGCCCAACAAAAAATAGTCCATAACTGTGTTTTGAAAAAGGAATTGATATCCGATTTAGTGTTATTGCACTTCTTTCATTCTCAAAATATATTTTCCAATTACATCAAACTCAATATTTACAGTATCGCCTACCTGTAAGTATTGGATATTTGTATGATGTAAAGTGTAGGGAATAATAGCCACCTTAAAGTGGTGATGCTGTACTTCGAAGGCTGTGAGGCTGATGCCATTTATACACACCGAGCCTTTTTCGATAACTAAGGCTGCAAATTTTGGATCGAACGAAAACTGAAGCTCCCGACTACCATCTCTATCTAGTATGGCAACACATTCCGCCGTATCATCCACATGTCCCTGCACTATATGTCCATCCAGACGGCCATTCATCCTCATGCATCGTTCCAGATTCACTGTTTCGCCTGTTTTCAAGCTACCTAAATTGGTTTTCTTTAGTGTTTCTTCTATAGCTGTAACCGTATGCAAATTTCCATCTACATTTTCCACAGTAAGACAAACTCCATTGTGACTCACACTTTGATCTATTTTTAAAGCCGGGGAAATTGGACTTTCAAAAACAAAGCGCTTCCCCGATCCATTTTTTGAAATATCTTTCACCGTTCCGGTGGATTCTATAATGCCAGTAAACATGTGGCGAAATTCACACCAAAAAACTTTCTTACCAAAATATTTGTTCGTTTTATATATTCTTCTATCTTTGCAGCCTTAAAAAATTGCCAAAGGAGGTATATACATGTTAATTATTGATTCAAAGGACTGCGAAAACATTGACAAAGCACTTAAGAAGTACAAGAAGAAATTTGAAAAATCAAAAACTCTACTTGGGCTTCGCGAACGTCAACACTTTACAAAACCATCCATAAAACGTCGTGGAGAAGTATTGAAGGCTATCTACAAGCAGCAAATTGCTAGCGGTAAAATAGAACTTTAATATCAATATTTAATATTTTAAATAAATTGCAGTCCCACCTAAGGTGGGACTTTTTTTATGCATCAAAATTCGGTTGATTATATAGCTCACTTTATTACGTTTCTCAAGCATGAAAAGCGATTTTCGGCAAATACAGTCATCGCCTATGAAGGTGATGTGCAGGAATTTCGTATATTCCTTCTTGGTCTTTTTGGAGAACTTGATATTAAAGAAATTAAATATCAGCATATTAGAACCTGGCTGGCAAGTTTAAAAGAACAACAACTGACTTCCAAAAGTATCAATCGGAAGGTCTCCTCACTCAAATCATTTTTTAAATACCATTTGAAACTAGGAAATATTGATTCAAATCCCACTGTCAAAATTGTTACATTAAAAGTTGGTAAGCGCTTACCGGTATTTGTACATGAGAAAGACCTAAACAGTTTGTCGAACTCTTTGCAAACCGCCACCTGTGATTGGAAATCTCTAAATGCATTCTTACTGATTGCATTGTTTTACGCAACGGGTATGCGTTTGAGTGAACTCATAAACCTAAAAGAACAGCAGGTGGACTTTGCCAGAAAGCAGGTAAAGGTATTAGGCAAAGGAAATAAGGAAAGAATTATTCCCCTGAATGCTGAAATATTAGCGGAAATTCAACAATATATCGACCAAAAAAGAAAGGAATTTGAAAAACCGGTTGAAGAACTATTGATCACCGAAACAGGGAAAAAACTATATCCCAAATATGCCTACTTGCTGGTAAAAGCACAACTCGCCAACATTCCGACTCTGGAAAAAAAGAGCCCGCACGTGTTACGACATAGTTTTGCCACCCATCTGGCAAACAATGGCGCTGAGCTAAATGCAATAAAAGAATTATTAGGCCATTCAAGTTTAGCTGCCACTCAGATATATACCCATACTACCATGGAAAAGCTAAAAGAAGTGTATAAAAAAGCGCATCCAAAAGCCTGAATTTTATGACAAATATTTAGCAATATTTTTTTGTAGTGAGTATTTCTTTTCATTAACTTTATTATCAACAAGAGTATTTGTTCTTTGACAAGTTATTATAGATTAATTTATTCACTTTTAAATATATCAACTATGAATGTAAACATTCAAACGGTTAATTTCGATGCGGATCAAAAACTGATTGACTTTGTAAATCGAAAAATGGAGAAACTGAATACCTTTCATGACCGCATTATTGGGGCAGATGTGTTTTTAAAGTTGGACAATGTAGTTCACAACATTAAGGACAAGATAGTAGAAATTAAAGTGGATGTACCTCGACACAGCTTTTTTGTTAAAAGCACGAGTAAGTCCTTTGAAGAGTCTTTCGACGGTGCATTTGATTCTCTGGTAAATCAGGTAAAAAGACGAAAAGAAAAATTGATTGCTTAATCGAACAAATTCTTTACAGCCTCGCAGTTTTGTGAGGCTTTTTTATTGCATTAAACAGACTACTTTTCATTTGGTCTTGCTAAAGTAAGGCAGATATTATCCAATTAAATAAAGTGGGAATACTCCTTTCACCATTGTCTTGGAGGTTTAGGCAGCAAGTGCCTATCAGAAAATTGATTTAGATATATTTTTCGATGAATAGGTATTGTATGTTCGCAAACTCCTAGATGATAGGGTGGGGGGCCAATGTTTTCGACTAGAGGCAACTGAAATATTATATATGATTTTAGAATAAAAGCAGATATAAGGGTGTGAGGAATTGAAATGTGTCGTATGAAAAAATTTTATTTTATCAATTTTGGAATTTTTTTAAAAAAAATATTGGCAGGAGTTTTTTGACAATGAATTTTTCCCTTACTTTTGCCTTCCAAATTTTTAGAGCAGGGGATTACAATAAGTAAAACAAATACTTAGACGCTTTAAAAATGATGGAAAGTTCTTTTTTAAATAAGCCGAAGTAGCTCAGTTGGTAGAGCAGCTGATTTGTAATCAGCAGGTCGCGGGTTCGACTCCCTTCTTCGGCTCAGTTCTTTTTATTTTTCAATTGTAAATAAAATGGGTAGTTGGCCGAGTGGTTAAAGGCGACAGACTGTAAATCTGTTCTCTTCGGAGTACGGAGGTTCGAATCCTTCACTGCCCACAGTTCTTTGAATTATTAATTATGAATGAATAATTAATAATTATTTTAAGCGGGAGTAGCTCATTTGGTAGAGCGGTAGCCTTCCAAGCTTCAGGTGGCCGGTTCGAGCCCGGTCTCCCGCTCTTTGTAGATGACAGAAATGAGGTGACAGATGACAGAGTTGAGGAAATGAACTGTCAACTTACAACGGTTTACTGTCAACTGACATTTGCCGTTGTAGCTCAGTGGTAGAGCACTTCCTTGGTAAGGAAGAGGTCGTGAGTTCAATTCTCATCAACGGCTCAAGAGTATTGGTTGATTTTTGGGACAGAGCATCCCGATTGTAATCGGGAAAGTCGTGAGTTCAATTCTCATCAACGGCTTTTGAGTGTAGGGGTAAAAGTTTATATATGTTGATAGGTTTACAGGAGTCAATACCTAGTAAACTTTTAGACTTTAAACTTGTTTATAGATGCACCAGAGTACAAGAGTGCGACGCAACAGTGCTTCATAGTAGCACGGAAGCTGGGCACAAAAAATAAAAATTAAAAACAACTTTAAAAATCGATAACAATGTCAAAAGAGACCTTTAAGAGGGAGAAACCCCACGTAAACATTGGTACTATTGGTCACGTTGACCATGGTAAAACTACTTTGACTGCGGCTATTACTGAAATTCTTGCAAAGAAAGGTTTAGCAACAGCGAAGAAGTATGATGATATCGACGGTGCTCCTGAAGAAAAAGAAAGAGGTATTACTATTAATACCGCACACGTAGAATACCAAACAGATAGTCGTCACTATGCGCACGTGGATTGCCCTGGTCACGCTGACTACGTAAAAAATATGATTACTGGTGCTGCTCAGATGGATGGTGCTATCTTGGTGGTAGCAGCTACTGACGGCCCTATGCCTCAAACCAAAGAGCACATCCTTTTGGCTGCTCAGGTGGGCGTGCCTAAAATGGTGGTTTTCTTGAATAAAGTGGACTTAGTAGATGATCCTGAACTTTTAGATTTAGTAGAAATGGAAGTTCGTGATGAATTGTCTAAGCGTGGATTTGATGGTGATAACACTCCAATCATTAAAGGATCTGCAACTGGTGCTTTAGCAGGTGATGATGAGTGGGTTGGTGCGATTACTGAATTGATGGATGCAGTTGATAGCTGGATTCCACTTCCTCCTCGTCTAATTGATCTTCCGTTCTTGATGTCAGTAGAAGATGTTTTCTCTATTACTGGTCGTGGTACTGTAGCAACTGGCCGTATTGAAAGAGGTAAAGTTAAAACAGGTGAAGGTGTAGAAATAATTGGATTGATGGAAAAAGCATTGACTTCTACTGTTACAGGTGTGGAAATGTTCCGCAAAATATTGGATGAAGGTGAAGCTGGAGATAATGCAGGTCTTTTATTACGTGGTATTGAGAAAACTCAAATCCGTCGTGGTATGGTAATCTGTAAACCTGGTTCTATCACCCCTCATACTGAATTCAAAGCCGAAGTTTACGTATTGAGCAAAGACGAAGGTGGACGTCATACTCCTTTCTTCAACAAATATCGTCCTCAATTCTATTTCCGTACAACTGACGTAACTGGTGAGTGTACTTTAGCAGAAGGAACAGAAATGATTATGCCTGGTGATAATACATCTATCACTGTGAAATTAATCACTCCTATTGCGATGGAAAAAGGTTTGAAATTTGCGATTCGTGAAGGTGGCCGTACAGTAGGTGCTGGTCAGGTTACTGAAATCTTAAAATAAGAAAAGCGCCCAGATTCTTCGCCATGCTGAAGAGTTAGGAAAGGCTTCAAATATTATTGCAAAGTACCTTAGGCAGTAAGCTTGGGTACTTTGTAATTTTTAAAGTTCATTAAAATTATTAGCCGCTGTGGCTTCCTTTTTTAAGAGGTTTGGCGAGGCTTTTATACGGGCATAGTTCAATGGTAGAATAGCGGTCTCCAAAACCGTTGATCAGGGTTCGAGTCCTTGTGCCCGTGCTTTTTGTTGGGTTGAAAGTTTACAGGTAATGAAGATGATATTGATTTACTTATTTGCTTTTCAACTTTTCAATTTATCAACAATATACAAATGAACAAGATTGGTAATTACATAAAGGATAGTTATAGAGAGCTGGCAGAAAGAGTTACCTGGCCTTCTTGGAACGAATTGCAACAATCTACTATGATTGTTTTAGCAGCAACCGTAATCATTACCTTAATTGTGGGTTTGATGGACGTACTGGCAGGTGGCGGCCTAAATTTCTTATACAAATTATTATACAGTTAAGAAATGGACGAAAATACGGTAGAAAATATTCCAGCGGAAACACCCGTTCCACAGCCAGATACAAAATGGTATGTGCTGCGTGTGGTGAGTGGAAAGGAGCGTAAGGTAAAAGAATATCTTGATAAAGGAATAGCACGTAGCCCATTTGAAAAAGTGGTGAAACAAGTGTTTCTTCCAGTGGAGAAGGTATATAAAGTGCAGAATGGTAAAAAGGTAATGCGCGAAAGAAACTACTATCCGGGTTATGTGATGATTGAAGTGTTGGAAGGTAAAATGAGCGATGATCTAAGAGATTTAGTAGTAGGTACAAATAGTGTTATTCATTTTTTAGGTAGAGAAAATCCTATTTCTCTTCGTAAAGCAGAGGTGAATAAGATGTTGGGTAGAATGGATGAAATGGCCGATGCTGGTGGCGTAAGTATGATAGAGCCTTATATTGTTGGAGAAACCATCAAAATAGTAGAAGGGCCTTTCAATGACTTCAATGGAATAATCGAGGAAGTAAATGACGAAAAGAAGAAGTTGAAGGTTATTGTAAAAATATTTGGTCGATCCACGCCTGTAGAACTTAACTATATGCAGGTGGAAAAGATATTATAGATTTTCAGTTAAACATTATTTTAGATATACCATCCGAAAGGATGGTTTTTTTGTGTGTTTAATCATAAAGATTTTTATATTTATAACTTAATAGATTTTGATGAATTAGATCGGGGTATTATGAAAGAAATGTCATTGAATAATTCAATAAATTGGATTGAAGCTTTATTTAATTATGCCACTATTGGGATAATCATATCCAACAGGAATGGATTAATTATTGATTTTAACCACCAGGCAGAAATTGATTTTGGGTATCTCAAATCTGAAGTGATTAATAAGCCACTGGAAATTCTTTTACCGGCTAATATCAAGAAACATCATATTGAGTACAGAGAGTTGTTTTATAAAAATCCAAGTCCGAGGGCTATGGGGCATAACAGAGATTTGTATGCTCAACGAAAGGATGGCAGCATTTTTCCGGTGGAAGTAAGTCTGAGTAATTATACCATTAATGATGAACTTTTTGTAATATCTTTTATGATTAATATTACTGTTCGTAAAGAACAGGAAAAGGTAGTGCTGGAGCAGAAAGCAAAACTTGAGCGTATCACCATGGAAGTTCGACAGTTGAACGCCGATCTTGAACTGATTGTGGATGAACGAACGCGTATGCTAAGAGAAACATTAAGTGTGTTGGAACAATCGAAGTCGGAACTAAGTGAAACCCTCAAAGCCGAGAAGGACCTAAGCGATTTGAAATCCAAGTTTCTTTCGATGGCTTCTCATGAATTCAAAACACCCCTTAGCACAATTCTGTCCTCCGCCTTTTTATTGGAAAAATATAACCAGATCAACGAACCTGTTAAAAGTGAAAAACATATCCATAGAATCAAAAATGCGGTGATAGATATGAAAATGATCCTGGATGATTTCCTCTCGGTGGATAAATTAGAAGATGGCAATATTCTAGCCAAAATCACCAAAATACCCGCTCAGGTTTGTTTTGAGGAAGTAAGAGCAGTGGTGCAGGACATGCAGGTGAATTGTAAAAATGGTCAAACTATTTTGTTTCAGTGCAAAGGCGAGGGTGTGGTGTCTGTGGATGAACAGTTGTTAAAGAATATCTGTATTAATCTTATTTCAAATGCCATTAAATTTTCCAGGGAGGGAAGTATCATTACGGTGTCCTGTGAGTTAAGAACGGAAGAATTGATCGTGTCTTTTATGGATCATGGCATCGGAATTCCTCATGAGGATCAGGGGCATCTATTTGAAAGGTTTTTTAGAGCCGGCAATGCGATTAACATACAAGGCACTGGATTGGGGCTGCATATTGTGGCCAGTTATGTAACATTGTTGAATGGTGAAATTGAATTCAAAAGCGAACTGGACAAAGGCTCTTTATTTATCGTTCGTATTCCGCAATAATTTATTTTTGAAGTTACATGAAAAAGGTACTTATAATAGAAGATAATGATGAGGTAAGGGAAAATCTTGCCGAAATACTGGAACTATCTGGTTATAATGTGATCACAGCCCCAGATGGCAAACCTGGAGTGGAATTGGCGATTAAAGAAATTCCAGATTTGATAATATGTGATATCATGATGCCAGGGCTGGATGGATACGGTGTGGTATATATGCTCAATCAAAATACCAGAACCAGTCGAATACCTTTTATTTTCCTTACGGCTAAGTCGGAAAGATCCGCCTTTAGAAAGGCCATGGAGTTAGGAGCCGATGATTTCCTGACCAAACCTTTTGAAGGTATTGAATTGTTGAAGGCCGTTGAAACCAGATTAAACAAGGCTCAGTCTATTCAGCAACAGTTTGAACAAAGCAAAGAAGCGGACGATTCCCTGGACAGTTTCCTGAACCATGTCAAGAAAAGTGGGCAATTGCCATTACTGTCAGAGGACAGGGAAGTCATCAATTATGTAAAGAAACAACAAATTTATTCGGAAGGGCAAAGGCCCAAAGCACTGTATTTTATCAAGAGTGGAAAAGTGAAAACATTTAAGGTGAGTGACAATGGCAAGGAACTTATCACCAATGTTTTAGGAAAAGGAGATTTTATTGGCTATACGTATGTTCTGGAAAATATGCCCTACAAAGAAAGTGCAGAGATCCTGGAAGATGCTTCCATCATGATTATTCCTAAAGAAGATTTCCTTTCGCTGATAGCAGCAGATACAGGCATAGCACGACAGTTTATCCGGCTAATTACCAATAATGTATTGGAAAAAGAAGAAAGCCTTTTGAATATTGCGTATAACTCCCTTCGTAAAAAAGTGGCCTTTCAGCTCATTGTGATGTTGGAAAAGTTTAAGCTGGATATGCCAGATACAAAGGAAATTAAATTGTCCAGAGATAATCTGGCTCAAGCCACCGGAATAGCCACCGAGTCCCTAATCAGAACCCTTTCTGATTTCAGGATGGAAAATCTGGTGGATTTGAAAGGCGGAAGTATTATTATTCTTAATGAAGCCAAACTCAGAAATCTGCCCTATTGATTTTGCACGTAAGTTATCCCAATAAACTTAATTATTACTTTATTTTGAACACTGCCCACTTGCAATTCCAATGGGTCTGCCGCCTATCCCTTTAATTTTGAATAAATGTGCCATTGGCGTTTTTGATTGTCCGTCTAGGCTTCTCCTAGTGATGACAATCAATTTGTTTTCTGATTGATATCAATGAACTAAATTGCATCATATAGTTGCTTTGCAAAAATTTTTTATAAATTAACCCAGCCTTCATTTGGAAAACAATATTGCAGAAATAGCAACCCGATGTTATCATTGCGGAGATGAATGTACAGATAGTACATTGCATCTTGGCGATAAAACCTTTTGTTGCTCAGGTTGTAAATTGGTTTTTGAACTACTAAATGAGAATGACTTATGTACTTATTACGAGCTCAACAATCATCCTGGAAAAACTCAACTTCAACCAGTTCGAAAAAATAAATTTGACTATCTGGATAAGGAGGAAGTTTTTTCCAGACTTATTTCCTATTCTGATGATCAAAAGACTTATGTAACTTTTTCTGTTCCTCAAATTCATTGCAGTAGCTGTCTTTGGTTATTGGAACATCTGAATACGGTGCATGTCGGTGTTTTAAGTACCAGGGTCAATTTTACAAAGAAGGAAGTCTTTGTGGTTTTTGATAATAATAAAACCGCGCTTCGGGGAGTGGTGGAAGCAATGTCCTCTGTGGGCTATGAGCCTTACCTTAGCCTCAGCGATGTAGCATCCAATACTCCGAAGAAGTATAATAGACTTACAGAAATCGCCATTGCAGGATTTTGTTTTGCTAATATTATGATGCTGAGTCTTCCGGAGTATTTTTCATTTCTTGGGCTTTTGGAACATCAGGTTGGTAAAGCATTCCGGTACATTGGGTTTTTATTGGCATTGCCTGTTTTCTTTTTTTGTTCAAGAGAGTTTTTTTACAATGCTTTTAGTTCGATAAAGAACAAATATCTGAACATAGATGCTTCAGTTGCCCTGGCCATTCTGCTTACCTTTGGCCGAAGCCTTTATAACCTGTTTGTGCTGGATGGCAATACCTATTTCGACAGCATGAGTGGTATTGTGTTTTTTTTGTTGATTGGTCGTTGGGCACAAAGCAAAACCGAGCAGTCACTTTTCTTTGAAAGAGATTATAAATCATTTTTCCCAATTGCTGTGAATGTATTGCGCCAGGGGAAACCAGAACCAGTGATGATCGGAGCCTTGCAGGAAAAGGATATTATCGAGGTCTATGATCAGGAAATAATACCAGCTGATGGAATATTGGCAAAGGGAAAGGCAAACATAGATTACAGTTTTGTAACAGGCGAAAGCATGCCCAAACCTGTGGAACCGGGATCTATCATCTATGCTGGAGGAAAACAATTGGGCGAACGCATAGAACTGATGGTGTTGAAAAAGTCTGACCAGGGATACCTTACCAATCTTTGGAACAGAGAGGCGAAAAGTGAATCCGACAAGAATTTGTTTTTGCACAAAGCAAGTAATTTTTTTACAATCATCGTGTTTGGTCTAACCCTTATTAGTGCATTGTACTGGTTCAATAAAGGCGAATACACCACCATGTGGAATGCGCTCACCACCACCCTGATTGTAGCTTGTCCCTGTGCGCTCTTATTGGCCGCCACTTTTACCAACGGCAATGCAATGCGTATCCTCAATCGGGGAGGGCTGTTCTTGAAGAATGCCGGTGTAATCGGTGATTTGGCCAAGGTAGATCATATCGTACTAGACAAAACGGGTACCATTACCCTAAAGAAAAATTTCAGCATTAATTACCAGGGCAGACCCATCTCTGAAGATGAAAAGGTGTTGATTGCATCTTTAGTCAGACACTCCACCCATCCACTTAGCAAAGCCGTCTATGCACAATTGAACATAAGCAAATGCATACCTATAGAAAGTTTTCTGAATATTCCAGGAAAAGGAATAGAGGGGTGGATTGACAACAGGTACATTAAGATTGGAAGCAGACAATTTGTGGCATCAGTAAGTATGCCAGCCGGATCCTCCAATACCAGTTATGTGTTTATATGGATAGATGGCGAAGAGATAGGTTTCTTTGAGTTGGAAAATGTGTATCGTCCAAAATTGAAATCAATGCTTCAAAATCTGCTAAAAAAATATCCCATCACAATCCTAAGTGGAGATAGTAATACAGAGTTTACACGATTGCAGGGAATGACAAATCATAAGGCAATTTTGCATTTTGAGCAATCGCCGGATGATAAGTACAATTATATTCAGGATCTTCAGCACAAGGGAGCCAAAGTGCTAATGGTAGGTGATGGTCTTAATGATGCAGGCGCTCTTCGTAAAAGTGAGGTAGGAATAGCCGTAATGGAAAAGGATAATCCACTCACTCCGGCATCGGATGGTATAGTCAAAGCGGAAAAGTTCTACAACCTGGAAGCTATGTTGTCTTTTGCTGGTCGTGTTGGTTTTATTATTAATACTAGTTTTATAGTATCAATAATTTATAATCTCATAGGTTTGTTTTTTGCGTTGCAGGGAATGCTGGCACCAGTGGTAGCAGCTATTCTGATGCCAGCAAGTACGATAAGTATTGTATTAATTACTTATTTAATGTCGGAGTGGTATGGTCGAAAATTTGGGTTGAATTAATTTAGTATGATGACTATCATCATAAAAAATGTTTTTAGTCAATTTAATAAGAGCTTATAAAAATAACCTTTGCCCGCACATGAGTATCATTGTTGTTACAGCTATCGCAAGCCTTATTATTGCAGGATTTTTCCTGATTGCCCTAGTTTGGAGCATTAAAGATGGACAATTCGATGATGATTTCGCACCCCCTAATCGCATATTGTTTGATGACCAAAAAATATCAAAAGATAAATAACCAAAATACGTATGGAATTAGAAAAATTTAGTTACGACAACCGAATCCCGAAAATGTTTGCAATAGCCACCATTACCTGGGGTGTTGTTGGTATGCTTGTGGGAGTAATTGCGGCTTTTCAGTTAGCTTTTCCTGTTTTAAACTTAGGGATTGAATACACTACATTTGGACGGCTTCGTCCTGTGCATACCAATGCAGTTATTTTTGCCTTTGTGGGGAATGCCATATTTACGGCGGTTTATTATTCCATGCCAAGGCTGTTGAAAACGCCCATGTGGAGCAAAGCGCTAGGTAATATTCATTTCTGGGGCTGGCAATTGATTATAGTGGCTGCGGCCGTTACCTTATTGAGTGGCTACACTTCTACTAAAGAGTATGCCGAATTGGAATGGCCTCTTGACATAGCCATTACTATTATCTGGGTGGTTTTTGGCATCAATATGATGGGGACAATTCTTACCCGTCGGGAACGTCATTTGTATGTGGCCATTTGGTTTTTCCTTGCTTCATGGGTCACTGTTGCCATGTTGCATATTGTAAATTCTTTTGAGTTGCCAATATCTGCATTTAAAAGTTATTCATGGTACTCCGGAGTACAAGATGCTTTAGTACAATGGTGGTATGGACATAATGCGGTTGCCTTTTTCCTAACCACACCGTTTCTGGGAATGATGTATTATTTTCTGCCAAAAGCAGCCAATCGTCCTATCTATTCTTACAGATTAAGTATCATTCACTTTTGGAGTTTAATATTCATTTATATCTGGGCTGGTCCTCACCACTTGCTTTATACAGCTTTGCCAGAATGGGCGCAGGCAATGGGTACCGCTCTTTCACTCATGCTTTTACTTCCTAGTTGGGGTGGTATGCTCAATGGCTTGTTTACGCTTAGAGGTGCTTGGGATAAAGTGCGTGAAGATCCTGTTCTCAAGTTTATCGTGGTGGCTGTTATTTGTTATGGTATGTCCACTTTCGAAGGGCCTATGTTGTCCTTAAAAAATGTAAACGCAATTTCTCACTATAGCGATTGGACGGTAGCACACGTTCATATTGGTGCTCTGGGATGGAATGGTTTTCTAACATTTGGTATGCTGTACTGGTTGATACCAAAATTGTACGATTCAAAACTATATTCTACCAAATTAGCAGGAACGCACTTTTTGATAGGAACTTTTGGAATCATTCTTTATGCTATCCCAATGTATTGGGCAGCATTTAGAACCTATTTTATGATGACAGCATTTACTCCGGAAGGACAATTGCAGTATCAGTTTATTGATGTCGTTCAGTCCATGGTGCCTTTCTATGCACTGAGGGCGATTGGTGGATCAGTTTATTTGCTAGGTGTGATTTTGATGGTTTATAACCTGGTGAAAACAGCTAAACAAGGGACATTTGTAGCATCCGAAGAAGCTACTGGAATGCCACTTGCTAAAACCTACAAAGCACCTGCAAAAGCACACTGGCACTCATTTTTCGAACGCAAACCTGTATTGCTGTTAGTTTTAAGTTTTATCGCTGTGGCAATTGGCGGTTTGGTAGAAATGGTACCTACTTTTCTGATAAAAGAAAATGTACCCACCATTTCAAGCGTAAAACCCTACACACCACTAGAATTACATGGTCGCGATGTTTATATTCAGGAGGGATGTAACAACTGCCATACTCAAATGATCAGGCCGTTCAGACATGAAGTTGCCAGATATGGAGAGTACTCTAAAGCAGGTGAGTTTGTGTATGATCATCCACATCTTTGGGGAAGTAAGCGGACAGGACCTGATCTGGCTCGTATAGGTGGTAAATATCCCGATAGTTGGCATTTTAATCACATGCTCGAACCAGCTTCTATGGCTCCTGGTTCCATTATGCCTACCTACCCCTGGTTGTTCGAAAAAACCTACGATATTGGATCCACCAACTCTAAGATTCATGCGATGCGCAGGTTGGGTGTTCCCTATCCGGATGGGTACGAAGCAGATGCTGTGAAGGATTTGAAAAAACAAGCAGCACAGATTACTAAAAATCTGGCAAAGGAAAAGATCAAGATTGCTGAGGATAAGGAGATTATTGCCCTGATAGCTTATCTGCAAAGATTGGGAACCGATATTAAGTTAGAAAAGAAATCCAACTAATCCAAAAACACAGGTATGAAGTTTGTAAATTATCTTGAAAAAATTGGCGGCGTTAGCATTTATCCAATTATATCATTGGTCCTATTTACTGCCATTTTTGCAGTAGTAGTAGTCTATGCTTTCCGCGCAAGTAATGAGACAATTTCAGAAATGGAAAATTTACCTCTTGATGATCATTAAACTAATTGTGATGAAAAAATTACAGAACATAATCAAACCAAAAATCTTATCCTTGTTTTTTCTTGGATTAGGTGCATTGCCTGTGTTTGCACAGGCAGAATCAGCAGCTACTCCTGCTTCCACATCCTCTTTTGTGCTGGATGTAAACACATTGCTCATCTTTGTGGTGGCTATTTTGTTTTTTATCATATTGACTTTGGGTTATACGTTGGTAGCATCCGTAGGTATTTATAAAAAAAGAAAAAGTAGCAAAACTGAAAATGTAGTAAAGACTTTATTGATTTCCTTTCTATGTTTTGGAGGTTTGCAAGTATTTGGTCAGGAAGCAGCTGATGCTGCCACTTCAGCAGTAGTTTCAGAAAGTATTTTTAGCGATGCCAAAGTATTGCGTTACCTGCTTTTTGGAGCCATCATTCTTGAGCTGATCGTAATTTTTGCTTTTGTGTACTGGATTCGCTTTTTTACTGGTATTGCAGATTTGCAAATGGAAAAAGAACAGGAGAACAAAAAGTTATTTAAAGGAATTCCGACTTGGTGGGCCAGAGCCAATAACTTAAAACCAATGGAAGAAGAAGATTCTCTGGATGTTGGACATAGCTATGATGGTATTAGAGAGTTAGACAATGCGACACCTCCTTGGTTTACCATTGCCTTTATTGCAACCATTGTTTTAGGAATAGGATACTACTGGCGTTATAATATTGCACATGCAGCACCTAACCAAATAGAAGAATATGAAATCGCTGTAACTAAGGCCAGCATTGAGCATGAAGCATATTTAAAATCGAAAGGGGATGCAGTAAATGAAAATACAGTGAAGATTCTAGATGCAGATGGCATTGCAGCAGGAAAAACATTGTATCAAAATAACTGTACTGCCTGTCATGGAAAAGGTGGCGAAGGTAGCGTAGGCCCTAATCTGACTGATGATTATTGGTTACACGGGGGCTCTATCGGTGACGTGTTTAAAACTATAAAAGTGGGTGTGCCAGAAAAAGGGATGATGAGTTGGAAAGATGTGTTTTCACCAGATCAGATTGCTGAAATTTCAAGCTATATAAAATCTATTCACAATACCAATCCTCCAAACGCTAAAGAGGCCCAGGGCGATATATTTAAAGAGGGTGAAGCCCCAGTTTCCGGCGCAGACAGTACTGCTACTACAGCAGCTCCCAAAGCGGTTGGTGCCACTAAATAATTATGAACTCAGAAGTAGATGATATAGGACCCCAGAGAGTGGGGGATAGTTTTCGTGACAGACATAGTAACACTTCCGATAAAGGAGGGCGAAAATGGGTCTATGCCTTAAAGCCAAAAGGGAACTTGTATCAGTATCGGAATTATTTATCTTTCTTTTACCTAGTCGTCTTGTTTTCATTACCGTTTATTAAAATAAATGGTATGCCCGCCGTTTTGCTAAATTTTACCGAAGCAAAATTTATACTCTTTGGAAAAATTTTTTGGCCCAATGACTTTTTCTTCTTTGCCATAGCAATGATTGCGTTTATCGTATTCATAGCATTGTTTACTGTTATTTATGGTCGGGTGTTTTGTGGATGGGTCTGTCCGCAGACAGTTTTTATGGAGTTCGTGTTTAGAAAAATAGAATGGTGGATTGAAGGAACTCCGGCTCAACAAAAAAAACTAAAAGAAAGTGCCTGGACCACTCAGAAGATGTTTAAAAAGGGATTGAAACATGTCATTTTCCTTTTTATTTCTTTCTTAATCGCCCATACATTTTTATCCTACATTCTGGGGGTCAAAAAAATATTCTCTATTATCACCAGCCCTATCACTGAAAATCCAGGATTATTTGTGGGGCTTCTTGTGTTCACGGCATTGTTCTATTTTGTATTTGCCTTTGTAAGAGATATTGTTTGTACCACCATTTGTCCTTATGGTCGACTGCAAGGCGTTCTTTTTGATAAAGATACCATGCAGGTTTCTTACGATTATCAACGGGGAGAACCACGTGGCAAGGTAAAAAAAGGCGAAATTCAGGATAGCTTAGGTGATTGTATTGATTGCAAAATGTGTGTGCATGTTTGCCCCACTGGAATTGATATCCGAAATGGCGTTCAAATGGAATGTGTGGGCTGTACTGCTTGTATTGATGCCTGTGATGCAGTTATGGAAAAAGTGAATCGGCCACTGGGATTGATTCGTATGGCATCAGAAAATCAAATTTCTAAAAAACAGCCATTCAAAATTAATGGTAAGATAAAATTCTACTCTGTTATTTTGCTGGCGTTATTGGGCGTGATGACTTTCCTGTTGCTTTCAAGAAAAAGTATCGACACTTCGGTTTCCAGAGTGAAGGGGCAATTGTACCAGGAAGTAGGGACAGATTCGCTTTCCAATTTATTTCAGGCGAAGATTATCAACAAAACGCTGGAAGACATGGAGTATCAGCTAAAAATTGAAGGCAGTATTCCGGGGGTAATCAAAATGGTAGATGTCAAGAGCCATACACTGAAAGCTGAGAGCATTAGCGATATTACATTCTTTGTGGTAGTTCCATCCAAAAGCATTAAAGCCAGGTCTTCTAAGATTCAGGTTAGTATTTTTGCTAATGGTAAAAAGGTGGAGACGCTCAAATCTACATTCTTAGGTCCGTTTATTTAATTTATTATTTATGAGTTGGGGGTATAGAGTTATCATCATTATTAGTGTTTTTGTCATTGGAATGTTATCAATGGTTTTTGTATCTATGCGGCAAACCAATGAAGTTATTGACTCCAATTACTACGATCGGGAACTGAAATACCAACAAGTAATAGATGCAAAAAAGAATTTGCAAAAAACCAATGATTCTGTTTTGCTAGTGACTGGTGCACACCACATAAAAGTAATATTTCCAAAAAATACCGTCTCTCAATTGGATTCTGGCAAGATTGAGTTTTTAAAACTATCTGATAGTAAGTTTGATCATGTCATTGTCATGAAGCCATCCAATGATAGTTTGTATGAAGTTCCGCTAGCCCTGTTAGCAAAAGGCATGTATCGGGTGAGAATTGAATGGAGCAATGACAGAACCGGCTATTACCAGGAAAAAGATCTTCAGATTGAATAATTCAATTTTAATATTACTTCCCGGATTGATAATGGGATTGGTGGGCAGCTTCCACTGTGTGGGGATGTGTGGTCCACTTGCATTGTCTCTGCCCATTAGAAGCAATAGTCGTTTCATTCGTACGATATCAATATTGGCATATAACCTAGGAAGAGCAACTACCTACTTTTGTTTGGGTGCTTTTCTTGGTTGGGCTGGTTCCAGATTAATTTTGGTAACCTACCAACAGGCTTTTTCAATAACAATTGGCATCGTTATACTGCTGTTTTTATTTATGGGGAAATTCCTTCCTTCCATGAAATTATTTTCAGGATTTCAGATTGCATTAAAAAGACAGTTAGCTCAGTTTCTCAAGAAAGATAATAACACACTTAACCTTTATATTTTTGGATTACTCAATGGCCTTTTACCCTGTGGGTTGGTGTATATGGCTATAGCATCTGCTCTTCTTATCGGAAGCTCTTTACAGTCGGGCCTGTTCATGCTGGCTTTTGGTTTGGGTACACTACCGTTGATGGCTATACTTATGCTCACCGGACATTTTATTTCCTTATCGGTGAGAACTAAGATGAAAAAAATGATTCCAGTTTTTATAGCTTTTGTAGCTATCTTAATGATTCTGCGTGGACTGAACCTAGGTATTCCGTTCCTAAGTCCTGCTTTTAATTCTTCAATGGCAACTGGTGCGAATTGCGCTCCTGTGCACTAGCCATTCATATACAGGATTGGTTTCAAAAGGTATTGTCAGGGTTTGAAACACAATAAGATTTTAATACTTCTCCAGCACACTTGGATCAGGCTTTTGAAAAATATTAATTCAAAAATTTCTTTTACTATCTTTAAAACGATATGTCTTGTCTATTTGCCGTTTGCTTTGCCGGGCAATAGTTTCTTATTATTCAAAAAAAAATAAACAATGAGAAAGTCTATCAAAAAAATCTTGTTACTCTCTATTTGTTGGTTTGTTTCTATTGCTGCTTTTTCACAAGCTAAACTGGATTCTATTTTACCTGTAAGGGGTCTTTGCATAGCCGCTCCGTCTGTGGCGGAAGTGGATCCTTTTGTAAAGTTTATTGCCAATGAACTGGCCATAAGAAATGTAAACACTTTAATTCTTAGAGTAGATTGGAACTATGAGTATTCATCCCACCCGGAATTGCGTGACAGTATCGCATTGTCGAAGGCCGATGTAAAGAAATTGGTGAATGTGTGCAGAAAAAATAATATTCGGCTGATTCCTCAAATCAATCTGTTGGGGCATCAATCTTGGGCTGGAAAACAATTTAGCTTGTTGAACAAATATCCGCAGTTCGATGAAACACCGCATATAAAAATGCCTGAAAAATATGTCTGGCCTAATCCGGATGGCTTGTATTGCAAAAGTTATTGCCCCTTGCATCCAGATGTACATCGGATGGTTTTTGCCCTGGTTGATGAAATTTGTGATGTCTTTGAATCCTCTGCTTTTCATGCGGGAATGGATGAAGTTTTTTATTTGGGTGATGACAACTGCCCTAGGTGTGGAGGCCGGGATAAGGCCGAACTTTTTGCCGGTGAAGTATGGAAAATTAGAAATCAATTGGCAAAGCACCAACGAGAACTTTGGATTTGGGGGGATCGGTTGTTGGACGGCTCTACTACCGGCTATGGAATGTGGGAGGCCAGTTTCAACAATACACACAGGGCTATTGAGATGGTTCCGAAGGACATCATGATTTGCGATTGGCACTATGAAAGAGCAGATAAATCGGCGGTTTATTTTGCCATGAAAGGATTGAAAGTAGCCACCAGCCCCTGGCGCAATCCGGAACTTGCCGTGAAGCAGGTGAACGATATGGTTTCTTTTAGAAAGGATGCGACTCCACAAATGAAGGAACGTTTTCAGGGAATGGTGCAAACGGTTTGGTCATCGGCCGCTGGCTTTATGAGCGAATGTGAATCAGCAAAAAAGGGTGCTGTATTAACCGGACTAAGCCAATGGGCAGCTTTTGACAAACTATTCAAAAGAATGAAGGAACTGGGGGAGATGGAATGACTCGGAGGCCGAGTTCTACTATGCACCACGACAAGTTGAGTGCTACCGGCTGGCAAACAAAGACAAAAAAACGGATGATCCTAAAATCATCCGTTTGCATCATACTTTCATTTTTGTCTGAATCTATTTGCCGTGGCAGTTTTTGAACTTTTTGCCACTTCCACAGGGACATGGATCGTTGCGACCAATTTTAGGTCCCACCCTGATTGGTTCCTGTTTTACTGCAGTGTCAGATGGGTCGAAATAGTCTTTTTCGTTGGCACCATAATCATCTCCGGCAGTATCTATTTCATCCTTATTCACTCGAAGTTTACTCAGGTCTGTTTTTTCTTCTCGCCCTTCTTTTATTTGTTGTGGAGTATTGTTGTTTGTTTGCTCCTCAGGAAGATTGGCCATAGTGAGGAAAGAAATAATATCCTTGTTCAGAGTGGTGGTCATATTGTTGAACAATTGAAATGCTTCCACCTTGTAAATCACCAACGGATCTTTCTGCTCCAGATAGGCGGTTTGCACACTTTGTTTCAGATCATCCATAGCACGCAGATGTTCTTTCCATGCATCATCTATTGTTGACAACGTAATGGCTTTTTCCATACTAGAGGTAAGTGTCTTACCATTCGTCTCTACTGTTTTATCCAGTGGTGCCAATACGTTGATGCCTTTGCGTCCATCTCCAAATGGTACAACCACATTCTCAATATGACTTCCCTGAGAGGCTCTTATATTTTTAAAAATAGGAACAGCACGGCGACAAATTTCTTCCAGATGGCTATTGTAATTTAAAGTGGCTTCTTCATACAATTTGTCCGCCAGCTTGTTGCCGTCTTTAGATTTGAACTCTTCTGCACTAATAGAAGTGTCGATGCCGAAGTTTACAATACAGGCCATCTTAAATCCTTCATAATCCTCTTGCTCTTTAAACGAAACAATCACACTTTCTGCTACAATGGAAAAGGCATTATCAATATCTAGTGATAATCTATCTCCAAACAAGGCATGGTTTCTTTTTTCATAAACAGCATTACGTTGTTTGTTCATGACATCATCATATTCCAACAATCTTTTTCGGATGCCGAAGTTATTTTCTTCCACTTTTTTCTGTGCACGTTGAATACTATTGCTGATCATGCTATGCTGAATAACATCCCCTTCCTTATAACCTAATTTATCCATCATGCCGGCAATACGTTCGCTACCAAACATGCGCATCAGATCATCTTCCAGCGATACATAGAACTGTGAACTACCCGGATCTCCCTGTCTTCCTGCACGTCCACGCAACTGTCTGTCCACACGGCGGCTTTCATGTCTTTCGGTACCTATAATAGCAAGGCCTCCAGCATCTTTCACCCCTTGTCCCAGTTTGATATCCGTTCCCCGGCCAGCCATGTTGGTGGCAATGGTTACAGCACCAGCCAGTCCAGCTTCTGCTACTACATTGGCTTCGCGGGCGTGTTGTTTGGCATTCAAAACATTGTGAGGAATCTTTTTCTGTTGAAGCATACGACCCAATAGTTCACTTATTTCTACAGAAGTAGTACCTACCAGTACAGGTCGTCCGGCATTGCGTAATATTTCAATTTCATCAATGACTGCCTTATATTTTTCTCGTTTGGTTTTGTACACCAAATCCTGTTTGTCATCTCTTATTACAGATACATTGGTCGGAATGTTCACCACTTCTAATTTGTAAATACTCCACAACTCACCTGCTTCTGTTTCGGCAGTACCAGTCATTCCTCCCAGCTTATGATACATACGGAAAAAGTTCTGTAACGTAATGGTAGCATAGGTTTGAGTGGCAGCTTCGATTTTTACATTCTCTTTGGCTTCCAGTGCCTGATGCAAGCCATCACTGTATCGGCGACCTTCCATGATACGACCGGTCTGCTCATCTACAATTTTGATCGCCCCATCAATGATCACATATTCTACATCTTTTTCAAAAAGAGTGTAAGCTTTTAATAATTGTTGTACGGAGTGAATGCGATCTGCTTTTTGAGAATAGTCGTTTAGAATACTTTCTTTCTGCTTTAGCTTCTCTTCGGCAGAGGCTTCACTTTTCTCAACTTCTGCCAGTGTTACGCCAATATCAGGAAGCACAAAAAATTCTGAGTCTTCGCCTGATTTTGTAATAGCACCCAAACCTTTTTCAGTAAGATCTACCGATTTGTTTTTTTCATCTATACGGAACAGCAATTCGCTGTCTATAATGTGCATATTGCGCTCCTGATCCTGCAAATAATAATTTTCAGCTTTTTGAAGTTTTACTTTGATGCCTGGTTCACTCAAATATTTTATCAAAGGGTTGTACTTTGGTAATCCGCGAAATGCACGGTACAAATACAAACCACCCGTTTTGGGATCGTCTTCTCCTTTGTCGATTAATTTTTTTGCTTCATTTAGTGCTTGGCGTGCAATGTTTTCCTGCTCTTTATACAATTGTTGTACACGTGGCTGGTGCACATGGTATTGCTGATCTTCGCCTTTTTCTACCGGGCCACTGATGATTAATGGTGTACGTGCATCATCTATCAAAACACTATCCACCTCATCCACCATCGCAAAATGGTGTTTCCTTTGTACCATTTCATTGGCGGTATGCACCATATTGTCCCGCAGATAATCGAAGCCAAACTCATTGTTGGTGCCGTAGGTAATGTCTGCCAGATAGGCATTTCTTCTTTCAGAAGTATTGGGTTGGTGTTTGTCTATGCAATCTACCTTCAATCCCAGCCATTCAAATATAGGGCCGTTCCACTCTTGGTCACGTCGTGCCAGATAGTCATTCACTGTTACAATATGCACTCCTTCTCCTGCCAACGCATTGAGGTAGGCAGGTAGGGTGGATACTAATGTTTTGCCTTCCCCGGTAGCCATTTCAGCAATTTTCCCACTGTGTAAAACGGCTCCACCAATCAACTGCACGTCGTAATGCAGCATGTTCCAGGTTACTTTTCCTCCGGCAGCAGTCCAGGTATTATTGAAAATAGCGTTTTCGCCATCTATGGTAACATAATCCGCTCTCAATGCCAGTTCGCGGTCCAGTTCGGTAGCAGAGGAAATAATCTGTTCATTTTCTTTAAACCTTCTGGCAGTTTCTTTTATTACAGCAAATGCCTCAGGCATTATTTCTTCCAGAACCACTTCTATTTCCTGATCCCGATTCTTTTTAAGTTCATCTACCTTTTTGTACAGTGTATCTTTTTCTATCAAAGCATCGTGAGATAAGGATTCTGCTTCCAAGTTCAGAGCAATTATTTCTTCATCTGTTTTCTTAAGATGTTCCTTAATACGCTGTTTGAATTCCTTAGTTTTATCACGAAGCTGATCATTGGTTAATGATTCGTACTGTTTGAAAACAATATTTACTTTTTCGATGAGGGGTTGCAGCTTTTTAGCATCTTTTTCCGACTTACTGCCACCAAAAATTTTAGAAAAGAAACCAATCATGATATTATTTAATGTTATTATTTTTTAATTGATCCATATTGACTTCAAAAACAATGCTACATAAAATAGCAGACATTTTGACAGGGCGGCAAAGATAAGAAAATGGCAGGCAAATAATGAATGGCTCCTATTGTGTGGGTGGCCATTTTGGATAAATAGATTGGGCAAAAATTCTCCTAGGGCGGATAACAATATTGTATTTCCGATTTATTGTTATTGAATAATTATTTTTGTTTTATTTTTTGATGAAGAAGTTTCAGGCCAACTATTATTTAATTGTACTCTACAGAATATTTTTAGTATTACTGCTTCTATTCATTTGCCGATTTATTTTCTACTGGTTGAACCGGGAGATGTTTCCGGTAATCAGTTTTGGGGATTGGGTAAATATCTTACGAGGAGGATTGAAGTTTGATATAGCGGCTATGTTTTATTACAATGCACTTCCATTGGTGTTGATGATGTTGCCACTGCCTAGTGGGTGGAAGAATAGCAGGGGCTATCAGCTCGCAGTCAAAATCAGTTTTATTGTATGTAATGGAATAGCTCTACTGCTCAGTTGTATCGATTTAATTTATTATCGTTTCACAGAACGAAGAACCACTTTCGCTGTGTTTAAGGAGTTTCAAAATGAACAAAATGGTGGTCAGCTGGTCAAACATTTCCTGATTGACTTTTGGTATGTAGTGTTCATATTTGCTATCCTGATTTTCATCCTAATTTGGATGTACAACCGAACGATACCGAAACCCTGGCAGGGGAAATCTAAATGGAGATACTATGTTCTAGCTTCTCTCGGTTTTTTACTGACTATTTTTTTGGCAGTTGGTGGCATTCGTGGAGATTTTAAACACAGTACGCGACCCATCACTATCAGCAATGCCGGAGATTATGTTGCCCATTCTGGAGAAGTGTATCTGGTGTTGAATACGCCGTTCACTTTTATCAGAACAATTGGTGTGAAAGGCTTACAGAAAATGAATTACTTTTCCGAGAAGGAGCTGGAGTCCATTTATTCTCCTGTTCATCGGCCTGATCCGAAAAATGTTTTTCAAAAGAAAAATGTAGTGCTGATTATACTAGAAAGCTTTGGTAAAGAAGCTGTAGGGTTTTATAATAAAAATTTGGATAGTGGTAGGTATCAGGGCTATACTCCCTTTATGGACTCGCTGGCTGGTGAGAGTAAAATATTCTGGAACTCCTTTGCCAACGGTCGCAAATCTATTGATGCTATTCCTTCCTGTATTGCAGGCATACCCAGTGGTGTAAACCCTTATGTCCTTACTCCCTACGTGTCTGATACCATTGGAGGTCTGGCACATATCCTGAATAAGGAAGGTTATAACAGTTCATTTTTTCATGGCGCACCCAATGGTTCTATGGGCTTTTCGGCCATTACCAAATTGTTGGGGATTGAAAATTATTTTGGTAAAAATGAATTCAACAATGATGCGGAGTATGATGGAATATGGGGCATCTGGGATGAACCTTTTTTCCAGTATTTTGAACAAAAATTGAGTGATTTTCAACAACCATTTTTCAGTACTATTTTTTCTGTTTCCTCACATCATCCTTTTAAAGTGCCGGAAAAATATACGAACTCTTTTAAGAAAGGACCCATTCCGGTGCTGGAATGTATTGGCTATACTGATATGGCACTCAGGAATTTTTTTGATAAGGCTAAGACTAAGGAATGGTATTCGAATACCTTGTTTGTGATCACTGCAGACCATGCCACCGAAACTTTTCATAAAGAATATCAAACTCCCTGGGGCGATATTGCTATTCCAATTCTATTGTTTGCACCTGGTGACAGCTCTTTGAAAGGCGTTTCAAATGGATATATTCAGCAGATAGATATCATGCCTACTGTACTTGGCTATCTACATTATAATAAACCATTTCTTGCCTTTGGCAATAATGTATTGGATACGACAAAAAGTCAAAATGGATTTGCCTTTCAGTATTCCGGCGGGTATCGTTGGTTTCAGGAAGAGTATGCGTTGATGACCGATGGCGATAAACCTAAGGAACTATATGATTTTAAAAAGGACTCCTTGTTTTTAAATAATCTGATTAAACAAGAATCTGATAAAGCGGAGCTAGTAAATCGGAGGGTAAAGGCATTTGTGCAACAGTACAACAATCGGCTGATAGAAAACAGACTTACTACACAGTAGTGCAGTTGGCAGCAGGAGAATGATATATTTGTAAATAAAGTTTTAAATGGAAATGAAGAAACCTTCGGATAGTTTAGTAATTATGACAGAATTGGTATTGCCCAATGATACCAATGTTTTTGGAAACCTGATGGGTGGTCGTTTGATGTATTGGATGGATATTGCTGCGGCTTTGTCTGCACAAAAACATTGCAATGCACCTGTAGTTACCGCTTCGGTAGATAATATTTCTTTTGTAAATCCAATAAAGCTTGGAAATGTGGTACATATTCAGGCAAGGGTTACCAGAGCTTTCAACTCATCGGTGGAAGTGTTTTTAGATGTGTGGGGAGAGGATCTGGTGCTGCAACAAAAATATAAAAGCAATACAGCCTACTATACATTTGTGGCTTTGGATGGAAACAGCAAACCAAAACCGGTAACACCTTTGGAACCAGAAACTGATGAAGATATTGAGTTGTACAATGGTGCTTTAAGACGCAGACAAGTGCGTTTGATTTTAGGTGGAAAGATGAAGCCTAACGAAGCTACAGAATTGAAAGAATTGTTTGAAAAAGGGTAGTTCCTACTGTTAGCTTTCATCTGCTAATAGTTTGAAATCGGGATAACGGTTGGCGATTTTCTGTACCTCCGAAAAGTTTACACCTGTTACAATATTTTCTTGTTGAAACCATTGTAGCAGGTGTAAGGTATTTACATTTCCCAGTAGTTCGTAGCCAGTCATCGGACAGCCACCAAAACCATTGATCACTCCATCAAAATTTTGACAACCAGCCTGCCAGCCAGCTGCTATTTTTTCTTTCCAATCATGAAGATGGGTATGCAGGTGTAAACCAAATTCTGTTTCCGGAAAGTTCTTGAGGATGGATTGGGTAATTTTTCCAATGGATGTGGCGGTACCCAAACCTATTGTATCTGAAAGCGTAATGGTCTGCACTCCACAAGCCACCAAGGTTCCGACAGCATCTGCAACAATATGTTCATTCCATTCATCCTGATAGGGATTGCCGAAAGCCATACTGATGTATACTCTTAGTTGTTTGTCATGATCGCTCGCAATTTGGCCTAACTCTTTAGCTGTAGATAAAACTTTTTCAAGATTTGAATGGATGTTTTTTTCAAGAAAAGTATTGGATATAGAATAGGGGAAGCCAATAATATCCACCTTTTCCTGAGCGGCAGCATCAATGCCGCCTCTGGCATTTCCTACTATGGCTAGCAATTTTGTGGTACTATTTTCCTTGTTTATCAGTTCCAGCACTTTGTCTGATTCGGCCATTTGGGGTACGGCTTTGGGAGAAACAAAACTTCCAAAATCTATAACATCAAATCCTGCCTGCATCAGGTTATTGATATACGCTGCCCGCTTTTCGGGCGATATGATAAACGGTAGTCCCTGTTGCCCATCGCGCGGACATTCGGTCAGCTTCACCGACCGATTGGCTGATAAAGCGTTTGTCAATTTTGATATTGGTTCATTTTCTTTCATACCTCATCTTTGTATGCAAATATTCCCATTGTATGTACTTTCAATGGTAGGTTTACCAGCAAGGTGTGTTCATTTTGTTTTTATAACCCAATCTGCTTTGCAATCACAATTCGCTGAATCTCCGATGTGCCTTCACCAATTTGTAGTAATCGTTGATCCCGATAAAATCTTTCTACATTGAACTCCTTCATCAATCCATATCCGCCATGTATTTGTACTGCTTCATCCGCTACCTCCTTGGCTATTTCGGAACAATACAATTTAGCCATGGCGGCTTCTTTTGTAAATGGTTGATGCGTGTCTTTCAGCCAGCAGGCCTTGTACAAAAAAGTTCTTGCCAATTCTATCTTCATGGCCATGTCTGCCAACTTGAAAGAGATGGCCTGAAACTTGCCGATGGTACTACCAAATTGCTTTCTTTCCTGTGCGTATTTCAATGCCATTTCATAAGCACCCTGTGCGCATCCCAACCCCATTGCTGCTATGCTCAACCTTCCGCTATCCAATGTGTGCAGCATGATTTTTGATCCCTGGCCTGGTTCTCCAAGGGTATTGTTTTGCGATACTCTGCAATCATCAAAAAACAAATGCGATGTATCGCTGGCACGCCACATCATTTTGCCATGCATGGCTTGTTGGGTGAACCCAGGTGTGCCTTTCTCTACAATGATGGTAGTGAATTCTTTCTTACCATCTACCACACTGGTTACTGCCTGTACAGTAGTTCCCAGATTGATATCTACTGATCCATTGGTGATAAATATTTTACTGCCATTAATCACCCAATCATCGTCCTCTTTTTTTGCAATAGTTTTTGATGCGCGAGAATCGCTTCCGGCATCTGGCTCAGTGAGACCAAAGGACCACAAACCTTTACCAGTACAGAGTTTGGGCAGGTATTTTTGTTTTTGATCTTCTGTGCCATAGTTATAAATGGGGCCAATACCCAGGGAATTATGAGCAGCCAATGTGGCCGCCTGTGAGCCATCCACCCGTGCAATTTCTTCTATGGCAATGATATAAGCAAGATAGTCCATGCCAGCTCCGCCATATTCTTCAGGAAGATAGATTCCTAACAAACCCAGCTCTCCCATTTGTTCGGTGAGTTCATAAGAAAACATTTCTGCTTCATCCAGTTTTCGGGCTACCGGTTTTATTTTCTTTTCAGCAAACTCCCGCACCATGCTGCGTATCTGCTGATGTTCTTCGTTTAAATTGAAATCCATATACCATTTTCTTTTTATAAGGTTAAGGGTTCTTTTTCGATGTTGTTTTTAATGTTCTTTTAGTTTTATCAGTACTGTGCTGGCATCCACTTTATCGCCTTCTGAAACAGAGATTGATTCTACTTGAGCATTCATGACTGCAACGATATTATTTTCCATTTTCATCGCTTCCACAATGAGTAGTACATCTCCTTTTTGCACCGGTTCGCCTTCCTGCACATTTATCTTAATGACTTTGCCTGGCATAGGCGAAACTATATTCCACGGGTTGTGGGATATAGTTTCTGATTGGGAATAAGTCTGCTCATCTACCGATGAAATGTCTTCTCTGGTTACTGTGAATGGAAACCCTGCATAGCCTATTTCAAAACAACCAGATCTGATTTTATAAATATCTACTTCATGCAGTTGATCATTGATGCGGATGGTAGCGTTTAAGCCATTTAGGGTTTCCAGGATTGCCACATATCTATGTCCATTCATTTCAAAAATCAGTTTGGGGTACTGTTGGCTGATTAAATGAATTGGATATAATTGCCCATCCATCATTATTGAAACAATATTGCTGTGTCTCCAAAAACCAATGGTTTGCCAAATGTCGGGTGAGGAAAAGGACTCGGGTCTAAAACTATGGATCAGGGCCGAAGCAATAGGAATGGATATGTCGATCTGTTTTTTTTGTTCTTTAAAGAAATTGTTTAAAGTATCAAGATGAAGATCGATATACTTGGTAGAAATATTGTTATCTATGAAATCCTTGTGCTGCAACAATCCACTTAGAAATTGTATGTTGGTAGAAATGCCTTTGATATGATACTGCCTGAGTGCAGAAATCATAGTCATTCTTGCTGCTTCACGAGTGGGTGCCCAGGTGATAAACTTACTAATCATTGGGTCAAAATCACCAGTAACCGTATCTCCCGATTTCAATTGCATACCATCTATTCGTATGGTTGTATTGGATGTTGTTGACTCAGGATTTGGGAATGAGGGTTCTTGGTAGAAATGTATTTGACCAGGTGAAGGCAGGAAATGCTGTTCCGGATCTTCTGCATAAATTCTGCATTCGATGGCATGGCCTTTTTGGTAAATATCTTTTTGAGAAAAGGGAAAGGCTTCCCCTTTGGCCACTTTTATTTGTTGTTCCACAATGTCGATTCCTGTGGTGAGCTCGGTTACAGGGTGTTCTACCTGAATGCGGGTATTCATTTCCAGAAAATAAAAACCAAGATCTTCATCCAACAAAAACTCCAGCGTTCCGGCACTATAATAGCCAATTGATTTAGCGAGTTGAATAGCTGCCTGACAAATATTTTCCCGAACCTGTGGAGTAAGTGTAGCCGATGGAGCTTCTTCCACAATTTTCTGATGTCTTCTTTGCAGGGAACATTCCCGCTCAAAAAGATGAATAACATTGCCCTGCTGATCACCAATTATCTGTACTTCGATATGGCGTGGATTTTCGATGTATTTTTCGATATAAACCGTATCGTCACCAAAATAATTTTTTGCCTCCCGTGCAGTGGCCTCTAGTGCATCCTGCATCTCTTCTGCCTGGTGCACCACTCTCATGCCCTTTCCTCCTCCACCTGCCGCCGCCTTAATAAGCAGTGGGAATGACAGCGTCTGATAGTTTTTCAATAATGTTTCTACTGCCCCTGTGATGCCCGGAGTGATTGGTACGCCAACCTTTTGGGCGGTTTCTCTGGCCGCAATTTTATTGCCCATAGCATTCATTGCCCTAGCACTGGGTCCAATGAAGATGATTCCGGCCTCATGGCAGGCATTTACAAAATCAGTATTCTCCGACAAAAAACCATATCCAGGATGGATGGCATCTGCTTTGGTGGCTTTCGCCACAGCTATTATTTTATTAATGTTCAGATAAGTATCACTTAAGGCATTTCCTTCCAGTAGCACCGCTTCATCTGCCTGATACACGAAGGCAGCATGGCTGTCGGCAATAGCATATACAGCTACTGTTTTGATATTCAGTTTTTGAGCTGTTCGTTGCACTCTCAGTGCAATTTCACCTCTATTCGCTATCAGTATTTTTTTTATCATGTTGAACTCTATACTCTGCCTGCTTCTGCTACAGGAGGAGTTGATGAGAAATATTTTTTTATAGAAATTATTTTTCTATCCAATTCGGTTTTCGTTTTTCTAAAAAGGAAGTCATGCCTTCCTGGCCTTCCTGAGAAGATCTGATTTCGGCTATCATTTTAGCTGTGAAGTGGATGGCTTCGGTCATTGAAATTTGATTACAAACCGTGTCTATAAGTTTCTTGCAATGAGCCATGGCTGCCGGACCACTACTTAACAAAAGCTGGATGGTGGCCTGCAAATGAGCTTCGGTTTCATGTATGTCTTTAAAGGATTTATTGACTAATTTATATTGCTCTGCAGTAGCTCCATTTATACGTTGTCCCGTCAGCATAAGATCTCTGGCTCCATATTCGCCTACCCTCTTAATGATGTAAGGAGAGATACAGGCAGGTATGATACCAATTTTTACTTCTGATAAAGAGAAAATGGTTTCAGCTTCGCAGAAGGCAAAATCGCAGGCAGCAAAAAGACCGTTACCACCGCCCATGGCGGCACCATGAACAATGGCCAGCGTGGGTTTGGGGCATTTGTAAATGGTGTGAAAACATTCGGACAATTGCAGGCTCTCGGTATAGTTCTGCTCATAACCATACTGAGCCACATCCCGCATCCAGTTAAGATCTGCCCCTGCACAAAATACTTTTCCTTTACCTCTCAAAACAATGGCACGAACATCTTCTCTTTGACCCTCTTGCATAAAGGCATCAGTAATTTCTGCAATCATTACTTCGTTGAATGCATTTCGAACATCTGGCCGGTTCAGCCAGATGGTACTTACTTTATAATTACGTTCTATAGAAACACAGGTGAAAGACATTTTTATTTGAGATTTTAATAAACAAATTCTATAATTAAATTAAGAGCCAATACCTCTAGGCTTTACATTCTAAATACACCATTCTTTGTTTCTTCCCATTTTTTATTAAGCGAAGCGGAAATACCCATGGCAATTATTTTACGGGTGTCTACTGGGTCGATGATGCCATCGTCCCAAAGTCGGGCTGTACTATAATAGGCCGATCCTTCCAGATCATATTTGTCCAAAATGGTTTTTGTCAATGCCTCGCGGTCGGCTGAAGCAAATTCTTTTCCTTTGGCCTTCATTTGTTCTTCCTTCACGGAGGTCAAAACGCCTGCTGCCTGTTCGCCACCCATCACTGATATTTTGGAATGTGGCCACATGAACATCAGTCGGGGATCATAGGCACGTCCACACATGGCATAATTGCCGGCACCAAAAGAACCTCCAAACACTACTGTGAACTTAGGAACATTAGCATTGGCCACGGCATGCACCATTTTGGCACCATCTCTGGCAATGCCCTTTCGCTCATATTCTTTGCCAACTATAAACCCGGTGATGTTTTGTAAAAACAAAATTGGTGTATTTCTGCTGGTGCAGAGTTCCACGAAATGAGCCCCTTTTAAAGCGGATTCACCAAATAGCACCCCATTATTAGCAATAATGCCTACCGGAAAGCCCATGATATGTGCAAAGCCACAAACCAAGGTAGGGGCATAATTTGCCTTAAACTCATGGAAATAGCTGCCATCCACTAGCCTGGCAATAATTTCCTTAGCATCTACTGGTTTTTTCAAATCGGGTTGAAGGATGCCGTACAATTCATTGGGATCATAAATAGGGTCTTTGAACGGTTTTGTTGCTATAGATTGTTTTTCTGGTGACGAAAAACTATAAATAATATTCCGGCAAATAGCAATAGCATGGCCGTCATTCTCGGCAATATGGTCTGCTACTCCTGAAATTGAGGTATGCACTACTGCTCCACCCAACTCTTCTGCACTTATCTCTTCGCCAGTAGCCGCTTTTACCAGAGGCGGACCACCAATGAAAATGGTTCCCTGATTGCGAACAATGATGGTTTCATCGCTCATGGCAGGCACATACGCACCTCCGGCTGTGCAGGAACCCATGACAATGGCTATCTGTGGTATTCCCTTTGCAGACATTCTTGACTGGTTATAAAAGAATCGTCCAAAATCAAAACGATCCGGGAAAACTTTATCCTGTTCCGGTAAAAAGGCACCTCCGGAATCTACCATATAGATGCAGGGTAAATGACTTTCTAATGCAATTTCCTGAGCCCGTACGTGTTTTTTGATCGTGTATTGCATATAAGTGCCTCCTTTTACAGTAGCGTCATTTGCAATAATCATGACTTCGCGGCCATGCACCACGCCAATTCCTGTAACAATACCGGCAGAAGGAAACTGATTGTCATATAAGTCATAAGCTGCCAGTGGCGAGAGTTCGAGAAAAGGTGTATTGGGATCCAAAAGCTGGTTCACTCTTTCCCTTGCCAACAATTTTCCTCTGGTTTTATGTTTTTCAATAGCAGCATTTTGCACCGGATTCAGTACTGTTTCCATTCTATGGTGGTAGGTGGACATTACCTCCTGGTAGGTTTCCAGATTCTTTAAAAATTCGGGAGATTGTGTATTTATTTTCGATTCAATTTTATACAAGGCTTTGTTTGTTTTTCTTTTAAAGTTATGCGAAGAAAAGGAGAATTTTTCAAATACTAACAATTGTTAGTATAATAAATTGTGATAAGCCTGATTTGCGTTTTTGAAGAAACTAAATTTTCTAAACAAAATGGTTTAGATACTGTTACTGTAATTGAACAGGTCTATTTGCCTTAAATTTGCAAAAAATTCTAGAGCAGGCATGAAAAAATTTCATATCATCCTTTTGGTTTTGACCGCAGCGGCTATCGCTGTTTTGGTGAGTTTTTTACAAACTACTACCACTTATGATACAGTGGCAATTGCAAAATCTAAGCCTGGTAAATACGTGCACCTGATGGCGAAATGGGACAAATCGGCACCTATGGAGTACGATGCTTTGAAAAATCCTAACTATCTGGCTTTTACAGCAATAGATAGTCTGGGAGATAAGGTGGAAGTGGTTTATCATAACCCCAAGCCTGAAAATTTTGAGTTAAGTGAAAAATTGGTCATGAAAGGAAAATATGAGGATGGAAAATTCGTTTGCCAGAGTATCCAAACCAAATGCCCAAGTAAGTACAAAGATCAGGATCCGGCCAAACACCCTGGAAACGCTACACCTAACAAAACAAGTTATTACAAAGAAGCAACTTTAGAAAATTAATATTTAAGTATGGATTATATAGGCGAGCACCTGTTGCCTGGCCAGATTGGTCATTTTTTTGTGGTGGTTTCAATGGTTGCTTCGCTAACGGCAGCTTTTGCGTATTTCAAAGCGGTCAACGCTCCTTTGGAGGATAAGAAGGGATGGTTGAAGTTAGGCCGATTGTCCTTTATTACCGAAGCGGCATCTGTACTCATTATTTTTGCTGCCTTATTTCATATCCTTTATCATCATCTTTTTGAATACCGCTATGCTTACCAGCATACCAGTTTATCGCTAGAGTTCAAGTATATCATGAGTGCCTTTTGGGAAGGGCAGGAGGGGAGTACACTATTGTGGGCTTTCTGGCAAAGTGTTTTGGGGCTCATAGTCATGAAACGAGAGAAACAATGGGAAGCACCGGTGATGTCGGTAGTGAGTTTTGCTCAGTTTTTCCTTGCCACCATGATTGCTGGCATTTACATATTTGATGTAAAAATTGGATCCAATCCATTCATATTGCTTCGTGATTCGGGATTGTTGGATGAGGCACCTGCCATGCACCTGAATTTTGATCTTTTGCAACCTATTCGACCAGATTATCTGACCCTTGTAACAGATGGGAACGATTTGAACCCGTTGTTACAAAACTATTGGATGGTGATTCATCCTCCCATATTGTTTTTGGGCTTTGCCTCCACATTGATTCCTTATGCGTTTGCGATGGCGGGAATTTGGACAAGAGATTTTAAAACCTGGGTTCCAAGGGCAATTCCCTGGACATTGTTTTCAATAGCCTTTCTGGGCTTAGGAATAATGATGGGTGCCAAATGGGCCTATGAGTCCTTGAACTTTGGAGGTTATTGGGCTTGGGATCCTGTAGAAAACGCTTCGCTGGTACCCTGGATGATTATGGTTTCTGGATTGCATGCCATGTTAATTTATAAACATACCGGATATTCCTTGCGTTCTTCTTTTATATTTCTGGCTTTGTCTTTTATTTTTATTGTTTATTCTACCTTTCTTACAAAAAGTGGTGTGCTGGGCGACTCATCGGTACATGCCTTTGCTGATATTGGTATGAATGGCCAATTGTTTTTGTTCCTGATTGTATTTGTTTGGCTTGCACCATTTTTTGCTGCAAAAACAGATAAGCAACGATGGATCATTGCAGGGGTTACGTTGTTGCTCAGTTTGGGGACCTATTTTTTAGCTGACAAGATTCCTGGATTTCCTCTTTATGTAATTCTTGGAGGTGTTGCCACCTATATTGTATTGCTTAACAAACAGGTGCCGGCCATTCAAAAAGAAGAAAGTGTTTCCTCCAGAGAGTTCTGGATGTTTGTGGGTTCGCTGGTTTTTTTCCTGGCTGCCATGATTATTATTTTTCAGACCTCATTGCCGGTGTTTAATAAACTGTTTGATTCTAATAAAGCCCCTGGCGAGAATGATGAATTTCATTATAATAAAATTCAGATATTGATCGCTTTTGTGATAGGACTATTGACGGCTGTTACTCAATATCTGAAATATCGAACCACGAGTACCCGCATATTTATAAAAAAGATTTTGTGGCCAACCATTATCAGTGCAGTTATAGCCAGTTTGGTTTTGGCATTTGTGAAAGTGAATTATATGACTCATGGGTTGGGTTTTCTGATTAATATCTGGCTGGCTTTGGTAGCCACCATTTATGCTACTATAGCCAATGCTTCCTATATCTGGTTGGGGATGAAAGGGAAATTGGGCAATAGTGGTGGTTCGGTGGCGCATTTCGGCTTTGGGTTGATGCTGGTGGGGATGATACTTTCTTCCGGAAAAAAAGAAGTACTGTCTTGGAATACCAGTGGTATTGCTGTGAATTTTGGAAAGGAAAGCAAGGAGAAAACCGGAGAAAATCTGACGATGGTAAAAGGAGTGCCTTTGCAAATGAATGACTATATGGTTACCTATGTGGGCGATTCGGCGCATCCCAAAAAGCAACAAACCTATTTTAAGATCCACTTCAAGTCTAAAAAGAATAATGAAGAGTTCACGCTTTTACCCAATGCATTTGTGAATTATAAAGGCAATGAAGGGCTGATGGCTAATCCGTCTAGTAAACATTATTTGAACCATGATATCTTCACCTATGTTTCGTCCTACTACAAACCGGATGGAAAGGAAGATACTGTTAGTTTCAAGCCAAATACTGTTGGGGTGGGGGATACGATCTTCTACAGCAAAGGCTATATGCTTTTAGAAAAATTAGCGGCAAAGGATGGTTTACCTACTCAGGAGTTTGATAAATCTGATACCGGATATATCGCTTCGGTGAAAGTGCAGGAGCTAAATGGCTCTTCTTATAGTTCGGATATGTTGCTGATAAAAAACAAAGGAAAAGTTTTGTACCGTACTCAGGATACGGTGATGTCTCAAAGTCTTGTGTTGCAACTGAATGACGTGCACAATAATGAAGCGATTATTGGCGTGAAAGAATCGAATGATGTGTTGGAATACCTGACCTTGAAAGCATATAAGTTTCCATATATCAATTTGGTTTGGGCGGGAGTGGTGTTTTTGGTAATCGGTTCATTGATAGCCATGTTTAACAGAGTGTTGAAAATTGAAAAAAAAGGAATTAGAGTAGCCTGATCTGTGGCAATCATGGTATGAGCTAATTGGTTTCTGATTTGTTCGAAAGTAGCAAACTATGAGGCAAGATGGTCTATATTCTACTGTACAAGAGTGGGATCCGCCACTGCGGACAAGCTGCAATATCGATGGGCGAGGCTCAAAAAGCTGACTTGCATAGTCCTTCTCCACATATTTTATTTATCTATTGCTATTTGCCATTTTGCTTGTACTTTTGCGACCTTAAAACCAAATGTTTTTATAAATGGCAGGCCAGTTAAAAGAGGTTAGAAACCGGATTACTTCTGTACAAAGTATGCAGCAGATCACCAAAGCGATGAAAATGGTGAGTGCCGCCAAGTTCAGACGTGCGCAGGATGCTATTGTTCAAATGCGTCCTTATGCACAAAAATTGCAGGATGTATTGAGCAATATTGTCAGTAATAGTGATGGTGATATTTCCATAGCATTGGCTGATGAAAGACCTGTAGAGAAAGTGTTGATCATTGCCATTACCAGCGATCGCGGACTGGCAGGGGCTTTTAATGCGAATACCGTGAAACTGACAAAGGCTGTTATCAGAGAAAAATATCAGGCACAGTTTGAAAAAGGCAATGTAACCATTTGGAACTTAGGGAAAAAAGGCTATGAAGCACTGACTAAAGCGGGATATAAAACCAATGAAGATCATAAAGATATTTTTCTGCATCTGAGTTTTGAGAATGTTCAAAAAATTGCTCAGGCAGCTATGCAAGCTTATGCTGACAAAAAGTTTGATGCCATTGAAATTGTGTATAGTCAATTTAAGAATGCAGCTACACAGCTATTTACAGCCGAACGCTTTTTGCCCATTCCAAAGGTGGAAAACAAAGCAGGTGGTCCCAAAGCTGATTTTATATTCGATCCCAATAAAGAAGATTTGATTGCAGAACTGATGCCAAAGATTCTGAATACCCAATTATATAAAGCAGTTCTGGATTCTCATGCATCCGAGCATGGAGCGCGTATGACCTCGATGGATAAGGCGAGTGAAAATGCCAATGAAATGCTTCGTAACCTGAAACTTTCCTATAACCGAGCCAGACAAGCAGCAATTACTACCGAACTTACAGAAATTGTGAGTGGTGCAGCAGCATTGCAGGGGTAAGGTAGTGTAAAAGGTTTAAGAGTTTAAGAGGTTCAAGAAGTTTAAGAGGATAGGACAATCACTTTAAACAAAAAACATGTAACCTCATCTAAATTATCTCACATGGAGATAGCAGAATTAATTCCACATATTGAAGCATTGATTTTTGCAAGCGAAAAGCCTTTGCCAGCTTTGGAAATTACCGAGCTGCTGAATAGTGCTTTTGGATTTATGGAAGATAAAATAACCCTGGATCAAGTGGAGGCATCGATGGATGGGATTGTGGAAAAATATGCATCAGAATTTTATCCATTTGAAGTGTTTCAAAGTGGTGGTGGATGGCAGTTTCTGACAAAAAAAGAATATCATAAAACCATTGCCCAACTCAATGGTGATAAGTTTATGAAACGCTTGTCGCCAGCAGCATTGGAAACCTTGGCTATAGTGGCTTATAAGCAACCGGTTACCAAGGGTGAAATAGAGGCTATTCGTGGCGTAAGTGCGGATTATGCAGTGCAGAAATTATTGGAGAAAGAGCTGATTGTGATCAGCGGAAGAAATGAAAAGTTGCCTGGACACCCATTGGTTTATTCCACTTCCAAGTCTTTTATGGATTATTTTGGTATCAATTCGTCTGATGAACTTCCAAAGATTAAAGAAGTGTTGGCAGAACAGATGGTGGAACCTACAGTGGTGATGGGTGTAGAGAATAAAGAAGGTGAGGAGATGGCAGAATATGAGCCAGAAGGAAATATTCTTGTGGTTTCGGAAAATGGGGAATTGATGGAAAGTGCCATTGAAGAAGGAGATAGTCAGGAAGAAGAGACGGATTCTGATGATGGCGAATTAGAAGGAGTGGATAGTGAAGATATCGACCTGCCGGGCGAAGGAGAGGAAGTAAATCTTGATGATGAGAAAAAGCAGGTCACTGAAGAAAATCCTGGTGGTATGGATGAAGAAGATAGAAATGAAGAATTGGATGAGGACGAACCCAAGTATTAAATTATCCACTTGAATTAAATAATATTCAAAATACAGGCAGTAGATTTACTGCTTTTTTTATGATGACAAAGGAACTGACAACTACACAGCTTTTACAAATTGCCAATGAATTTGGAACCCCACTTTATGTGTATAATGGCGATAAAATTCTGGATCAATATATGCAGTTGACTACTGCATTCAACCATGAGAAAGTAAAGTTCTTCTATGCTTGCAAGGCACTAACTAATATCAATATTTTAAGATTGTTGCTAGGAGCAGGATGTAACCTAGATTGTAGCTCCATCAATGAGGTGAAGCTGGCACTTTATGCTGGGTTTGAGCCGCAGAATGTACTGTACACCAGCAATGGCATTGGCTTTGAGGAAATTGAAGAAGCACAATCATTAGGCGTAATCATTAACATAGACAGCCTTTCCAACCTGGAAAAATTTGGGAAAAAGTATGGCGGCAGCTATCCGGTGGGTGTGCGTTTGAGACCCAATATTATGGCTGGGGGACATTTGAAAATTGCCACCGGACATGATAAAAGCAAGTTTGGTGTGCCGGTTGATCAGTTGGACAAGTTGTTGCAAATAGTGACTCAATACGATTTGAACATTACCAACCTGCATATCCATACCGGTAGTGATATTAAGGAAGCCGATGTGTTTGTGAAAGGGATTGAAGTGCTATTTGATATTATACCACATTTCCCCAATTTGAAATCTATAGATTTGGGTGGAGGATTTAAAGTAGCCTATAAAGAAAATGATGCACGCATTGATGTGGATGAACTGGCTGGAAAAGTGTTACAAACTTTTGCTTCCAACACCCTCACCAAAGACTTGCAAATATGGTTTGAACCGGGTAAATTTCTGGTGAGTGAGTCTGGCTATCTGATTACAAAAGTGAATGTGCTGAAGGAAACACCTGCTGTCACTTTTGCCGGCATTAACAGTGGGTTTAATCATTTGATCCGACCTATGTTCTACGACTCTTACCATCGTATTCAGAACCTCTCTAACCCCGGTGGGGCTTTGAAAGAATATACCGTTACAGGTAATATTTGCGAAACCGATACTTTTGCCTGGGCACGGCCTTTGCCAGAAATATCCGAAGGCGATTTGCTTGTGTTTTATAATGCCGGTGCCTATGGCTTTGAAATGGCATCTACTTATAATTCCAGATTTAAGCCTGCCGAAGTTTTGGTGGAAAATGGTGTGCCTCGATTGATTAGAAGAAGAACCGAGTTCGAAGATTTAATAAAAGACCAAATTCTGTAAGGATATTTAGAACTTTTTATTTTGCGGATTTCATCGCATTAATCTCGTCTTGCAATTGGATGAGCAACGCTTGAATATGGACCAGATGTTCATGGGCGGATATAGAAGCAATAGGTATTGAGGTGAATGGTTTTACTGCCTGTGGTAATTCCTCTTCTTCATCCTGTAGTTCTTCCACGTCCTCCTGAATTTCATCTACGTCTTCCTGAATTTCTTCCACGTCTTCCTGAATTTCTTCTACATCCTCCTGGATCTCTTCAATATCTTCCTGTATTTCCTCTACATCCTCCTGGATGTTTTCAATATCCTGGCTGTTTTTATTTACCGACATCTGAATAAATATAGCCAGATAAATAGCTTCCAACGACACAATTGTGGTTAGTGTCAGCAACATTTTTTCAAAAGAAATAATTTCTAAAGCAGGCAGCAAAAACGATACAATAAAAAGAATAGTGTGTACAATGATGGAAGTGGTGGAGCCAATGCCGCGTGTGGCTACATCGGCAATCCTTTCCAGACGCACTTTGTTGCGCTCCCTCAGAGTGGACTTGTCATCAGTATATTTTGTATTTTTTTCCATTGAATTGAGGTCGCAAAAGTAGGCAATACCTAGCAGGCGTGGTGAGGTCTGGTAGAAAATAAATACTTGGAGGGATTTAGTTCATACTATATTCTGGCAGAAGGAGGCAAGTTTATTAATACTCAATATTCAATACTCAATATTCAATATTCAATACTCAATATTCAGTATTCAATTTTCAATATTCAATTTGTAATTTGAAATTTTCAATTGGCAATTCTCTTTTGCCTACATTTGCGCAGATTTTTGGTGTCCCTGTTGTTCAAGGGAATTAAAAGGGAAGTCCGGTGAAATTCCGGCGCTATCCCCGTAGCTGTAAAGCCCCTTCTGGCTTCAATTCATTTTTAAGCTGGAAGGCACTTCTTCAAGCCACTGCATCCATTTGTGATGTGGGAAGGCAAAGTAAAGGCTGAGCCAGAAGACCTGCCACAAATCCTATTTTATCATTCAGGCTTTCGGGCGAAAGGCATGAAATGTAATCGCCTAGCGCTTATATTTCTATTACTATTTCCGAAAGCAGTCAAACTAAATTTTTTTAAATGAAAAGAAAAATTTTAGTAGTGGCTGCTGTTGCATTTTACAGTACACTACAAGCACAAAACGAAACTAACAATTTGGATGAAGTGGTCATTACCGCCACAAAGAAAGAGCAAAAACAATCACAAACCGGAAAGGTGGTGACGGTGATAGACCAGGCAGCATTACAAAGAAATATTGGCAAATCACTTACAGAAATACTAAATCAGTATGCAGGTGTTTTTACTGTTGGAGCTAATGGGGCACCAGGAAGTAACCAGGAGTTGTATCTGCGAGGTGCAGCTACAGGCAATACACTGTTGCTATTGGATGGTGTGCCATTGCAGGATCCCAATATGATTTCCAATACCTATGATCTCAACAATATTCAGCCTGATCAGATAGAAAGGATCGAGATATTGAAGGGCGCACAAAGCACCATTTGGGGAAGTGCCGCAGTAGCCGGGGTGATCAATATCATTACCAAAAAAAGTGGAACCAAAAACATAAGCCCAAGTGCCAACCTGGCTTATGGTACTTATAATACCCTAAAAGCCGGTGTGGGGCTAAATGGAAAAATTAGCGGTTTTCAGTACAACCTGATGTATAACCGAATAAGCACAGATGGTTTTTCAGCCGCAAATGATGCGCAGGGAGGCAAAGGGTTTGATGAGGACGGCATGAAGCAGAATGCTTTTCAGGCTAATATCGGCTATCGTTTTTCTCCTGCATTTTCTGCAAATTTCATCAGCAATTATGGCTATTTTAAAGCCGATGCCGATGCAGGTGCCGGGCAAGATGATTTCGATGTAAAATCAAAAGTGAAAAATTTTGTAAACAGTGTACATCTTTCTTATAAATCCGAAAAAACGGCCATCCATCTGGTACAAAGTTTTATCCGTTCCGATCGTTTCTTCTCCAACGACAGCACCGATATTGGCCCATTGCGCCTTAATCCACAGGCTTCCTTTTATACCATCTGGTCCGAGAATGATTTAAGAGGTCGATCAGTGATTACCGATTTATATGGCAATTACAACTTCTCCGATCAGATTTCGATCGTTGCCGGTTTGCAACATACTGCCCAGAAAACAAATCAGACATTCGAAAGCATTTCCAACTTTGGACCATTTGATGCAGTGCCCATCCACAATGATTCAGCCAAAGTGAGAAATTTTTCTGGCTATGCTTCGGCTCTGTTCTCCAACCTCTCTGGATTCAATCTGGAATTGGGTGGTCGCGTAAATCACAACTCTCTATACGGCAACAATGCCACGTTCACTCTTAACCCCTCTTACAATTTTAGTGACAACATTCGCGCCTTCCTCAATATTTCCAGTGGATACAATGTGCCTTCTTTGTATCAATTATATAGCGAGGCAGGCAATCGTGATTTGAAGCCAGAGAAAAGTATGAATTATGAAATTGGTGTGCAGGCACTAAGTTCCGATAAGAATAGTTCCATAAGACTGGTAGGTTTTAAAAGAGATATTAAGGACTTGATCACCTATTACTCCGATCCTGTAACTTATGCCAGTCAATACATCAATCGTGATCAACAAAACGATTACGGTGTAGAATTGGAAAGCAACCTGAAAATTGCAAAACTGGGACATTGGATTAATAATATTACTTACATAGAGGGCGAAGGCGAAAACGATGGAGTAAAAGTGAAGAATTTATATCGCAGGCCCAAACTGGCCTGGAATAGTGCAGTAGAACTGAACCTGGTAAAATCTTTCAAACTGACTCCTTCGGTAAGAGTTGTTGGTAAAAGAACACCCGGCACCTACGATGTAGGCCCGGATCCTATGAAATCATATTATACCCTGAATTGTAATCTTGCCTATACCCTGGTTTCAAAAGTGAAATTGTTTGCAGATTTTAGCAATATCACCAATCAGAAATATTTCGATGCATATGGCTACAATACGCGTGGATTTAATTTATTGGCCGGTGTTAATCTAAGTCTATAGTCAAAAAACCCAATCTCCCATAGCTAAAATATTTTAGCAATGTGCACACATGAACAAAAAGAATGCCCACGTTGCCATTCCGTTTTCGAATGCAAAGTGGGCAATGTGTGCCAATGTCAATGTTTCGGCTTCACTTTTACCCAGGAAGAAGAACAACTCATCAGTGAAAAATACGCCGATTGTCTTTGCCGCAAATGCTTAACAGCACTCAAAGATCCATACATCATGTTTTGCGAAAAAATGTATTGGAAATAAGCACACTGATTTTTATGTAGCTAACCATTGAAAATAGGGCATCGGTCTTGCCGCTTGTCTATTATGGCGGATCCCACCATTCAACTACACAGCTAGTGGCATCCTATACATTCCACTCTTTTGCCGTTCATAAATCATTTGTAGGGTGGTTCGTTTTTGATACATCACCATCATTACCTTTGCTAAAACTAAAACGGTATGACGCTTGACTATAAGGCTATTCTAACAGTTGGATTTACTCTTTTCGCCATCATTGATATTATAGGATCAGTACCCATATTAATTTCTATCAAGAACAAAGCAGGTGGTATCAGAGAGCTAAGAGTTACCCTCATTGCCGGTGCACTCATGATATTGTTTTTGTTATTGGGCGATCCAATACTCAACGTACTGGGTCTGGATGTACGGTCTTTTGCTGTAGCAGGTTCAATCGTTATTTTTATTTTGGGTTTAGAGATGGTATTAGGTATCGAGTTTTTCAAATCCGATGGCGACATAAAGGGATCCACCTTAGTGCCTTTGGCATTTCCGCTTATTGCCGGATCTGGAACACTCACCACCATCATGTCCTTAAAGGCCAATTTTAAAGTGGAAGAAATTCTGATTGCCATCATCATAAATCTAATCATTATCTATGTGGTTCTAAAATCACTCAGTGGCTTATCAAAACTATTAGGGCCAAGTGGATTAACAGCAGTACGTAAATTTTTTGGAGTAATCCTTTTGGCCATATCCGTAAAAATATTTGCCGCCAATGCCTCCGGGTTGATACAATAGTGGTCGTTTTTGGAGAATGTCTTACTGAAAAATATTGGCCAGACTGTTCGCTGAACTTTTGCAAAATGAGGATTAGATTTAATTGCAAAAGAATAGTCATTTTAACTTAATTTCGCTGCCCTTTCCTACAGGTCCCGTAGTACAATGGATAGTATAAGAGTTTCCGAAGCTCCAGATACAGGTTCGATTCCTGTCGGGACCACTACCTTCTTTTAGATTTTTTTACTTCTCCTTTTTGTTGAGTCTTTTCTTTCTTATCTCATTCAAGGTTTTGTTGGTGTGATGCCGGAGGGCTGAAAATTTTGATTGGCCAATTCTTTGAGAAGAATATATACCGGAATGCCCACTAAAATAATAGGCTGTAAAACAGGCAATGGCAAAGTAGATAATATTATCACCGCCAAAAAGCTCCACACCCATGATGGTGCAGGCAATAGGAGTATTAGTCGCTCCCGCAAATACAGCTATAAAACCCAGGCCTGCCAACAGGTCGGTGGGTGTGCCGGTCAAGGAGGCAATTGTGTTGCCGAGGGTGGCGCCAATAAAAAACAGAGGAGTAACCTCGCCGCCTTTGAACCCGGTACCCAATGTGATGGCTGTAAATAGAATTTTCCAAAGCCAACTAAAAGAATCAGCTCCACCCATTTTAAAACTGGACAAAATAGATACCCCATTAGGATCAGGGTTGGTGACCCCAAGACTCAGATAGTCCTGTGTTCCAATGATATAGGTAAGTGAAATGATGATACAGCCTCCTGTAAAAGGTATCAGCCATTTGATCTTGAACCACCGGTTACATAAGTTTTTGATACTATGGCATAGTTCGGTAAATAATAATCCGGCCAAACCAAATATCATCCCGGCTATGATTGATATCAATAACATATAGGAATCAACATGCCATAAAAAAGAATCTGTACTATGTTTCGCCAGGAAAGTGATTTCATAATTTGTGTGCGTGATTCCCCATGAACCACACACTATGTTTGCCAATACCGAAGCGATAAAACATGGTAGCAAAGCATCATATTTTATTTTGCCCAGATATAAAACTTCCAAGGCAAATATGGCGCCGGCCACCGGGGTGCCAAACACAGCACCGAAGCCAGCCGATATACCCATCATCAACAGCGTTCTAACATCCTCTTTTGATAATTTAAATACATCTCCTACCCATTGAGCCAGACTACCACCCATTTGTACGGCCGTTCCTTCCCGACCGGCAGACCCCCCAAAAAGATGGGTGATCAAGGTAGTTACTAATACCAACGGTGCCATTCGATAGGGCACACCACCTCCTGGTTCATGTATTTCATCAATGATCAGGTTGTTGCCAGATTCTGCATTTTTACCCAAAAACTTATATAAATAATGAATGAAAACACCAGCCAGGGGCAATAGAAATAGAAGCCAGGGATATGCAAACCTGGTATCTATAGACTTATCGAGACACCATAGGAACAGGGCTACCATCGAACCTGCAAGAAGAGCAACCGGAATTGCTAACAAGGTCCATTTTATTAAATATGGAAAAATAATTAGCGAATGTAAAATTGAACGATACTTCTTCATCCCTACAAATTAAAAAATTGAATAAAAATAAAATACCCAAAAATTTGTAGGCGTCATCAGTTTCAAATCCTATTGAAACGGTTTGTGCAGGAAGACACCATTTCCTAAAAAATAGAAATATATTAAAATTCCAAATTTAAAAAGGTTGTGTCAAAATTTTGAAACAACCTTTAAAACAATATTACAATGCGGCTAATGCGGCTTCATAATTTGGTTCCTGTGCAATTTCTGGTACCTGTTCAGTATATACAATTTCACCTGCTTCGTTGGCCACTATCACCGCACGGCTCAATAGCCCTTTCATAGTTGTATCTAAAAGCAACACACCGTAATCGGTTCCAAAGCTTCCTCTAAAGTCGGAAAGTGTTTCTACATTTGAAATACCTTCTGCTGCACAAAAGCGTTTTAGTGAATAGGGGAGATCTTTTGAAACATTAATGACGACGGTGTTCTCCAAAGAGGCTGCCTGCTCATTAAACTTTCTTACCGAGGCAGAACAAATACCTGTTTCCACACTTGGGAAAATATTTAACACAATTTTTTTTCCTTTAAAATCCGCCAGACTTTTCTCACTCATGTCTTCTTTTACCAGTGTGAATTCGGGAAGAGTGCTTCCCACTGCCGGTAAATTTCCAATCGAGTTTCCTGAATTTCCTTTTAATGTAATCTTTGCCATTTCTTGTTTATATATATTTTAATTTATGAAAGTGGGTAACAAAATTAGGTGCAAATCCATATCGTCAGATATTGATTTGCAGGGATGTTAGTAAAAAAATAATATCGGATATTGTTGCAGATATTGTTTTGCTAGGTGTATGTCGATGCTTAGTTTCAATCTTTCCATCCAGATATTTTTAAATTTTATAGAGAGGCTAGCAATACTGTCAACATCTGATGACTGATAGATTTTTTATTTCCTGATATCTTTAAAAAAAGTATTACTTTCAAACCGGAAAAAAATAATCGAGAAAAATTTTGTTATAAATTTTTTTTTGTTAGAATTGTAATCTATTTCACAAGCTTAAATATTTAAAAAACTAAAAAACAAAGATCATGGCCGAAAATCAAGCTAAGCCGGCAGCGGCAGCAACAACATCTGTGCAACCAAAAAAATCAAGCAATGCTATTTCATGGATTGCACCAATTCTATGTATTATTTTTGGATATGCCATCTGGAGATTTGGAATGGGAAATCCATCTGGTTTTGAAGCTCCTGATTCCGCAGGTGGTTTTTGGCCACATCACATGAAGCCAAAAGGTGCATTCAATGCGATTTATGAAGGAGGGATCATCGTACCTATTTTGATTGGTATGCTTTTAATGACAATTGTATTTGCCATCGAAAGATTTCTTACCATTAGCAGGGCTTTAGGGAAGGGTAACATTAGCAATTTCATTCGTAAAGTACAATTTCAGCTTGCCAATAAAAATGTGGATGCTGCTATTTCAGAATGCGATAAACAAAAAGGTTCTGTAGGTAATGTAATGAAAGCTGGTCTGCGTCGCTATAAAGAAATGATCGGTGAGCAGGGGCTGGATACAGAGCAAAAAGTAATTGCCATTCAAAAAGAAGTGGAAGAAGCTACCGCGCTTGAACTGCCTATGCTACAGAAAAATCTTGTATTCCTTTCTACTATTATCTCCTGCGGTACGCTGATTGCGTTATTGGGTACGGTAATGGGTATGATCCGTTCTTTTGCTGCTTTAGGTCAGGAAGGCGGTGGTGGCGACTCCAGTGCATTGGCTGTGGGTATCTCTGAAGCCTTATATAATACAGCATTGGGTATCGGTACATCGGCATTAGCATTAATTTTCTACAACATGCTTACTACAAGAATTGATGCGATCACTTATGGTATTGATGAAGCAGGTTTCACCCTTACACAATCATTCGCTTCTTTGTATAAATAATTTTATACATTGAGATGAATTGTGTTTGTGGAAAATCCGAATTATTTCGTCTAATATCAAAATTCACGTAACAATATGCCAAAAGTTAATATAGCCAAGAAGTCGACCGATACGGACATGACACCCTTTGTGGATATTGCATTCCTGATTCTGTCGTTCTTTATCATGGCTACAAAGTTCAAGCCTGCTGAGGCAGTTCCAATTCAAACTCCTAATTCGGTTTCCTCTCAAACGCTTCCTGAAAACGATGCAGTAATGATTAGTATTGATAAGGATGATAAAGTTTATTTTTCTATCATGACTAAGAATGACAAGCAAAAAGCTATTGATATAATCGTGGCAGCTTCTACTGCCAGAAATATGCCAGTAACTGCACAGGAAGCTGCTCAGTATTTCCCTGGGGATATGATTGGAGTGCCTTTTAATAAACTAAAAGGTTATTTGAATCTTCCAGGCGATCAAAAGAAAGTGTATGTTCAGGATGGTATTCCGGTAAAGGACTCTTCTAATAATGAATTGTATTATTGGATAGCTGCTACCAGATCCGTTTTTGCAGGACAGACTTTGAAATACCTGATCAAAGGAGACAATGTGTCTAAGTTTCCTGCTTTTAAAGCAGTAATTGATGCCTTGAAAAAGAACGATGAGCAGAAATATAATCTGGTAACAATGCCAGAAGGAGCTCCTGCAGGAACCGAATTATATAAGGAAAGGAATAATATAAAATAATTTAGTTAAAAACTTAAAATACAAGATATGGCAAGTTTAGATACCGGTGATGGCGGTGGTGGCCACAAAAAAGGCCCCGGCGTTAAGAAGGCCAAAAAACTGAGCACTCGGGTAGATATGACTCCGATGGTGGATCTTGGGTTTTTATTGATTACATTCTTCATTTTTACAGCGACAATGAGTTCTCCAACTACAATGGATCTCAATATGCCAAAGGATTCGAAGGATGAAAAAGATCAGACCAAGGTGAAACAATCTGGCGCATTAACAATCATGTTAGGTAAAGATAACAGCCTGTTTTTTTACGAAGGTGATCTTCTGCCGGATGGCAGCAATTTCAAGAGTTCCACTTTCAAGGATATTCGGAATGAAGTGATCAAGAAAAAACAACAAGTAGAGGCTGCGTATGTAACTGATCCTGCTTGTGAGGCAAAGGCTATACAGGAGAAAAAAGATCCAAAAGATTGTCGTCAAAAGGATTTCTTCGTTCTGATTAAACCTACCAAAGAGGCAAACTATAAAGGAGTGATTGATTTGCTGGATGAAATGACAATTAATAAAGTTGCTCGTTATGCATTAGTGGATCCATTTCCTCAGGAAGAAGAACTAATCAGCGCTTCCTTAGGTATAGCACCTGCTGCAGCACCGGCACAATAACAAATGATCAAAAGAGTATATGGAAAAGCTGCATTGATGTATCTCATTCATATATATAAATTAACATTAAGCAATGGATGCCAATAAAATTTTAAAAACAGACTTCTTGGATCTTCTGTTTGAAGGTCGCAATAAGGCTTATGGAGCTTATGAGCTTCGGAGGGCTTATAATAAGCGACTTCTTATGGCTCTGGGAATTACCGGTTTGATTCTTTTGGGAATTACAGGTGGTGCGATTTTAAAGAGTTCGCTAAAATCAAAAGATGATGATAAGGTAAAAATGAGTGAAGTAACCCTTCAGAATATTGAACAGGAGAAGCCAAAGGAAGAACCACCACCACCACCACCGCCTCCTCCTCCAAAACAGGTGGAACCGCCAAAAATTGAAATGAAAGCGTTTACTCCTCCAAAAATTGTAAAAGATGAGGAAGTAAAAGAGCCACCACCAGCCGTGGAGGAATTAAAAGATACAAAAATTGGTACCATCAATCAGGAAGGTATTAAGGATGTAGGTATCGTAACACCACCTGCTGCTGTGGACGCTGGTAAAGGTTTGGTGCAGGCAAAACCAGTAGAGAAGGAACCAGAAATTTTCACAAAAGTGGAAGTAGATGCGAAGTATCCGGGCAACTGGACAAATTATCTGACCAGAAATCTGGATCCTCAGGTAGCAGTAGATAATGGCGCATCTCCAGGAAATCACACGGTAATCATTCAGTTTGTGGTGGATGTGGAAGGAAATGTAAGTGATGTGAAAGCTTTGTCTGGTGTAGGTTTTGGCATGGAGCAGGAAGCTATGCGAGTAATTAAAAGATCGGGTAAATGGACTCCTGCCATTCAAAATGGACGCTCAGTAAAGGCATATAAAAAACAGCCAATTACATTCCAGGTTACAGAGCAATAGAATAATGCATTTTAGTTCTAAGAATATGAGGCTGTCCAAAAAGTTGGACAGCCTCTTTTTTTAATCCAAAGCATATTAGCAGATATAGATCAGTCCAGTCAGTCCGACAGTCAAGCGCCCAACCAGGAAGAGCTACCCAAAACAATAAACAAAAAAGAGATTAAAAGCAGACTGGCAGAGATCAACAAAAGATGGAAAGAACCTACCAAACTACAAAATAAAGCGCTGGAAAATTTCAAAATGAGCATTTGCCCAGATTGGAAAAATACGAAAAACTGCTGGAGACTTTGGGCGATAGAAACTCATACAGCAAAACGGACGAGGATGCCACCTTTATAGTAAACTTTACAAAATTCAGCATTTTCAATTTTGCTCTTATCCAAAAAACTAGTGGCATAAAAAAGGCCATCCTTATCGGATAGCCTCCAGTTATTTATGGTAATGTATCCCAGATTCGTGAGGTTATTTTTGCGCTTGTCATTGACAAGCGTGCTATTGTTCTTTTCCAATGCTACCCTGCCTAAATCATTCCCAATCTTTACGAACTCCGTTTCGGAATCATAAAAATCATTTATCAAATTAAGCTCCTTGAGTGCATAAAGTCTTTTTTTGGTTATAGCCTAAAATTCTTGCTTTGTCATAGGTAATGGGTTTTGTTTCCCAGAATTAGATCATTAATAAAACTGTATTGCGAAAATTTGTAATGCACCCTATCAATTTTCCTGTACTGTGCTAAATATTTTGTTTATTTTTTTATAGTATTTTATATTAATCGGATTATCAATATATTGAATTGAATTATGTTTTTTGAAAATTGATAAACAAATAAGTATTGTATTAACTATTCTGATAGAAAGGTAGAATTATTGGACTTCTACAGGATAGCACATGACAGTTACACTCAATCTTATTTCTATTTTACAGTTTATCTCCAATTTATTGTCCTAAAATATAAGCGATGTTTTCCAAACTGATACGACTATTCATTTCTGTTTCTTTTATGATCTGTGGTTCCTATTCAATGGCACAACAAACTATTTCTCTTGCAGGTGAATGGAATTTTGCAATTGACCGGCAAAATGAAGGCATTTCACAAAAATGGTTCGAAAAAAAGTTGAAAGATTCAGTACACCTACCCGGCTCTATGTTGCAAAATCACAAGGGAGATAAAGTTTCTCTTCAAACAAAATGGACAGCCAGTATTTACGATAGTAGCTGGTATTTTAGCCCAAGACTGGCAAAATTTCGCTCGCCAGACAACTTAATGTTTCCTTTCTTGCTTACACCTGCACTACACTACGTAGGTGTTGCCTGGTATCAAAAAGAAATTATTATTCCAAAATCTTGGCAAAATTCGCGCATCAATCTTTTTTTAGAAAGATGCCATACAGGAACAACTGTGTGGATAGATGATCAACTTATTGGTACGGAAAATAGTTTGGTGGCACCTCACGAATACGACCTGTCTAAAGTGGCCGCGGGAAAGCACATGATCACGATTCGCATAGACAATAGCTTGGATGTAATCAATGTAGGTCAAGATTCTCATAGCGTAACAGACCACACTCAGGGCAATTGGAACGGCATTATCGGCAGAATGGAACTGCAAAGCGTTACAAAACATTTTCTTGACAATATTCAACTTTATCCGGACATTGATAGTAAAATAGTAACAATAAAAATACCGTTGCATGAGAAAAGATCAGAAATAAAACAAATTAGTTTATCTGCAAAAAGCTTCAATTCTCCCGTTCAACAAAATATTCCTTTGCAAACAATCACTCATCCTGCTATAGTTAATGATACGATTGTGATACAATATTCAATGGGAAAAAATCCATTGCTATGGAGCGAATTTCATCCGGCATTGTACAATATGCACATTCAAATCAAATGGAATGATGGGCAGCAACAGCAACAAAGCATCAGATTTGGTATGCGCTCTTTTAAGGTAATGGGCCAGCAATTCAGCATCAACGGGTACACAACTTTTTTGCGTGGAACCTTAGAAAATTGTGTATTCCCGCTTACTGGTTATCCACCCATGGACGAATCGGAATGGGAACGGATTCTTCGAATTTGCAAATCTTATGGCCTAAATCATGTACGTTTTCATTCTTATTGCCCTCCCAAAGCGGCTTTTGAAGCAGCGGATATTGTCGGAATTTATTTGCAGCCAGAAGGCCCCAGTTGGGCAAATCATAGTACTTCTTTAGGCGATGGGAAACCAGTCGATCAATATATTTTTGATGAGACCAACCGTATGGAAAAATATTATGGCAATCATCCCTCCTATTGTATGTTGGCCTATGGCAACGAGCCTCGCGGCAGACATCAGGTGGATTATTTGACAAAGTTCATTCATTATTGGGAAAACAAAGATGCCCGCAGAGTATATACGGGTGCATCTGTAGCCATGAGCTGGCCCATCGTTCCTGACAATCAATATATGATAAAATCAGGTGCACGCGGACTTACATGGAATCATCAGCCAGAGAGTAATTCAGACTATTCAAAAGCAATTAATGCATTTAAAGTACCTTATATTGCACACGAACTTGGCCAATGGTGCGCTTTCCCAGATTTTAAAGAAATAAGCCAATACACCGGTTTATATAAAGCTAAAAACTTTGAAATGTTTCGTGACATTTTAAGCGAACAAGGCATGGGCAATGAAGCAGAAAGGTTTTTAATGGCATCAGGAAAACTACAGGTTTTATGCTATAAAAACGAAATTGAAAAGTCGCTTAGAACGCCCATGAATGGTGGATTTCAAATGCTTTCACTGAATGATTACGCTGGACAAGGAACAGCTTTGGTTGGAGTACTAAATGCCTTTTGGAACGAGAAAGGCTACGTTAATGCAAAAGAATTTTCCCGTTTCTGCAACAGTACAGTTCCACTTTTAAAGACAAAGAGTTTTGTTTATACCAATCAACAAACATTTAATGGAGAAGTTGAAATGTATCATTATAGCGAAACAGATATAAAAAATGCAAACATATACTGGCGCATAAAAAATAAAGATGGGAAAATAGTAAAAGATGGAGTTTTCGATAAAGATATTTTAGCAGGTAAAAATACATTTGTAGGCAATATTCATTTTGATTTGTCCTCTATCAGCAGTGCACAACAATTAAAAATAGAAGTAGGCATACAAGGGACAAACTATAACAACGACTGGAATATTTGGGTATTCCCTACAAAACTTCCGCACATAGACACAAGCAAAATCTACTACACAACCAAGCTGGATACTAAAACGGAAGTTGTACTAAACAGTGGTGGAAAAGTATTTCTAAATGTTGCGGGCGAAGTGGTAAAAGGTAATGAAATTGCACAAACATTTTCACCCGTATTTTGGAATACATCTTGGTTCAAAATGCGGCCTCCACATACATTAGGATTTGTCATAAACCCAGATGACGCAGCATTTGCAGATTTTCCTACTTCTTATCACAGTGATATGCAATGGTGGCAGATCATCAATAAGTCACAGGTAATGCACTTGGAGGATTTTCCATTAAGTTTTCGTCCATTGGTACAGCCAATAGATACTTGGTTTTTGAGCAGAAGATTAGCCTCTGTATTTGAGGCAAAAGTGGGCAAGGGAAAAATCATTGTAAGCAGCCTTCATATACCTACCGATACTACCAGCATCAATCCTGCAGGGCGACAATTACTGTACAGCTTGGAAAAATATATGTTATCTAACCAATTTAATCCGAAATCTTCTATAGATATTTCATTGATTAAAGGGTTACTCACAGAGCCATCCAAATACATCTTTAGTTCTTATTCCAATGGTAGCCCAGACGAATTAAAACCTAAATCTCAAATCACGAAATGATGAGGTGAATAGACTGCAATCAGCGCAAAATAGTTGTTCATGAAAATCGCTCTTTAAAGGACATGAGGTGCTATCACTTCTAATTCTATTTACATCTATATTTTCGAAAACTAAAATGCTGAACTTTTAAAGGTTCAGCATTTTCAATGTTGCTCATATTCCAAAAAAATGGTGGCATAAAAAAGGCCATCCTTTTTGGACAGCCTCTTTTCGTATTAGAATGTATTTGTATTATTTGAATAAGGACATCAGAACTGACGCTTCTTTGGTTTCCAATAATGAGGATCCCATCAAAAATTCATCTACCTTTCTGGCACATTCACGTCCTTCGCTAATAGCCCATACCACAAGGCTTTGCCCACGTCGCATGTCTCCGGCTGCAAATACTTTAGGTATATTTGTTTTATAGGCACTTTCTGTGGCCTTTACATTTCCACGATTATCATATTCTACTTCTAAGTCTTCCAGCATACCTTTTTGTTGAGGATGTAAAAAGCCCATAGCCAATAAAGCCAATTCGCAAGGTAACTCTCTTTCGCTACCAGGCACTTCCGTAAATTTGGATGGCTGTCCAGGTGCTGGAGAAGTCCATTGAAGATCTACTACCTTGATAGCTTTTAACTGGCCATTTTCATCACCAAGAAATTCTTTGGTAGCAATGCTCCAGTGCCTGTTGGCTCCTTCCTCATGACTGGTTGTGGTTTTTAAAAGCATAGGATAAGTAGGCCAGGGCATGGCATCCGTTCTTTGATTAGGAGGTATTGGCATCAACTCAAACTGAGTAACTGATGCTGCTTTATGACGGTTGCTAGTGCCAACACAGTCGCTACCAGTATCCCCACCTCCAATAACAATTACATTCTTTCCAGTTGCTAACAATTCTTCTGTTAGAATATTACTTTCAAGATCTCTGTTAGCCAAATAGTCTTTTCCTGCTACTCGTTTGTTATTTTGTTTTAGAAAGTCCATTGCAAAATGAACACCTTTGAATTCGCGACCAGGTACAGGCAGATCTCTTGGAATGGTACTACCCCCTGCCAGAACAATAGCATCATATTGACGCATCAGATCGCTCACTTTTACATTATTTCCCACATTGGCATGACACTCAAAATGTACACCTTCTTCCTTCATCAGATTTATCCGTCTATCAATCACCCATTTTTCTAATTTGAAATCAGGGATGCCATAACGTAAAAGACCCCCTGGCTCTTCATCACGTTCGAAAACTGTGATCGTGTGTCCAGCAGCATTCAGCTGTGTGGCTGCGGCTAGTCCGGCTGGACCACTTCCAACGACAGCTACTTTTTTACCAGTTCTGGTATGAGGAATTTTCTTAGTTACAAACCCCTTTTCGAAAGCAATTTCAATGATATGTTTTTCGATTTCTTCTATTGTTATAGGAGGTTGGTTAATTCCCAAAACACAAGCTTGTTCGCAGGGTGCCGGACATATACGTCCCGTGAATTCCGGAAAATTGTTGGTAGAAGTTAATATTTCGTATGCTTCACGATAATCTTTTCTGTAGATAGCATCGTTGAACTCCGGGATTACATTGCCCAGCGGACAACCACTCTGGCAAAATGGAACGCCGCAATCCATGCAACGTGCTGCCTGATTATTTAATTTTTGTTCGGGGAAAAGAGGAGCAAATTCTTTGTAATGCTGAAGCCTTTTTTCCACTGGCTCCTTTGCTGGGAGCTCCCTGTTAAACTCTAAAAATCCTGTTGGTTTACCCATTTTATATTTAAGATTTTTGATTGAAGATGTATGAAATTGTATTAATCAATATCCTCTGTCCGTTTTCTATAGCCATTCAAAAATAATGCTTAGGAAAAAGACAGTAATGCGGCTGGACAGTTATTAATTTAATCTAATCATTCAACCCAAATTGTTTTACGCTAATTGTTTTTCTGCAACTTTTGCCTGCATTATTTTTTTGTACTCAGTAGGGTATACTTTTACAAAGTTTCTAAGTTGATTCTCAAAATCATCCAACAAGAATTTCGCTACTGTACTATTAGTAAATTCGAAATGCTTTGCAATTTGCTCTTTCAGGAAAATAGAATCCTGCCTATCCAAAGGGTCTAGTTCTACCATTTCCATATTGCAGTTGCCAGCAAACTTCTGGTTTACATCATAAATGTATGCAATACCTCCACTCATGCCTGCTGCAAAGTTCCGACCTGTATCGCCAAGAATAATAGCTCTTCCTCCGGTCATGTATTCACATCCATGATCCCCCACACCTTCCACCACCACAGTGGCACCTGAGTTTCTCACCGCAAATCTTTCACCTGCTTTCCCTCTGATATAAGAAAAACCACTGGTGGCTCCATAAAAAGCCACATTGCCAATCAAGCTATTTTCTTCAGGTACAAATCCAGCATTTTTATCTGGATAAATAATCAGTTTTGCTCCGCTTAATCCTTTGCCAAAATAATCATTCGCATCACCTTCCAACTCCAGAGTAATTCCATGGTTACAAAAGGCGCCCATGCTTTGTCCAGCTGTACCTTTTAGTTGTAAATGGATGGTATCCTCTGGCAACCCTTCGCCTCGATATAATTTTGTAAGTTCATGGGACAGAACAGTGCCAATGGCACGATCGGTGTTCACCACATTGAAAGACGCTTTTATTTTTTCGCCTGCTTCCAATGCTGGTTTCGCCGCTTCGATAAATTTCCAATCAATTATATTTTCCAAACCATGATCCTGCACTTCTGTATTAAATAAGCCTACGGTTGGTTCTGCTGGTTCTTTATAAAGAATTGGAGAAAGATCCAAGCCTTTGTATTTCCAATGATTTACGTCATCTCTTATCTTCAGTTCATCCACCTGACCTACCATTTCATTGATTGTTCTAAATCCTAACTCAGCCATCAGTTCACGAAGATCCTGAACGATGAACTGGAAGAAGTTTACCACATGCTCTGGTTTACCAGTGAAGCGTTTTCTTAATGTTTCATCTTGCGTGGCGACACCTACAGGGCAGGTATTCAAATGACATTTACGCATCATGATACAGCCTTCCACGATTAATGCAGCTGTAGCAATGCCCCATTCTTCCGCTCCAAGTAGTGTGGCGATCACAATATCTCGTCCGGTACGCATCTGACCATCAGTTTGCAATACCACACGACTACGTAATTTGTTTTTCACCAGTGTTTGCTGTGCTTCCGCTAAACCAAGTTCCCAAGGTAATCCGGCGTGACGGATAGAGCTAATCGGCGATGCACCTGTTCCTCCATCGTGTCCTGCGATTAATACTACATCGGCTTTAGCTTTTGTAACTCCAGCCGCAATAGTTCCCACACCCGCTTTGCTCACAAGTTTCACGTTGATACGGGCATGACGGTTTGCGTGTTTGAGATCATGAATTAACTGTGCCAGATCTTCAATAGAATAAATATCGTGGTGGGGAGGAGGAGAAATAAGACCCACACCCGGTGTAGAGTGTCTGGTACGTCCAATCCAATCATCCACTTTATGACCAGGCAACTGTCCGCCTTCACCCGGCTTGGCACCCTGTGCCATTTTTATTTGCAATTCGTCTGCTTCTGTAAGATAGAGACTGGTAACACCAAAACGACCACTGGCCACCTGTTTGATAGCACTACGCATACTGTCACCGTTTTCCAATGGCGTGTAGCGCAAATCATCTTCTCCACCTTCTCCTGTATTGCTCTTACCGCCCAAACGGTTCATGGCAATTGCTAATGTGGTATGAGCTTCCCAGCTTATGGATCCAAAACTCATAGCACCGGTAGCGAATCTTTTATAAATATTTTCGGCTGGTTCCACTTCATCAATCGAAATGGAAGGTCGCGAACGTTTAAAGTCAAACAGGCTTCTCAATGTAATCGCCTTTTGGCTTTGATCATTGATGGCCTGAGTATATTTCTTAAATACGTTGTAATCATTCATTTTAGTAGAATGTTGCAACAAATGGATGGTGGTAGGATTAAACATGTGTGCCTCACCTTTACGTTTGTATTGGTAGAAGCCACCTGTGGGTAATAGATCCACTGGCACTTCTTTTCTGCTAAACGCAAAATGGTGCTTTGCCAATGCTTCTTTGGCTATTTCATCCAGCCCCATTCCTTCTATTCTAGATGTGGCGTGGGTAAAATGATGATCCACCACATCTGTATTTAAACCGATGATTTCAAAAATTTGGGCACCCTGATAGGATTGCAGAGTGGAAATACCCATTTTTGAAAATACCTTCAGAAGCCCGTTACTGATAGCTTTGATATAACTATTGTAAAGGTAATCTACCGATTTATCTGAGTTGATTTTCCCAGACTCTTTCATCTGTCTGATGGTAGAGAACGCCATATAAGGATTGATAGCCGTTGCACCAAAGCCAAGTAAACAAGCGAAATGGTGCACTTCCCATACGTCTCCGGCTTCTACCACAATTCCTACTTTTCCACGCATGCCTTTTCTAATAAGGTGGTGATGAATAGAGGAAACGGCTAATAAGGAAGGAATGGCTGCATGGTTTCCATCAATGGCGCGATCCTGCAACACCAAAACCTCGAAGCCATCGTTTACGGCATCTTCGGCATAGCGACAAAGGCGATCCAAAGATCTTTTCAACGAACCTGGTTTACCATCTGCTACAAAATAGCACTGGATAGTTTTGGCCTGAAAGCTACCGGTATCAATACTTCTTAATGTCTCCAATTCGAAATTGGTGAGTACTGGTTGTTTCAAAGCTACTACATGACAATCCTTTTCATCCTCAATCAGCAGGCTACCATTGTTTCCAACAAAAGTGGCCAGCGACATAACCATTCTCTCTCTGATAGGATCAATTGGCGGATTGGTAACTTGTGCAAAAAGTTGTTTAAAATAGGAACTAAGATGTTGTGGCTGATCGCTAAGCACGGCAAGTGGTGTGTCCACGCCCATTGCGCCAATGGGTTCCTTGCCATCTACAGCCATTGGCAATATGATATTTTCAATATCCTCCGAAGTGTATCCAAAGGCTTTCTGGTATCTGAAAATTTGATCGTTGCTTAACTCGCTAAACATCACGCGTGGAGCAGGCAATTCATTTAGTCTGATTTTATATTGGTTCAGCCAATCAGCATAGGGTTTTTGAGCGCAAATATTTCCTTTCAATTCTTCATCACTGATGATGCGACCCTGTTCCATGTCCACCAGAAACATTTTACCAGGTTGCAATCTTCCCTTTTCGATGATGGTACTTTGATCAATTTGTAAGGCTCCGGTTTCTGATCCCATGATTACCCTACCATCGGTGGTAACACAATAGCGGGAAGGGCGCAGACCATTTCTGTCTAAAGTGGCCCCAATTATTTTTCCATCGGTAAATGAAATAGAGGCTGGGCCATCCCAAGGCTCCATCAAACAAGCGTGAAACTCATAAAACGCTTTTTTTACTGGATCCATATCCTCATTGCCATCCCAAGCTTCTGGAATAAGCATCATCATCACATGCGGTAAAGGACGACCAGTAAGGAAAAGCAACTCAATCATATTGTCCAGACATGCCGAATCACTTTGATCATTGCTGACAATTGGAACCAGCATATCCATTTCTTCCGGTGTAAATAGTGGCGACTCAAACCCAGACTCAGCAGAACGAAGCCAGTTTAGGTTTCCTTGCAAAGTATTTATTTCGCCATTATGAGCGATAAAACGGAATGGTTGTGCCAGTCTCCAGGAAGGAAAAGTGTTGGTGGCAAATCTTGAGTGTACTAATCCAAAAGCGCTGACAGCACGTTTGTCTGATAAATCATCATAATACTCACGAACCTGATGGCTGGTAAGCTGTCCTTTATATATTAAAGTGCGACAGGAGAGTGAATTGATGTAAAATCCTACTGGATTGTTTTTTACAGCATTTCCAGAAATATGTGTGGCATACTTGCGCAGGACAAAAAGTTTCCTTTCAAATTCGATGGCCGTTTTAATGTCGGCGGGTTTCTCCAAAAATACCTGTTCTATTTCTGGTTCCACCGTTAAGGCACTTGGTCCAATGCCGGTATTGTTTACGGGAACTTTGCGCCAATGTATTACCCTCATGCCCATTTTTTCGGCAGCTCTATTAAATATCTCGCGACATTCTTCTCTGATTTTCAGTTCTTTTGGAAAGAAAATCATACCTACAGCATAGGATTCGATAGCTGGTAGGGTAATGCCATGATGCAGACATTCATCATAAAAAAATTCATGAGGAATTTGCATCATAATTCCGGCACCATCTCCGGTGGTTGGCTCACAACCGCAGGCACCCCGGTGCTCCATATTTTCAAGAATGGTGAGTGCATCAGAAATCGTTTGATGGTTTTTGTTCCCTTTTATGTTGGCAACAAATCCAATACCACAGGCATCACGCTCAAATGAGGGGTCATAAAGACCTTTGTTTTTTGTCATACTTCTTACAAAAAATATTATAAATATGTTTTAGTTTTTCAATATGGGGGGCAATCGGAGCCATGTAAAATAGTTAAAATATGCCGAAAATTTTCAGTATTATTTACTAAGGTTGAAAAAAATTGAAAATATCTAAAAAAATTGAAAAATGTTTAGATGAAATTTAACGAGAGGATAGATGGAATTCGTCTCGAATTTTGATTAAGAGTGATATATACAATAATGAATCATTTGTGAATATTGGACTTAAACAAGGTAGCCAAATAATGAATCATCCTTGTTTAATTCTTTAAATTGAATACCTAACAGGTTCATTCTCTGGACTAGAGCTCGATAGTCATGTTTGAATTTTAGCTCCACACCAATGAGGGCTGGGCCACTCTCTTTATTGGTCTTTTGCATGTATTCAAACCGGGTAATATCATCGTCAGGCCCCAACACTTCGTTTACAAATTGTTTTAGAGCTCCGGGGCGTTGTGCAAAATTGACTAAAAAGTAATGTTTTAGTCCTTCGTACTGTAGGCTGCGCTCCTTTATTTCCTGCATACGGTCGATATCATTATTGCTTCCGCTTACGATACACACAATATTTTTACCAACAATATCTTCTGCTAAAAAGTCCAGTGCCGCTATGGAAAGAGCACCGGCAGGTTCTACCACTATTGCATTTTTGTTATAAAGGCTAAGAATAGTGCTGCACGCTTTTCCTTCAGGAATTAAAAGCACATCGTCTACTACGTGTTTTGCTATATCAAAAGGAATGTCTCCAACACGTTTTACTGCAGCACCATCTACAAATCGGTCTATCTCTTTTAGCTCCACAGGATGCCCCTCCTTTAGGGCAGCTTTCATAGATCCCGCACCTTCTGGTTCTGCTCCGATTATTTTTGTTTTGGGGCTGATGGATTTTATATATGTGCCAATTCCTGCAATAAGCCCACCTCCTCCAATCGGGACTATGATGCTATCAATATCTTCCAGATCTTCTAATATTTCAAAAGCCACCGTGCCCTGTCCTTCAATAATTTTTTCATCATTGAATGGATGAATGAAAACCATTTCCTCCTGATCGCAATAGATTGCAGCTGCAGCAGCACAATCATCATAAGTGTCTCCAACCAGTTTTATAATAATTTTGTCCCCTCCAAACATTTCAGTTTGTTCCACTTTTTGATTGGGTGTGGTAATAGGCATGAACACAACACCCTGAATGTTAAGTTTGTTGCAGCTATAGGCAAATCCCTGAGCATGGTTGCCGGCACTGGCGCATACCACACCTTTTTCTAGTTGCTCCGAGCTCAACGAACTGATCAAATTGTAAGCACCTCTGAGCTTATAGGAACGTACAATTTGTAGATCTTCTCTTTTCAGGTAAATATTGGCCTGATACAGATTGGATAAATAGGGATTGTATTGTAACGGCGTTCTGTTTACGATATCCTTGAGTCTTTGTGCTGCTTCTTTTATAGAGTCTTTTGAAACGGAAGTGGACATATCAGGTGACGGTTGTTATAATGAATTTTTAATTTCAGATCAAATGTACATCCACCAGCACTTTAAACCATTGGTCGAGGCAGTTTTTTACTTCTCAATTCTTTGAAAAGACGGTATAGCGGAATGGAGAAAAGCCAAAGTCTGAACACATTGCAAAACTTTATTTGATAGAAGTAGTTCTTTTTCAAATGGTTGGGAACTATGTTGATGAAGTATTTCTACCTAAAAAAAGTATTGGATTGAGGTAGTCAAAGATCTTATTAGTGGGGGTGCTTAACCATGTCCCATAAAATAGTTTTTAGAGTTGTTCTGTATTTCTAAGAAAGAGACCGATCTATTTCCGAATGATTATCCAAAGTTCATTAAACATTTATTGGGATCTGAGCCCTTCAGTAATGAGTGCAGAAAATGATTTAAAATTTTATGGGTTACATTTACAAACAAGTTCAATGGAATAAAAAGAATCCTGTAAAAATATACTTAAAGGGTATTAAAGTAAAGCCCGTTCTATCGAACCATTTATTGGAATATTGTCAAATGGAGTGAAATAGCTGCTTAAAAAAAATAAAATCGAAAGAGCCTTTTCAGCCTATTTCCCTTCAACACAAAAAAATATACAGATGACTGGCAGGATACAGATAAAAAGAATATACGAACCTTTTTCGATAGAAGATGGTTTTCGAGTGTTGGTAGACAGGGTGTGGCCAAGGGGACTTACCAAAGAAAAAGCGGCAATAGATTTATGGATGAAAGAAGTGGCACCTTCCGTTTTACTAAGAAAGTGGTTTAATCACGAATCGAACAAATGGGAGAGGTTTTATGAAAAATATATTGAGGAGATTAAAAATAATGAAGCAACTGAAACCCTGATTAAATTGTGCGGACAGCATAAATTGGTAACATTGCTATATGGTGCCAGAGATACAGAACATAATCAGGCTGTGGTATTATTGCAATATTTAAATAATAATAAATAATCACAATGACAACAAATTCGATAGGAGAAATGGCCACCCTCGCCATTCATGGGTTACAGGATGAGATTGCAGAACATGCTCACCTGGTACCCATTTACGCTACCTCTACTTTTACATTTGAAAGCGCTGAGCAGGGTATGAACCGGTTTATGGGAAAGGAAAAAGGGTATATCTATTCCAGATTTAGTAACCCTACTACTAGTGCCGCTGCCCAGTTGATTGCGAATCTGGAAACACATGGTTTACAAAATGAGGATGGAAGCCCTATGCAAGCGATGGCATTACTAACTTCAAGTGGACAATCTGCATTGTCTGCCATGATAATGGCTTTGGTAAAGGCAGGAGATACCATCCTTTCGAATCATGCTTTATATGGAGGAACTTTCGAATTCATTAATAATTTATTACCGCAATTTGGGGTGAACGCAGAATTTGTCAATCTTGGTAATCCCGATGAATTAGAGTTGGCTTTGAACAATAACCCAACCATCAGACTGATTCATTTGGAAACACCAGCCAACCCGGTGATGCAATGCATAGACATAGAAGCTGTTTGCAAAATTGCAAAACGATTTCAGATTACTGTCACCATTGACAATACATTTGCGACACCCTATCTACAACAACCGTTTAAGTTTGGTGTGGACTATATTTTTCATTCCACCACAAAGTTTTTAAATGGACATGGTACGGCTATTGGTGGGGCGATAGTAGGCAGGGATATACCTTTTATGAGTACCAAAATGTCCAAAGTCTTTAAGTTGTTAGGCGGCAATAGTAATCCGTTTGATGCATTTTTACTGATGCAGGGCGTGAAAACATTGGGGATAAGAATGGAGCGTCATTGTAGCAATGCTCAGCAGGTGGCTGAATATTTATCCACTCATGAAGTCGTGAGCAAAGTGAATTATAATGGGTTGCCTTCCCATCCGGAATACGAAATTTCTAAAAAGCAAATGAGGTTGCCGGGAGCTGTGCTGAGTTTTGAGCTGAAGGAGGGGTTTGAACAGGGCGTGAGTTTTATCAATAAACTTAAACTTTGTGTGCGTGCTGTTTCTTTAGGTACAGTAGATACGCTGGTGTCACATCCTGCTTCCATGTCGCATAGTGGAATGTCCAAGAAGGAAAGAGAGCAGGCCGGTGTGTCCGAAGGGCTGATAAGAATGAGCGTTGGGTTGGAGGATATTAAGGATTTGATTCATGATCTGGAACAGGCTTTGGACGGGTAGGGTATTAAAAAAGCCGCTTCGAAAAAAGCGGCTTTTTTAATCATCCTGAACTTAGTTCAAATGTGTTTCTATTTTCTTAACGAAGTTGCCTTTAGGCTGCGCTCCAATTAATTTGTCAACCACCTTACCATCTTTGATAAAAAGGATGGCAGGAATGGAAGTGATACCATAATCCATTGAAATCTGAGGATTTACATCTACGTTTACCTTACCTATATTCACTTTGCCATCATATTCCTTTGAAAGCTCCTCGATTACCGGACCGATAGCACGACAAGGGCCACACCATTCCGCCCAAAAATCTACTACGGTCAGCTTATCAGAATCCAGTACTTCTGTCTGGAAATTAGCATCATTAAATTCTTTTGCCATTATTGGATTGTTTTAAAAAGTTTAAAATTCTTTAGCCAAAGACCTAACAAAATTAAGTCCTGTTTTTCAAAAACAGATAAAACGACATTTTGTTGTGTAGAAATTGTCAGTACTGCTGCAAAAGCCTGACATTTTGTTAGCTTCCAATTTCGAAGAACGGGGTTATTCTAACTGTTTCTTCACTTCTTCCTTGCCTTTAAAACCCTTGTTGGCCCAGACTAATGTGTTGTTTTTGTAAAGATGAAGCACTGGAATTTCATCAATATTTAGTTGTTTGCATAATTCCGGATTGTCATCCACATTGATGCGGGTTAAGACCACTTTGTCGGCCATCTCTGTGGATATTTCATCCAAAAAAGGCTCCATTTTTTTACAAGGGGCACACCATTCTGCATAAAAATCCACGAGTACTAATTTGTCTGATTTCATCAGGCTTTGGAATCCTTCCAGTGATAACCCTGCATTGGCAACTGTTGTGGAAGTTGCCTCAGGTAGGTTGGCTGCTCTCCATCCAATCAGGCCTCCTTGCAGTTCATATACTTCCTTAAACCCTTTCGTCCTCATATTTTCTGCTGCCGAATTACTTCTGCCTCCGCTGAGGCAATATACAAAAACAGGTTTTTCTTTGTCGAGGACTGCTATTTGATTTTGAAACTCACTGCTGTTCCAATCATAGTTGATAGCATTTTGCAGATGGCCTTTGGAAAATTCCTCTGGCGTTCGCACATCCAAAATTGGAGCCGAAGGAAACTGAATTATTTTTTCTGCAAAAGCATTTTCAGAAAGACTACTTGAGGTCTGTGCCTGACTATCTTTACAACTGTAGTAAAGTAGAGAAGTAGCAATGACTATTAAAAAAGTATAGGTTTTCATCAATTATAATTATTGATTTAAAAATATGAAGGGGCACAAAAGAATCATAAAAACACTGTTATGCATTCATTTTTGAAATGATTGAATCGTTTTTGAATTCACAACTTATTTTGCAAACTCATCCATCCGCCACCATTATATACCTCAGTAAATCCATTTTTCTTTAATATACTTTTTGCGGAAGCACTCCTCATACCTGAGGCACAACACGTGATGACCGGTTTGTTCTTTTTTATTTTTGAAAGATTGCTGGTCAGACTTTGTAAAGGCAGATTAACTGATCCCCTGATATGACCGCCTTGATACTCTCCAGTGCTGCGAACATCTATAATCTGGGCACCATTTTTTACTAAAGCACCGAAATCAGTCTTTGGGCCCAAACCCAATATGTTTTTGATTAATTGAATCATGATTTTATTTTTTTTGATAATTAAAGTTTACGTCCAGCCAACTACCACCGTTTTCACAATTGATGCCCTGAGATTTTAAGTAGGTAGTGGCCTGGCCACTTCGGTTGCCACTGGCACAACAAAGGATAATGGGTTGGTGCAGCAATTGCACTTCATCTATTCTTTGCTGAATTTCCTGCAAAGGAATATTGATACTTCCGGCAACATGCCCTCCCATAAATTCACCTGGAGTGCGTACATCAATAATTGTAGGTTCATTTTCTATCATTGCTTTACTTTTTTAGGTAGGTTAAAAGCGTTTACATTGTCTCCATTCTTCCATGCTTTGGTTTCAATGCTATAATGGGTGCAAATTTGGGGTATGTATTGGCAATTGACGGTAACATTTGTTACATAATTCATCTGTAATCAAAATACAGCTTCCGACATGATTTGGTTATAATCTGGAGTGGGAACAAAGTGAATCTGGAGAAGCAGATGCCTGTGAATGCAATCCCAATTTTTGGTGGGTGTGGAAGAAGCCTGGAAAATTAGAGTTATTTCGTTGGGGTTTATTTTTTGAGCAAGGCAAACGATTGCTTCTTAGATTTTTTAAAGTTTCTTCTTGAGTGTATTCAATTTTTCTTCACACGCTGTGCAAAAATCAGGAGGGCATGCAGGTGCTTAGTTTTATTATATTTGCGTGTTTTGGTATGGAGGCCTGCGCCTCTATACCAAAATTTTCGAACTGGGACAGTTTCGGGAATGTGACAGTCAAACTCGGCATGATGCGTGAGGGATAGTAGCGAAAAGCCCGCTGAGGATTTTGGGCCGGGCTTTGTGGCGGACTTGTAGCGGATAGCCCGACCTGAGGTGCGCAGGCTTTGCAGTAGGGCAACGAAGGGCACGCCCTAATAAAAATTATTTAAACAGGATTTGATACATGGCTAAGGAAAAAATTGTTAACACAAATACAGGATCTAATTACGACGAGGATAGTATTAAAAGTCTTGACTGGAAAGAGCATATCAGGTTGCGCCCGGGCATGTACATTGGCAAATTGGGCGATGGCAGCAGCTCGGACGATGGTATTTATGTGTTGGTGAAAGAGGTGATGGACAACTGTGTTGATGAGTACACAATGGGGCATGGGAAAACGGTGGAACTGACGATTGAAGGGCGTTCTGTTACCGTGCGTGATTATGGAAGAGGGATTCCATTGGGCAAGGTGGTGGATGTGGTGAGCAAGATCAATACGGGTGCAAAGTACGATAGTCGGGCATTTCAGAAATCGGTGGGGCTGAATGGAGTGGGTACCAAAGCGGTGAATGCACTTAGTCATTATTTCATGGTGAGTTCTGTTCGGGATGGTAAGGCCAAGGTGGCAGAATTTGAACGTGGTGTATTGACAAAGGATCATAGGGAAGCTCCAACGAATGAGGATAACGGCACCAAAGTGACTTTTACTCCGGATGACATCATTTTTAAGAATTTCAAATTTTTGCCTGAGTTTGTGGAAAACCAGATTTGGAATTATTGTTTTCTAAACGCGGGCTTAAAAATCTATTTCAATGGTAAGTCTTTTATCAGTCGAAATGGTTTGTTGGACTTGCTGGAACGCAAAACCAATGCGGATGAAATTCGCTATCCTATCATTCATTTGAAAGGAGAGGATATAGAAGTGGCATTCACTCATGGAAACGACTATGGGGAAGAGTTGTATAGTTTTGTAAATGGACAGCACACCACTCAGGGAGGTACCCATCAGCAAGCATTTAGAGAGGCGTTTGTAAAAACCATACGAGATTTTTATAAGAAGGATTATGATACCTCCGATATTCGCACGGCTATTGTGGGTGCCATATCAGTAAGAGTGGTGGAGCCGATATTTGAAAGCCAGACCAAAACCAAACTGGGGTCACAAAATGTGGACATCGATGGACCCAGTATGAAGCAGTTTGTGGGTGATTTTCTTGGTAGGGAATTGAATAATTATCTGCACAAAAACCCTGCGGTTGCTGAAACCATTAAGAAAAGAATTGAACAGAGTGAACGGGAACGAAAGGATTTGGCAGGCATTAAAAAACTGGCCAATGAAAGAGCAAAGAAAGCTAATCTGCACAATAAAAAATTGAGAGATTGTCGCTACCATCTCAACGAGGAACCACCTAATAAAGGCAGAGAAGAATTTATAGAAAGGCAAAACGAAACCACCATTTTCATTACGGAGGGCGATAGTGCGAGTGGATCCATCACCAAAGCAAGAAAAGTGGAAACGCAGGCTGTGTTTAGTTTGCGCGGAAAACCACTTAACTGTTTTGGTCTAACCAAAAAAGTGGTATATGAGAATGAGGAGTTCAACCTGCTACAACATGCGCTGAACATTGAGGAGGGAATGGAAGGATTGCGATTTAATAATATTGTGATTGCTACCGATGCCGATGTGGATGGTATGCATATCCGGCTTTTAATTATGACTTTCTTTCTTCAGTTTTTTCCCGATCTGGTGAAAATGGAAAAAGTGTATGTGCTGGAAACGCCTTTGTTTAGGGTGCGGGATAAAAAAGAAACCATCTATTGTTATAGTGATACTGAAAAGAAAGCGGCGATGAAAAAGCTATCCGGTAAACCAGAGGTAACGCGCTTTAAAGGTTTGGGTGAAATCAGTCCAAAGGAGTTTGAGCAGTTTATTGCCTCAGATATGCGGAAACAATTGATGCGCGTGGAGCATGGCGATCATATTCAACAAATGCTGGAATACTATATGGGTAAAAATACCATGGACAGGCAGGAGTTTATTATCAATAACCTGGTAGTGGAAATTGATAAAGAGGAAGAAATGGTGGGGACTTAAAATTGACCATTGAAAATTGAATATTAATAATGAAGTAGGGAAAGTGAATTTTGGCAAGTGGTGAAGGTGTTTGAATCCAGAATTGAGATACGAATTCAGAGGAAATTTTCAATCTGCAATTTGTAATCTTCAATCTGTAATCTGTAATCGAAAAAAATAAAAATGTTTCACATAGTATTTAATGAATCCGAAATTGGGTTAATGCAAAAAGTGCAGGAGTTGGACGAAACCCTTGCAGGGCCTATCGTTCAGATAAAGGATGACTATGCGGTGGGGCCGATTAGTAGTATATATGAAACCGAAGGATACCAACAACGCCGGGACTGGTGGAAGGGATTGTTGGAAGGCTCGCCCTACAAGGATCAGTTGGATATAGTGGATGATAAATTGACGGTGCACAACCTGATAAAAAGCTTGGAAGAAAATGAGGAGGAAGAACTGTGGATCTGGATGGCACAGAACCAACATGATGTTTGTGGCTATTATTGGCTCATGCCTCAGTTAAGGGCTTTTCAGAGCAGGGTGCATGTGTTGTATATGAACAATCTTCCATTCATCAACGAAAAAGGGCAAATATTTTATCCGACCTGGTTGCACGAAATTCAGCCCAAAGAATTTTTGAAGGCAAAGAAATTGTCACGCCCGATCACGTTGAGTGAGTTTGAAGTAGATCCGGATGAATGGAACAAACTCATGCAGGAAAATGCCTTGGTGCGAATGTTGGAGGGAGGGAAAAAAATTGCAAGCAAGAATGGTGATTTCTACGACAGCGAAATCTTGAAGAACATTACTGCAGACTGGCAAAAGGTTTCAAGGGTTTTGCAAAATACGCTCAACCGAATGAAGATAAAAACCGGTGATGTGTTTGTGATGTGGCGCATTAGAACATTGATAGAAGAGGGAAAAATTATTGCAGAGGGCGATGTGAACAAAGACTGGAAATCCTTTGATGTGAAACTGGCATCCGGTGATGCACAAAAAGTTGAAGTAGTGGTATCAGAAACTGATCCGTCAAAATAAAAGCAATGGCGTATGAAATGGGTTTTGAAATTAGAAGAACTGGCCATGATTGTGGTGAGCTTAGTATTGTTAAGTAGTGAAGCTGCCTGGTACTGGTATCTGCTGCTTTTGATAGGTCCGGATGTGAGTATGCTGGGATATTTGTTCAATAGCAAAACAGGTGCTATTCTGTACAACCTTTTTCACAATAAGGCCATTGCCATTGTATTGTTTTTTTTAGGGATGTATATGGAAAATGAGTGGTTGTTAAATACCGGGACTGTCTTGTTTGGGCATGCATCTCTTGACAGATTATTAGGCTATGGATTAAAATATGAAAAAGGATTTGCTTATACCCATTTGGGCACTATTGGAAAAGGAAAATTAAACGAGACTAATTAAGGATGAAAGAAGATAGAAAAAATGATATAGAACATAGTGGTGGCACTGGTATTCAGGGTCAGTTTAAAACCTGGTTTCTGGACTATGCTTCTTATGTGATATTGGAGCGTGCTGTTCCTGCCATTGAGGATGGATTGAAGCCAGTACAGCGTCGCATTCTCCATGCTATGAAAGAAATGGATGATGGACGTTTCAACAAGGTGGCCAATATCATTGGACAAAGTATGCAATACCATCCGCATGGCGATGCCAGTATTGGCGATGCTTTGGTGAACATGGGGCAAAAAGATTTGCTGATAGAAACACAAGGGAACTGGGGTGATGTGCGTACTGGCGATGATGCTGCTGCACCTCGTTATATCGAAGCGCGTCTGAGCAAGTTTGCGTTGGAAGTGGCTTTCAATGCAAAGACTACCGAATGGCAGTTGAGCTATGATGGTCGTAAGAACGAACCCATCACACTACCGATGAAGTTTCCATTGCAATTGGCTCATGGTGCAGAGGGGATTGCGGTGGGGCTGTCTACAAAAATATTGCCTCATAATTTTTGTGAACTGATCGATGCCTCTATCAAATATCTGAAGGGAAAGAAATTTGATTTATATCCCGATTTTCAAACCGGAGGTATGATAGATGTGACGGATTATAATCACGGCAAAAGAGGTGGTAAAGTGAAAGTGCGCGCACATATTGAGGAGTCAGATAAAAAAACATTGCTGATAAAAAGTGTGCCTTATGGTGTAACCACCGATCAGTTGATTGAATCGATTGTAAAGGCCAATGATCAGGGAAAAATCAAAATAAAAAAGGTAACAGATAATACCGCAGCCAATGTAGAAGTGCAGGTGGATTTGCCTACTGGCATTTCACCTGATATCACCATTGATGCCTTATATAAATTCACCAGTTGCGAAACATCCATTTCGCCCAATGCCTGTGTCATAGTAAATTCCAGACCTCAGTTTTTGAATGTACAAGACCTGTTGAGAATTTCTGTAGATAATACAAAGGAATTGTTGCGGAAAGAATTGGAAATAAAGCTGGCAGAACTCAATGAAAAATGGCATTATACATCCTTGGAAAAAATATTCTTCGAAGAAAAAATTTATAAAGAATTAGAAAAAAAGCACGAGACATGGGATAAGGTTATCCTGGCTATTGATAAAGCTTTTGAGCCTTTTAAGCATCAACTAAAACGGGAAATTAAAAGAGAAGATATTTTAAAGCTTACAGAAAAACCAGTTCGTCGTATCTATCGGTTAGATATTGATGAGCTAAATGAACAGATTAAGAATCTGGAGTCAGAAATACTTCAGGTGCAGGACGATCTTGAAAACTTGGTGGACTATGCTGTAGCCTACTTTGACAATCTGTTGAAAAAATTTGGCAAGGGCAGGGAAAGGAATACAGAAATTAAGCAATTTGAAATTATCGAAGCCAAGCATGTAACAATAGCAAATACTAAATTGTATGTAGATCGTAGCGGAGGGTTTATTGGCACAGGTTTGAAAAAGGAAGAGTTTTTGTTTGAGTGTTCGGATCTGGATGATATCATTGTGTTTACAAAGCGTGGTATAATGAAGGTGGTTAAAATATCTGACAAAACCTTTGTGGGCAAGGATATTATTCATGCCGCTGTGTTTTTGAAAAATGATGACCGAACTACCTACAACATGATTTATGCTGATGGGAAAACCGGGGTAAGTTTTGCTAAAAGGTTTAATGTGACAGGTATCACCAGAGATAAAGTATATGATCTTACCAAAGGAGACGATAAAAGCAAAGTGCATTATTTTACAGTGAACCCAAATGGTGAAGCCGAAGTAGTAAAAATTGTTTTAAGTCCCAACTGTTCGGCACGCATTAAAGAGTTGGATTTTTATTTTGAAGAACTGGCCATCAAAGGACGTAGCAGTATGGGTAATCAGGTGGTGAAATATCCAATTCGGTCGGTGAAATTTAAGGAAGCAGGCCGCGCCACTTTAAGTGGAAAAAAATTATGGTTTGATGATAAATTTGGCCGGTTAAATACGGATGAAAAAGGTTTGTATCTGGGTATGTTTGAACCGGCAGATCAGTTGCTAGTGATATACAACGATGGCTATTATGAGATTACAGACCAGGAAATGACCCAAAAGTTTGATCCAGAAAGAGTACTACTTATTGAACGATTTGATGCGGATAAGATTATTACCTCAGTGTATGCCGATATGGATAAATTGCAGTTCAACGTGAAGCGATTCAAGATAGAGACATCTACGCTTCGCAATAAGTTTTTGTTTATAAAAGAGGGAGATAAAAATTATCTGGAATGTGTTACAACAAATCAGGAACCAATACTGATGGTTCAGAACGGTAAGGGAGATCAGGTGCGGAGTGCTAAGTTTAAATTGGCAAAAGTCGTAGAACTGATGGGCTGGAAAGCTGTAGGAGCCAAGCTGACAGACTTTAACAAGAGCACCGTGATGGAATGGGTGGAACATAGGGAAAGCGAATCTCCTCAACAAGAGCTATTTTAATTCAGAGATAGAAAAATAGTAGGAAGAACAGGGTATAAGTATCCATTTCAAAACTGAGGTAGTGAGACAATTAGATCAAAGCTAATGCTCAGAATGGGTCAGGCGATTGCTCATTTATCAAGCTCATAGCAATAAGGATAGTCTTAACCAGCCCAGCCTTCTCTGTCAAGGCTTCTGTACTGAATGGCTTCGGCTAGGTATTCGGCTTTTATATTTTCTGATCCTTCCAGGTCGGCGATGGTTCTGGATACTTTTAGAATTCGGTCATAGGCTCTGGCGGATAAATTGAGTTTTTCCATGGCAGTCTTTAAAAGCATCTGTCCCACATTGTCTATCACGCAAATTTCCTTGAGCATTTTGCTACTCATTTGAGCATTGCAATAAACACCGGGATGTTTCTGGTATCTGTTGGCTTGTTGTTCTCGAGCTGCAATCACTCTATCCCGAATGTATTCAGAGTTTTGTTCCTTTCGAAGGCTTGAAAGTTCACTAAAGGGAACTGGTGTTACTTCTACATGAAGATCAATTCTGTCCAGCAAAGGACCTGAAATCTTATTCAAATATTTTTGTACGGCACCCGGTGGGCAGGTGCATTCCCGGTCGGGATGGTTGTAAAACCCGCAAGGGCAGGGATTCATGGAGGCAATCAACATAAAACTGGCCGGAAAGTCCAATGCAACTTTAGCCCTCGAAATGGTTACTTTTCTTTCTTCCATCGGCTGCCTCATCACTTCCAGAACAGTTCGTTTAAACTCTGGTAACTCGTCCAGAAATAAAACACCATTGTGCGCTAATGATATTTCACCAGGTTGGGGATTGCCGCCACCGCCTACCAGGGCTACATCGGAAATGGTATGGTGTGGAGAACGGAATGGCCGTTTGGAAATAAGCGTAGCATTCTCAGGGAGCTTTCCCGCTACCGAATGAATCTTGGTGGTCTCAAGCGCCTCTTGTAAAGTGAGTGGTGGGAGTATGGTGGGCAAACGTTTCGCCAGCATCGTTTTTCCGGCACCAGGCGGTCCAATCAAAATGGCATTGTGACCACCAGCAGCCGCAATCTCCAATGCACGCTTGATGTTCTCCTGACCTTTAACATCGGCAAAGTCTATTTCGAAATCGTATTGTGCGTGAAAAAATTCTTCCCTGGTATTTATGATTTCTGGCTCCAATCCCGTTTCGCCTTTTTCGAAAAAATCTATGACTTGCTTAATATTATCCACCCCATAAACATTCAGGTTATTCACCATGCCAGATTCACGAGCATTGGCTTTTGGAACAATTAATCCCTTAAACTCTTGCTTGCGTGCCTGAATGGCAATGGGTAACGCCCCTTTGATGGGACGAATTTCGCCATCCAGACTTAGCTCACCCATGATGACATAGTTGGATATGGCTTCAATATTTTCTATTTGTTCTGTGGCTGTCAATATACCTATTGCAATGGGAAGATCAAACGCAGTTCCACTTTTTTTTATATCAGCAGGTGCCAGGTTCACCACTACTTTGGTGCGCGGCATATCAAAACCATTTGTTTTAAAGGTACTTTCCACACGTTGCAAACTTTCCTTCACAGCATTGTCCGGTAGTCCCACAATCGAAGGGTCTTTTCCGCTTTCCATCCAGTTCACTTCAATGGTTATTGGGATAGCTTCCACGCCGTAAACCGCGCTGCCATTAATCTTCACTAACATGAGTTGAAGATAATAAATTAGAGGGGAAGTAAAATGTATTTTTGGCAGTTGATATTCCCGTTAAGAATAGCATACTAACCTGGGCTACCAATGTACTTGTCGGCTGGTGGAGGGTTGTAGCAAATTAAAACTTGGGGAATATTTATTACAATCAATAAACAGCAATTTGTCATCGCTTTCCTGTTACATCCAGTTTCACTTTTACCTCATCGCCCATTACCATACTATTGCCACCTACCTTAAAGTCTTTTCGGTCTATGGTGAATCCTGCTTTGAAATTATATCCCGATCCATCTGGTGTGGCAGTAAAATCAAATTGAATATTTTTGGAATTCCCATGAATGTTTAATATAGCTTTCGCAAAATAGGTATTGTTTCCTTTGGCCTGAATGCTGGTGGTTTTGATGGAGATGGTAGGAAATTTGGCTGCATCAAAAAAGTCGGATTTTTGCAAATGATCATCTCTTTTCTTAACGCCTGTATTCACGGTGATTACATCAACGGTAACATCAAACAAGCTAGATTTTAGATTTTTAGGATTAAAATTCATTTTGCCGGCCAGGTTGGAAAAAGTCCCATTTACATCCATACCCATATTTTTTATGGTAAAAGAAATCTTGCTGTCTGCATTGGAGGGTGTTAGCGATTGTGCAGAAGAATAAAAAAACAAACAGGAAACAAGGAGTATTGTAACGATTCTTTTAGTCATTATAATTATTTAATTAGTTTGAATATTGGAGTCAAAAATATCGAATTTGAAAACTTGCCGCCTGTTAAAATACTGTTAGGTACAATGATCAAAATACATTTTTCTTGCATTCCAAATGACTGACGAATGAAGTGTATTGTTTCGTTGTACAATCCATTCTCAGTTTTTATTGAAAGTATAAAATGATATAGAAATAAAGATGTGCAAACCTGGTTGAAAAAAATTTAACAACCAGCGAGAGAAAGAAAGGTCTGATAATGCACACTTTAAGCAGCAAAAAGTCTAATTGAAAAATGCTGAAAGCTGATTCTCTGAAATCGGATAAAAACGTCTTTGATAAAATCGTGAAAAGTTTTTACTTTTAAGCCGTTCAAATTATTTTTGTAGTATCAATTAGTTCAGAGCAATTAGTTGAATAATTGTACGTTTAAGTTTAAATGAAATTAAAAATGAGATCAAAAGTTCAAGCAACAAGAATCTTTAAGAACATGTTGCCAGCAGTTTGCCAATATTTTGTAATGGCTATTACAATAGTAATATTCTCTGTTTCCTGCAAAAAAGGAGATATGGGGCCGGATGGACCCAAGGGTGCAACAGGGGCAGCAGGAACCAACGGAAGTAATGGCTCAAATGGTATTACAGGAGCCACGGGAGCTACTGGTGCCCAAGGATCGCAAGGTAACAATGGAGCTGCTGGAGCCACTGGAGCTACAGGTGCGACTGGAGCAACAGGTGCAAATGGTTCTAATGGAGCCACTGGATCGACAGGTGCGACCGGAGCGACAGGTGCTACTGGTGCTAATGGATCTACTGGTGCAAATGGAGCCACTGGTGCTACTGGTATTTCAGGATCTGTAAATATTACTTCTAAAACTTTTTCATTGTCTAATGAGCAATGGGGTTACAATACCACCATGCTCTATAAAATGAGTGTAAACCCTTCGGGTGGTACTACAGGCGAGGCCTCTCGTTTTGTAGATATTGACGAACCAGCAATTACTCAAGATGTGATCGATAAAGGGTTGATTATGGTATACTTTGCGCCAGATATGGCCTATCCTAAAGTGTTTACAGCATTGCCTTATAGTCGAATGGACAATGCTAGTGGTGAGTTTTTCTACAATGTAGAATTTAGTTATTCCGATCCGGGAAAAATAAGACTATATTATTTTTATTCAAAAGCAAATGCTTCCGTATTACTTCCGAATGTGGGAGTAGCAACTTTACCTACTTTTAACTTTAAATATGTAGTGGTGCCGGGTTCGGCTTTAAATGCATCTAACAGAAATATTAATTTTTCAAATTTTAATGAAGTAAAAAGCGCTTTTAGATTGCAATAAATTTGGGTCAAATTCAATCCAGAACAAATCAGCCGGTTATTGTTTAATGACCGGCTGATTTATTTTTTTAGGGGAAATCTATTAATATTGTCCCGTGCTTAATAATACTAAAGTGCAGGCATCCATGACTTGAATGTGATTTGATTTTGCCCTTTCTGCCAGTTCAGGATTTTCAGCACCCGGATTAAAAATAATACGCCTGGGATGTAATGATAATATATATTCTTCGTATTTTTTTTGGTTTAGGATGTTTAGATAAATGGAAACTGTATCTACGTTTACAGAAATTTGCGTATTACATGTGATTTCCACATCCTCCACTTTGCCTTTCTGCTTACCAATGGCAATCACCTCATGTCCTTGATTCCGAAGTTTCTTTATTGCCATATTGGAATACCTCTCCGGATTTTCTGAAGCACCTAGTACCAATGTTTTTTTGATCATATCATTTTACAGTTAGGTTAAACCGTTGCTACTAATAGCCAAGGAATCTTCCAAATTACAACCAATTAACTGGAACGCAATACAAAGTTGGTTTTCCATTTTTTTGTACTCAAAATTTTAACGATGGAAAAATCTGTAAAGCAAAAACCGCTGACAATAGTTATTGAGAACTGTCAACGGTTTTCGTACAAATATTAAATCAAATGTTTATACTAACATCCTCAAAGGCTCTTCCAGCAGGTTCTTCAATGTCTGCAAAAAGGCCGCACCCGAAGCACCATCTACTACACGGTGGTCGCAACTAAGGGTAACTTTCATGATATTCCCTGGAACAACAGCTCCATTTTTTACAACCGGAACCTGAGAAATACCTCCTATTGCCAAGATACAGGCATCTGGTGGATTGATAATGGCAGTAAACTCATCAATGCCAAACATTCCAAGGTTGGAAATGGTAAATGTGCTTCCTTCCCAATCGGAAGGTTGTAATTTTTTGTCTTTTGCCTTCTTTACAAAATCCTTAACCTCTACGGCTATTTGAGATAAAGATTTAGTATCGGCAAACCGAACCACCGGAACTAACAAACCATCAGGCACAGCCACCGCCACACCAATATTTACATGGTGGTTGGTTCTAATGGTGTCGCCCAACCAACTGCTGTTGATCGTTGGATGTTGTTTAAGTGCCAAAGCACAAGCTTTCAACACTAAATCATTAAATGAAATTTTTACAGGAGCGGTTTCGTTTATTTTGCCACGACTTGCTACTGCATTGTCCATATTGATAGACATGGTCAGATAGAAATGTGGTGCTGTAAATTTACTTTCTGCCAGGCGCTTTGCAATCACCTTACGCATTTGAGAAACAGAAGTGTCCTCAAAACTTACCTGACCGGCGGGTGCTGCTGCAACTGCTGCTGCTGGAGAGGCTGTGGTTGGAGTGGTAGTTTGAGTGGCTGGGGTATAATTGTCTATATCTGATTTCACTATTCTCCCTCCATCGCCACTGCCTTGTACTTTGTTAAGGTCAATTCCTTTTTCAGCAGCTAATTTTTTTGCTAGTGGAGAAGCTATTAAACGTCCGTTTTCGGTATTGGAAGAGGTCTCGGCTACAGTTTCGTTTTCGATAACTACCGGTTCTTCAGCTTTTACTTCCTGGGTAGATGATGCTGAAACGGATGTTCCGCCTTTTACGGCTGCCACGATAGCGTCCACATCCACTTTGCCGGCTTCACCAATAATGCAAAGCAAGTCGTTTACTAATATTTTATCACCCTTTTTTGCTCCTTGGTATAAAAGCGTACCATTTTTGTAGCTCTCTAATTCCATGGTAGCTTTATCTGTTTCGATTTCGGCTAAAAGATCACCTTTTTTAATTTGATCTCCTACATTTTTAGCCCAACCCGCAATTACACCATCTGTCATGGTATCGCTCAATCGGGGCATTAATACTACTTCATCCATTTTTGATACATCTATGCTTGCAGAAGTAGCAGCCTTCTCTGCTGCGGGTTGTTGTGGTGGTTTGTCTTCTTTTGGTGCGGGTGCATTTCCTCCAGATTTTCCGTTTATCAAAGAAGAAACGTCTTCTCCTGCATCACCTACAATTACCAGCAAATCATCTACCTGAAGTTTCCCACCCTTCTCTGTACCCAAGTATAATATAGTACCATCCTTGTAACTTTCCAGTTCCATGGTAGCTTTATCTGTTTCGATTTCGGCTAAAAGATCGCCTTTCTTTACACTTTCACCCACTTTTTTATGCCAGGCGGCAATTACTCCTTCGGTCATAGTGTCGCTAAGGCGGGGCATTAAAATTTTTTCGGCCATTTATCTAAAATATTTCGCCCGAAATTAGTGAATTATGATGAATGGACAATATGGAAAAATCATAGTTTGTCCGTCAGAGAATATATTAGAATCAGATAGTAACAAAATTATCTGATCAAATCCATTTTCAGTTTATCTTTCAGTTCTTTTATTAATGGATATTTGGTAATCATTTTTTGGAATTGTTCTATTGCGGTCAGTGGACGATTGGTATCTACTGGAATTTCTTTGTTTTCAACTTTAGTAATAAAAAATTGTATTTGCGTATTTCCTAGTTCGTTTTGCAAAAAAGCCGAAGCATCATTTTTGTTATTGTCAACAAATCTAAACTCAATCGAATTAGAAGTGTTGACGATAAAGGAATTTTCATCCAAGATTCTTAACGTGGCCAGGTCAAAACTTTGGGCTGCCGGATTTTTTGCCTCTTTGAGTTGTTGGGTAAATTTTTTCCAGGCTTGGTGAAGAGATGCTTCCTCTATTGGATTATCTTCTTTTACTGGGGCGGCATCCTTAAATTGTTTGCGAAGTTTTTCTAAGCTACTGAATTTTGGCGAAGCTTTTTCAGGTTGTAATACTTGGTTTGTTGTCGAAACGGATACAGGTTCATTGGTTTTTGGTTTTTCATCGTGTTCCTCAACGATCATTAACTTAGCAGCAGGAGGCTTAACTATAGCCCGTGCCTTAGGTTTAGGCGTTTCTTCCTTTACTGCGATGGGTTGAATTTGTTTAAAAGCTATTGCTCCTGTTGAATCATTCAGTTTTTTTTTACTAATCGAAGAATTGGAATCTAGCGATAATTGAATGGCCTGTTTAAGATAGCAAAGTTTTATCAGGGTCAATTCCACATGAAGCCTTTTGTTGCGAGCGGATCTGTAGTTTAGTTCAGACTCACTCAAAATATTTAAAGCACTAATCAACAACTGGGTGGGCACCTGATTGGCGGATTGAATATATTTTTCTTTAAAACTTTCTACTGTGTCTAATAGTGTTACGGCTTTTTCATCTTTGCTTACTAACAAATTTCTGATAAATGCCGACATGCCGTTTAGCACTAGGTCTCCTTCAAATCCTTTTCGATTTATATCATCAAACAACATCATGGCACTGCTCAGGTCTTGGGCCAGCATGTAATCCATCAACTTGAAATAGTAATCCTCATCCAAGATGTTGAGATGCTCTAGCGTACTGGCATAATTTATTTCTCCATTACTGAAACTAACAATTTTATCCATGATGCTAAGAGCATCACGCATACAACCTTCGCTTTTTTGTGCAATCAATTGAAGCGAAGCTTTGTCTGTTTGTACATGCTCTGTTTTACAAATAGACTCTAAATGCTCAACCGTGTCGTTGGTAGTGATTCGTTTGAAGTCGAAAATTTGACATCGACTCAAAATAGTGGCTAATATTTTATGCTTTTCGGTAGTGGCTAAAATAAAAATTGCATAGGGTGGGGGTTCCTCAAGGGTTTTCAGAAACGCATTGAAAGCTGCCGAACTAAGCATGTGCACTTCATCAATAATATACACTTTGTATTTTCCAGCTTGGGGCGCAAATCGAACCTGTTCAACCAGTGTTCTAATATCGTCCACCGAGTTGTTGCTGGCTGCATCCAGTTCGTGTATATTTAAGGAGCTACCCTGATTGAACGATGTACAGGATTGGCAAGTATTGCAGGCTTCACCATCTACTGTCTGGTTTTCACAATTGATGGTTTTGGCTAGAATACGGGCACAGGTGGTTTTCCCAACGCCACGTGGTCCGCAAAATAAGAACGCATGAGCCAGCTGATGCTGTTTTATAGCATTTTTTAATGTAGTAGTAATGTGCTTTTGCCCAACTACGGTATCAAAATTTTGTGGCCTGTATTTTCGTGCCGAAACAATAAATTTATCCATGAAATTTTCCTTGCGACAAATGTAACATAAATGACAGTTGATTTGTTGCCTCTTAGTCTGATGTGGAAAATTGGTGGGTTTAATTGATGGAGATGATTTTAACCCATCCTTCATTCTGGTGGTATAGGTAGCATATCTTGTCCTTATCCGCTGAGCAGCTATCCAGTTTCTGGAGTGATGCCTTTACTTTGTCACCACTAACATATTTTTCTACCAATGTTTTGTTGCAAATATGATAATCGAGGTTGTTGAATTTGAGATAGGTTCCGGTACAATCTTTTACTACCAGCATTTCTCCTGCAAAGTCAGCAACATCTTCCTGAGATGTTTTTTGACATCCCATCAAAATGGTGATCATAAATACAAATAAGTATTTCATAATTTGGATTAAACATTCAGGACGGTAAAAATATTTTTTCTGCAACACTACATGATTTTTCATTCCATCAATGCGGAATTAAAGATAGACTGATTTGGAATATCAGATTCTAAAAAAATATTAAAGTCGATTTCAATTTTCATTTTGGTACATGCTTTGCAGGTTCTGAATAAATTTATAAAAAAAATCGTATTATGATTATGAAACCAGTATTGAACTACATCTTGTTGATGTTGATGGCCGTTTTTTCATTTACTGCTTGCAGTAAATCTGATAATCCCGCCGACAACGATTTGTTTGTTGGAACCTACAAGGGGGATGTATCATACCTTGCAAGTGGAAATAGTACAAAAAAATCTGGTAGTATAACTGTGTTGAAGACAGGGGATAACTATGTTTTTAATTTTAATAGCTCGGATATTCCAAGTATTTCGGGAATAAAAATTGAAAAAGGTCAGCAGGGGTATATGGGAACAGTGAATGGATACACGGGAGTGATTACTATTAATGCGAAAGCATTAAATATTGCAGTTATAAAAAATGGTGCCAGTTGGGGTGCTGACTGCACACGATAGTTCGGATAGGAGAAAGAGCAACGAAAACTGGTGAGTCGGCTAACCATTGTTTTCGTTGCTTTTTTTTATTGAGGTATAATTTATATCCCTGATTAATTTAGTATTGGGTGTCGTTTAAATTCTTTTTCCCGGTCAAATAAATATCGATATGTGGTGAGGACTCGACTTATATGAGTGCCTAATGATTCAGCTACATTGATCATTTTGGGATTGAAGTCGCCAATCCATTGCAATTCATATTTTTCATAAATCTTTTTGCCCAAAGTATATTGACCATTTTCAATAGTTAGGTTTTGAATGAGTCTGGCTCCCTCTATTATCAAATAGGCATCGGCACCTTTACCCTGAAATTCTGGAACTATGCCAAAAACCAGCCCAACAAATTTATTGCATGGTTTGCTTTTTTTGATCCAGAGAAATTTCAATTTATCGATCCATCCAAATTTGCCGTTTAAATATTTGAACCACTGGTTAAGGTCGGGAAGGTTTAACCAAATGCCTATCGGCTCATTTTTATAGTAGATTATCCAGTTTATTCTTTCATCCATAACTGCTTTCATAGACTCAAACAGTTTTAAAGCGTTCCTTTCATCTATTTGTTTCAAACCGCCATGCCCTGCCCAGGCCTTATTATAGACTATCGTAAAGTCTTTGACATATTTGGACAGATTATTGGTTTTTATATTGTCTGAAGAATAATTTGGGTCTTTGGAAATGGCAGCATGTCGGGTATAGAATTTTTCCTGAATACGGTTGGCCACATCCAGCCCATAACAGGTTTGATTAAAAAAAGGTTTAAATCCGTAGTTTTCAAATAAGTCTTTGTAATAGGGTGGATTGTAGTTCATTCGATAAAGAGGGGGCTCAAAACCTTTTACCAACAATCCCCACCAGGTATCTCGTTCGCCAAAATTGATCGGCCCATCCATGGCGGTCATTCCTCTTTCAAGTAACCAGATCCTAGCTGTTTCAAATAGGTAGTTGGCCGCCGATTGATCATGAATACAATCAAAAAAACCAATACCACCTACAGGTCCCTCGTCTCCATTTGTCTTATATTTCTTGTTTACGAAAGCTGCTAACCTGCCTAAAAGCTTCCCAGTTTTATCTTTTAGAATCCAACGAATGGTTTCTCCAAAACGATAGGCCTTATTATTCTTTTTGTCGAAAACAGCATTGATGTCTTTATTGAGGGGCCTGATATAATTAGCATCTTGCTCGTGGAGACACACATTGACGAGAATAAATTCTTTGGCTAATGTGGGAGTGGTTACTTCTGTCAGGTTGTATTTATCTGATTCCATTTCTTTCCATGTCATTGTACAAAAGTATCAATTATGTATGCTGCTTATAAAAAATACTATTCTTCTTCTTTGATTGCGGTATCCGGCTTTTTGGTGGTTATGTTGTCCGGTTTCGGGTATTTCTTTGCTTCTACTCTGGCCAGAGAATCCTTTCTTTTTTGATCTTTTAATTTTGCCAGGGTTTTTACCCGATTGATGCTGTCCTGTACTATTTTTCGACGACTAAAACTGGTGCCAATACTATTCAAAAACATTTTCTTGGCAACGATGGCATCATGTCCATAAATGTCTTCCCGAAAATTCAAAATACTACTGTCGTTCACCCAGGCAGTGAAATAGGTGATTAGAACAGGGATGGGACTTTTTACTTTTACAAATTTTTCTTTGTAAGTATGCATCAGGCTATCTACTTTTTTGGCATTGTATTTCACCGTGTCATTCAAAATGTAACGAGCTAATTTGGCCGGTTCTTTCAGTCGGATACAGCCGTGGCTAAAACTTCGTTTATCTCGGTTGAACAAGCTTTTGGCAGGCGAATCGTGAAAATATATATTAAAGCTGTTTGGGAAAAGAAACTTGACTAACCCTAATGAGTTCCAGGGGCCAGGCCTCTGCCTTACCTGACCGTTTTTGAACTCCATCCGGTTTCGAGCCAGATATCTGACACTTGGACGACCGTGCATTTCATTTTTTACAATGCTGGTGGGTACATTCCAGTACGGGCTAAACACAATTGTACTCAGTCTGCCTGTAAATACGGTGGTATTATTACCTTCCTTTCCCACCACAACATCCATATCCCAAGCCAGTTTGCCATGTTCATATACGTACAGTTTGAACTCTGGAATATTTACCATAATGGTTCTTCCAGAATCTTTCGTATTGGTCGGAAGCCATCTCATTCGTTCCATGTTTATTAATATCTGTTGGATACGCTCATCCACAGAAATGTTTACATCTCTCAAAAAAGTCTGACCTGCAGTGCCATCGGGTTTGTATCCATACGTTTTCTTAATGGCATTGACAGCTTTTGCAAGAGGCTCATCGTAAGTATTGGTAAACATACTGTCATGACCTTCCAAGAAGCCTTCTTCATGAAGCCTTTTCTTCAGTGCCTTCACTGCTGGATCCTTGTAACCAGGTTTCATAATCTCCACCTTACTGTACACATGAGTCCAACCTCCATTGTCCCTAATGTTTTTATATTTTTCTAACTGGTCTCGCAGTTTTATGAATTGTGGATTTCGAGGGGCATTTTCATCTGAGTACTGGCTATGTTTGGTAAGTACAGAATCTAGCATTGCTTCTATAGTCAGTTGTTTTTTGGGGATATAGTATTCCAGCGATTTTATGTTGAAATCAGGATCATCGGCATATATATGATCTGCATATACATAAAAATATCTAGTAAGCAGCGTTTCCAGATTTTGGTATAGTGAGTCGTTTTTGGGTTTTACTCCATTTGTTCTGGTGATGAATTCCATTTTTTCGGTGAGCCATTTGTTATATACTGTGGAATCTTTCGAATAGTTAAGATAGTTTTTTAGGAGATTCCAAAAAGAGAGGGTGTGTTCAGGAAGTCCTTCCCTGGAAAACCAAGCAAACTGATAATTTCGGCTATTGTAGAAACTCTGAATCCGGTTGGTGAGGGTGTCTCCTAAATTATTTTTTTGTAGAATCTGCTGCAAATTTGTTTCATCCAGGAAATAAGTGTTAAAAGAGTTACTCGTGTCGATAGTGATATCCACTTTAGTAACCGGTTTTTCCTCCTTGACAATTTTTTCATCTTCCGACTTTTCATCTAAAAAATTACAGGACAGCACACCAATAAGGCCGATAATAAATATCAGCATTTTCGAGTTGTTTTGAAATTTCATCTACGACAAAGGTTAATTGATGTTTTCATTTTGAAAACCAATATTAAGGAATAAAATGGAAAATATCACAACCTGGTTTAGGGCCAAAGGATACTTTAGGTAAAAAAAATGAGTAGTTTTTAAAAAAAAGTTTCAATTCTGCCCGGTATGTGAATAATTTGTATTCGCACTGCATAAATATACAAGTATAAACCTTACTTTTGCAGCCACAAAAATAAACCATACCTCAAATAATTATGGCAAAAGTTGGTAAAATCAAACAAGTTATTGGAGCGGTAATTGACGTTCAATTTGACGATGCCCTTCCAGAAATTTTTAATGCCTTAGAGCTTACAAAAGAAAACGGCGAGAAACTGATCCTGGAAGTGCAGCAGCACCTTGGAGAAGACAGTGTACGTACTATCGCAATGGATGGTACGGAAGGTCTTGTTCGTGGAACAGAAGTGCGCGATACTGGAAAGGCAATCACCATGCCAACCGGGGAAGCTATTAAAGGTCGTCTTTTCAATGTAACTGGTGATGCTATTGACGGATTACCACAGGTTTCTAAAGAAAACGGTCGTGCAATACATGCAATGCCGCCAGCTTTTGAAAATCTGAGTACCGCTTCAGAAGTGCTTTTTACAGGTATTAAAGTCATTGACCTTATTGAGCCTTATGCAAAAGGGGGTAAAATTGGTTTGTTTGGTGGTGCAGGGGTAGGAAAAACGGTATTGATTCAGGAGTTGATTAATAATATTGCCAAAGGGCACGGTGGTTTATCTGTATTTGCCGGTGTGGGAGAGCGAACTCGTGAAGGGAATGACCTGATGCGTGAGATGATTGAGGCAGGAATTATGAAATATGGTGATGCCTTCAAACACAGTATGGAAGAGGGCGGATGGGATTTAAGCAAGGTGAATACCGAAGAACTAGCAGAGTCCAAAGCTACTTTCGTATTTGGTCAGATGAACGAACCTCCAGGAGCACGTGCGCGTGTGGCTTTGAGTGGTTTGACAATTGCCGAGTATTTCCGTGATGGAGACAGCGAAGGAAAAGGAAAGGATATTCTTTTCTTCGTAGATAATATCTTCCGTTTCACTCAGGCTGGTTCAGAGGTTTCTGCGCTATTAGGTCGGATGCCTTCTGCGGTAGGTTATCAACCTACATTGGCTACTGAAATGGGATTGATGCAAGAGCGTATTACCTCTACAAAAAATGGTTCTATTACATCTGTGCAAGCGGTGTATGTACCTGCGGATGACTTGACCGATCCAGCACCTGCTACAACATTTGCACACTTAGATGCCACTACCGTATTGAGCCGTAAGATAGCCGATTTAGGTATCTATCCTGCGGTGGATCCGTTGGATTCTACTTCTCGTATTCTAATGCCTCAGGTGGTAGGAGAAGCACACTATAACTGTGCCAACAAAGTGAAAAGAATTTTGCAACGCTATAAGGAACTTCAGGATATCATCGCCATTTTGGGTATGGATGAATTGAGCGATGAAGATAAAAAAACAGTATCTCGTGCCCGTAAGGTACAACGTTTCCTTTCTCAACCTTTCCATGTGGCCGAAGCCTTTACTGGTCTGAAAGGGGTGTTGGTTCCAATAGACGAGACTATTCGTGGTTTCAATATGATTATGGATGGTGAAGTGGACGAATATCCGGAAGCAGCCTTTAACCTAGTGGGTACAATTGATGATGCAATAGAAAAGGGAAAGAAATTGTTAGCCAGTGCTAATTAATTTTTAATTTTTAATCTTAATTATTAATGAAACTTAATATTTTAAGTCCTGAGGGCAATATTTATAATGGCGAGGCATACGGTGTACAAATGCCCGGAGTGAGCGGTTCTTTTGAAATAATGGACAAGCACGCTCCAATGATTGCCGCTTTAACCGAAGGGAAGTTAAAAATATTGCAGGGAGGGCTCCATGGTACGGCTACTTATTATCAGGTGCAAGGTGGATTTGTAGAAGTGCTTAATGACCACGTAACTGTATTAGTAGAAGGAGCAAAGCAGATATAATTTCTTTTTTTATAAAATACTTGAAAGCCGGTTGATTCATTCAGCCGGCTTTTTTGTGCTAGTGGTTTTCTGCCAGGTTCTTGCATCTTTTAGAGGAGACACAAAAAGAAAGACCCCGACAATTTGCCGGGGTCTTGATGATATAAGGATAAATCAATTATGCATTTCTGCCAATACAATTCAAGTCATTGAAAGCAACTTCCAGACGTTTTACAAAACTTTCTTCCCCTTTGCGTAGCCAAACACGTGGGTCATAATATTTTTTGTTTGGTTTGTCGGCTCCTTCAGGGTTCCCTAACTGAGCTTGCAAATAGGCTTCATTCTTTTTGTAGTATTCAAAAACGCCCTCAGCAAATGCCCACTGCATGTCTGTATCCAGGTTCATTTTGATAGCTCCATATCCAATGGCCTCAGCAATTTTTTCTTTTTCAGAACCACTTCCACCATGGAATACGAAGTAAACAGGTTTTTTGCCAGTATTGAATTTTTGCTCGATATATTTTTGACTATTGTCCAAAATGATTGGAGTTAATTGTACATTTCCTGGTTTGTAAACACCGTGTACGTTTCCAAAGGCAGCAGCTACAGTAAACATATTACCCACTTGGCTTAGTTGCTCATAAGCATAAGCCACATCTTCTGGCTGGGTATATAATTTAGAATTATCTACATCTGTATTATCCACTCCGTCTTCTTCACCACCGGTAACACCCAGTTCAATTTCGATACTCATGCCCAATGGAGCCATACGTTTGAAAAACTCAACTGAGGTAGCAATGTTTTCTTCGATAGGTTCTTCGCTCAGATCCAACATGTGGGAGCTGTATAAAGGCTGTCCTTTTTCTTTATAGTATTTTTCTCCTTCATCAATCAGGGCACTAATCCATGGTAACCATTTTTTAGCTGCGTGGTCGGTGTGAAGCACTACCGGAACACCATAATATTTAGCTACTGTGTGCACATGAATGGCACCACTTACTGCACCAAAAATATTTGCTTGCAGATTGTCATTAGGCATGCCTTTACCAGCATAAAATTGTGCGCCACCATTGCTGAACTGAACCATAACAGGTGAATTCACTCTTGCAGCTGTTTCGATAACAGCATTTACGCTGCCGGTTCCTACCACATTTACTGCAGGAAGTGCAAAATTGTTTTCTTTAGCATCATTGTAAAGGGCTTCAAGCTCCTTGCCGTGTAATACGCCGGCTGTGTATTTGCTCATCTTTTTTTAAATTGGTTTAAGTAAAAAAATCGCCTTAAAACAGGCGCGCTAAGATACTAAGATTATGTGAAACCAACACATTGTAAGAGCTTCTATTCTATGAAATTTGTAGGATAGATGTAATAATTGGAGGAAGGATGCGAAATCCTTTTATTCAAATTTGAAAATCAATCGATTAGGTTCTGGTTTGCTAGGATTTTTTGTTAGCCAATAAACGGGTTTTTTCCTGTATCAGTTTTAGATTTCCGCGAAGCATGTATTTTAGATGCAATTTCAGAATCTGCCCCATTGACTGGCATCGGCTGAAAGCTTCGGTTCTAAAATGTTCATTTAGTTGGCTAATTAATAGTTTCTGCTTTTCGATTGGAGCAATGGTGTCCCGAGACATAATATTCAGCATTTCCATGAGTCTGAACCTAGTTACTGCCACCCGATAAGCCATGGCCGAACGCTCCTCTGCTTTGTATTGTTCTATCGATTGAGTATTTAGATTTTTTAGTACTGTTTGCACAAACATATTATTCTCCTTGAAAAACTGAGGCATATAAAGGTATTTTCTTCCTTCATAGGATTGCTGGTCAAAATCGATAGCACGAATCCGGTATTGGTATCCTTCTATATCTGGAGTAGACACAACTACAAAATTATAGGCACGCATATCTCCTAGCAACCTTACAAAACACCTTTCATTGAACTTTACAAATTCCTTTGCTAATCTGGTTTTGTTGGTGTCTTCTCTGTGTAGATATTGTTCTAAAAACACATCTCCTGCCAGTCCAGGAATATGCTCTTCTACTAGTGTATGGCCATGTGTGTAAAAAGTGATTCTGTTGGGAGAAAGAAAATGCTCCAGTTCTAATCCATACACTCTAGAGGCATCGGTTATTTTGATATAGTAATGGTCAAAATTGGCATTATGTTTATTGATAATTCTTATTCGAAATGGAAGCGAATTGCCAAAGGAGCAATAATCAATTCTAGCCACATCCAACTGGTTGGCAAAACTCATGTCTCCTTCTGTTTTCAAAATGGCATAAATCTTTACCAAACCTTCCCTAAGAAAATCCCAGTCTCTTTTATCATAAATAGCTTTCTCCCAATGGGTGCTATTCCCATGTGCATCATTGATTGGGATGGACCATGTGAAGTTTAATAGATCTTTGTGGGAGACGGGCAACTGAACTTCTCGCCCTTGGCGAATAAGGTAGGTGGCCAACTCGGCATTAACCGGGTAAAGAATTTTTTTTCTTGATGGTTTATTATTTAAGATTTCCTGCTCATCCATCTGATTCATTTTTTGAGTGGATATTGCTATCCGATAGTTGTATTATCAAAATTGTTTTCATTCAAAACCACAAGGTTCATCTGTCATCCTTTGCGTTGTCAAGTATGCGACTTCATCCTTTTCCATCCAATCTGTTGATTCACTAAATGTAGTCATGCTGCTTTAAAAATAGATACTTTTCAGGAATCTTGAGTAACTTCATTTAAGCCTTTTACATTGCAGCCGTTTTATTTTTTTATACAAAACCCTGAACTATGATGAGCAACAGAAGCACTGGCAACGACATGTTATTGCGACTTTCTTTTGATTGCCATAAAGAGGAATATCCGCACAAGCTTTTGCCATCCACTATTCTGAATTTAGATAGTAATATCGAGCTTCTTTTGGAGGAGGTTCAAAGAAGACTAAACTCCAATTCGGAGCTAATGGATTTGGGGCAAACAGATATTCTCATCCTGTTTGTGAGTAAAAAATATTTAGAAAGTTTGTCTGATTCCAGAATAGAAGAATTACGGGTTTTCTCCTTAAATAAACGCTTGCTACTTTCTCTTCTTGAACCATGCGATTGGGAAAAAACCGAGTTGGTTGACTTTGATTGGATAGCCGGAGTGGAAGAAACAGGGCAAATCATTTCAGATAATGTTGTACCTCAGCAGGTACAAAATAAACTTATATCAGTCTTTGAAATATCTAGAAATAAAGAAGCAAACCATGTTATACAAACTGCAAGATTAAATGAAAATGAAGTATTGAATCTGAATAATCTTGGTTTGAAATCTTTTCCATTTGATCTGCTTTTCATGCCCTTTTTAACTGAATTGTCAGCATCTAATAATCTAATTACAAAGTTGTGTTTTTTGGATAATCTTAGTAATCTCAAAACGTTAATTTGTGATAAGAACAATATCGCCAGAATTGAAAATCTGGAGGCATTGGTGAAACTGGAGAAACTGGATTTTTTCAACAATGAAATAGAAAAGTTAGAGGGCTTGCAGAATTGTCCAAAGATTAGTTTTCTTGGTTTGTCCAACAATCGTTTGAAAATAGTCGAAAACATCTCCCATCTTCAACAACTTAAACGATTGTATCTGGCGCATAATTTTTTGCATTTTGTTTATGTCATGGGAAAGTTTACTTCACCAAAAAATAGTGAGGAACTCCAGCTTGTGGAGGAAATGGATAGCCTTAATCCAGATATTCGACTGGTGATTACCAATAATCCGATTGTGAGTATGAGACCATTTCTTAGTTTGTTAAAGAAAGGAGCTGTAGTAAAAAATGTGTATAGTTTTGATGAGAATGAACCCGGCATATTTATTAAAGACTGTATGATGATTTCAGAACCCTCACTGGAAACTATTTACCAGGGCAATGAGGCAATCCTAAATCACTTTCATGAAGTGGATTCGAAAAATATAGAAACCACCAAGCTGGAAATAGTAAAGCTGGTTTTGATAGGAAACAGTCGTAGCGGTAAGACCAATTTTTGTGAATATTTGATGACCGGTCAAATTACAGAGAACTCCACCTCCACCCATCTTTTGAATATCAAAAATTTCAAAGCACCATTTTTGAAATCTCCTTCAGGTAACGAAACTATGCTGAATATTTTTGATTTTGGTGGGCAGGATTACTATCATGATGTGCATAAAATATTTTATTCGGCTGATACTGCTTATATTTTGCTTTGGGACAAGAATGGAAATTGTTACGATCCAAAGGAAGAATTGATTGATGACACGGAGAAAGTGATTTATGAAAATTATCCTTTGGTGTATTGGCTTGAATCAGTAAAATACAGGGTAGGTTCCCGAAGTTTTGAGAATTGTTTTGTACGAAACCGAGATAAAGAAAATGCACCAACCATTGTGCAGGAAGTAGCCCCCATTCTTATTTTACAGAACAAAATAGATGAAGGCGAAGCCTGGCTCGATCAAAGCAAGTTGGAATCTTTGTATCCCAATATCAAAGGGTTTTACAATATTTCACTCAAAGGAAAAAAGCGTACATCGATTTTGGAAGAAGTCCTGAGCGACTTCTTTTATTCACTCAACCTGTCAGCTCGTCAATTGCGATCTTATGAAAACGAACTGATTCTTTCTATTTCTGCATTGGCAGGAACAAAGGCACTGGAAATTTTGACTATAGAAACATTCTATGAAAAGTGCAAGGTGTTTATGGACGAGAATTATCCACAGATTGATTTTAGTATTGATCATGCTATTATCATTGCACAGATCTTAAATAATATTGGGGTGTATTTTTTTGATAGAGATTCATCCTTCATCTACACAAATATTCCTGAGCTAAACAGTCAGATAAAAGCGGTGATGCAAATAGCAAGGATAGGTAATGATAAAGGGTTCTTCCAGAAGCAGCAATTGCTTCATATTCCTTATTTAGACAATATTCTGAATCTGCTTTGCAAAAACAATTCCATAGTTTCTATCAATGATGAACTGTTTGTGGCACCACAGTTTTTGCCATTAGTCCCAAATGATTCTATCAGGTTTTTTCTGAAAACATTTTGCTATACCAATGTGCGGTATATTTTTAAAACTTTCTTTCATAAATCTATTTTATTGGATCTGTTTGGAAAATATATCAGCAAAACCAACAATGATGTATCGGAGATTGGATTGAGTTATCTTCCTTTCTGGCGCAATGGTATCATCATTAAGAAGGAAACTTCTGACGATATGGTTTTCGTAGAGTTTGAAAAGAACAAAGATGTAGGAGGTGTAATTTATATTAGAACGATGAATCCATTCAACCGATTTGGCTTGGAAGGAGAGGTGGATAAGGAATTGCAAAAAATTTGCGAAGGTTGGACCTACGAAAGGGAATTGTCTGTCAATAGTCGTCAGTACTTCAGTCATGCCGAATTAAATCAATACAATACTGAGATGCAGTATAGTTTTAAGAAAGATAAAGTTTCTTTCAACCTAGCGGCATTCAAGAACATTGAGTACTTTGACAAAACGCCCAAAAAGATGTTTGTTTCTTATTCTTCAAAGGATGGAGATTTTGTCACTCGCTTTTTTGTGCATTTGAAATCTCTGCAGGACAGTCGAAAGATCAGTCCTTGGTATGATCGTATGATTACACCGGGAACCAAATGGAATGATGCCATACAGGATGAACTCACCAATGCAGACATGATAGTTTTCCTTTTAAGCCCCGATTTTTTGGCCACTGATTATATTATGAATGTGGAGTTGCCCCAGTCTATAAAACTGGCTGATGAAAAAGGAGCCAGGCTGATGTTTATACAATTGAAATCCTGTCTTTGGAAAGAACATGAAATCATTACTAGGTTTCAGCAAACCAGCGACAGTCGTCTGGTGGAAAAAAGGATTATAGAAATTGGAACATCTGACAACGATGCTGAATGGGTAAATATTGTTAGCATTATTTTGAAGGAATTGAATCCGGCAAAATGATCTGTTGCGATACCTGGCTAGTGCACATGGGGATCTAATTCAACAAGAGATAAAATAAATCTGAGTAATCAATAATTATTATTTACTTTAATTCATTATTTGTTTACAATTCATGAGTAAATTGATTGAAAGACTAAAACGCACCAACCTTGTGCGAAAAATGGTGCATTTTATTGTAGGCATGTCCACTTATCCTGGCATTGCTATTATCAACAAACTAAATATAGAAGGAGCCGAAGTATTAAAAAAGTTACCCAAATCCAATGTGTTGTTTGTCTGCAATCATCAAACCTATTTTCTGGATGTTATTACTCTTTTTCATGTTTTTTCGGCAGTAAAATGGGGGAAGACAAATCGATTGGGGGTGCCTTATTATTTTTTTAATCCCTTTACAAATGTAAATTATGTAGCGGCAGAGCAAACCATGAAAAGTAGTTGGATGAGTCGTTTGTTTTTATTGGCAGGAGGACTAACCGTAAAGCGTACCTGGAATGAAACCAGTAAAGAACAAAGAGCAGGCCTTGATCCCAGTGATACCAGAAAGATAGAACGATCTCTATTGAATAATTGGATCATCACTTTTCCGCAGGGTACAACCACACCGTATGCCCCGTCAAGAAAAGGAACTGCTCTAATTATAAAACATCATAAACCCATTGTGATTCCTGTTGTCATCAATGGGTTTTCCAAAGCGTTCAATAAAACGGGTGTTACATTGAGGCAACGTGGCACCAGATTGACCGTTACTTTTAAGAAGCCTCTGGACATAGATTATAATGCATCGGCACTACAGATCACCGAGCAGTTAATGGACGCAATAGAACAAAGCAAAAAGTTTATGCCTGAAGTGATGAAGCAATCCTGAGTCTTACTTCAATCCTTTCTTTTGCTCAAATACAGACTCACTTTTATTTAATTGATTCAGGTATGCCTGTTTGTTCATAAATAATTTTGGATTGTAAGCAACACCCTCCTTTCGGATTTGGAGCAAATGAAACTGACCAGCATGAGCAGCCAACCAAATATCAAAGGATAGTTTTTTCATCGCACGGAAGGTGTAGGCATAATCATTTTGGATATCCGGATATTCTTTTACTTCCGAAAATTTGCTGTCTGTAACAATAGTGGGAATATTAGCTATTAGTACACGATATACTTTGTGGTTTTCTTTTAGGTTTAGCAGGTAGCTACATGATCCTTTGGTATGTCCCGGATGGTGAAGCATTTGAATTGAAATATTTCCCAATCGAATATTATCCTTGTCTTTAAGCAAGCGATCGGGCTGCACAGGAATAAAACTCATTCCCAAATGTGCAAGTTCGTAATCTGTTTGGCCACCCGATGTGAGTACTTCCGCATCAGCAGCATTGACAAAAAATTTTGCGCCTGTTTCTTTTTTGATGCTAGCCATAGCACCTACATGATCGTAGTGTACCTGGTTGGTAAGTAAAATTTTAATATCCTTATAGTCAAAGCCAAGTTCTTTTATGTTTGACTTGATTTGTGACAATGAACTCGCCAGTCCTGTATTTATAAGAATATTGCCTTTGTCAGTTACAATTAAATAAGCGGCAAGATCGCGTGTGCCAACATAATACAGATTAGCAACCATTCGAAACGGAGTGTATCGAGCCTCCCAATCAGGATTTCCAACTGGTTGATGAATAGTTTGTGCAGAAGCAATCATGTTGCATGTTGTCAACAGGAATGCCACCAATAGGAATCTTGTAATTTGGCTAGTGAAAACAATGCGATTCCCAAGCCATCTTGCCGCTTTTTTCAAATTGTAATTATTTAAAATTCATTCCCAAATTATACATGGTAAAGGCCCAGATATCAGCTGCTTCTTCTATTACCTTGCTGGTTGGTTTCCCTGCTCCATGTCCGGCGTTTGTTTCAATTCTTATGAGAACCGGGTTCTTTCCCTGATGATACTCCTGCAACTTGGCAGCAAACTTAAAACTATGTGCTGGAACCACACGGTCGTCGTGATCCCCGGTAGTTACGATTGTAGCAGGGTAGTTTACGCCTTTCTTTAGATTATGATAAGGCGAATAATTTAGCAGATAAGGAAAATACTTTTTGTCATCCGAACTTCCGTACTCTACTGCCCAACCCCAGCCAACTGTGAACTTATGATACCGAAGCATATCCAATACACCTACCTGTGGAATGGCCACTTTAAATAGGTCGGGTCTTTGGGTCATCGCCGCACCCACCAGCAAACCACCGTTGCTACCACCACGGATAGCAATTTTGCTATTATTGGTGTATTTGTTTTTTATAAGATATTCGGCAGCACCAATGAAATCATCAAAAACATTTTGCTTATTCAGCAACATTCCTGACTTGTGCCAGGCTTCACCATATTCGTTCCCTCCTCTAAGATTGACTACAACATATATACCGCCCTGCTCCACAAAAAATGCATTGCTCACACTAAAGCCGGGAGTCATGGGGATGTTGAATCCTCCGTAGCCATAAAGCATGACAGGGGTGTTGCCATTTTTTTTCATTCCTTTTTTGTAAGTCAAAAACATAGGAACCTTGGTGCCGTCCTTGCTTGTAAAGAAAATTTGTTCGGTAACAATATTCGAAGTATTCATTTTTACTTCGGTGAGTTTGTACAATACCGATTTGCCAGTTTCGATGTCGTATTTATAAATAGATGGAGGAGTGGCAAAAGAAGAATAGCCATAGTAAAATTCTTTTGAGTCCTTTTCAGCACCAAAGCCTCCAGCCGAACCGATTCCGGGTAACGGTATTTCGCGAATTTGATTGCCAGCATAGGAATACTGAAACACTTTGCTGGATGCATCTTTTAGATAACTTGCAAACAGGTTTCCACCTCCTGTGCCTACGCCTAAGAGCACTTCCTTTTGTTCAGGAATTATGGTTATCCAGTTTTCCGGAGAAGGGTTTTTGGGATCGATGGAAATCACTTTGTAATTAGGTGCCTGAAAATTTGTTTTTACCAACAATCTGTCGCCATGGTTATCGACCACTTCAGGATCAGTATCGAAACCCTTCACTAAAAGCTGAAATTCATTTTGATTGGGATCTTTCAAATCTTTGTATCTGATCTCTCCTCCACTGGTTCCTTCGGAAATTGAAAGTATCAGGAATCTTTCATCTTCTGTAAGACCGCATCCATAGTAGCGTTTGGGATGTTCTTTATTTTCATAAACTACCAGATCTTCACTTTGGGAAGTTCCCAACTTGTGAAAATATACTTTTTGAAATTCATTGGCTTTGCTTAGCTTGGTTTTCTCATCGGCTTTTTCATAGCCGCTATAGAAGAATCCCTCATTACCTTTCCAGGAAGCTCCGCCAAATTTTGTCCATTCTATTTTATCGGTTAAAAGTTTTTTGGTTTCTACATCCATCACAAATATTTCGGTCCAGTCGCTTCCAGCTTTCGAAAGGGAGTATGCGCACAATTTCCCATCTTTGGTAAAGGATAAACTACCTAAAGCCACAATTCCTTCTGCACTAAGGTTATTGGGATCTAAAAACTCTTCTGGTGCTTGCAAAAGATTTTTTGTTCTATACAGCACCGCCTGATTTTGAAGCCCATCGTTTTTATAGTAATAATACCAATCTCCCTTTTTGTAAGGCGAACTATATTTTGGATAATTCCATAGTATTTCAAGGCGTTCTTTAATCTTATTTCTAAATGGAATTTTTGCTAAATAATTATCTGTTACTTTATTTTCTGCTATTACCCAATCCTTTGTATCAGGTGCATTGTCGTCTTCCAGCCAGCGATAAGGGTCTTGAACTTTCGTTCCAAAGTAGTCGTCTACAACATTTTGTTTTTTGGATACTGGATATTTATTTTGCGCCTCTACTTGTACAACCATAAAAATCGAAATAAAAAATAATAAGAATAATTGTTTCATATTGAGTCGTTTTAATATTATGTTTCAAAAATATCTTTTTTTAAATCCAAGTCAGGTTTATTTCTAAGAAATTATTGAATGTGTTAGTTCAACACAGTCCTCAATTTCATATATCTTTGGTGCTTACAATTTTTAAAAACCAAATATGCAACAAAGTATTTTAATTCTTGCAGCTGGTGGTCCTGCACCAGGTATTAACACTGTAATCGCTTCAGTTTCAAAAATATTCTTAAAAAACGGATATAGAGTGATTGGTCTGAATGAAGGGTATAAAAACCTGTTTTCAGGTGTAGCTTCCACCGTGGATATTAATTTTGAAATGGCAGATACAGCACTAACCAGAGGAGGCTCTATTTTGCGTATGAGTCGTTATAAACCCAAAGATGCAGAGTTTACAACTGATTTTTTTGTAAATAATAATGTGAAATTGTTGGTAACCATTGGCGGCGATGATACTGCTTCTACTGCTAACAGAATTTCCAAATTTCTTACTGAAAATAAATTCCCGGTACAGAACATTCACGTCCCTAAAACTATCGATAACGACCTCCCTCTTCCAGAGAACGAACCTACATTTGGTTACCAAAGTGCCACTGAAGAAGGTGTTCGTATCACTAAAACTGTTTATGAAGATGCAAAAACATCAGCTAACTGGTTCGTGATTTCTGCAATGGGTCGGGAAGCTGGACATCTTGCTTTCAGCATTGGAACATCCTGTCAATTGCCCATGATCGTAATGCCGGAAATGTTTACAAAAGCCGAGTTGAATTTTGAAAATATTACAAAACTTTTAGTTTCTGCAATCATAAAAAGAAAGCTTTTAGGAATCAACTATGGTGCTGCTATTGTGAGCGAGGGTATTTTTCATTTCATGAGTGATGATGTGATCAAATCCTCAGGTGTTCAGTTCACTTTTGATGCACATGGTCACCCAGAATTAGGAAATGTAAGTAAAGCGCATATCTACAATTTGTTGCTTCAAAATAAATTAAAAGAATTAGGTCTAGACATCAAATGTCGTCCTGTGGAGTTGGGCTACGAACTTCGATGCTTACCACCGGCAGCTTTTGATCTTCAGTATTGCACTTTGTTGGGTACAGGTGTAAAAACTTTGTTTGATCAGGGATTAACTGGATGTGTGGTTACGGTGAGAACCAATACCGGCGAAGTAAAACCATTGTTCTTAAAAGATGTAACGGGAGAGAATGGCAAAGTGAAAACCAGATTAGTAAATATTGAAGATCCCAAAACCAAAATGGTCATGGACAGTGTACTTCAATATTTAACAGCAGATGATCTGGAAGCAGCAAAACAATATGTCTCTAATCCTGAGGAATACGTATTTTCAACAATTCTGGGTTGGTGATTTTCAAAAGAGGTGTAGAATTAAATAAAATAAAGGTTTTTTTAGAGAACGTTTAGATGGTGGATTTATGGAGGGTGAATCAAAGAGATTGAAGAGCCTTCGGTAATATTTTAAACCTAACAAAATTCTATAATCGCATAAACATAAAGGATTTCTGAAACCCCTAATATTATAAATTTCATAATAAAAAGTATGGCTAAAAAGTTAGCAGAAAATAAGGATTTATCACTTTCCATCCAAGAGGATGACAATAGTGGTGTATTTAGCAGAACCAAGATTGTAGCTACAGTAGGTCCTGCATGTAATACTTACGAAGGGTTATTGGGTTTGGTAAAAGCCGGAGTAAATGTATTCAGGTTAAACTTCTCTCATGGCGAGCATGAGGAAAAGAAGCAGATTATTGAGTTTATTCGCGAGATAAATAAAAAAGAAAAATCACATGTAGCCATTCTTGGCGATCTGCAAGGCCCCAAACTTAGGGTAGGGGAAATAGAGGGAGGAAGTATGGAAGTGAACCCTGGCGATAAATTTATTTTTACCAATAATAAAATTATCGGAAATAAAGAGAAGGTTTATATCCATTATCCCAATTTCCATAATGATGTAAAGGTGGGCAATAAAATTATGATCGATGATGGGAAGCTGGAGGTAGTAGTAAAAAAGATTTTACCTAATAATGATGTGGAAGTGCAAGTGCTATTAGGCGGAACCATTTCTTCTAAGAAAGGGGTAAATCTGCCAGATACAAAAATTTCTTTACCAGCACTTACGCCAAAAGACTTGGCTGATTTGGATTTCATCATGGCTCAACAACTGGGTTGGGTGGCTTTGAGTTTTGTGCGACAGGTGGACGATATTAAAAAGCTAAGGAAAATTTTGGACAAACATAATAGCAAAACCAAAATTATTGCGAAAATTGAAATGCCGGAAGCTATTCCCAATATTCGGGATATCATAAATGTATCGGATGCTATAATGATTGCGCGAGGAGATTTGGGAGTAGAACTACCAGTAGAAAAAGTGCCTTTGATTCAGAAAAATATTATCAAGAAATGTATTCATCGTGCCAAACCAGTAATCGTGGCTACACAGATGATGGAGAGTATGATAGATCGGTCTAAGCCCAATCGTAGTGAAATTACTGACGTAGCAAATGCGGTTTTGGAAGGTACTGATGCTGTGATGCTAAGTGGTGAAACTGCAACGGGAAAACATCCTACTCTGGTGGTAGAAACCATGCGTAAGATTATTCTTGAAATAGAACGCACGGAGTAC
>DAORWU010000013.1:0-134566 GCA_035434405.1 Niabella sp. | reverse complement strand
TCTTTGACACACTTATTTGATAATTAACGAAAAATGAGTTTTTGAGGGTTGACTATATTAGGGAAATCGGTTCTCTGATTAATAAAAATAAAGGGGAAAAAACAACCAGTCCACCTTTTTCAAAAACCCAAATTTATAAATACAAGAGGCTATCCGGAAGACAGCCTCTTGCTAAGGTTTACAAGCTTGTGACACTATTTACTTCCACCAATCTTTGCTTAAGTGATTCAATTTCCTGCTGTTGTTCTTTTACAGAAGCTACCAGAATAGAGATGAGCGCACTTTCGTCGATCACTTTTATCTTTTTATTTCTGTAGGCATTTTTACCATATCGTTCCTGAACGATTTTTGTGGTAACCAACTGGGGTAATACAGCTTCCACGTCTTCCACCAAGTAGCCATATTGTTGTCCTTCCTGCAGTTTCAAAAACTTATAGTCCTTGGTGTTGTATTTAAATGTTTTAGGTTCCAGCTTTGCAATTTTTTCTGTGGCGTTTTCGATTTTTGCTACTTCTTTTTTTAATGACTGTTCAGGAATGGTTTGGGCATTTAGCAAACTGGCTGAGAATAAGATAACCGTTAATTGAAATATTCGTATTGAGTATATTTTTTTTGAAAGCATAAAAATTCAATTTAGAATGAAGTAAAAACAAACGACTAATGCTGTTGTCGTTTGCAAAATGTTCTAATCGTAGTAATATTTATGCTAAAAGCTCAGGAGGAGGTGTAAAGATATCAGGATAGGAGAATACTGGAGGTTCGGTACGGTCAGCATATTTTCTTGACATAGGATAGGTGTCCGGTAAAATATTGTCTATTAGATTGTCCAAAAATTCTTTTTCTGAAATTTCCTTTTTCACTTCTTCTGAGGGTGTATCAGCGGATTCAGAATTGGAATATTTTTCAATGGCAGGGGGCAGATCTAAAAACACATTCATAATTTGGCTATTGCATAACAACAAAAGCAGAAACAATAAGCCAGATATGAATCTTATGATACCAGACATCGAGGCTCGAAATTAAGAAAAAATAAATTTTACAACAGATTAAGACAGTACATTTTATGTGATATTTTGCACAATGGGCTGTTAAATTTGGATATTTTTGAACCCTTGGTTTTGCATTTTGTTCATTCAATGCTTTCGGTCATACAAAAAACAGATTCCAAGAATTAGGTTTGTCTGAAAGTTCTTGATAAAAATATTCGACTGATTGGAAAATGACTCTTTATAGTTTACTACTATTCATACATGTGTTTTCTGCCATTTTAGGAATGGGGCCTGGTTTCGTGATGATTTATATTGTGACCAAAGCCACTAACATGACTGAGTTGCGTCATGCTTATCTCATCAGAAACAGGGTACATGTTTTTGTGATGATGGGAGGTGCACTATTATTGCTAACTGGTTTGACCATGGGATTCATGCGTCCCTATTTATTCCGGATGGGCTGGTATATCTGTAGCTTGGTCCTTTTCTTAGTTGCCTTAGCTTTTGGTCCACTTGTATTGTCTCCTAGATCAAAACCCATCAAACTACTTCTAAAAAATCATAGTGGAGAAGAAATACCTCCTGCTTATTTTCCACTTGCCAAAAGCCTGTTCTTTTTTGAGCGCATAGAAAATGTCCTTTTCCTGATAATAATTTCTTTGATGATTTTAAAACCATTTTAAGCTTTATTTGTAATTAAGATAGAAAGGTCTTTTATTGTTATGATAAAAGAGTGATCCACTTTATTGTTTACAATCAAATCAATATTTAATAACCGATAATTTAGGAATGTATGATAGAAAAAAATGAGCATGGCGAGTTGGATGTACGCGTGCTGGTACCCATTCAGCGACATGAACTGTTGATTAAACTCTTCAAGGAGTTGCCGGTTGGTGAAAACTTTATTTTTATGAATGACCATGATCCCATTCCCTTATTTTACGAATTCCGTTCTATTTATGGAGATGTAGTAGGATGGGAATATTTGAACAGAGGAGGAAGAGAGTGGAAAGTGAAAGTTACCCGCACAGATGCATCGGAAGGTAGGGAGTTTACAGATATTGCCACCCTGATGGATTTAAGAAAGGTAGATGCTAAAGAGTGGAAGCAAATTGTTTTCCATCGTTATGGAATGATGGAGGAGGGAACCACCATGGAAATCATTGCCAAAGAAGATCCTGTAGAGATTCATGGCATCTTCATCATGAAATATGAAGGTAAGCATAGTTGGATTTATAAAAAGAAAGAGGCCAATGAATATGTGATACATATCACCAAAAAGGATAATAGCGGATTAGGAGATGATGGCTTTTCTGTGGTGAATGAATTTGATATTCGTCCATTGCCACCCACAGAAAGACATGAAATGTTTTATAAAGCATTTGCTGACATAAAACCCGGAGAGGCATTTGAATTCATCAACGATCATGATCCCAAACCATTGTATTACCAAATGGAGGCTGAAAGCAAAGAACCATTCAAATGGGAATATTTAATAAAAGGACCCGAAGAGTGGAAGGTGAGAGTGGTAAAAGTGAAAGAATAATAAAACGAAAAAGCTGTTCAAAACGAACAGCTTTTTTTAACTATCTTATTACCCTATTTGAAAATCAGATTAGGGAGTAGAACTATCTAAAAATACAATTTGCTAAGAAACTCATTTGGAAACATTCCAATGATCACGATTAATATACAAATCACTATGAGCATCAGTTTCTCCAGACCTGTAGCCTGAACCGAATTAGTGGGTCCATCTTTGAAATACATGGCTTGTATCACACGAAAATAATAATAGGCACTAACGGCAGCCATAATCACTGCAAATATCACTAGCCACAAATACTGTCCGGTGGCGATAGCCGCTTTCAACATATAAAACTTTGCCAGAAAACCGGCTGTCAAAGGAATCCCGGCCAGAGATAATAAACAAATGGTGGCTGTGAACGCTAAAACCGGTTGATGTTTGGCCAGACCATTGAATCCTTCAAAACTGTAGTCGGTCATTTTGGCTAAAACCGCAAATGCACCAATTGTAGCAAGGCTATAGGCGATTGAGTATATTAATAAACCTTCACGTGCCGCATCACTATTTATCAGTACGGCAAAGAGCATAAAACCTGCTTGTGAAATACTGGAATAGGCCAGCATACGTTTTACGCTTTGTTGAAAAACTGCGGTTATGTTTCCAATAAACAAAGTCACCACAATCAATATCGAAATCCAAAGGGTCCATGTTTTGTCCAATGTGCCAAAAGCTCCCTGAAACAGCCGTACAAAACCCACAAACACGGCTACTTTTACAATAGTGGCCATAAAGGAAGTGAACACGGTGGGCGCTCCATCATAAATATCAGGAGTCCAGAAATGCATCGGTGCAACGGATGCTTTGAAGGCCATAGACAGCAGCAAAAACATCATGCCGGCTATTTGAAAATTGGATTTCAAATGCGTCGTAAAGTTCATTTTTTCAATACTGAAAGTGCCTTGCGATCCATAAATTAAGGCAATACCCAATAGCATGATACCTGTTGAAAAAGATCCCAATAGGAAATACTTGAGCGCAGCTTCATTGCTTTTCAGGTTCTTTTTATCAGCACCGGTTAAGATGTATAGTGGAATAGAAATAATTTCAATACCCAGAAACAGGGTAAGTAAAGACGTGAAACTAGTCGTGAGAATGATACCAGCCGTAATAAAGAATATCAATGCATAATATTCGGCAGAATAATTCCCTACTTTACTAATTTCGGTATTGCCCAGAAGCAGGAAAATAAGGGTAGCAAAAATAGCCACTGTATTAAAAAACAGGGCGTAGCTATCGAAGACCATGAAGGCGGACACATCGAAATGGAAAAGTTTTATGCCACGCATTTCCATACAATTGGAAATGAGCAACAATGCCATGCACACGATGCCAATAATTTTTACCGATGCAATTCTCTTTAAGAATGCGCCGCTAAACATCATCACAACGCCGAATATTGCTGATAGTACTAATGCGTTCATACTTTATTACTTAATGCTTCTTTAATAAAGGAAGCACGTCTGAATTTTTTAAAATTGATTGAGTTATATCGTTGAAAGATTCTAATAAATGCTGAGGATAAATACCAGAAACAATTATCGTTACTGCAATGATTCCAAGTATCACAATTTCATGCAAAGCAATATCAGTTCCTTTCTCTGTTAATGCATTTGTTTCACCCAAAAACACCTTTCCGGCCATTCTCAGCGTGTAAGCCGCACCCAAAATAACACCGGAACCAGCTGCCACCATAAAGGCTAAACCATACTGTGTAATTTTAGAACTAACAATGCCACTGAACATGAGAAACTCTCCCACAAATGCATTCGTCAAGGGCAAGGCTATATTGGCCAAGGCAATTATATAAAAAAGAATAGTGAGTATTGGTGCTTTTTTGGCAATACCTCCTAACTGACTCATCTTAGAAGTGCCAAACTTTCTTTCGATTATTTCCACCACAATCCACATTCCAAGGATATTGATACCGTGTGCAAACATTTGGAATAAAAGTCCATCGAATGCTGTTTTGGTTTCGGCAAATACTGCTACGCACATCAGTCCTACGTGCGCTATGGACGAATAAGCTACCAGGCGTTTCATATCATCCTGCTGAAAGGCGATGAGAGAGGCATATATAATACCTATTACAGCTAGTGTCGACACTGTATCTCCCCATATATATGACCCAATTGGGAATAGTGGTAATAACCAACGTAGCAGTCCCATCACACCCATCTTCACCATGATGCCACTAAGTACCATTGTACCTGCGGTGGGTGATTGTTGATAGGTATCAGGTTGCCAGCTATGAAATGGAAAAATTGGCATTTTAACCGCAAAGGCAAGGAAGAATAACCAGAAAGCCCACATTTGTTCTTTCACACTTAGGGCCGATCCGGCTTTGTAAAAGGCTTCGATGTCAAAGGAGTTGCTTTTGGAATAGACATATAAAATTCCGACCAGCATTAACAAGGATCCAATAAAAGTGTAAACAAAAAATTTGAAAATAATTTTTATTCTGCGCTCTCCACCCCATTGCGAACAAATGAAATAAACCGGAATTAAAGCTAGTTCCCAGAAAAAATAAAACAGAAGAGCATCTTTAGCCAAAAACACCCCCATTAATCCTGCCTGAGACAAAAGCATCAAACCCAGAAAATTTTTGGCGTTGTTGTATTGTGTAGTCCAGGTAGATAAGAATATGAGTGGGTAGGAGAGAGCGGTGAGCATACAAAGCATGGCACCCATACCATCTGCACCTATTGAAAAGCTGCTATTCAATACACCCATCCAACTTGCTTTGAAGCTAAGATTGGCTATGCTGTTAAACATGGTGAAACCTAAAATAGCAACAATAAATGTGGCTATAGCCGATAACAATGACCAAGTTCTGGCACTGGATTCTTTTTTTATAAAAAATGTAAGAATGCCACTAAGCAACGGGATCAATATCAACAATAATGCGATCATAACTATTTATTCAATGCCTTTATTTTCTAAAAAAGAATTGTACCGTAAAAATTAATAACATGCCCACCACCATCAGCAGGATGTAGGCAGCGGTTTGACCGCTTTGTAACCAGCGTAACTGTCGTCCTCCATAGTTCACTAATTTACCAACTCCGTTTACAGCCCCGTCAATAATATTCTTTTCAAAAATATTATTAAAAAATCTACTCAAAGCATTTAAGGGTTTTACGATGATGGAATCGTACAACTCATCCACATACCATTTGTCCTGAAATACTTTTCCAAGTCCTTTAGCTTCTTCCAAGTCGGGTTTGCTGCTGTATTTGCGCCAAGCAAGGATTACCATTATGATTATTAATAAGGATGAGCCCCCTGCTAATATCCATTCTGTACTATGGGCTATTTTATGTTCACCCAATAGGGTATAGGACTCAGCAAACACAGGATTCAGAAATTCATTTAATGAATGCGCTCCATGCATAATAAATTCTGGAATGCCAATAAAGCCTCCTATGATGGATAAGATAGCCAGAACAATGAGAGGGATTGTGATAGCGGCCGGACTTTCGTGAAGATGGTGTTCCTGATCTTTTGTTCCTCTAAAACTTCCTTTAAAAGTAGTGGCATAAAGTCGGAACATATAGAAGGACGTCAATAATGCGCCTATTAAGCCCAGTATATAGAGCACAGGGGTTTTGGAAAATGCACCTGCCAGTATTTCATCCTTGGAGAAGAAACCCGAAAAGCCAGGAATACCTGCAATGGCCAAGCATCCAATGAGAAAAGTGATATTAGTGATCTTCATGTATTTTGACAGTCCGCCCATCTTTCTCATGTCTTGTTCGCCGCCCATGGCATGAATGACACTACCGCTTCCAAGGAACAAAAGTGCTTTGAAAAAAGCATGGGTCATTACATGGAACACTGCAGCTACATAGCTTCCTGTTCCAATGGCCAAAAACATATATCCTAACTGACTTACCGTAGAGTAGGCCAATACCTTTTTTATATCGTTTTGCTTTAGGGCAATGGTCGCAGCCAACAACGCAGTGGCAATACCAATTACGGCAATGCTGTTTAGGGTGATTGGTGCCATGGAATACATCAAATTGGCCCTTGCAATCATGTAGATACCGGCAGTAACCATGGTCGCGGCATGTATCAATGCTGATACAGGAGTGGGGCCAGCCATCGCATCAGGCAACCAAGTGTACAGTGGTATTTGAGCACTTTTGCCCGTGGCGCCTACAAACAACAATAAGGAGATAGTAGTGATTTCGAATTCACTGAATTTGCCCAAAGCTGCTGGTGTAAATATTTCAGTAAACGTAACTGAACCTAGCTTATTGATCAGCATAAAAACGGCAATCAAAAAGGCTAGATCTCCGATACGGTTCATCACAAATGCCTTGGTACCGGCTTTTGCAAAATCTTTATTCTTAAACCAAAAACCAATAAGCAGATAGGAACAAAGACCTACTCCTTCCCAACCCATAAACATCACCACAAAATTTGCGCCCATTACCAATAGCAGCATAGAGAATACGAAAAGATTGAGGTAGGCAAAATATTTTGCAAATTGATGGGAGGGCTCTTCGTGCATATAAGAAGTACTATATACATGTATAAAGAAACCAACACCAGTAATAATTAATAAGAAAATGGATGTCAATTGATCTACCTGAAAGGCAAAAGGAATCCGAAGATTAGCCACATGAATAAAATCGAAATATTCTACCGAGGCGATGTGACCTGCCCGCACATTGAAGAAAACAATGATACTAATGATGAAAGAACCAAGTACGGTGCCACTGCCGATGATTCCGGTTAATCCTTTGGAGACATGGTTACGAAATAGACCATTCAGCAAGAAGCCCAGTAAAGGGAGTAAAGGAATTAAGAGTAGTTCGAGTTTCATTTAATTTTGTTTCGTGCTAATGCAAAAAGGGTTAACCTGACTGCTTACTAATGTTTCAATCTGTTTAAAAAATTTATGTCCACCGAATGAATATTTCTGTACATCATTACTATTATTGCCAAACCCACACTCACTTCGGCTGCGGCTACTGCCATAATAAAAAATACAAATAACTGACCATCCGATCCAGCTACAACTACCGCCTCTTTCGATACTGAATGCATTTTGGAGAATGCTACCAAGAGCAGATTTACCGAGTTTAACATCAACTCTATGCACATAAAAACGATGATTGCATTGCGGCGTGTCAGCACACCTACAATTCCAATAGTGAACAATATAAGTGCCAGTACTATGTAATAATTGATTGGCATATAATGATTTTAGTTTTTGATCAATGGTTTTTGATTTTATAGGTCAAAAATCCTTTCTGATTATTTTTTAAATTCAAATATCTTAAGACTTCTCTACTATTAGCCTTGTAGTCAGGAAGTATGGCCTAATCTTTCTTCCCTATAACTACAGCACCTACCATGGCACTTAGGAACAAAATGCTACTGATTTCAAAAGGCACCACAAAGGTGGTGAACAGTTCTTTTCCCAGATTCTTAATCAGGCCCACATCTCCTGTGTTTACTTCAGCTATGTTTTTTGAAATTTCAGAATTCTTCAAAGCAGCTACCAACACAACCAGCAGACAGCCGCCTGAAAGCACGCCCACTATTTGCAACCATTTATTCTTAAGTGGTTCAGTACTCTTGTTCAGGTTCATCAGCATGATCACAAAAAGAAATAAAACCATAATGGCTCCTGCATATACAATAATATTAACGATCGCCAAAAATTGTGCATTCAGTAGTACATAGTGTCCTGAAATCAAAAAGAAAACAGCCACCAGCCACAAAACGCTGTGCACGGGGTTTTTGCTAGAAATAACCATGATGGCGCTAAATAATGCACCCACAGTAAGAACCCAGAATAATATTTGTGTTATGCCCATTGCCTTAGTTTGCTTCTGCTATTTTGTTTTTATCTCTGTTAATAGTACCCAATGCTTGTTGATAAGCTTCTGGTTCAGTAACTGGATTTGGAATTAACAATTCTTCTTTATTATAAATAAATCCTTTACGATGATAGTTGGCTGTGGCATGTGTTTGACTTAGGTAGATGGCATCTTTAGGACAAGCGTCTTCACAAAGCCCACAAAAAATACAGCGTAGCATATTGATTTCATAACGGGCAGCATATTTTTCTTCCCGGTACAAATGTTCTTCATCAGACTTGCGTTCTGCTGCTTCCATGCTGATGGCTTCGGCAGGGCAGGCAACTGCACAAAGTCCGCAGGCAGTACATCTTTCTCGCCCTTCCTCATCCCTGTTCAATATATGCAAACCGCGAAAAACTTCGCTATATTTTCTTTGTTGCTCGGGGTATTGGATTGTGGCTTTTTTGGAAAAGAAATGCTTTAGAGTGATGGCCATTCCTTTTAGGATATTCCAAACATATAGCCGCTCCACCCAGGTCATTGGGCTTCTGTCCACCGGCTTTGCTCTATTTGTAAATTGTATCCCCATTATGTATTCGAGCAGTATTTTAATTTTCGCAAATATAGTTAAAGCATCATGCTAAAAGCCTAAAGCCTAACTCTTAATTTCTGATTTCTTCTTCATATTTCATTCAAAGTTGAATTCGAATGATTATATACAGAGTGTTTTGTTTTTAGTCCTCTGTCTGTATTCCTTATTTATTTAGCCATAACACCACTGCGGCTGTTATTAGCATATTCAACAAAGCCAAGGGCACCAGTCTTTTCCATCCCAAATGCATCAGTTGATCATAGCGGAAACGAGGGATTGTCCAGCGAATCCACATAAACACAAATACAAAAAATATGGCTTTTAAAAAGAGTACTATAAAGCTAATGAATGCTAAAAGATTCGGAGAAATACCCCAGGTGGCTTCATTCACAAAAGGTATATCATATCCACCAAAATATAGAGTGGCCATGATAACACCACTAATAAACATATTAATATATTCTGCGAATAAATAGAATCCAAGTTTCATACTGGAATATTCCTGATGATAACCAAAGTTCAATTCGTTTTCTGCTTCTGGCAAATCGAAAGGTGTGCGATTACACTCAGCCAACGCACAGATAAAGAATATGAAAAACCCTAAGGGTTGGTAAATAATATTCCATCCATTTTGTAATTGATTTTCTACAATGGTACTCATTTGTAAAGAGCCTGTAAGCATCAATACTGCAATCAAGGCCATACCCATTGCCAGTTCGTAAGAAACCATTTGTGAAGCACCCCGAATGGCGGCTAATAGAGAGAATTTATTATTAGATGCCCATCCTCCAATCATGATCCCATACACACCCAAGCTTACTACTCCAAAAACGTAAAGAATCCCAATATTTATATCTGCTACCTGTAGTGGCACTTTTCTGCCGCTAATTTCAAGAGGAGAACCCCAAGGAATAACGGCACTGGTAAGCAAAGCGGTTATCATTGCCAGCACCGGCCCCAGTACAAATAAGAATTTAGAGGAAGCGAGCGGAATAATTTCTTCTTTGAAAAATAATTTTCCTCCATCGGCCAATGGTTGCAGTAAGCCAAAAGGCCCAGCACGGTTCGGACCTATTCTGTCCTGCATGAATGCAGCTACTTTTCTTTCGCCATAAGTAGCATACATAGCTACTATCATGGAAAGGGTGATGACTAAAGCGATCAGTATCAGCTTTTCCAGAATAAAAAATAAGTCTATTGCAAGTAGGTACATAGTTTATGATTGATCTTTCTTTTCGTCAATTAATTTCTTCTTATCGAAAATATCGCTGGTGGCTGCACCTTGTATTTTGCTTAAATCAATTTCAGGATCGTTTACACCACTTACTTTATGAATGTCCATTAATAATTTAGGATCGCGCCCCATCACTTTGTTGAAAGTTTCTTGCGGCTTGGTCAATGCGTTGTATTTATTTACTCCTTTTACTGAATGGCGTGGAATGGTGGAAAGACCTTCTATTACCCAGTCCTTCACATCTTTCTTATCAAACCTACATTCGTTGCAAATCCAGCCTGGTTGGCCATCTTCGGTTGTACGAATTTCACCCCATTGATCTTTACGAGCCGTTACACGTAGTACCTCATCTCCACGTTTCCACAGAGTAACCTTGCCGCAACATTTGTCACAATTACGATGTGCATCTTCAGGTTTTGTAAACCACACACGGTTTTTGAAACGGAATGTTTTGTCGGTGAGCGCACCTACAGGACAAACATCTATTACATTACCAATAAAATCATTATCCAAAGATTTTTCTATGTAAGTGGCTATTTCACTTTTCTCACCACGGAAAAGTACCCCATGTTGTCTTTTGCTGGTAATCTGATCTGCAGTGAATACACAACGATAGCACATAATACACCTGGTCATGTGCAATTGAATATAATTGCCTAAATCGTGTTTTTCAAATACTCTTTTTTTGAATTCGTATTTAGAGGCACTGGCACCATGGCCGTAGCTTAGGTCTTGAAGGTCACATTCACCGGCCTGATCACAAACTGGACAGTCGATAGGGTGGTTGATTAATAAAAACTCTACCACACTTTTTCTGGCATCTAGCACCCGATCGCTGGTAACATTTTTTACCTCCATACCGTCCATCACCGTGGTACGACAACTGGCAACCAGTTTTGGCATGGGTCGAGGATCCTTTTCCGATCCTTTGGTTACTTCCACCAAACAGGTGCGGCATTTACCACCACTCTCTTTCAATGGTGTATAAAAACACATTGCCGGAGGAGTAACCTCTTTACCAATCTTTCTGGCAGCATGCAAAATAGAGGTGCCTGGTGGAACTTCAACGGAAACTCCATCAATGGTAACCTTAAAATTTGCAGGTGGTACTTGTTTTATTTCTTCAGACATATCTAATAAACTCAAAGGTTAAAAGTGAAAAACAAAATACAATTTGTGTCTTTTATTTTTTACTACTAGGTTCAACCTGTTTGTTTCAATTTTTACAATTGAACTAGCTAAAAATTTGCGATCTATGTTGCATGTAGAAGTATTGCTATTAAATTTTGAGTACTACTATCAAGTCCATCTAATGATGAGGATCTGATATTTTAATTTATTGCAATGCTACAAAGCAAATTCAAAAATTCTATTCTGCTCCAACCAGAGCCACTTTTCTAATCTACTACAACGTTTGCGTAAACTAATCTACAAATAAAATGTAATCCACAATTTCTTTATCCTGCTACTGTCTCTAATGCATCAGCATAATGCGCCAAACCAAAATTCCTAACCTGAGATTCCTGAGCATTGGTAACGTGCCACTCAAATTCATCACGGAAATGACGGATGGCGGCTGCCACCGGCCAGGCTGCTGCATCTCCTAAAGGACAAATCGTATTTCCCTCAATATTCTTTTGAATATTCCAAAGCAAATCGATATCACTCGCTTTACCGTGGCCGTACTCAAGTTTATGCAATAATTTATCTAACCAGATTGTTCCTTCTCTACAGGGCGAACACTGTCCGCAACTTTCATGATGATAAAATCTGGCCAGGGTATAAGTATGTTTGACAATACACTGATCTTCGTCCATCACGATAAAGCCTCCGCTACCCATCATAGTACCAGTTTGAAATCCTCCATCGGACAGACTTTCATAGTTCATGATTCTTTGCTCACCTTTTGCTGTTTTCAACAAAAGATTTGCCGGCAGTATAGGAACAGACGAACCGCCGGGAATGCAGGCTTTTAAACGCTTGCCATTAGCAATACCACCACACCATTCATCACCATAAATAAATTCTTCTACTGAGATGGTCATATCAATTTCATACACGCCAGGTTTATTAATATTACCACAGGCAGAAATCAACTTTGTTCCGGTGGAACGACCCATACCAATTTTTGCATATTCATCGCCACCTTCGTTGATGATGGGAACTATTGCAGCAATACTTTCTACATTGTTAACCACGGTTGGTCTGCCCCAGGCACCTTTGACAGCAGGGAAGGGGGGTTTAATTCTTGGATTTCCTCTTTTACCTTCCAACGATTCTAAGAGTGCAGTTTCTTCTCCGCAGATATAAGCTCCGGCACCTCTCTGCACATGAATGTCACAATCAAAACCGCTACCCAAAATATTTTTACCCAGAAATCCGTTATTGTGTGCTTCTGCTATAGCCTGTTCCAGAATGTCCACTATCCAGGCATATTCACCCCGTATATAAATGTAAGAATTGTTACTACCCAAAGCAAAAGAAGATACAATAATTCCTTCGATTAGGATATGAGGAATAAATTCCATCAGGTAGCGATCTTTAAAGGTTCCCGGCTCGCTTTCATCGGCATTTACCACCAGATGGCGAGGAACTCCTTCTGGCTTTGCCAAGAAACTCCATTTCATTCCTGTAGGGAAGCCAGCTCCTCCGCGTCCACGAAGACCGGATTTTTTCACTTCTTCGGTTATCTCATCTGGCGACATCGTTTTGAGGGCTTTCTCCACACTACGATATCCACCCTCACGTCGATAGGTATCAAAATATCTGATACCTTCTACATGCTCTTTGTCTAATAATAATTTTCTTCCCATTTTATATATACCTAATGAAGTCTTAATTACTTTTTGCTCTGCAATCCTCTATGATCGAATCTATCTTTTCTCTGGTCAAAAACTCTTTGTAATGCTTACCCATCTGCATCATCGGGGCATAACCACAAGCACCTAAACACTCAACCAATTTCAAGGTAAACATACCATCGGAAGTGGTTTCGCCAGGTTTGATGTTCAGTTTTTCTCCAATATAATCAATAATATCATCGCAACCTCTCACCATGCAGGGGCCAGTCTGGCATACTTCAAATACATGTTTTCCTACCGGCTCCAGATGGTACATGCTATAAAAAGTAGCCACTTCATACACTTCGATTGGCTCTAATTGCAGCAAGGATGCTACATAATCCATTGTTTCTGAACTGAGCCAGGTAAATTGCTCCTGTGCCAGATGCAAAACCGGCAACAAGGCACTTTTTTGTTTCCCCTCCGGATATCGTTGTATGATTTTTTCAACTTTATCCAAGTTCTCTTTTGAGAATTGTACCATAATATTTGTTAAGTTAAAAGTCAAAATTAAAAAACCTAATCTGTTCGATTTGTTTTAATTTATCCTTTCATTTTCATTTTCAATTTTTATGCATCCATTTCACCGGCTATCAGATTCAGGGATGACATGACTATTATCGCATCACTCAGAAGACCTCCTTTTACCAGTTCTTCGTAAGCCTGATAATAAATGAAACAGGGGCGTCTGAAATGTAATCTGTAAGGTGTTCTGCCACCATCACTAATGAAGTAAAATCCTAATTCGCCATTTGCGGCTTCTATGGAATGGTAAAGTTCCCCAACAGGCATGTTTATCTCACCCATGATAATTTTAAAGTGCCATATCAGTTCTTCAATTTTTGTATAGACATCCTGTTTGGGAGGCAGATAATATTCTGGATTTTCTGCATGATATATCGTGGCATCCTTACCTTTTAAGTTGCCAATTTTTTGCATTGCCTGTTCTATAATGCGAAGGCTTTGCCACATCTCATTGTTTCTAACCAAGTATCTGTCATAACAATCTCCGGTGGTTCCTACGGGAACATCAAAGTCAAATTCCTCATAGCTGCTGTAGGGCGATACTACGCGCACATCGTAATCCACACCTGCTGCCCGAAGGTTTGGGCCTGTAAATCCGTAGTTCAAAGCGCGTTCTGCACTGATTGGACCTGCACCGATGGTGCGCTCCATAAAAATTCGATTTCGGGTAAATAGGTTTTCAAATTCTCTTAATATCTTGGGATATTCTTTAAGAAATTTTTCAATTTTTTCGAAAGCAATATTGTTGAAATCTCTTTCGAAACCACCGATTCGACCAATATTGGTCGTAAGACGGGCGCCACAAACTTCTTCATAAATTTCATAAATAAGTTCGCGGTATTGCATTACATAAAGGAATCCGGTATAGGCACCACTGTCCACACCTACAATCGAATTACAAATTAGGTGGTCTGCAATTCGGGCAAGTTCCATAATAATTACCCGCAAATAATCTACTCTTTTAGGAATGTCCACTCCTAACAATTTTTCGCAGGTAAGATGCCAACCCATATTATTTAATGGGGAGGAGCAATAGTTCAACCTGTCTGTAAGCGGAGTGATCTGATATAAAGTTCTACGCTCGGCTATTTTTTCAAATGCACGGTGGATATAACCTACTGTTGATTCTGCAGCTAAAATTTTTTCACCATCCAGTTCTATGATATTTTGGAAAACCCCATGCGTAGCGGGGTGCGTAGGCCCGAGATTTAGCGTAGTGGTAGTCTTTTCTATACTACCAGCAGGAAGGTTGATATTTTGATATGTTTCTGACATTTAAAATCTTTCTTTTCGAAAATTATTTTATCTCATTCGACAGATGATTCATCTGTATCAGTTCGTTTTAAAGGAATAGGAATTCCCGAATTTTATTTTCGATAGGCTGGTATGGTTCCCTCCAGGGTTTTCTCATTACCAAAACCTGAGCTTCCACCCCGGCCAAACATTTCATCATCCTTGTCAATCCTGCTTTGATCCTCTAATGGATATTCCTTGCGTTGAGGAAAGTAGTCCATCTCGTCCACATTCATGATTCTTTTTAGGTTGGGGTGTCCCACAAAGTTTACTCCATAAAAGTCATAAGTTTCTCGTTCCATCCAATTTGCAGTGGAAAATAATCCAGTTGCGGTAAAAACGTCTGGTTTTTGAATATCAGTGAAAACCTTAAACCGAACCCTAACATTTTCTTTGATGTTGTGCATGTGGTAAACCACAGCTAGCTCTTCACCTTTATTATCAGGATAATGAACCGCACATAAATCCGTCAAAAAAATAAAACCTAGTGCTTCGTCCTGAGACAAAAATCCTAGAACTTTTAGGTTGATTTCTTTATCCGCACGAAAACTTAAGATCCCATATTGTTCTTCGAAAGAAGATACCTGCTCCCCAAATTTCTCTGTAAGTTTTTGTTGTATTAACTCGCTGGATAATGCCATAATAATGTAGAATTGACCCTTGAAAACTGCCAACCTAGGGTTTTTAGTTATTAAGATTGATTATTGTATTCCGTAGCTCTCTAATAATGCCGTGTATTGATCACTATTTCTTCTTCTCAGGCTTTCCTTTCCAATCAGATCCTGAATCCGCATTACACCATCTAAAATGGCTTCCGGTCTTGGCGGACAACCTGGCACATATACATCTACTGGTACAATTTGATCTATTCCTTGCAAAACACTATATGAATCGAAAATACCGCCGGAAGAGGCACAGGCACCAACAGCCAATACCCACCGAGGTTCTGCCATCTGCAAATAAACTTGTTTCACCACTGGTGCCATTTTTTTTGCAATAGTCCCCATCACCATGAGCAGGTCGCATTGACGAGGAGAAAACCCTACACGTTCAGCACCAAAACGAGCCAAATCATAGTGAGCGCCCATTGTAGCCATAAATGCAATGCCACAACAGGATGTGGCAAATGGTAAAGGCCAAATTGAATTTTTTCTAGCCAGCCCAATGACACTATCTAAAGAAGTGGCAAAAAAGCCCTGTCCCTGGTGACCTTCAGGCATTTCACTAACACTGATATCATCTTCTAAAGGCTTTATTTTTACATTATATGATACTGGTCTCATTGTTCAATTTTTAATTTTTGTTACTAAAATTTATTTCGGAAATTTTAGTCTTCCCACTTCAAAGCTTTTCGTTTGATGATATAAATGAATCCGCAGAGAAAAAATGAAACAAACATACATACTGCGTAAAAACCATTCCATCCCAAATCCTTAAAATTTACAGCATAGGGGTAGAAAAAGATAACCTCTACATCAAACAAAACAAACAAAATGGCTGTAAGAAAATATTTGATTGCCATTGGTTGCCGGGCTTCACCATGCGATTCAATACCACTGGCAAAGTTGGCTAGTTTGTCGCTTGTTTTTCTTTTGGGGCCAAGAAGGTGAGTAACAAAGACCAGCGTTATAATAAGACCCGCTGCAAAAATCAATTGCAACCCTATGGGGAGAAATGATTGCGCCGTATTGTTATCAATAACAGCAGTTTGAAGTAAGTAAACCATATCTAATAGTTGCGGACAAAAGTAAGACAGGGGAGTCAATTTACCATAACCTTTATTAGATAAATAATTATTTCAAAAAGAAAAGCTTCACAATTGTGAAGCTTTTCTTTTTGAAATTTGAAAAAAATTATTTTCCGCCCTTAGCTTTGGTCGCGGAGGCATTCGAAGAAGTGCCTGAACTTGGTCCTCCGCTTACAGTGCCTCCCATTGCTTTTATGTATCCGGCAACCTGTTCTTTTGCAGTGGCATCGTCTGCATTGGTGTAGGCTGTTTGAAGATATTTTACAGCATTGGTATTATCTTTTTTCACATTTGCAAAAAATATAGCCACATTAAGCGAAGTCTTAAAAATCTCACCTCTTTTTGAAGTCAGGTCAGAGGAATCATCCGGCGACTGCAGATAGGCAATATATTTATCCGCATCAGGTACCATTATGTTTTCAGTATTAGTGGTATCAAATTGACGACTACTTTCATACGCAAATCTGTAACCATAGTTCCACTTAGGGAATTTTGTACGAGCTGCATCAAACACTTTCCATGCTTTTCTGTACTGCCCAGATTTATAGAATCCGGAATAACCAGCATAGAAATAGTCGTTAATGGTAATCTTAGCCGCAGGTTTTACTTCCAGTATTTTGGCATACAAATCACCAGCCAATGCGTTCTTTCCTGCATCTGCAAACATTTTCGCACCTTGTTCCAGTACTTCCACTTTTCCAATGGCTGATGTATCCGCATTGGCAGCATCCATATATGTTTTTACAATCTCAGTTTCTTTTCCAGGGGTAGTGGACAATGAGGTAGCTTTAAGCGCATAATCTAATGGTAGAATTTTATCCTTAGTTTGTGCTTTAAAGTAGTTGTCCACAAAAGGAATAGCAGCAGCAGTATCTTTATTTTCAATCAAACTATAAGCCACCAATTTGTAGGCTTCCGGAATGGTTTGATCTCCTGCTTTTGAAATGATGTCTTTACCAATTTTGATTGCTTCCGGATATTGCTTATTGATATATAATGCCACCGCTCTGAAATATTCATTATTGGGGCTTGGAGGTAAAATGGAAACTATTTTTTCACCATAAGGCTTTGCGGCATCCATACTTTTTACGGTGAATGCATTGTATTCGTACAAATCATTAAGTGCTGGTAAATAATCGCCATTGATGGATGTAGTTTTCTGCAATGCTTCTAAATACATTTCCAGATTTCGTTGGGATTTGAATATTTTAGCCTTATTATATTCGGCTCTGGCAAAAGAAGGATAGGCCGATAATGCATCCTGATAAAGCGTAAAAGCACGGCTTCCTTCACCAGGATTTGCTTTTAAACTGGCTTCACCAAGATTTGTATTAATATCAGCCAGTAAGCGCATATCTCTTTTCTTTTCTTTTACACCCATGATGGCTACTTTAGCTGCTTCCAATTTTTCAACCGCATATTTGATATCGCCCACTTTATCTATATTATTATACACTTCTGTAACAGCATTTCCAACTGCATTCAGTGCCTGAGCCTGATCTTCCTCTTTTTTACCTGCAGCTGCTATGGCAGCCTCAAAACTTTGTCTGGCATCTGCCTGTTTGTTTTGTAAAAGAGATGATTGCCCTTTTGCAGCAAGTAATAAAAAGTTAGAACCATTGGCTGCCAATGCTTTTAAGAGCACTTCGTTTGCTTTGTCGTTTTTTTGAATTTCGAATAGTGACTTGGCCAACCAGTAGGCACCATTCGGGTCACTGCTTTGTTTTTCTAAGATGTTTATGGCTGAAGCATAATTGCCATTGTAATATGCCTTAATACCATCTTCAACACTTTGACCAAATACCACAGTGTTAGCAAATACTCCAAGTGCAAGTAACTGGATTGTTTTTTTCATCATCGTTTATTGTTTTTTTTAGTTTAATACTTATTTATATGCTATAAAAAAAGAGCTAAAGATAATTTTTTTTAGATAGAATCTTCTTTTAATTGCATTGGTCGCATTATAAAATATCTTCTGCCTGGCATCAAATAAGCACGCTTAAAAATTAGTTGGCCTATTTCGCCTCTTAAGAACTCTGCAAATCCTGTACCTAAACCACGATGGCTTTCCTTTAATATATAGGTGAGGTCTCTGGTCATTGGATATAATTTGCCATATAAATTTGCCTGCACCGGAAAGATATATTTTCCTTCATTATAGTTGCTTTTTAGGCGGGCAATTTTAACTTTTTTTAAGAAACTTACTTGTTGGTTATCTTCCGGATTGCCTATCCAGCTTACTCCAATAAATCCGATTGAATTGGGATGATTGGCAACATAGTTGATCACCGAATCACTTGACTGTGCTGCTTTGGCTTTGCTGGTTAGTGGTTTGCCACCTAAAACAGAATCTACTATATATCTCACAGTACTGGTGGCTTTCACTCCATCAAAAACCGGAATATATGGAAAATCATAAGTTCCAGTAAGAATTTGTCTTATATTGTTCATGTCAAACATAGAATCTTTTGCGGCGTTGTTCACAATCACAGCAATAGCATCTCTAGCTACTGACAATTGATCTATCATTACTTTAATAGAATCCGACAGAGAAATTCTTTCGCCTTCAGTTAATTGAATCGTAGAAATGACCATCCTAATACTATCATTCCAAAGATCCTTTACACAATCTGCCTCAGGTTTATATTGAATATTGATTTTAGTTCCAAAATTGTTCGATTCATAAACTTTTACTTCCTCATCTATGATTGGTTTGAACGACTCGTCAACACTTATTGTGATAGATCCCCGTACAGGGGTGTCTTTAAGTTCAGCACTTTTTTCTTTATAAGATTTGCATGATGCGAAAAAAAGAAAAATAACTCCAATAATTAAGCAGGTACTTCGCATCATAAATTTATTTATAATAATTCTTTTTGTATCCTCTATAAATCCGCCATCCTCCATAAATAATAGCAACCACTCCATAGATTGAGTCAAAAATATCGGGCGGATAGGATTTGTTGAGTTTGATATCCAGTTTAAATCTGAATATTAGAAATAATCCTACTAGGATGATGAGTACACCCATAGCATAATCTAATGAAGCTCTCATTTTGGAGACCTGCTGATTTCTTTGATCCTCGAATTCCTCGTTTGTTTTTAAGCTCATATTTGAATAATGGTGGAGCAAGATAAAACTTTTATAGTTAGATGCAGGAACTTTGAATGTCCATAATATCTATTTTATTCTCCAATCTTTTGCTGATTTTTTTTCAAGCTTATTTCTGAAGATGCAGGAGTGCGGATCAAGAATAAATAATCCTTTGGGAGAGAAGTATTTTTTGAGCCTGCTTCATGCATTACCTTTGGTGATTATGTATTTGGTAAAAACGCCATTTTGGTTAAAAAGAATTTATCACAATTATCATTGGGATTTCACAAAAAAGGATAAAAAACTTTACCTGACGTTTGATGATGGCCCACATCCGAAGGTTACCACTTTTGTTTTAGAACAATTGAAGCGGTTTGATGCAAAGGCTACTTTTTTTTGTGTAGGTGAAAACGTATCCTTATTTCCCGAAACTTTTAAACAGATTACAGATCAGGGACATGCTATAGGCAATCATACCTATAATCACCTAAATGGTTGGAAAACAGATACAGAAGTGTACCTACACAATATAAATAAGGCTTCAACTTTTATCTCCTCCTCTTTGTTCCGCCCACCTTATGGCAGGATTAGGAAAGAACAAGGAAAAGCACTTATGAGTAAGGGATACCAGATTATTATGTGGGATGTGCTTAGTGCAGATTTTGATCAAAAGTTATCACCTGAAAAATGTTTGCAAAACGTAATTAAAAATGCTGTTTCCGGATCCATCATTGTTTTTCATGATAGTGAAAAGGCATTCAAGAACTTATACTTTGCATTGCCTAAGGTCTTAGACTATTTTAGTCAAAAGGGATTTAGTTTTGATGCTGTAAAGGCAGTTCCTTAAAAAAAAGGAGGGCTTGGGTGAAAACCCGAGCCCGATTTTTAATCCGTACCCTATGAAAACTTACTATGAAGTTATATTTTTTAATCATATTTAGAACAAGTTGTTCAAAGTTTTAAAAAAGTTTCAAAAACAACCCAATTAATTTAGAAAATGTTTATAGATAGTCACGCTCACATATATTCTGAGCAGTTTTTTGCAGACAAAGTTGAAATGTTGCAAAAGTCGAAAGAAGCCAGGGTTGCCACTATTTTGATGCCAGCCATAGATTCGGAAACCCATGAAAGAATGTTTTCATTTGAAAATGAAACTCAGGTGAAATGTTTAAGTATGATGGGTTTACATCCCTGTTCTGTGAAAGATGACTTTAGAAGCGAATTGTCAATCGTTGATCAATATTTAAAACAGCGGAATTTTGTGGCTATTGGAGAAACAGGGCTAGACTTTTACTGGGATTTGACTTTTAAAGACCAGCAGTACGAAGCTTTTGAACAACAGATTGGCTGGGCTTTGGAATATGATATTCCTATTGTAATTCATAGTCGAAGTTCAACAAAGGAGTGTATTGATGTAGTTTCAACGTATATTGATAAAGGATTACGCGGCGTATTTCATTGTTTTGGTGGTAGTGTGGAAGAAGCTAAAACCATTATGGATTTTGGGTTTTATCTAGGAATAGGAGGGGTGCTTACTTTTAAAAAATCGGGTTTGGATACTGTACTTAAAACCGTTGGAATCGATAAAGTAGTTTTAGAAACTGATGCGCCTTATCTGGCGCCAACACCACATCGTGGTAAAAGAAATGAACCAGCCTATATTCCCTTAATTGCCCAAAAACTGGCCGACACTTTGGAATTGCCAGTATCGGAAATAGAAAACATCACCACAATAAATACTAAAAAATTATTCCGAATTTAGAAATAGAAAACCCTATTTTTGCAACCCAATTTTACGGAGACGTGTCCGAGTGGTTGAAGGAGCACGCCTGGAAAGTGTGTATACGGGAAACTGTATCGCGAGTTCGAATCTCGCCGTCTCCGCAAATTACTTCCTACTTTTTTTGTTCCCCAATAATTTATTACAAGTCTTACATTTGCCTCAATGCAAACGAACAACTTGTCACAGTCTGCCGGTTTCCGTTTTAGGGAAGCCATGAAAAAAGAAAATCCATTACAAATTGTTGGTACTATCAATGCCAATCATGCGTTGTTGGCATCACATGCGGGGTTTAACGCCATTTATCTTTCTGGTGGCGGAGTGGCTGCTGGTTCGCTAGGCATTCCGGATTTGGGTATCACCACTTTGGAAGATGTTCTTATCGATATCAACCGCATTACTAATGTGGTGGACACTCCTTTGATGGTGGATGTGGATACTGGTTTTGGTAGTTCTGCCTTTAATATTGAACGAACAGTTAAGTCCCTGATCAAAGCAGGAGCTGCCGCCTTACACATCGAAGATCAGGTGGGAGCAAAACGCTGCGGACACCGTCCCGGAAAGGAAATTGTATCCAAAGCCGAAATGGTGGATCGACTAAAAGCCGCTGTGGATGCCAGATATGATGCGCATTTTGTGATTGGTGCCAGAACAGATGCGTTTGCAAGTGAGGGTTTGGAAGGTGCACTCGAAAGAGCAGTTGCTTACAAAGAAGCCGGAGCTGATTTCATATTTGCCGAAGCAGTGCCGGACATTTCCTATTATCAAAGTTTTGTGAATGCCACTGGAATCCCTGTACTTGCCAATATTACTGAGTTTGGGATGATCCCTATGTACACGATTGATGAACTACAGGAAGCCGGAGTAGGGTTAGTACTATATCCGCTTTCGGCCTTTAGGGCTGCCAACAAAGCGGCACAAAATGTGTTTGAACACATTAGAAAGGAGGGTACACAAAAAAATGTACTGCACACCATGCAAACCCGTCAGGAGTTGTATGAAAGCATCAATTATTACGACTATGAAAAAAAAATGGATGAACTTTTTAAAAGAAAATAACGATGAGTGCCACAATTGAACCCACCACATTTAAACCTAAAAAAAGTGTAGCCCTTTCGGGGGTAGCTGCCGGTAACACCGCTTTGTGTACGGTTGGTAAAAGCGGCAACGATCTCCATTATCGCGGTTATGATATTCATGACCTGGCAGAAAAAGCCGATTTTGAAGAAGTGGCCTATTTGCTAATACACGGCAAATTGCCCAATATTGCTCAGCTAAAAGCCTATAAGTCCAAACTGAAATCTTTAAGAGGTTTGCCCGAAGTAGCCAAGCGAAGCTTAATACAATTGCCAGCTAGTGCCCATCCCATGGATGTATTGAGAACCTATACCTCCATTCTGGGTACCCTCATGCCGGAAAAAGAAGATCATAATACCTCCGGTGCCAGGGATATTGCCGACAAGCTTCTGGCATCCTTTTCTTCGGCGCTATTGTTTTGGTATCATTATTCGCACAATGGTAAACAGATAGAAGTGGAAACCGAAGACGATTCCGTAGGCGGACATTTTCTGCATTTACTACATGGCGAAAAACCTTCGAATAGTTGGGTAAAAGCCATGAATATATCTCTAAATCTTTATGCCGAACATGAATTCAATGCTTCCACCTTTACATCTAGAGTGATTGCTGGCACTGGCTCCGATATGTATTCTGCTATTACAGGTGCCATTGGTGCCTTGCGTGGCCCTAAACATGGTGGTGCCAACGAAGTGGCTTTTGATATTCAAAGCCGGTATGCCAGTGTGGAAGAAGCAGAAACAGATATAAAAAACCGATTGGATAAAAAGGAAGTGATCATTGGATTCGGTCATCCGGTTTATACCATTGCTGATCCAAGAAATGAGATCATCAAAAAAGTAGCCAACGACCTTTCTCAGGAAGCAGGAGATATGCTCTTGTACGATATTGCCGACCGACTGGAAAATGTGATGATGGAAGAAAAAAAGATGTTTCCCAACCTGGACTGGTTTTCTGCCGTGGCCTATCATATCATGGGTGTGCCCACTGCTATGTTCACTCCTTTGTTTGTGGTGTCTCGCGTCACAGGCTGGAGTGCTCATATCATAGAGCAAAGACAGGATGGAAAAATTATCCGTCCTAGTGCCAATTATACCGGGCCCGAAAATTTGAAATTTGTAGCATTAGAAAAACGGAGCTAGGTTTTTAGGCCGACGGATGAACTTAGGGCATCTGTTTTGCTATTGCCTATCCCGAATTGAGGGACTTGCTTGTGCCATTGTGCAAGTGGCAGCCAATATAATCGCAGCAAACAAAATTGATTGGATATGCACCACAATTGAAGAGTGCGACGCAAGACCGGGGATAGTAGCACCAAAGCTGGGAACAAAAAAATCAATAGTCAATAATCAATAGTCAATATTCAATAATCAATAGTCAATAGCAATATTCAATCTTCAATAGTCAACATTAAAAATTCAACATTTCTTTATTCATGAGCATACACATTTCAAACGAAAGACCGCAACCAGACAAGGTTTTGGCAGATATTGCAGATTATGTTTTGAACTACGAAATCAAAAGTCAACTGGCTTTGCAGACTGCACAGTATTGCCTGCTGGATACATTGGGATGCGGCTTCGAAGCATTGACCTATCCGGCTTGTACCAAATTGTTAGGCCCGTTGGTGCCAGGAACAATGGTGCCGAATGGAGCCAAAGTGCCGGGAACAAATTTTGTATTGGATCCCGTTCAGGCAGCTTTTAATATTGGTGCCATCATTCGCTGGCTCGATTTCAACGATACTTGGCTGGCAGCAGAGTGGGGGCATCCATCGGACAATCTGGGAGGGATTTTAGCTACTGCCGATTGGTTGAGCCGCACGAATATTACTGAAGGCAAAGCACCACTCACCATGCTTCAGGTGCTGGAGGCCATGATATTGGCGCATGAAATTCAGGGCGTGCTGGCGTTGGAAAACTCTTTCAACAAGGTTGGGCTGGATCATGTGATACTGGTGAAAGTGGCCTCTACGGCCGTGGTTGGGAAATTGATAGGACTGGATCGCGATGCCTTGATTAGCGCTATTTCATTGGCTTTTGTGGACGGACAATCGCTGCGCACCTATCGCCATGCACCCAATACCGGAAGCAGAAAATCTTGGGCAGCCGGCGATGCTACTTCCAGAGCAGTGCGATTGGCACTGATTGCCAAAACCGGTGAAATGGGTTATCCATCTGTACTTACCGCTAAAACATGGGGTTTCTATGATGTGTCCTTTAAAGGCAATGAGTTTAAATTCCAACGGGATTATGGGACTTATGTAATGGAACAAATTTTATTTAAGATTAGTTTTCCGGCAGAGTTTCATTCCCAAACCGCAGTGGAAGCAGCCATGACCCTACATGAATTACTCAAGGCAAAAGGCAAAACCAGTGAGGATATAAAAAAGATTACCATTCGTACCCACGAGGCGGCCATCCGAATCATCGATAAAAAAGGACCATTGAATAACCCTGCCGATCGGGATCATTGTATCCAGTACATGGTGGCTGTGCCGTTGATTTTTGGCAGACTGACTGCCTCCGATTATGAGGATAAAATAGCCGGGGATGCTAGAATTGATATATTGCGGGATAAGATAAATTGTGTGGAAGACGAGCAGTTTTCAAAGGATTATCATGATCCGGAAAAACGATCCATTGCCAATGCCCTGACGGTGGAACTAAATGATGGAACCTTGCTGGAGGAAGTGGTGGTTGAATATCCAATCGGACACAAACGTAGAAGAGATGAGGGGATCCCGAAACTTATCGAAAAGTTCAAAATTAATCTGGCTCGTATTTTTGAAGTTGACCAACAAGAAAGGATTCTGGCGGTAGGGTTGGATTATGACAAATTGGTTCAAATGAACGTAAATGAATTTGTGGACTTGATGGTGAAGTAGTCCTGATGGCCTAATATTTTTATTCGGGTATTGCTTTCTATTTATATAAAAGCAATACCCGATTTTTGTGTCTATAAATCTGGTGATATTTGCATTGCATCCGTATCATATTCATATTGTTTTATATTGCCTTGGCAGTTGTAACTGTACAAGCTCAAAACCCAATTCACTCCAATTTCAGGCAAAAAACTATAGCTGTTTTACCTTTGAAAGCCAGCATGCTGGATACCCTCAGTATCGTGCCATCTACTTTTAAGATCCTGGGAATAGATAGTCAGCATTTTCGTGTGGACTATGCCAATGCGATGCTTTATTGGATTGTTCCGCCTAATGATTCTTTTGTAACTGTTAGCTACAGGGTGTTTCCTTTTAAGTTAAATACAGTGGTGCAAAGAATGAATTTTGACAGTCTGGTAAATTTTACAGCAGCACCCATTGGTCCGAGAAACGATGGGAGAGGACAGAACGATTTATTCAATTTTGGCAATATCAATGCACAGGGAAGTTTTGGAAGACAAATAGGTTTTGGAAATAATCAGGATGTAGTGCTGAATTCGAACCTGAACATCCAGCTTAGTGGGATGCTGGCCGACAGCATAGAATTGCAGGCGGCTATTACCGATAATAATGTGCCTATACAACCCGATGGCAATACTCAACAGCTAAACGAATTTGACGAAGTGTATATTCGATTCAAGAAAAAGAACTGGCAGCTGAATATTGGTGATATGGATTTGAAGGAAAACCGTAGCCATTTTCTGAATTTTTATAAACGGCTGCAGGGAATTTCTTTTCAAACAACCAACGCTCTTTCTGAAAAAACACAGTCGAATACTCTGGTCAGTGGGTCCATCGCTAAAGGAAAGTATACGAAAAATGTTATTCAGAGTTTGGAAGGAAATCAAGGTCCATACAGACTTTCTGGTGCTAATGGAGAAACTTTTTTTATTGTGCTGGCCAATACAGAAAGGGTGTATATAGATGGTGAGCTGGTGCAGCGAGGAGAGGACCAGGATTATGTCATCAACTACAATACGGCGGAGATCACCTTTACACCCAGGCGGATGATTACTAAGGATAGTCGTATTCAGATAGAATTTGAATATGCCGATCGAAATTTTTTGAATACAAACCTGTTTGCCATGCAGGAACTGGATTTTAGCAAAAAACTGAAACTGCGAATTGGATACTTTGGCAATACCGATTCTAAAAACTCATCGATCAATCAGGTGCTGGATGAAAAACAAAAACAGTTTTTATTTAATATCGGGGATAGCGTGCAGAATGCGTTTTATCCATCTGCTACCTTAGATACTTTAACTACAGGAAAAATATTATACGAATTAGTGGTTGATACCCTGAACAATGTGGTGAATTCCTTTTATCGCCATTCTGTGGATCCCCAAAAAGCAAAATACAATCTGGCTTTTACAGAGGTAGGCTTTGGTCATGGAAATTATGTGGCAGACAATGGAAATGCTAATGGAAAAGTATTTGTGTATTTGCCACCGGTAAATGGAGCAAAACAGGGAAATTTTGAACCAGTTGTTTTATTGGTGGCTCCCAAAAAACAACAACTCTTTACACTCGGAGCAGACTACAGCATATCGAAAAACACTTTGTTGAAAACAGAATTGGCTGCTAGCCATTTCGATGTAAATACCTTTTCGTCACTACATGGCAATGACAACAAAGGGTATGCTGCAAAATTGAACCTAAGCAATGCCAAATTAATAAATGAAAAAGGAAAACTACAGCTGCTCACGAGTTTAGATTATGAATATGTGCAGCAGCGATTTCAGCCCATAGAGCGTTTAAGGTCAGTGGAGTTTTCCAGAGATTGGGGACTGCCATTGACCACTGAAAGAACAAATGAAAACATCGTGAAAGCTTCCGCTGGCCTAAGGAATGAGAAGGGTAATAGCTTGCAGTATCATTTTACAAATTACCGTAGAAGCGATGACTACAATGGATTTCAAAATTCCTTATCTCAGTTCACGAATTGGAGTAACTGGAGCTTCCATAATCAGATAGTGATTACCAATTATCATACAGCACTGGAAAGAGGATATTTTTTAAGACCTACGTTAGATATCAACAAAAAAATTCCCTGGCTTCACAATTGGGTGTTGGGGGGTAAATACACTTTGGAAGAAAACAAAAGCCATTTCATAAAGAACGATTCCTTAAATGAATCCTCCTTTTCCTTTAATACTTATACCGCCTATATTAATTCTGGGGAACAGTCTAAAAACAAGTATGGTATTAGCTTTTTCACCCGAACAGATAAATATGCCTTTGGAAAAAGCCTGATTCGGGGTGACAGAAGTTATAACCTGAATTTGCAAACTCAATTGTTATCTAATGAAAAAAGACAGTTTTATCTGAACACTACATTCAGAAAATTGAAAGTGTTTAATGATTCAGTAAGCAGGCAAACAGAAGAGAATACAGTATTGACAAGAGCAGAATATCAAATGAACGAATGGAATGGTTTTCTGAAAGGGAATGTTTTGTACGAAATCGGATCTGGTCAGGAACAAAAGCGGGACTATGCCTATCTGGAAGTTCCGGCGGGTACAGGGCAATATACCTGGATAGATTTTAATGAAGATGGAATTCAGCAATTGAATGAATTTGAGTTGGCTGCCTTTTCAGACCAGGCAAAGTTTATTCGCATTTTTACACCAACCAACGATTATATCAAAGCTAACTATACTACATTCAATTATAATATCAGCATTACGCCCAAACAATTATGGGGTCGAAAAGAATTGGAAGGTTTCTCAAAGTTTTTATCGCGCATAATAATCACCAGTTCTCTGCAAATCGCCAAAAAATCCATCGCCAATGGAAAGTTTGAATTTAATCCTTTCGGCAGTGCTTTGGTAGATAGTAGTTTGATAACAATGAACTCCATTTTAGCCAACACCGTCTCCTTCAACCGACAAAGCACCAAGTGGGGCCTTGATTTCAGTAATCTTAGAACCAACAACAAATCATTCCTAACTTATGGATTTGAAACCAGGCAAATAAACGACTGGGTTTTGAAATATCGTCATTTTTTAAGCAGGTCGTTTACGCTGAACATAAATACGGTGGCTGGCAGTGTTTTGCTTTTCACAGATGGTAATCAATTTGAAAACCGCAATTATGATATTAGTAGGAACAATGTGGAAACCATGCTCTCCTATATCAATGGCACATCCTTCCGAATTTCCAGCGGATATAAATTTGAGAGAAAGGCCAATGCGATTAATTATGGTGGTGAGCAATCTTTCTCCAATTTATTATACTTAGAATCGAAATACAATATCCTCCAAAGTGCTTCACTCACTGGTAAGTTCAGTTATAATGGCATCAGGTTTAATACTACAAAGAATACTGCCCAATCCTCAGTAGGTTATATCATGCTGGATGGTTTGTTGCCAGGGAGTAATTTTTTATGGAATCTGGTGCTTACCAAACGTATTCTAAAAAATCTTGAATTGAATTTTCAGTATGATGGTCGTAAACCAGGAAATACTAAAACCATTCATACCGGCAGAGCATCCTTGACCGCTATATTTTAATTTCAAAAAAGATTCCTTTAGATCTTCTGGCCTTTGCAGACAGCGGTAGTTTATATTTGCCTCCGTGGTAAAAGAAATTACAATCTATACAGATGGCTCTTCCAGAGGTAATCCCGGACCAGGTGGGTTTGGGGTTGTATTAATGTATCAAAGCCATCGAAAAGAAATTTCAGGTGGATATAAACGTACAACCAACAACCGAATGGAACTGATGGCGGTGATAGAAGGCCTCAAAGCCCTGAAAACACCAGATATTCCAGTAGTCATTTATTCCGATAGTCAATATGTGGTGAATGCTATTTCCAAAGGCTGGTTGAACAACTGGATAAAGACAGACTTTAAGGGCGGAAAAAAAAATAAAGACCTCTGGGTTCAATACTTTAATCTATCCAAAAGGTTTAATATCCGGATGGTTTGGGTAAAGGGTCATGCAGATAACCCTTTCAATAACCGATGTGACCAACTGGCTACTGCTGCTGCAGATGGAACTAATCTGAAAGTGGATACTGGATTTGAATAAAAAAGTAACTATATAATGATATAAAATATGAAACGATATTGTCTGGCTGTAGATTTGAAAAATGATGAAAAACTGATAGTAGAATACGAACAGTATCATGAAAAAATCTGGCCTGAAATAGAGCAAAGTATTCTGGAATCTGGGATTACCAACTTGGAAATTTACAGGATCGAAAACCGGTTGTTTATGATCATGGAGGTGGATGATAGCTTTTCATTCGAAAGGAAGCAAGAGATGGACACAGCAAACACCAAAGTGCAGGAGTGGGAATTGCTGATGTGGAATTACCAGCAGGCATTGCCTACTGCCAAGTCTGGTGAGAAATGGATACTCATGAAAAAAATTTTCCAGCTTTAAGAATGGATTGCATAAAAACAAAAGGAAGGGTTTGTTGCCCCTTCCTTATTCATTAAACATAATAGCCTCAAAGGTATTAACTACCTCTTTGCGAGCCGGTATTTTGTTGCTTACTTACAAAGTTTTGTGAATTTGGTTTTTGAGCAAATTTAGTACCGCCAGTTGCTTTTTTGTTGGCACCACCTTTTGCATCTTTCTTTCCTTTTTTATTGTTTTGATTTAACAGTGACATAAACTTAATTTTTGTTTAGATGATATTCCAAAGCTATTGGATTATTATTGCAAAGATTGTTAAAATATGTATAGAAAAAGTGGGTCATTTTATTGCTGTAAAAAAAACTATACTTCTTAATTCTTCGATCATTCATCCACAGGGTTCAATCAAGCAATAACGTATGTACGCCTGGCGTATATCTTTTTTCCAATGCATCAGTTATTTTTTGTAAATGAAGATCCGTTGTCAGGAAATCAGCATTTGAAGCATCCACAAACAACACCGGAAAATTAGATTGTTTGATGTATTGCAAATAGGTGTCCTGAATGCTTTGAAGATAATGATCCGGTATTTTTTGTTCGTATGCCCTTTGACGTTTTCTTATATTTTCCTGCAATTTTTCTAGGGGTGCATGAAGATAAATCAGGATCTGAGGTTGAATTAGATTCTGTTGAATAATGTCAAATAATCTCTGATACAGTTTGAGCTCATCATCGCTCAGGGTGTTTCGGGCAAATAATAATGACTTGGTGAACAAATAGTCACTGACGGTGATCTGCTGAAACATGTTCTTTTGAAGCAGCATTTCCTGCAATTGTTTATACCTTTCTGCCATAAAAAACAATTCAAGCGGAAAAGCATATTGTCGTTGGTTCTCATAAAACTTTGGCAAAAAAGGATTATCTGCAAACTCTTCCAATACCAATTTGGCCTGGAAATGATGACTCAATTTGGTAGCCAGTGTGGTTTTTCCGGCTCCAATATTTCCCTCTACGGTTATGAACTCATATTGCATAAATGTGGCAGCAATGTTACGAATAATTACGAATCAGCCAGAAGCCTGAATTTCAGATCATCATTTTTTTTAGTGCTCAGGTCCCCCAAAAGCCTATTCTAATGATTTCACAGTAAGCGTATCGGCACAAGTTTCTAAAATGCTATGTATGGTTTTACCAATGGTCGGATGCACCAGATCGCCAGCAATCTCAGCCAACGGAGTTAATACGAAATTTCTTTCGATTATGCGTGGATGCGGCACCACAAGTTCAGGCGTATAGATGATATCCAGATTATAAAATAAAATGTCAATGTCTATTATGCGAGCGTCGTATTTAATGAGCCTAATGCGCCCCATCTCTTTTTCAATTTCCAAAATTGTGTGCAACAAGGATTCTGCGGATAATAAAGTTTGAATCATTATTACCACATTATAAAATCCTGGTTGGTCAGCAATGCCCCAGGGCTCGGTTTCATAAATGGACGAGGTGCATAAAATGTCTCCCGCCTTTTGCCCAATCAGGTTTTTAGCTGTCTCTATATTTTCTTTCCGGTTTCCCAGATTAGTACCGATGATCAGATATGCCTTGTTCATTATATTTTCCATAAACCAGATCAAATATCTTTAATTTTGGCGGTTGTACAATAGTATTGAATTTGTACCGGTAACAAAATGTAGGTTTCGTATTCAATAGGAGGAGAAATCGGGAGAAACAACTTTGTTTGACCAAATCTAAATTGGCTTAAAAAGTGGTTTCGTTTTCCGAATTATCTAATAAAAAATTTAGCTCGAATGAATTCATTCTTCAAAATCTTTTTGGCTGTATTCTTAGCCCTGGTAGTTTTTAGTATTCTGAGTTTTGTGTTTTTTGTCGGAATTGCTGGCAGTGCTATGTCTGGCTCGGGGCCCGTGGTGGCTGAAAAGACCGTTTTGCAATTAGATCTTTCAACCAGATTTGAGGAACACAGCTCTCAAAACTTTGAAAAAATATTAAGCAATAAGTCGTTGAGTGAGCCTCCTTCTTTTTATGACCTTATTCGGTTGATAAAAAAAGCAAAGAATGATAAAAATATCAGCGGCATTTTCATTAAGGCAGGCAATAATAGTAATGGATTCGCTAACAGCGATGAGATTAGATCAGCACTGAAAGAGTTTAAATCTTCTGGTAAATTCATTATGGCCTATGCCGATATAATGTCTCAAAATGCTTATGCAGTTGCCAATGTTTCAAACAAAATTTATGTAAGTCCAAAAGGAGTGTTTGAGTGGTATGGTATGAGCGTAAACTATCTGTTTCTAAAAGGTGCCTTGGATAAATTGGAAATTAAACCCCAGATATTTTACGCTGGGAAATTTAAGAGTGCCACAGAACCACTGAGGGTGGACAAAATGACTGATGCTAACAAACTGCAAACAACAGTATGGTTAAATGACATTTACAATGAACTGCTGCTGAAGACTGCAGATGAACGGAAAATAGATACAGCCTCGCTCAAGGCACTTGCCAATGCAGGGAAAGTGCAAACCCCTGAGGATGCAGTTAAATATAAACTGATAGATGGCGTGAAATATGATGATGAAGTAAAGGATGAAATCAAAAAGCAATTAAAAATAGATTCTAATACGAAAATCAATTTCTTAAGTATATCAGACTATGCGACTGCTAATAAAGGATTTGATGAATCTGGCGATGAGATTGCAGTCATTTATGCTAGCGGTGATATTGTGGATGGCGAGGGGAAGGAAGATGAAATTGGAAGCGAAAAATACATAGATCTGATTCGAAAAGCAAGATTTGATAATGACGTAAAAGCCATAGTGCTGAGGGTGAATTCCGGAGGGGGTAGTGCCCTGGCCAGTGAGAACATACTCCAGGAAATGAAATTAGCCAAAAAGGTGAAACCGGTGATGGTGAGTTTTGGTGATGTAGCTGCTTCCGGAGGTTATTATATCTCGGTAGCTGCGGATAGTATTTTTGCTTCTAGAAATTCTATTACTGGATCTATTGGTGTATTTGGATTAGTGCCGGATATGAGCACCTTTTTTAAAAATAAATTAGGGGTTACTTTCGATGGGGTAAAGACGGGGCCCTTGGCAGACGCAGGAAGTGTTAGCCACCCTATGACCGAACCGGAGAAAAAAATAATACAAAGCAGTATTGAAAGAATTTATGCTGATTTTAAAGAACGGGTAGCCACCGGTAGGAAAAAAGACACCGCATATATCGAGACCATCGCTCAAGGCAGAGTATGGACAGGACTACAAGCCAAAGAAATAGGATTGGTAGATGCTTTTGGAGGCTTAGAAACAACCATTGCAGCGGCTGCGAAAAAAGCAAAACTGACTAACTACAAACTGATTGAGTATCCCAAACCTGCTTCGTTCATAGAAAAATTATTTGGAATAGACAATATGAATATGACCGAAACAAAGATCAAAAATGATTTGGGTATAGAGTATTATAATATCTACAAGCAATTGAACCGGGTAAAACAAATTAGTGATGGGCCACAAGCCAGACTACCATTTGAGTTTACCTTTAATTAAGTGAAGAGTATCCCACATTAATAAAAAAAAATATTCACTTTTCACCATTCGAAATTCATAATTCACTTAATGTCTTATAGTCAGTCAAAAGCATTGTGGGCCATCACAAAAGCCAGCTTTAAAGCAATTTTTAGTCAGCCCTCAGCCATTTTTTTCAGTTTCCTTTTTCCAATTGTTTTCATATTGGTTTTTGGTGCTTTTAGCGACCGCCCATCCGATCCATTCAAAGTGGCTATAGCTCCGGGTAGCGATACCAGCTCAGTATTATACGACAGTCTGATCCAAAATCCTAGAGTTAAGATCATTCCTTATACGGATTCTGTTAAGAGAAATGCCGACCTCACCAAAGGAAAACTAGCAGCCATCATCAGTATTAAAAAAGTAAATAGTGATTCTACAACACAGAACATTGTTGGCTTACTGGCTAGCGAGGCGGGTGGAGGTGCCGTGTACAATCTGATGCAGACTTTGGACTATCAGGCAATAAAAATAGAACTAGCCGATGCCCATAAGTTGCAAAGAGAATACCTGCTTGTTCCGCAAATTGTTCCAGGAAAAAAATACCGGCAAATAGATTTTATATTGCCGGGTCAGTTGGGTTTTTCCATTTTATTTGCCACCATGTTTGGTATAGCCTTTGTCTTTTTTAATCTGAGAGAACAGCTAGTGCTCAAAAGATTTTATGCGTCGCCTGTAAGAAAGATAAATATCCTGATTGGGATAGGAGCCAGTCGCTTGTTTTTTCAGTTGGTAAACGTGGTTGTTCTCATCCTATTCGGTCATTTCTTTTTGAACTTTACCTTGGTGAATGGAGCCATCACTTTTTTTGAAATGATTGCACTTAGTATTTATATGTTGTTTCTGCTGATGGGGGTAGGATTGATTTTTAGTAGTGTGGCAAAAACCGATTCCAGCATTCCTTTATTGATAAACCTTTTTGGTTTTCCACAAATGCTATTGTCAGGTACATTTTTTCCAATAAATGTCTTTCCAGAATGGATGCAGAACCTTTGTAAACTACTACCGCTAACACCTTTTAATGATGCCATGCGAAAGATTTCTTTCGAAGGACTACATATCTATGATTGTGGCCAAGAGCTGGGCATTCTTGGCATTTGGATATTGCTGGTTTATGCCATCGCCATCAAAATAATGAAATGGGAATGATAGAGAAATTAAAAAGAAATTTCATTTAAACCTCTTGATACAATTAAACCTGAATTTTTAAAACAAAACATATCCAATTTTACCATGAAGTTTGTTCGTCTGATTTTTTTTAGCACACTTGTCTTTGTGATCCTTGCGTTAGCCGTTTCATTTTTTATCCCCTCACATATTCGTGTTTTTAGAATGGTGAAAATTGCTAATGGAAGAGATAGTGTTTTGAGAGAGATAAAGGATTTGTCTCAATGGAAAAAATGGTATCCAGGAATGGATAAAATTGAATTGAAAAATCCGGAAACAAAAGATGGATTGGTAGTGAAAGCTACAGCTCGTAATGTACTCCTTCAGGTAGATGAGGCCAAAGATAGTTTGGTGGTAGTGAAATTTCAAAGTGGTGAGCGACCTGTCATGGCTACCTGGCAGATTAACCGAGATATTAAGACCGATTCACTTGTGCTGCAAAACACCATGGAATTTGACCTGAAATGGTATCCTTGGGAAAAGTTCTCCAGTCTGCTCCTAGATAAGAGCTATGGAAATATTATGCAAATGGGCTTGGATGCATTGAAAAAAGAAAATTGATAGATGAGCGCATAGCCTAATAAAGTATTAGGATTTGCCTTTTGCATAAGCCTGCCTTTTTAATAGCCATATATTGAAAAATTTTTGCATTTTTGCACAAACCTGCCTGTATTCATGAAGATGGAAATTTATAGTTCTCTGGTGGAGAAGAAGAAGGCTGCTAAGAAGTCGTTTGTGGTGTTAATTGATCCAGATGATATCACTTTGTCATCCCTCGAACGGTTGATTTCTCTTTCCAAAAAGGCTGGAGTGGACTATTTCTTTGTTGGTGGAAGTCTGGTCATTTCCACCCATCTGGATGAAGTGGTACAGCAGATAAAATCTTCCTGCGATATTCCCGTAGTCCTTTTTCCAGGAAATCCTTCTCAACTATCAAAGTATGCCGATTCGCTCCTGTATCTATCCCTGATTTCCGGAAGAAACCCTGAGCTACTGATTGGACAACATGTGGTTTCTGCTCCGTTTGTAAAACGTAGCGGACTCGAAATTATCCCCACAGGTTATATCGTGGTGGATGGTGGTGCTCCCACCACCGTATCTTATATCAGCAATGCTGCACCCATTCCTTCTAATAAAAATGACATAGCTCTGTGCACCGCAATGGCAGGAGAAATGTTGGGAATGAAATTGATCTATATGGATGCCGGGAGTGGAGCCAAACAACCCATTACGGAAAGTATGATTGCTGCTGTTTCAGAAAATGTGCAAGTCCCCCTGATTATTGGAGGAGGGATCAGTGATCCCGAAAAAGCCTACCGGAATTGCAAGGCTGGAGCTGATGTTATTGTAATTGGAAACGCAATTGAAAAAGATTCATCCCTCATCATGGAGATGTCTCAGGCGATCCACAGTTCTTCCAGAGTAAGTTTTTAGGAAAGTCCAGAAGCCTACAATATCCACTTGTATTATCTTCGAACAAGTTCAACTAAAATTTCAAAATAATGGAATTAGGAAGTGGTATGTTTGGCGATCTTAGAATAGAGGCCAACAGAAAAGTGCAGTCGGCCCACCAGCGTCTTCAGGAAATTCTGGAAGAAATAAAACTAATGGATCAGCTTGGTCTAGATTTTTTCGGAATCGGTGAGCACCATCGACCAGACTATGCTGTTTCTGCTCCAGAAATCGTATTGGCTGCAGCAGCTACTATCACCCATAAAATAAAATTAGGAAGTGCAGTTACGGTTCTGAGTTCCACAGATCCGGTAAAGGCCTACCAAAACTTTGCCACGGTAGATCTGATCTCAAATGGACGTGCCGAACTGATGGCAGGTCGTGGAAGTTTTATAGAATCGTTCCCACTTTTTGGATATGATCTCAAAGATTATGATGATCTCTTTGATGAAAAACTTCGGCTGTTGGTGGATATAAACAAATCCGATATCATTTCCTGGAAAGGAAAATTTAGGGCTCCTTTGCAAGAGCAACTAGTATTGCCAAGAGCCATGAATAACCATCTGAAAATATGGGTAGCCGTTGGCGGCACGCCCGAATCGGTGATCAGAGCGGCAAGTCTGGGTCTTCCCGTGATGTTTGCCATTATCGGTGGAAACCCGGTTCAGTTTAAACCTTTGTTCCACTACAACCGGGAGATCTATGAACAGGCTGGGCATGATCCTCTTCAGTTCGAAGTAGGGGTACACATACATGCTTTTTTTGGAGAAAACAGTAAAGAAATAGCAGAATATTACTATCCCGTGTATGCTTCGCAGATGGATAGAATTGGTCGCTCTCGTGGCTGGCCTCCATACCAGCGCAGCCAGTACGATCGCGGTCGTGGATCAGGAGGCCATCTGATTATTGGTGATGTACATGAAGCCGTAGATAAGATTTTGGCACTCAAAGAAATGTTAGGCTTAACAAGATTTTCGGCACACATGGATGTAGGAGCCCCTTCGCATGAAAGAATGATGAAATCAATCGAAATATTTGGAGACAAAATAGCTCCTAAAGTAAGGCAGGCACTCAAGATTTGAGTTAGCTACATTCAAAATGGCAGGTCTGGAAAAATTTTGTTCAACAAGCTTGGTTTGTAAATCATTTTTATTATCGGCCCTCCAACCCCCTCAACCATATTTTCCATCATAATAATTTTATCCTGCATTATTTTTATCGTAAAACTTTCCAATTTTATAGCAAAAAGTTATGCAAACGGTTTCGGGAAAATTTGTTCCGGTCATGATTACGCCTTTTAATCTAAAGGCAGAAATAGATTTTGATGCAGTCTCAGTATTAATCGACTTTTACCTCAAAGCAGGTGTAAAAGGCATTTTCGCCAATTGCCTAAGCAGCGAAATGTTCAGCATTAGCGAGGCTGAAAGATTACAATTGACCCGGCATATTGTTCACTATGTAAATGGACGCGTTCCCGTAGTAGCTACAGGTTCTTTTGGATTGACCATCGAAGAAAAAGCCACCTTCACCAAGCAGATTTACGATACAGGTGTTGATGCAGTTATTCTCATTTCCGGCCATTTTGCTAAACTGGAAGAAAGTGATGATCAGTTGCTACTCAATTTTGAAAAAATGTTTTCCCTCACCGGCAATATTCCCCTGGGCATTTATGAATGCCCGGCTCCTTACAAACGAATTTTAAGTGCCGAAGTTTTTACAAAACTAGTACAGGCAGACCGCCTGGTGTATCATAAAGACACTTCCATCACCCATCAAAATGTTCAGACCAAGTTGAATATCTTAAAAGAAATACCCAACAGGCTTCAGTTCTATGATGCGCACACACCAAACTCCGTTTTTAGTTTGCAAAACGGAGCCACAGGAATGTCTTCCATTTCCGGCAATTTTTATCCCGAAGTCATGGTCTGGATGGTAGAAAACGCCAACAACACACATCGGCAACAAGATGTAACCTGGCTTCAGGAACAACTCACCAGCGTAGATCCAATGATTCATGTGGCCTATCCCATGTGTTCAAAATACTTTTTACAAAAACGAGGCCTTCCAGTTCGCAACATTAGTAGGGCCTATGCCTTGCACCTCACGCCCGATCAAAAGCAAGAAGTGGACGCACTTTACAACAAGTTCCTCAGTTGGTGCGAACGCCTGGAAATAAACCCAGTTACTTCATCTGTATTAAATTAGCATAATTTTTATGAACAAGGCAGTAGAATATATGGCATCAATATTGCGTCGCACTCTTGTACTTTGGGTAACCATGCTCATCTCTTTTCACAATTTGGTACAAGCGCAGTCTGATAGCGACAGTGCCTATTCCATGCCCCTCACCCAAGTGTTGAAAGATATTCAGCAACGATATGATGTCTCCATCCGATACGATGCTAAACTGGTAGAAGGAAAAATATTAAAATTCGCAAAATGGCGCTACCGTCCAGATGTCAATTCCACCCTCACCAATGTCTTATCCCCATTTGACTTGAAAGTAAAAGCAGATGGAAACAAAAAATACAAAATCAGTGAATATGAATACTATCGCTGGATGCCAGAAGATGGTTGGAAAGAGCTGGACCGTATTGCTTCGCAATACAGCAATCTGCCAGAATGGGAAGAAAGAAAAAAAATACTCAAACCCCAATTGTTGGCAGCATTAAGGTTGTCCAAACTGCCAGCTTATCCTATCAGCAAACCCATTCTCACGGCTGTCCGAAAATATGATGGATACAACGTTCAGAACATAGCAATAGAAATATTACCGGGTGTCTGGGTCAATGGCTCGTTGTACAAGCCTTCCAAATACAAAGGAAAAATTCCTGTGATCCTGAATCCAGATGGGCATTGGCCACAACAACGCTACCGTGCCGACTGCCAGTATCGTTGTGCTGCATTGGCAAAAATGGGTGCCATCACTTTTAGTTACGATTTATTTGCTTGGGGCGAATCTCTTCTGCAATTCAAATTAGAAGACCATAGAAAAAGTCTTTCCCAAACCATGCAGACATTAGGAGGTATTCGCATCCTGGACTATTTGTTGTCCCTGCCGGATGCCGATACCAAAAGGGTTGGCATTACCGGAGGTTCGGGTGGTGGCTCCCATACCGTGCTGATGGCTGCACTGGATAACCGCATCAAAGTCTCAGCCCCTGTGGTGTCCCTATCTTCCTATTTTTATGGAGGTTGTCCCTGTGAAAGTGGAATGCCCATTCATCTTTGTGCAGGCGGTACCGACAATGTAGAAATTGCGGCCATGGCAGCACCCAATCCGCAGTTGGTGGTAAGCGATGGAGGGGACTGGACTGATAAAATGCCTGAGCATGATTTCCCCTATCTTCAAAAAATGTATAGCTGGTATGGAAAAGCAGCCGATGTTCAGAATGTGCATCTGCCATTGGAAAAACATGATTTTGGAATCAATAAAAGAACTGCTGTTTATAGGTTTATGGCCCATTACCTTCAACTGAACCTAAAAGCCATTTTGGATAAAAATGGAAATATAGATGAAAGTTTCATCACCGTTGAACCTGAAAATAAAATGTATGTTTTTGGAGACAAGGGCGAACATCTACCTAAAGGGGCAGTAATTGGTTTTGACAATTTGGTAAAAGTTTTTGAAGCTGCTATAAAATAAAAAAGCGTTATGTCCATGGCTCACCGTATGGTTTAAGATTGCTTGGAACTTTTCAAATAAAAAATAGATGTCCTAGGTCATATAATATTTTTAGAATTTGTGGCTCCTTTGCACAATTGAAAAAATGAAAAAAAAATCAATAATCTTTCTTCTGCTTCTGATTATTTCTGTTTCATGCCTTGCACAAAAGGAAAGGTATAAAATTGGACTAATCGATTTAATGCTATTAAAACGGCAGAAACTTAGTGCCATTAGCCTAACCAAAGAATTGGGTGCCGATGGATTGGAACTCGATATGGGAGGGTTGGGCAATCGGCCTTCCTTCGATAACAAATTGGCCATTGATTCCATTAGAAACCAGTTTATCGACAGTGCTCAATCCAACAAGGTAGAGATTTTTTGTCTGGCTATGACAGGCTATTATGCTCAGTCCTTCTGTGGCCGAAACGAGTATCTGCAATCGGTCAGAGATTGTATTCAGACCATGAAACAAATGAATGTGTTACTAGCTTTCCTGCCTATGGGTGTTCAATGTGACCTGGCAAAAAACCCTTCTGCAAGACCGGCTGTTGTGCAGCGTTTGAAAGAAATAGGAAAACTTGCATCCTCGGCCGGAGTAGTCATTGCTGTGGAAACAGCCTTATCTGCCAGAGAGGAAAAAAAGCTATTAAAAGAAATTAATTCGCCAGCAATCAAAATTGCTTTTAATTTTTCAAATCCATTGAAAGAAGGACGCAATTTGTATAAAGAGTTAAAAGTGTTAGGCAGAAAAAATATCGCATTGATACATGCCACTAATAAAGATAGTGTGTGGTTGCAATACGATCCGCAGCTGGATATTTACAAAGTGAAAAAAGCTTTGGACAAAATGAAATGGAGTGGATGGCTGGTAATTGAAAGGAGCAGGGATGCCAGTCAACCACGAAATGTAAAAGCAAACTATGGTGCCAATGTAGCTTATTTGAAAAAAGTTTTTCATTGATTGGCTAATTCAATTGCCATCCTTTTGTAATATTTTCCAATCAACAGTACAGGATGCTCAAAAGGGGAATTTTTACTAACCTTGTTCGTTTTTTATAAATTACTTTTGCAAAATTATTTCTTATGAGTAAGAACTTATTTCAATACAATACCCAATACCCCTCTGTAGCAGATCTAAAACGAAAAGCCAAAAAAAGAATTCCAAAATTTGCCTTTGACTACCTAGAAGGTGGTTGCAACGATGAGCTCAATTTGTGGCGGAATAGAGAAGATATTAAAAATGTTTTTCTAATGCCTCAATACCTTAAAAAGCATACCGGCGTGGACATGCGAACAGAATTGTTCGGTCATGTGTACGATGCCCCTTTTGGTATTGCACCCATCGGCTTGCAGGGTTTGATGTGGCCAAACTCACCTGAAATTCTGGCCAAAGCAGCACTGGAACATAATATTCCTTATATACTTAGCACCGTTTCCACCAGTAGTATTGAAAGAATTGCCGAAGTGTCGGAAAGTAAATTCTGGTTCCAGTTGTACCATCCTTCAGATAACTCACTACGGGATGATATTATTCGCCGTTTGGAAGCAGTGAATTGCAATGTATTGGTGGTGTTGATTGATGTGCCTTCTTTTGGTATGCGCTACCGCGAAATAAAAGCAGGCTTATCCATGCCGCCTAAAAATACCATTAATAATTTTCTTCAGGCAGCCATGCACCCTGCCTGGTCCTTTGAAACTTTGAGAGCCGGGATTCCTACCTTTGCGACGCTGAAACCCTACATGAAAAAAGGGATGGACATGAAGCAATTAGGTAAATTCATGAATGCTACTTTCACTGGTCGTGTAGATACCGAAAAAGTGCAGGCTATCCGCGATAAATGGAAAGGCAAGTTGGTCGTGAAGGGTGTAGTAAGTGAGGAAGACGCTACCATCTGTGCCAATATTGGGGTAGATGGAATTATTGTCTCCAATCACGGAGGACGACAAATTGATGCAGGCGAATCTACTATTAGACCATTATCAGGTTTGGTAGATAAGTTTAAAAGTAAATATAAAGTGATGATAGATAGTGGTCTTCGTTCAGGTCCCGATATTGGTCGTGCATTGGCATCTGGAGCAGATTTCACTTTCATGGGTCGCCCGTTTATGTATGGAGTGAGTGCATTAGGCAAGCAAGGAGGCGATCATACTATTTCCATGTTTAAAGCACAATTGAAACAGGTGATGGAGCAAGTGTGCTGCGAAACAATTAAAGACTTCCCGGCTACTCTGGTTCAATAAGATTTGAATGGGGTGGTTAGGGACAATGATTTTTTTTATGAACCATTCAGTTTACGTAATTACACCCACCGCACAAAGCGGAAAACTGCTGATTAGTTTGGGTTTGATGCAGTTGTTGCAGCGCACTACTACCAAAGTAGCGTATTTTAAACCCTTAATCGAGTCGAAAGAAGTCAGGGACAACCATATTGATACTATCCTCGCTCATTTCAAAATCAACATGGAATATGACGATGCGTATGCTTTTACCAGGGCAGAGTTGAATGAAATGGAAAATCGGGGAAAGATCAATGATGTGTATGAGAAAATTATTAAGAAGTATAAAAAACTCGAATCAAAATTTGATTTTGTATTAGTAGAGGGCAGTGATTTCGACCAAGAAGGTTCTGTATTTGAAACCGACTTTAATGCTTCCCTGGCCCAAACGCTTGCCATTCCTGTATTGCTGGTCACCAGGGATAATTTTGCCACTACTGCCGAACTGGTTCATAAAGTAATTGCCGAAGTACATTCCTTTCTGGCAAAAGATATCAATATTATTGGTCTGTTTGTAAGTCGTTGTACCAAGGATACAACAGAAGTGAAGAAAAGGATAGTAACGCACCTTAAAGACGAAATGGTAGTTTCTGTCATTCCAAACAATGATGAATTATCCAAACCTACCATCAAGGAAATTGCCGATCATCTGAAAGCCCATGTTTTATTTGGTGGTGATAAATTGGAAAATCTGGCCAAATCGTCCATCATAGGAGGTATGCAATTGGGTAACTATTTATCACGTATGCAGGAAGATTGCATTTGTGTGATCCCGGGAGATCGTGGCGATTTAGTGGTTGGTTCCATGCTGGCAGATATGTCTCCTCATTACCCGAATGTGGCTGGAATATTGCTGACTGGTGGATTTCTGCCGGAACGATCTATTGTAAATCTGATAGATGGGGCTCAAAAACCAATTCCCATTCTGGCGGTTCATACTGGTACTTTTGAGGCCGCCAATAAAGTGGCCAATATCAAACCCGTTATTTATGCAGGCAATCAGTATAAAATAAAACTATGCCTCGATCTTTTTGATGCAGCGGTAGATGCAGAAGCATTGAGTAATAAAATAATTTCTGTGAAGACAGAATGTATTACACCCAGAATGTTTCAGTACAATTTGCTCGTTACAGCCAAAAGATTACAAAAACATATTGTGTTACCAGAAGGTACAGATGATCGCATTCTGACCGCAGCATCACAACTGGCAAAGGACAAAATCGTTTACCTGACCATTTTGGGCAATCCTGAATCCATCAAAGCCAGAGTGACCCAATTGGCTCTGTTTTGGGACGAAGAAAGAATCCGCATTATAGATCCTGAGAAGAGCGACAGATATGAAAATTACTATCAATCTCTTTATGAATTAAGAAAATCCAAAGGTCTGGAATTGGCATCAGCAGGGGATTTGATGCTGGATGTGTCCTATTTTGGTACCATGATGGTGTACAAAGGAGATGCAGATGGTATGGTTTCAGGGGCAGTAAATACTACAGCACACACCATAAAACCAGCATTGCAATTTGTGAAAACGAAGCCGGGCTTCAAAACTGTTTCTTCCATTTTCTTTATGTTGTTGTCTGACCGGGTTTTGGTTTATGGCGATTGTGCCATCGTACCCAATCCAACAGCCGAACAACTCGCCGAAATAGCCATGTCCTCGGCAGATTCGGCAAAAGCATTTGGAATAGAATTGCCCAAAGTGGCCATGCTCAGTTATTCATCAGGATCATCAGGTAGTGGAGAGGAGGTTGAAAAAGTAAGAGCAGCCACCGCTATTGTCAAAGAAAAACGTCCGGATATTTTGGTGGAAGGACCTATTCAATACGATGCGGCAGTGGATCCGATAGTAGGAAAAAGTAAGTTGCCCAATTCACCAGTGGCTGGTCAGGCCAATGTATTGATTTTCCCAGATTTGAACACTGGCAACAATACTTACAAAGCGGTACAGCGCGAAACTGGTGCCCTGGCTGTGGGGCCCATGCTACAGGGATTAAACAAACCTATAAATGATTTAAGCAGGGGGGCAACAATCGAAGACATTTACAATACGGTAGTCATAACGGCTATTCAATCGGCAAATAATTAAAAAGGGTAAAAATATTTTATGGAGATTTTGGTAATTAATGCAGGTAGTTCTTCGCTGAAATACCAGTTGATAAACGTAGAAACCGGTAATGTACTGGCAAAAGGACTTGCGGAGAAAATTGGTTTTTCTGATGGCATTATCAAACATGAATGGGTAAAAAATGGAGAAGAATTCAAGACAAAAGTTACTAAAGATCTTCCAGATCATACAGTGGCTTTTGATGTGATAGCTGCCATGCTGACCAACGAAGAAACCGGGGTGATCAAACAAACTGAAGATGTGAAAGCAATAGGCCATCGTGTGGTACATGGCGGCGAAGCTTATACCGAAACCCAGATTATTACAGAAGAAGTAAAAAAGGCCATTGAGGAACTGATTCCATTGGCACCACTACATAATCCCGCCAATCTAACAGGTATTATTGCTGCAGAAAAAACTTTTCCAAATGCAGTACACGTAGCCGTTTTCGATACAGCATTCCATCACACCATACCCGAAAAAGCGTACCGATATGCCATTCCCGAAAAGTTTTATGTACAGGATCGAATCAGGGCTTACGGGTTTCATGGTACCAGCCATAAGTATGTTTATGAACAGGCTGCCAAGCATTTAGATAATAAAAATCTTAAAGCCATCACCATTCATTTGGGAAATGGGGCCAGCATGACAGCCATCAACGAAGAAGGTAAAAGCGTGGAAACCAGTATGGGCTTTGGTCCTTTGGCGGGTTTGATCATGGGTACCAGATGTGGAGATATCGACACTTCCGTTATTTTTCACATGGCAGAAGAAATGGAAATGCCGCTGGCCGAAATCAAAACAGTATTGAACAAACAAAGCGGTATGCTTGGCATTGCAGGCAGCAACGATTCCAGAGATATCGCAAAACTTTATAAGGAAGGAGATAAAAATGCAATCCTCTGTTATGAAATGTATGCGCATAGAATTAAAAAATACATTGGGTCCTATACTGCTATTTTAAACGGAATTGATGCAATTATTTTTACCGCAGGAATTGGTGAAAACGATGAAATCACCAGGCAGCAGGTTTGTAAAAACCTGTCTGGTCTTGGAATCATTCTGGATGAAGCAGTCAATATATCCAAAAACCATCCCAACGAGTTAGTGGAAATGCAAACAAAAGAAAGTGCTGTAAAAATTCTGGTCATTCCTACAAACGAAGAATTAGAGATTGCATTGCAAACCTATGAGTTGGTAAAGTCTGAATGATTGCGTTTTTGAATAAGAAGAATAGCCGAACTAAATTTTTAAATAGGTTGAACCAAAGCATTAATTTTTTATAGTTAAATTGGAAAAAATCTTCCCCAAATTATAGTATATTGTTGCCCTCAAAGAATTGATATGTTTCAATTAAAAAATAAAAAAGCGATTGTTACCGGTGGTGGTAGCGGCATTGGCAAAGCGGTATGTTTGATCTTCTGCAATGCCGGAGCCGATGTGTTTGTGGCAGATCTTAACAAAGATGCTGCAGAAAAAACGGTAGAGGAAATCTTATCTTCAGGAGGAAAAGCACAGGCATTGCCCATGAATGTGACCAATCAGCATGAAGTAATTACTGCATTTGAACAGGTTGGTACAGTAGATATACTGGTGAACAGTGCTGGTGTTTCCCATATTGGGAAGGTAGAAACCACATCGGAAGCCGACTTCGAGAAAGTATTTAATGTAAATGTAAAAGGTGTATATAATTGTCAGTTTGCTGCTATCCCCATAATGAAACAAAACGGTGGAGGAGTTATTCTGAATCTCGCCTCTATTGCCTCCAGTGTAGGCATACCAGATCGGTTTGCTTATAGCATGAGCAAAGGTGCCGTACTGGCTATGACACTATCCACTGCCAAGGATTACATAAAAGACAAAATCAGATGCAATTGCATTTCACCTGCTCGAGTACATACGCCGTTTGTAGATGGGTTTCTGGCAAAAAACTATCCGGGCCAGGAGGCAGAAATGTTCGAAAAATTATCACAAACCCAACCTATTGGCCGTATGGCAAAACCCGCCGAAATAGCAGCATTGATTTTATATCTCTGCAGCGATGAGGCTTCCTTCATCACCGGATGCGACTATCCCATCGATGGTGGATTTATCAAATTGAACAACTAATTCTTTTAAAGAAAGGTGTTCCTTTCTTAACTATATAAATCAGTTTTAAAATGAAGCTAATAAGATATGGACAGCTGGGAGAAATAGCCACCGGTGTTATCATTAGTGGGGTGCGTTATGATACCTCCGCCTTTGGCGAAGACTACAATGAAAAGTTTTTTGAAACAGACGGAATTAATCGTCTGCAAAAATTTGTAAAAGATAACTTTTCAACCCTTGTCAAAGTGAATGAAAATGAACGTCTGGACAGCCCAATAGCCAGACCATCCAAAATTCTTTGTATTGGTCTCAACTATGCAGACCATGCCAAAGAAACTGGTGCAACGGTGCCTACAGAACCGGTTATTTTCATGAAATCTACCACCTCACTTTGCGGACCCAACGACAATATCATCATTCCCAGAGATTCTGAAAAAACAGATTGGGAAGTAGAACTGGCCATCGTTATTGGGAAAAAAGCAAGCTATGTAGATGAGTCAGAAGCTATGGACTATGTGGCCGGTTATGTGCTTCACAACGATGTGAGCGAAAGAGCCTTCCAACTGGAACGTGGCGGCACCTGGGACAAAGGAAAAGGTTGCGACACTTTTGCACCTCTTGGACCTTTTTTAGCTACTAAGGATGAAATAGCTGATCCCGACAACCTGCGCTTGTGGTTAAAACTAAACGGTAAAACCATGCAGGAAGGCAATACTTCTAATTTTATTTTCAGGCTTCCACAAGTCATTTCCTATGTGAGCCAGTTTATGACACTGCTTCCCGGAGATGTAATATCCACCGGAACTCCAGCTGGTGTTGGGCTGGGATTTAGTCCTGCAATTTATCTACAGTCAGGCGATGTGGTGGAATTGGGTATTGAAGGATTAGGTAGTTCTAGTCAAACTTGTGTAGCCTGGACCAAATAAATTATTTTGTAACCTTCATTAGAATTTAACGCTTCGTTTTTGCCAGGACTTATGCCAAACAATGGGGCTCGGTTCGGCTGACGAATTAATAGCATCACAAAGACATATCATATCAGTTTTCTTACCCATAGGAAAATTGTAATTAATATTTCTACCTACACAATATGGCAATCACGATAGATGCACACCAGCATTTTTGGAAATTTGATCCCATACGCGATGCATGGATAGATGATTCCATGAAAAAAATTCAACGGGATTTTTTACCTGCAGATTTGGAACCAGTGCTCAAAGCGAATGGAATAGACGGTTGTGTAGTAGTTCAAAGCGATCAGTCGGAAGTAGAGAATATATTTCAGTTGTCCAATGCCATGCAATACGATTTTGTAAAGGGAGTTGTGGGTTGGGTAGATCTGCAGGCAAGAGATATTCAGGATAAGTTGGCACATTTTAGCTACTACAAAAAAATGAAAGGGTTTAGGCATGTGTTGCAGGGCGAAAAAGATCGGGCACTGATGATGAGGAAAAGATTTTTGAATGGAATTGGTTTGTTAGAGCAATATAATTTCACCTACGATATACTGATTTTCCCCGACCAAATCAGGTATGCCACCAATTTGGCTGCTGCATTTCCCAATCAAAGATTTGTAATAGATCACCTAGCCAAACCATACATTCGGGATAAAAAAACTGAAGGATGGAAGCAGGATATGCAAAACATCGCTCAGTTGCCAAATGTTTTTTGTAAAATCAGCGGAATGGTAACCGAAGCCGATTGGAGATTTTGGAAGCCAATCGATTTTAATCCCTATTTAGATATTGTAGTGGAAGCTTTTGGAACCAAAAGAATCATGTATGGAAGCGATTGGCCGGTTTGTTTAGTGGCCGCCTCCTACAAAAAAATGAAAGCAATTGTAGATAAGTATTTTCAAGCCTTCTCAAGTCATGAAAAGCAAGCTTTTTATGGAGGGAACGCCATTAGGTTTTATCGGTTATAAAAATTCAAAAACAAAAAAACCGCTTCTTTCTGGGAGCGGTTTTTTGTTTTATTTCTATTCGAACGGTTAAACTCTTTCAAAATAGTTGAAAAAGAAATTACCTTCAATCGCCGCATTTTCATCGCTGTCACTACCATGAACGGCATTCTCTTCGATAGAGGTAGCAAATGTTTTACGAATAGTACCTTCTGCTGCATTAGCAGGGTTAGTGGCACCAATCAATTCGCGAAATGTGGATACTGCATTTTCTTTTTCCAGAATTGCAGCCATGATTGGACCACGGCTCATAAAGGATACTAAATCATTGTAAAATGGTCTTTCTTTATGTACTAAGTAAAACTCACCAGCTTTTTCAGGTGTCAGTTTAGTTAGCTTCAGTGCTACAATCTTATATCCTTCTTTAATAATTCGATCTAAAATTGCACCCGCATTGCCATTTTCCATAGCGTCGGGCTTGATCATAGTAAATGTACGATTGCTCATAATGTAATGTAAAAATTTTTTGGTTGGCAAAGGTAATAAAACTTATTATTTAATTATGAACGTAATTTACCTATTTTTGCGCCTCTTTTTATGAACTCGATAGCATCCATCATTCCATTATTATCGCATCCTTCCAGGATTGTGATTACCATGCATCAAAAGCCTGATGCCGATGCCATGGGTTCTGCTCTCGGGTTAGGCCATTTTTTGAAAAAGATGGGACACGAAGTGACCGTAATTTCTCCAACCAACTGGGCCGCTTGGCTCAATTGGATGCCAGGATGTAGTGAAGTGATCAATTTTGAAAAGTTTACCGAGAAAGCAGTAGAGGTGTTGAACAATACTCAGATCTTATTTTGTCTGGATTTCAATATTTTTCACCGAACAAAGAATATGGCTTCGGTATTGGCTAGTTTGAATTGTGTCAAAGCATTGATAGATCATCATGAACAACCAGATGCACCTAGTTTCGATTTCGGAATTAGTGAAACAGCTAAAAGCTCAACCTGCGAAATGGTGTATGATTTTGTGGTAGAGGCTGGAATGGAAAATTCTTTAGATCTGACAATAGCCCAATGCCTGTATGCAGGTGTGGTTACTGATACTGGTTCCTTTAGGTTCTCCTCTACAAAAGCATCGGTACATTTAATGGTAGCCAGACTGATGGCAACCGGATTAAACCATGCTCAGATACACAGCAATCTGTTTGATAATTTTCTAGAGAATCGTTTAAGGTTCATCGGTCATGTATTAAGCAATCGATTGGAGTTTTTCTATGAAGTGAATACTGCTTTGATCGTCATCACCAAACAGGATTTGCTCAAATATGAAGTAAAGACCGGAGAAACAGAAGGATTAGTGAATTATCCATTATCGGTACAAGGAATCAAATTTGCGGGGTTGGTCATAGACAGAGATGAGGAAAGGAAATGGAGCTTTAGAAGCAAGGGTGATTTTGATTGTAATACTTTTGCACGAAAATATTTCAACGGAGGAGGACATTACAATGCATCCGGAGGAAATTCTAAAGATTTAATCCCGGAAACAGTGGCCAAGTTTAAAGAAGCCATTCATGAAAATGAAACAATTCTGCAATAAGTTACTCTTTAGATGAGTTGTCTGATGTCTTTTATAATCAAAGTAAAATAAAACAAAAAATAAAAATCAAAAAATGAAACGTTCCCAAATTTTAGGTTTTGCCGTTGCTGTTTCCTTAGGATTCGCAGCATGTTCGGGCAATGATATGAAGACTACTGCTAATGGATTGAAGTATAAAATCTTTGAAGGTGGAAGCAAGGATAGCTCCAAAGTTGGTAATATTCTTAAGATGAATATGAAGGTAGAATTAAGCGGTAGCAGTGATACTATAATGACTGATACTCATGGTAAATTACCTGTATTTGCACCCATTCAGGATATTCCACAGGGTCAGCCATATTATGATCCATCAGAAGTTTTCAAATATCTGAAAAAAGGAGATAGCCTGATTGCTATTGTTTATGTAGATTCAGCGATCAGCAAAGGATTAGTACAGGCCAATCAGTTGCCTCCTTTTATGAAGAAAGGGGATAAATTAACTTATCACTATAAAGTAATTGATGTATTTACAAGTGATAGTATTGCTAAGTTAGATTTTGAAAAAGAGCAGGTGAAAGATGCACCTCGTGCCAAAAAAGAGCAGGAAGAGATGATGGCTAAAATGGCCAAAGAGCAGGAAGCCAAATTCAAAAAGGATGTAGCTGAATTAGCCAAAACTGGTGAAAAGCAAAAACAAGATGAAGAAGTAAAAAGCTTTATTGCATCTAAAGGGTTTACTGCTACCACCATGCCACAAGGTGCTTTTGTAAAAATCGACAATCCTGGTAACGGTTCTGCACTTACAGATGGCAAATGGGCAAAAGTGAAGTATGAAGGTAAATTAATACAAAAGGACAGTACATTCGACTCAGGAGAGTTCCCTATTCAAATTGGTAAAAGTGGTGCCATTCCTGGGTTTGAAGATGGATTGAAAGCCTTTAAAGGTGGTGGTAAGGGAACTATTTTCTTGCCTGGTTATCTTGCCTATGGTAAAGATGGAATGGGCGGAAAATTCAAACCTTATGCTCCAATGCTTTTCAATGTTGAGATTCTAAGTGTAACGGATACAATGCCTCCTATGGCACCACCTGTTCCACAACCTCAGCCTGCTCAGGGTAAATAATATATTGAATATATTTATATTAAAGGCCGCCAAATTTTTTGGTGGCCTTTGTAATTTATGCTGATCCTATTTATTGGAAAAAGTGTTGGCGTTAGCTGGTTTCATATTTTCCAGTACAGTATATTTTAATTCAAGTATTACAGATGATGTGGAAACAATTGGATCATTGATACCAATTGCACAAATATGATCATATTGTTTGTAAAAAAAGGAAATAAGCCGATTGAAGCAAAAAAAGTAGCATCTGGGTGGATACTACTTTTTACAAAATATTCTTTTTAGTTTTTAGGCCCTGTTTACTGCAGCGATTCCGGGTAATTCTTTGCCTTCGAAAAATTCAAGCATAGCACCACCGCCAGTAGATACGTAGCTAACCTTATCCGTAAAGCCAAATTTGTTCACAGCGGCTACACTATCTCCGCCACCTACAAGCGAAAAAGAACCGTTTTCAGTGGCTTCGGCAACTGCCTCTGCAATAGCCTTGGTACCTGCCTGAAACTTTTCCATTTCAAACACACCCATTGGACCATTCCATAAAATGGTTTTAGAATTTTTGATTACATTAGAAAACTGTTGTCTGGCTTCTTTTGCAATATCCAATCCCATCCACCCTTCAGGAACATTATTGCTTGGAGATTCTGATACATTGGCATCAGCAGCAAACTTATCTGCAATAATACTATCACCGGGCAAATGAATATTCACATTTTTTTCCTTTGCCTTCGCCAGTATTTCTTTAGCTGTATCAATTTTATCTTCTTCACAAAGGGAAGCACCAATATTGCCTCCCAAGGCTTTAAAGAAAGTATAAGCCATTCCACCACCTATAATGATGTCTGTTGCTTTTTCCATCAGGTTTTCTATGATCATTATTTTGTCAGAAACCTTTGCACCGCCTAAGATTGCTGTAAATGGTTTCTTGGCACCGTTCAACACTTGTTGTGCACTGTTTACCTCTGCTTCCATCAACAGTCCAAACATTCTTTTTTCAGCAGGGAAAAAATTTGCGATAATAGCAGTAGAAGCATGTGCCCTGTGCGCTGTGCCAAATGCATCGTTCACATATACATCACCCAGTTTACTCAACTTTTCTGCAAATGCCTCATCGCCTTTTTCTTCTTCTTTATAGAAACGCAAGTTTTCTAATAATAAGACTTCACCTGGACGCATCATATCTGCTGTAAGAAGTGCCTGCTCACCAACACAATCATTGGCAAATAAAACAGTTGCACCATCCAGCAACACACTCAAATGACGTATCAGGTGTTTTAGGGAAAATTTATCTTCTGGTCCGTTTTTTGGCCTACCCAGATGGCTCATCAAAATAACCTTTCCGCCATCACTCAATATTTTTTTTATGGTAGGAACAGCCGCTTTCATTCGTGCATCAGAAGTGATTTCCATTTTCTCATTTAAAGGGACATTGAAGTCCACTCTAATCAGGACTTTCTGGCCATTAAAATCATATTCGCTAAACTTAGACATAAATATTTAATTTGTTTAGTTGTAGATGTACTAAAAAACAAAAAGCGGAACCAGATGTTCCGCTTTAGTGTATAGATTGATTTTATTTTTGGATCAACTTCGCAAAGTAATCTACAGTACGAACTAACTGAGAAACATAGCTCATTTCATTGTCATACCAAGATACGGTACGTACAATGTGTTTATCGCCTACAGACATTACTTTAGTTAGAGTTGAATCAAACAAAGAACCATAACTGGTTCCAATAACATCACTGCTTACGATTTCATCTTCGTTGTAACCAAAACTTTCGTTGGCCGCAGCTTTCATCGCCGCATTGATTTCATCAGCAGTAGCTACTTTGTTTAGAATTACATTCAACTCGGTAATAGAACCCGTAATGGTTGGAACACGCTGAGCACTACCGTCTAATTTACCTTTCAGATTAGGTAATACCACCCCGATGGCTTTAGCTGCACCTGTGCTGTTTGGAACAATATTAGCTGCTGCTGCACGTGCACGACGCAAATCTCCTTTTGGATGAGGTGCATCTAAAGTGTTTTGGTCGTTAGTATAAGCGTGGATAGTGGTCATGATGCCTAATTCGATACCGTAGGTATCGTCCAATACTTTAGCCATAGGAGCTAAACAGTTGGTGGTACAAGAAGCACAACTGATAATGGTTTCTGTGCCATCCAGAATGTCGTGGTTTACATTGAAAACAATTGTTTTCAAATCGCCGGTTGCGGGAGCAGAGATTACTACTCGTTTTGCACCAGCAGCGATATGTGCTTCTGCTTTTGTTTTGTCTGTAAAGAAACCAGTACATTCCAAAACTACGTCCACTTCGTGCGTACCCCATGGAATTTGTGCAGGATCCTTTTGTGCATATATTTTAATTTCACGACCGTCAACTATTATTGAACTGTCGGTGGATGTTACATCCTGCTTAAATGGCCCTTGAGCAGAATCATATTTTAATAGATGCGCTAACACTTTAGGGCTGGTTAAATCGTTGATTGCAACAACGTCAATACCTTGTTGATTGTAGATTTGACGGAAAACCAAACGGCCAATTCTTCCAAAGCCGTTAATGGCTACTTTTACTGTGCTCATGATTTTTTAGTGGTTTAATTAAATAAGTACTTTTTTTTGGAGGCGTAAAATTAAGACTTTTCCGATAGAAGTGTATTTAATACATCTTCTTTTTTTAAAACCAAAAAAAAGGGCAAATAATTTTTGTCAAGTTTTTTGGCTGATTAAAATGTGCGCCCTATATTTGCACTCCCAAAACGATAAGCCGCGTTGGTCAAGGGGTTAAGACGCATCCCTTTCACGGATGAATCACGGGTTCGATTCCCGTACGCGGTACGAAAAAAGGACTTTTATATATTTAAGAGTCCTTTTTTATTTTGTTTATGATTGCCTAACCTCCTAAGGCCTGAATGATGTCATACTTGGTGATGATGTGAAAGTTTCCGGCATCATCTTTACTTAATACACCTCCGTTTTCTTTTGTGATTAAAGTTTTTAGTTTTTCAATTGGCGTATTAAATGCTACTATGGGTGGGCAGGGTTCAAGGTGTTCAATTACTTTCTGATTCTTTATGTCAGGGTTATAAAAAACCTTCTGGAATAGTCCCGATTCTGAAATCGATCCAATTATTTCTCCTTTGTTGACAATAGGAATTTGCTCTATATCATATTTCTTCATTAATTCTACAGCATCCGACACCTTCATGTCTGCTTCAATAGTAATTAGTTTTTGAGTTCCTGACCGACAACTAATAATTTCCTTACATGTTTTTATATCCAGGAAGCCGCGTTCCATCATCCATTGATCGTTATAAATTTTTGCCACATATCTACTTCCATGATCGTGAAGAATACAAACTACAAGATCACTCTTGGTCAGGGGTTCACTTAACTGGATCAGTCCCTTCAGACAGCTACCAGCACTATATCCACAAAAGAGCCCTTCTTCTTTAGCAAGCCTTCTTGCCATCACGGCTCCATCTTTGTCTGTAACTTGTGTAAAGGCATCTATCACCGACATATCATAGTTGGCCGGTACAAAATCTTCTCCAAACCCCTCACTGAAATATGGATAAACTTCTTGGGGATCTATCTCTCCTGTATTGAAAAATTTTGTCAATAAAGAACCAAATGCATCCACTGCCCAAATCTTAATATTAGGATTTTGTTCCTTTAAATACCGGGCCACACCTGTGATGGTGCCCCCAGTACCGGCTGTACAAACCAGGTGCGTGATTTTCCCATCGGTTTGTGTCCAAATTTCGGGGCCGGTGGTTTCGTAATGCGCCAATCTGTTGGCCAGGTTGTCGTATTGGTTCATGTGGTAAGAATTGGGTATCTCTCTGGCCAGTCTGGCTGCTACACTGTAGTAACTCTGTGGATCATGGGGTTCTACATTGGTCGGACAAACAATTACTTCTGCCCCCATCGCTTTCAGTACATCAGCTTTTTCTTTGGATTGTTTATCGGTAGTTACAAACACGCATTTATAGCCCTTTACGATGGCGGCCAATGCCAGTCCCATACCTGTGTTGCCGCTAGTGCCTTCTATTATGGTTCCTCCTTGCAATAATTTGCCCTCCTGTTCTGCCACTTCCACCATTTTTAATGCCATTCGATCCTTAATGCTATTACCAGGATTGAAGTAATCTACTTTTGCTAGCACTGTACAGGGCAGACTTTTGGTGATGTTGTTTAGTTTGATCAGTGGGGTATTCCCAATTGTTTCTAGAATGTTGTTTTTGATGTCCATTTTTTCTGAAATTTCTTCAAGTGAATATCTATCCTCTTGACAAGTATGAACTACATACTTTATTAATAAATAGTTTTCACTTTGTACTTGATTATTGTATTTGGAAAGCTACAAAAAATCCGGAGGATTTGAAAGGTCATAGGTCTAAAGTTTTGGCAAATGAGTTAGGATAACAAGAATCATATCTCTGGCCGAAAAATTATTTTGAAAGTGGCCGGAATGTCTTCAATAAGGCTGTGTCAAAGTTTGGAAATGATCAAATTGTTTTTTCTTTGATAGAGAGGAATTGATTGGGATGGTGTCTCCCAAAAAGGGCTTTAAAAAGATTTTTTCCCGACCATAATGATTCTTTATGGGCAACTGAAATAATAGCAGTAAATGATTGACTAAACTGCGCAAATGGCAGGTTTAATGGATTGATTATGACATAATTGCAGAAAAATGAAGGATGGATTTCTATTTGATATATCGTATTTCGAAATCAAGGGTTTGAGATCACATTATTCAGATCCTTACCAATAAATTTAAATTAAACGAATTTTATAAATATGAATCTTGGAAACTTTACCATAAAAGCTGCGGAAGCCATACAGCAGGCTCAGCAAATTGCATTTAATTCACAGCATCCAAATATAGAAACCGAGCATATCCTTAAGGCTCTATTAGAACAGAAGGATTCACCTGTGGAGTTTTTGCTCAAGAAAAATAATGTAACCATCAACCTGGTCGATAGTAAACTGGGGGAGCTTTTGAAAAAACTTCCAATAATATCGGGAGGCGAACCAGCCCAGCAAATCAGCAGAGAGGTGAATAATCTGATATTGCGTGCTGGATCCGGTTTCAAACAGTTCAACGATGAATTTGTAACACCCGAGACCTTGTTGTTAGCCATTGTGCAGGGAAATGATAGTGCAGCAAAAATTCTGAAAGCAGCAGGTTTGTCCGACAAAGGATTGATCACGGCAATCAAAGAATTGCGAAAGGGGAGTGGAGGTGTATCTTCTCAGACGCAATCGCAGGAGTTTAATACACTCAGTAAATATGCCAAAAACCTCAACGATATGGCTCGTGAGGGCAAGCTGGATCCTGTGATTGGACGAGATGAAGAAATTAGAAGAACGCTTCATATTCTTTCTCGCAGAACAAAAAACAATCCTATGTTGGTGGGTGAACCAGGTGTGGGGAAAACAGCCATAGTAGAAGGATTGGCACATAGGATAATCAATGGGGACGTACCTGAAAACCTTAAATCCAAAATCATCTTTGCATTGGATATGGGATTACTCATTGCAGGCGCAAAATACAAAGGAGAGTTTGAGGAAAGACTAAAAGGTGTGGTGAAGGAAGTTCAGGAAAGCAATGGAGAAATTATATTGTTTATTGATGAAATTCATACCCTGATAGGTGCAGGAGGCGGAGAGGGTGCTATGGATGCTGCCAATATTTTGAAACCTGCTCTAGCACGTGGAGAATTGAGAGCGATTGGTGCCACAACGCTGAATGAGTATCAAAAATATTTCGAAAAGGATAAGGCATTGGAACGCCGTTTTCAAAAAGTGATGATTGATGAACCTTCGGTGGAGGATGCTATTTCCATACTTCGGGGATTGAAAGATAAATACGAAACCCATCACCATGTGCGCATAAAAGATGATGCCATCATTGCAGCAGTGGAACTTTCCAGCCGTTATATTTCGGATAGATTCTTACCGGATAAAGCAATTGACTTGATTGATGAAAGTGCTGCCAAGCTTAGATTAGAGATGAATTCTTCTCCTGAAGAGTTAGATAAATTGGAGCGTCAGATTCGTCAGCTTGAAATAGAAAGAGAAGCGATCAAAAGAGAAAACGATGAAGAGAAATTGAAGCTACTAAATACCGAAATTGCCAATCATGCGGTGTCTCGCGATACACTTAGAGCCCAATGGATCGAAGAGAAAGAACAGGTGGATCAAATACAAAATGCAAAGTCGAATATTGAGGCACTCAAGCTGGAAGCCGAGCAAGCGGAACGCAATGGGGACTATGGAAAGGTGGCAGAAATTCGATATGGAAAAATAAAACAGGAAGAAGAAAAAATTGCTCAATTCACCAAAGAACTGCAGAGTGATCAAGAAAAAAGGCTTTTAAAAGAAGAAGTGGATGCAGAGGATATTGCGGAAAGTGTGGCCAAGTCCACCGGCATTCCAGTAAACAAACTGATGCAAAGTGACCGGGAAAAGTTATTGCACCTTGAAGGGCATTTGCATCAGAAAGTAGTTGGTCAGGAGGAGGCGATTGTAGCCGTTTCGGATGCAATCCGTAGAAGTAGAGCCGGACTGAGTGATCCAAAAAAACCTATTGGATCTTTCATATTTCTGGGGACTACAGGGGTGGGTAAAACCGAACTGGCAAAAGCACTGGCCGAGTATTTGTTCGATGATGAAACCATGATGACCCGTATTGACATGAGCGAGTATCAGGAAAAACATTCGGTGAGCAGATTGGTGGGGGCACCTCCCGGATATGTGGGGTATGATGAAGGCGGTCAGCTCACCGAAGCTGTACGTCGCAAGCCTTATAGTGTGGTTCTTTTGGACGAAATAGAAAAAGCAAATCCCGATGTTTGGAATATTCTGTTGCAGGTGTTGGATGACGGTAGATTGACTGATAACAAGGGAAGGGTGGTGAATTTTAAAAACACCATCATCATTATGACCAGCAACATCGGCAGTCATCTGATACAGGAAGCTTTTGAGGGCGTAACCGAAGCCACCTTGGATGATGCAGCCGAAAAGGCCAAAGTGGAGGTGATGAATCTTTTGAAGGAAACGGTGAGACCAGAGTTTTTGAACCGGGTGGATGAAATCATCATGTTCCATCCATTGAACAAAACCGATATTCTGGGCATTATCAAAATTCAATTGGAAAGTCTGAAAAAATTGGTGCGACAAAGCAGTGGAGTGGAATTGGACTTTAGCAATTATGCTATTGACTATTTAGTCGAACAAGGGTTCGACCCTCAGTTTGGAGCCAGACCATTAAAAAGGCTGATTCAAAAGGAAATTGTAAACCAATTGAGCCGTCGTATTCTGGAAGGAAGTATAGACAAGGCATGCCCGATATTGGTAGATGTTTTTGATAGTGTGGTGGTGTTTAGAAACGAAGCCGAATCTGTCAAAGAATCAAAATGATATTCATACTAACTAAAAAGAGATTTTCTACCTCAGGAAGGAAGTCTCTTTTTTATATGGATGAATTCTTGTTTGTTTCAAAATCTTTATATGGCTTACCGTCTATGCTTTTCCATTCTATTAAGCCATTTGCATTTCTTCCCAAAATCATGACTGCCGCTGTGGAGGGACTACTAAAAATATACTCCTGTACTCTTTAGATCATCACGATCATTGCAGTCCTTAATCTTTATTCTCGGAATTTTGTAAGCCTTTCCAGACCAGTTAGAAAGTTCACAACTCATACGTCCGTTGGGTTCTCCGTCTATGAGAAATAGTTTTATTGTTTTTCCAAATTTCATTTTTAGTTTTCTTAAAGTTTATCGTTTTCGTACATGTTGAGTACAGAAGAAAAATTCATTTACCTGAATTTCTCCAATAAACTAAAAATAATTTTTTCATCTTCGGCTGTGAGTTGTTTTGCAGTATCCTGCGCATTAAAATGAATTTTATAGGATTGGATCGCATCTTGTGGTTTTGAAGTGTTATATCCTATTGTTCGTAATGCTTCAAGGCTATTAAAATTTTCTGGAAGAGTAAGATTAGTGGTGTCGTACCATTGGCCAAAACCTTTGTCAGCAAGGCTTTTCCAGGGAAAAAATCTGCTTGGATCCACTTTTCTGCCAGGGGCAATATCTGCATGGCCAATAAAATTGGAGGTCGGAATATTGTATGTTTTCTTTATTCGGTCGAGTAATGTCAAAAGGCTTTGAATTTGAATATCAGAAAATGGTTCCTTGCCGTTATTGTCTATTTCTATGCCAATGCTACAACTGTTCATGTCGGTGATAGCACCCCATCTGCTTAGGCCGGCATGGTGTGCCCTTAACATATCATTCAGCATGTGATAGACGGTTCCGCTTTCGCAAATCACATAGTGTGCACTGACTTCTCTGTTTTTGCGGGTAAAGGTTTTTAAGGTTTCCTCACAACTATTTTGCGCAGTATGATGGATAATTACAAAGTTGGGCTTGCGCATGCTGAAATTTATCGTTCCGACAAAATCTGCGCCCGAATCACGAAGAGGGTATTGCGCAAGCATTTGACCATATTGTTGTGCTTGCTTTTTATAGATCTTATTAGTACTCCCATAGGGTCGGGACGAACAAGCTGCCAGCAAGAGGCATACGGCGATGGTTAAAATAGTTTTACTCATTAATTTAGGTGGTTGAAATAGAATTGAATTTTGATTTGTAAATGACATTAAATTCGAATGTGAAATTCAATGAGCACGGTACACATTAAATTTCACATTCTCAAACATGGTGGTTGATAGTATTAACTTTCCCAAACCAATGCACTGGCACCCAGAATAGCGGCATCAGCTTCTTTCAATTCACTAAACACTAGTTTCACTTTATTTTGGTAAATGGGTAACAAGTTTTTTTCCATGTGTTCCCGGGTTGGAATCATCAAAAAATCGCCCGCTTTTATCACACCTCCAAACAGAATGATGGCTTCCGGTGAGGAGAACATGATAAAGTTGGCCAATGCCTCACCCAAGATCTGACCAGTATATCTAAAAACATCCTTGGCAATTTCATCACCCTTCATGGCTGCTTCATATACAGTCTTAGATTCAATATCCACTTCAGGAATATTATTTAATATAGATTCAGGATGTTCTGCCCTGAACTTTTTGGCAGTAATGGTGATACCCGTGGCAGAACAATAGGCTTCCAATGAACCATGTGCTCCCGTACTCCAGTGGGTTCTGCCACCCGGTCGAATGATGGTGTGACCTAATTCTCCTGCAAAACCATCATATCCATAAATTATCTGTCCATTGCTTACAATTCCACTACCTACTCCAGTTCCCAGTGTGATCATGATAAAATCTTTCATGCCTCTGGCAGATCCATACATCATTTCACCAACGGCTGCTGCGTTGGCATCGTTGGTCAGGGTGCAAGGGACTTCAAATTTTTTGCTGATTAAATCTGCCAATGGAACCAATCCTTTCCAATGCAGGTTAGGGGCGTATTCAATATTGCCTGTATAAAAATTTCCATTGGGTGCACCCACTCCAATACCAATTAACTTTTTGCTCTCTTCATATTTTTTTACCAGAGGCCTGATCGCCAGATACAAAGCATCAATAAATGAATCAATAGTAGGATAGGCATCCGTTTTAAGATCTCCTTTTTCCAGAATTTCTCCCCGGTGATTTACGATTCCATATTTTGTGTTAGTGCCGCCAATATCAATCCCAATGGCCATCTCATCGGACAAATCATAGATTCCCATATAAATATTTATTTAAGGTTATTGTTGAAAATGAATTTAATAAACTTTCTAAATTAGGTGAACTTATTAATGACCCCCACCTCCGGTATGAACATCGTAATCAATTCCCTGGGCTTTTAGAATAGCTTTTGCTTTTATGGCATAAAAAACCAAATAAAGAAAACAAGCTACTCCCACAAAATAGGAATACTGAATGCCAAGAAATTCTGGTGCAGCTAGTACCCCTTGCAACAAACTGATTAACCCTCCACCCATAATCATGAGGATTAGCATACTGGAGCCTTGATTGGTATGTTTGCCAAGTCCAGCAACAGCCAGTGTAAAAATACAAGGCCACAAGGTTGAACAAAATAAGCCTACACTTATAAAGCCATATACACTGACCATTCCATCTGCAAAAATACCAACGAGTAAGGCCAGGATAGCCATGCTGCTAAATATCAGTAATTGTCTGGCCGGATTTCCTTTGCTCAAAATGTCGCAAATGATAAGTACCACGATAATTAAGGCATAAATATAAAAAGGTGTGATATCATGATTAGCAATGACGTTTACCAAAAGAAAAACCCCAAACGCCATATAAGGCATCAGAAACCTAAGCACACTTTTTGCCCCTTTTGAAATATCAAATGCACCTATAGAACCAGTCCATCTACCCACCATCAAACTGGCCCAAAACAAAGAAACATAGGGCGCAATCTGCTCTGTAGGTGTCTGCAAATGTTCTTTCATAAACTCTGGAAGGTTGGCTGCTGTTGACACTTCCACTCCCACATAAACAAAAATAGCAATCATACCCATCACCAACTGTGGATAGCTGAGCACACTTTTTTTATGGGCAACAAGTTTGGTGTCATTGCTTTCCTCATCTGCCACTTCTTCTAAATCTATTTTATTGGGAACGGAGGAAAACTTAAAAATGATCGCCACAATGATAAAAGCCAGACCAAGTATCAGATAGGGTATTTTTATACTTTGAATATCTGCACTTGTACTACCAGATGTTACGGAACCAAAAATGGCGAAGCTTACTATCAGAGGGCCAATGGTGGTTCCCAGATTGTTTATTCCACCAGCCAGACTTAATCGTTGAGATCCCAACTTTGGATCGCCCATAATAATGGCCAATGGATTGGCGGCTGTTTGTTGTAACGAAAATCCCAAACCCACAATAAACAGACCTATAATAAATAGAGGAAAAGATTCGTTTTGTGCTGCGGGATAAAACAAAAGTGTACCCAAAGCCGAAATAATGAGCCCATAAACAATACCGTTTTTATAGCCTATCACCTGTAGTAGATCCTTACCAATATACCTACTGATAAATAGAAAAATGAGGGACCCAACAGTATAAGCCACATAGAAGGCAAAAGCCACCAATTGCGACTGCCATTGTTCCAGATGTAGTTTTTCTTTAAAGACCGGGATGAGGATATCATTGCTGGCAGCCACAAATCCCCAAAAAAAGAACACGATGATCAGGGTTCCAAATTGAGCCCATTTTGTAGTTTGTGTACTCATAACAATCGTATTTAGTTTAGTGGTGGTAAATGTAGAAATATATAGTGTAATTAAAAAGATTTTTAAAATTAGCGATCGAAACTTCATTCAGAAAAACTGGAATCAAAAATAGTTGTAGCTTTAGCGCATGAGTAATGTGATGATTTCGGTAAAAGATTTAGTGAAAAATTATGGAGATTTTAATGCGGTAAAAGGCATCTCATTTGATGTGTATGAAAATGAAATTTTTGGTTTATTAGGACCCAATGGTGCCGGAAAGTCCACTACTTTGGAAATTATTGAAACCCTTCGAAAAAAAACAAGCGGTACTGTATTGGTTAATGGTATCGATTTGGATCAACATCCAGAAAGGATAAAAGGCATTATAGGTGTGCAATTGCAATCCAGTAGCTATTATCCGGGACTCAACTTGGTGCAATTGATCGATTTGTTTGCTGGTTTGTATAATCAGTCAGTGGATGCGCATCAGCTACTGAAATCGGTAAACCTACTGGAAAAAGCTAGGTCGCAGTACAAAGAACTCAGTGGTGGGCAGAAGCAACGTTTTTCGGTAGCAACAACACTCATTAATAAACCTAAAGTAATTTTTTTGGACGAACCCACCACCGGACTCGATCCTCAGGCAAGAAGAAATTTGTGGGAACTGATCAAAGAGATAAAAGCAGGGGGTACTACAGTGATCATTACCACTCATTATATGGACGAGGCAGAATATCTCTGTGATCGAATTGCTATTATTGATTCAGGAAATATTGTGGCACTGGCCACGCCGGATCAATTGGTAGATGATTTGGTAGCCTCTGGTTTTGAAAGAATCAGAGAAGTGAAGAAAGCCAATCTAGAGGATGTGTTTATTCATCTAACCGGAAAATCCTTGAGAGAGGACTGAAAACCTAAGTTAGGAATGATTGGAGGTTTGATGTAAAAGGTTATGTAAAAAGTATTAAAAAAACCGATAAGCGAAAGTTATTATAAATGAATTTACAACAAAAATTACAAGCAAAAATGAACGAAAAAATTGAAAAACAAAAACAGGAAGGCCGCGATTTTTTAGAAAAGAATAAAGTAAACGAAGGCGTTTTTACCCTTGAGGGAGGCATTCAATATGAAGTATTAAAAACGGGTACAGGTTTGCAGCCCGCCCTTTCAGATTCTATTACTGCCCATTATAAGGGTGCTTTATTAAATGGTCGGGAGTTTGATAGTTCATTCAAAAGAAATCAGCCGTTCACCGCAAGGCTTACCCAATTGATTCAGGGTTGGCAAATGGCCATTCCATTGATGAAGGAAGGAAGCCATTGGCGTTTGTGGATTCCATCGGAACTGGCCTATGGAGACAGGGGGGCAGGAGCAGATATTCCGGGAGGAGCAACCCTGATGTTTGAAGTGGAATTGCTAAAAGTAAACCGCTAGGGATGGAAATTGAAAATCAATATCCGATAGGTAAATTTCAGGTGTCTGAATTCACTGAGGCATTAAAAGAAAGTGCATTGGCAGATATACAATTTCTGCCCAATGCACTGGAAGCGGCCATAACAAATCTGGATGAAGTACAATTACATACTCCTTATAGGGACGGTGGATGGACCTTGCATCAGTTGGTGCATCATATAGCAGACAGCCATATCAATGCATATATACGGTTTAAGTTATTAATAACGGAGGAGAATCCAACATTTGTTCCTTACGATGAAAATTTATGGATCCAATTGGAGGATGTTAAATGTTTACCGATCAATATCTCCGTTACTTTATTATTTGCTTTGCACAAAAGATGGTTTGAAGCGCTGAAGAATTTGAAGGAGGAAGACTGGACAAAAACCGGTTATCACACAGGCATGAAAAAACAGATCTCTTTATGGTTTTTATTGCAGATGTATGCCTGGCATGGCCGTCATCATGTGGCACAAATCAATGGATTGAGAGCAAAAATGAATTGGTGAGGGTAGAAATATTATTTTGGATTTAATATTCAATTAGACGATTTTATTGTTTATGATTAGTTCCATTAACCAAAAAAATTAATGATAACAAGTACGTGATATGAATTGGAAAATATTGGAGTCGGAACAATTGTTTGATGATTTGTGGTTCAAAGTTCGAAAGGACAAATGTGAAACGCCACAAGGCAAAATTGTGAATCCTTATTATGTATATGAGTTTCCTACCTGGGTTACCTGCTTCGCATTGACAGAAGATAACAAAGTGGTTATGGAAAAGCAATACCGCCATGCAATAGGGGAGACCTGTTGGGAAATCCCGGGAGGATGTGTGGATGAAGAAGATTCCAATCTGGAAGCCGCTATCAAAAGAGAACTGCTGGAAGAAACCGGGTATGAATTTTCAAATTATGAATATCTAGGTAAAACCTGTGCCAACCCCTCTACCAATAACAATTGGATGCACATGTTTCTGGCAACCGGCGGAAAAAAAACATCTGAACAAACCCTAGATCCGAATGAGGAAATTGTGATCGAACTATTTTCGATGGAGGAGTTTAAAAGGATGTTTTATAATAATGAGTTTATCCAATCCATGCATGTTACCTGTATGTTATATGCCATGTTGAAATTAGGCGAACTTGAAATTAAAAACTTATAGTTACAAACTATTTTAACCGACCTCGTAGAAAAACAAAAATCATTGTCGGATATGAACATTAAGAATTTAGAATTTAAAGCAAAAGTTGACGAAATTGAAAAATATGAAAACAAATTACTAACATTAAAACCTAAATTCAATGGACTTGACCACCAAATAGACACATACTTCAATGTTCAACATGGCAGACTAAAATTGAGAGAAGGGAACATTGAAAATTCATTGATAAATTATGACAGAGAGAATATTGCTGGCTCAAAAAAATCAGAAATAATACTTTACAAGCACGAACCAAATATTGCATTAAAAGACATTTTGGCAAGACAGTTTGGAATAAAAATCGTGGTTGACAAAATCCGAAAGATTTATTTTATTGACAACGTAAAATTTCATTTTGACATAGTCGAGAATTTAGGAACATTTGTTGAGGTAGAAGCAATAGACGAAAAAGAAGAATTTAGCATCGAAGAACTGAAAACTCAATGCGACAAATATTTCAATTTCTTTGAACTGACAGAAAAAAATGTAGTTGCCAAATCGTATAGCGACTTGATTATTGAACTGAAAAACTAAAACAAAGCTGGTAGCAAGTAGTTTTGCAATAGCGGGGCTGAAGTGCAAAATTGAACATTTGTACATTTGCCGAACGGAAGTGCTTCGATTGCCCACCATCGCAAAGCTGTCGGACGTTAAAAGCGCAAAGATTAGCCTATTGATACAAATCTGTTTAGTAATGATTGCCTTCAAATGCGAGTAGCCTGAGTCGGGATTGGGGGGATTGGGTGTACTGAATTTCACATGATTATTTCCTGTACCTTTGCCCGCCTCAAAAAGGGTTTTTTAAGAAATGAAGCATATTAGGAATTTTTGCATTATTGCACATATTGATCATGGCAAAAGTACGCTAGCAGATAGATTGTTGCAAGCAACCAATACCATCAGCGACCGCGATATGAAGGATCAGGTGTTGGATGATATGGATCTGGAACGTGAGAAAGGTATTACGATCAAGAGCCATGCCATTCAAATTAATTATAAGGCAAAAAGTGGAGAAGAGTTTGTGCTCAACCTGATTGATACGCCCGGTCACGTGGATTTTAGCTACGAAGTGAGCCGTGCACTGGCTGCCTGCGAAGGTGCTTTGCTATTGGTGGATGCCGCGCAAGGTATTCAGGCTCAAACCATCAGCAATCTGTATCTGGCAATTGAAAACGATTTGGAAATCATCCCTGTCATCAATAAAATTGATATGGATGGTGCTATGATCGATGAAGTGAAAGATCAGATTATTGACCTGATTGGCTGCAAACCCGAAGAAATATTACTGGCCAGCGGACGTACCGGACTCGGAATAGATGAAGTGCTGGAAGCCATCGTGGAAAGAATTCCTGCACCCACAGGAAATGAAACAGCTCCTTTGCAGGCATTGATTTTTGACAGCATTTTCAATAGTTTCAGAGGAATTATCGTTTATTATAGAATCCTAAACGGAACTATAAAGAAAGGAGATAAAGTGAAATTTGTGAGTACAGGACAGGAATATGAAGCCGATGAAATTGGTATTCTGAAACTGAAAATGACTCCTACGGATGAAGTGAAAGCAGGAGATGTAGGTTATATCATCACGGGAATTAAGAACGCCAAGGAAGTGAAAGTGGGAGATGCCATTGCGCTGGCTAGCAATCAAAATCCTGTGGCTATTAAAGGTTTTGAGGAAGTGAAACCAATGGTGTTCGCCGGTATTTATCCGGTAAATACAGATGAGTTTGAGGAATTGCGTGATTGTATGGAAAAACTTCAACTGAATGATGCCTCACTGACCTTTGAGCTGGAAACCTCTCAGGCATTGGGTTTTGGATTTCGTTGCGGATTTTTGGGCATGTTGCACATGGAGATTATTCAGGAGCGTCTGGAGCGTGAGTTTAATCAAACGGTGATTACCACTGTCCCAAACGTAAGCTTTATAGCATACACCACTAAGCATGAAAAGATTATTGTAAATAATCCAACAGAGTTCCCCGATCCTGTAAAAACAGACAGAATTGAGGAGCCATTTATCAAGGCTCAAATAATCACCAAACCCGATTATATTGGAAATATCATGACATTGTGTTTGGGTAAACGCGGTATATTGATAAATCAAAGTTACTTGACCACATCTCGGGTGGAACTGATATTTGAAATGCCTTTGACAGAAATTGTATTTGATTTTTATGATAAATTAAAATCACAAACCCGTGGGTATGCATCCTTCGACTACCACCCATTGGGCTATCGAGATAGTGATATTGTGAAAATGGATATCCTGCTAAACAATGAAAAAGTAGATGCCTTGAGTGCATTGATTCACAGAGGTCGTGCGCAGGAATTTGGTCGAAAGCTATGTGAGAAATTGAAAGAATTGTTGCCACGGCAGCAATTTCAGATTGCCATTCAGGCCGCCATTGGAGCCAAGATTGTAGCAAGGGAAAATATTTCGGCCATGCGTAAGGATGTAACCGCAAAATGCTATGGTGGTGATATCAGCCGTAAGCGTAAACTATTGGAAAAGCAAAAAGAAGGGAAGAAACGTATGCGCCAGATAGGTAATGTGGAAGTGCCACAGGAAGCATTCTTGGCGGTGTTGAAGTTGGATGATTAAATCTTTTCCGTTTTAAAATATTTTGAAGCAGTCTTTTACAGGCTGCTTTTTTTTGTGAGGATAACTAAAGTTTTTTATGCATTAAACCATTGTATTAATAGGGTATCATAAATTAGATAAGTTTTTCTTTAGATCAAAGCCATCGTTTAGGTTGATGAATTTCAATAAATATATTCAATGAAAATAGTCCTATTGTTTTTGAGCTCATTTGCATGCTTCGGCATCGGTCATGTTTTTGCCGACAATCTATTATCTATTACCGGCAAATCTGCATTTAAACACGAAGTGAAAAAATCCATTGAGGATTCTTTGCGCGATGAAGCCATCAACCGAAAACCTATTGGTAAAATGTATACTCCTGAAATGTTTGGTGCCATTGCAGATGGAAAAGTACATCCTTTGTCTGAAAAATTTAGTAGCATAGAAAGTGCTCGAAAGGAATATCCTGGTGTGATGGATTTGAACATAACTATTGATGGTGCTGCCTTTCAGAAGGCTGTGGATGCTGCTTCAAAAGACAGGGGAGAAATATTGGCAGAGAAAAATTATGTAGTCAATTATCCAGTAAATGTTTCATGATTGGCGATTAGGTTTATGGTTGTTACGACAATACTCTTGTGAACGTAAAGTTTTAAGGAGGTGCAAATATGAAAACACTATAGGAAAAGGGAGATGGAAATGGTGAAAACAAAGGGAAGCCCAAAGACAATTGGGTTTATCAAAAGAAAATGTCAAAGAAGAAAACAAAACTGGAGAATCTGAGTAGTGACGAGATGGATAAATTGTATGATGCACCACAAACAGCCAATATAGCTCCTCAAAAAAATAGGATAGCCAATTGTAGTTTTGAAGGCGGAGGTGGAATGGCAAACCTAAAATTGAATAGCGGCCATGGAAATACAATAGAGAATTGCGTTTTCTCAAAAGTGAAAATAAAAGCAACTCCTGAGTTTAAGAATTCCAATGATATCAAAAATTTATTTTACAAGTAAATTATGCCCCTACCTAATTAGCAAAGGGTAAAATAAAACCCAATCTATGATTTGAATTTTTGCTATTCTGCCTTTATCTTTGCCGGGCTTTTGAAAAAAGGTTTTCAGTTCTGTTAAAAAGGTTATGCCCGGGTGGCGAAATTGGTAGACGCACTACCTTGAGGTGGTAGCGCTGTTAACACGGCGTGCTGGTTCGAATCCAGTCTCGGGCACATAAAGAATTGGTGGTGAACAATATTGTTTAATAAGCTTCCAAAAAGTAATCTGAAAAAGTCTTTATTATTTAGATACTAAACATCTCCACTTTCTACCCCAATAATATTCTTACTTCTTTTAGGTCAGAATCTTAAATACCTTTCATTGATTGTGCTTACCATCTCCCCAAAAAATCTAACTTTCAATTCATCAATATCCAAATGCCATAATCAACTTATATTAAGTCATTGTTTTGTTTGAATTTTATCTTTAATTCCCTTTCAGGTGCCAATGCACAAAATAATAATAAAAAAAAATAAAACCAGCCAGGCCAAATATTATTTACATCTATGCCGATGATTTGAGATATGGCGAGTTGGGTGCTTAGGGTCAATCAAAAATAGAAACACCTTATTTGCAAAAGGATGGCAAAATAAGGAATGCGTTTCACACAGCATTATTCGAACATACCGGTTTACTGCACCCTTGCACATTGTATGGTAATGCCCTGAATGCATAGTGGCCATACTTACATCAAAGGAAATTTTGAGTTGGGAGGTTTTGCCGATTCTTCCGAGTGTGGTCAAAAACCTTTACCTAAAGAAGCATTTACACTCGCATCTTTATTAAAACAAAATGGGTAGACCACCGCTTTAATTGGAGAAGGCATAAGAAAACTAGTTTTTTCGATTAGAAAATTATTTCCTATTTTTAATTGTTTATTAAACAAATAAAAAATTGCCATGAAGAAATTTTTCTTTTTCCTTTTTCTTTCTTTTTCTATTTTAGGACTGCATGGTCAAGAGGCTACTGCTACTTTAGATGTGAAAGAACCGAAATCCCTGATCAGTAAACATATTTACGGGCATTTTGCCGAACATTTGGGACGATGTATTTATGATGGTTTTTGGGTGAATGAAAAATTGGATGTTCCAAAGCAGGGACGTATTCGCTTAGATGTGGTGGAGGCACTCAAAAAAATAAACATCCCCAATCTTCGTTGGCCGGGTGGCTGTTTTGCTGATGAATACCATTGGCGAGATGGAATTGGGAAAACTGTAGATCGTCCAAAAATGGTAAACACTAACTGGGGTGGTGTGTCAGAAGATAATAGTTTTGGTACTCATGAGTTTTTAGAGTTAAGCAGCTTGCTGAACACTGAGCCTTATATTGCCGGCAATGTTGGAAGTGGGACAGTAGAAGAAATGGCCAAATGGGTGGAGTATTTAAATTCGCCTGCAGTGAGTACCATTACTGAACTACGCAAAGCAAATGGGAGAGAAAAGCCCTGGAAGGTAACTTACTGGGGTGTGGGTAATGAAAGTTGGGGCTGTGGTGGAAATATGACACCTGAATTCTATGCTGATCTCTATAAAAGATATGCTACCTACACCCGAAATTATCCAGGTGCACCGCTGAAAAAAATTGCTGGTGGTGCCAATGCCGACGATTATAGATGGACCGAAGTATTGATGAAAAATATTCCGCTCAATCAAATGTGGGGACTCAGTCTCCATTATTATACAATACCTACTGGTAACTGGGGTAAAAAAGGTTCTGCCACTGAGTTTGATGAGAAAGAATATTTTAATACCATGAAGAACTGCCTGAAAATGGAGGACTTGGTTACCAAGCACTCAGCAATAATGGATAAATACGATAAGGATAAAAAAGTAGCTTTGGTCGTGGACGAATGGGGTATCTGGACTGATGTGGAACCTGGCACCAATCCTGGCTTTCTTTATCAGCAAAACAGTTTAAGAGATGCATTGATTGCCGCTACCACCTTAAACATTTTTAATAATCATGCTGACAGAGTGAGAATGGCAAATCTGGCTCAGGCTGTAAATGTGTTGCAGTCTATCATCCTGACCAAAGGAAACGACATGCTGCTAACACCTACCTACTATATTTTCGATATGTATAAAAAACACATGGATGCTACATTATTACCACTAAAATTATCTTCACCGGACTATGTACTTGGTGAGAGTAAATTAGCGGCAGTTAATGGTTCGGCTTCTGTGGATTCATTGGGCAGCGTTCATGTGAGTTTGGTAAATATCGACCATTCGAAAGATGTAACAATCCGGATATCATTGGCAGGTAAAAAATACAAAACCATCAATGGCCAAATTCTATCATCTAATCATTTTACAGATGTCAATACATTTGAGAATAAGCTTAAAGTGGTACCGACAAAATTTTCAGGTGCCGCATTTGACAAAAATGAATTGGTTGTAAAACTGCCCAGGCTAAGTGTAGTAAATCTTACTTTGAATTAATCGCGTGTTGTCTGCTACATTTGTTTCTGTAATCGTATCAATTTCTTAATCTTTAGATGAAGATTAGAAATGAAATTGTTACTATTATTGCCGTCTAATTCAAATGCAGGAAACATGGCAAAGCAAAAAAATCTTTATTTATTCGTTTTAATTCTTAGTTTTTTCAGTTGTAACACAACATCTGTACTTACCGATTATGGTATTGAGAAAGGTGATGAATATTTTTCAATAGCAGTTTTGCCAGATACGCAATATTATACAGCGTTGAAGCATGGTGGTACCATGCAGATGTTTCAAAATCAGATAGACTGGATTTTGAAAAATCACAAAAAGGAAAAGATTGCCTATGTCATTCATTTAGGTGATATTACAGATCATAACATACCAGTTGAATGGCAGCGTGCAGATAAATTAATGAGTCAGTTGGATGCATCAGGGTTGCCCTATGGTCTGGCGGTAGGTAACCATGACCAAACACCCAATGGCACGCCATCTCTTGGAAGTGATACCACCCAGTACACCAGATATTTTGGAAAAGCTCGTTTCGCAAACCGGAAATGGTATGGTGGCTCTTTGGAGAACAACAATAATAATGACACACATTTCGATGTTTTTTCTGCAAATGGAGAAAAATTTCTTGTCATGTATTTTGTGTTTAATCTATCCAATTATAAAGGATATCACGCCGAATATGAACAACGGATGCTGAAATGGGCAGATAGCGTTCTTACCGCCTATCCTGACAGAAAAAGCATTCTGGTAACTCATGCCATGTTAGGTAAACCCCAAGGATCTAGTAGTAGTAACAAACCTGGAGCAGGCAATAACTCGCTGGAAGGCAAGTTCACATCTCAAGGAAAAAATATTTACGAAATGGCTAAAAAACATGAAAATGTCTTTATGATGCTGGGTGGACACATCGCCGGAGAAGGATTTAGAAAAGACACTTTCAATGGTAATACAATAAAGACTTATCTTTCCGATTATCAGTCCAGGCAAAACCCTCCCTACGAAAAGGCGAAAGATAGAAATGGTGGTAATGGAACCATGCGGTTGATGCGATTAAACAAATCAAAACAAACCCTGAGTGTTGTTACCTTTATGCCTCAGGCTGGCGGTAGAGTGGATTTTGAAACTGATGAGGACAGCAGATTTACTGAACCTCTGTATAAATAATCAAACGTAAAAAATAGTATTTCAAAAACAATGACAAAAAAATTTTCATTAGATGATAAGGTAATTATTGTAACTGGTGCCACTGGCGTGTTGGGTCATGCTTTTGTAAAAGCACTGGCTGCACAGGGAGCCGTAGTGGGTATAATGGGACGCAACGAGCAAGTAGCTCAGGAAAGAGTGGCAGAAATTGAAAATGAAGGAGGACGAGCTATTGCATTGGTGGCTGATGTATTGAACGAGGATCAATTAAAAACATGTTGTAAAACGGTATTGGATCAGTATGGCAAAATCACCGGATTGATAAATGCTGCTGGTGGAAATCAGGCGGGTGCAGTAATACAACCCGATCAGGAAATTTTTGATCTGGACATGCAGGCACTTAAACAAGTGATGGATCTGAACCTGTTTGGCACAATCTTACCAACCCAGGTTTTTGGAAAAGCGATGATCGAGTCTGCAGGAGCTGGTAGCATTGTGAATATTTCTTCAGTAGCAGCTCAAACTGCTGTTACAAGGGTGTTGGGGTACAGCCTCGCTAAAACCGCTATCGAATCTTATACTAAATGGTTTGCTGTGGAAATGGCTAATAGGTATGGAGACAAATTGCGCATGAATTCTCTAGTACCTGGATTTTTTCTGGCTGACCAAAACAGAAAGTTATTGACCAATGAGGATGGTAGCTACACCCATAGAGGAAATCTTATCATTCAGGGTACACCTTACAAAAGATTTGGAAATGCGGATGAGCTGACTGGTGCCCTGATCTGGTTATTAAGTGATGAATCCACTTTTGTAAATGGAGCATCTATAGTGGTAGATGGAGGTTTCACGGTATTTGGCGGTGTGTAGGGTGGGGTACAAATTATGAATTTTGAATGAAGAATTTTGAAGAGTGATTGATGCTTTTTGAAAATGAATATTGACCATCGAATATTGATTATTATGAGTTTTTGGGAGTGTCTACATTTATTATTCTTATTGCCTTAGTTTATGTTTATTCTGGAAAATGAAAATATAAGAGTAAGTGTATCTGCCAAAGGCGCAGAGCTCCAAAGTATGGTATATAAGAAAACAGGGCAGGAGTTTATGTGGGATGGCAACCCATCTGTATGGGCAAAACATTCGCCGGTATTGTTCCCAGTGGTGGGCACTCTTAAAAACAATACTTACTATTTCAACGACAAGGAATATCAACTTCCCCGACATGGATTTGCAAGAGATCGCCAGTTTGAACTTTGTCATCAATCAAATGATACATTATCCCTTGTGTTAAAAAGTGATCAGGAAACACTAAAAGTTTTTCCTTTTACCTTCGAGTTTTTTATAGACTATACCATTATTGATTGTACCTTGAGTGTATCCTACAGAATAATAAATAAGGGATCATCCACCATGTATTTTTCTGTAGGTGGACATCCAGCTTTTCGTGTTCCAATTTTGGAAGGGGAGGTTTATGAAGATTATGTGTTGGAGTTCAACCGAAATGAGCAGGCAGGAAGATGGCCTATTTCGCCAGATGGATTAATTGAATTAAAGGTCGATAATTTCCTGGAAGAAGCGAATAGGATCAACCTGAACAAAAGTCTTTTTAATAAAGATGCGATTGTTTTAAAAAATTTGAAAAGCAACAAAGTAAAATTGATTTCCAAGAAGAATAATTTGGGCTTTGAGTTTGATTTCACTGGCTTCCCCTTTTTGGGAATATGGGCTGCAAAGGATGCCGATTTTGTTTGCATCGAACCCTGGTGTGGCATTGCAGATAGCGTAAACACCACACAGCAGCTTACAGAAAAAGAAGGCATAAATACATTAGAATCAGGTGGTGAGTTTCTTCGAACCTGGAAGGTTTTAGTTCACAAATAGTATTTCCCAATAAAAGCGATTGCATCTTTTGTACCGAAAGAATCAAATATTCTTATACGCGTATCGGCTTTATAAATTATCTTTCGGGCTTCATAAAGTTTCATGAAAGGGATAATTTTTTCATTCATTTTTATTGCGTTTTTTTCTTCCAGCTATGCGCAGCAAAATTTCACACTAAGTGGAACTATTCGTTCTGCACGTACTGGCGAAACCCTGATCAATGCTAGTGTGAAGCATGTAAATGGCAGGGAAGGGGTGAGTAGTAACGAGTATGGTTTTTATTCAATCACGTTTCCAAAAGGAACGTATGAAATAGAAATTTCTGCCATCGGATTCGAATCGGTTACCGAAAGAATACTATTGGATGGGAATATAGTCCGCAACCTATCCTTGCCGGATGAAGTAAAGGATTTGGAAAACGTAAGTGTAACCGCCAATTCCAAAGGTCGTACCATCACCAGTACTCAGATGGGCGTGGAGAAACTCACCATGAACGAAATTAAAAGCATCCCCATGTTGCTGGGCGAACGCGATATTTTAAAAGCCATACAGTTACTGCCTGGCATCAAACAGGCCGGTGATGGCAATAGCGGTTTTTATGTGCGAGGAGGATCATCCGATCAGAACCTGATTTTATTAGATGAAGCACAGGTTTATAATGCCTCGCATCTGATGGGCTTTTTTTCTACCTTCAATGCAGATGCCATTAAAGATGTTACTGTTTATAAAGGGGGAATGCCAGCTCAATATGGCGGCAGACTATCTTCGGTGTTGGATGTGAAAATGAATGAAGGGAACAACCAGCACTATGAACTGAGTGGTGGCGTGGGGTTGATTTCTGCCAAGCTTAACCTCGAAGGCCCCATTCAAAAAGGAAGATCCTCCTTTCTGGTTTCGGGAAGAAGAACCTATGCTGATCTTTTTGCGCCACTGGCAAATGAAGAAAATGTAAAGAAAAGCCGACTGTATTTTTACGACTACAATGCTAAGATGAATTATAGCATTGGCAGCAAAGACAAGCTCTATTTTTCTGGCTACTATGGAAGGGATTTTTTAAAGTTGGATAAACAATTTGGTATTGACTGGGGAAATGTTACAGGCACATTTAGATGGAACCATCTTTTTAATAGCCGACTCTTTGCCAATACATCTTTCATATATAGCAATTTTGATTATGGTATTTATATCAATAATTCCAGCAACGATCTAAAAATTGTTTCGGAGATAAAAGATATCAATCTTAAACACGAATACCAGTGGTTTGCAGGTGGCAGACACACCGTTCGGTTTGGACTCAATGCGATAAGACATCGTATCAAACCCGGAGAAGTTACTTCCTCGGGGAATACCAGTTTTAATAATTTCTATCTGCAAAATAGAACATCTTGGGACAATGCTATCTATGCCACGGACAACTGGAAAGCCAATGACTGGCTGAACCTGACTTATGGTGCCAGACTATCTTCCTTTGCCATTGTGGGGCCAGGCGACTTTTATAATTTGGATGCCGAAGGAAATATCACAGATACCTTAAAATATACCAGTGGGAAATTGGTAAAGAATTACCTAAATCTGGAACCCAGACTGGCGGTCAGTTTTATCATAAATCGTACATCTTCTATCAAAGCTTCCTATGTACGAAATGTGCAGAATCTGCATTTGATTGCTAATTCCACCACCAGCACCCCTACGGACAAGTGGTTGGCAAGTACTAATATTATTAAGCCTGAAATCTCGGATCAGATAGCCTTGGGATGGTATAAAGATTTTGCAAAGCAATATGAGTTTTCCTCCGAAACCTATTATAAGTGGATGAATCACCAGATAGACTATAAACCGGGTGCGGATGTGTTCACCAATGATGCCATTGAATCGCAATTGCTATTTGGTAGAGGTAGAGCCTATGGGTTGGAGTTTTTGATTAAAAAGAAATCTGGAAAAACGACGGGTTGGGTCAGTTATACGCTATCCAAAACTGAAAGAAAAATTGACGGAATCAATGATGGTCATTGGTACAATGCCAGACAGGATCGCACTCATGATGTAGCTATTGTGCTTAACCACCAATTGACGAAACGATGGAACCTAGCTGCAAACTGGATTTACTATACCGGTGATGCAGTTACCTATCCAAGTGGAAAATATATTATCGATAATAAAATCATATTCCACTATACCGAAAGAAATGCAGCCAGAATGCCTGCCTATCACAGGTTGGATCTCGGGGCAACATGGCTACTTAAGGATCGGAAAAAGTTTAGATCTGAACTGGCTTTTAGCCTTTTCAATGCCTATGGCCGGGAAAATGCCTATACCATCTCGTTTCGTCAAAATGAGGATGATCCTACCGTAACAGAAGCGGTGAAAACATCCTTATTTAAATATGTACCTTCCATATCTTATAATTTTAAGTTGAAATAATGATGGGAAAACTGATTTGCATTGTAGGTTGTTTCCTAGCCATGGGGCTAGCCTTGGGTTGTGAAAAAGTCATCAAAGCAGACATTCCTCCTGCACCTGTTCGATTGGTAGTGGAAGGAATAATTACAGATGATACGGTGTGTAAAGTGCGGATTTCACGTTCTAGTAATTTTTATGATACGGTTGATTTGAATGGTATTACCGGAGCTTTGGTTTCCATCTCCGACAACGGAGCAACGCCTACTCTTTTAAAGGAAACCAATGTGAGAGGCGTGTACAGAGGAAATCTATTAGGAAAAACCGGGCACCGATATGCTCTTCGAATTGTGATCGACAGTATCACACTAGCGCGTTCCAATAAATTGTCAGGGTTTTCAAAACAGATTTATACCGCCATGTCCACCATGCCGACTAAGGTGAAACTGGATAGTCTATATATAACTGAAAGACCATTTTTAGGTAGCACCCGTAAATTGGGAACCATCAAATTCAAGGATCCGCCGGCTTCAGGCAATGCCTATCGGTTTATACAATATGTGAATGGATACGAGGAAACTTCCATTTTTTTAATGAATGATATATTGATAAATAATCGGCAGGTGGTGTATGATATTTTAGTTCAATCTACTGATTATACCCTCTATAAATGTGACCAGTTAAGAGTCAGTATGCAATGTATCGATAAACCTACTTATTTGTACTGGTATAGTCTAAATCAGGGAGCGCTAGGAACTTCTCAGTCTGCTTCTCCAAACAATCCGGTATCTAATATACAGGGAGGTGCACTGGGCTTTTTTAGTGCTCATACTGTATCTAGCCTGAATATTGCTGTGTTTCCAGATTCTACCTGTAGTTATCCGGCAGATTGAATCTAAGGTGAATGTTTCTTTAGTGAAGGTGGTTTTTTGAAATTCACACACCCAATTGGGTCAAAGGAGAATGAACCCGCAATTGCATGAATACAAAAAGTATTGTCTATAATTTGATGAGCGTTCTACTGCGTTCCTTTTTTTGTTTGGATAATTGGGCTTGTTTTAAGACTTTTATACCCTATGACAAAAAAGCAAAGCAATAAACTTTCTCAACTTTTTAAAGAATTTATTGCCAGTGAAAAGACTGGTGGACTGTTGCTGATCTTTTGTACTGCCTTATCATTGATCATCGCAAATAACACAATGGGAGAAAGTTATCATCATTTCTGGCTTCAGGACATCGGCACAGGCACACTGGAGTATTGGATCAACGATGGTTTGATGGCTATTTTCTTTTTGTTGATTGGGCTAGAGTTGGAACGTGAAATTTATATCGGAGAATTATCGAAATTAAAAAATGCCTTGCTTCCTATGTTTGGGGCTTTAGGCGGAATGGTAGTGCCCGCTTTTCTTTATTTAGCTCTTAATGCAGGCACTGACACTCAATCAGGTGCAGGTATTCCCATGGCCACGGATATTGCTTTTGCCCTGGGGGTGTTGTCTTTATTAGGTAAAAGTGTACCTGTCTCAATTAAAATATTTTTAACTGCCTTAGCAGTGATAGATGATTTAGGAGCAATATTAGTAATCGCCATTTTTTATTCAGGGGATTTATTATTGACTAATCTTTTTATTTCACTGGGTATATGGGTAGTATTGCTATTATTAAATCGACTAAGAGTCAGGAACCTAATTCCCTATTTAATAGGAGGGGTGGCTATGTGGTGGTTTATGCTTTATTCAGGTGTGCATGCCACCATCACCGGTGTGTTATTGGCGTTTGCAATACCCTTTGGCAATGGAGACAAGAAGTCCATCTCCTACAGATTACAACATTTTCTTCATGCGCCAGTGGCTTTTATTATCCTGCCTCTATTTGCGCTTGCCAACACAGCCATTGAAATAAAAGGAGGATTAATGTCTTTGCTTCAGGAACGATATAGTCTGGGAATTGCCTTGGGACTGATTGTGGGTAAACCGGTTGGCATATTGTCATTTGCATTTCTTTCTGTTAAGCTAAAAATTTGTCAATTGCCTCAGGATATCAACTGGAAACTGGTAGCTGGTACAGGCTTATTGGGAGGTATTGGATTTACTATGTCGATATTCATATCCTTATTAGCTTTTGATAATTCAGAGGTGATCAATCAGTCTAAACTTAGCATATTGTTGTCCTCTGTCATAGCCGGTACAATTGGATTTGTCTTCCTGAAATATGCATTGCAAAAAAAGCTGAAGACGACTTCATCCTCAGCTTAAACGAAAAAACATCTTAGAAAATTAATGTCCTGATCTCATAGACAATTCTTCTTGGTTCAAATCTGCCTTTACTCCAATTTTGGCATACCAGCCAATGACGGCAAAACAAATTAATGGTACTGCATATCCATATTGTAAGTTATGGGTGGCATCGGCAATCAGGCCAAGAACCGGAGGTAATAAAGCACCACCAACAATAGACATAATCAGCAGGCTGGAACCCGATTTTGTATCTGCTCCTAATCTGGCAATACCTAATGCAAATATGGTAGGGAACATGATGGACATAAAAAATGCGATGCCAATCATAGCGTACAAAGTGAATATACCCGAACCAAAAATGGTATAAGTACAAAGAAGGATACAAATGATGGAATAGAAAGCTAACAGCTTTTGAGGTTTTATAAACCGCATAAAGAAAGTGCCTACAAACCGACCCAGCATAAAAGCAAGACCAGCGGCACCGGCATACCAGGTGGCATCCTTTTCTGAAATTCCTGCGGCTTTTGTGGCATATAGGATCAACATACTTAGTATGCAAACCTGTGCGCCCACATAAAAAAATTGAGCTACAACGGCCCACACCAGGTGTTTATGTCTCAAGGCATGGAAAAAGCCTGGATGCACCGGTTCCTCATCGTCCTTAATATCAGGGAGCTTGGTAAAAACAAAAATGATGGCTACTAACAAAACAGCAATGCCCAAAATAAGATAAGGCAATTTTACTGTGGAGGTTTCGGAAAGTAAATAGGCATTTCGAGCCACTTCAGTCATGCTATCTACTTCTTGGTCAGTTTTGGGGCTTTCGTTCAAGATAAAAACACCGCCTACAATTGGAGCCAAAAACGCAGCCAGACCATTGAAGGATTGAGCAAAGTTTAATCTTTGCGTTGCAGTTTCGGGAGTACCCAACACCGTGGCATAAGGATTTGCAGCAGTTTCTAGTGTAGCCAAACCACAAGCCACTATAAATAGAGCACCCAGAAAAAACGAATATTGCATAGTATTGGCAGCTGGAATAAAAAGAAAACATCCCAGAGAAAATAATATGAGTCCGAAAATAATACCGGTTTTATAACCATACTTTTTCATAATGGTTCCTGCAGGTATAGCCATTACAAAATAAGCCACAAATACTGCCGAATCCACCAGCGTGGCCTGAAAATTACTAAGCCTGAAAGCTCTTCGCAAATGTGGTATCAGAATGGGATCAAGGTTATGTACAAATCCCCAAAAGAAGAAAAGTGAAGTAACCAGGGCGAAGGCAAATAAAAAACCTTTGGCTTTATTGCCATTTGAGGAAAGTACCTCTGTTTGATTTTCCATTATGAACAATTGTCTTTAGTAGAATATTTTTGGTGGAAGATAGCTATACTAATTCGGAATTGATGTTTGCCGCAAAGAATAATTTCAATAAAACCGAATGGGGGGACTTTTATGTTTGGTTTGCTGTTTGACTGTTCAATATTCTGGTGGAACCGGAACTTGTATTGTTGGAGTGTAAAAAATGTAAGCAGTCCTTTATTTGAATCCTTCTATTACGATGACAATCTCACCTTTCACTGTTTTTTGAGAAAAGTATTCTGCTACTTCCTGCAAACTACCTCGTTTGGTTTCTTCAAACATTTTGGTTAGTTCTCTGCTTACACTGCATTGCCGGTCATTCCCAAAGTATTCAGCAAAATCTTTCAGTGTCTTTACCAGACGCATAGGCGACTCGTAAAACATCATGGTTCGTTCTTCGGTTTTCAATTTTTCAAAAAGGGTATGACGACCTTTTTTGAGAGGTAAAAAACCTTCAAAACAAAATCGGTTACAAGGCAGTCCACTATTCACCAATGCAGGCACAAAGGCAGTAGCTCCGGGCAAACTTTGCACTTCCACACCTTGTTGCACACAAGCCCTCACCAATAAAAAAGCAGGATCCGAAATACCAGGTGTTCCGGCATCGGTGACTAGGGCCATATTTTTGCCCGCACCTAATTGCTGCAACAAATGTTCTACTATTTTATGTTCGTTGTGCTGGTGGTAGGGTGTAAGTGGTTTGGATATCTGATAATGGTTTAGCAGGTGGGAAGTGGTTCTGGTATCCTCTGCCAATATAACATCTACGGACTTTAGTATTTCCAAAGCCCGTAGTGTAATGTCCTTTAAATTACCAATGGGAGTTGGTACTAGGTACAACATGTATTATTGATAATTTAATAAAATCCTTAATCTGTAATCTAAAGCACATTTACTTCAAAATACTCCATAACTGCATTGGCCAATAATTTTTTAGCAGCTTCCTCACCAATGGCTTTGGCAGCTTCGGGGCTGTCGGCATTTACTTGAAGGGTAATGTTTTTACCTACTCGTACATCTTGCACACTGTTTAGACCCAAGTTTTCCAATCCGCCTTTGACCGCTTTTCCTTGAGGATCTAATAACTCTTTTAAAGGCATAATAATTACCTGAACTGTATAATTCATTTTATTTCTTATTTGGCTTAAAAATCAAAGATACGAGAACGTATGCCACAAATATAAAGGGAACCGCCGCCCATCGAAAAAAAATCATAGAAATGATTGCAATAATTAAAATAATGAATTTGTCAAGATTAGATTTAATGCTAAAATTTTTGAACTTCAAACTGATTAAAGGCAATTTGGAAACCATTAATACAGAGACTATTAATATTACTCCATACAGTATATAAGGGTTATATATGTAACGAAGCATCCAGTCCGGTCCATAATAGATGATAAAAGGTAACGAGGCAATGGTGAGCCCGGCAGCAGGGATGGGGACACCTTTGAAATAATAGGTTTGCTCCTTATCCAGATTGAATCTGGCCAGTCGCCACACACCACAGCAGGCTACTAAAAATGCTGGAAGTAATAAAACAAATGATGGTTGAATGCCTGTTTTAATAAAAGCAATCTCCAACAACTGAAACAATATCATGGAAGGGGCTACTCCAAAACTCACTGTATCTGCCAATGAATCTAACTGAGCTCCCATGTTGGATGTGGCATTAAAAAGTCTGGCTACAAATCCATCCAGAAAATCAACTATTGCCGCCAAAAAAATAAAGACACCGGCAATCACAAAGCCCAATGAAAAGGATCCTTCGGTTCTGGAAAAAAGTATGCCATCTGTTTTGAAAATATACACGATGGCTATGCAGCCAAAAACCAGATTGAGTAAGGTAAACAGGTTGGGTATTTGTTTCATTTCTTTTTGGACCATCGTGTTTTGCCCCGAGGTCTTTGGATTTTATTTCTTCATCAGTCTTTCAATTTCATCTGCTTCAATAGGGATATTTTTCATCAGATCGATATTGCCTGTTTTGGTAAGCCAGAAATTATTTTCAATTCTAATACCCATTTGTTCTTCCTCAATATAAATTCCTGGTTCTATCGTTAGCAACATGCCAGCCTGCAAAGGTGTACGGAATGGACCCAGGTCGTGCACATCCACACCCAGATGGTGTGAAATACCGTGATAGGTATATTTTCGATAGGCTCTGTTTTCTGGATCTTCATTTTTCACATCCGCCTTTTGTAGAAGACCAATTTTGAGGTATTGTTTAGTCAATTCATTTCCTACTTTTTCATGATAGTCCGCAATGGTGATGCCTGGTTTTAAGATACTGGCCGCATAGCGATGAACGGCGAGACAAGTATTGTACACTTGTTTTTGCCTGACTGTAAATTTACCATTGACAGGAATGGTTCTAGTCAGGTCGGCATTGTATCCACCATACTCAGCACCAAAATCCATTAATATTAATTCACCATCCTTTGTTTGATTATTGTTGAAAACATAGTGCAACACACGAGCATTGTCGCCACTGGCTATGATGCTGTTGTAGCCCTCGCCTGTAGCACGCTGACTTAAAAAGGAATGAACGATCTCTGCTTCAATTTCGTATTCCCACACACCGGGCTTGATAAATTGCAACAACCTGCGGAAAGCATTTTCTGTGATATCGATTGCCTTTTGGGTTACTTCAATTTCAAATTTCGATTTTACGGCACGCAGCTCATGCATAACGGGTGCGGCACGCAGGTACTGATGTAGTGGATATCTTTCTTTCAGGTGTTTGATATATCTGGTTTGGGCGGTTTCGGTCCAAACTCCTTTTCGATCATGTTCGTTCGAATCTAAATAGACATTTTTGGCGGCATGCATCCAAGCCTGAAATAAAGCAGGCAAGGCATCCAGCCATACTATAGTTTGAATGCTATTGATGGCCGTAGCTTCATGGGCTCTTAGTCTTTTTCCATCCCATTTTTCTTTGGCCTCATTAGGACGAGTCAATACCAGCACCTCCTGATACTTGGGGTCAGGATTGTCAGGAAATAGGATCAGCATGGTTTCTTCCTGTCTGATGCCAGTAAGCCAGTACAAGGAACTGTTTGGTTTGTATTTATAAAGGGCATCTGCATTTTGTGATACTTCTTCGTTGGCTACAAAAATGGCCATTGAATCCTTCTGCATTTTTTTCACAAAACGATCCCTGTTTGTACTAAATAATTTTGAATTTAATGGTAAATATTTCATCAGAAAAAAAATTTTAATTTTCGAAAAGCCATCAGATTTGTGATTGGCGTGCTGATTTTAAGGAGCTAAAGATAGAATAAAAGATGGTTAGAAAAAATGAAATACAAGGGTGGGTCGGTTCCTAATCAAAAATGAAGGATGATAGTGTTTCGCCAGAACAAAAAAAATAAATATTGTATAATGCTTATAGGATTATTTGTGATCAGACTTTAGCAATAGTTAAAGTAAATGTTTTGGATACAAGATCCCTATAAGTGGGTACAAAATAATAAACAAGGAAATGTTGGTTAGCGCCAATTTGTTGTTGTTTGTATTCAGCGTAAAAGTTGTTTCAGATTTTTGAAAATATTCACCTAAAAAAGCCCATATAAAGTAGAGTCTATTTTGGATATGATCTCCCCAAAATGTTCTTCGTTTTCGGCAAACTTGTTTTTGTCCACATCTATGATCAGCAATGGGCCTTCTTTGTAGGCAGCGATCCATTTGTTATAAAATTCGTTCAGCCGTTTCAGATAATCCAGTCGAATATTTTCCTCGTATTCGCGGCCGCGTTTTTGTATTTGACCAACTAAGGTAGGTACCGATGCATTCAGGTAAATCAACAGGTCTGGCGGCTTCACCATTTTTTTTAGTGTCTGAAAAAACTCAAAATAATTTTCAAAATCACGCTTGCTCATCAAACCCATTTCGTGCAGGTTGGGAGCGAAAATATTGGCATCTTCATATACTGTGCGATCCTGAATGACTGTTTCTGTGCCGTTATAAATATCGAGCAACTGTCGGAGGCGGCCATGCAGAAAATAGATTTGCAGATTGAAACTCCAACGGGGCATATCTTCATAAAAGTCCATCAGATATGGATTATGGTCCACATCCTCGAAGTTGGGTATCCACTTATAGTGCTTGGCCAGCATTTGTGTAAGGGTGGTTTTACCAGCACCAATGTTGCCGGCAATAGCAATATGTTTGGGTATCAATTTGGATTTGGACATAAGTTTTTCTAAATAGGAAACAGGTTAAGAAAAAATTCAAAATAGCGATTCTTTTTTTATTAATCTAGAAATATTTCAAACCCATTACACGCCTTACCTCGTTGATCGTATTATCCGCACTTTCTGCTGCTTTTTGGGCACCTACTTTCAATATTATTTTCAACTCGGCTTCGTTTTCTCTGATGTTTTTTGCTTTTTGTCTGATGGGTGAAATATAAGTAACCATGTCTTCGGCCAATTGTTTTTTCATATCACCGTATCGAATAGTGCAATTGTTGTAGTCGGCTTCAAACTTTTGAATGGTGTCTTCCCTGCTCACCAATTTCATCAGGTCAAAAACATTTTCAATGTAATCAGGTTTTGAACTGTTGAGTTCGGTGGGACCGGCATCTGTTTTCGCTTTCATTATTTTTTTTCGAATCAGATCATCATCATCAGATAAATAAACAGTAGCATATTGGTTTTCGCTCTTACTCATTTTTCCTGCACCATCCAGACTGGGAACTTTGAGTAGTTGTTGGCCAAAATTGAAAGCCAGTGGCTCGGGAAAAACTTCGCCATACCGATGATTAAAACGATTGGCAAAAGTTCGGGTCATTTCCAAATGTTGCTCCTGATCTTTTCCTACGGGTACTAGTTTGGCCCGATGGATTAGGATATCTGCAGCCATCAATACCGGATAGGTCAATAGTCCTGCATTCACATTTTCTGGTTGCAGGCGTACTTTGTCTTTAAAGGTGGTGGTTTTTTCCAACTCTCCTTTGTATGCCATCATATTTAGGAACAGATATAACTCTGCAATCTGAGGTAAATCGCTTTGACAATATAGCGTAACCTTGGCCGGATCCAGACCGCATGCCAGGTACTCTGATACCACATGCAATACATTTTCTCTAAGTGCTTTTGTATCCGGATGGGTGGTGAGAGAATGGAGATCTGCTATAAAAAAGAAGCAGTTGTACTCATCCTGCATTTTTACATAATTGCGTAAGGCTCCAAAATAATTTCCCAAATGTAGGTTTCCTGTAGGGCGCACACCGCTCAATACAATTTCTTTTCGATTACTCATAGTGTGCGAAGATAAAATGAAATTGCAGAAAGAAAAATGAAAAACAATGAAACGTCTTTGAATAATTAATATTTACACAGAGGAATGTATATCAGGCATTTCATTACACTAATATTAAAGTATTAACCACCGATGTAATTGCTTAAAATTATAACCTAAATACTGGTAATGATAGATTGGGGTGATTGATTTTGCAGTGAGGATTTATTTTATATTTCGATTCAAAAATAAACTTGAATAGGAGAAGGCGTGGTCTATCTTCTTAAAGAATCGGGTATGCTAATCGTATCTCTGGCCATTTCTCTGGCTGCTTTTTTTCGTTGATTGATGAATACATCGCTGAAGTTGTCAAATTCTTTTCTAAAGGAAATACCGCCTCCAGTTCGTTTTAGGTTTTTTGCAGCCCCAGAACTAGAAGTGGTCAGGAAGTCCAGATTTTCACGATAAAACAGATTGAGCCGAATGCTTCCACTAGGGTTGAGCAGCCACTCTGCCGTTACATCTGGAAGAAACTGCACTTTCTTTTGAAGGGAGGATTGCAACTGCATTTCCAGTGTGCTGCCTAGTGAAATAATCAGCCGATCCTTAAATAGTGGTAGCATTAAAGCACCAGTAACATTGGCCTGATTAATCGCAAAATCATTGGTGGAAGTTCCTAGCACATTTCTATTGTAAACCGATCCGCTAAAAACCACACTAACATCGGTACCCAACAATTCGGACAATACATTATTGAGTTTTTTATTGATTTCATTAAAAAACAAACTAGATAAACTAGAGATCGTACTATAGGTGAGTTCCATGGCTGCAGCTCCCATACCAATATTTGAAACACCTGTTTGGGGGGGTGCAAAACTATTAAATACTATGAGGTAGGTGACCTGACGGGTAACCTCCGATTGGCTGCGTTCTATTTGTTGCAGCATATTGGTTACATTATAATCATTGCTGTAGCGGCTATTGGGTTCCAGTTCCAGTTCGAACTTGAAATCAGGCTTAAACAATTCTCCGGTCAGATTGGCGTACACATACACATTTTCTCTGGTATTGGCATAGCTCTGATCTATGTTGATGCCAGCCAATGGAGAAAAGCTCACCCGTTCAGCTTTATACCTTGCCTGCAGGTTTATCTTGGCATTCATCGGGTCTCCCGACCAACTTATAAAATTTTCTGTGCCTTTGATGATCTCAAACGGTTTAGGGAAGAACGATTTGAAAGTATAGTTATAACTACCTTCTTCTATATCCAACCGGCCTTTTATGGCTAAGTCTTCGGTGGTGCCTGCCCTTATGTTTAGTGAACCTGAACCGCGACCTTCAATCTGATCGCCGGTGAGGTCGTCCATCACGAATTTCATCAGCACTTTTGGATTTGCCGTTACGTCCAGTTCATAAGTGATATTGCCGTCGGTATTTGCCAATGGATATTTGGTTTCCATTTCTTCACCATACTTTCTTTCAACCATCCAGTCGGGCATTTTCCCTGCACGGCTGTTGGAGGAAGCGATCGTGAAGAAACTTTCATCCTGATCGGAGGCAATGGCATCGATTTTCATAAACGCATTGTCCTGTGGACCAACCAGCACAAAAGAACCGGTGGCTCTAACATTACCGTAAAATACTTTATTATCGGAAATGGTGGTATTCAATACCTGCACCGGCAGGTTGTTTCTGCTATCCCTGGTGCCTGGTTTACGGGTGGACACCGTGATGTCAAAAAACATATTATCAAAGGAGTTGTGCAGTATGCTTCCGGAAAGATAAACCGGATTATCAGTCACTGTGTCTTTTAATACAATTCCATTCAAATTGATTTCATTATCTGTGAGTGTGATGTCCTTATCCAAAATTTTATAGTAGCATTGGGTGAAATTTACTTTCAAGCCAGCATTGTGCAAACGGCCTTTACCAGCTACATTGAGTGCATCAAAAGGACCTTTAATATCGAAATTGCCCGTTATATCTCCACTCAGATCAGAGAAAAGTGTATTCATAAAACGATCCAGATATTTCAGATCGAAATGGTTGGCCTTGAGTGCTATTAAATTATTTTCCTGACTCTGTTTATCCTTAAAAAATAGCTTGACATTATAGGCCAGACTTTTTTCCTGATCACCCATAGTGCCTCCCTGTACAGTAAGTTCTTGTGTGGGTAAGTCGAACAGAACCTGAGCATTAATATTGCCCAAAGAATCATTATCTAATCTTATCCCACTTCCTACAAAATCATCTGAACGAATGCGCATATCCTTACCCGGATTGTCCAAAACCACAGTGGCATTTACTAGGCCTTCCAATCTGTTCTGTGGCATCAGATAGCTGGAGATATCACCCAGATTAAAATTCTTTAAGCCTACGACAATATCATTCCAGGTGCCGTTGGGAGCCTGTTTGGTTTCTATTTTTATTTCCTGATTAGTTTCCCGGAACACCAGCAAACCATTGGATGGAATGTTCTTTCTATATTCAAATCCTCCTTTGTCTTCGATAGTCCATAACTTCCCATTTACCAAAATAGTGGAAGGTGAAAAGCGAATACCAACGCCATCACTATAAGTGTTTACCAACGCTTTTAGTTGGGCCTGATCCAAAGCTCCATTGCTTCCAGCAAAAATATTTATCTCAGAAACATCCTGAAATGCTTTTAAGTTGAAGGAGGTGAGATTGGCCTGAATGCTATCCGTTATTCCAATATTATCTACACTACCCCTAAGGAGGAGACTGTCATAATTGCCCTCGCCAAAGATGTCGATATTCGTGAAACGAAATTGTTGATATTTAAAAACGGGAACAGAAACCTCTAACTTCAGATTGTTGGTATTGGTGTTGATGCTGCCAGTAATATGGCTATTGTCTAGTCCGCTAATACTGCTGTCGATCATTTGAGCAAAATTGTCAAAATCTCCGGTTTGCACATCAAAACTAAAAGCCTGCTTATACACAAATTGTTTTGGCTTTTTTATATAGGATGGATAATACCGATTTAAGAATTGTGTTACGGCATTGGGCAGATCGGTTATCTTGAACTGACCGAACAAGTCGGCATTAAACTCATTGGAGACAATACTAAGGTGTTTGAGACTATCCTCCTGTGTGGACTGAATTACAAGTGAATTGAATGAAAGCGGATGACCATCATGAGTCAGTTGGGCATTGGTAATATTGGCATTGCCTAAAAAATCATCAATATTATTTCCTGAAAATTGTGCATTGATATTGCCCCGAAAAGCTATCGGGGTATTCAATAAATTGATCTTCCTGAAATCCACCGAATCTATATGTGCTATGAAGTTGAACTCCGGACTTTTTTTACTAAGATCAATCAGTCCATTTAAATTGAGGTGCGCATTGGGATCATTTACAAAAACAGAACCATCAAATATTTTTTTGTTTAACTCCCCATCTACCGTAATATTTTGAAAACGATACTTGTTGTAATCGATAAAATTAATCTTTGCATCCACTCCTATGTTTCCATTGCTTGTTTCAAAACCGGTTCCTTTCAGGTTTCCATCCAAACTTACATATCCTAGCGTGCTATCATTAATCAATGCGCCCAGATTGAAAGAAGGTGTGGAGATCATACCTGAATAAACGGGGAATTTAGGATTCTGTAGTTTCATATTCAGATCCGCTTTCACCGTACCTAATGCTGTTTGAATGGTTCCATAGGTTACAAAATCATTGATGAATCCGGCAAAGTTTCCTTTGAAAACAATTTGTCCCAATTTTGAAAGATGTATACTTTCGATGTCTTTGAGTGGAGGCACAAAAGCCACCGCATCACTATAGATGGTTTTTAGTTCAGTTGCCTTTACGTCGATATACGTATTGTTTATTTCGGGCAAGCCGGTCAGGGACGCATCGCCGGTAAAGAAAGTATGATCCCCTGCTTTCAGATCCAGGTTTTTTCCAACCATAGCAGCCACCGGGCCATTCACTTCCCCGTTCAATTCTATTTTTTTCTTCCAGGATTTTAAATCAGGAGCAAAAAAAGCAATATCATCGCTATTGATAATAGATTGATGAAAACGCCCTTCCAGCCTCACTTTTTCCACAAAATCGCTCATATCATCAAATGCATCATAACGCATACTAAAGAAATTGCCCAAATGACTGTCGTTGGTTTCTATATCCAGATTTTCAAAAGTCATTTCTGTTGGAGTAAACCGTGCATCGGCCAGTAAGTGCTTTACTTCAAAACCACTTCGTTCCTTAGTGCTTAGTTTTGCGGAAGCAGTGATGGAATCGTTCTCCCATTTTACATTTTTAAAATCTCCATAAATATGTGCGAATTCAATGTGTTTGGGGTCAAACCCATCCGGAATCAAAGGGCGGGAAGCCTGATCTAATTTGAATTTACCATTGCCCAATTTTAAACTGGAAACAAGGATCTTCCAGCCTTGGGTGGAGTCTCTCTGGCTGCTGGTGTCAGAAGAAACGGCTTCTACTTTGGTTTCATAATCCTTGGGACGATTGCCTTCATAGTCATAAATAGCAAAATAGGGCTGATTGATATCTAACAGATCTAGGGCCATTATTTTTTGCTTAAAGTCCACCTGTCGGGGATGCGAATGCAGCGAAGCCAGCGAGATGGTCATATCCTCTCCGCGCCAGCCGTCCTGTTGTTTTATCCTGATGTTTTTGAGATCAACTTCTTTAAGCGCCAAGTTGATGCCCCCTTGTTTTTTTTGAGTGCTGCCTGGTGTGGAAAAAAAATCGATCAAAAATTGGTGCCGCCATACCGAGTCGGATCTTTGAAGATGTGCATAAACATCCCTGAGGCCTATATACTTGAGTTCAATATTGTTCTTTAGAAAAAACCAATCGGTAATATTGACCGATATTTCTCCCGCACTTAAAATAGTATCCTTCTGTCTGTCTTCTACCAATACGCCCTTTAATTTCATTTTATTGAAAAGCGAAAAATCCACTCGGTCTATTTCAATTTTGGTTTGAAGATCTTTGGAAAGGCGGGAAGTGACTTTATCTATTAACCAGTTTTGAACTCCGGGCAACTGAATAAGGAGCCATACAGTTATTACCAGTGCAATAACTGAGCCCAAAGCGATCAATAATATATTTCTAATTTTCCTCAGGAAGGGTATTTAATATTTGTAAAAGTAATTTATTAGCCCTCTACCTGCAAATTTCAAGCCTGTCTAAAACAATTTTTATATTTTTATTGGGTGCACTCAATTATTGTATTCATAATCCTTGTTGCTTAATATGCTGCGGACTCACTGTCAAATCTCTTGGAAGTGCAGGATGCTGCTCACTATTCAAACTATTTTCCTTTGTACTATGCAGCTATCAGCCCAAGTTTTTGGAGGTATGCCCACTAGTACTCAATGGCAACAACGAAACTATGCTACTAATAGAATTATTTTTCCAAAAGGTTTGGATAGTATCGCTTCGGAAGTGGAAGCACTGGTGCAAAGTACTAATGTTTATCATCAATGGAGCCTGGGTAAGAGGATGCGTAAAATTAATATCGTTCTTCAAAATAGAACAGTTTTGGCCAATGGATATGTGGGGATGGGGCCTTTTCGGAGTGAGTTTTATTTAACTCCTTCATCCGATAATTTTGAGCTAGGAACGATGTCCTGGACCAAACAGCTGGCTTTACATGAGTACAGACATGTGCAACAGAACAACAATTTTGAAAATGGTGCCAGCGCCATAATCAGAAAGTTATTAGGCGAAGAGGGGTATTCACTTGCCATCAATACAGCCATTCCCGATTGGTTTTTTGAGGGAGATGCTGTTTTTATCGAAACGGCTTTGTCCTCACAGGGCAGGGGAAGATTACCCTTTTTTCTAAAAGCATATCCATCACTTTGGGCATCTGGCAAAAAGTATAGTTGGATGAAATTGAGAAATGGATCTTTTAAAGATTATACGCCCAATCATTATGATCTGGGATTTTTGCTGGTGAATTATGGATACTTAAAATATGGAAATGATTTCTGGAGAAAAATAACCCACGAAGCCAGTGCATACAAAGGCTGGTTCTACCCGTTTCAGAAAGCCATTAAAAAACATAGTGGGATTAGTTATCGTAGCTTTCGGAATCAGGCCCTAGAATTTTATGAACAAAAATTTAAAGAACATGGTTTGCTAAAAGATTCTGCTTTGGATTTTCTCAGTTTGTCTCCTGTAAACAAACGTAAACTCACCAACTCTGTTTATCCGGTTCAGATTTCTGAAAATGAATTATTGTATTTGAAATATGGCGTAAACCGCCGACCCGCTTTTTATGTGAAGGACAGTACTGGCGATCATTTGATCAGGCATCGGGATATCAGTATAGATGATCAGTTTAGTTATAGAAATGGCCGGATAGTGTATGCCGCTTTTGAAACACATCCACGTTGGGGAATGTTGAACTATAGTGTACTTAAGGTGCTGGATATAAACACCCAAAAGCAAAGAACCCTGAAGCACAAAACCCGATATTTTTCTCCTGACATTTCGGAGGATGGAGGTATGATTGTAGCTAATCATGTTTCCACCGATGGTAGTTCTGGACTGATTGTGCTGGATGGAAAAAATGGCCAGACCATTAAAGAAATAAAAAGAAAAGAAATCAGCTATTTTGCCAATCCAAAAATAGTAGATCAACATACGGTGATCGCTGTACTCCGTAGGCATGATGCCACCACTGCTATTGCCAAAATTGACCTGATTACAGATTCCATTCAAAACCTGACTCCTTTTTCTTCCTCTATAGTGGGGCAATTGGAGGTAAATAAGGATATCGTTTATTTTACTGCTTCGCAGGATGTAAAGGACGAAATTTTTAAGTTTGATATCAAAAGTCAGTCACTCTATACGTTTAAAACGCCTGGCGTAGGAAGCTATTTCCCCAGCAATAATTTTGGAAAACAAACATGGAGCACTTTTACCGCCGATGGTTACCAGTTACAACAGGTTTCGGATGATACGACTCTTTGGAAACAAATTTCAATAGACTTTTTTACAAAATCCAAAGTAGATTTATTAGCTGAAATAAAGCCGGCAACAAGGGATTCAATGATCAATCCTACCGCTGGCAAGGTTTTAAAATATCCTTCACTTTTTCGCCCGTTCAATTTCCATAGCTGGCGACCCAATTATTCCGACCCTGAGTATAGTTTCACTTTGTATGGGAACAATATCCTGAATACGGTATCCACAGAAGTCTATTATTTGTACAATCAAAACAGTAGAACCCACAGCACCGGAGCCAGCATTACCTACGCAGGGTTATTTCCTCAAATCAGCATGGGAACGGAATATACTTATAACCGAAAAACGCTGGTGTCAAATAAGATAAAGCAATGGAACGAGTGGAATAACCATATTGGTCTAAGTCTTCCGCTTCATTGGACCTCCCATAAAACCCATAAATCTTTATCGGTGTATAGCAATTTGTACCAGCGCATAGATTTTAATACCGGAGCAAACAAAGATAAATTTCGACAACTGAGGTATAACTATCTTTCGCATAGTGTATCCTGGTATCAACGGGTACAGACCATGGGGCAACAGATCTACCCCAGGCTGGGATATAGTGCCAGCCTGCGTTTCAGACATGCACTCAATATGTATGAAAGCTGGCAGGGAAGTGCAAGTGTACTCCTATACCTGCCCGGTATTGGTTCCACACATGGTTTGGTGCTTTCTGGTTCTGTTCTAACCTCAGGACAGCGGGATCGAATTTTTGCTAACAATATAGCTTTTGCCAGAGGATACCATGCCCTGGATTCCGGCAAACTTTTTACCACGGGGTTCAATTATCACTTACCCTTGTTTTATCCCGATTGGGGATTTGCCAATATCTTTTATTTGCAAAGGGTGAGAGCCAATCTATTTTGGGACAATACTGGTGTGGAAATAAAAAAAGATAGGCCCTGGAAAAATTATCAGAGTGTGGGTGCCGAAGTTTATTTCGATACTAAATGGTGGAACCAACATCCTGTCAGTCTGGGTTTCAGGCTGGGTAAATTAGCCACTTCATCGGCAATCAATAATCGAAAACTATTTTTTGAAATTTTACTACCAGTTAGTTTGATTCCGAATTAGATTTATTCATTTTTGGCAGGAAGAAAATTTACTATTTTCAATTTTCAATAATCAATCTCCAATTTGTAATTTGCAATCTTCAATCAATCTTCACCTCTCAACCTACATGTACATTGAAACTGAAAAATTTTCTACTTGCGATTACGGGAATATTGCTCTTTTTGGCCTCTAATGCGCAACCAAAAAAAATTAAGCATGTTATTCTAATTGGGTGCGATGGACTAGGAGCCTATGCGCTTCCCCAGGCAGATATGCCTAACTTAAAAAAACTGATGAGTGATGGTGCCTGGTCTTTAAAGGCAAGGTCAGTGCTGCCTTCTTCTAGTGCTGTAAACTGGGCATCGATGTTGATGGGAGCTGGGCCAACACTGCATGGTTATACCGAATGGAATAGTGCTGTACCGGAAATACCATCTGCCTGTACCAACCAGTTTGGTATGTTTCCTACCATTTTTAGTTTATTGAAAGAACAAAAACCAAAGGCGGTTTCTGCGGTAGTTTATAGCTGGCAGGGCATTCATCCTATAATAGAAAAACAGGCTACATCCATTCGTGTTCCAGCAAATGATAATGATGATTTTTGTGTAGATACCGCGGCTGTCATCATCAAAACACAAAGACCTGTTTTGACTTTCATTCATCTGGATCAACCCGATGGCGTGGGGCACAATATCGGTCATCATACCCCTGAATATTTTAGCGAACTTAAAAATGTGGATACACGTATCGGCAAATTACTAATGGCGGTAGAACAAGCTGGCATAGCCGATCAGACGGTTATTTTGGTTACTGCCGATCATGGCGGAAAGGATAAGGGACATGGCGGTAAATCATTGGACGAAGTGTTGATACCCTGGGTGATTTATGGAAAAGGTATTCGCAAAGGACACCAGATAGGCAGCACCATTATTACTTTTGATACTGCCGCCACCATTGCCTATATGCTGGGTTTAAAGATGCCGCAAAGTTGGAGAGGAGTGCCCGTGCTCGAAGCTTTTAAATAAAGTTTCACCAGATATAAATATCCATTTTTGAATCACGCAGAACTTGATCAAGCAGGGCGATTCAATGTTATAACAGACTTGTAGTGCTGTATTTGCAAAAAAATAATATCAGCTTTGATTTGATCTTATTCTCAGGGTTCTTCTCCGGGAGCAAAAACAGTTTTTTCTATTTTATTTTCTACCGGCTTCAGGGATTGAAGGAATCGAAAAATAGCCTGAAGCTCTACATCATTCATTCTGGAATAGGATCCCCAGGGCATCGGGCTTCCTTTTTGAACCCTGCCTGATTTGAATCGTTTCATAAAGTCATCTTCTGACCAGTTGGCCATGACACCAGTGCTACTATGTGGCGTTAAGTTTGGCGACATATAAGCATATCCTTCAGAGAAGGCATCGGGTGAAAAATAGGCTCTACCAGCAAAGGGTTCGCCAATATAAGCCCCTGTATTCATATCCACCTCTGTATGGCAAGAGTAACAGTTGGTGACATTATAAGCTAGATATTTTCCGTATGAGGTACTGGGTTCAATTGCAACGGATTTGGGTGGCGTATGTTTGGGGCCTTCGGGTTTCACTAATCCAAATGAAAGTAAAGCCCTATACATGATTCCATAATCAAACGGTTTTACTTTATGAGACACCGGTGGTAAAGTTCTCAAATAGGAAATGATGGCTGTTAAGTCTTCATCGCTCATTCCCTGAAAGGTCATCATTGGGAAAATAGCTCTACCGTCATTTCCTACTCCATGCCGTAGCGTACGTGTTATTTCACCATCAGAAAAATTCCCAATGCCAGTCTCCTTGTCAGAAGTTAGGTTTGGACCGGTGAAAGTTCCGAAACCTGGAAAGGAAAGTTCCCATCCACCTTTAAAAGCTACTTTATCCCCTTCATCAAAAGCTCTTACCTCATCCATGCTGCTGTGGCAACCACCACAGTGTGCAGGACCATTGGCGAGGTATTGTCCGCGAGCTATGATAGCCGAATCTTTACTAGCCGAAATTTCTGGATAAGGAGCATCGTGTTTTTTGTTCCAGGTCAATTGCACAAAAGCAAATAGGAAAATGATGAGGATGGCTAATACGATGCTCGTCCATTTTAGAATTTTTAAAAAATATTTCATCTTTTAATAGTTTAAGTTTTAAGGTATTTCTTTGAATTGAATCTGACCACTATAGTCACAGGATTTCAATAGCCTTTGCCTTTTCACATATAAATTAAAAAATAAAACAAAACCAGAATAAGTAATTGCCTTGGCAAAATTGAATTTGGTTTCATCCGGATATTTCTTTTTGTTTTGTTGGTTGGATGAAAGGCCTGATTAACGGTTTCCTATTTTGAAACAAATAGTCCTGATCGGCTCATGTAGCCTTTTTTTTTGGTTTATGGATAAGTTGCTTAACAGATAATCAGCAAACCCTTTTCACCAACATACTCCGCTTTTTTTTTGGCAAACATACTTAATAACCCATTCGAAATTGATAATTTTTCCATATCATAAAATGATGATTTATTTATTGCAAATGATAATACCAAATCCTGGGGCATGTATTTTTTTAAGGACAGTGCTTTTGAATCCTGACTGTTTGACAATTGCATCCACTTCTGTTTCCGAGTAGGTTCTTCCACCTGCTTCATGCAGCAGATTCAGTGCCATATAGGAGGTAGTGGCTTTAGACATCTGAGAATTTCCGCCTATGCCTTTGATTTGGTCCAGAATTACAAAAATGCCGCCATAGTTCAATGAACTAAAAACCTTTTTAGCCAGTAGCAGGTTTTCGGTTGGGTTCAGTCCATGAATGATGTTAAAAGCTAAAATAATATCCACATTTTTAGGTATTTCTTCCTTCATAAAATCTGCCGGAAGGAATCCAACCCGCTCACCGGCCTGGTGTTGATGTATTGTTTCGTCTGCATATTTTTTAACCGGTGGAAGATCCACAATAGTGGCTTTCAGCTGCGGATATCGATTACAGAGTTCTATACTGTATAGACCATGAGAGCCTCCCAGATCCAGTATCTTACTGGCAGTTTTGGCTACCGGAATTTTGCCCACCACTTCTTTGTAATTGGTTTTGGAGATATCGATCATGGCTCTTGAAAACAGCTCCCATTCATACTCCGACATTGTCTGGAGCTTGTCTGCCTGATAACTTTTGCCCTGCCGAATGGTTTCACCTAGATGGATATAACCTTGGTACAAATAATCACAAAACAAAATGAAGTGCCTAAGATTGTTTGGAGACTGTGCCGATAAACATTTAAAACCACGTTTTGAAAAAGCATATTTACTATTTTTTTTATGAACATAACCCAATGCATCCAAACAATCCAGGATCAAAGTGGCTCCGATCTCGCTTACCTGAGAAGCATTTGCAATGGATCCAACATCTCTATACGCATAGGATAACTGATCCACAATTTTCAGTTTCACTGAAATGCCCAAAGCAAAGCCAAGACCTACTGAGAACGATGCATCTCCAAAAGGATGTGGAATGATATCTTTGGCAAGTAGAATTTTTTCAATAAGAGAAAATCTATAAATCATTTTGTTGCAGTTTGATGAACAGAAAACACAAAATTGGTTTGACTGCCACAAAAAGAATTGTACAATTCGGACATCATTTGCAATCATATATATGACCGGGTATTCCTTTGGAAGCTTTTTGATATTCACCTGGAGTCATCTGGGTAAAGAATTTGAATTCGCGAATGAAATGGGATTGGTCATAGTATCCGGCATCTAATCCAATTTGTGTGAGTGAACAAGTGGACTGATGCAACAGTTGTAATGAAGCGAGGTATTTATTATAGTGAATAAATGTTTCAGTATTCATGCCTAACCATTCTACAGATAACCTTCTCAGGTGTCTATCCGAAATAAATCTTTCACTGCAAAGCTTTTTAACCGAAACCTCATCTGTTTTAGTATTTTGGAATAAATGATTGACATAATCTGTAACTTTTTTTGTAGGTGAACTTGCTATTTTCAGGTGTAACCAATGTCTGATGATTGCTACCTGTGTTTCAAAACAGGTACTTTCATACAACAGTTGGATTAAACTGTCCAAAGATTTGCAAATAAGTCCGCCTTCAATAATAGAGTCATTCAGTTCCTTTATAGAAATATTAAACAGGCTTCTTAGTCCGATGGTATTGAATTGGATACCCAAAAATTCCTGCTGCCCACATTTGATGAGTTGAAATGGTTTGAAATTGATGCCATTGATAAAACAGACTGGTAATATTTTTTCAATGTGTAAAGAAGGGTTGAAATAGGTGATGTTGTTAGAAAGATTGAAGATGATTTCTATGGTTCCCTTAGGCAAGATGATCTCAGTTTTTGGAGTCGTATCTGCATCTTGTAGCCGCCAAATACTTTTGATGTATTGACTTTCAATCTGGTCCGAAGGAAAATATATTGCAGCCGAATTTGTCATTTTATAATCAGGCTAAAAGTCAAACTGGTTCATCATCTGGACAAAAAAGAAACCTGCATAAAAATACGTTATAATGTTTGGAAAAATATAGGTTATTCGATTTTTGGGGTAGGGACTTTGTACTTGTTGAAACCGAGGTAGTAGAGTGGAAGTAAAAAAGGTGAATTGGTAAGGGGCTGGTGTTTTAGCCAACTCTAAATTAAAAAAAGTAGTTTGAATTTTTACTCTCCATGTTTATTATCCCTTCTGCCTATCCAATGATCCGGAAAATATTATTGTCTGCATTTAGGTTATCTGGGCATAATATGTTTAAGACTGATTCGCAAATAATGTTCTTTCCTATTTTTTTTCATCTTGTTGAATTAGGAATTTGCAGAAAATCACCTTTATCAATTTGTACCCTTTGCAGAAACATCAATATATTGCTACGATACCTGGCAGTTTCATATCGAAATTCGTCGGTAGTATTTTGGACCTCCTGTGATGAAAAATTCCAAAGACCGAATATTATTGATCTGGTGCTATTGGCAAATAATAAAACGAATACTTTACCGTCAGGCAGATTGTTTTGATGCCATCAGTTTGTCTAGAAAAACAAACAATTGGTGATTCATTTTTCTATAATTGAAAGACCTGATCTGATCTGGTTTTTGTACAAACTGGTGAACCGTATTGTGGGTCAGAAATTCCTCTTCTTCCTGAATCAATAGTTCCACCACATCCAGATTAAGCTCCATGTGGCATTGAAACCCATACACCCGTGCAGCATAACAAATAATTTGTCTTGGACAACCCGAACTGGTGGCCAATACCTTACTGCTGGCTGTTAGGCCTGGCATATCGCTATGCCAGTGGCCCGTAGGTAGTGAATGTCCAAAATGGGAGAGGTTTTCATCCTTTTGACCTTCTGGTGTGAGCTCAATAGGCCAAACACCAATTTCCTTTTCGGGACTTCTTTCTACCGGCGCACCCAATGCCTGACCAATAAGTTGAGCACCCAGACAAACACCTAATACAGCTATGCCTGCTTGTATAGCCTTTTGAATACAGGCCATTTCAGCTTTTGCATCAAAATGAGGACATTCATCTTTTGTTGTGTTCGGACTTTGAGGCCCACCCATTATTATGAGCAGGTCGATGTGCTCGAAATTATCTGGCAACGGGTCGAACAGATAAACTCTTGAAAAACTAACAGAGTGGTTTCTTTCTTTGGCCCATTGCAGACAGGCACCGGGAGCTTCAAATATTTCGTGCTGAATAAAATGTATGCGCATGGTCTAAAGGCTAATTTTAGTATTGTGAGAATGGCTCATTTCAACCTAATCGGTATCCAAATTTCTTCTTCAGAATTTGGGTCGTTGTTTTTGTATCCTTTGCCCAACAGTTCCAGGTGTGGCCTGTCATCCAACACGTAGTCCGAACTCGGTAACCAGCTGCCATAGATATATTCAAAAATGGAATGATCTGTGTTCAATCCCTGATAATAAAAAATAGCATAAAGTCCTTCGGGCAAAATAAAGGTTTCCATCCCTATCGGCGTATGGTCAAAATCTGCCACTTCCAGGGTAGCCCATTTCTCAAATTTGTTGGAGGGGTCGAAATTTGTAAAATAGTCAGAATAATACACCGACATCGAAATCATATCATCGGTAATAGGGTTGATGATTTCTTTTCGGATAGGCATAAAACTTTTCCAAAGTTCTGCTACATTATAGTCTGTCAGGCTCAACTGCATTCGCTTACCTATCAATTTCTTTTCTTGCTTAATTTCTATTTCGGGAGTCATTTTCTGTGTTCAGGATGTTGAGTGTATTTCAGAGTTTCAAACGCCTAAGGTATAAAATTTCGACAATAACTTTGATTGGTTTTGCAATGAGCTAGAATTTGCAATTTATTTTCCATCTACGGATGGCATTAAAAATCGCTTGCTTTTAGTTGTCAGTAGCCAGGCTATTACCCGGTTATCGGAAAGATGAGAGTTTGCAGTCATTGTAGGACTACACTCAACCCCAAACGACAAACCTTTCCTCTTTAGATTTTCCCAGATTAATTATAAAAAAGGGACAAAAATATTTGTGTAGTTAAATGGCTACATTTATATTTGTAGTCAAATAGCTACATAATGAATTTAAGACGAGACGTTTTTCAAGCCATTGCCGACCCGACAAGACGGGCAATACTTCTGTTGCTTGCCGCACAGGCAATGACTGCGGGTGCCATTGCATCAAACTTTGATACAGCAAGACCCACAGTTTCCAAACATTTGCAGATACTTATTGAATGTGAATTACTGAAGCAAGAGCCTAATGGTAGAGAAATGTTTTATCATATCAATGCTCAAAAAATGAAAGAAATAGATAATTTTTTAGAATCCTTCCGACAGCTTTGGGACAAACGATTCAACAGCCTGGAAGCTGTAATGAATGCCCATCAGCTTAAAAAGAAAAAAAGTAAATAACCTTTAAAACAGTAAAAAAGTGGAGCAAAAAACAAAAATAGAAGCCTTAGAAGGCCGACAGGATTTAACTATCACTCGAACTTTTGACCTATCGGTCGAATTGGTTTATAAAGCCCATCAGGAAGCTGAATTAGTAGCACAATGGATGGGTACAAAGGTGATACAATTTGAATGTCATAACCTCGGCAACTACCGATTTGAAACAGAGTACAACGGGAATATTGTGTTTGCGGCCAATGGCTGTTTTCATCAAGTTGTTCCGAATGAAAAAATCATCAGAACCTTTGAAATGGAGCAAGCCTGTATTGGAGCATCGTTGGAAATACTTTCTTTTGAAAAACTAACTGATAGTTCCAGCAAACTTACAATGCATATTATTTATCAATCGGAACAGCACAGGGCAGAACAATTAAAAATGCCTTTTGCTTATGGCCTCAATATGGCTCACGATAAACTACAAGAAATCCTTTATTCTTTAAAATAAAAACTCATGAACAAACGAAACAAAATTATTTACTGGATAGCCACTTCTTTTCTTTCACTCGGAATGTTGGCTGGTGGCATACAACAGCTACTTCAAATAGGTGGCTACAACGATATTGTTACCAAATTGAAATACCCTTTATATCTTTTGAGTATCTTGGGTGTATGGAAACTATTGGGTGTCCTTGCCATTCTCATTCCAAAATATACCTTGGTGATAGAATGGACTTTTGCATGATTTTTCTTTGTAATGTCAGGTGCTTTCATTTCTCATTTAATACTGAAAGAACCCTTTGCAGAAGCCATGCCGGCATTGGTTTTGTTGATAGCGATTGTTACTTTCTGGTATTTTAGATCAAATGACAGAAAAATTTTATCCACCTAAAATTCTTAAATATGAAAATAGAATCTGGAATATTACACGAAGTCCCTACCGATATAGAAGCAGCATTAATAGTAGACACCAGCTTGCTTGAGCGATGGAATAAACTCACACCCATTCAACGCAACGAATGGATTTGTTGGGTTACAATTGTGAAAAAAACAGAAACCAGAGAAGAACATATTCTGCGTTTGTCAAACGATGTAAAAGAAGGTAAAAAGCAACCTTGCTGTTGGCCAGGATGCCCACACCGCAGACCCAAAGCTCAAAAGTGGTTTAGCAAAAAACAAGACACTGATTGCCCAATTCAAAAATAAGAATCTGCCCAATCGGTCATAAGAAAAATATTGTCCGACCTGAACTATTTTCAAGAACCAAAGGAGGGTGTTTTAAAAGAATAAAGTTGTCATTTTATTATTTGTTGATTATTAATGTCCTATAAATCATTAGGCGATTCCAACCGTTTGCAAACGCTTATTGTCGTAAGTAAATCTTTAAAATACGAGTAAGGGAAATCTGAGGAGGCATCTTTGTGTTGTCAATCGGGAGCGCTACCGGAAGACTGAAATAAAGAATTAATCAACCTCCCTGACGGGAATTAAAACTTACCATTATGTACGCACTTAAAAACAAAGTTCAGTTAATCGGAAACCTGGGTAATACACCAGAAATCAAAACCATTGAAAACGGTAAAAAGATGGCACGCTTTAGCCTAGCCACCAGCGAAACTTATAAAAACGCAAAAGGAGAAAAGGTGAAAGAAACCCAGTGGCATCAGATAGTAGCTTGGGGGCAGGTGGCAGAAATAGCCAATAAATTTCTGGAGAAAGGAAAGGAAGTAGCGATTGAAGGCAAATTGGTGAATCGCAATTATGTAGATAAAACCGGCGCAAAAAAGTATATCACCGAAGTGCATGCCAACGAGCTTTTACTGATAGGAAATAAAGACCAAAATTTGATGGAAGCATAAATTTTCATTCATCCTGGATCTAAATAGACTGAGTTTGAAAAGCACTTATTAGAAACCTAAAATGAGCGCTGAATCAATTCGCCAGATGATCTCTGTACCTTATCGGTGCAGAGATCATTTTTGCGATGTGCGGTTTGTGGATTCCCTTTGGCATATCTATGATTATATGCTCTAATCGCTTCCGGTTAATCCCAGATTTTTTTGTTCATCCATTTCTTGCTTCGCATATAAAAAAAAGACAGAATAAAAGTACTGGTCCAGTAAAGCATTTCGCTGGCCCAAGCTATAACTAAGGAAAGTCTCAGATGCTCTACCACTATGTATATATAAACAATATAGAGAAAAATAGTGATCAGTTCCACCAACAGATTCACCCTGGTGTTGCCAGTTCCGGTTATGCTGTTAAGCCATACCACCGCCACAGAACTCACCACAAGGCTTATGGATACTACCCTCACCACAGGCAAAGCCAGTGTGATAAAATCGGGTGTAGCATCATATATACCTAAAATAGTTCTAGGGAAAATATTAAGCACAAGACAAAGCAAAGCAATAGTAACAAAGCTCATCCGGGCAATTTTGTTTACCAGTTTCAACACTTCAGCTTGTCGTTGCTGACCAATAATATTACTGACCATCATATTGGCCGTATTTGCAAAAGCCCATATAAAAATTCCAAATACCGAAAATATATTTCTCATGGTATTGCTAATGGCCAGCTCTCGTTCACCTTTGTGTTCTATAAAAATGTAAAACAGCAACCAGGCACCAATACTCAAAAAATACTGCATCATCAACGGCAGCGACTGGTTGAAAACAATTCTAATAGTGATAAAATCTAAAGCCCAATGCATGCCAAAAGAAAAACGCTCCGCAAAATTTTTGAAATAGATAATAGCAAAAACGATGATCATGCCAATGCCTTCAGCAGCTATTGATGCATAAGCAGCACCGTTAAAACCGTAGGCCTTAAATCCAAAATGTCCAAAGATGAGGGCATAGTCCAGCAGTATGTTTACCACAGCTTGCACCACAAAACCATATTTTAGATATTTACTATTATTGGAACCCACCAATAGTGCATTCCCCATTTGAAATAAATATAGAAAAGGGATACCCCAAATTCTTATTTTCAAAAAACCAATTGCGCCGTTTAATATATTTTCGCTTTTCAATACTTTCCCTAGCAAAGCAGATACCACCCATTCGTTCAGAAGAATAGCCATGCAGGAAAAGGTCAGCGCAAAATAGATAGACTGAATAAACAGTCGCCCTATCTCCGAAGGTTTCCCTTCTCCGGCTCGTCTGGAAATAAGTGCTTGTAGGCCACTGTTCAGGCCATTACCGACCAGCGCAAAAATCAAATAATATACCCCGGTGATGCCAGCCGCTCCCAGTTCAATTTCTCCCAGGTGGCTCAGAAATATCGTATTAGCAACAAAATTCAATTGAGGCACCATGAGTGCCAGGGCAATCGGTGTGGCTATTTTTAATATTTGACGGGTATCGGTATTAACGACTAGGGAGGTTGTTTTCGACATGACAATTTTAAAAAAGAAAGCAAATATCGACATCCCAGACTAGATAATCGAGCTATCCTTTCAGGTTTCTCAATATTTAATGGGATATTTGCCACCTATATCAAAAAATGAAAAAAGGATTTCAGGAACAGTTCGGGTATTCCGTAGAAGAAGAGGTAATTTCATCCCAATGTCATCTGGCCATTCAGATCGGATCAGACTATTGCGGTTTTAGCATTTGCCATATTGAAAGGAATCAATTACTACAATTGAAGCGTTATACTTTCAACGCAATAGAGCCTTCCTTGTTAAATGCAATTGTAGAAAGTAATCCAATTCTGGATAGCCCTTTTGAAAAAATTACAATACAACCCGATTTTACATTTAGTACCTTATTGCCTGCGGAATTGAATATTGGAGATACCACTCCACTTGTTTTCTTAGAAAGTACAGATCAGCAGGATCATTTGATTACGGAGTATGTGAGAAACAAGGAAATGGCCAATCTGTATTCGGTGCCTTTTTTTGTGTTGAACTGGCTGGTACAAAATTTTCCATCTGCCGGTTATATCCACGGTCATTCAGTTATGATCGATCATGCAGCAGCAGATTTGCCCAATGGATTGCTTCGGTTAGATATTGCTGAACGTCATTTCTCCATAGTGGCTTTTCAGAATCACCAAGTGCTTTTGGCCAGCAATTACACTTTTAACACTCCTATAGATATTGTCTTTTATTTATTAAAGATTTGCGAAGCATACCATCTTTCTCAGGAGGAAGTGATAGTAGAAGTATCCGGATTGTTTAGTACCGATGCAAAAATTTACAGAGCCATCTATGACTATTTCTTAAATATTCAGTTGAAACCCACACACTGGGACGATGGCATTACAGGATGTCCGGCACATTATTTCACCCTGTTAAACGAGATAACGTCATGCGAATCATTTCAGGAAATTTAGGAGGAAGAAGAATTAACCCACCGTCCAAAATGCCCTATACCCGGCCAACTACTGATTTGGCAAAGGAAGGACTGTTTAATACACTTCAACATCGGATGAGCTTTGATGGTATCAAAACCCTTGATTTGTTTGGAGGCACAGGGAGCATAAGCTACGAACTGGCCAGTCGTGGAGCCGGTGATCTCACTATAGTGGAAAAGGATACCCAAATGTTTGACTTTATCAGAAAAACAGCCACTACACTGCAGATTGAAACTATCAGGTTTGTGAAGATGGATGTGTTCAAGTTTTTATCAGGCCACCAACTTCAGTATGATTTTATTTTTGCCGGGCCTCCCTATGCCCTTACTGAAATAGATGAGCTACCTCGAATCATTGTCCGGCAGAACCTGATCGCACCCGATGGGTTGTTTGTACTGGAACACACCCCTCGAAATGATTACAAGCAGTTTGAAAAATATAGTTTTGAAAAAAACTATGGCACCACCATTTTTTCTGTTTTCAAAAATTAGGTTTTGTAAAACAAACTTTTTATAGTTTGCCTTTTTTCAACCCACGAAAAGAGGAGAAGATATTTTTTATTGTTTCAACAAAAAACAGATGGCAACTTTCTTGCCACGCTCGGTTCATCGTTCCGATTATATGGCATCAGTTTAATGGCAGTTTACCTTGAACTTGTTAAAAGGTCGCACACTTGAGTTGTAGATTATAGAGCATCCAACCAGTTTTCCGTCGTAGAATTCCGTAGTCTTTTTGTAAAAAAATCATCACCAAAAATATTATTCATCCGAAAAGAGGGTGTTTAGTCTTGGTGATCAGGGGGGAGTAGTCGAAAGAAGTATCCCACTTACCCTCATGCATTTTTTCTCAGATTGACTCTGCTTTTGAAAAGGAGATAAGCACTTCAAAGGGGTGAGGGGATTGGTATTTGGCAAACCTCCAAAATCTGAAATAATTAAAATAGAAAAATAAATAATTGTTCAATAAACAATTAATGCTATTTTTTTATTATTTTGCGTTATAAAAATTGCTGCCATGGCTCAGAGTTTATATGTTATTGGTGTAGATTATGGATCGGATTCTGTTAGATCCGTGATCATTAATGCAGTAACTGGCGAAGAAGTCGCCTCTTCTGTGTTTACGTATCCCCGCTGGAAGGAAGGCCTGTATTGCGATGCAGGTGCTAATCGTTTTCGCCAGCATCCACTAGATTATGTAGAAGGTCTTGAAACAACTATTAAAGATTGTATTCAAAAGGCTGGTGCTACAGTGGCTCAAAATATTAAGGGAATATCAGTAGATACCACCGGGTCCACGCCTGTGGCAGTAGATGAAACAGGAACACCGCTTGCTCTTAAGCCAGAATTTGCGGAAAATCCAAATGCCATGTTTGTGCTTTGGAAAGACCATACATCTATAAAAGAAGCGGATGAAATCAACCAACATGCCACAAAATTTGAAACCAATTATTTACAGTTTGTAGGAGGAATATATTCGAGTGAATGGTTTTGGGCCAAACTGCTCCACGTTTTTAGAGAAGATGAAGTGGTAAGAAATGCTACCGCAAGCTGGGTGGAGCACTGTGACTGGATTCCTTTTTTGCTGACGGGTGGTCAGGATGTAAACAACCTGAAACGCAGTGTGTGTGCGGCAGGACATAAGGGACTGTGGGCTGAAGCTTTTGGTGGTTTTCCGCCCAACGATTTTTTTGCAACCCTAGATCCATTCTTGGATGGATTTACGAATAAACTTCCAAAAGAAACTTTTGCGGCCGATAAACCTGCTGGTTATTTGTGTGCCGAATGGGCAGAAAAATTGGGGTTAAGCACCGAAGTAGTGATTGGTATTGGAGCGTTTGATGCACACATGGGTGCTGTGGGTGGACAGATTGAACCTTATTTTTTGAGCAAGGTGATGGGTACTTCTACCTGCGATATGCTGGTAGCACCAGTGGATGAAATAGGTGACAAATTGGTTAAAGGAATTTGTGGTCAGGTAAATGGATCCATCATTCCCGGAATGATGGGGTTGGAAGCCGGACAAAGTGCTTTTGGTGATATTTATGCCTGGTTCAAAAGATTGATAGCCTGGCCTTTACAATTTTTGGATGATGCCGAAAGCAGAGAAGCAATTGAATCAAAAATAATTTCAGAACTTTCTGCTGCTGCATCCCGCCTGCCATTGCAGGATGGAGACGAATTGGCCGTGGACTGGCTGAATGGCCGGCGTACGCCAGATGCCAATCAGGCTGTAAAAGGTGCTATTAGCGGATTGGATTTGGGCAGTGATGCTCCTGCTGTATTTAAGGCTTTGGTAGAAGCCAGTTGTTTTGGGGCAAAGGCAATAGTGGATCGGTTTGTGAGTGAGGGGGTGGAAGTGAGAGGTCTGATAGGAGTGGGGGGCGTAGCTCGTAAGTCTCCTTATATCATGCAGGTGATGACTAATGTGATGAATATGCCAATCAGAATCCATCAATCGGAACAGACTTGTGCTACTGGTGCTGCCATGTTTGCTGCCACCGTGGCCGGTATCTATCCTACGGTTGCCGAAGCGATGCAGGCAATGGGGCAGGGTTTTGATGCGGAGTATTTACCACAACCACAACATATAGAGTATTATGCCAAACGCATGAATCGTTATTTGGAATTGGGGGCGTTTATTGGCTGATTTAAGATTACAAATTGCTGATTGCAGATTGAATATTGATTATTCAATATTTTGGATTTTGTTTCCTGGAAATAATTAAAAAATGAACTATAAATATATTCGCGAAGCGGCTTATGAGGCCAATCTGCAACTGCCTCAATTGGGGTTGGTGTTGTTTACGTTTGGAAATGCCAGTGAAGCCGACAGAGCGGCTGGAGTGTTTGCCATTAAGCCCAGTGGTGTGGCTTATGAACTACTCTCTCCCGAAAAAATGGTGATTGTGGACTTTGATGGCCACACGGTGGAAGGAAGTTTGAATCCTTCATCCGACACCAAAACCCATGCAGTGCTTTATAAATATTGGGAGGGCATCAATGGTATAGTACATACACATTCTACCTATGGGACGGCATGGGCGCAATCGCAAAGAGATATTCCCATTTTTGGTACCACACATGCCGACTATACAACGGCTGATATTCCCTGTGCCCCACCCATGAGTGATGAAATGATTAAAGGAAACTATGAACATGAGACTGGTTTTCAAATAATAAATTGTTTTAAGGAAAGAGGGCTGAATTATAAAGAAGTGGAGATGGTTTTGGTAGGAAATCATGCCCCGTTTACCTGGGGTAAGAATGCCGCAAAGGCAGTACATAATAGTGCTGTGCTGGAGCAGATAGCCAAAATGGCTGTGTTGACGGAGCAAATCAATCCAAATGCTCCCCGCTTGAAAGATGCTTTAATCAATAAACATTTTGAAAGAAAACACGGTCCTGATAGCTATTATGGACAGTAGACAACCGGTAAATGATTTGTTGTTGAAGTCTGTAGTTTTTATTGTAGAACTGAATTGGATGTATAAAGGGAGAATTGTTCGCAATGAATTGGTAGGGAAATGCACGACTGTGGAAGAGTGCGATACGTCACGGCGCACAAGCGCAATTTGGCTGAGTAATATTTATTGCCTGGAACATAAAAATATAAATTTAAAAATACAATGCTATGATTGATTTAAAGAAACTGGAAGTATGGTTTGCCACAGGCAGCCAAAATCTGTATGGCGAACAAACACTAATAGATGTGGCCACTCATTCAAAAGAAATTGCAGCATATATTAATGCGCATGCTCAAATTCCGGTAACGGTGGTATATAAAGGCACGCTAAAATCCACCGAGGAGATTTATGATTTTTGTGCAGAAGCCAATCATAGCAATAATTGTATTGGGGTCATTACATGGATGCATACTTTTTCGCCAGCTAAAATGTGGATCAATGGGTTGAAAATTTTGCATAAGCCCATGTTGCATTTTCATACACAGTACAACCGGGATATTCCATGGGGATCTATTGATATGGACTTTATGAATACCAACCAGTCGGCACATGGCGACAGGGAGTTTGGGTTTATGGTAAGCCGAATGAAGTTGCGCAGAAAAGTGGTAGTAGGGCATTGGCAGGATGACAATGCAATAGAGCGAATTGCTGTGTGGACAAGGGCTGCTGCCGGATGGCATGATTGGCAGGGCGCAAAATTTGTTCGCTTTGGTGATAATATGCGATATGTGGCAGTGACAGATGGAGATAAAGTGGAAGCAGAACTGAGGTTTGGATATAGTGTGAATACTCATGGAATTGGTGATCTAGTGAAAGTGATAGATGCAGTAACGGATCAGGAAGTAGAGGCATTGATAGCAGAGTATTTCGATACATATAATATAATGCCGGGAATGGAAAAAGGAGGCGATAAACATCAGTCTCTGGTGGATGCTGCTAGAATAGAATTGGGCTTGAAGCATTTTCTGGAAGCCGGAAACTTCAAGGGTTACAGTGATACCTTTGAGGACTTGTATGGGATGAAACAATTGCCAGGCATTGGTTCACAACGAATGATGGCGGCAGGTTATGGTTTTGCCGGTGAGGGAGATTGGAAAACGGCGGCTCTTGTGCGTGCCATGAAGGTGATGGGAGCGGGACTGCCCGGAGGTAATTCCTTTATGGAAGATTATACTTATCATTTCGATCCAAATAATTCATTGGTTCTTGGCTCACACATGCTGGAGATTTGTCCCAGTATTGCACAGGGCAAAGCGAATGTGGAAGTGCATCCTTTAGGAATTGGTGGCAAGGAAGATCCGGTTCGCCTAGTGTTTAATGCGCCTGGTGGAGCTGCGTTGAATGCCTCGATGGTGGATATGGGTAATCGGTTTAGGTTGTTGGTGAATGAAGTGGAAGCAGTGGCTCCAAAAAATGATTTACCAAAACTACCTGTGGCCAGAGTGTTGTGGAAACCGTTGCCAGACATGAATACCGGATGTGCAGCCTGGATTTTGGCTGGAGGGGCGCATCATACCGGATATTCTCAAAACCTGACTGCAGAGCATTTGGAAGACTTTGCGGATATGGCGGGTATTGAGTTTGCCTTGATAAATAAAGACACCACAATTTATGATTTTAAGAATGAACTTCGATGGAGTGATGTGTATTATCAATTGAATAAATCATAAAAAAAATTATATTTTCCGTTAAGTTTATTAACTATATTAGCGAAATTTTTTAAACAATTTCAATTGCTGTCAAAATGAGTAATAATTTAGGAGCACTCGATTACATTGTGTTTTTTACATATTTTATACTGGTTGCATCTTATGGGTATTGGGTGTATGCACGTAAAAAGAAGACTACCGTTTCTGCCTCGCACGATTATTTTTTGGCCGAAGGTTCATTGACCTGGTGGGCTATTGGGGCTTCTTTAATTGCCTCCAACATATCTGCCGAACAGTTTATCGGAATGAGTGGTGAGGGCTTTTTTGTAGGTGTGGCCGTGGCAGCTTATGAATGGATTGCAGCGATAGCACTGATCATAATTGCCGTTTGGTTTATTCCTATTTATTTGAAGAATAAGATATATACGATGCCGCAGTTTTTGGAGACCAGATATAATAAATCAGTGTCTTTGATCATGGCAATATTCTGGTTGTTTTTGTATGTGATTGTGAATCTTACGTCTATTCTATATTTGGGCGCCTTGGCTATTGATACTTTGCTGGGTGGCGGTTATTTACATATAGTGATGATCACCCTGTTACTGATGGCTTTGCTGATTGGATTGGGTGGTATGAAAGTGATAGGCTATACCGATGTAATACAGGTAGCCGTTTTGATTATTGGAGGTTTAGCTACTGTTTATATGGCTTTGCAAATCGTTGATCAGCGGATCAACGGGACAGCAATAGGTAGTGCAATTGCAGGATTTAAGACGTTGATGTCAGAAGCTCCAGGGCATTTTAATTTGATGCTGGATAAACCAAAAGTTACCACAACCACTTTATCAATGCCTGAAAATCTGGATGTTCAAAAATATGTGGTTCTTCCAGGGTTGGCTATGTATTTTGCCGGTCAGTGGATTGTGAACTTGAACTATTGGGGATGTAACCAATACATCACCCAACGTGCTTTGGGTGCTGATTTAAAAACTGCCCGTACAGGTATTTTGTTTGCAGGGTTTTTGAAGTTGTTTATGCCCATTATCGTCATGCTTCCAGGTATTGCGGCTTATGTATTACATTCTAAAGGCCAGTTGCCTGGTTTCAATGGTGTGAAAGATGGTGCGTATTCGGCAATTCTAGGATTCCTTCCGGTTGGTTTAAAAGGACTGGCTGTGGCAGCACTAACCGCTGCTATCGTTGCCTCTCTAGCTGGTAAGGTGAACAGTATTTCTACTATATATACCTTGGACATTTATAAGAAATATATTAAGTCCGATGCTACCGAAATTCAAATGGTAAGAACAGGACGTTGGGCTATTATCGCTTCTATGCTGATTGCCTTGGCCTTTACTTGGACTGATGCATTAGGAATCGGTGGTGAAGGAGGGTTTACATTTATTCAAAAGTATACAGGCTTTATCAGCCCGGGTGTATTCGCCATGTTTATTCTGGGTATGTTCTGGAAACGAACCACCGGAACAGCAGCCTTGGTGGGTGTAGTACTTGGATTTGTATTGGCCATTTTCTTCAATAGCTATGCTGTAGAAATATTTGGTAAAGAAACCTGGCTCTACACGGCATTCACTTATGAAAAACTGGAAGGTGGTGTGGTGCATACGATCACCGAAATTCCTTTCCTCATCAACATGGGATGGTCGTTTGTATTTACTGTTGCTGCAATGGTAGGTATAAGCTTGGCAGGTCCAAAAGTGAATCCAAAAGCATTTGCCATTGATAGCAGCATGTTTAAGGTAGATCCAAGAACATTGATGTTGATTATTATTACTTTGCTACTGATAACGGCTATTTACGTTAGATTCTGGTAGGGAGAAAACAATTGAATATTTATTTACCGGTCAGTAGAATCTACTGACTGGTTTTTTTTATTCAGTATCTATGACTGGCTTAGTTTTGTGCAATAGATTGTATCATGAATTATGAACTTTTTGCAGAAAATGAATTAAAGCAATGGCAATTGCAAATGCTCAGGCGACCTGGAATTTTCAGTCGACTGTCACAGCGAACTCAGGCAAAAATCAATTCTTATTTTCCAGAGAAAGTACATCGTGGGATTACAACTGTTATCAAGCAAATGATCAGGGGTGTGTTGTTTGGCGCAAAGTACACCACATCGGCTCCCTTGTTGCAGATTGGACTTTTTGAGCGGGAAGCCATTGTGAAAGAAAAAATAAACTTCTATCGAAGTACAGCAGCCATAGAAGGTGGTGTGACTGGTGCAGGTGGTTTTTTTCTAGGCCTTGCCGATTTTCCAATTCTGCTTACATTGAAATTGAAACTGCTTTATGAAATTGCCGCTTCTTATGGATTCGATTTATCAGACTATAAGGAAAGAGTTTATCTCTTACATATTTTTGAACTTGCCTTTTCCAGTAGGGAGCATAGCCGAAAGGTTTATTTAAAAATATTGGACTGGGAAACTCAGTCCAAAAAACTGCCAGAGGATATAAATGTATTTGACTGGCGAAGCTTGCAGCAACAATATAGGGACTATCTGGATCTGGCAAAGATGGCTCAATTGCTTCCAGTGATAGGAGCCCCGGTGGGCATTATTGCCAATTATACTTTGATAAAAAAATTGGGAGTCACCGCTATGAACGCCTATCGACTGAGATTATTACCTTATAACAGAGTAGTAGAAGGTTTATGATGATTAAGTTATCTTTTAAGACTGAAATATGAATATAATATTGAGTGATGAATTTAGTTTGCAGGTAAGTCATTCTGCACATGCGGAAAAACTTTTTGAAGCGGTGGAAGCTAACCGGTCTCATCTTGAAACATTCTTGCCATGGGTACCATACATGAAAACTATGGAGGATTTTTTTACCTATTTAAAGAATTGTGAGGTTCTTTATGCTCAGGGATTGGAATGTAGTTTCAATATTTTTGAAAGAGATAGGATAATCGGTAGAGTAGGGCTACACTATATTCAGAAGCCAAACCAAACTGCCAATATCGGATACTGGCTAGTGGCCAATCAGCAAGGTAAAGGTATAGTTACTAAGGCTGTTAAAAGGGTAATGAAAATTGGTTTTGAAGATCTATCGCTGAATCGACTGGAAATAAAAGCTGCTGTTCAAAATATCAGGAGTCGTGCCATTCCGGAGAGATTGGGTTTTCGGTTGGAAGGCATTTTGAGGCAGGCAGAAGTTGTTCAAGATGCTTTTTATGATCAAGCCTTGTATTCGTTTTTAAAAGATGAATTGCAACAATGAAAAAGCCTCAGTGCTTTTATTTATCACTGAGGCCTTTAGAAAATAGAAATCATCCTGATGAAATTGGCTAATAGTTATAGGGATGAATTTTTATGAAATTTGTAAATTTTCTGCCATTAAGCTTCGGCAAGTATGTTGCCAGTCATTTTTTCCGGAATCTGTAATTTCATAAATGAAAGAATGGTGGGAGCTAGGTCCCCCAGTTTACCTTCCTTTATGTCCCCATTCCATTTGTTGTCTATAATAAACAATGGAACCAGATTTAAAGTGTGTGCCGTATTAGGCGATCCATCAGCATTGATCATAAAATCGGAATTGCCGTGGTCGGCTGTTAAAAAAATTACATAGTCCTGTTTTAAAGCTTCCGATATTATTTGTTGCACACAATGATCTACAGTTTCCACAGCTTTTATCGCTGCAGAAAAAACGCCTGTATGTCCCACCATATCAGCGTTTGCAAAGTTGAGGCAAATAAAATCTGCCGATTGTTGCTGGATTTCAGGAATTAATGCTTTGGTCAATTCATTGGCACTCATTTCAGGCTGAAGGTCGTATGTAGCTACTTTCGGCGATGCTTTTAATATTCTTGATTCACCTTCAAATTCCAATTCTCTGCCCCCACTAAAAAAGAAGGTTACGTGCGGATATTTTTCAGTTTCAGCTATTCTGATTTGTTTCAAACCATGCTTTGCAATCACTTCACCGATTGTATCGGTCAAGTCTTCATTTTTAAATATGGTATGTACTTCCTTGTATTTCTGATCATATACTGTCATGGTGGTATAATCCAATGCCAGGGTGTACATATTGTATTCGTGATTGTCCTGTTGAGTCAGTACATCCGTTATTTCTCTGCAACGGTCGGTACGGAAATTGAAACAAAGTACATGGTCTCCATTTTGGATGGTAGCCACCGGAGAATTGTCCTTATTGACGATGACAGTAGGCAGAATAAATTCATCGGTAACACCTACTTCATAGCTTTTCTTCATAGCATCAATTGCGGATGAGGCGGTAGGTCCTATTCCTTTCACCATAGCATCATAAGCCTTGGAAACTCTTTCCCATCTCTTATCTCTATCCATTGCATAATACCGACCATCTACAGTAGCTATCTCCCCTATTCCAATTGTATCAATATGGTTTTGCAGCTCTTCGATAAATTTTAGTCCACTTTTTGGGTCAGTATCACGGCCATCGGTGAAGGCATGCACATAAACTTTGGTGAGTCCACCTGCTTTGCTGATATCCAATAGTGCTTTCAGATGATTAATATGTGAGTGCACACCGCCATCGCTCACCAATCCCATTAGGTGAAATGCTTTGTCGGATGCTTTAGCCGTTGCAATGGTTCTGGTTAATTCAGGATTGGAGGCCAGTTCTCCTGTTTTAACCGCTACATTGATTCTTTGTAATTCCTGATACACTATTCTGCCTGCCCCAAGGTTGAGATGACCGACTTCGGAGTTTCCCATTTGTCCCTCAGGCAAACCTACCTGTTCTCCAAAAGTGGTAAGCGTGGTGTGTGGATATTTTCCATATAAAGAATTGAAAAAAGGAGTGTTAGCATTTTGAATGGCATCAGCCGATGCAACTTTTCCTAATCCCCAACCATCCATTATTATCAAAATAGCTTTTTTTTGTGTAGAAGACATTTTAATTGTATTAAGTAAAATAAATAATAATAAACTTTTTTAAGAGCGTGGCAAAGTTATAGAATGAAGGTTGAACCAGTTTAAACGATTTGGCATATTTTTAGCACCTCATTAAATAAAAAATTTTAAAAAAATGAAAAAAATATATTCTGTTTTATTTGTTTGTTTTGGACTATTCTTTTCTCCTATGCTCAAAGCTCAGAGTCTGGATGGAGTAATTGGTGGTTTAAAGAACGGTAATGCTGCTCAGGTAACTGATAATGCGGTTGGTAATTTTTCATTAACCATTCTGGATAAAGGGAACAATTACAGTAAAAATCAGGCACTACAAATTCTTAAAGATTTTTTTACAAAAAATACTCCAAAGGGTTTTGATGTAAAGCATAAGGGAAACTCTCCCAATGGGCAATATGCCATTGGTACATTGGCTACATCCAATGGTAATTACCGGGTAAATATCTTTATGAAAAAAGAGGCTAATAAAGAAGTGATCAAAGAACTGCGTTTTCAATTGATAGAATGATAAACTAATTTTAGTTAAGTTTGGAGCCTCTCTTTTAGGGAGGCTTTTTGATTATGCAAAAATGTAATGGTGTAAATTATGAACCAGGAATTTAAAAACAAGTTGGAGCATTTAGTGACGGAGGCTCTTTTAGAAGATATTGGAACAGGAGACCATTCTACTCTGTCTTCCATCAACGCGGAAGAGGAAGGACGTGCGGTATTAAAAATTAAGCAGGAGGGTGTATTAGCTGGTGTAGATGTTGCCCGGTTTATCTTTAACTACAAGGAACCTGGGTGCAGTTTTACCCAGTTTAAAGAAGATGGTGAACTGATGGTAGCCGGTGAAAAGGCATTTGAAGTGGCGGCTCACGAACATACCATTTTGGAATGCGAAAGACTGGTGTTGAATTGTATGCAACGGATGAGTGGCATAGCTACACTTACCAGACAATATACCGATAAACTAAAAGGATATAAAACAAAATTGCTTGATACAAGAAAGACTACTCCCAATTTTAGACTATTGGAAAAGGAAGCAGTAAGAATTGGCGGAGGTGTCAATCATCGGTTTGGGTTGTATGATATGATTATGCTAAAAGATAATCATATTGACTATTCGGGAGGAATTGTTACGGCCATCGACAAAGCATATACCTATATTCAAACCAACAAGCTGGATATAAAAATTGAAGTAGAGACACGGACACTAGATGATGTGAAAAAGGTGATAGAAATGGGGGTTGGAAAAGTGTTTAGAGTGATGTTGGATAATTTTTCTCCAGAACAAATTAAGGAGGCTTTGGATCTAATTGATGGCCGATTTGAAACCGAAGCCAGTGGTGGCATAAACCTAAATACTATCGAAAGCTACGCGGCTACTGGCGTGGACTATGTGAGTGTGGGCGGTTTAATCCATCAGGCTAGGAGCCTTGACCTGAGTTTGAAAGCCGTTGTTTAATTCGATATTTATATTACAGAAAAATAATAGTTTTGAAGTATGTCTAAGAGCAAATCCAATAGTCCGTTTGTTTTTAGTACAAATCCTGATTTTAAGTTTGAGGATAGTACAGAGGGTTCGGTAACCTTGCTGCCAGCTGAACAAAAACTCCGCTTGCAGTTAGAAACAAAACATCGGGGAGGCAAAACTGCCAGTGTTGTCAAAGGGTTTATAGGTCGGGATCAGGATTTGGATGAAGTGGCCAAAAAGTTAAAATCCTTTTGTGGTACAGGTGGTGCTGCCAAGGAGGGGGAAATTATTATTCAGGGAGACCACAGGGAAAAAATATTGCAATGGTTTTTAAAAAATGGCTATTCGAACACTAAAAAGAGTGGGGGATAAATTAGGTGTTATGCAGTAAGAATTTCTTTCCTGGAGAATGATCATCTACAAAAAAAGTCTGCCTGAGCAGACTTTCTTAATATCGATTTGACCTGAATATTAATGTGCAAAATTTGGATTGCTCAACTGTTTCAAGTGGGTAATATGAGAGGCAATAGCATCCTTTAACTTTTTATATTCTATATAAGTGACATTGAACTCGGTACAGGTTTCCTTAATGATCTTGTTGATTTTAGGATAATGGATATGCGAAATCTTGGGAAACAAATGATGCTCCACCTGAAAATTTAACCCTCCCATGAACCAGCATGCCAAGCGACTTTTAGTTGCAAAATTAGCAGTAGTTTTTAACTGGTGGATGGCCCACTCATCCTCTACTTTGTTGGTGGTTACATCTGGTACAGGAAATGCTGTATCCTCCACAGTATGTGCCAATTGAAAAACAATACTTAATACAAAACCTGCAAAAGCCGCATAAATGATAAATCCAATAGCCCATTTACCAGCACCAACCGTTAGAATAGGAATTACAATAAACAATACGATATGCAAAATTTTAAAGCCCCAGAAAGAAAACTGATCCTGCCAGGTCATTTTTTTCAATGGAATATCGCCCACCTTACCTCTAAAATATTTCTTATAATCTGAAACGAATATCCAGAAAACATACAGTAACGAATACACTAACCAGAAGTAATAGTGCTGGTATTTGTGCATTTTATGAAATTTTTGTGTTTCGCACAGTCGTAAAAATGGTTTCGCATCCAGATCATCATCCACTCCATCAATATTTGTATAAGCATGGTGAATGACATTGTGTTTCATTTTCCACATAAATGTATTGGCACCTAAAAAGTTTAAGGAAGAGGCCGCCAATGCATTTACCCAGGGTTTGCTACTGAAACTGCCATGTGCGCCATCATGCATGATGTTGAAACCAATTGCAGAAGTAAACAAACTTAAAAGCAAACATTCAAAGATGGCCCATCCTGTGGAAGGCGTAAAGAAAACCAGATGAACATATAAAGCTAAAAAGCCGGTAACCAGAAATAAAGCCTTGGAAAACAAACGCATATTTCCGGTGTTGGCCTGATTTCTTTCCTTAAAATAATCATTTACACGGTTCTTTAGAACAGTATGAAATGACGGTGGGGGTGGTGTTGGAAACTTTGGAATTGACATCGGCAGAAACTTGTTTTATTTTTTTGATTGCAAAGGTAGCCATTATTGATCACCCTAAAAGTAATATATTTGTCACTTTGGTTATATGAACAAAAAAAATGTCTTCCTTTTAACAGCTTTAGGTTTCTCTCAATATAAGTGCATCCAGATTATCCACTCCTATATGTTTATTACTGATAAAAGATTCGGCATATTTTACACCGATCCTTTTTCCCATCATGCGCATTCTTGCTAAAACACTTTCTTTAAATTCGGGTGTTGAGATATATGTCTGAGGGCCGACTTCTTCGCTTTCATCTGTATGAAACTGAGTAGTATAGGCTTCTACTGATTTCATTTTTATTTCCACAAATTCGCTAACATCTATCAGCAGGTTGGGCTCATGATACCAATCCTGAAGATATTGTAAGAAATAGGTGGGTCGCCATTTTTGTTGTGGATGGCCGTTTTCATCGAATGTTTCAATTTTGATAAGTCCGGATAAAAAACATGAGTCATTGATTAGTTGACCAGCCCGTCCGTGATCGGGATGACGATCTGCCATCACATTACCAATAATAATATCAGGCCGGTATTTCCTGATAGTTTGAATGAGTTGTAATTGATGAGGCTCATCATTTTTAAAAAAGCCATCACGCATTTTCAGGTTTTCTCTTACCACAGCACCCAACAAATTGGCGGCATCCATTGCTTCCGAATATCTTGTCTCAATGGTGCCTCTTGTTCCTAATTCTCCCTGTGTGAGGTCTATGATACCTACTTTTTTCCCTCTGCTGATTTCTTTTGCTAAAGTGCCGGCACAACCCAACTCTACATCATCGGGATGAACACCTATTGCCAGTATATCTAGTTTCATAGTCTGATTAACAGTTTTGATAATTAAAGGTTGATCTAAGATCTTAAAAAGAAACCAATTGTTCTACAAAGTAAGTCAATACTATACTTTAAGAGCACATCTGCAAGTTCAAAACTTCCTTCATTTTCGTTCTGTGCTCCGTTAAATCCCAATTTCCACCTGCATCATCACATTTAATCGGTTTTTAAACGGATCATCGAGTTCTTCAGATTCACCTTCCCGATCATCCATTCCAATATAACCCTGTAATTTGAATTTGTGTTTATTGAAATAATGAGAATAACCTACTGCCTTAGTTCTTAACTTATACTGGTAAGAAAGCAATTCCTTGTGAGGCGTAATCTCTGTAAACCTAAATGCAAATTCATCCTTTTTAGTAATCATTTTACTGGCTTGGAGATTCACCGCAGTTCCTGCCGGCATTTTTAAGAACAAAATCAGATCATTGGGCCGGGTGCTGAAATCGGACACCGAAAATTTATCTACTTTTCGATCGTAATACTCACCCAGAAAGGCCCATCCATTGTATTTAAAAACAGCATCTGCCATTATGGTGCGTATATCGGCTCTCAATGATTCCTCCTTATTGTAGGCACTATACATGAATTTACCCAACTGGCCTCCAGTTCGCCTGGCTCCAAAGTTCTTTGTATAAGTTAAACCAAAGGAAAGTTTGGGTTTTTCTTCAAAATCTAGATCACCTTCAAAATAGTCCCCTTTGTTTTTAAAACTTCCAAACGGCATATATTCCATTCGTCCACTGTATGCCAGCCCTTTATCAGAAAGTACCAACCCTCTGCCTTCGCCGGTGGAAACCGCTGTTTGTAACTTGATGATTTGATCCCTGATTTCAAAATTTCGATCAACAAAAATTCCATAATCTCTATCCACTGTAAACTTTCCATTGGCGATAGAGCGGTCGGGCATTTGCAACTCACCGGATGAGTTTACCCGCTCCCTATTTCCTGGAAGTTTGGTTTGTCCCATTCCGATTGACCAGTTTTGATTGGGTTTGTAATAAAATACAGCGTCTCTGATGATTTGTGGGGAACCGCTTTCCAGATCCATATCCCTATTGGCAAATCCTAATTGTAATTTGTATTCTAATTTAGGAGAATACAAATACCCTTCAAATCTTAGTCGCATTCGTCTAACGGATGCTTCTATCCCTGCTTGGTCGTCGTTGTCCATTCGGCTGAAATAGCCTGCCCGTAACTGAGCACGAAAACGAAAGATTAGCAGATAATTGTCTCCCTTCTTAAACTGAATGCCTTTGTCGTTAAATTCAACATTATTCTTGTTCTTATTCAGGCTGTCGCTATTTCTTTTTTGAGCTAAAGAATTACTACAAACAAAAGAAAAAAATAGTAATAAAATTGGTAGGTTGAAACGCTTCATACTTCGCAAAGAAACAAAAAAGCAGTTACTTAATCTTTCCTTTTATCTCCTGTAGTTTCAACAAAGCTTCCACTGGTGTTAGCCTATTGATATCGATATTTGCCAACAACTCTCTGATTTCTTCAAAGGTCTGACTATGGGCATCAAAAATAGAAAGTTGAAATTGTGGGGTGGCCATTTTTTTCATTTTTTCTGAAATCCCTTTTTTTTCTGTTCCGTCAATAGTGTCATCATCTACGTGTTGCGATTCTAATTGCTCCAAAATTTCATTGGCACGTTTTATCAAAGAAACCGGCATGCCCGCCATTTTGGCCACATGAATACCGAAACTGTGTGTACTGCCTCCTGGAGCCAATTTGCGCAAAAAAATAATCTTATTACCTACTTCCTTATTGGTGATATGGAAATTCTTTATTCGGTCAAATTTAGCTTCCAGTTCGTTTAATTCGTGGTAGTGGGTAGCAAATAAAGTTTTGGGTTGATGGGGTGTTTGATGCAAATACTCCACAATGCTCCAGGCTATGGATATCCCATCATAGGTAGATGTTCCTCGGCCTATTTCATCTAGCAGTATCAGGCTTTTGTCTGTAATATTATTAATGATTGCGGCGGTTTCGTTCATCTCCACCATAAAAGTACTCTCACCACCACTTAAGTTGTCAGATGCGCCAACTCGTGTAAATATTTTGTCTGTCAGTGAAATTTTTGCTTCATTGGCCGGCACAAAACTACCAATATGAGCCATTAGAGTGATCAGAGCCACCTGTCGCAATAATGCCGATTTACCACTCATGTTGGGCCCAGTAAGTATGATGATTTGCTGCTCTGCTTTGTTCAGTGAAGTATCATTAGAGATATAGCTTTCGCCCATTGGCAGATTGCGTTCAATGACCGGATGTCTACCTTCTTTCACCACCCAATCTTCCTCTTCATGAATCAATGGTTTTTTATATTGATAATGGATGGCATTATGGGCAAAACAACTGATACAGTCCACGATTGCCAGCAGGTTGCCATTGGTTTGAATGGGTTGCAGATAGTCGAACAATTCGTTTAGCAAGACATCGTACATCTGTAATTCGATTTGTAAAATCTTTTCTTCGGCACCTGTAATTTTTTCTTCATATTCTTTTAGTTCAGGGGTGATGTATCTTTCTGCATTGGTAAGAGTTTGTTTTCGAATCCAGTTTTCAGGCACTCTGTTTTTGTAACTATTGGTTACTTCCAGATAGTATCCAAATACATTATTGAAGCCAATCTTTAAAGAGTTGATACCGGTTTTTTCAGCTTCGCTGGCTTGAAGTTTGGTCAGATAAGCTTTTCCACTTTGCGAAATTTCTCTAAGTTCATCCAGTGTATTGTGAATACCGCTTTGCATAATGCTTCCTTTGGTGGCGGTAGCCGGTGGATTTTCTATTAACTCGCTAAAAATTTTCTCAGCAATGATGGGGCAGGGGTTAAGGGCATCACCAATTCTTTTCAAATATGAATTGCTATGGTTGAGACAAAGTGATTTAATCTGCTGAACCTGATTCAGCCCTTTGGCCAATTGCAAAACCTCTCTTGGATTGATTTTTTTTGTTGGAATCTTTGCTACCAGTCTTTCTATATCTCCACATTGTTTGATGGCATGTACCAATTCATTTCTCAGGTCGGTTTCTATTATAAGCGTTTCTGTTAGAATCAGTCTTTCATTGATCTTATTGATATCGATAAGTGGAAATAAAATCCATCGTTTCAGCAATCTTGCACCCATTGGGGAAACCGTGTTGTCCAGCACTTTTAAAAGAGTATGGTTGCCTTCCGATGCGCCTTGGATCAATTCCAAATTTCGTATCGTAAACCGATCCATCCATAAAAAATCATTTCTGTGAATGCATTGAAGAGAAGTGATATGTTGCAAGTTGGGGTGTTCTGTGTCTTTCAAATAATGAATGATGGCACCTGCGGCAATCAAACCTATTTTCTGATCATCCACACCAAACCCTTTCAGAGAGTGGGTTTGGAAATGCTTTAATAAAATATCGAGTGTGTACTGCTCCTCAAAAATCCATTCGTCCAAAGTGTATAGATACATTTTGCCACCAAAATACTCTTTGAATTTTTTTTGTTGATGACGCTGAAACACCACTTCAGAAGGAGAGAAGCTTTGCAACAATTTGTCGGCATATTCCCGATCACCCTCGGCTATAAAAAATTCACCTGTGGACAAATCCAGAAATGCGAGTCCAAAATTGTGCTCATCAGCAAAATGAATGCCTGCTAAAAAATTATTGCTTTTGTGTTCAAGCAGTTTGTCGTTAATGGCGGTGCCGGGTGTGACCATTTCTGTAACACCTCTTTTTACAATGCCTTTGGCAAGTTTCGGGTCCTCTAGTTGATCACAGATAGCTACCCGATAACCTGCTTTCACCAGTTTGTGCAGATAGGTATCCAGTGCATGATGCGGAAATCCTGCAAGATCCAACGATGCCGCTGCCCCATTGTTTCTTTTGGTAAGTGTGATGCCCAATACCTGAGAGGCAATCACTGCATCCTGCCCGAAGGTTTCGTAAAAATCTCCTACCCGAAACAATAACACAGCATCAGGATATTTTTGTTTAATAGCCTTGTGTTGCTGCATGAGCGGCGTTTCTGTGGGATTGTTTTTTGCTTTGGACATGGAGAACAAAAATAGCGGAAATGATTATGGCTGTCAAACCATGATTGGATGATGTTGGCAGGGGGTGAAAAAGCTTCTTTTTCAGTTTGAGGTTTTCAAATATTCAAACGATGATGAAAAATGGTTTGCGATCTTTTTTGCAAATAGATTGTTGTTTATATGAAAAAGGTTTTCCACTGTCTGTAGTGAATCTGAATCAAAGGTCCTGGAAAATCAAATGCAGAACTGCACTTTGCTACTGCAAACTTTGTTAAAAAAAGTCTCCTGAAATTTTATAAATTCGCACAATTGCAGAAGAGCCTGGGGAAATGATTAAAATATCATAACTAGGAACTTCTATTAATACAGAAAATACATTTTTTATGGGTATATATAATGATTACATTTTAGAAATTGAAGAGAGAAAAACTCAGGGCCTACATCCAAAGCCGATTGATAGTGCCGAATTGTTAAGTGAAATAATTACACAAATAGTAGATTCAAATAGTCAGGATCGAAACGATTCTCTAAAGTTTTTTATTTATAACAGTTTGCCTGGAACTACAAGTGCAGCAGGTGTTAAAGCCAAGTTTTTGAAGCAAATTATTTTGCGTGAAGTGATAGTGGAGGAAATAACTCCAGCGTTCGCTTTAGAGCTGTTGTCGCACATGAAAGGAGGTCCTTCCATCGAAGTGCTGCTTGATCTGGCATTAGGAAATGATGCGGCGATAGCACAGCCTGCAGGTGATGTGTTAAAGACGCAGGTTTTCCTATATGATGCAGATACAGATCGATTAAAAGAATCTTTCAAAAGTGGCAATCCCGTAGCAAAAGAAATTTTGGAAAGCTATGCCAAAGCAGAGTTTTTCACCAAACTTCCAGAAATTCCTGAGGAAATTAAGGTGGTAACCTTTATCGCAGGGGAAGGAGATATTTCCACCGACTTACTATCTCCTGGCAATCAGGCTCACTCAAGATCGGATCGTGAATTGCACGGTAAATGTATGATTACACCTCAGGCACAGCAAGAAATAAAGGAACTTCAAGCACAGCATCCTGACAAGAGTGTGATGTTGATTGCAGAAAAAGGGACAATGGGGGTAGGGTCGTCCAGAATGTCGGGTGTAAACAATGTGGCACTTTGGACCGGTAAACAGGCCAGCCCTTATGTGCCATTTGTGAATATTGCTCCGATAGTAGGAGGTACTAACGGTATTTCTCCAATCTTCCTCACCACAGTAGATGTGACAGGAGGTATTGGTGTCGATCTGAAAAATTGGGTAAAAAAGCTTGATGAAAATGGAAATGTGGTTCGCAATGAAAAGGGTGAACCTGTGCTAGAGCAAACTTATTCTGTGACAACAGGTACAATCTTAACCATCAACACTCAAAAGAAAAAACTATACAATGGAGATCGCGAACTGATAGATTTGACCAAATCATTCACTCCACAAAAGTTAGAATTTATAAAAGCGGGTGGATCCTATGCCATAGTATTTGGAAAGAAAATTCAGACTGTTGCTGCAAAGATTTTGGGAATAGAACCCACACCGGTATTTGCTGTTTCTAAAGAAATTTCACATGAAGGCCAAGGGCTAACTGCAGTTGAGAAGATCTTCAATAAAAATGCAGTGGGTGCTACTCCAGGAAAAGTATTGCACGCAGGTTCGGATGTACGAGTAGAAGTAAATATTGTCGGTTCACAAGATACTACAGGGCTGATGACGGCTCAGGAATTGGAGTCAATGGCTGCCACAGTAATTTCTCCCATCGTAGATGGGGCTTACCAATCGGGATGTCATACCGCTTCGGTTTGGGATAAAAAAGCGCAGGCAAATATTCCTAAACTGATGAAGTTTATGCACGATTTTGGATTAATCACTGCACGAGATCCAAAAGGCGAATACCACTCCATGACAGATGTTATCCACAAAGTACTGAATGATATCACAGTCGACGAATGGGCGATCATTATTGGAGGCGATTCCCATACCAGGATGTCTAAAGGTGTGGCGTTTGGGGCAGATTCCGGAACGGTAGCCTTGGCATTGGCTACCGGCGAAGCATCTATGCCAATCCCCGAATCGGTGAAAGTGACTTTTAAAGGGGAGATGAAAGAGCACATGGATTTTCGGGATGTGGTACATGCCACTCAAGCACAAATGCTAGAACAATTTGGTGGCGAAAACGTGTTCCAGGGCAGAATCATAGAAGTGCATATCGGAACCCTTCCTGCCGATCAGGCCTTCACATTTACAGACTGGACTGCTGAGATGAAAGCGAAAGCCTCAATCTGTATTTCTCAAGATGATACACTGATCCAATCTTTGGAAATAGCCAAAGGCCGAATCCAGATTATGATTGAGAAGGGAATGGACAACGACAATCAAGTTCTTCAGGGACTCATCAACATTGCAAACAAAAGGATAGCAGAAATTAGATCTGGAGAAAAACCTGCACTGACTCCGGATGCAACTGCGAAGTATTATGCAGAAGTAACGATCGATCTGGATAAGATAGAAGAACCGATGATTGCTGATCCTGATGTGAACAATTCGGATGTATCAAAAAGATATACGCATGATACTATTCGCGAGCTTTCCTATTATGGTGGTGAGAAAAAAGTGGATCTGGGTTTTGTGGGATCCTGCATGGTGCACAAGGGCGATTTGAAGATTGTTTCCAAAATGCTGAAAAATCTGGAAGCCCAGCAAGGTAAGGTGGAATTTCATGCCCCACTGGTAGTGGCTGCTCCTACTTATAATATTATCGATGAATTGAAAGAAGAAGGAGATTGGGAACTTTTGCAAAAATATTCTGGTTTTGAGTTCAGCGACCTTTTACCTAAAAGTGCTGCCCGTACCGAATATGAAAATATGATGTATCTGGAACGTCCTGGCTGTAACCTTTGTATGGGCAATCAGGAAAAAGCAGCCAAAGGGGATACCGTGATGGCCACCTCAACCCGACTTTTCCAGGGTAGAGTAGTAGAGGATTCGGAACGCAAAAAAGGAGAGTCGCTGCTGGCATCCACTCCAGTGGTGGTGTTGTCTGCTATTTTGGGCCGTATCCCCAATATGCAAGAATATAAAGCCGCTGTAGTAGGTATTGACCTGACAAAATTTGCGCCTCCTACCGGTCAATTGGGGAAATAAAAAAAGTTGGAAAATTATTAATGGTATTTCCGGTAGTTGACTGATTTGGAAACAACTATCACTTATCATGGATTTGAATTACCCTGACGAAATAAAAGGAATGCACATAATAGGTTAGGGTAATTTAAACCAAAAGGATTTTTGGCCTTTCAAAAGTTGTTATGGAAAGGTGATTACACTATGATGCTAAAACTCCATTTGCTATTATACTGCGTGGGGATTTGGGAATTGAGTTTTTCAAACAATCTAAAATTGTCCTGACTATATTAGCTGGCAGGATATTCTACAAAGTTTCTTGGTGTTTCATACAACCTGATTTGTAAATCCAGATGGCTTTGGATATGTGGCCTCAATATATCATAAATAACAATTGCAATATTTTCCGCCGTTGGATTCAGGTGCTTAAATTCAGCCGTATCTAAATTCAGATTTTTATGATCGAAGCGACTAAGTACTTCTCTTTTTATCAAATCACTTAATAATTTCATATCTATCACGTATCCCGTTTTGGGATCGGGATGCCCGGTTATTTTTACTATTAGGTCGTAATTGTGACCATGATAATTGGGATAAGCGCATTTGCCAAAAACTGCCGAGTTTTTATTTTCGTCCCAATCTGGATTAAACAACCGATGGGCCGCATTAAAATGTTCTTGTCTAAATACAGCTACTTTCATTTTTTTATCTCCCTTTTTTATTCTCCAAAATATTCCACAAAAATGCGCGGTGTCTCATATAACTTTATGCCATGCAACTGGACCTCTTTTGGCAAATGTGGCAATAACTGATTCCAGATTGCTATAGCTAGATTTTCGGTACTGCACATTTTCCCTTTCAAAAAATCCACATCTTCATTCAAGTTTTGGTGATCCAATTTTTCTATTATATACTCCCTGATAATGCTGCTCAAGCTTTTTACATCAAATACAAAACCCGTATTATCATTGAGTTTGGCTTTCACAGTTACCAGCAAATCGTAATTATGACCATGCCAGTTCTGGTTGGCGCATTTGCCAAATACGGCTTCATTTTTTACCTCATCCCAAGCTGGATTGTACAGGCGATGGGCGGCATTAAAATGTTCCTGTCTAGTAAGATATACCATCGGACAAAGGTAATGTTTCAAAAGTTTTGCGACATTTGACTTCAATAATTTTTTATGAGTATATTAATAGTATCAGCCACCGAATTTGAAATCAAACCTTCACTAAAGTTTTTTAAAAAGCATCAACTTCCGGTTTTGATAACGGGTGTGGGGGCAGGGGCTGCTATTTATGCTATTACAAAAGCCATTGAAAAATATAAACCTTCACTTATTCTTCAGGCTGGCATTGGAGGGAGTATGGATAGGCAAATTAATATTGGGGATGTGGTAGTTGTTGCTCAAGATTTTTTTGGCGATTTGGGTGTGATGGAAAATAAGCAATGGCGTTCACTCTTGGATTTGGGCTTTATGAAACCCAATCAAAAGCCTTTCAAAAATGGGATATTAGCAAATCCAAATAAAAGAGCCATTCATCAATCGGGATTGGGAATGGTTCGTGCAGTTACTGTAAATGAAATCACCACCAGCAAATCAAGAATTAAGATGTATAAAGACCAGGGCGTTTCCATTGAAACCATGGAAGGTGCAGCTTTGCATTATGTGGCACTAATGGAAGGTATCCCTTTTCTTCAAATCAGAAGTATCTCCAATGCTGTAGGAGAACGAGACAAAAGCAAATGGGATATTGTGGGAGCGATTCAAAAATTAAATGCGGTGATGATGAAACTGGATTTCTGGAGGAACAAGGGGTTTGAAAATAGTGGGCGGATTTAGCCATGATTTCTAATAATAATCTCAGAGGAATTAGGTCATCAGTACCTATTATTTTGATAGGTTGTGGAGGCTGGAATGCCCCTCTTGTTGCTCCCGATACTTTACAATCAGGTACCAGTTGTTTTCCATTGGCAGATATCCATAATCGTAACAAAAATAATAGACAGTGCCTTTTTGAGTGGTGTACAGGTGGGTATGCCATTTGAACTGAAACCCAATGCTCATCATCTTTTCCCGATTTACTTTTGCGGTGTCCTGATCACCGGAGAGCAGACTGGCCAGAATATTTCTGTTTCGTTTTAGAGCATTATTAATATTTCGAACCAGAAGGCTGTCAGTAGTTTTGGCCTGATTATTAAAAACATTTCTGCAATAGTCGTCACAAAACTTTTTATCACTTCTCCCTTTTACAGGCTTGCCGCAGGCCAAACATTTTTTGATTTCGGTATTCATATTCAGCTATTGTCGTTTAATGATCTGTGTGTTTTCGGTGATGTCTGCATCTAACGGTTAACGGCTTGGCGATATGGCGATTTTTACCACTAATGTTGATGCGGAGAACTAAACCTTGATTAACCACTAATGTGTCTGCGGAGCACTGAACCGCCACTTTTGCCAAACTGCCTGTTAGCAGTTCGTTGTTTTTTCTCGCTTCTCATACAGTTTCAAATTCTTTTGGGTATTTAACCGTTCCACTTACATTTTTAATTCCGGCTTCCAAGAGTTCAAGTCGCATAAAAACACTTTATTTGATAAAATGTTTTCAACTATTTCACTGTAGTAATTTTGCTTTTCCAATTCAACTTTAAATTATTGGCTAATTATTTCCCTCTTTACTTTTAAAGTCCGTAATCGTCTTTCCATCATAACGATACACTCCACTCTTAGGCCCCAACGCTCCAAACCAAATACTTCCATCGTTAGCTTCCAAAATCCCACAAAGCATTCCCGGTCCTTTTATTGACATTATTTCGGTTACAATAGGCTTTTTATTGTACAAGGACTTTTGATCATAACGGGAAAGTGCCCAGACCGTTCCACTAGGAGGATTTACGCTACCAGTAGTCCAGATGTTTCCTTTTTTATCTTCGATTATAAAAGAAGCACCTCTCTCCGTTACCTTAGTAGTAGTACTGCCGTCATAGCGCCAAAGTCCATCATTGTCACCGAGCCAAATATTGCCTTTTTTATCTTCAATTATCGACCAAACGTTGTTAAAGGCTTTACCATCCTCGTTTTTGAAAACGGTAAATGTTTTTCCATCATAAAAACAGGGCTCGCCCCTTGTGCCAAACCATAATTTCCCAGTTTTGTCTTCCATGATAGTAGTAAGATTATTATTTGAAAGTCCTTCTTTAGTTGTAAAATTTCGAAAAGATTTCCCATCGTACCGGCTTAATCCACCTCCGGTGCCGAACCAAATATTGCCGGCTCTATCTTCATAAATATGAAAAACCGTATTACTGGCAAGTCCCTCCCTGGTAGTAAAATGTTGAAAGCCTGCCTGTCCCACAGGCAGGGATTTATCATTGTAATAATAAACACCTGAATCTCTGGTAGCGAACCACAGATTGCCTTTTCGATCTTCCAGGACATCCCAGAAGCTGGGCGAACTTATTGTACTTGTTATATTGGTAAACGATTTTCCATCGTATCGAAACACGCCTTTGTAGGATGCAATCAAAATGTTTCCGTTTCTATCTTGCTTTACATTCCGAACCATTGTGTTAGGCCCGTAGGAAGTGACTGTCTCTTTGGTTTCGGACTTGATTGCATCTTTAGGTACGCTTATTTGTTTTTGCCCTTCGCTGGAAGTGTCGGCTTGATTGCAGCCGAAAAGCAGAAGTCCAAATAGTAAAGTCGTCAGTTTAATTTGTTTCATTTCTAATGTATGTTCGATGTCTGAGCGTCGTCCTACAATGACCGCTTACATTTTAATGCAAGATAACAGTGCCTAATTTATCCGTAATTTCCCTTTCCATATCTTTTAGAGATTTATGGATAAAATGCAGTTCAGGAAATTTCAAGTAGGATTTATCGGCCTCCATGTCCTGTTGGTTTTGCAAAAGCATCCGCTTTATTTTCTTAAGCTTCAGGTATCTTATGGCCGAAATTACTTTTTCTTTAGTACGATCTTCCGATATCAATTTATACTTCACCAGTTCTTCCTCATTGCCATCAGCAAGTGCGTGTACAAAATGCTCATACTCTTGTTGAAAAAGAGACTTTTGGTATCCCATACTCTGGCCTGCTTTTTCAATCCATTTTTTACTTTCCTCGTAGGGATGGTTTAGTAGCGAAATAACAAAACGGCTTAATGTGTTATCCGAATGGTACACATAATATTTATCATCAAAGGATTCGGGACGAGTTTGCAGCAGCTCTTTGATAGATAGAATGAGCTGTTGAACCTCCTTGTCTTCTAAATCCAATTCATCTATTTCATCGAATATATAGTCTGCAATCAGCGTTTTTTTATCCCAGTGCCGGTTCCCATATTCAAGCAGAACCCTGGCCAGTTCACGCTCCTGAAGCTGATCTTTGAACAAAAGGTCGAAAGTGGCATCATCGAAATTTTCATTTTCCGGTTGGGCTATTGGTTGCTTTTGGTTTGTGCTTGTTAATTTTTTTTCCTGAACATTAATTCTGTCCCTGATATATTTATTTACCAGGGCATGTAATCCTGCCTCATCAATTTTTAATATGGAGGCCGACTCCTTGATATAGCTTTGCTGTTTGGTAAAATCTTCGGCCTTATTTATTCTTGAAATGGATTCGGCTATTTTGTTCACCAACTCCGATTTTTTAACCGGGTCATCATTTGCATCTTTTAATGCCAACTCCAACTGAAAAAGAATAAAGTCTTTTTTGTTTTTTTGGATGAACTCCGAAAAATTAGCTGAACCTACTTTGTTTACATAACTATCAGGATCCTCATTATCCGGAATCAATACCAGTTTCACGTTCAATCCTTCTTCCAATGCCAGATCCAACCCACGAAGTGCGGCCTTAATACCGGCACCGTCACCATCGTATATTATGGTGAGATTATTCGTGTACTTTTTTATGAGCCTGAGTTGATCTACTGTAAGCGAAGTGCCACCGCTGGCTACTACATTTTCAATGCCTGCCTGATGCAAGGATACTACATCAGTATAGCCCTCCACCAATAGACATTCATTGGCTTTATCTATGGCTCCCCTTGCAAAGTAGGAACCATACAGGATCTTACTTTTTACATAAAGTTCGTTTTCCGGTGTGTTAATATATTTAGGTGCTTTTTCATTAGACTTCAGGATTCTAGCCCCAAAGCCTATGACTTTGCCGCTATTGTTGTGAATTGGAAAAATAACCCTGCCCCGGTAATTGTCCTGCAATTGTCCATTGCGTTCCACGACCAGACCACTCTTTATCAAAAGCTCTTTATTGTATTGATTTTTTATGGCTTCGTCTGAAAAGGCGGTACGGTTTTCGGGTGAGTAACCTAACCGGAATTTTTCAATAGTCCCCTCTCTAAATCCTCTTTCTTTAAGATAACTTAAGCCAATATCTCTGCCTTCTTCTGAATGAAACAATGCATTGGTAAAGAATTTCTCGGCAAATCCATTGATGACAAAAAGACTATCGGCTGTTTGATATTGCTCCTTTTGTTCCTGACTGACAAATGTTTCTTCTACTTCCACGCCGTATCGGTTTGCTAGCCATTTCAATGCTTCTACATAACTATATTTTTCATGCTCCATTATGAAGCTGATGGTGTTTCCACTCTTTCCACATCCAAAGCATTTGTAAATTTCCTTGGTAGGTGACACCGTGAAGGAGGGCGTTTTCTCATTGTGGAAGGGACAATTGCCTAGATAATTCACCCCACGCTTTTTCAATTTTACGAATTCACCTACCACATCGATGATATCGATGCGATTTAATATATCTGCTATAGTATTTTGAGAAATCATACAATTGTATCAGCCCACAAATGTAAAAAAAAGACCATTGTTATGGATTGTTAATCTCCACTTTCTATTGATTATTAATGAAAAATAAAGAGCTTATCTATGTTTAGAAACTTGGTCGGTTGCTCAAGATTTTTTTTATGAGCCTGCAAATACTCGGTAGGAGTCTTGCCAGTAAGACTCTTGAACGCCCGGTTAAAAGTGATGGTGCTTCTGAATCCGGCTGAATAGGCAATATCAGCTACTGTGTTAAAATCTCCACGTACAATTTTTTTACAGGAATAGTCTATCCTCACTTCTTTAAGAAATTCCATATAGGTTTTTCGGGTACTTTTCTTGAAATATTTACACATTGCCGGAACGGTCATGTTGGCCACTTTGGCCACATTGGTCAAACTTATTTCTTCTGTAAAATGCGCTAGGGTGTAGGCATAAATATCATTCACCCTTGTTTTATTGTTGTAATAAAAATTTTCAATCGTTTTTTCTGAGGTATGCAGGTGAGTGAATTTTTCTATATTGAAATAACAAAAACGTAAAAATTCAATGAATAAAAAAATGCGTTTTATTCCTTTGTTTTTCGAAATGTTCTTTATATGACTTATAAATAATGCCGAGTTTGTTTCATTTATCATCAGGCCAGTACCAATGCGATTGATGAAACGCTTGACTTCTTCAAATTCTGGCAAATTGAAATTGTGCAGAATGAGTTCTGATTTAAAATAAATATGAATGGCGTGAATGGCATTTTTACTGTTCTTCTTGTAATAACTCTCATCTGATTTTAGCAGATGCGGTTGATTACTACCAATTATGAATATTTTTTTAGGATTTAAGGTAAGGTCTCCACCTCTTGTAATCAATTCTCCTTTGCCGGATAGAATAGCCGTGATCTGAATCTGCTCATGCTTATGAAATACATTGTAGAAATAAGGCAACTTGTCCTCCTGAACCACAAGAGATTCTCCATCCACTGCAGGTACTTCAAATACTAATGGCTTCATTTTATGACTAATTATTTACAATTGGCTTTCAATAGCCTAGCTAATTTCAAGATGCACTGACTCTATTTTGAACCTTGAGTAAGGGTTGATTCTAAACTTGAAGCAAGATAACAAAAAAATGTTTTGGGCATTCAAATCAAACATTGCTTGGCAGGGGTTAGACACGGTGAAAGTGAATATATGCTGGATCAAACACAAAAAAACTCCAACCCTTTTGGGGTTGGAGAAAATAAAAAAAGAAAAAAATAGATTTTGATATAGAAAAATCAAAAATTTTGAATTCGGATGTTTCTTGTTAGAGTTCGATCCTAGGATCTTTAAATTTCTATGTTATTGCTCAATTCCTCATCTACTAAGATGCGTCCGCAGTTTTCGCAGGCAATAATTTTTTTGTGCTGCTTTATTTCGCTTTGCTTTTGTGGAGGAATGGAATAAAAACAACCACCACAAGCATCTCTCACTACGGGGACAACTGCCAAACCATTGCGGAAATTGCCTCTGATCTTTTCATAGCTGGTTAATAATCGTGGATCTACATCAGACTTAGCTTCACCAGAAGATTTTGAAAACTGTTTTTCTTCTTTTTCGTTTGCAACGATGATTTTTTCAAGTTCGGCTTTCTTAATTTCCAAAGAACCTTCTTTGGTGCCTATATTCTTTTTTGCTTTGTCCAGAAGAATTACTTTATCAGCTATTTCTTCATTGGCATCTTTGATATGTTTTTCGGCTAATTTGATTTCCAACTGCTGCATCTCAGTTTCCTTATTAATAGCCTCAAACTCACGGTTGTTCTTCACATTCTCACTGTCCTTCTCGTATTTTTTAATAAGCGCTTCACTATCTTTAATGGCGTTTTTGCGTTCTTCGATAAATTCTGTTACGCCATTTATTTCTTCCTCAATCCTAGTTTGTCTTGCTCGCAAACCCTGCAATTCATCTTCCAGGTCGGCCACTTCCATCGGCAATTCGCCTTTGATAATTTTAATTTCATCCAATTTGCTGTCTATTTTTTGCAAACGAATCAGCGAACCCAGTTTTTCTTCGATGGAAAATTCTTTTAGTTGTGCCATATATTTTTGAATAATTGTATTCTTTAAACCAATAACTTAAAATATTTACTTATAGTTTAAAAATAATAAACGGGATTTGTTTTTACACCTGTTTTAAGGACGGCAAAGGTAGGGAATTTTTTCTCTAAAAAATTTGCCAGCAAATCTATGGTGAATTGCTCACTTTCAAAGTGCCCAATATCAGCCAGAATGATGCGATTGTCGGCATCAAAATATTCATGGTATTTGATGTCAGAGGTTATATAAATGTCTGATTTTGTGTTCAGTGCATCCTTAAGTAGAAAGATGCCTGCACCTCCACAAACACTTACTTTTTGGATTGGTTTTCCCAAAAGAGCGGTATGCTTGATCATGGGCAGATGAAATATGTTTCTGAGGGTTTGCAAAAACTCGGATTCTGAAATCGGCTGTTCAAGTTCGCCCACCATACCTGATCCGATTTGCTGGTGTTCGTTTTTGATAGCGATGATTTCATAAGCCACTTCCTCATAAGGATGGTTGGCTTTCAGGGTTTCCACAATTTGATGCTCCAGATAATCTGGAAAAAGGATTTCGATTTTAAGCTCCTCATCGGCATGCCGCTGATTTTTTTCACCGACATAAGGATTTGCTTCCTCTCCCGGCTTAAAAGTTCCAATACCGTTTGTAGAAAAACTGCATTCACTATAATGACCAATCCGACCGGCACCCGATTCAAAAAGGGCATTCATAACTTTTTCGGCGTTGAGAGTGGGTACAAAAAAGAAAAGTTTACAAAGTTGGTTTTTTTTTGGTGAAAGTATTTTTACATTTTTCAGATTTAGTTTGTCCGAAATCATTTTGTTTACACCAGTTATCACATTATCCAGATTGGTGTGTATAGCATAAATAGCTATATCATTTTTGATTGCCTTAATTATAGTGCGCTCTACATAATTATTACCCGTAATCTTTTTTAGCCCGGAAAAAATGATTGGATGGTGTGCTAGGATTAGATTGCATTTCTTTTCAATGGCCTCATTCACCACCGATTCTATGGCATCGAGACAACAAATGGCACCGGTACAGGTCCAGTTGGCATTGCCAGTTAATAATCCTGCATTGTCGTAAGTCTCCTGAAGTGCTGGCGGAGCAATGGTTTCGAGATAAGAAGTTATTTCCTTTATGGTCATATTGTTTTGTAAATATTCTGCGCTCAAAATTAACCAAACTACAGGAATGTCAGATGGGTGCATTTCAAATTGTCGCATAAAGAGTTATAAATTTATACGATAAACCCCA
>DAORWU010000012.1:0-136807 GCA_035434405.1 Niabella sp. | reverse complement strand
ATAGCGATATGAAGCTGAGAATATATTCGTCTGCCAGCATAGCAGCAAACTCCCTGTTGTTGCGTAGGCTTATTATGCAATTTACATTCACTTCAAATACTTAATAAACCAATCTACAATTTCTACAGTAGATGTTATCCTGTTTTTGGTTTTTCGCCAACCATGACCTTCATCAGGGAAGAGCGTATAGTGAACAGGAATATTATTCTTTTTTAAGGCATCGACAACTTGTTCTGCTTCTATTACAGGAACATTGGTGTCGTTTGCACCATGCTGCACCAATAAAGGTGTTTTAATTAAAGCAGTTTTGTGTATGGGCGAAAGCTGTTTCAGCATGTCTGCCTGTGTATTAGGGTCTCCATATTCAATGGTGGAAATAGCCGCCATCCATGGTTCAGTTTTTTTAAAGAACGTTTCAAAATTTACTACTCCAAATAAGTTTGCACCTGCGGCAAACATATCAGGGTACTCTGTAACACCAGCCATTACCATATACCCACCATAGGAACCACCCATTATACCTATTGCACCTTTTTTTGATGTACCGGAACTAATTAAATAATCATAACAAGCTTTAATATCTTTTACACCATTCACCCTTAATGCTCCGTTATCAAGGTTTACAAACTTTTTTCCAAAGCCGGTTGACCCTCTTACATTTGGAAGAAAAAAAGCAATTCCTTCTTTAGCAAGTGCTTGTGCTGTAGGATTTAAGTTGGGCATCGACTGTCCTTCCGGACCACCATGAAAACTAATAACAGTTGGGAATGGTGCTGCACCATGGCTTGGTTTATATAGCCATCCACTCAACTTTAACCCATCAAAAGAAATAAATGTAACAACTTCGGGTGCTACAAACTTGTTCAGTTGCACACCCGGATGAGGACTATCTGTAACCTTTTTAAACTGCTTAGTCAGCATGGAGTAAATCCAAATATTAGAAGGTTCTTTTGACCCGCTACCTGTGAAAACAATATTTTTATCATCAGGAGAAAATGAAACACTACCAATTAGTTCAAATGGTAATGTAAGTTGACTTATTTCCTTTTTAGCTTTTAAATCATAAAGTGTTATTTTACTTCTTCCACTCTCATTCCATCCAAGCACAGCAATAGTACCTGATTTATTCAATGTAAGACCGGCTAGCCCAGTGTTATTCTTGTCAGTCAGGATTTTAATATTTCCATTCTGCCAGGTTCCAAATGCAATAAGATCTCTGTCCTTATCAGACCCAAGATACACATCACCAGTGTTTGTTAGCTTGCCAAAAAAATTGCCCGGGCCATCATGTTCCGTTAATATTTTTTCCTGCTTTGTTTTTAAGTCATAGAGGTATAGATCGTTACTTCCCCTGCTAGCAAGCTTAGTGATTAAAACTTTATTATTATCGCCGGAAAAATCGGTTATGCCACCGGTGCCTTTGTTTTTAACTTCAAGACTATAAACACCTTTTACAACATCATAAATAAAGAAGTCAACTCCTGTATCATTTTGTTCGTTCGACCCAAAACTTAATAAGGATCCATCTTTACTCCAAACTCCAAAAAAATTATTTGTTTTCCCACCTTTTGTAATTTGCTTAACCTCACTACCATCGCTTTTCATAATATATATCTGTGTATTTAATCCGCCGCCCGGTGCTAGCTGAAAGGCAATTATATCTGCTTTAGGAGAGGGAGACATAGCTGTTACCGGGTCGGTAAATGCAGTAAGTTGTACAGGCCATCCTCCTGACGAATGAATTTTCCATATTTGCGGTGAGCCGCTCATGTTGGATATAAAAATAATTTCCTTTCCATTGGCTGAATAATATGCTGGACCGCATGATCCAATATTGGCTAATGCAGTAATTTGTTCCCTTAATTTTAGTGTGTCTGATTGTGAAAAACCAGCAGCAGATATCAATAGCGATATAAGTATTGTCAATATTTTATAATAGATCCTGTATGGATTTCCATTCTTGTTACAAAACATTCTGTCCGTCATAAAAATAAAGGTTTAAGTAAATGAATAATGCCGCCAGCTTACGCACAACGGCTCGGAGCTTTGCGAAGTGCGCCGCTATCAAATGTTTCTACGAAGTTAAACATCTGGCGCATTTTGCAAAACGCTCCGATTACCGAAACCCCATCTACAATAGTAGAAATTTTTAAAGTCGTTTAGACCTACAAGGAGAACTTGTAGCAAGCAATCTACAATAGTAGAAATTTTTAAAGTCGTTTAGACGTTAACGATCTGAGTACACACAAATAATATCTACAATAGTAGAAATTTTTAAAGTCGTTTAGACTAGTAAATGTCCTAGTAATGTCCTAGATCTACAATAGTAGAAATTTTTAAAGTCGTTTAGACCCCAAAATATCCATTACAACAAACTATACTGATCTACAATAGTAGAAATTTTTATAGTCGTTTAGACTTAAAATGTACAAAGAGTTTGAAGCATTATCTACAATAGTAGAAATTTTTAAAGTCGTTTAGACTGCTATAACTGCGGCAATGATCCCGGAATCTACAATAGTAGAAATTTTTAAAGTCGTTTAGACTCATAACCGGACAAAAAGTCCTAAATCCAACTCATTATTCAAATGAATCAGATACAAACATAGCAAATTGTCTCAAAACATCTTATCTTTTTTGCATGAAGACCGAGGTTTGCAAAACTTAAATAATAATGAGGTCCTCATCATCGTTTTTGGCATAACCATATTTTGTAATCTTGCAGGATTTGGTAAGCTCAAACACTATTACACTATCGGTTTGCTGAAACCGTTTTCCAAAGTAGTTTTCTATCTTTACCTGTATATTCTGCAATATACGATCACTGTTTTTGATTTGAAATAAAGAATACTGAAGGCGATAGCCAAACTTGCTTAAATACTTTGAAAACCGTGTACGTAGTTTATCATCGCTGATATCATAGGATACTAAAAGCATAATTAGTCATTTTGAGATGCTGAAATGGTAAAAACCGGAAAAGTTTCAATAGGCTTTTCCTGAATAAAAGCACGATAATATTTTTGACAGTAAAGAAAAATGTCTGTTTTATATTCAAGAATACCCAATAACAAAAATCGGGTGTATTCTTTATTTTTTTTGTACATTAACTTATATTGACCTCGTTCAAAAACAAAATCATCTTCCTTTACCTGCCCCAGGTTGTAAGCATTTTTTATTATCCTATCTACGATGCACCTAAAGGGCTCTTGCAAGTCGCAAACCAAAGATTTGCGGTGGTAAAAATTGCGGTGATATACTCCTTGATATACATCAAAACCATAAAGATGCAACATATTCTCCACCAAATAAAACAAAAAAGTATAGCCCATATCCAACAATACATTGATGGGGTCTATCTTGGCCCTGGGTCGCCTGCCTTTCCAAGGCAGGGCAAAAAACCAATGATCAAAATACAATCTGGATGCAATCCCTTCTATGCCCATGATATCGCTCAGGTTTTGTGCTCCGCTTAGTTGATTTTGATATTTTCGTAAGGATTGAATCGCTTCTTTGCAGGTCAGGGATTTTTTGCGAATGCTGTTGAGCATCGCTATTTGGTTTTCTATTTTGTTGCTTACCAAATGCTTGCCTATTTCCCAATCTTTATAATAATACTGTTTCTTGCGCAGCAAAAAATTGCCTTCGGTAGGCGCATTCCAGCAGCCTATCAATCTAAAATTGTACGACAATAATAGAACAGGAAAACCAAATTTTTTGCTCCGCTCCATCAGTCCAGAGCTCAGGGCACAATGCCCCACCACCCACAATGCCAGCAAGCGATGACAGGTTTTTTGCAATACCACTTTGTCGTCCTTATCCTTGACGATGAGGTTATCGTTTTGAAAAGAGAAATATTGTTTTTCCTCAGCAAAAACAATGGCAATATTTTTTTCTTTAAAATCGGGATAGCTTAGCATAATGATTTATCGCAAAGTTGGATATAAATACAGTTTTGGCATTTGGAAAGCAGTGGAGTAAAGGGTGTTGTTTCGAGATCGAAGGTTTGAATGTCTTGTATCAATTGTTCAAACTTTGCCAGCATTTCGGCATCGTTTTCAGGAAGTGGAACAGGATAATTTTTGTTGTGTACCAAATCGTGTATCACAATCTCGTTTACAGTATAACCCATTTCTCTCAAGGCAAAACATTGAGCATATACCTGAAAAATGTAACCATCATAAATGGTTTTTATTTCCCTTTTGCGTTCGGTAAGTCTGCCTTTCTGTGTATCAAACACATCTATCTTGCCGCAGATATTGTATTGTTCACTAAAGACTTCCATCCCTTGCAGGATATGAGCCGAAGTGCTGTAAGTCTGCTCATCAATAGTTTCGTGAGCTGCTGTGCCTTTGTACTGTGGCGTTTGCTTATATACCGTTTCTTTAAAACCACCATACAATTGATGAAAATAAATACTTCTTGGACAGAAGATAAAATCATTTAGAAAAGAAAGGGTGATGTAGGATTCCATAAGTGTCCATTTATTTACCTTTTACTTTTTTCCCTATCGTTTTAATCTGTTCCAGGTATGCCTGCTCTACCTCACTCAAGGTTTTGGCATAATATTTTTTAAATTCTTGAATTGCCTTTTCCTGTGCTTGCTGGTGTGCTATTTTTCCTGCACCTTGCAGCAAGGCTCTTCCTGCCATAGATAGCACTCGGTCTAGCTCCTGCACATAGTCTTTCATCGTCATTGGCTTTCGTTCCAAGGCATTGATTTCTGCCAAATCAAAGTATGCCGATACTAAATTGTTCAAGACTTTCAACTCTTCTACTTGCAAATAATTTTTAGCAATCATTGCTTCTGCCTGAGTGGGTTGACTGCCTTTAAAATGGGTCAATCCGGCAAAAGTTTTTTCTGAATCTACTCTAAAATAAATAGTTTCGGCAGCGGTATTTCCGTGTGCCGCATAATGCAATTTATTTTGAACAATTTTGAAAAACAAGATACTTTCTTCCGACTTTGGATTATAGTCAACCGCAGTAGCGTACAAGTCTAAAACCTGCCGATACATCACTTTTTCACTACTTCGGATATCCCGAATGGTATCTAATAATTCCTTCCAATAATTGCCACCACCCAAGTTTTGAAGTCGTTCTTTATCTATAGCAAATCCTTTGACAATATACTCTTTTAGCCTTTCTGTAGCCCAAATACGGAACTGGGTGGCTCTTTTAGAATTTACCCGATAGCCCAAAGAAATTATCATATCGAGGTTATAAAATGGGATTTGCCTAGCAACTTCTCTATTGCCCTCTTTACGAACCTGTCGGAAAATCTGACAGGTTGCTTCTTCTTTTAATTCAATATCTTCATAAATGTGTTTGATATGCTCCACAATATTGGTGCGTGAGGATTCATACAAGTCAGCTATTTGTTGTTGACTAAGCCATACGGTTTCATTTTCAAGATTTACCTGAATTTTAGCACCGTTTTCAGTTTGGTATAATAGGATATCGGACATAAGTTATTGGGTTTTTTTTTGAATTTTTATTTTTTTTTTTGAAAACATTGCCCCTTTTATGAATAAATAAAAGGCAATGCATTTACTCTTTGCCAAAAATCACTATCATTCTTTATGCTGCTTAAGCAATCCGAATTATCGATAAAATTTTTAAAGTACTCATTATCTCTAGTTAGTTCAGCAAGTAATTTATTGTATTGATTATGAAAAGGGTTGCTATTATCCACCAATGCAAAAAACTGGATCAAGGGCAAGGCTAAAGTCTTAATGGTAAAACCATTGGATGCTTTTAATAATTCTTCAATCCCCTGCTTTAGATATGTGCTTATCTTTTCTTTGTTTTTCTCCTTATCCTCCATAAACAAAGCCACGGAAAGCCATTTGAGCAATAAAGGATAAGGATATGTAGTTTTTGCATTTTCCTGAGGCAATATTTCAGGCAATTTGGTATCCTTTAGCTTGTGTAGTTCTAAAGCTCTTAATTTGGCATAAGCCAATATTTGCCATACATCTTTGTTTCTTGAAAGAGGAAAAGCTTCTGGTTTGCACCCGGCAAGTTTTTCAAAAAATACTTTTGCCTTGTCTATATCTTCTAATCCGAAATAGCAGGAAAATAAGAAAAAACAGGTTTGAGCAGATGTTTTTACAATACTTTCTAATGAAAGTTCTAAATATTCTGCGGCTTCTTTCAGTTTGCCCTTATAAGCATAAGATTGAGCTAAGGTGCCCAATATGGCTGTTGTATGTTCATCTTTTTTATTATCGAAAGGGATTGCTTTAGTTATGTCTTCTTGTTGCGACCATAAATCATTAAAATTCTTTTCGGCTGTATCAAAATCATAGGCATTAAAACGAATTTGCGCTGTTCTAAGATGATAGCTTATCCATTTTTCCCATTTACGCAACAGTCGGCTTTCATTTTGATTTTCGTTTATCATTTTTAAAACAAAATCTTGTTCAAATGGATGTTTGTTTTCTCCATTGTGAGAAGCGTATTCAATGAAAAGTGTCAAAAATTCCAGTTGTTTATCACTCGTAATTTTGGAATGATGATTCTTAAACTCCGTTAGAAACAAATCTCTAATACTTATTAATTGGTGTAAATTACCTTCCTCGTAGCGATGATTGATTTGATATTTCAGAAAACTATAAAATCCATCCCAGATGTGATTGTATGTTTCATCATCTGTACGATTGGATTCTAAAATGATTTGGATTAAAGGGAAATTATTGCTATCACCGTCTTTAATAAATTTCTGAAAAATGATATTCAGAGCTGCCAAAGGACTGTTTTTATAAATCTGTTGCGGATTCGCCTCAGAGAATACTTTTTCACAATGGCATTGTGTGGTGGGGATAGTTTTATCCTCTCGAACAAGCCCACAAACAATATCGGCAAGGTTTACGAAAAATGATTTAGTATCGCTAACAAATGAGATATTAATTATTAAATCTCTTGACTTTTGAAAAGGTTGTGTTACTTTTTCAAATTGTTCTTTTAATATTTGATGGTATGGGAGAAATTCTGGTGTAGTTCCGTCTATCGTACCCCACACAATATGTTTTCTAAAGTCAATTAAAATATCAATTTCGTCTCCTTTTTTAAAATTACGTGTATTGAATAATCCTGTAATAACAGCCGTTACAGCTATCTGCCAATAGTTTTGATTATTGGCAAAGAGCAAAGGCATACCTGTAGATATCCATATCTTTTCAACAAAAGGCAAGAGTTGAGTTTTGCAAATGCTTTTTTGGTCTGAATTAAGTTTGGTATAATGAAACTTTTCAGAACCGATAAGATCTTGTGTTGTATTGGGTGACGTACTTACAGCAAAGATTTGCTGAAAAACTTCTTGATACTTCTGTTTTAATTCATTCTCCTTTTTGGAAGTCAATACACCGCAAACAAAGGATTTTTGCTTGCGGTCAAAAGTAAAACTTCCCGTTTCGTCTATGGCAAATGTGTATTTCATTTTTTTAAGTTTTTAATGCCTCTTTTGGCGATGTTAAAAGCTGCAACAGCGTCATTACTGTGTAAACTCAATCCCATTGGGTTATTTATATTTTGATAGCCACAATGCCCACAAGAGAAAATTCCTTTCTTTTTTTCTTCGAGGTAAAGATTTTTTCTTTCTCCTTCGTAAGCATTTTTTTCACAATGAGGGCAAGTTTTACTGGTATTCTGTTCATCTACAAATTGCAAGACACCAAGCTGGCTCATTTTATCTTTTTTCTTTTGAGTAAGATTATCTCGAATAGCTATTAGGTCCGAAACCGGAGGAGTTAAACCTATGGATTGGAATTTCCTATATAATGCTCTTTCCAATGGTCTGTCCATGACACCCTCGTAACGCAATCTATGTTTTTCGATTGTGCCTTGTGCCAAGTTTTCAATAGCTATAAGAATAGGGTATTTGTTGTACAGATGAAAAATAACCCCTGTCATATTTCCTGCTGCCACTTCTCTAAAACGATTAATATTTTGTAAGACTTCAGCAGAATCATCCTGCACTTTTTTCAAATACTGTTCTATTTCTTCTTTTACCGCTTCAAAGTATTTGATTTGTTCTAATTCTTCATTGGTATGATAGACGGCTTTCCAGGGATTTATCTTTTTCCTTTCTTCATCTGTTTCAGAAATGAGAATTTTATTATCCTCAAATTTAATTTCTAAATTAGGATTGGTAATTAAGGCTTGTCTGATTTGCCGTTTCGCATTGAGAATATTTAATTTACTTCGAGTATGTAAATCTCCATTGACAACTATATGTTCACATATAAGTTTAGATGATGTTAAATCAATAGTTTCGGTTTCAATTTCTTCAAATATTTCCCTAAAAGTCTGTTCAAAATGATCATCTCTAAAGGTTTTATCATACAAATCTTTTTTAAGGTAGTAGCTTAAATTATCAATGGCTTTGTATGGTTTCTCTCTCATTGCGCCATCTTTAAAATATCCCTGTTTGGAATAATTTAGTTTATCTGATTTAACCTTCAACACTTTTACCGGAAAAGGTTTACCGTTATCAGTCAAGCCAATAGTAGCCAATTCGGCTTCACCTGTATCTACACCAAAAGCTCCTAATTTTTTTTGTTCCATACCATCTTTAAATTCCTTATTAATTTTTTGATTGAACTCCATCATTGCTTCTTTCTGTTTTTCAAAACCTTCAAAAGCATAATTCAAATCATTGCTTAATGCATTTTCATTAATACTGAAAGCAATGGTAAATTGTGGATGGAGGTAACGATTCTTTTTCTGTGGGTCATAATGGGCTGTGCCCTCTCCATATTTTTCAATTCTCGATGCTTTTGGCTCACGCCAAAAAATACCAATTTCCGGATTTAATCTTGTATCAAAATTCTTTTCTTCATTTTCTTTGCTCCAAAACAAGTTCCATATTTTAGTGTGGTTTTTCAGATTCGTAGAATGTTCTTTTAATAAATCCTGGCTACTTAATTCAAATATTTCAGCACCATAACTAAGCTCAAGATTCCGTAATACTCGAGGGCTTGCTACCATTTTTTTGTTGTAGCATATTTTTTCCAAAGCAATTTTAAAAGAATTCAAATCTTTAAATGTAGTAGTAGTTACTTCTTCCATTTGCTGATGAGGTAAGGCTAAATTTTTTAAAACAAAATCTGTTTTTAAAACTTGCTGATAAAATTCAACCAATGCCTTTTCATCTCCTTTCCCATCTTCCGTTTTAAAAATATGCTCGCCAAAATCCTGTTGATTGTATTTTGGAAGTTCATTTTTGATTTCTGGCATAAAAGTGTTTCCATTTACACCAAAGCATAGTTTTCGCAAAGCCCTGAAAGTAAAGGATTCAAAATAATATAAATACATAGAGACTCTGTCATCTATCCACCTTTGATTTACTATTTCTGTGTAGGCTTTTGATACATTTTCTTTGGGAATGAGAATCAATTTGTATTTATTTTCTTCTTGTCCAATTAGAGCCCAATATTGCAATCTCTGAGAATCTATTCTTTCTTTTTCAATTCCTTTTAGCTGCGCTTTTAATTTTCCTTTTTTTACTGCAACCCTTTTAAATTCTTCATTCAAAGCTTTAAAATTTCTAAACTTGCCTTGTTGCAACATTTTCCCCCTTTCTCTTTTTAACTTGTTGATCTCATCTTGCAACCGTTTAAATTCCATACTACCCTTAGGAGTATTATTTTTTTGAGTTGCTTTTTGTGTTATTAAATTAGTCTTTGAGACATAATCATTGAATATTTCTTGTGTCGTTTCAAACAATGGAAATTTAGCTTGTAACTCTTCAAATTTTAATCCCTGCGAAATAGCTTCCTGAAATTTTGCTTTCTGTTCAGCTTTATAGCTCTTTAATTCCTCATAAAGCTTTTCAATAGACAAGCTACCATCTATCTTTAAATCTTTTATTATTTGAGGTATATTACCTGGCTGGTAATACTTAGCATTCATATTTTCTATAATTCTCCTCTCTTCTGAATCGAAATCTTTAGGCTTCTTGTTTAGTGTATAATAATTAAAACTAGCACGAGCCAACATAATGCCGCTACTCTGGGCGGAGAGATAGGCATTTTTTGCAATTTCCAAGTCCTTTTTAAATTCAATTACCTTAACAATCAAGTTCTTTATTTTTTCATCGTTTTTCTTATCATTGCCATTCGCCAAAAAATCTGAAAGGAAAGGCAGTATTTGTCTTTTAGATAATTCATTTAAGTGTTTGGCGATATCTGCCCTGCGCATTCTATTGTGTTCCTCTCTTGAATAGGCCTCATTAAGCTTTTCTGCAATTTCTCTCCAATAATTGCAGAAGAAAGTAAATTCCTCTTTTAAGAAAGGTACATCGCCTAAAGGAAGTTTTTTTTCTGAGCTTTCCTTGTTACTATTTGGACTTGATGATTGGATTGTTTTTGATGTTTTGTGGGCATCCGGAAATTTATCTCTTAATAAAGCTAATTGCGCTAAAGGAGATTTCAATTGATCTTTTTCGGCAGATTTACTTTTACCTTTTTCTGCTTGTTTTGAATTATTAGTTTGTTTTTCCTTCCAGGCATACCAATCATTTTTGACATACTGTCTAATCCAGCGAAAATGAATTGTAACATCTTTCCGAAGATTATTCTTTTCTTCATTAGTAAAAATTAACCCCTCTAAGTCATTAATAATTTGATTAGCATTATTAATAATGCCAACAATATCTGCTTCGGAATTTTCACTTAATGACTTTGTTTGGTCTTGAAGTTTATTAATACTAATTGGGTTTGCTTTAAAACGAATCGTTCTTGTGATTTTAAACTTTTCCATATTTTTTTCTTTTAGGTTAATTAAATTATTTTTTATTTTGAATAAATTGCAACCACCCCTTATTGCTTTTATCTAAGTCCAATTTTTTCCAATCGGCTCCATCAAATGCATTGATTTGTGCTAACCACATCAATCCTTTCTTGGCTATATGATAAGCTCCATTGGCATCGGCATCTTTGGGCTGAGTGGCGTCTGCCTGGCGGCTGTCAAAAAATTGTCCCTGCTTGTTCTTTACCGGTGAGATTAAATAATCCACTTCGCTGTTGGTAATGCTGTTGCGCATTTGAAGAGTAAATTTAAACAAGTCTAAGGCTGCTTTGAAAAAACCGGCTTCCGTTTGTTGCAGTATTTGTTCTTTTAGTTCGGTTCTGTAATCAATATTGTATTTTTTAAATAAGCCTTGCCATTCTTCTGTAAGCTGGTTAACTTTATTATCCCATTGATTATTGGCATGGGGATTTCTAAAAGTTTTTATCCTTTCTCCAAAACTACAAACCGTCCAATCTTGCTGTGAGCCTTCGGCTTTAGCATTAAAGGATGCATAATTTTCCACCTTAAATTCAAAATACTTATCAATTGGATTAAAGCATATTTCTTCAAATTTTGAAAAGAAAGCTTTTGCTTTTTCCAGATTTTCATATCGGGTATCAAACAGATTCACAAAACCTGTGGTCGGATCTATTTTGCTGGTATTCCAAGCAGGAACATAAAATAGGAAACCGCTTTGTTTGCCCATTTTTTGGAAGCTTTCAAATTTATTAGTTAGTTGCAAAGCATTGTACAAACCGCCCGGCTCGTTTGGTTCCACATCTTTAAACACCAAATAATTGAGCTTGTCAATCAGCATTTTCTCCAATTTCTGATACACTTGCTTTTCTACTTTGAACCGACCTCTTTTAAAACCAAAGTTCAAGTCCTCCATCACTACAATGGCATTGTATTGCACCATCAACTTCGCAATTTTATGCACTACTTGTGAGATATAACCTTCTTTCAGTTCCTTAATATTTTCAATCGTTCCCCAGCTTTTTCTGGCTTCATCTCTTTCCTTTTCTTTTTTGTTTAACAGCTCGTGGTAAGGTGTGGTTATCGGATGATTTTCTGCTGTAATATTGTTCAATGATTCCTGCAAAATGATTTCTCCTTTCTGATTGATTAAGGTCAAGTATATCAAATGCCTTTCGCCTCTGTCCAAGCCTATGATATTTACATCCGGATTTTGATGCAAAAATTCTATTACATCTTGATTGATAAATTCTTTGCCGGTGGCTTTGAAATTTAAAGTAATGGGTACGTGAAAATGAAATTTATCTTCTGTATATCTTTTGTCTTTTATCAAATCATATTCAAACACACTTTCCTTCTTTTGGGCAAGCGGATTTTTATTGGCTACTGCTTCATTAGCTTTGTGCACTACAGGGTTTTTAATAGAACTTTTTCGATAAAAAACTTCCGCTTGTCCGTTCAATTTATAGACAACATCTTTCAGGTTTTCTTCTTCAAACAAAGCTTTCCAATACATCGTGTGCATATTTAGTTTGCCTTTGCTATAACTTGAAAAATCTTTGTTGTAGATTTGAAATAGGTAGAGTTTGCCTTCATTGACTAGTTCATCAATAAACTTCCAAGATATTTCTGTGAAGTTTATTTGATAAGCTTGTTCATTGATATGAGTTGTAAATTCTCCAAAATCTCTATACTCATCTGAATTTTTAAACTGGAATTGATAGTTATGAAAATACTCGATGGCTCGTTGCTTGTAGTAATCAATAAAGGCTATCAAATCACTTTTAGAAAAATTATCACTCAGTTTAGAATATGATTTCCGTTTTCTTATTGTATTTATATCGTCTGGAAGGTAAGTGTTTTTTAAATCTTCTAGTATGAGGTTTTGTCCCATAAACTCACCTGCTTTTTCTTTTCTACCATTCTTTTTAACTGTCTTTCCATCAATAACCATCAAATTTTGAACATCCTTGCTTGGATCAGCTGCCTGTAAGTAAAGCATTTTATAAAGTACATCATTTGGGTTATCTGGCTTAGGTAAATTTTTAAAATCCTTCTTTGATTCTTTATCTAAAATTCCCAAATAATAGTTTTCTCCATCCCTAAAAAGTACGCTTGAAGTAGCAATTTCTCTATCAACAGGCCACCCCCCTAATAATTCCGGATTTTTGAAATTCAATTTAACCTTCTCCTCACTATACGGTTTCTGTGTGGCATAGTTTCTTACCTTATTGTACAAAGGGATTAAACCATTCAACTGCTCCATCAAAGGCTCAAACTGTCCGTAAAAATTTTGGTCTTTTTCTAAGAGGCTGTCATTGGGTAAAGACAAGGGTTTTACAAAATGCAACAACTCCATCAAGCTATCCAAAAAAGCTTTGATGTTGAAGAGTTCTTCTTTTTGCTGCACTAATTTTTTGTCCTCCGGATAATCGGTTCCCAACATTCCTTGAATACAAGAATATTTTGCTTTAATATTATCTATCAATCCAAATTCTTTATCCTTACCTTCTTCCTTTTCAGCCTTAAAATAATCTTTGAAATAGTTGGCTAAACAATTTGAGGAATACCTTTTCACAACATCTTCTTCTTGGTCTAAGGTTGGAATATAATGGTCGAGTGCTATTTGTAACAGGTCAAGAGATAAATAGGATTGCTTTAAAAATTGCGCTTGTTCATTATCCAATTTTTCCCTTTTCTTATCATTCCCTTTTTGATGATCCTCAATGAAATTTGGTTTTATAACTGTCGTATAGTAATAAGCCAATGCTGTAGAAAACACGCCATAATTACCAAATAACTTTTGAGAAATTGTAGTAATCTTGGTATCGTTTCTAAGATAAATTTTACGCAAATCATAATCAGTCAAATGTGCAACGATTTCTTTTACACTCTCTAAAACATTTTCTGTATCTTCTTTGTCTTTGGGTTTATAATCTAGCAATTCAAACTTGTAATATTCCTCAACAGCATTTAATACTTCCTGGTCTTTGGTGAATTTGTCTAGGGTAAAGGAGGTGCTGACTCTATCACTCAAAATTTGTTTGTATAATATTTTTAGTTTGGGTATTCTTTTATTTTTTTCTTGCCTTTGGTTATACAAATTGATGTATTCGTTCAATCCTTGAATTTTGGTTTTTCCCTCTGATGGTATTCTTCCACCAATAATCAGATTATACACATCAATTTGTTTTTGGGTCAACACTTCATTGTAATAATCCAATTCAAAGGCTTCATCAATGGAGTTAATGTTGAGGTATTCTTCAATTTCTTTATAGAGTACTTGACATTTTTCATATACCTCTGGTACTGCTTTTATTTTTTCAAAGATTTTGATATTTTCCAAAAACTTCGGCAGGTTTTCGTGAATTAAACGATAGGCAATAGCGGTACTTTGGGCTTGGTCTGAGTACATATTTTTTCTGTTCTCGTGAAAGCCTCCAAAATAGGTGGTGAAGTTTTTGAATTTTTCATCAAAATAAAAATCATCTTCATTTTGTCGCTGCATCCATTGCTCCAACAATTCAGTGATGAGTTCTTTTTTATCAATCTTAGCAAAAATTTCCTTCGCTTCACCTGTAGAAAACCCTTTTACAATTTCTTTTCTTAAACTATCCTGTACTTTTTCTAATTCCTTTTTGTAGCTTTCTTCTTTTTTTCTTTCCGGTGAAGCATTAAACAATTCCTGAAAAGCTTCAAGCTTTGTCAGCTTAACGGTGCTCATTGCCAATTCAATAAAATGCTTATGAAAGCCATCAATGGTTTTCTTCATTTTCTGATAACTTGCAGCTCTGGCTTCATCCTGACTGATTAATCCTTTGGCTTGGATATGTTCTAAAGTTTTGCCCACCGGCTTCAATTCAAACCTTAAGGTTTTGGAAAGTTGGTATTTGCCAGTAAAGGCAGTGAGTTTGTTGTTCATGTTTAGTTATTTATGTTGTCAATTTAAAGAATATTTACTTCATGTTTGGTAAATGAAAGTAAACGGTTTAGTTGCCATTCGCTCCCCAATATACTACAATCATTCTATTTCTCCCCTCACAAAGAAACTCCAAAAAAATCATAAATACTAAATTATTTAGTCATACTTTTGACAAACAAATTAGCTATAAGTTTTTTGCAAAATGTACATCAATTGTAAAACATACTACAGTTTTAGATATGGCACTTTTTCTACCGAAGCACTGGTGAAGGAGGCGGCTGAAAAGGGACTTCAATCACTGGCACTTACCAATATCAACAACACCTACGACCTGTGGGAGTTTGTAAAGCATTGCCAGGCGCAGGATATAAAACCCATTGCCGGAACCGAAGTAAGGAACTGTGATGATTTTCTTTATCTGCTGCTGGCGGCAAACAACGAGGGGGTGCAATGGATCAATGCTTTTTTGTCGGCACACTTGCTGGAAAAAAAAGATTTCCCCACCCTGCTCAATGAGGCCAATACCCCTGTTCCCGATTCGGTGTTTGTGGTGTATCCGCTGGGTGCAAAACCTGCCACTGCGCTTTTAAAAAATGAAAGAATGGGGGTGCGCCATCGTCAGTTGCCTTTGCTGGAAAGGCATAGCTACAAAGGCTTTGAGCATTGTTTTGTGGTATGGCACCCGGTTACGTTTCAAAACAAAACTTATCATGCGCTGCACCGACTGATGCGCTGCATTGATAACAATATTTTGCTTTCTCAACTTACCGAAAAACAGCAGGCGGTGGCTGATGAAACCTTCGACAGTCCGGCACAGTTGCTGGAAAAGTTCAGGCTTTATCCCCGCTTAGTAACCAACACTTATCAACTGATGGATAGCTGTTCGGTGCAGATGAGTTTCCACACCGATAAAACAAAAAAAACCTATGGCGGCTCTGCGGCTGATGACAGAATACTGCTGCAAAAATTGGCCATGGACGGATTTAAACAACGCTATGGATTAAAAAATATAACCGCACTTGCACGCCTGGAAAAGGAATTAAAAATAATCAACGACCTGGGGTTTAACAGTTATTTCCTCATCAACTGGGATATTGTGCGCTATGCACAGGGGCGCGGTTTTTACCATGTGGGCAGGGGCAGTGGTGCCAATTCCATTGTGGCTTATTGCCTTTACATTACAGATGTAGATCCCATTGAACTGAATCTTTTTTTTGAAAGATTCCTGAACCCTCACCGAAAATCACCACCCGATTTTGATATTGATTTTTCCTGGACCGACAGGGACGAAGTGATGGACTATGTGTTCAAGCGTTATGGCAAAGACTATGTGGCATTGCTGGGCTCGGTGTCCACTTTTAAACAAGATGCCATCATTCAGCAATTGGGAAAAGTGATGGGGCTGCCACCCGATGAAATAAAAGCATTGCAGCAATCGGGCAGTGCCACCGACCCTATTCAAAAAATAATTTTGCAATACGGCAAACTATTGTATGGGTTTCCCAATATCATGTCGCTGCATCCCTGTGGTATGTTGGTTTCGGAAAAACCCATAACTCATTATGCCGCCCTGTTTATGCCACCCAAGGGTTTTCAAACCACGCAGATGGATATGTTTAGTGCCGAAGATGTGGGGCTGAACAAGTTTGACATCCTTAGCCAGCGTGGTCTGGGACATATCAGGGATTGTCTTTCTTTAATCAAACAAAACAAAGGCATCAGCGTAAACATTCACGACATTGCTGCCTTTAAAAAAGATGAACGCATCAAAAGCATGATTCGCGAAGCCAACACCATTGGCTGTTTCTACATCGAGTCGCCGGCTATGCGTGGGTTGCTGAAGAAGTTGCGTTGCGATGATTACCTGACACTGGTGGCCGCCTCCTCCATCATTCGTCCCGGTGTGGCCGAAAGTGGTATGATGCGTGAGTACATTGTACGATACCACAACCGAAGCTCCATCCGGTATCCGCATCCTATGTTTGAGGAGCATTTGTCCGAAACCTTTGGTGTGATGGTGTATCAGGAAGATGTGATAAAGATTGCACACTATTTTGCCGGACTGGATTTAGGCGAAGCCGATATTTTGCGCCGAGCCATGAGTGGCAAATACCGATCGCTGAACGAGTTTAATATGATAAGGGATAAGTTCATGAGCAACTGCGAAAAAATAGGGCACTCCAAAGAACTGGCCACCGAGGTTTGGCGACAGATGCAGAGCTTTGCGGGCTACAGTTTCAACAAGGCCCATAGTGCTTCCTTTGCTGTGGAAAGCTATCAAAGCCTGTATTTGAAAACCTATTTTCCCAAAGAGTTTATGGTGGCCGTCATCAACAATTTTGGTGGCTTCTACTCGCGCGAACTTTATTTTTTGGAGTTGCTGAAATGGGGCGGCAATATACATCCGCCCTGCGTGAACCAGAGCGATTACTACACCAATATACATGGCAACACCGTGTATGCAGGTTTTGTACACGTGAAAGGATTGCAGGAATCACTGATAGAAAAAATTTTGGAAGACAGAAAACAAAAAGGCCGCTTTTTGCATTTGCAGGAACTGATTGAAAGAATAGATCCCGGACTGGAACAGTTAAACACTTTGATTAGTGTGGGTGCATTTGCCTTTACAGGAAAAACAAAAAAGCGATTGTTGTGGGAAGCTAATTTTTTGCAAAAGAAAATGGTGAAGCAGGCCGATGGTTTGCAACGCCTGTTTGACAATTCGGTGCCCGAATTTGAATTGCCCAAACTGGCCGACTCGCCCATTGATGATTTGTACGACCAGATAGAATTACTGGGCTTTCCGCTTTGCAATCCTTTTTCGTTGGTGGATGATCTGCCCAAAAATTATGTAGCTGCCAGGGATTTGAAAAATCATGTAGGTAAAAAAGTTACAGTGCTGGCTTACTTCATCACACGCAAACACGTTACCACCAAGCACAAAGACTATATGTTTTTTGGAACTTTTGTGGACAGTAATCTGGACTGGATTGACACGGTGCACTTTCCCGAATCTGCTGCGCGCTATCCGTTTGAGACCACCGGTTTTTATACCATAACCGGAAAAGTAACCGAAGACTTTGGCGCATACAGCATCGAAGTTAGTTTTATGAAAATGGCTCATTACAAACAACGCAGTTATGCTAACCTGTAACCGCCATATCACCCATTTGGACATGGATACTTTTTTTGTATCGGTGGAGCACCTGCGCAATGATGCTTTGCGCGGAAAGCCTTTGCTGATTGGTGGCAACAATGCCCGTGGCGTGGTGGCGGCCTGTAGCTACGAAGCCCGAAAATTTGGTATTCATAGTGCCATGCCCATGAAACTAGCGTTGCGTCTTTGCAAGCATGCTATTGTGGTAAAAAGCGATTTTGAAGCCTATTCCAATTACTCCCGATTGGTAACGGATGTAATTAAAGACATGGTGCCGCTTTATGAAAAAGCAAGTATTGACGAGTTTTATATTGACCTGACCGGGATGGACAAATACTATGGCTGCATGAAGTTTGCCGAAGAACTGAAAACCAAAATCAGAAAGGAAAGCGGCCTGCCGGCCTCCTATGCTTTGGCCAGCAACAAGGTGGTGAGCAAGGTGGCTACTAATGAAGTGAAGCCCAATGGACAAATTGAAATTCCGTTTGGATACGAGAAAAATTTTCTGGCTCCGTTAAGCATTCTGAAGATTCCGGGTGTGGGCAAAGAAACGGGCTACAAACTTATAAAAATGGGCGTAGAAACCGTGAAGGTATTGAGCGAAATTCCGGTGGAGTATTTGCAAAACCTATTGGGCAAATGGGGTACCGAACTTTGGCGAAAAGCCAATGGCATAGACGATTCGCCGGTGATTCCTTATCGGGAGCAAAAATCTATTTCCACCGAAAACACTTTTCAGCAGGATTCTATTGACCTACAGTTTTTAAACAAAGAGTTGGTGCGGATGACCGAAAATATTTCTTTTGAACTAAGAAGTCAGAACAAACTTACGGGGTGCATCACCCTAAAAATTCGTTACTCAGATTTTCAAACCTATACCAAACAAAAAACAATTCCGTACACCAATGTAAGCACGGTGTTGATCAAAGAAGTGAAGGCTTTGTTTAAACAACTGTACGAAAGGCGTTTGCTGATAAGGCTTCTGGGGGTGCGGCTTACGCATTTGGTTCCGGGCTGTCATCAAATTGATATGTTCAAAGACACGCAGGAAGACATTGCGCTTTGTCAGGCTATAGACAGTGTGAAAAATCGGTTTGGAGAAAAATATTTGATTAGTGCCGGAGGGGTGTAACCCAAAGTTACTGGAAATGCAATACTGGTATTACTTCCTTTTTATGGTGCAATCATTAAAAAACCATACGGACATTACCTTAAACAGATCGCATATTGCCTTTGGCAAAATAGAGCGATGGATATTCTTTTTAGCTTTCAATAGCCTTAAAAAAGTCGCTCAGTTTTTGGCCATCAAGTTTTCCATGGGATCTAACACTGCTACAAAGGTCGAGCCCAAAAGGCTCAACGGTTTCAATAGCTTCCTTAACATTGTCTTTATTTAGTCCTCCTGCAAGAAATAATGGAATTTGAATTGATTCTCGAATTTCCCTGCTCAAATCCCAATTATGGGTTCGACCTGTTCCTCCCAATTCTTTAACCAATAAATTTGGATTACCGCTGTCCAGCAATATGGCATCCACAAAATTTGAAATTTCAATGGCTTCTGATACCGATTGCTGGCCTATAACATGAATAACCTGAACCAGTTTAACATTAGGTAGTTCTTTTCGCAGCATTTCATAGTCACTATTTTCTAATTCATCCACAATTTGAATGGTTGATGTTTGAACCCGTTTGTAATGTTGAACAATTGCTTTAGGATTAGTTTGACTGGTTAATAAAAAGGTGGATATGGGCGGTGGTGCAACTCTGGCAATTTCGTAAATAAGTTCATCTTCAATTATACCCGGGCCACTTGGCATTTGCCCAACCAAACCCAATGCCGATGCACCGTGTTCAATAGCCAATCTTGCTTCCTCAATACTGCTAATACAGCAGATTTTTACTCTTGGTTTTATCATAACATCATTGGTTCTTTTGAAAAGAAGATTATGAAGCTAAACAAAGGTCGGATAATTGAAGTATGAAATGGTAATGGATATGAATCAACCCACTTGCAAAATCAATATTTTTTTGATCCAGAAAATAGTTCGATGGCTATCGTTTTATTTAATCCAAAAATCAATACCGTTATTTAAAACAAACCCTCATACTGCACTTCTTTCAAAGGGTCTGGCGAACTCAAAAAATCTTTAGCCAAAGAGTAGGCTACCATTTTTTCTGCGGGGAATTGATAAGTAGCCATTGCTGAAATGCGCGCTGGCAAAGGGTTTCCCATGAGCCATTCTGTGGCCAGTTCTTCATTTAAAATAACAGGCATTCTTTTTTTTGAGTTATGGATTTGTTCCATCAATGCATTGGCCCTGGTGGTAATGATGGAAAAGCTTTCTACATACTCTCCAGTGGACTTATCGATCCAGGGTGTCCAGATGCCAGCCATATAAAAACAATCCTGCCCTTTTACCGAAATATAGTAAGGATATTTTACAGCAGTCTTTAAAGGTTTGCCGGTTTTTTTTCCAATAGGGTAAATATGTCGCCATTCAAAAAAACCAGAGGAAAGCACCAAACAACGACGGGACAAGGCGGACGATTTATACATTGGTTTTTCAAGCACCTCCTCACCAATGGCATTAAGTGTGATGATGGGTGGTGAAAATTTTCCAGTTACAGGGTCGGTACCTCCATTTCTAAATCGCACTAAAGTTTCACGGTTGGCAATATACGTCGGAATAAATCCCCATTCCATGGGCACAAGGTCAAATGACGTTTTATCCGCATTGGCTTTTAAAACCGGGAACAGATTATAGTCGAAGCCCACAGACACTGTTTGTTGCATAAAAGGAAGCGGGGCAATCGTTTTTTCAAACTGACCCAATTGTATGTTTGTGGCTTTGGCAATTTTTACACCGTTGTAGTAACACATCTTTACTCATTTATTTGCTGAAACTTTCAGGTGTAAAGAAAACAAAATTATGCCTAACTCAATTATTGTAATTGGCAAATACGATCATCCGCCAAATAGTTTATTTTCTATAATGGTTTGGTTATGTTTAATATGGCATCACCCATTCAATTACATTTGAAAATCACGATAGCAGATACCAGAATATTCACCCTCATTCTACAAATTATTTCACAGCAAATCTAACATAATAGGAAGCTTAAATTCTACTACTTTTTTATCTATGAATGGTACAATAAAAACAGATTCAGTTAACAATAATTAGTATTCGCTTTCATCTATCCAATTATAAAACCACCCATCTACCTCTTATTTTTATTTTTAGCGATAGTCATATATCTCATCCCTTCTTTCAAACCAATTTAAAGAGATGCTCAATGATTTTTACAAACTCCTTATGGGAAAAATACTGTACCTGATTGCGAAAAATCCCCTTGTCAAAGGCTGTTTCCTAACCTTAGTTTTGAAAGAAGCAGATCTAAAATCGTTTTCATCCATTTCATCGATGCCCATTTCCATTTCATCCTGAAATAAGAAGAGATAAAAGTTTGTAGTAGTAAATATTTAGTTAAGCCCTAAACTTTCAAAGCCCCTGGTTACAATGAGTACAATGCAAAGAATATGCGGCAATATCCACCTTGAAAAAGAAACGCCTTCTTTTTCAGACGCTACCTTGTATGTGTATTTGGAAAATGAAACCTATGCAGACGCTGATTCAATGATCATGGCTACATACAAAACAACCGGGGTCAGGTATCATTCAAAAATCAGGAATAGTTTTCCTTTTGAAATAGTATGTAAAGACATCAATCCCAGCGACCGCTATGCGATCAGGGTGCATATTGATATAGACCGGGATGGAAAGGTTAGCAGGGGAGATTTTATCAACAAGCAGAGCTATCCTGTGATTACGTTTGGCTACCCCAATGAGATTTCAATTATTGTACACCAAATAAATTAATAATTTCTAAAAAATAAAATGGAGGATTTTACAAATGAAAACATCTAATGAATTTCAATCAGGAAACGAAGTACGGACCGGCTATATCAGGGGAAATACTTTTGATTACCGTGAAGTGCAATATGCTGTTATCGATGGTGATGCGGTATTCGAAGGAGACATAGTATTGGGAACGGTAGAAGAAATAGAGCAAATAACGCTGGAAGCGAAAGCAAGTTTGTCCGCAAAATCCAAAGGAGTGGTTGTAACCGGACAGGGTTTCCGTTGGCCTGGTGCCACTATTCCGTTTACCATCGATGCTGGTCTGTCAAATGCGGCAAGAGTAAATGATGCTATTGCACATTGGCACGATCGTACAGGAATCAGATTGATACCCCGTACCAATGAATCCAATTTTGTTACCTTCAGACCGGGCAGCGGATGCTCTTCGAGTGTTGGCATGAAAGGCGGACAGCAATTCATCAATCTGGCGGATGGTTGTGGTACAGGATCCACTATTCACGAGATAGGACATACCGTTGGGCTTTGGCACGAACAGAGTCGGGAAGATCGCGACAGCTTCATCAAGATATTTTGGGAAAATATTGAAGATGGCAAGGAACACAATTTCAACCAACATATTATTGATGGTGATGATGTGGGCCAATATGATTTTGGCTCGATCATGCATTATTCCGAAACTGCTTTTTCAAAGAATGGAAAACCTACCATTGAAACCCTGAATGGTGCTGATATTGGCCAGAGAACGCAACTTAGTACAGGCGATGTGAATGCAGTGAATTACATGTACTTCCCTTCTGTTCCGGTACTTATTCAACCAGGGGTGTACACCTTGCAGCAGAAAAGTAATAACCGCTTTATGGATGCCCATGAAATTTCATCCAAAGACTTTAGTGTGGTTTCTCGCCCAGCTCAAAACAATAGCACACAAAGATGGATTGTAAGACCTATTGGAGGAATTTTCACCATCCAGCAAAAGAGCAACAACAGGTTTGTGGATGCGCATGAAAATGAAGTAAATGACTTTACTTTGGTCACCCGACCTGCTCAAAACAATAGTACCCAAAGATGGATCCTTACCGGCATTGGTGGCCCTTTTACTATTCAGCAACAAAGCAACAATCGCTTTGTGGACGCGCATGATAATGCAGCAAAAGATTTCCGACTAGTCACCCGAACGGCTCAAAACGATGACACCCAAAAATGGACAATTATCAATCTGGGCAATAATACTTTCACTATTCAACAAAAAAGTAGTGGACGGTTTATGGATGCCCATGAAATTGCAGAAAAAGATTTTGCGCTGGTAACCAGAACGGCACAAAACAACAATACACAAAGATGGGTGCTCACTCCAGTAGCCACGCTATGCACTATTCAACAGCAAAGCAATAATCGTTTTTTGGATGCGCATGATACTGCTGCTAATGACTTTAGACTGGTAACCCGCACTGCTCAAAACAATGACACTCAAATATGGATTCTGACACCATTGGGCAATAACACTTTCACGCTTCAGCAAAAAAGCAATAGCCAGTTTATGGATGCGCATGAAATAGAATCTAAAGATTTTGCGCTGGTTACCAGAACCGCTCAAAACAATAATACCCAAAGATGGATTGTCAAGAAAGTATAGGCAACCACTGAAAAGTTCTAAATCAAATCATACCATTCTGATGGCAGGAAATGGGATATCCAAAATCCTGAGAACTTAATCACCCATCTCAACACTGAGGGGAGCTCTTATGCTCCCCCTTTTATTTTTACTGAGTATGATCTATCTAAAGAGCGTTGCCGTTTTTCTATGCATTAATTTTTTCTATTGTTACATCTCTGATATCCTTCAATTTCATCAGGGCTTCATCCAATCTTAATTTCGGGATTCCAATAATCATTTGGCAAAAAAGCTGCATTTCCTGTTTGATCACTTCACATTCCAATTGTTTCACAATGGTCATTATCGTATTCATTTGTGTATAATCGAAATGCAATTCATACCGCAACAATACCGGTTTGCGTACCAGTGGTGTGACCTGCAAAGCCAATACCGCAGAGGATTTATAGGCATTTATTAGTCCCGGAACGCCTAACAGACTACCACCAAAATACCGAACAACCACAATCAAAACATCTGTAACTTCTTTGCTGTCTATCTGGCTTAGAATCGGTCTTCCGGCCGATCCCGAAGGTTCACCATCATCACTCACTCTGAACAGATTTTTATCCAGCCCAATTCTATAGGCATAGCAATAGTGAGTGGCTTTCGGGTATTCTTTTTTTATCTCTGCCAGTTTAGTCTTAAACTCGGCAATCGATTTTATAGGAATAGCCATAGCAATAAAACGACTACCTCTGTCTTTAAACTCCGCAGTACCGGGGGTTTCAATCGTGTTAAAATAATCCGGAAGCGGCATGAAAGAATTGATTGTTTCGATTTTTATAAATTTTTATTTCGTCTGAGTCGATATTAATGGCAGATAGTTCTTCATGGTTCTGAAGTAACGGAGCAGGCAATCCTTCCTGAATCAATAGTTCCTTATTGGTTATTATTCTAGCTTCATCCCAAATACCAGCATCCACAAAAGATTGTAACAATCTGGCACCTCCTTCTACAAATACTGACTGAATTTGCAATTGATGCAATCTATCCATCATTTTCTGAATAATATCTTTTTCACTCAATCTTATATAGCTAATATTCCCCACCTCCTCTTCACGCACTGTATTAAACACCAGAACCTTATCGTTCTGCTGAAATAACTGAGCCTGTGTATTCAGTTTCAAATTGGGATCCAACACTATTTTTTGTGGTGCTACACCATACCAAAACCGATTATCCAATCTTGGATCATCTTTTACAACAGTATTGGCTCCAACCAAAATGGCACTGTTTTCACTTCGCCAACGATGAACCAACCGATTGGTAAAAGCATTGCTAATCATCAACCTTTTATCCTGATTGGCTGCCATAAAACCATCCGAAGTCTGAGCCCATTTCAGCATGATATAGGGTCGTCTTTTCTGATGAAAAGTAAAGAAAGCCTTGTTGAGTGCGATGGCCTGCGGTTCCAATATTCCTGAAACGACGGCAACTCCTGCAGCTTTCAATTTTTCGATTCCTTTTCCAGCCACTTTTTCAAAGCTATCCTTGCATCCAATCACCACACGGGCTATTTGATGTTTTATAATCAAATCTGCACAGGGAGGCGTTTTGCCAAAATGCGCACAAGGTTCCAATGATACATAGATAGTAGCTTTCGAAATTTCATCTGCATGAAACTTTGCTGCATCCTCAATACAATTCACTTCAGCATGGGGCCCTCCACATTTTTGATGAAACCCCTCTCCTATAATCCGGCCTTCATGCACCAATACCGCCCCTACCATCGGATTGGGAGCCGCCAATCCAGTTCCCAGTTTGGCCAACTGAAAGCAGCGCTGCATAAAAATCGCTTCTTCTGTTTTTTGCATTTTTGCAAATGTAAATGATATAAGTTTGTAACATGTCTTTATCAGATTTGCGACACTCATTCATACAGGAAATAGAAAAAGTATATGATGCTCAGGAGGCTGAAAACATCTGGCGAATGACCATAGAAAACCTTACCGGCATTGATTTGCGCAAGAGCCATCCACCACCATTTTCACCGGATGGATGTTTTGTCAAAATGCTGAATGAGATAAAAGCAAGATTGACAAAACATGAACCTATTCAATACATCCTGAATGAAGCCTGGTTTTATGATATTCCATTTTTTGTCAACAATTCTGTATTAATTCCACGTCCGGAAACAGAAGAGTTGGTGGACTGGATCATTAGAGAAAACAAGCTGGAACAAGGGATAAGAATTTTGGACATAGGCACAGGAAGCGGATGTATCCCTATCACCCTAAAAAGAAAAATTCCTTCGGCTATTGTTTTTAGTGCGGATATTAGTATTAATGCTATTGAGGTAGCAAAAAAGAATGCTACTAAATATCAGACAGAAATTGAATTTTTAACTTTGGATTTTTTGGATGAAAGAACATGGAAAGATTTACCTCAAGTAGATATCATCGTAAGCAATCCGCCCTATATTCCGGCGAGAGACAAAGAATCTATGCAGAACAATGTATTGCTTCATGAGCCGCATGAAGCCTTGTTTGTAGAAAACCATGCACCCCTTATTTTTTATGAATCCATAGCCAGAGCCGGGAAAAAAATATTACCGAAGAATGGGAAAATTTATGTAGAAATTCATAAGGACATGGGAGAAAAAACAAAAATAATGTTTGAAGAATACGGTTATCAAACCATTTTGAAAAAAGATCTGCAGGGGTTGGATCGTATGGTAAAAGTGAGCTTCTAAAGAGCCGTAGCCTTTCTGCCTTTCCGGTTTTCCCAGGGAATAAATGCTCCCAATGTGCCGCGAAAACGTTTCCATCCATTTTCTCTTTCTGTCAAAGATTTAAAATTGGGGGCATAGGCAGAAGAAGGATCGATGGCGTATTCTACATGATTCAATTTGCGGATAGTATCCACCATAAAAGGTATATGTTGAATGTGGGTGGCAAATCGTCTTCTGGTAAACCTTTTGGTCAAAGAAGATTGAAATGGATCTGTAACCAACGCAATACTTTTGAATCCCTGTTGTCTTGCTAATTCGTAGGAATAATAAATATTTTCCGTGCTATGCTCCACCCGAATTTCTGAAAAAAGACAACTGACCGGAACACCCATTTCTTGCGCATAAAGGCTCATGATTTTTGCTTCGAAATAGGGAGAATAAACCGCACCACCAGAAAAAATAATATTTCTGATAATGCCTTTTTGATAAAGATTTACCGCCCACAATACCCGACCCTTCATGATGGAATCCCATTGGCCATTCTTAAAAGGCACACCCGGTACAATCCCTGCATCAAAACTTTCCTCATGCTGAACCACCTCAGTAAACAATTTTGTCGGTCTTTCGCGGTAAGATATACAGGCTTGCAGACAAACAAGCAATAAAAAGAATACGATTCTAAAGTGAACAAGTCTTGCCATTTTGTATTTTAAAAAAAGAAGCCAATTGAAATATACTCCTACATTCTTGTAACTACCAATGGTTTGAATTCTACTTTCCCATCACAGCTATCGGTTTACGTATTGGCGATGGTGGGGCATTTGAAAAATGTCAGCCCCACTATTGCTAATACGATGTAAGCGGTTCGTTGTTTTTGGTCATTAAGTGTTACCATTGTTGAAATCGAATTCCAACTTGATTGTCCAAAATTGCAAACTCTTTCGCACCCCAAGGTCTTACAGTTACTTCTTTAAGATTTGGATGAAGTAGTGTTGGGTGAGATGCAGATATATTTTCAAATACTTCATCAATATTTTTTGTTATAATCCTTAATTCCGGATAGTGTTCTTTCGCCAATTTCTCGTCTTGAAAAACCATAATCGTTATTCCATCTTTTGCCAATACGCAGTATGGTTGAGGAGATTTTAAATCTTTGTGTTCAATTGCAAATTGCAGACAGTCGACAAATAGTTTAAGTCCGTCTGAAATGTCTGTATAAAATAGGCTGGGTACTACTTTTGTAAAATTCATACCTTATAGTTTTTAGTTTTCACTTTGTCCAAAGGTCAATAAATTATTGTCGGGGTCAAGTAAAGCAAATTCTTTTTGTCCCCAAGGTTTCGTCTGCAAAGCTCCATTTGGATGAATATTCACTTTGTTGTCCAACAATGACTGATACAAATTATCAATGTCGTCTGTTCGGATATAAGCCTGTCCATAGTTCTCTTTTGGGTCAAGATCTTTAAATTCAAAAAAGTGAATTTGAATATTGTCCTTTTCAACCATCAAATAGCCGTCAAAATCAGTACTTCCAAAATTTTGAAAACCTAACTTGTTTACATAAAAGTCTTTTGTTGCTGTCTTGTCCCGCATTGGCAATTTTGGATTTATGTTTGTCAGCATACTTTTTTATTGTTTTTTATATGTCTCGGTGGTCGCTCTACAATGACCGCTAACAATGCTGGTTGCAAAAAATATTTTCAACTTCATATATATTTCTATTGGTAGTATGAAATGTCTGAATTCGAAAATTCTAAATATACCATGATGTTTCCTGACCGTTTCATCCATTAATTCAGTCCATACCGATGCATGTACCTCTCGTAAAGCTGAGTCTGTTTGTTTGACAAATCAATTTTTCTTCCCTGAATAAATGCATCTGTAATGGTGCTGGAACGCATATCGAGCAAATCTCCATCACAAATGATGAGGTTGGCATCCTTTCCCACTTCAATAGAACCTGTTTGATGATCGATACCTAATATTTTGGCAGCATTCAAAGTGATGGAAGCCAGCGCCTGCTCTTTTGTGAGTCCATAAGCCACGGCAGTTCCGGCATTAAAACTAAGATTTCTATATCGCGCATTATCAGAGTCATCATTGATAGCAAACAATACACCTGCTTTTTGCAAAATGGCGGGTGTTTTAAAAGGCTGGTCCACATCATCATCCTGCATAGTTGGCAGTGCATGTAGAGAATTTAAGATTACGGGAATATTGTTTTGCCTAAGCAGATCTGCCAGTAAATAACTTTCAGACCCACCCACAATCACCATATCTACATCATGTTTCTTTTTCAAATCAATGGCCAGCAATATTTGTCGGGAAATATCAGCATGAACGAAGAGCTTTTGTTTCTTTTCGAACAAAGGCCGCAATGCTTCGAACTTCAAATTCGCATTTTCCTTTTTTTCCTGTCCGAGATAGGATTTGGCTTCGGTAAAGAATTGGTCCACCTCTTTTAAAGTTTTTAGCCCCTCTTTGATTGGATCTGAAGCCCCAACCGGTTGAAATGGTGATCGTCGGGGCGACTTCATCAAAGACGGCATGTCAAGATAGAGTGCATTATCACTTTTATACACGGCATCTTGCCAGTTCCAGGCATCTAACTGCACCACACTGGCAGTACCGGCCAGCAAACTTCCCTGAGGTATCACACAAGCCAATAATATCCCATTCGTACGTAATGTATTAATGATTCTGGAATCGGCGTTATAAGCTACTAAGGACTGCACTTCGGTGTTATAATCGCCCAACTCTCTAAAGTCATTGCTACCTCTAACGCCACTAGTAATTTCCCTTAAACCTAGATCCGTATTGGCGAGGATGAGTCCCGGATATATATTTTTCCCTTTGGCATCTATCACCATCGCACCTGCTTCTTCTTTGACATCTGCCCCCACCGAGGCTATCTTTCCATTTTTTAATACCACCGCCCCCTGATTTATGATGTGCCCACTGATGGTATGTATCGTACCGTTCTTTATTACAATTGTTTGGGACTGTGGTTTGGCCGGATACACATTGTCCTGTGCCTTAATATTTGACAATGCCATCCAGAGAAATATTTTTAATATTAATATTCTTGACATAACTCTTTTTTTTAATGCTTACTTAAAGGGTTTAGTTTTCTTCAAATGCATCTATTTCCAAAATACCGTTTCCGTGCTCATGATCCTCACAATGCAAAACTACCTGTGGCGTTGGTCTGAAAGGGACAGATGCTCCACCTGACTTAGCTTCTGTCATCATTTTTTGAATCAGCCGGTTGCGTTCATCTTTTATATGCTGTCGTTTTTTCAAGTCATGTTCACGATCAAAATAAATAGTACCATCTACAATAGTATATATTGCTTTCGCATAAACACTTAAAGGATTGTCGCTCCAAAGTACCACATCCGCATCCTTTCCCACTTTTATGCTGCCGACTTTATTGTCGATATGTAAAGCCTTGGCAGGGTTAAGTGTTACCATCTTAAAGGCTTCTTCTTCCGACACACCTCCATATTTGATTGTCTTGGCGGCCTCCTGATTTAGCCTTCTTGCCATTTCGGCATCATCGCTATTGATACAAACATTTAGTCCTAATTTTTGCATAATGGCTGCATTGTATGCAATGGCATCCTGCACTTCGGTCTTATAGGCCCACCAATCGGAGAAAGTGGATACATTGGATCCATGCTTTTTGATAACATCCGCCACTTTATATCCTTCCAGAATATGTGTAAGCGTATTGACTTTGAAACCATACTTATCTGCCGTAGAAAGCAATCCCAAAATTTCGCTGGCTACATAACTATGGCAGGTAATAAACCTTTTGCTATTTAAGATTTCCACCAATGCATCTAGTTCTAAGTCCTTTCTTATCGTTTGATCACCATTCTTTATTTTGGTCTCATAATCTTTGGCCCTTTGAAAAGCATCTGCCATCACAGCCTGCACCCCCATTCTGGTATCTGGAAATCTGTTATTTCCAGTCGATTGTGCTGTTCGTTTTACATTTTCGCCCAAGGCAAATTTTATAAAAGGATCAGCTCCCTTAAATTTTATTCCCTCATCATCAGCACCCCATCTTAGTTTGATGAGTTGAGTTTGCCCTCCAATGGTATTCGCAGAACCATGTAAAATATGTGATGTGGTTACTCCGCCCGAAAGCTGACGATAAATATTAATATCATCGGGATTCATATTATCGCCAATTCTCACTTCAGAAGTTACAGATTGAGCACCTTCATTGATCGAAAACGCCGCAATATGGGAGTGTTCATCTATGATACCCGCTGTCAAATATTTTCCTGTTCCATCCACCATTCGGACACCAGATTCATTAATCCCTTTTCCAATTTGGATGATTTTACCATTCTTCAAAAGCACATCCGTATTTTTCAGGATACCCTCTTTTTCATTGGTCCATACCGTTGCATTTTTAATCAGGATGGTTTGCTGCTGAGGAATGACTTCATTACCATAAGGAGAGAATGGATAAACCATTTTGGATGTTGGTAAGGAAACTGCTTTGGCTTTGTTATCATTTTTGGTAGTCGCTACTTTTGTCCGTGCTGCCGTCCAAGTTATAGATTCTCCTTTGCTATCCGTACCCACTCCTTGCCAGGTTTCATCATAATCAGCCCCACTTAGGATGAGCAAAGAGTCACTTAAAATCGCTTGGGCAGTTGAGTCTTTTTTAACTACAGCACCTTTGCTGGCTTTGGCTTTTAAGGAAAAACTTATGGACACAAAATCTCCATCAGCCTTGAACTTAGTAGTAATAGTATCCTTTGAAATTATATTTGCCTGGCTATTGCTTTTTACATCCAGCAAATATTCTGTAGCACTATTTTCACTTTTTACGATCAGCTTGTATTGTCCTGCTGGATCCTTTATGGCAGATGGTTTCACCTCATATTTTTTCCCTTGTACCCAATTCTCCACAATACTGGTTTTTTCAGAAAAAATATTTCCGTTTGTAATCAAAAAATTGGCCAGTTTGCCCACTTCCAAACTGCCTACTTTATCATCTATTTTCATGAGCATTGCAGGCGTGGTGGTTAGTGCCTCCAGTGTTACTTTTTCTGAAAGACCAAAGGCCATTGCTTTGCGAAGAGCAGGCCAAAAGCTTTTTGCATCTTTCAGATCTGCAGTAGTAATGGCGAAAGGAACACTAGCCTTTTCCATAGCGGCCGCATTTCCAGGAGCCATTTCCCAATGTTGCATGTCGGACAGAGAAACAAACCGTGCATCTAAGGGATCTTCTATGCTTTGAGTTTCGGGATAATCCAATGAAAGAATGAAGGATGCTTTGGTTGCCTTCATATTTTCAATTCTCTGATACTCACTTCCACCACCTTTAATGATAAACTGAACACCAAATTCATCGCCAATTTTGTCTGCTCGTATGTCTGCCCATTTATCACCGGCTTCAAAAATTTGAGGCAGAGAAAGATTGTTTGTCCAGGTTGCCAAAGATTTATTTACGCCTTCTTTGACTGGTTTATTTTTGTAATACCAGGCTGCATCCAAAAATGTTTGTCTGAGGAGTGCTACCGATCCCATCATAGAAGATGGATAGGACTGAGTGGAAGTACCTTTGCTAAAAGAATAAAAGGCGGCTACTTTTTCCTTAATAATATTCAGATTTTCTTTGTCATCGGTCAATGCGACCGCCACACCAGTGCCCCTGGCAATACCATCTTTCTGATGAGTAACCACTGTACCAAAACCCTGCTCCCTAAGTGTTTCGGCTTTTTTGCTTTCTGTAACCACAAGATCAGCACCATTTACTTCGCTTTTGATGGCCTGATTCCAATTGTAGGCTCCCTTGGTATCGGAGTCAAACTGTTGAGGTCCAAAAAAAGAAAAGCTGCCACTCTTCCTTTGTGGTATGGCAATACCATAATCACTATAGATATCGATGAATGAAGGATAAATATACCTTCCCTTACAATCGACCACAATGGCTCCTTTTGGTGTGGCAGCCTTACCCACAGATAGTATTTTCCCATCCTTAATAACCAGGGTCGCTTCCTGCAAAAGGACTTTGGAGTTGGTAACAATGGTCGCATTGGTGAAGGCATAGTAGCCTATTCTAGGATCCGCTACACCATTCACCGGAAAGGTTTCCTGACCTATACAGGTAACCGTGAATAACATCAGTAAACAATAGCTAAATAACCAATTTTTCATTTGAATTGTTTTAGTTCATCATATTAATCAATAGAAATCCAGCAATATTTTGCACCAAAATGGAAAATAGAGAAGAATCCAAAATGAATAAGGTAGGTAGATACAAATCATTCTACTCAGACTGTCTCGGACTATCTATTAACTCCAATTATATCATCTGCCATTACAATGTTTAGTTCAATCACTTACCCTACCCTTCCTGGAACCAAAAATAAATCTCTGGAAAAAAATCTGCTTAAACCACTGTTTCAGCATGAATACGATTCCATTCTTTTTGGCAAATTTTTGCAAGCAATCACCAAATATAATCATTAGGAATAAACAAAATCAAATACTTAAACGAAAAAAGCAGGTTACAATGTCTGCAACCTGCTTTCGAAAATAATGGTTTATATAAAACTATAAGCTTTCTCCCAATTGGGTAATATCTAAGCCTTCTTCTTCTTCATCCTTGCTTACTCTGAGTGGCGTAATCAAGTCTGTAACTTTCAAAATGATCATAGACATAACAAAAACAAATACTACCACACCAAGAGCAACCACTGTATGCGTTAAGAACAGTTTGGTTTCACCAAAAAACAAACCCTTTGAAGCCACTGAATTTATGCCAGGGTTTGCAAAAACGCCGGTCAAGATCATTCCCACTAAACCACCAACACCGTGACAAGGGAATACGTCCAGCGTATCATCCAAGCTGGTTTTAGTTCTCCACTCTACCATCATATTACTCACAATAGCTGCTACCACACCAATAACCAGAGAATGTTGAATGCTTACAAAACCAGCAGCTGGTGTAATTGCCACCAGACCAACTACAGCACCAATGCTTGTGCCCATAGCTGAGGGTTTCTTTCCCTTGATGGCATCAAAAATAATCCATGCAAAAGCTGCAGCACCAGAAGCTACAGCAGTAGTGGCAACAGCAGTAGCTGCCAATGCATTAGCACCCATGGCAGATCCACCGTTAAAACCAAACCAACCAAACCATAGTAAACCAGTACCTAATAAAACATAAGTGATACGAGCTGGTTTCATTTCCTGATTATGACCTTTTTTAAGATAGATAGCAGCTGCTAATGCTGCTACACCTGCACTCATGTGAACTACCGTTCCTCCTGCAAAATCCAACACACCCAGTTTAGCCAGAAAACCATCCGGATGCCAGGTAGCATGTGCCAGAGGCGCATATATAAAAACTATGAACAAACATATAAATAAAATATAGGAAGTAAATCTGACACGTTCTGAAATAGCACCAGTAACTAGTGCAGGAGTAATGATGGCAAACTTAAGTTGAAAGAAAGCAAAAACCACCAAAGGCACTGTTGTAGCAGCGGGCCAGGGGGCACCATCCAACACACCATTCATGAGGAAAAAGGTTCCTGGATTTCCAATAATCCCACCGATATCCTCACCGAATGCCAAACTAAAACCAAAGAAAAACCAGATCACGGTAACAATAGCCATACAAATGAAACTTTGCAACATGGTAGATATCACATTTTTCTTTTTTACCATACCACCATAAAAGAAAGCCAACCCTGGGGTCATGATCAAAACCAAAGCCGTAGAGGTGAGTAGCCAAGCAATATCCGCAAAATTTTCATTTGGGTTTTGAGGAATAGAAAGCGGATTTTTTCCAGCTACTAGACTTAAGACAACAATCAATACAAGAATAATAAAGGGAACAATTGCAAGTTTTCTGGTCATTGACATAAATAATATAATTTTAATATTTACAATATTTCAACAATGCGAACTTTTTCACATTGTTTTTAATTTTATATGTCAAATATATTATTTTAATTTTTTTTTGAACGAATTTATAAATTATTTTTATATATATTTTTTTTATTAATGTATAATTGCCGTTTTTGCTACTTTCCTTTACTGAAGATGGAAAATAACTACCGAAATTCAAAAAGACCTCTTATCTCACCTTTTTATTCAAAATAATATTTGCCGAAAACAATTAAATCCTTTTTAGTTTCAACCACTTATTGCTTTTATCGCTTAAACTGGTATTTTTACAGCTATTCAAATGATCTAATGCTTTGTAATATGTTTAAAAAACTTTGCCTTCTTTTCTTAGCAACCTGCCTTTTTATTGGTTCCAAATCTCAAAACCAATTAGCCCCTACCCCTCCAATGGGTTTTATGACGTGGAACTACTTTGGGGATAATATTACTGAACAGGATGTAATGAGTCTCACAGATGCAATGGTAACCTCCGGACTGAAAGATGCAGGTTTCAATTACATTTTTATTGACGATGGCTGGCAGGGTGGTCGCGACAATAAGAATAATATGATCCCTGACTCTAAAAAATTTCCATCAGGCATGAAAGCACTTTGCGATTATGTGCATGCCAAAGGAATGAAAATCGGTACCTATTCGGATGCAGCTCCACTCACTTGTGCGGGATATACCGCTAGCTTGAACTTTGAGGAACAGGATGCCAAAACTTTTGCAAAATGGGGATTCGACTATTTGAAATACGATTATTGCGGAGCACCAGCCGACTGGCAAACTGCCATTGCCCGATATGAAAAAATGGCAAAAGCCTTAAAAAATTCCGGAAGAGAAATCACTTTTGGTATTTGTGAATGGGGGGATCGCAGCCCTTGGCTTTGGGCACACAAAGCAGGGGGACAGCTATGGCGAACTACGGCAGATGTGAGAGATAAATGGAAGAGCCTGAAAGCACCATCGAAACCAGAGGATCTGCATGGAAGCGGGGCAGGCATTTTGGATATTTTAAATATAAATGGCGGTTTGCATTCCTACGCAGGACCTGGTGGCTGGAACGACCCGGACATGCTGGTTGTAGGTTTATATGGCAAAAAAGGACCATCCGGCGACCTGGGTGGGGTTGGATGTACGGATACAGAATATCAATCGCAAATGAGTCTTTGGTGCCTGATGGCCGCCCCTCTCATGATTTCCTGCGATGTTAGAAACATGAATGAGCACACAAAAAAAGTTTTATTAAACAAAGACATTATTGCCATTGATCAGGACCCACTTGGCAAACAGGCGGAAAGAAAAATAAACAATGAAACCTGGCAGGTATTTGTAAAACCACTGTCAAACGGAGATATAGCCCTGGGGGTATTAAATGCATCTGACAAAACCCAGAGTGTTGAACTGGATTTAGGTGCATTGGATATTGTGGGAAAAAGTAGATCTTTCGATGTTTGGGAAAAAACAAAATCCTCCGTAAAAAACAAGCTAAAACTAACAGTGGCTTCTCACGAAACAAAGGTGTTCCGATTATCAAAATAATCGGAAGATCGTTTCATGTACATCTTCTTCAAAACGTCTTCACATTATAAAAGATAAAGCAAGAAAACAGAGAAGGTGTTTTATAAAGTTTGTGAAAATTTGGCTGTCTCAAAAGGGCAGCCACTTTTATTCGTTTCAAGGATTGCAATCTCCCAAATTTAGCCATCAGCTTTCCTTTTTGCGACCGGGCTACTAGTAGTTCCACCTAGTTGCCGAAAGTGAGGATAAAATCTACCCGATCGAAATGCTTTACCCCATTGAGGTGAACTATATACTGGTGATGCACACGTGGGAAAGGCCCTTCTTCCAGCAGTTCCTGCACTTCCTTCCATGTTTTGGTGATGACATAACGGCTGCCATCATCGAGTATAAATACCGTGTAACTACAGATTGCGTCTGCATCCACAATTTCTTTTAGGTCGATAAAACGGATACCCGATTGGGTGGAAACTGTTATTTTGGTAATGGGTTCACCCAATACTAGTCGATTTGCCAATCCTAACGGAAAATCAGAAGGCTGATTGTTGGTTGCAACTTTGGCAACCGCCTCCATCAGGTCGGTAGCCAGTACTGGCTTTACCAGATAGTCGAGCGCATTGTACCGAAAAGCACGAATGTCAAACTGATTGAACACTATAACAAAAATAACCAATGGCCGGTAAAGCATCCGTTTTTCAAGTAGCTGAAACCCCATTGAGCTCGGGCATTTCAATATCTAAAACCATTTTGAAATACTTTATGGCAGCAACGGGCAATCAAGAAGTCGCTACCCTTGCATCAGGATGGTCTTAATAATGCATTTCAAATCTGTTCGAAGCGTGTATAAAAGTTCGATCTACTTCTCAAACAATCCCCGGTATTCTATACCCAAGCCAGCCTGATCGCTGTAGGAAATGGCACCATGCTCAAATCCGATTCCGGTAGCCAAATCCTCTGCTAACAATAGAGGGCCATCCATATCCACATGATCTATAAAAGGCAGCAAATGGGCAATGGCCGCCGAACCTATAGTACTTTCATTCATACTGCCCACCATCACTTTTAATCCTAATTTCCGAGCCTCCCTAATCATTTCTCTGGCGGGGGTAATCCCACTGCATTTGGTCAATTTAATATTGATGCCATGAAAATGTCCGGCACATTTTGCCACATCATGCTCTGACACACAACTTTCATCGGCATACAAAGGCAATACAGATTCTTTGTACAGAAGTTTCATTCCTTCCCAATTGTCCTTAGCCAACGGTTGTTCTACAAATTCTACGCCCAGTTCTTTCAATTGAGGAATCAGTTTCTGGGCTGTTTCCAAATCCCAACCCGCATTGGCATCCACCCGAAGCACGGCATCCGTTACTGCCCGAATAGCTTTTATATTCTGAAGGTCAGTTTCGCTACCTACCTTGATCTTATATATTGGCCAGGGCTGTTCTTTTACTTTCGCTACCATTTTCTCGGTGGTATCAATCCCTATCGTATAGTCAGTAACAGGATTCTTAGAAGTATCTCCATTCCATAAACGATATAGCGGCTTTCTGGCCATTTTACCAAATATATCCCAGGCAGCCATATCCAAAGCACATACTAAGAATGGATTTTTTGGCAAAAGATGTTCCAGAAAATGCCAATAACGTTCAGGCTCAGTAAAGGCAAATTTTTCAATCATTGTTTTCTTCGCCTCAATATCAGCAATCATATCCTCCACTGTGATATTATAGTAGGTAATAGCAGGAGCCTCGCCGTAGCCCTTAATTCCAAAATGTTCTAATTCCACAATCAGGGTTGGCTGGTGCGTTTTGGTACCTTTTGAAATTGTAAAAGGATGTCTGAATTTTAAATGATACGGATAATAATTAAGCTTCACTATTGTTAATTTGAAAACAAAAACTTTTCTATAATAACTTTATTCCTTTCCTTTTGTTTAAAAAAAAATTGTTACCCTATCCATTCTTTCATCAATTTTTCAAAGGAGGTTTTTAGAGCCGCAAGCTCCTCCTCTACTATGCGTAACCTTTCTTCAAGATTACTTGTGGTATTACTATTTGAATGTGACGTTGATTCGTTTAAATAAGTCTCCAGCATTGTCTCGTCTGCAAACAAGTGCAAATATCTTGCTTCTTTTTGACCGGGTTGTCTAGGCAATAATTTCAAAAAAGGTTGGGCATCGGAGGATAATTTCTCTAAAACCTGCTGCACTTCGCTCAAATCGTCAAACTCGTACAACCTACCAGAACTACTGTTAATCTCTCCAGGTGTAAGTGGCCCACGAAGAAACAATAAACACAATACGGCTATTTCATCCGGCGTAAACTGATAATGCAAAGCGATAGTATGGCGGTATTTTACAACCCTGCTACTTCCTCCGGTAACAGTGGCTACCATATTCTTTCTTTTTAATCGGTCTAATATCAACCCAACTGTTTGCTCCTCGTAATTTACTACTGGATTTCGGGAGGTTTTCTGATTGCAGGCAGCCGTGAGGCCATTCAGTGTCATCGGGTAATATTCAGGTGTGGCCCTCGACTTTTCCATCAATGCTCCAAGCACTCTTATTTCTTCACTATCTAAGATTGGCAAGGGTGTTCCTTCTTTTTGATCTGTACTCATACGGGTAAAAATACTATTTGTGTTAGGGATATCGATAATATTTTAAATAAAAAATCCTGGCCAGGCCAGGATCAAACATATCAGACAATAAAAATGAAATCACCAAAGTCTGTTGATGTCCTGAAGGGTGTAACTTACTCCTAAAGACAAAGAATAATATCTGTTGGTATTTTCTACATCCGGATAAGGAAAATTATCCAAATTCTTTGGAAACAATCTGAGGCTTCCTTCGGCAAAAACCCTCAAACGCTTGGTAGCTCTGTATTTGATCCCACCGCCTACAGGTACTACCAGTCCCCATAAATCTTTGGATGATTTATCATCCCCTTGCTTGGCTTCATAATCAAACAGATAATAAATACCGCCGCCAGCCATCGCATAGGGTGTAACCTTAAACTTATTATTATCCAAAACCTCATACACCAAATTGGCACTCCCCTCTAAATTATAGCTCCGGAAACCACCCTTAAATGGATTGCTAGATTGCATATCTTTTGTGTTATCGGCTGCCAACTCACCTAATGATAATTGACCTCGCAAAAACAATTTTTTTGGCAATACAATCCGATGACTGTAGAAGGCCGAAACCCCTAATGAAGTGTGATCTAAAAAGGTAGCATCCTCGCTATACTTTCCCGTATAGGTTAGGGCACCCACACTAATCCCCACATCACTTTTATGTGCCACATAATCTTGAGAGAAGGCTTGAATAAAGCTAAATACTGTTAAGAATAAAAAAATGTACTTTTTCAAATGGATTCGTTTTAAGATATATACTGAGTAAATATAAAAGTTTTTATAAAACGGCACATAGTTTTAATATCAATGCAATATTATTTTTAAACAATGTATCCATTTTAATTTCAAGACACCACTACTTTCACATGCATCATTTCTCTGACCTTAACCGCAATGGCCTCCGCATCATAAGCACATTCCTGGTATAGCTCCTTTGGTGTGCCGTGTTCTACTATCCTGTCTGGAATACCCATAAACTGTACATTGTTTTTATAACCATGCTTCGCCATAAACTCCAGTACCGCAGATCCAAATCCCCCAACTATTGTGCCATCCTCTACAGTTATGATCTTTTCATATTTACTCAAAGCCTCATGTAATAGATTTTCATCCAATGGTTTGGCAAATCGCATATCATAAAGTGCCGGTGCAATGCCATCCTGATTCAAAGACCTGATAGCTGCAGCTGCAAAATTTCCGGGATGGCCTAAAGACAAAATAGCAATATCTTTCCCATCCTTTAGTTTTCGTCCTTTGCCTATTTCCAACTCCTGCATGGGCGTTTTCCATTCAGGCATCGTACCCTGACCACGAGGGTAACGAATTACAAAAGGGAAATTGGACTTTTCCAACTGAGCCGTAAACATCAGGTTACGCAATTCACTCTCATTCATTGGGGAGGCGATCACCATATTTGGAATACATCTAAAATAGGCTATATCGTAACAGCCATGATGCGTGGGACCGTCATCTCCTACCAGTCCGGCTCTGTCCAAGCAAAAAACAACTGGTAGATTTTGTATGGCCACATCATGCACTACCTGATCATAGGCGCGTTGCATAAAGGAAGAGTAAATGTTGCAGAACACTTTTAATCCCTGTGTGGCCATGCCTGCACTTAGCGTAACTGCATGTTGTTCACAAATACCCACATCGAAGGCTCTTTCCGGCATTTCATCCATCATAAATTTCAGTGACGAGCCAGAAGGCATGGCTGGAGTGATGCCAATAATTTTTTCGTTTTGTTTCGCCAGCTCTATGATTGTTTTACCAAAAACATCCTGGTATTTTGGAGGTTGTGGTGTATCGAATTTTTTATTGTAAATCTCTCCGGTTACTTTATCAAACAATCCGGGAGCGTGCCACTTGGTCTGATCCTTTTCGGCCAATGCATATCCCTTCCCTTTGGTGGTGATGATATGTAATAATTTGGGTCCGGGAATATCCTTCAAATCGTTCAGGGTGTCTACTAATTTACTGATATTGTGACCGTCAATAGGTCCAAAATACCTTAGCCTCAGCGCTTCAAACAAATTAGAACTACTACTAACCAAGCCTTTAATTCCTTCGGTAAGTTTGTGTGCCATGGTACGACTAAACCGCTTACCCACGGGCAGTTTACCCAATGCATTCCACACATCATCCTTCAGTTTATTATAGGTGGGCGATATGGTAATATCTGTCAGATATTCCTTTAAGGCTCCTACATTTGGATCTATACCAATGCCATTATCGTTCAGAATAACCAGCATATCCGTATTAGCCACTCCTGCATGGTTCATGGCTTCAAAAGCCATACCCGCCGTCATGGAACCATCTCCAATCACAGCCACTACTTTTCGATTGGTTTCGCCTTTATATTTAGCGGCCATAGCCATTCCCAAAGCAGCCGATACCGAAGTAGAAGAATGGCCAACACCAAATGTATCGTACTCACTCTCACTACGTTTGGGGAAACCACTCAGCCCTTTATACTTTCTGTTAGTTTCAAAAACGTCTCGCCGTCCGGTTATAATTTTGTGTCCATAAGCCTGATGTCCCACATCCCAAACCAATTGATCGTAAGGCGTATTATACACATAGTGCAAGGCAGTAGTTAGCTCTACCACCCCCAAACTGGCAGCAAAATGACCACCATGCACACTTACCACATCAATTATGTATTGTCGGAGCTCTTCACAAAACTCGTACAACTTCTCCACTGGAATCTTTTTCAAATCCTCTGGGGAATTCACTGCCTTTAATAATGGACCGGGTACTATATTCATGCCTGATAAAACAGCAAAAATAATAATTTTGATTCCATTGCAAAGACATATTATTTACTCAAGTATCCCCCATTACTTAAGGTTTCAGCAAAAAAAATGACACCCATTCTGTTTTCGTTTGCCCACAAAATATTTTAACCCGTTCGTAAACATGCAGAATAATTAGACGCAAAATGAAAATGTTGAACATGGATATACCTTTTCAGAACTAATACTAATATTTGGGTTGATGCCATAGATTAGTAGATTTTTTGGAATTATTTTTGGGAGTTTATTTTGCAGATATTAACTCTCCAAATTTTCCTGCAAGCTTACCGATAGGCCTCACGAGTTTAACCTTTCTATTAACAAAGTTTAATTTTGACCTAATAAAGTCTTGACAACCAACATGCCAAACAATTTGGTCTTGGACAATATGCAGTTTGCCATGCTTGTTACAAGTAATAGTATTTTATGTTCGATCTCCGGATTAGGGTTTTTGTAGCCTACAGTCATCCATTTGTAATCCCAATTTGCCATTGATAATAATATAATCATAAGCCCATAATTATATTATAGATTTGTGAATATGATGACAGGAAGAAAAAGATATTGGCTGTTTCAGTTATTGGGCTGGACTGCTTTTTTATTAATGCATTTATTTTTTGCCTGGTCCTTTGGCAAGATGACGACCTGGGAGGAACAAAAACTTGTATTGTCGAGGGTTTCAGGATTTGTGCTCATTGGAGTTACAGTTACACATTTCATGAGATTTTCTATATTTAAGAGTAATACATTTTCCAAAACCATTTCCCAGCAAATATCAATACTAATCATTATCACCTTTATAGGAGCGATTGTCAGTGCCTTTCTGGAGTTTTATGGATATGCTTTGCTTGACCTTCGATTTAAGAGCGAAATAACGCTGGCAAACAAGTCCACCATTTTATCGCTTATAAACAACACCATTGGGTGGTTCACCTATTTGCTCCTTTGGAGTGCCATCTATTTTATTTATCATTTTGTCGCCTACGAACAAAAACAAAAAATGGATACCCTTCAGTTAAAAAGTCTGGTAAAAGATCTGGAACTAAACACCATTAAGGCACATATTAATCCACATTTTATTTTTAATGCCCTCAATGGTATTCGTGCCTTGGTGGAAGAGAACCCCTCTCATGCAAGAGAAGCAATTACACAGTTAAGCAATATTCTGAGAAGCAGTATCACAGTGCATAAAAAGGAATTGGTAAGTCTGGAAGATGAACTCAGTATTGTAAAAGATTATCTTGCTCTGGAGCAGATGCGTTTTGAAGACAGACTGAGGGTGGAATATGATATTAGCGAAGCTAGTCTTGACAACAAAATCCCACCGATGATTTTGCAAACCCTGGTAGAGAATGCCATCAAACATGGCATTGCCCATCAAATAAAAGGAGGACTTGTAAAAATATCGTCCAAAATCATTCAGGAAAAACTTGAACTTAAGATAGAAAACACAGGACAATTGGAATATCCACTCAACGAAAATGGGTTTGGTATTGAAAGTACCAATGAGAGAATTTCCTTGATGTATGGGTCGGAAGGCAGTTTCGAACTAAAGGATGAAGCGCCAAACATAGTATCTGCAAAAATCGTTATACCTTCAACCATCTGAAAATCCGAAACAGCATGCGTACCATAATTATCGACGATGAAAGATTGGCCAGAACCGAGTTGAAACGAATGCTTCAGCATTTTCCGGATATTGAAATCATTGATGAAGCATCCAATGCTCAAACTGGTTTACAAAAAATAGACATCCACAAACCGGATCTTATCTTTCTGGATATTCAAATGCCTGGCAAGTCTGGCTTTGACTTACTGACAGAACTGGAACATACCCCTAAAGTGATATTTACCACGGCTTACGACGAATATGCCCTTAAAGCTTTTGAAGTAAATGCCCTTGACTATTTACTTAAACCCATCGAACACAAAAGACTTGAAACCGCCATTAAAAAAATAGAGAAGGCCGATGCAAATGAATCCTCAAACGTGGATGGAAATAGCAATGGGGAACTACTAACGGGCGAGAGTCAGGTGTTTGTAAAAGATGGAGAAAAATGCTGGTTCATCAAACTAAAAGAAGTTCGACTTTTTGAAAGTGTTGGCAATTATGCCAAAGTATTCTTTAGCATCCACAAACCATTAATATTAAAATCTCTGAATGCATTGGAAGAAAGATTAGACCCCAAAATATTCTTCAGAGCCAATCGCAAACATATCATCAACTTACAAATGATAGAAAAAATAGAACCCTTTTTCAATAACGGACTCATTGTGGAATTGAAAGGCGGAGAAAAAATAGAAGTAAGCCGAAGGCAAACAGTAAAATTTAAAGAACAACTTAGCCTGTAAACCTAATATATTTACCCATTAACTGAAAATAATATTAATCTTACCAGATCCAAACCCATGACAATTAAAAATATTCTGACAGCCATAGTTCTATTGTTTCACAGTTTTGTGTATGCCCAAAAGACAACAACTATCATCAATGAAACAGATGTATCGCGAATCATCAACATGCTGGCATCCGATGAAATGAAGGGGCGCAAAATCTACAGTCCGGAAATTGACCGTGCGGCTTCCTTTATTGCTGATGAATTTAGATCTGCTGGTCTGAAACCATTGTCAGGAGACAGTTTCCTGCAAAGCTTTTCCATGATTTCAGCTACCGGACAAACGCTCACAGCCAAGCTGTCAGGCAAAGAACTGGATCCCACAGACGTAGTGCTCCTCACCTCAAAACCTTCCCTGACCATAGAAACAGCAAAGGATTATCGTGTTGAAAAAATCACCACCTCAGACAATTTGTTTTCCAAAGCCATGCAATACTCCAAGAGCAAAACAAACACAATTGTGCTGGTGGATAAAAGTTTTGAAGACAGGTTTTCCAGACTTAGTTTTTTGAAACGTAATTTTTTTAAGACTGAGGCCAATATTGTTTTTGTTTTGGGTGATATCAACCCCAATGATTTGTCTATTACCGCCACCCATCGTATTACAGAAAACAAACTGACAAATGTAGTAGGCATATTGCCTGGCAAAAAACTGAAAAATGAATATGTGGTTTTTTCAGGTCATTACGATCATATAGGTATTGGCAAACCCGAAAATGGTGATTCGATATATAATGGTGCCAATGACGATGCATCCGGAATTACCGGTGTGATAGAATTGGCGAAATATTTTTCAGCTAAAGGAAAAAATAAACGATCCATCATTTTTGTGGCTTTTACGGCTGAAGAATCAGGAGGGTATGGTTCCCAATACTTCAGCGAGCAAATGGATCCTTCGGCTGTCATCGCTCTGTTCAATTTAGAAATGATTGGCACAGATAGCAAATGGGGAAAAAACTCGGCTTATATTACTGGTTTTGAAAAATCCAGCATGGGTGAAATTTTACAAAAAAATCTGACTGGAAGCGGTTTTAGTTTTTATCCCGACCCCTACCCCGATCAACAATTATTTTATCGTTCGGACAATGCCACTCTTGCTCGATTGGGTGTTCCGGCACATACTATTTCTACTTCCAAAATGGACAGTGAACCCAACTACCACAGAGTGAGTGATGAAGTCCATACCCTTGATTTAAAAAATATGACAGAGATGATCAAATCTATCGCAATCAGTGCCCAAAGCATCATTGACGGAAAGGACACCCCCACCAGAGTTGATGTAAATGCATTGCGTTAACAGGCATGGAGCTATGCTCCTACATAGTTGCGTAGTTCACCAATTCCTTCAATACCGATGTTTATCTCATCACCAACTTGTAGTGTAAATCCCTCATCGGGAACCAAACAAGTGCCGGTCATCAGGTAGGCTCCGTTTGGAAAACTGTACTCTTTAAAAAGATAACCCACCAATTCTTCGTGGCTGCGTTTCATCTGATCTATTGTGGTGGAAGCATGGTAAACAACTATATTCATTCTTTTGATTTCAATGGCAATACAGGAAGCAGGATCCATAGGCTGGTCTTCTTTAACCAAAACACAGGGACCCATAGCTGCACTTCCATCATACATTTTTGCTTGCGGCAGATACAATGGATTTTCGCCTTCAATGCTTCGGCTGCTCATGTCGTTTCCAATGGTATAACCCACAATTTTGCCTGATGCATTTATCACAAGCGTAAGCTCTGGTTCCGGAACATCCCAGCTACTGTCCTTTCTGATTCTGACAGCAGCACCATCCGGCACCACCCGATGGGCATTGGCTTTAAAAAACAATTCCGGTCTTTCGGCATCATACACTTTATCATAAAAGGTAGCTCCTCCACTCTGTTCGCTTTCCGTCATTCTGGCTACTTTGCTACGCAGATAAGTAACACCTGCAGCCCATACTTCCTGAGTGCCGATAGGTACTGTAAAACATTTAGTAGTTAACAATCTTTCATCTACAAGTGGCTCTGATGATTGCAACAGGCTTCTAAGATATTTTGGCAGATTTTCCTGATTGATCAATTCATCCCAGGCCAAATTAGGAACCAAATAAAAAAAGCCATTTTCCTCTACCAAAGTTTCGTTGTTGGTTTTATAAAGTTTCATGGATCAAGATATTTTAATTTATACATTTACTTTTCATCACTAGCAACCACCCTGTTATTTTTAGACAGTCTGTTTAACAAAACACCGGTAAAGAAAATAACCAAAGTGCCTATTACAATCACCATATTAATATTTAAAACAGATTTGATACTGTCATACTCGGCCGGAAGCTTTGGGGAAAAAGTAAGCCAAAGAATCACCAGCACACCCACGATCACACCAATAGCAGCCTGGCCTCCGGTTGTTTTTTTGCTGATGATTCCCAGCAGGAAAAGCCCCAACATACCACCTGCAAAAATTCCGGAAAGCTGCCACCACACATCCAGTACGCTTTTTATTCCAAGCATTGCTAAACCAGTACCTAACCCAATCAATCCAAAAATAATGGTAGCGATATAGAGTAATCGCAATTCCCTTTTACCCTCCAATTGAGGATTGAAATAGCGTTGATAAATATCCTTTGAAAACACAGTAGCGCAAGCATTCATACCCGAACTAATGGTGCTCATTCCGGCTGATAATATGGCTGCAATAATTAATCCCAGAAAAACTTTTGGAATTTTATTCACCATAAAATGAGGCATCACTTTATCGCCATAATCAGCAGGTTGCAGTGTGGCTGCCATTTCATTGATTTGAGCAGTACTGGCACCAGCACCTAATTTTTCAAGTGCCACGGTTTGACGAATTCCTTCGGTTAGTTCCGGATGCATTTGGTAATAGGCAAATAGAGCCGACCCAATAATGAAGAACAAGAGGGAGGCCGGCACATACATAGCCACACAAAGCCAGATTGACTTTTTAGCCTGAGCTACACTTGTGGCGGTATGATATCGTTGCACATAATTTTGATCCATCCCAAAATTGTTGAGATTGATAAAAAATCCATATAAAAAAATGACCCAGAAACCGGATTGTGTGAAATCCATATCCATTGTTCCCAAACTAAACTTTCCCTGCGATTTTCCGATTTCGTACGCCTTTTCTATTCCACCTGGAATTTCTTTCAATACAAGGTAAAGAATCAGCAATGCACCCAGGGTTTTCAATATCCCCTGCACCACTTCTGTCCAAATGACGGCTTCCATCCCACCCATGACCGTGTAAAGTATAATGCAGACGCCCAGTACAATCATAATGGAAGCCATCGAATAACCCAGCATGGCCTGCAAACTTAAAGCCATTCCAAAAAATACAGATCCCATTCGGGCAAACTGGGTAAGCACAAAACAAAGCACAGCATAGGTTCTGGCCCAGGGTCCAAAACGATGTTCCAAATGAGTATAGGCAGAAACTTCTCCACTATTTCTATAAAATGAAACAAAATATTTGGCCGCAAAAAAAGCCGCAAAGGGCATTGATATACTAAACACAAATGCATTCCAGTTGCCACCAAAAGCTTTTCCAGGTACACCCAAAAAAGTATTGCTACTTAAAAAAGTGGCATAAATAGAAAGTCCGATTGCCCAACCAGGAATACGACCCGAGGCTTTTGTAAACTGATCAGCACTCTTATTTTTTTTGGAAAAATAATAACCAATCCACACCATACCAATCAGGTATAGCCCTATGATAACAAGATCAACTAAAGGAATATTTTTCAAATCTTAATTTTTTATTTGACAAGCATTTTAATCGCTGAAATGGTGAAGTAGGTTTACCATGGCAACAAATCACAATAAGTATCGAATATAAAAAAGCTTTTAATAAAAAAATATTGCTTAAAGAAATTTAACGTATTGGGTAACAAAAGATCACTTACCTGCAAAGCTTAATCATCTGTGACTACCCCTTTCTTTTGCTTTTGCCCTCGCCACTGTTTATTTTTTATTTCGGTAAGCTTTAATTTGGACGGATCAATTTTTACATACTTTATCTTTTGTCTGCGCCAAGTATAAACGATGTGCACCATTCCATCCTTACTTTGAATAACGGAAGGATAAGAATACTGGCTGATGGGAGAATCTTCCAAAACCAGGGCAGCATACCATTTCTTTCCATCTTTGGACAAAGAAACATTTAAGGGTGTACGCGGACCTTTGCCTTTAACCCAACTGGAATCTGGTAACACATGATTATACACCAGCAACTGACGACCATCCTTTAAAGTAACTGCATCTGTACCCGAATTATTATTAGGTAAATCTAAGGCTGCCATGGGCGACCAGATTTTCCCACCATCCTTACTCCAACTTTGAAAAAGCACCATATTTCTGGTTCTACCAATGACTTGCAAATCGCCATTTTTATATTTTAATATGGAAGGTTGAATAGCCAAAAATGCTTTGCCGTCATTGATAGCCTCCGACTTTGACCATGTTTTCCCCCAATCTTTGGTGTATTCAAAATGCACTTTCCAGCCATTTTTTTCGGTACTGGATGGGCAAACCAATATACCGTTAATCAGTTCGGGTTTATTTTTAATGGGTCCCAAATATCCGTCTGGCAAGGCTTCGCGGGCAGACCAGGAGTGGCCATTGTCCTTTGATCTTTTAAGCCAACCAGTCCAGCCCGCCACATTTGGACCAATCTTATAAAATAAAATCAATTCGCCATGGGGTACCTGGTACAGTACAGGATTATAACAGGCATAACGAAGCGTATCATTCAGCACACCATCTGCAGCCATTTTTGGAGCCGTCCATTTTCCTTTTTTCAGATGACTAGTCCAGATGCAAACATCCTTGTTGCCTTCCTTTGTTCCGCCAAACCATGCAGCAATAAGCCCTTCGGGTGTTTCGGCAATGGTGGCGGCATGGGATTGAGGAAACCCTGCTGTGTCAAAAATAAATTCATCCACCAATACACCTTGTTTCCATCTGTTCTTTTGTGCCGAAACATGGCCACATACAAAAAGCATCAATGCACACGTCAAAAGAAACTTACATTTAGATTTATTAGTCATCTTTCTCTTATTTAAATATCGTTTTTGATTATTATTTTTTTAATGAGCCCAACTACAATATTACTATTAAACATCCTTGCAGCTTGCCCGCCGTGGTGGATCGCACAGTTCAACATCAGTATTTCTATCATCACCTCTATACACAACAACTAATTGGTGGGTTTATTATTAAACGCTTTTATTTCAAAATAAAATTGACCACTTTCCAATTTTAGAATGGTTTGATTTTTTACAGTATTAATCAATTCCAAACCTTCAGCATTTTTAAGTGGTTTATCACTTTCTGAAATATTATTTTCTTTATCAGTGGGAAGATAAACTATCGCAGAAGTATTAGCAGGAATATTGATATGCCATTTTAGTTTACCATCCACAATATTCCAACTACTTTTTATATTTCCATGAACCGACTGATAAGAAGCTTCCACTTTGTTCAAACCACATTGAAAGGCTGGTTTCATCACTATCTCTTTGAATCCGGGTGATTGAGCCTTAATCCCTGCAAGGTCCTCATACAACCAAATCAATAAGTCGCCCAACAACATGATATGATTTTGTGAATTCATTTTTGGACTGGCAGTATTGCCATTCCACAATTCCCATATAGTGGTGGCACCATTTTCAATCATATATCCCCAACTGGGATAAGTGGTATTAGAAGCCAACTGATAGGCCACATCTGCACGTCCAAAATTAGTAAGCGTTCGCATCAACCACTGCGTGCCTATAACGCCGGTGCTAATGTGCATTTTATCTGCTTTTAGTTTTTTGATAATGTTGCCAAAAACAAATTGCCGTTTATCGGTATCCGTCATTCCAAAATACAAAGGAAGCAGATTGGCTGTTACCGTTCCATTATCATACACATTTGTTTGAGGATTAAAGAACTTCTTATTGAAAGCAGATCTTATGTTCTCCGCCAATAAATGGTAATCAGCCGTATCCTTTTGATTGCCGGAAAGAAGTGCAAACTTTTTCATCATCCCAAGCAGGTGGTAATAATAAGCTGTGGCCAACAGTTCACCCTTTGTATTTCGCATACTGTCCCTGGACCGAATCATATCTAGGCTTTCAGGAGGCACACACCAGTCGCCATATTTATCCTTGGTAAGCAAAAAATCCTTCATGTATTTCTTACGCATGTAGGCCATCCATTTTTTCATTGATGGATAATGCCTTTGAATAGACTTCACATCACCAAACTGTTGACAAAGCATATCAGCCACCAAAATATAGGTACCCGGCCATGTAATATTATCACTATAATAATTCCAGTAAGCCGGTGCCACATCGGGAATAGACCCTTCTGCTGTTTGCGATTCCTCAATATCATTGAGCCATTTGGCATACAGACTGGCATTATCAAAAAGAAAACTTTCGCCATAGGCACCCTGTGCTCTGTCGCCCAACCAGGGTTGTCTTTCATTTCGCTGTGGGCAATCCACCGGCATCCCTTTATAATTGGAAGCAATACCCCACCAAGCATTTTTCAAAATTTGATTAATGGTTTTGTTAGATGTAATCATGGTTCCTGTGGTTTGCATTTTATCATACACCAAATGCCCCTCAAAGTCATTAATATCAGGCGTTCCAGGCCAACCCGTTAATTCCACATATCGAAAACCGTGATAAACAAATCGGGGATGCCAATTTTCCATTCCTTCTCCCTTTAAAGTATAAATATCCGTAACTCTTGCGTCTCTTAGGTTATCCAGATACAAAGACCCATCTGCCTGAAGACTTTCTGCAAATCGCATTTTCACTTTCTGTCCTCGCTTACCCTGCACACTAATTTGAAGCCAGCCTGCAATGTTTTGACCCATATCCAAAATATAGGTATCAGCCTTTATCTTTTTAAGCGAAATCGGTTTTAGTTTTTGCATCACTTTCATTGGCAAATTAGGCTGTGGACTTATGATTTCAGCAGGAGCTTTTACTACCGAGGCTTTTAACCATTTACGGTCATTGTATCCGGATCGGCTCCAGTTGCCTAATTCGCGGGTGGCATCGTATTCTTCGCCATCATATTCATTGTTGCTACGGATGGGGCCATCGGCAGTAAACTTCCAGCTTTGGTCCGAAACAACAACGACTTTACTTCCATCTTCGTAAATCAGATCTAATTGAAACATCATTTTTGGGAAACCAAAATTGTTTATTTTTTGGGGCTTATAGTTTTGCCTCATCGTAAAGAAACGACCATTACCCAGAGTAACTCCAATCGTATTTTGCCCATTGATAATTTGCTCCGTCACATCGAAACTATTGCTAAGAACCGACTTCCTGTAATCGGTAGGTGCTGGAGCCAACACCTGATCACCAATTTTTGTTCCATTCAGATAAAGCTCATACAACCCAAGCCCCACAATGTGTACAAAGGCTTTCTTTATTTTTTTTGAACTAGAAAACTCTTTTCTGAAATACCTTGCAGATAAACGAGACCATTGAGAAATGCTATCCCAGAGAAAAGCCTTGTCGTACCCAATCCATTTTCCTTTCCAATCTGAGGCTCGTGTCAATCCTACTGTAAAAAAAACAGGTTTACACCAAACTACTTCCTCTTTGTTAGTGATAACTTTTACTTTGACATAATAATACTGATTAGGCTGCAAGGGCTTTCCGTTGAAAGCTATGTTCTGGGTCTTGTCGATATCAATAATACCCGATGACCAGATATCACCCACATTATTTTCCAGCAATGCCTTTGAACTAGCCACCAAAATTTCATATCCCTTTTGCTTAATATTTCTTTGCTCCGATTGAAGTTGCCAACTAAATACAGGTGTTGAAGTAGCGATACCCATTGGATGGGATTTTTGTTCAACCAATAAATTTTGCACTACTGTTTGCGCTTTAGCCACTAAGGAAAAAGCAAGTAGGAAAATGCTATGATAAATGAATTTAATCATTGTTGATTTTCAGTTTTAAAATTAAACCATAAAACAATTTTCAAGGCTCTGGCTTGATCTTTTTCATAGTCGTAATAAATATTATCCAATCCCATGGGGCCGGTGGTTTCTCTGGTTTGTGTTCGAGATCCGATGGAAGGTATGGCATTCAAAAATGAAATATCACCAGAGGGGAACCAAGGCTCATAATTATGCCATTGATCCGTTTTCCATTTTGCAGCAAATAGTCGTAAAAACAAATCTTCGGTTTCGGTGGCCACCGTAAAGCTTTGGTTTTTTGTCTTGAAAACAGCCTGGTACAAAGTAGCATAGTACCCTTTAAATTCCGGATAGCTCCATTGTTCGCCTGTTTCAGTATTGTTGTAATTTTTCTCCCAAATACCCAGGCTGCCTCCCTTCATTCTGTTCTTCCAAACCCGGTAAGGGCCTTTGCCCATAAAGGTTACAGACTGTATTTCCTTTTCAGGTAAATCAAAATTAATACCCAGCATTTTGCTATGTAATGAATCGGGAAAATAATTCACTTTCAACTGAAGCCAGCCATTTTTTTCAATTTTCCATTGCAAAACATTGAAGCCGGTTTTTTTATTATAGGTAGAAGAAATGATCAAATTTCCTGATGAATCAAAATGATGGCTAATGTTTTCAAAATTGGTTTTCCCTTCCTGCACAATTGGACCATTTTTAAACGGAAGGATTCCTTTAGCATTGAGTACTTCTTTTAAAAGCCCGTTTTTATTACTAAAAGATAAATGCAGTTCCCCGACATGAACATGCAGCATTTCCCGACTTAGGTTTACAGTAATTGGATGCTGGTTTAAGTCCTTTTCTACTTTTCTTAGTGATACTGTTTTGGGCTTTGAGATGGGATATGTCCAGGTAAACAGTTCTTTGTTTTTTGCATCTCTGGCTGTCAGATAAAGTACATCAAATTGTGACCAGTTCTTTGGCAAATCAAACTTGAGCTTTCCTTTTTGCATTGGCTGAATATAAGGTGCAGCAATGCTTCCAGCCATTTTTTCCTTATTGTTCTCGGAAAGTTTTTTTAGCTCCCAACTAAAACTGCAGGTATTTAGATTGGTGAAATGATACCGATTTTCAAGATTAAAAACGCCATCAAAATCCGCAGTAATTTCCTTAGGTGCCACATACAAAGGACACCAGATTTCTTTTATAGCATAAAAACTTCCTTCCTTCTCATGATGTGGTCCTACAATTCCATCTGCACCTCGATGTTTATCCGTGTCAATAGAGTCTTTTTTATCTCTTCTTACCACTCCCTGGTCTGCAAAGTCCCAAAGAAAACCACCGGCATGGAGCGGATCGTTCCACATTTTATTCCAGTAATCCTCTAGTCCAGCACCATGCCCGCCATCAAACCAACCATGCAGAAACTCTGTTGGCATCACTATTTCACGTCCATTGTCATAGTTCCCTACACCATAGTTATACTGCCGATAGTGTTGTGTTTCTATTCCGTTATATAATTGCCAGGGATGAATAACCACCCGATTTTGCAAATCATATTTCCCAAAACAATTATCTAATTCCAGATTGCTGCCTCCTTCATTCCCATTAGCCCAAATAACAATGGAAGGATGGTTGCGGTCATTCTCCACCATTTCCTGCACACGCAGCATTCCTGTTGGTGTATCATAGTGCCCATGCCAGCCAGCTAATTCATCTATCACATACAAACCCAATGAATCGCAGACATCCAGAAAATGACCGTCTGGAGGATAATGACTCATCCGTACTGCATTCATGTTCATCTCTTTCATCAGGAGCACATCTTCCACACTATTCTCATAACTGGTAGTGCGGCCGGTTTCGGGTCGGAAGGAATGACGATTGACTCCCTTAAATTTCATTTTCACACCATTCAAATAAATGCCGTCCCTTTGTTTCACCTCCACCGTTCTAAAACCAATTTTTTCTTTGAGGGTATGTTGAAGCGCTCCATTTTTAAATATAGAAAAAACAATGGAGTAGAGATTCGGGCTTTCACTATTCCAAGCTTTGATATTTGAAAATTTCGATCTAATATCAACCTGATTATTGTGAACATCAATGAATACATCATCACCCATTTGTTGATACTTTTCATCAAACAATTGCACCTTCAATTTGTCAGGATTGCCGGAAAAATTTGCCCGTGTATGTAAATTACCATCTGCCTTTCCATCAATGGCCAGGTCTTTCAAATGTATGGCTGGTAAGGCTTCCAGCCACACCGGCCTGAAAATGCCTCCAAAAATCCAATAATCGGCTTCGCGTTCTGCTGCATTCACCGATTGGTTGGAAGAATGTTTATCCACCTTGACTTCGATAAGATTGGTTTTACCATATTTCAACAATTTTGAAATATCATATCTAAATACATAAAAGGCACCCTGATGCTTTGCTCCCGCCTTCCTTCCATTAATCTTCACCTCGGCATCTGTCATCACCCCCTCAAAAACGACATTGATTTGCTTTCCCTTCCAGACTGCTGGAACTGTAAAGTTTCTTTTATAAAGGCCGCTCTCCTTTCCCCTCACACTGTCTTTTGCAAAACCATAATCGTACTTGCCAAATCCCTGCAATTCCCAGCAGGATGGCACACCTATCTTTGTCCATTTGTTAGCATTCATTCCGCTGGTACAATAAAAATCCCACGGCACTATATCTTCACTTCCTTTGCCGGAGAGATAGACCTTTTCGGTTTGTTGAGCACCGGCCACAGACAGTATCAAGATCCCTAATAAAAAAAGTATCGTTCCTTTGATTGACATTCAATTTATTTGAATAAAAAAGAAATTACATATTTCCCAGAACCCTTGTCAGCTTTGAGCTTGAAGCAACTTTCTTACCATCCGCCCACACAGATAGTCCTTTTCCCTTCTTATATTTTTTCCCATTTTTATCCCAGACGATGGTAATTATCTTACCATGATAAAGTATATTATCCAAACAAAACCAGTCCCAGGTTTTTGAAGGCAACAAGGGGTTTATTTCTACTACATTATCAGCCCTTGGACGAAGGCCTATTAAGCCGGTAATGATTAAGTCATTAAAGGTGGAATGATTGTAGTATCTACCTCTTTTATCATCTGTAAGCCAGTGACCCGTTTTTTCATCCATGTATTCGCCAATATATGGCTTTCCGTCTCTGTGCTGAGATAGCTCATATTTCTTTAGCTGGGTGAAATAGTCTGTTTTTGAAACAATTTTTTGATTATAGTTATTCAATAGATTGGCCATGGCTGTTAAGGTTTGGGATGTAGCAAATGGCCAAATGGCACCATCCCACTCACATTTGCAACAACCATGTGTACGAAAACCAGAATGGCTTCTGTCGGCAGTGGTGATACCAATGGGCGCATTAAAATGCTTTGAATCCATCAATTTTATCCATGCTTTACTATAATTTTCATCAGGCAGATTAAAGTACCAGGGAATAAAACCAATCTCCTCCATCACATTGGCCAGGGTATCTCCTTTTTCTTTTTCCACTTCAAAAAAACTATCCCTGTCACTCCACAATCTTTGCTGAGTAAGGGTTTTGATGCTATCTGCTTTTTTTTGATACAATGCGGAAACAGCAGCTTGATCTTTTTGCAAAGCCGCCATACTGGATAAAGCTACTGCATTGCCATACATATAACTATTGATAGATGGCCTTGGATTTCTTTCTTTTCTTCCTCCGCTAATTGTTTCCTCCATTGCATCTCTTACATCATACTGCCAGAACAATCCTTTTGAATATCGTTTTTCAAATTCCCATGCTTCATAGTCCTGAATAAAATCTGGAAAAAATTCCTGGAGGAGGGCTTCATCTTTATTCACCAAATAGCGGTTCCAAATAGCATCCAGATTCCAACTGCTGTAAAACCGAAGTCTTTTCAAAGGCTTCCCCTCGTTGCCACGATACCAAATCCGCAGGTTATCGTCCATATATTTTTTATTGTGCAGCCATCGGGATTCGTAGATATGATGCCCCAATGCGCTGCTGATCAAATTGTACTTGTCGGCATAAGAACGTTCAACCAAAAACTCGGTAAACACAAAGCCTTGTGGGGTTTCTTTGATATGCTTTCTGAGTGTCCACCAACGGAAATAAAACATTTCTTCTAATGATTTGTCAGGGGTTTCCAGAAGGGGGATATTTTGTTGCATCCAGTTCCATGCTTCGCTGTTTGGAATGGTCTGAGTAATGGGTTCATCTTCCATAGTATTGAACCGATCCACATAGTGCTTAAACTGTGCACGCCTTAATACCAAAGGGTTCTGAGCCAAACAGTCACAATAAACAAGTGCAAAAACAGTTAAGAAAAATAGCTGAGCAATGCACCTAAAGTTGAAGAGTGCGACGCAATTTCGCCCAGTAGAATTACTGCTGCCAGGCTTATAAAAAAATATATACTTCGTTTGGCTCATTACAATTTTGTGGCTTTAAAGAATGGAATATGGTAGGCGGCCTTTGGTGCTTTTTCACCTGCATTTGGCAAATCATAATTCTGATCGGTGGGTGTATCGGCATTTGGAAAACGCCTCACACGGCCTGTTCTGAAAGTGATATGATGCACCTGGTGTATGGGCGCAAAAATGATGTTGTTGTTGGGTTTGCCGCCGTTGATGGATACGGTGTACAAACGGGTGACTGTGTTCAGTTCGATGACAAAATGATATTGCCGATCTGCTTCATAAATGGACAAAGTTTTGTTTCGATAACCCGCTTTGGTGAGGATGTGGCCGGAAGAATCGAAGGAGATGCGGATGCAAGGTGTGTTTTTTGAATCCTGCACTTCTATGTCCAAACGGCCATGATCATTTTGAGTAGGTGTGATCGTAAACTCCAGTTTTATTTTGGAAGACTGTGGCACCACTCTTTCGGCTTGTGCATAATCAAATGGATCAAAATCGGTAAGAGACAAATATCTTTCCGACCCGTTGTTTTCGACTGAAACCTTTGCCCACAAAGGGCTGTAGAGATTCCATTGGTTTAATTCTTCACCCTTTTTCATGTGGGTGAATTGATCGTTCACATTGTCTTTTACATTTATTTTTACCGGTACAGGAATTTTAGCTACCCACATATCTTCCTTGTTCACACTGTAAGTTACCCAGGCTGCTTTGTCAGGAGGTGTGCCATTTATTTCCTGAATACCTCGTACATACTGCGGTCCATAGGATTTATAATTGCCACCATAACGCATGGAAGTTATTTCGCCATTCACTAACAGCAGGTTCTTATATTTTAATCCATCGTCGCTGACCGATAAAGCCAATGGCCATCGGAACTCGGAGGGATTATACACTGTCATATATTTACCATCAGTTGTTTTTTGTCCCCATATTTTGGCATTGGCGTTTACAAAACCTGGAGCACGCAAAGGGCTGTACATCCAGGTTATACCACCATCAGCAGAAAGACTGGTGAGGGCGTTTTTCCAAAAACCCACCACCCTACCATCGCTCAAACGGTAATAGCTAAAGGCTTTCAATTCTTTTTTCAAAGGAATCAAAGGATCGTTTCTGTCTGCTTCTTCCACCCATTGCTGCATTTGCAGGGGCTGTGATAAAAGCTCATCACAGGCAACAATAAAGGCTTTGTCTTTTGATTTTTTGTAAAACGGATAGGATGTATTTGTTTCATTAAAATCATGATTGTACCGAATAAAATAAATGGGGCCAAAACTTCCATCCGATTTTATCTCCCGCACCACACGGCCAATACCATTGCCATCATTGGGATCGTCCTTTGCATACAAAGCAATACCATAATAACCTAAAGCAAGTAGTTTATTATTTTTAGACTTATAATATCCCATGCGTTGGTGCATGACTGCATCTATATTTTGCGCTACTGCGGTGTCCTCTTTCTTCCTAAATCCATTCGGAATACTATAAGGAGGAAACAGGGCAACCGGATTGCTCCATGTGTATCCATCTTTAGAACTAATCAAATAGGTAGCTCCCGGCGCAATATGTTCACCAACCGGATTGCTTAAAAAATGCAAATAAAATGTGTTGTTCCAGTAGCACATCATGGGCTGATGATTGTAGGTCCAGTTCATTCCTCCTACCCATTCGGGATGTTCTCTATTTGCCCGAAACACTTGAATGTTATGCACCCCAACCACGGGCGTTAATTGACCATGATGGTAATCCACATTGCTCAGGGTTTGGCCCACGTACTTTGCGGTATCCATCTGTGCGTCTATTGAAAGTGGACAAAAAATTGCCAACCATAGGTATCTATACAATCCTTTCATCATTTTTTATTTATCTCTTTCAACGTTCTTTTAATGAGTTTTTTCTTTACTGGCACAATAGTTCCGTGTTTATGGCCTTCAGGAACTTTTATTTCATTATTGATATCTTCAAAATGAACAAAATCCTTTGTAGCCAAAGCATCATAGGATTTTTGCTTGTATGCATCGAAATAAATCAGCCAACGGTCTTTAACTTTTACCACAGAGGGCCCTTCTGTAAAATGGGCTGTGAGCGGTTTGGAAACATTATGCCACGGACCGATAGCACTTTCGCTAAAAGCCACTTTCAGGTTGCGTTCAGGTCGGGTATTGTCTTTCAGCACCAATACGTAATCCTTAACGGCTCGCTTCACAATCACGGCATCTATCACGCTGAAACCGGGTTCTAGAAACAGTCTGGTGGGTGAAAATTTCTCAAAGTCTTTCGTAGTTGTTACATACATTCGATGATTGTTACTATCTTCCTCCATGCCTCTTTCAAACCTTTCGGGAATGGCACTTGCCCAAATAATTTTATAGTCTTTTTGTACATCATCATAAAACAGTTCAGGGGCCCAAACGTTGACGGTTGTTGGCTCCTGGCTCATCACATCAATAAATTTTTGCGAACTCCAATGGATCAGATCTTTGGATGATGCATAACCGAAACCCTTATCACCCCGCCAGCTACTGGTCCACACCAAATGAAATACACCATCTGGCCCCTGCACCATTGAGGGATCCCGCATCACTTTTTGATTTCCGATTTCCGGCTTCAAAAACACATAGTTCATGTCTTTCCATTTGCGTCCATTATAACTATAGAGCAAACGTAATCCTTCATGTGCAGGCTCATGAAAAGAGGTAAACAAATACGCCTTTTGCGAGCAGGAAACAAATGAAAAAGCCAGGAATAATAAAGTAAATTGTTTCATTAATGATTTTATTACAACCATACATATTTCCCAACAATGTTGTTTTTGTTTATCTCCACTTTTTGGAATCGTTTCAATTGTGGTTCATGATTGATTCTACAAATTCTTCGCTTGTCTATATCTCAATTTTTATTCCAACACCAATACCCAATCGTTTCCGGGCATAGGATTGTCTGGTGGATCAAAACTTACTATTCCGCGCTTTGTGCTCACTGTTATTCTCTTTTCAGTGCCCTCTTTAGGGTTGTACCAAAAGGCTTTTTTCCAGTCAAAACCCAGGAGGTTTGTATTCACCTTAAAGGTTCTGCCAGTATAAGAATAGGCCATTGCATAATTCTTTCCTTTGGTAGCAAGAATATAATTATATCTTTTCTGCTCGTTGGCTACAATTAGCTCCTGTGCAGGTTTACGGCTAAAATAGTCATATCGAAGCATCAGGTTTTTGAGGAATATCATCTGCTTTGCTCCTGGTGCAAAAAGCGTTTCTGTCCAGTTACTAAACACGCCATAGTTGGCTCCGTCATTGCCCATTTTGTTGAATTGCATGATGGCATTTTCTCCATAAGTAAATCCGGCTGCTCCTGCAAACACACTCCAGTAGGCATACCGGCGGAGGTCAGCAGAGGTCCAGCGGGGTTGCAAACTATCGTGTAAACCCTGTGGAATATTTTCATAAGAAGGCTCACCATCCAGTACAGGTTTTGTTGGGTTCAGGTTCCAGGCCTGCTGTACATATCTCCAATTGTCTTCCCCAAATCTGTGCTTCTCGTTGCTGCTGGTATCCTGCGCATAATTACGATGTCCGCTTTGAAACATATTGAAATCTAACCAAGCGGCATCATGAAACCAGTCAGTAGAAGAATACCTTCCTCTAGGATGGTAAGTAACCAAATGTCGGGGATCTTTTTCCTTTAAGGTTGCTCCTAAAGTTTTCCAGATGGCTTCATGATCATCGCCACGAATATCACCACCATTTAGCCAGATAATATTGGACTGGTGTTTAAACCGATTGGCCAGAAACTCGGCATATTTTCTGATTTGGTTTGTAGTAATTGTACTGCTTTTAACAGCCGAACCCCAAACCGGAACCAGAGCAATATAGATTCCTCGCTTGGCTGCTTCATCAATCACATAGTCCACATGATCCCAATAGTCATATTCTGTTTTATTTTCAAAACTATTGCCGGAGGTTATCAACGGCTTCGAAACATCACCTTCCTTCAAAGCGAAATGTCCATATACATTCTTCACGACAAGTGTATGCAACACCATCACCTGAACCACATTGAATCCCTGCTGTTTCCTTGCATCCAGATAATTTAAAACCTCCTCTCGGTTGCATTTTACAAAAAGTAACCAACCTGTATCTCCAAGCCAGAAAAAGGGCTTTCCGTTTTGAGTTTGAAAGTAATGCTTGTTGGCTGAAACCTGCAACCAAGGCAATGACTGTGCATTCATAGTCGTCGTAACAACGGCAAAAAGAAAGTAAAGTAATATTCTCTTCATAGTGTATAATTGTGTAAATGAATTACAACATATCGTCATCAAATTATATTTACTAATTATTGAATTCGGCCTAAAAAACCAATCGCTCTCTATACAAACACTTCGTATGAGTACACCCATATAGGTGTACTATTCTAATACAGAATAAAAATAATATGGGAAATCTATAGCATCAATTTTAGATAAATTTTTACATCATTATAGGGAATTATTACATTATAGGAGTCCTGGGAAAAAAATTGGCTGGCACTAAAAGTGTCAGCCAAAAAAGTGGTTCTGATATCATAAATGGTCTTTGAATAATAACTATTCGATGTAAATGATTATCATTTATGAATAGGCGGTTTAAGACTCCCATATTATCTTATCGCTGAAAAATAACTAATAACCAGTATTTTGACCAAACTCAGCAGCATTGGTTATTGCATCCAAGAACATTTGAGGTATCGGGCGCAACACATGAAACGGCTGAATAAGTGGAATGTCCTTATTGTAAGCCTTCACATAATCATACAATTTGCCCGTTCTTTTCAGATCAAACCATCTCAAATGTTCTCCACACAATTCGCGTGCCTTTTCATCTAACAGGAAATCTTGCGTTAGCTGCGATTCTGAGATGAGCATATCATTCTCCTTACCAGCCACAGCAGCACGTTTTCTTATTACGTTTATCAACTCGATAGCTTTTGTTTTGGAGCCACCAGACATCATTAATTCACATTCGGCGGCTATAAAATACATTTCTGGAAAACGCATAACAAAAACGTCTTTTGTCCCAAAGCTTGAGTTAGGTGTTGGAAGATTCGGATCATTAAACTTTAACAAAGATGGAAAACAGATATTAAACCTTGCGTTTGCAGAAACCCTGTCTCCATTATATGTGTCATCTATATCTACTACGGCATAGGGTTTATTACGTTTATCTGCAATCTTTTGCTTAGTATATAACAAGGCCAGCTGACCTGAACTGATCGCTGTTCCTACCATGCTGGCTGGCTTTTCAAATGCTGCCAAATCATCGGCTGTCCAGCTATAGCTTGCTTTATTCAAATAGTATTCTTCTCTAAACCATGCTCTATATCTGGCATCTACCTGCTCATCATATAACTCTAGTAAATGGCGTGTTGGCATCAGACACATACTTCCTGATTTGGCATTATTATCATTGCCATAGGTAAAATCCTGTACCATACCGGCTTTTGCAGAATATTTTGCTTTATACCACATGTGAAGGCGGTTAGGATTGTTGGGTTGTGGGTTAAGTGATGATATAGTAGAATGTGTTACTACAAACATGGCTTCCTTATTATTCTTGTTATTTGCAGCAGAAAACACATCAGCTGGATTATTATACAAGGACACTTTAAGTGTTGCCTGATTATTGATCACATACATAGCAGCCTCCTTCGCTATTTGATAATACTTATCTTTTTCTGCTTGAGAAGATTCGTAAGCTACCCTTGTTAGGGCAATACGTGCTTTTAATCCATACGCTGCTTTAAGTGTTGCCCTGCCAATATCTGTTGTAGGCACAGGATCTACCGGCAAGTTGGTAATGGCGGCATCTACATCCTGCAACATTAAATCATAAAATGCAGCCACAGGGCTACGTTGTGCGGTCAGAACAGCAGTTTTAGTCTCTTTTGTCCTTAAGTCCACACCTCCGTAAAACTCAACAATATGCCAGTAAGAATATGCCCTTAAAAAATGAAGCTCACCTTTTCGTGCTTTCTTTTCATCAGCAGAATTATAAGGCACACCATCAATGCGTTCTATACCTGCATTGCAGTAATTAATAATTTCATAAAGACGGTTCCATGTATTTCTTATTTGGCCAGTACTGGCAGTAAGTTCCTCATATTTTGTCATCTGTCTTCCATAACCACCATTCGCAATATTGATCCACAGGTCCGTACCTCCTTCCGTTAACATTACAATATCCTCACGTCCGTAAAACTGACCTCCATAATTTACATAAGCCGAGTTTACAAGAGCATTCATTCCTTCCTGGGCTGCAAATACTACATCTGCAGTTGTTCCCCCCGGATTATACTCTTTAAGGCTACATGAAAACAAAGAAATCATACCACAAAGGAGTATGCTTCCTTTTTTATACACGTCTGAAAACTTATTTTTCATTTGAAATATTTTTAATGTTTCTGCTTTTAACATTACAGCAGAATACGTTTATCTATTATTTATTAAATATATCTTTTACAGCTGTCTATAATTATAAATCAAGGTTTAACCCCAATACAAATTGTCGCTGCAAAGGTGATTTAGCAGAACCTCCTCTTTCCGGGTCATAATTCTTAACAAAATGGCTTCTTGCAATAGTGAACAGATTGTTTGCCGATGCATAAATACGCAAATTAGACAGATGCCATTTACTTAATTCCGATGAAGGAACAGTATAGCCTAAGGAAATTGTCTTAAGCTTCACATAAGAAGCATCAACCTTGCTTAATGCCTGGTACCCCCTATAGTTATAGAAATTGGTTAGGTCAGGTCTTGGAAAGTCATTGGAAGGATTTTCAGGTGTCCAATAATCCAGATATGCTGGTTGGTTGCCTTTGCCCTGAGGATCATACGCACCTGCAAAATCGTATTCCATCATGTGTCCCCATCTGCTTATAATATATACAGTAAAATCCACATTCTTATACCTAAAAGTGTTATTAAACCCGGCTGTCCATTTTGGAGATGTTGTTCCGATATACTGTACATCATGTGTTTCATCAATAATAAAATCTCCATTAAGATCGGCAAGCTTTATATCTCCGGGCTTAAATGACTGTGTTTTAGCTGCATCTTTAAAATATTTTGCAGCTTCGTCGGCCTCATTAAGTTGCCATATACCCAACCGTTTAAATGTATAAAAAGAAGTGAGTGGTCTGCCAATAAGCAAGGACTGTGTTTCTCGTGTAACGGCACCAATAATATCCCGTCCATCAATAAGATCAACAATCTTTTCTTTATTCCGTGCAAATGTGAGACCAGTTTGCCAGCTGAAATCTTCGGTCTTTATATTTACACTATTAAGGTTCAATTCAATACCTCTGTTATTAGTAGTACCGATGTTCTGATAGATCTGAAATGGTGTATTGTTGCCACTCCCCAGAGAAGTAGGTAAAGTTCTTGGTAAAAGAATATCAGTTGTTTTAGTATTATAAAAATCGATACTACCAAACAATCTATTATCAAAGAATCCAAAATCAACTCCAATATTAGTTGACGCAGATTTTTCCCAGCCCAGATTCACATTACCCAAAAAAGCACTGTACACATAGTATGTATATCCTTTGTCCTGAAAAGCTGAGTTACTCAGTGAATTTAAATAAGATTGTGTGCCATATTCGCTGATTCCAGAATTACCTGTTGCGCCCCAACTAACACGCAGCTATAATTCATTGAGATTTTTTATATCTCGTAGCCAATTCTCATCGATCATCCGCCATGCAAATGCGGCAGATGGGAATGCTGCCCACTTATGTCCTTCTGCTAAGCGAGAAGCCCCGTCCCATCTATTAGACAGCGTAAGCAAATATTTGCCTAGATAATTATAGTTCAGACGCAGCGCATAAGAGAAAGTCTGGCTTTGTACATAACCCGATCTGATTACATAGGATGTCTTATTATTGGCAGACAGATTGTTCCAGAGTTGACTGGGAATTAACTGTCCGGAGCCTTCACTATATGAACTTCTGAATTTGGATTGTGTCCATGATGTTAATCCCGTAATTGTAAAATCATGAGATTCTATACTTTTTGTATAGTTGACAATATTATCCCAAGTAATAAATGATTTTTCGGTAGACAAAATAGAAGCTAATGCATCTGCATATAATCCGGCACGATCTATCGATCCAGCACCTTCAAAATCTGAATTTCTTCTAAAATTAAAATTGGTACCAAAATTTGACCTTACCGATAATCCTTTCAAAGGTTTTAATTCCGCATAACCATTTGCCCAAATATTGGTAGTCAGTCGTTGATGTTTAGCAGTAAACTCACTTGCCTCATCTGCCAATGGACTCACTTTCCCTGTTGTTCCAACAGGCCACAGTACTACTTTTCCATTTTCATCGTAAACTCGCCCTAAAGGATCGTTTGTGGCTGCACGCCAAAGTACATTGTCGGCACGTACATATCCATTATAATGTGTTAGATTGAGTGACACTCCCGTTTTAAAAATATTAGTAAAGTTGTGATCTACAGATGTCCTTACATTGTATTTGTCCAAAACATCATCTTTTAAAGAACCCTTTTCTTTGTAATAACCTGCAGATAAAAGTCCTAGAGTTTTAGTAGTTCCGCCTGATACTGTTATCTGGTGGTTTTGTACCTGACCTGTATGATTTACTTCTTTAACCCAGTCCACCCATTCATTATTCTGTATTGCAGCCCATTCTTCTGTTGTAAAAAGGGTCTGATCGTCCGCAGAACTATTCCATTGTCCTTTTGTTTTTGCAGCTTCTCTCCGTAGTTGAATATAATCATCACCCATTCTCATTTTGGGATACTGAGCCCAACCATTCAAGCCAGCATAACCATTGTAGGAAATTTTACTTTTGCCGGCCTTCCCCTTTTTTGTAGTAACTATGATTACGCCGTTGGCGCCCTGAGAACCGTATATAGCTGTAGAAGAAGCATCCTTCATTACATCAATAGACTCAATTTCCTGAGGTGGAATGTCTGAGATATTACCACCCTGAATACCATCAATAATAACCAATGGGTTATTGGCAACCAAATTACCATATTCATCTTTCGCAGTAGATAGTGATCTTTTACCACGAATGTTCATTGAAACACCAGATGTGGCACTACCCGAATTACGTACAATATCCAAACCTGGAACCTGGCCTTGTAAAGCCTCCATAGCATTATGAGCCGGCGACCGAACAATATCATCAGCCTTCACACTAGACACCGACCCCGTCAAATCCCTTCGCTTCTGTGTCCCATACCCAATCACCACTACTTCATCCAATTTAGAATCGGTAGCAACAAGTGTAATGGTCAGGTTGTCCTGCTCGCCTACAACCACTTCCTGATCGGTATAACCCACCCGCGAAAACACCAACACATCTCCAATATTGGCATTGATGGAAAAGACTCCGTCTGCATTGGTTACTGTGTCCACTTTTGCACCTTTTATCATTACAGATACATTGGCCAGTGGCGCACCATTGCCATCGGAAACAATACCTTTTATTTGCTTAATGACTGACAGCTCATCTGTCACACCTTGGGATGAAATAATCACTCGGTAATTATCTATCAGGTTCCATTTCACATTCTGACCTTCAAATACCTTTGACAAAACATCATTGATTGTGGCTTTTACCGCACTTACATAAACGGATTTATTTAGCTGCAACTGGTTGCTACTATAATAAAACGAATAGGAAGATTGCTTCTCTATTTGTTTAAACAAGTTTAATAATGTTGTCTCCTGTGGCTTTATGTTTATTACAGACTGACCATAATTGGTAGCCGAAACATGTACAGCAAGAAGTAGCATAGCTCCGATTAGTTTCATAACAAGCAAGTTTTTTCGGAGGCTGTAACGCCCCGAAAGAGTAGATTTTTGCATAACTTTGTAATTGGTTTTATTTTTTAAAATCGCATTAAAAACTGACAGGTTTTTAATGCTTGTCTTAGAAGGGGTGAATGTTGACGCATTCGCCCTTTTTACTTTATCGTTTTATCGTTTACTTTTTTTGGTCATTCGCAAGCATTTAAAGTGAGTAATTATTGTATCATCAATACATTATCTTTCAGTTCGTACTGAATAGGCTGAGTCATGTCAAGTATCTTTAATATCTGAGTTAAGTTATCGTTCTGGAAAGCTCCTGTATATTTATACTGCTTAGTTTTGCCGGATAGAAATACTACTGATACGCCGAACCTGCGCTCTAATTCTTTGGCAATTTCTTCCATTGGTTTATCCACAAATATCAGCTTGTCGGCCATCCAGGCTGTTTCTACCACGTCATTATTGAGTGGCTTTATTTTTGTAATTGAAACTTTATACTCTTCCTTTTGCTGATCCGAAGTTTGCAAATCCGTTATTGAAACTTTCTGTGAAGGTTGCAGTTGCAATTTTTCCTTAGGTCGTTCATTCAGATTCATTTCTATTTTCCCCTCTAACAAAGTGGTTTCCCACGACTCATTGTCATAGCTCTTTACGTTGAATTTTGTACCCAACACTTTAATAGCAGCTTTATCCGTATGTACAATAAATGGCTTCTCAGGATTATGCGTCACTTCAAAAAAAGCTTCTCCGGTGAGTGTTACATTACGTTCCTTTTTATTAAACCGATCATCATATTCCAAATGGCTGTTGGTGTTCAGATAAACGATAGTGCCATCCGGAAGTGTAAGATTGGATCTGGTATCTGTTTTTTTATTATTGCTTACACCATCGCTATCAGCTAAGATTGTGGTTTTATTGTTTGAAGAAAAAATATGTACCAATGACAAGATAATAAATAGAGATGCGGCAACTGCCCCGATACGCCACAAGAGCAAGGTTGTTACTTCTTTTCTTTTGGGCAAATGATCCATGGATAAAGTGGCAGATGTATCCTTTTCATCTGCATACATCATTTTTACATACTGCGAAGCATAAGCCTGATCTGTAATATTGTCCACAACATCATTATCCCATTTAGGAAATTCTGAAAGCGCATTTTGTAATCTATTAAAATCAGGGTGAGCAGACAACAGCACCTGAAGCTCCGCCAATTCTTCGCTGCTGGCTTCTCCTGAAAATTTGCGTGCCATTAAATCGTATATCCTATCCTGCCATTTTTTTTTCATAACAATGCGATCTATATATTACGACAGGATAAAAAAGCATTACCGTGAATGAATAAAAAAATTATTTTATAGTGATATAATAATTATCCAAAACAGTTCTTAATTTTTTCAATGCCAGCCGCATGTGAGTTTCTAAAGTGTTCTGACTTATCTCCATTATCTCACTTGTTTGCCGATACGACAATCCATATTCTTTTACCAATTTGAATACAATTTGGCATTTAGGCGGCAATTGATCAATAGCATTAAGAATAATCTGCTGCATTTCTGTCTGAAGATATTCTGAATCAGATGTAGGAAGACAATCTCCTTCCTGATCTATCTCGAAAGTAATCAGGCTCTTTTTATATGCAGCACTATCTAAATAATTTAAACTTGCATTTTTGATAGCCTTAAATAAATACAACTTCAAATCTTCAATTGAAAACAACTTCTCCCGCTTTGTCCAAACCTTCAACAACACATCAGATGTTATTTCTTCTGCTACCTCTGTATTGTGTAATACATTAAATGCAAACCTTCTTAATATTGGATGAAAATAATAGAATAGCTGGCGATAAGATCTCTCATCAGCATTATATGCAACGTTGCGTTGTAAACTTTGTATTTGACTAATACTTAGCAATCGAAATTTGTATTTTATGCTTTTAAATTGTAATTCAAAAACCAGAGTAGTAAAGTATCTTAAGCAAAGAATGATATGGCTTGCAAATCCACTATGGACATACAAACCACTACACTTATGCTCAAAAGGTTGACAGAGCTATTGTTACTTTTATGATTATGGTCTATCGTTTTTATTAAATCATATCATTTTCTAAAAAATTATTGACTAATCCAAACTATATTTTCCATATCCTTTAATGCAATTGATATGTTTTTTCCTGATGCTATTTTTTCAACCTTGTCACTCACCTTTCCTGTTTGTGGATTAATAAACTGAACTGATAATAATCCGCTGAAAGCTGACAAGTCTAAGTCAATCTTATCTTTAGTATCACTATATATGATGATTCCATTTTTACCCGCAAGACAATATTTCCCATACTTATCTGAAGGAGACATTTTTGAAGCTGCACGTAAAAAACTGATATCTGTTGATTGAGGCAATACTGGTAATGACCCTCCTCCCATTAAAACAGCCCAGCCAAATTTCTCGGCACCATCCACTGAAAACAATACTGCTTTGTCCGGACATTTCAGTCTATATTCTTTTACAGCACGATACACCTGATCGAAGGATAATGATTTAGGTTTTAGAAGACGTCCCCATTGTCTAGGAGCCAGATTCTTTCCGCCTTCGGGCGCATAGGCAGAACCGTCATTTTGATAATACCAGTATTTGATATCAACCACATCGACCACAGGAGCCAAAAGGGTATTATTCAAAACAGCATCCTGCACCTCTTTCGTTGCGCTAAGTGCGATAAATTGTTTTTGTTTATGAAGTTTTTCCCATGTGTCGATGGTCTCTAACCAAAACTCTACAAAATGCAAAGGGCCAGTGTATTCCTCACTGGTGAACTGAATCACAGACCGATTGTTTTTGAAATTGTCGAGACATTGATAGATATATTGCTGGTGCAATTTTCGGCGAACAGCATTTGAAATATCATAAAACTGTTCTGCATAAAATATTCTTTTATCGCCGGCATAATTCACGGGCTCTACAAATTCTGTATGATTGATGTTATTAGCGGTGCGCCAGGGAAAGTCGGCATAGTGTGCCCCTGCTTCGATAATATTATGCTGAAAATAATTTTGATGTAATAATACCAGCCCATTTCTGTCTGCCAGGTCAGCAAACTTTTTCATCCGATCCCAGTACCAACTATTGTACTTAGTGAGATCATACCTACTCAAGCCATCCCAGGCTGTATCCCTTCCGCTTCGGGCAAAAGGCAATTCATAAAAGGGAGGCCACACATCGCCACTCATTCTTCGGATTCGTTCATGATCATCTCTTCGGCGATCATACCAAAGTCCATAGTGCTGGTTCAGCGAAACGAAATTATTGGCTTTCATCGTGTCCACCACACCATTCAAATCATCTGTAAGCCCTGGCCCCACCCTACCAGGTACAAATCGGGTAATGGCGAATTTTCGTTTTGCCTGCTCCAGACCTTTGGCCTCCACACCACCAGTCCACCAGGGCACTTCATGTGTTTTTCCAGCAATCACTTCACCATTTTTTGTCAGCCATCCGTTGATTATTTTTAACTCTACGTTTTTATTCGATGTTTCTAAAGGATCTCCATTTTTTTCAGGCTTACACATAATAGCCGACTTACTATCCGTACTGATTGGATTTCGCTGCGAAGCCAGTGCAATCCATTCTTTCATTTGCATTTTGGGCAAAGCAGCTTCTTTGGTTAATGCTTCGGCCACTTCTACCTTTGGACTACTTGATGCATCAAATCCGGTATTCAGAATGGCCGCCTGATGACTACTATTTTTTTGAAGTCTTACCGAAAGTTGTGCATAAAAAAAACTATGCGGCTCCAGATGATTGTTGGACTCTGTCCAAAATCCTTTGCCTGCAAACTCGCTCCAGGATCCATAAGACCAGTTTTGAGCTGTGGGAGGTTTATCACATTCTATCAGGGAAGCACTGCAATTCCAAAAAAAACAATTCGCTCCCGTCCATCCGGCGCCTCTGCCATCCTGCCCTCTGTTTCCAACCCGAATGGCATTACCATCCACATTCACCACATCAAACAATACACCAGATGCCCACGAGCCTAATGTGCCACTAAAGTTATAGGGTCGTTCGGATACACATTGCACAAAAGCATTTGGTCCGGCTGCTGCATGTCCCACACTGAAATCATGATATCCATTTTGAGCAAAGCAACGCTGGAATAGTGTTTGCTGACCACGGGTAAAAAAAGTATTTCTTCGCTGACCTCCTATTTCTGAAACAGGTTCTGTAGAGATACAATCTTCAATGGTCAGTCTTCTTGCCGTTTCATTGACATAAACTGCCGAACCTGCAAAATGTTTAAAGGATAATTGCCTAACCCAAACATCCTCTGCATTTGCTATATTGATAGCCATCCAACGATGGTTTTCATCTTTAAGATTTGATTGATCAAAATCAGACATTAGTGTTAGGTTTTCTATACCAACATTTCTTATTCTGCCAGGCCACTGGTATTTAGCCACCTCGCCACCACCATATTTTGCATCCAAAGAATTAGTAAGAGGCACATCTATCGTGATGGTATTTCCGTTTACAGAAACGATGGTTCTGTCGAAATACAAGTCCACATCGCCGGGCTTCCAGCCCAGAGCAGAAATACCTCCTCCAAAGGTTTCAGTACCTAATTGTTCAATCCACTCTTTGGAAGATGGTCGTCTTATTACCACCTGGTCGCCTCGCTTGAAAGCATTACCATCACTCACGTTGAAGGAATTGGCATTGACCGGCACATAAGCATCTGTTATCAAAACATCCGTTTCTTTTTTCTGATCATTTTTGCCATAAACCATCATCAATCCATCTCGGTCTAGTCCCTTTCCCATGATGATTGTTTCTCCTTTTGCACCCATGCCGCGAAGTACAATACCTGAAACTGAAAGGTAAATTTGACCCAAAACTTCATATACTCCTTTTGACAACAGTATGGTTCCTCTAAAGCCATTGCTATCCAACGGCATTTTGCCCACTTTGTCAATGGCTTGTTGAATAGCCGCAGTGGCATCGCCTTTTATTATTGGTACTACTACTTTTACTGCTACCATTGGAATTGCAGATGCTGAAGTACGATAGCCACAATATGAAAAATCAGGCACCCGATCTCCGGTGATGGTATCTGCATGATAGATTAGCTTTCCGGAATTCCATTCCACGGGTAAGACAGGTTTCACTGGTTTTGGTTTTTGAGCCAAAACAGACAATAGACCTGTTAAAAGCAGTATGGCAGTAAATACAAATTTCATTTTAATGTTATCAGTTTCTGTGTTTGGTACATTCGTTATAAATGGTGAAGGTTTATCTAAAACCAGGTCATAACAAATCTAAAACACATAGTTTCTACAGAGTACATTCTTACGGCTATTTTCCGACAATAGGATGAAACCAAAATAAATAATAGGCTATTGCTCATAGTAAGTGCCATTAGCCAATCCAGCTATGTTCAGTAGAAACAATCGTGAGTAATTGCGCAATTTGTTATAGCAAGTACGTTCCGATAGGAAGGTCTGGAGCCATATCAATTCTATTTAATATATGGTTCATCCCATTCAATTTCAAAGACAGCACCAATCGTTCCTAACGGAACGATCTTAAACCTGCTTATACGTTTTTTCTACCGACCATTTGTTCTTACGGAACAAAGAAAATCTTTTTCATAAAATAATGATAGAATCTCGAAATAAAAATCAGCTAAATAAAAGCCATCTTAATGGCTGATATTGTTCTCTATTATTTTTTAATATCATTTTATGCAGAAGCAGTTCTGATGTCATAACTTCCCTAGTACAAAAGTGCGATCCACCTCTAGAGAGAAGCGCAAGTAAAGACCAATAGTTGTGCTGCTACCGGAAAAACAAAAATAGAATATACGATTAGTATTTTGAAAGTCCTTTAGCAGGAGCCACATTCAAAATATTCACCAAACTGTTTAAATAATTTTCGATATTGCTATATCCATTTTTAGTTATGACAGAGGCATCTGCGGCATGATTGGGATTGAGTTTATTTTTAATTTCATAACTATCGGGCATACCGTCGTTATCACTGTCTTTGTAAGGAGTTCCTTTGTATTCGGGATATCCCCCCACTTGGGAAGGGTCGGTGATGATGCCGATTTTGTAAGAATCAATCGGCAAACGGCGATGCTTGAACTGCGTTTCGGGAAGTTTTACACCAGACAGTGCTGTGGCTTTTCCCAGAGTTACTTCTTTCACAATGCGTGTATCCACCGCATCACGACGAGGCAAAGTGGCACCAGCATTGGCCAGCACAAAAGTTCTGGCAGTCGGTGCATCCAGTACATTAAACTTCGGCATCATTAATGGCTTGTTTTGCTTCATATATGCTTCATGTTCACCAGCACTATTTTCTTCTTCTATCTGCACGCCTCCATCCCAGTTGTTAGCAGTTACATTTTTATAGCCTTCCATCACATTGCCATGTACATAAGCGCGGCCATATACTTTGTTGGACAGTTTACTTCTTCCACTTTCTGGTTTCAGTATGCGATGCCCCACATTAGAAGTTTTGGAAGTAGCTGGTCCGGGTTTGAAATAATTGTTGATGATATTGTATTGGGCACGATAATCGCCACCGTCTATTGAGCGATGCACCCAATTATAGACCACATTATTTACAAAATTGAAAATGCCGTTCCAGCCTATGGAAGGATTTCTTCCGGCATTGTTGGCCCAAAGGTTTCGCATGAAGGTGCAGTTTTCGCCGCCTAGAGTGCTACCAAATGCATGGTTCCAGGTGTCCAATGCTTCGCTGAAGATGGAGTTTTGAATGGTGATATTTACTGTACCGAATTTGTCCTCAATTTTTCCGGTACTGTCGTTGTACATGTGGCGATACATGCTCATGTTTTCGTCCAGACCCCAACTTGCCGACACATGATCGATCATTATATTCCCGACGGGATTGCCACCAATAGCGTCATCCCTGCGCCCCACCCAGGTTTCTCCACGACGAAAACGCATGTAACGAATGATGACATCATGGGTATTGAGCCAAACCGATTCGCCAGCTATACACACGCCATCTCCAGGTGCTGACTGTCCAAAGATAGAGATGTAGGGCGCACGAATAATTAAAGGCGATTTGAGATGAATGATACCAGCCACATTGAAAACTACCACACGGGCACCGCCCAGTTCGCAAGCCCAGCGTAAACTTCCGGGTCCATCATCGTTCAGGTTAGTAACTACATATACCTTTCCCCCTCGTCCGCCTAAAGTGTATTTTCCACCTCCTTCGGCACCAGGAAAAGCAGCAATACCAGCGTGCGGCAATTCATCGAAACGGGAAGCCCAGGGAATAAATGGGCGACCTTCTGTTGCTTGTTGTTTGATGATGGGATAGGCAAGGTTCCACATACTATCTGAATGGTGTCTGGAAGACTTCATTAATTGATCAGCCTTAGCCTGATCAGTATCGGAAATTTGCGGATATTGGGCCAAGGCAATGGATGCCATCGAAAAGAAAAGGAGAAAAAAAGAAAAGGTTTTTACATTCATTTGTCAAAAAATTATAAAGGGAAACTAAAAATCAAACTTAATTATTGTATTAAAAATAAAACCAGCACACAACTCATTCACTTTAACAGGAGTTAAAGAAAAATTTGTGCAGTGCTGGTTTTTTCTGTCTGATAAAAGACAGTGTGGTTATTGATGCTCTAATTATTGCTTATAGTCGAAATTGCCTGGTGCATTGCTGTAATCATTCCATCCAATGGTTTGCTGCAGCCAGGGATTGAGAGACAAGGCAGTGGTATTTAAACCAGAAATATAATAATTCTGCCTGAAAGTAATAAACAATGGATTACCTGAACCATCCTTATCTAGGGGCTGATCCGAATTGACAACAGTAATATTATTATCAAAAAATGTTTTCAGATTTCCAAGCTGGGTTAAAAAATCTCCAGCATCTGGATCTACAGAAATTGTACCTCTTGCAGCAGTCAGTGGATCTGCACTACTGCCAGCAATGGTTTTGTATTGCCATAAGGTGCCTGTTCTGGCTTGGCCATTTAGAGGAGCAATGCCCAATTTGGAACAGGTATTATTTCCGCTGGCAGCATCATCGTTATACAACATCCAGCGTTGCAAATCCCAGAAACGTTTCCCTTCATAAGCTAGTTCCACCCTACGTTCATATAAACAAGCTTCTATTGCTGCATATTTTGTAGTAAGTGTTCCGATACCATAATTATTGGCAGAAGGAATACCTACCCTTGCCCTTATTTTTCCGAGATAATTAATTGCATTAGCGATATCACCCTTAGCAGCAAAACACTCCGCAATGTTCAATAACAATTCGGCATATCTGTATTCAAAAATATCTGTTCCTGAAAATGCCAAACCATTCACAGTACTGGATCCGGCAGGATTGGTCATCTTTCTTACTACTACGGGACTGCTCACCTGGTTACCATCGCTATTTGCTGTTTTATTGCCGGTGTATTTCCATCTGTATAACCACACGGTTTCGGTCGGAGCTTCCTTTGTAGGCCATTTCATTCCGGAGAAGGCAAAGGTGCGATAGAATCGAGGATCTCGGTTAAGGAAGAAATAATTGGCATCATATCCGTTTGCTGCGGTTGGTCTTTCCCCGTTGGCCAAAGGAAACAGATCCACCATTTCTTTGGGAGCAGAAATTCCTCCAGCACCAGTTTGTTTTGTAACTCGAATACTTCTTTCCCATCCATTACTATTAATTCCAGAGGTTGCTGTAGAGTTGGATAGCAACTGCACCATGATAGCTTCCTTATTGAAAGAGTTATCGTTCTTGTACCACAATTCTGCCCAATCCTTTGCACTGGAGCCATAAAGTCCATTTCCGGAAGAGGTTAATAAGGTTTCAGCAGCAAGACCTGCATCCAAAGCTTTTTGCCAACGATCATTACCCGAGTTATCCCAGTCTGAATTGAATAGCGGACTGGCAGCTGTCAATAGTACACGGCTCTTCATTGCTAATGCAGCACCACTAGTGAAACGACCATAATCTGCTGCCCCCCAGGTGGCTGGCAATAACGCGGATGCTGAATCAAAATCAGCACTAATCTGTGCTACAAGTTCCGATGTTTTAGCACGAGGAGTTTGAATGGATGCATCATGAGCACTTGCATTCTGAACAGAGGTAACAATGGGTACACCCCCATAAACACGCATCAAATCAAAATATTGAAGTGCTCTTAGGAAAAACATTTGTCCCCTTGCTCTTTTTTTAAATTCCGGTGTCAAGCTCTGCCCTTTCTCTGCAATTTTTTCTATTAGGAAATTGGCAGTTCTTATTCTGGTATAAGGTGTATTGCTTGCATTAGCCGCAAGTGCTGTTCCATAATAGCCATCTGCTTGGTTGGCATCAGTCAATGTCTTTTGCGAATTGATCCAATCTGTAACTGTTCCACCCATTTCTTCGGTAGATCTGGTTCTGGTGTCGTTATATAAACCTATAACGGATACTATCGGCGATTTATATCCTGCAAAATAATCATAGAAAAGCCGATCAATATACCACCCTGTCAGAACGTCATTAGCAAAAATGCTTTCATCGTATTTATCGAAGCTTTTCATATCTTCTAAAAACTCCTGTTTACAACTGCCCAATAGTGAAACAGCTAAAATGAAGGAACAAAATATTTTTATTTTTTTCATATCTAAAATGATTAAATCTTATATAAAATTATGTATGCTAAAATGTTGCGTTTATTCCAACGGACCAGGTTCGCAAAGTTGGATAAGCCACTTTAGGATCATCATACATGTTGCGATACTTGTCAGGATATGGATTATAAAAGTCCCAAAGATTAAATCCAGCTAGGTTTACACGCAATGCATCTATTCTTAATTTTGAAGAAATATGTTTGGGTAAAGTGTAACCCACAACTAAACTTCTCACATAACTTCTGAAGGAAGAAATTTGCCAATAGTCCGAGTTAGCTGCGTTTTGACTATAATATCCTAGGTTAGGCCATTTACCATTCACATTGTCTAATGTATCATACATATTGTTTAGATAAGATTCGTGAGACCATAATATTTGCCCAGAACTGGTTCCTTGTTTAATATAATCAATACTATTATAACCACCCCAGGATGTGGAGATTTGAGTATTTAAAGTCAGCGATTTCCACGAAAGACCAATATTAGCTACAAAGCCATAGGTTCGGTTATTCTTAACCAATTGTCCATAATCCTGACCATCTGTTTTTATCTGACCATTGGGCCCTGCAATAGTTTTATTGGCTGGATCCAAAGCTCCTCCTAAGTCCTGATAAGCAAGCATTCCTTTTTTAACTCCGGCCTTTGTAGTTATGTCCAAATATGATGGAGTGGTACCAGCCGCCGTTGCCAGATTGGTTAGATAATTCCAATAGGCATCAACATCGGCATCGGTACGCAATAAACCATCACCACCTTCATTTCCTTTCCAAACCAAAAATCCCCAGGCTGGAAAAATAGTAGAGTAGCCTTCCTGACGTTGATTCTTAGACGGATAGTCAAAGGCCACCGGAAGATATTTTGTAACCTTATTATTGCTGGAACCAAAGTTCACCCCTATACTATACCCAAAATCGCCTTTTCTATCTTTCCATGTGGCACTGAACTCAGAACCCCATGTTTTGATAGCCCCATAGTTTTGTTCGGCAAAAGCACCACCCACAGAAATAGGTACCCCTACCTGACCCGCCAAGGTCATCAACATATTGGTAATATGATCCCAATATCTATCATAAGTTAAGGAAAGTCGGTTGTTTAGCACATTCACATCCACTCCGAAGTTCTTTTTGATGGACTGATCCCAGGTTACATTTGGATTTGGAGTTGCATCGGGTGCTAAACCAGATAGCAAAAGTCCTCCGTTAATATTTCCAAAACCAAGTCCTTTGTCAGCGGCATATCCATACGTTTGTGTCCATCTCCAGGGCTTCAGGTTATCATTTCCTGTTTTACCAATAGAGGCGCGAAGTTTTAGGAAATTAATCCAATTCACATTTTCCTTGAACCAACTTTCTCTCGAAATCACCCATCCGGCAGAAGCACTTGGGAAGAAGCCCCAATAGTTGGAAGGAGAAAATTTTGTTGAGGCATCTGCTCTAAACAGAAATTGGAAAAGATACTTGCCATCATAATCGTAGCTTGCTCTACCTAAATAGGCCAGATTCCCTCCTTCTGTTTTAAACACAAAAGTGTTTGATGCATTTAAGGTACCCGCTGATGGTGAGGAACCATTATAAGCCCCCATTATGGGTTTATCATAAATAACAAATTTCCTTTGATAGTCCTGTTGACCTTTCTCGACTGAAGCCATGGCCGCTATACTATGCTTTCCAAATTTATTGTTGTAGTTGATAAAGAAGTTGGATTGTTGTACTTTACCAATTTCATCGGAATACCGAATGGTGGATCGACTATCATTATTCCCTATAAACCAAGTAGAGGAATCAGAATATAAATGAAAACCTGATCTATTCGTATTGGTAGCTGCAGCTAACCTAAGGCCAAGCATGGCTTGCTCATTATTGCCTGTAGAATAATTGATACCATAGGAGGCTTTTAAGGATAGCCCTTTTAGGAATGGAACATCATATTGCAAATTGAAATTGGTATTGAATGAATGGTCATCATTCAGGGTAAATGATCCATTGTTTAACAAACCAAAATAATTCCATCCGGCAATATTGTTTTGACCAACAGGAGTAGTTTGAACGCGATGCGGTCCTAAGGCAGGCGAAAGATATTCTGTCGCCCCATTTACGGTATATTGCCAAGGAACATATTTAGGCATATGAGCTAAAACAGCATAGTCCGTTTGTTCCGATCCTGAGGTATATGCACCATCATTAATACTAATTTTGGTAAAAGACTTTTCTTTTCTGGAGCTATTTGCTCCAACCGTAGCTGAAAGCTTTAGATTATTTACCACTTTCACATCTACACCAGTCCTAAAGGACCATTTATTATAATCCTGATGACCCAAATTAGGTTTTTGTGTATAATAAGATGCGCCTGCGAAATAGGTTGCTCTGTCAGAACCTCCATTTACATTCAGCGAGTGCTGCATGGCTCCACCAGGTTTCCAGGCCTCTTTCAACCAGTCGTAATCCAACGATTTCATTGTCTGTAGTTCAAGCTCATCAAAATAGGATTCATTGGACCATCCGGATGCACGACCAAAACGATTGGCGAAGATGCCATGCTCATAAGCACTCATTGTTTTTCCGAAACTGATTGCATCATTAAACTCAAACTTACCTGAATAGGAAATTTTTGGTGCACCAATCTTCCCTTTCTTGGTCTTTACAATAATAGCTCCCTGTGATGCCCTTGAACCGTAGATGGCGGCACTAGCATCCCGAAGTACAGTGATACTTTCAACTTCTGTAGGATCCAAAACATTAAACTGATCCATTGTAGGCAATCCTGTATTGGGATCCAACTGGATCACATCATCAATTACTATTAAAGGCAAAGTACTACTGCCATCCTTGCTCCAACCAAATTGCTGACGAATACTGAGACTCGCATTGTCTCCGGGTCTCTGGCTACCTCCACTTACATTCAATCCAGGTATTTGTCCTTTCAATGCTTCAGCAATACTACTTACAGGTAAATCGGCTATTTTTTCCATATCCACAGTAGCCACTGAACCGGTAATATCCCTCTTTGATTGTGTACCGTAACCTATTACCACTACCTCGTCTAAGTTCAAATCCAATTTCACCATTCTAATTGTGATGGGCTGTGCATCCACCACCTTTATAGTTCCAAACGCATAGCCCACATGGGAGTATTCTAATTTAGCCCCCTCGGTCGGAACGTTCAGGGTAAATTCCCCGTTCAAATTGGTGATAGCAGTCTGACTTCCTGCTTTTACCTTGATAGTTACACCAGAAATGGGAGCCTTGGTTGAATCATCCAACACCCTTCCGGTAATGGTTCTTGTTTGTGCATCAGCATTGAAATGAAACATGGCCATCAACACAAAAAGACCGGTAAATTTTAGAAATTGTTTTAAATACATACGGCATTTGTTAATTAAAAAAAATAATTGTTTTGGTTTATTGATTTTTCTGATTTGCTTTGATTCTTTCCTGCCATGCCTTACCCTCCTTGTTCATATCGTACCCACGAGTCGACAGATAATTATTGATTCTGCCTTTATACTTCCCGAACCAGGCATGTTTGGCATCGCTGGAACCCGCAGCCATTGCATGTTCGCGAGCTTCGTTCAAGGCAGAGTATATATACTTTTTTTCTTTTCTTTTGAGTTGGGGAATCATTTCCTGATAGGCTTTGTACGTATTGGGGAATACATTGTAAGTCATTCCATTTTTCACAGATTCTATCTGCCTATTTGAAAGATGTGTACCTAATACTCCTATAAATTTTTTATTCAGTGCATCTCGATTTTCCTCTGATTTTATATTTATGTTTTTCAAAGCAGTCTCAATAGTTGCAGTGGCATCTGAGCTTGCCTTTAAGACCTTTATTGCTTCGTCTTTTTCCTCATCCAGCTTTTTAATATCTATATATTCCTGAGCGATTAAAGTAGCTACCAATGCTGATTTTTCTGCATCTTTTATAGATAATTGCTTAACGATTTTGTCGGCACGTTCTTTTACCACATTCCAATAATTATCCGGATTGGCTTGTGCGTGCAAAGTCACACTAAACAGAAAGGAAATACACAAAAAGAATCGCTTCATCGTTATCGGCTTCATTTCAATCGTTTTATTTAAAGGATAAAATTAGATTGATAACAGACCTTTAACAATGCAAGGTTTGATTATAAAAATGGAATATTTTACTATTCAACGCAAACGATTGCGGAGAGGGAAGAGGAAATTATTAATCATTAATTTTTAATGATTTATGGCTTGAGGTTTGAGGTTTGAGGTTTGCTCTCGCTTTTTTTTGAATACTGATTATTCAATATTGTTTGATGTTTATAGTTTGATGTTTATAGTTTGTTGTTTATTGTTTGTTGTTTATTGTTTGTTGATTATTGTTTGTTGATTATTGTTTGTTGTTTATTGTTTGTTGATTATTGTTTGTTGACAATTGATTATTGAATATTGCTTATTGCTCTACTATTATGGTAGTAGTTGCAGGCAATAATCCATCTGCAGAAAATGTAATACTGGCCTTGCCTTTGGCTGTTCCTTTAATCATTGTGAGTAGCAACCCATTATAGGCATGATGCATTGTATCCTTCATAGAATTCTGATCAGCGGGATACCCGTTATCCATGCCTTCTACCCTGGCATCACCCTCAACACTTACCTTGATCAGATTGTTGGCATCAGGAACCAGATTGCCGTACTTATCTACCACTTTAACCGTTATAAAGGAAAGTTCATTTTTTTGATACTCAATATGCTGGTTTTCCACTGAAAGATCTAATCCATAGGCAGCCCCGGCGGTTTGTATTGACTTTTCTAATACAATTTTATTATCCTTATAGGACACGGCTTTTAAAATACCGCTCTGAAAGGGCACTCGCCACATTACATGAAAGACTGTATCCGCCTTGGTTTTACGACCCAAAGACTTTCCATTTAAAAACAACTCCACTTCATCAGCATTATTGTAATAAGCTTTCACATCCACCAATTGTCCCTCCTTCCAGTTCCAGTGTGGGAAAACATGCAGCACAGGTTTATCGGTCCATTCGCTTTGATACATATAGTACACATCTTTGGGAAAGCCGGCCATATCAACAATGCCATAATATGAACTTCGAGCAGGAAAAGGATAAGGTACTGGTTCGCCCAAAAAATCAAAACCACTCCATACAAATAGGCCTGAAACATACTTGTACCTTTTCACCTGCCACCAATTGTTTTCATGGGTTACTCCCCAGTATGCCGCCACATTATCATAGGCCGAAACGGAATAGTCCAGATTTCCATCTGCCACATATTTATATTTAGAGGACGAGGGCCAAAGTCTTAATGAATCGGCAGGCATATCGTAATGGCCACGACTTGCCAAACCAGAAACATTCTCTGATGCAATCATTTTTATCCCGGGAAATTTTTTCTGAAAATTTTGATACGAATCTATTTTATAATTGATCCCTACCATATCCAAAGCTCCACTTTGATAGATAAAATTCTTGTCAGGTTCACTCTCGCTGAGGGCGCAGGTTACAGGACGAGTGGTATCTAAATTCTTTACAATACTTACCAGATCCCGTGTGAGCGTAATTCCAGTAGCATCGAACTGTTCGCGAATTTCATTGCCAATACTCCACATAATAATCGACGGATGATTTCTGTCACGCAGAACCATGTGTGCCAAATCTCTTTGATGCCATTCGGGAAAATCGCTATGATAGTCATATTTATTTTTCTTTTTTGCCCACATATCAAAACTTTCATCCATCACCAGAAAGCCCATTTCGTCACATAAGTCCAATAGCTGTGCGGCAGGTGGGTTATGCGCCATTCTAATGGCATTCACTCCCATCTCTTTCAAAATCCTTAATTGCCTTCGGGCAGCGGAAACATTAAAAGCAGCACCCAGTGCGCCCAGATCATGATGCTGGCAAACGCCTAAAATTTTCATGTACTTGCCATTGAGGAAAAATCCATTGTTCACATCAAAGTCAAAATATCTGATACCAAAATTGGACTGATACTCGTCAACCTGTTTTTTGTTTTGAAAAACCTGTGTTACCATTTTGTACAAATAAGGATTACTGACGGACCATAATTTTAGTCTGGCAATTTTCAAAGACTGGTAATATCTGTTGTTCCTAATATTTTTAATAGATGTCTTCCCCACCATCTTCCCCTGCCTATCAAACACAGTGGAAACAAGCTGAATCGGAACATTTCCTTGATTCTCGATATCATACTCCATTGCGATGGTGGCACTATTTTCTAGCACTTTTGGTGTAGTGATAAAAGCCCCCCATTGTTTAATTGCTGTCTTATTAGTAGTGATTAAGCTAACGCTACGATATATACCAGAGCCTGAATACCATCGGGAATTGGGTTGCTTCGAATTATCCACTTTTACTGCAATCACATTCTGCTGGTGGCCGGGATTTAACCATTTGGTCAGTTCATATTGAAAAGCGGTGTATCCATAAGGCCATTTCCCAAGATAGTGCCCATTAATCCATACTTCACTATTTCTATAAATGCCATCAAAAGCGATATACGTTTTTTTGTCTGATGTCTGCGAAAAAAAGGTTTTTCTGTACCACCCTATTCCTCCTGGTAGCGCACCACCGGCATTGCCTGCCGGGTTGGCTGCATCAAACTTTCCTTCTATACTCCAGTCATGAGGCAGATCAAGCAGTCGCCATTTGCTATCATCAAAATTTACCTGACTATAAACGCTGCTATCACTCTGAGAAAATCTCCAACTTTCATTGAACTCAAGGATTGTTCTTTGCGCTACAACCTGGGCTGCTAAAATAGTCAACAACAAAACAAGATAAGTCCGCATACTATTCATTCTAAATTTTTTTATCTCTTCCTCTACTTTTTAAAATACAATTGACTCTGCCCTTTTTCCACAGAAGTGGCCAGGGCTATACCACGATTATCCTTTTCATCCACCGCACAATAAAAATGATACACTACGCCATCATGTTTTAATACAAAGGATTTGTGCGCATATTTTTTATCAATATCAATAGACGATCGAATGAGATCCGCTCCATTCCAATCGGTCCAGTTGATTAAATCGTATGAACAGGCAAAACGATTGAAAGCTTCTGTTTCCCTAGCTTTCCAAAAAGCACCGAAATAAAACATCACCCACAAATCGCCCATTTTTTGAATTTGCGGATCGCCAGAAATTCCTCGGGAATGATGCAATACCGGATCTTTTTGAAACCTTTTCCATCGCACCATATCATCGGAAACCGCCATTCCGATTCTTTCATACCAGCGAGTGGCTTTGTTGTTCGTCAGCGAATCACCTACCGCATTGTAATACATAATAAACCGATGACCTGTATGTTTCTTTTTATCTTCTATCACATAACTCTTAAAAAGTTTATTTCTGTTTTCCCACCACCGCACATCGGGGTCCGATGAGGAAAGCACAGGACTTTTCAGCCTTTGCCATTCAAAAGCTGAGATAGGTTTTTTTGAAGAATAGGCCATTCCTATTGACAATGGCTCAGGTTCATATCCCGCTGAAGAACCACCAATATATGACATCCAGTATTTGCCATCATATTTTTGCAAACCATAATCTCCACCCCATTGAGTATTGACTAAAGCATTGTAGCCTGCTTTTTGACGGGCATCCCAACCATCATTTGTAAATGACATTTGTGTACCCAGGTTTTTCCAGTGTAATAAATCTTTGCTGGTGGCTAGCATTGTTTCATAACCGTTGCCATCAAAAACGATATAGGTCATATACCAGTTTTTACCAACACGATAAATTGTGGGACAATCAATTTTCTTTCCCACACCCGGAGGCAGCATTACCAAACCATATTTGTATGGAGTTTTCACCTCCTCATACACTTCATTCATTCTGGACTGTGATACAATGCCTGATTGGCTTTCAGCTTCAGAAGCCATCATCAGACACCATATCAGTATAAAAAAAAATTTGTTCATGTAAAGTGTTTAGAATTTTTTGGGAAGAAATTGATTATTTACTCAATTCAAAATGCCAGTTTCCTGAGCCTATTGGCTGTGGATCTTTGGAATATGCTTTTGGAAAAAATACAGTTGCTGTGGTATTTGGTGGAATAACCACATCCAAAACAAATTGATCATTTTCTATTTTCCATTCCACCGATATCAAACCATACACCGAATGATAACTAGCTTTTGCCTGCTTAATATCACCAACCGGTTGAGGCTTTATCTCCATCTGTTTATACCCCGCCGAACCTTCTGCCTGTCTGATTCCGCAAAGACCTGCATAGAACCACTCCATTAAATGTCCCAGCATAAAATGATTATTGGACACATTGGGTAAAGCCTGCCAGGACTCGGTGAGTGCCGTAGCACCATGTGCCAACTGATATCCATATCCCGGAACATCGCTTCTATTGTTCATATCGAATATGACATCGCTTCGCCCAGCATCCTGCAAAACTTGCAGCACATAGCGATAACCAATATCTCCGGCAGTCAGGGCGTTCTTTCTCTGTTGAATGTCCTTCACTAAATTATTCAACACCTCATTCTTATCAGCCTCCTCCACCAATCCAAAATAAAGCGAGATAGCATTGGCCGTCTGGCTTCCTGTGGCATATTGCTTTGTTTCCCTTTTAAAGAACCTGTCATTATACGCCTGCTTCACCTCTTGGGCCAATTGATGGTAAGTCAGTGCATCATTTGTATTTCCCAATAAAGTGGCTGTCTTTTTCAGAAGGGTGATATCAAAATAATACATAGCAGTAGCCGTTACCGAAATAGGTGTCAGTTGTGCTACTCCCGGACGATCAGGACCTATATCGAACCAATCACCCAATCCATGAGACAAAATGTGATTGGTAGATTTATTCTTCAAATACCTCACATATCCTTTCATCATTTCATAGGAATCCGCCAATGATTTTAAATCACCATACCATTGATAGTTATACCAGGGCACTATCACTGCTGCACTACCCCATTCCGGTGACTCATCAAATGGTTTTGCAAAGACAGTAAACTCTGGTGAAATCTCTGGAATTTTACCATCACCATATTGAGCTTGCTTCATATCTCTTATCAACTTTTTATTAAGCGCAGCAATATCGTAGTTGTACTGAACCGAGCTTCCCATTAAATGTGTTTGTTCCAGCCAACCCAATTTTTCCCGATGCGGACAATCGGTGAACACGCTCACCATATTGCTTTTGATAGCCCACAGAATAAGTTGATTGGTTTTATTAAATAATTCGTTGGAGTTTTGCATCGCACCCACAGTGGCAGCAGCATTGCGAGTATGAAGCCCCTGAATTTTTTTTATTTTTGGCAATGAAGCATGATTGTCTGTTTCTGGCACAGCACCTCTCACCTGAAGATATCGAAAGCCATAGTAGGTAAAGCGAGGCTGCCATTTTTCCAACCCCTCCCCTTTTAGGATGTAAGTATAAAAATGTGGACTACCTGTTGCTTTTTGATTGACGGAACCATCTGTAAGAATTAATTCTCCAGGAAAGATTTGGATTGTATCCCCTTTCCTTCCAGACAATTCAATAGCGGGAATGCCAGAAAAATTTTGGCCCAAATCAAAAACCCAGGAGCTATCAGCCATTTGATTTTTTGATACAGGTTCAAACTGCTCCATGATTTTTACAGGTTCCGCCATTTGAGATTGTAGCAAACGCGGACCTGTTGTTTGCTTTGCCATTTTCCAGGAAGCATCATCAAACTCATTGGTGTTCCATCCTTTTTGTTCCAAATTGGCGTTATAATCTTCCCCACCAAAAATGCTTGAAAAATAAATTGGAGAAGGAGCGGTGCGCCAAGAGCTATCAGAAATTATATCTTCCTTGCTGCCGTCTGTATATTCTATCACCAATCTTGCCATCAACTTTGGATACCCATATCCTCCTGTCATTTTTCTATATCGCTCACCAGGGATATAATAAAACCCATTGCCCAATATGAATCCAATGACATTGTTACCATTTTTCAACTGATTGGAGATATCAAAACTAACATACTGTGCTGCTTTTGCATATTGGGTCCATCCAGGATCTAAAAAATGGTCGCCGGTTTTTTCACCATTGATGCTCATTTCAAAATGTCCAAGTCCTGAAACAAAGGCAGTAGCTGATTTAATTGGCTTCTGGATGCTTACCTCTTTTCGAAAAAGAGGAAGTAAATCAGGCCGTTTACCCCAGGCTTTTTTCCCATTGCCATGCTTCATGGGCACATGCACACTGGTATCGGGCAATACATCATAGGCAATCCACTTTGCATTATTCCAATCATGATTGGTCAATAAACCCATTTGCCAAAAAGCTGTATTGCTGTAGGCAGATGGCGTGTCCTTGTTATCCCAGACCATCAGTTTCCAATAATATTTCTTAGTGGGAATCAACATGCCACCATTATAGGCCACCTGAATACTTGCTGAACTGTTCACTTTTTTCGAGTCCCATACATTGGCTTTGCCTTCCGTAAGCAAACAACTATCATCGGCCACCAAAATGCGATAGGCCGATTGTAAAATATTTTTTGAGTTAGATTGTAATTCCCAACTCAACATCGGTTGTCGCACATCCACACCCAAAGGATTTATCCGATATTCACATCGAAGGTTCGCCACATGCAGATCCTGTGCATGAGAAAAGGAATAGGAAAAAAGAAAACCTAATAAGAGGAAGAGAAAACGCATCCAGTTTCAATTTATTTTAGCTAATAAAAAAAATAATTTATTCAACCCAGTTCAAAATTTATTTACTGCAAGGTTAATTGATCATTAAAAATATATACTCCATTTCTGTCAGTAGGCATGGAAATATTTTTGTCCTTATACTTCAAATTCAATTTACCACCAGCAACCGATCGAACTGTCAATGCTTGCAATTGCTTGTTCCTCCAGCTAAAATCCAGCTCAAAACCACCACGTGCTTTTATGCCTTTAATAAAGCCTTCTGGCAAGGCATTTGGCAAGGCTGGTAAAAGGTCAATGAAGCCGGATTGCGACTGCACCAGCATTTCTCCAATGCCGGCTGTGCCACCAAAATTGCCATCTATTTGAAATGGCGGATGGGCATCAAATAAATTAGGATAACTACCTGCTCCCTTGCCTGCAGGACTCAGCAACATCTGAATGAGTTTGTAGGTGTGGTTTCCATCTTTGAATCTTGCCCATAAATTAATTTTCCATCCCAGACTCCAGCCAGTGGCTGCATCTCCCCGATATATCAAAGATTGACGAGCAGCTTTCATTAATTCTGGAGTGTGCTCCCAATTGATTTCATTGCCCGGATACACTGCCCATAAATGGGAAACATGCCGGTGCTTATTGGCAGTATCATCCACATCCTGCATCCACTCTTGCAATTGTCCAAATTGTCCTATTTTATTGGGTGCAATCTGCGCATATTTTTCTTTAAGCAAATCAGCAAAAGCCAAATCTTTTTTTAGAATAGAAGCCGCCTCAATTGTATTCTTAAAAAGCGTTCTGATGATTTGATGATCCATAGTTGGCCCTGCCACCAAACCACCTTGTTCAGGCGAATTGGATGGTGTGCTGATGAGATAGCCCGTTTCCGGATCTTTGATTAAAAAGGAATTAAAAAACTCACTGGCCGATTTCATAATCGGATAGGCCGTATCTTTTAAAAAGTTTTCATTTTTTGTAAATTGATATCGTTCCCACAAGTGATCACAAAACCAAGCACCACCTGTTACCCAAATACCATGATTGGATGCGTTGATGGGTGCAGTACCTCGCCACAAATCTGTATTGTGATGCAGCACCCAACCAGGCGCGTTGTAATACTCTCTGGCAGTTTCTTTACCAGATTCGGACAGTTCTTCTATCATTTTAAAAAGCGAACTGTGCAGAGGCGATAGATTCAATACTTCAGCCGGCCAGTAGTTCATTTGAATATTGATATTGGTGGTGTACTTGCTCCCCCAGGGTGGTGATAGCAAATCGTTCCAAATACCTTGAAGGTTTGCCGGATAAGTACCTGGCCGAGAACTACTGATAAGTAAGTATCGACCATACTGCATATATAAAGCCACAAACTGAGGATCCTTACCTTCCACAAAATGATTCAACCTTTGATCCGTAGGTAGCGACTCAATGGTAGTAAGGCTTTTTGATTTATCTCCAAAACCCACAGTTAGTGTATTGAAATATTGCTGGTACTCCTTTATATGATCTTGGTGAATAGCATCGAAATTTTTTGTATCAAGTTTTTGAAGCGTAGTAGCACAAATCAAACCTGGTTTGCCTGTTATATCGTTATGGTTTTTATAATTGGTGGCAGCAGAAACTAAGAGCGTGGCCTCATTGGCATTTTGTACAATTAGCTTATTGTTTTTTACCAAAACTTGTCCTCCATTTAGTTTCACCTGCAAATAACATTCGCCAAACAACGCCCCATCTTTTACTTTCACTTTAATGGCAATGGTATTTTTATTGATTTGTTTTACCACAAAGTTTCTGTGAGGACTCCTTAATGATGCTTCAAAAAAAACTGCCCCGGGTTTATTAGCACTGTAGTGAATAGCCAGCACCTGATCGGGCTGACTGGCCACATAGGTTTTCTTATACTGTACTTCATTGTAACTATAGGTAGTCGTGAGCGTGGCAGTAGCAAGGTCGAGTGTGCGTTTATAATCGTTTGCTTGAGATTCATTCAAATTTGTGTGGATGTACAAGTCTCCAAAAGGCTGGTAACTGGCCTGAAACTGCCCCACAGCCGGTGTGTCTTGATCCTGAATAGCATATTTCCACACACCATTGACAGGCAGAACAACATTGGATTTCGAACTGAGTTTAAACCCAATTTGTTTATTCGTATCCTTAAATCCCAAAAGGCCTCCCTTGCCGGAATAATTCACAACCAAAATGGCGATAGTATTTTTCCCTTTCCTGAGCAGGTTATTTGGAATAGAATAGATGCGTTCCTTATCATCATCCTGTTGGCCAATAGGTACTCCATTTATAAAAGTAAAATCCTGATTATAGATTTTGTTTAGATCCAATATTAGTTCTTTGTTCAGGTAGGCTTCAGGAACCTCAAAACTGTATCGAAACCAAACTGCACCATCCACTCCTTTTAAACCTTCGGTTTCCCATCCGTCATAATTAGGCACACTGATTGATTTCCATGATTTATCATTGAAATCCATTTTAGATGGATTGGACTTTAACTTCAAAACAGAAAGAATTTTTTGCAGCCATTTTTCCTTGTTTCCATCAGCAGACATTAAACCCAGAAACTCACGACCTGCAAGGTCTTCAGCCGCTTTTTGCTTGCCAGCAAATAATAAATTTCTTATTGAATCCAAATATTGATACGCCCCTTTTTTATTGTACTCTCTGGGATAACCAGTCCATAAGGTCTCCTCATTAAACTGAACACGATCGTTGGAAACACCTCCAAAAACCATCGCACCTAATCTACCATTCCCAATGGGCAAAGCCTCTACCCATTCTTGCGCAGGTTTATCGTACCAAAGTTTTAAATCCTGAGAATGAGAATCCCAGGCCATGCTTAATAATATAAAGAAGAAAAACAATTTTTGCATCATTACTTTTTAACAGCGGAGCTATTTACATCACTGGCTATTTTAATGCCCGATTCGTTTGCAATATTATTTTTAAAAATGATATTCTCGGTTTCTGATCCCGAAATTTCAGCAAGATGTTTAAATCCAGCCTCTGGCCAGCAGTCTTGTATTCTAGCACTTTTAATATTGTTCAGTTTAATCAATGGCATATTGGTTGGGATGGCAGAAGAGTGAAGGTTCAAAATATCCAGTCTGGTGGTGGCTTCCGCCTTAATTGCCGGCCCGTTGGTTGTATTTATTTTTACCCCAGTGAATGAAATGTTTTTTGCATTCCGAATCTGAATTCCAGTTTTGGCATAGAACACAGCATCATTGATACTTATTTCCTCAATAGGCATTTCCTTTAGGCCATTCATATAAATCGCTTCATTGGTATAAGCAGTGATATTGCTGAATCTGATATTTCTAAACCTTGGTGTTCTTTCGGAAACAGGTTCTTCGGGTACTTTGGCATATTCTAGGTCCAGCACTATGGCCTGTTTTTTTATATTCCGCATGATGACATTGCTCACTCGTATGTCTTCCACTACACCACCCCGGCCCCTTGCCGATTTGATTCTGATGCCCCGATCGGTGCCATCGAAAATACAATTGCTGATGGCAATATTTCTAACTCCTGCACTCATCTCACTGCCTATTACTACTCCACCATGCCCTGCCAGCATAGTACAGTTGGTGATGGTATAATTTTCTGCCGGACGATTTTTTGTTCTACCCGGCGAATCCTTACCAGACTTAATGGTAATGCAATCATCGCCCACACTGATATGGCAATCGCTGATGCGCACATTGGTACAACTTTCCGGATTGATCCCATCGGTATTTGGTGCATTGCGTGGTGGATTGATGATAGTAACTGCATGAACAGTGAGGTTATCACAAAACTGTGGATTGATGGTCCAGAACGGTGAGTTGCGAATAGTGATGCCTTGTATCAGGATGTTTTTACAATGCATGAACTGTATAAAAGGTGGTCGAAGAAAACCCCGTTTCATTTGTCGGGGATCATCGGGCAATAAAATATTTTTATTCTGGCGGTCAAATTCCAACTGCCATTTGGAACGAACTTGACCTTCTTTATAGCCTTCCACAAAATCCCACCATTTTTTGCCATGACCTTCTATCAACCCTCGGCCAATTATTGAAATATTTTCAACCTGATTGGCATAAAACAAAGGAGAAAAGCTGGTAACATCCACCCCTTCGTACCTACTTTCTACCATCGGCAGGTAATCATCAAAATTACTACTGAAATGGAGCTCCGCACCGGCATCGATAAAGATGGTGATATTGCTTTTTAAATGAATGGGGCCTGTGAGGTATTTTCCTGGTGGAAAATATACCGTGCCACCACCTGATTTGGAAGCAGTGGCAATGGCTTTTTGAATAGCCGTGGTAGCCAGCAAACTGCTATCGTTTTTGGCACCAAAGTTTAGTACATTAAAAAAATTCTGTGCTCCTGCACACCATGTCTGCAAGAGCAAACAAATAACAAAAACAACAATAAATCTTGTTTTTTGGAACCTATTCATGACCGCAATCTTTTATGAACCCGAAAAGAGATTCATGGATAAAGATAGCCAGCGTAAAATAAACCAGGATGTAAGTATTTATTTTGAATTTGTACTTTCTTACTATTACATTCTATTTTTTGATTTGTGATTGCCGGTACTAACAACCACAAAAAAACCACCCCAGGAATGAGGTGGTTTTGTTTTATCTATAACTATAATTCAACTACTGAATTTTTGCCTGTACTATTTTTGATGTGGCTGAAATATTATTATCTATATCATGGTTAACAATTCTAATCAATACTTTTTCTGATTTCACAATGGCTTCTTTATCTGCAGCACTCTTTGAACAGGAGGCAACAGCAATAACGCAAACAACGGCCATCAGGATTCTAACCTTTCTAGATTTGAATAAAGTGCCTAACAAGAATGCTAAACTGATACCAGCCAGTCCCATTGGTATTGCACCTGTAAAGGTATAGGTCAATGCAGTGGAAGAATTTCCATTTAAAGCCTTGGAGGATATTGTACCAAGAGTGATCCAGTTTTCCCCATCATTAGATGCTTCTACGGTATAGTTTTTACAATTTGTCTCTGTCAGGGATTGCCATTGAACCATCAACTGACCATTGGTAGCAGTAGCACTTATATCTCCGAAACTTACCGGCAGCTTGGTGATCGGATGATATTCGGTTGCTAAGTCAGCCAAACCCCAGGAATTAGCAACAAGGAAATTACATTGAACAGTTCCAGTGGCAGTACTTACTGTGTTAGCATCAATAAAATATATTCCACTACTCCCCGAAAAATACATACTACCAGTGGAAGAGAAAGCCACTCCATTTACATTCCCATCAAACTGACTATTGGTATTATCAACTAGTGTCCATGCAAGAGTAATTGGTGTATTAGTTGACAAAGAAGTAGTAGCATTTAAAGCCGTTCCAGTAATTTTATAAATTTTTGTAACGCCTCCGCTAACATTGGCCAATAAAAACATACCGCCAGAGCCATCTAAAGCAAGGTCGCCATTATCAAATACACTATTCGTATTATCACTGGTTGCAAGTGTTCCTCGCAACAGTGCATTAGACACTCCACCACTGCCATTAGCGTCAAAACTGGCTAAGTATAAGGTATTGTCAGACTGTTTTGCCACAATCCAGCCCTTATTATTTGCATCAATTCCTAAGCGAACAAAACTCAATTCATTATTATTTGAGCCACCGTTCATATCAAAATCGTTAAGTGGCTGATTATCACCAGTTCCATCCACCTTTATTGAATGAATATCAAGTATTCCATTACCTTCTCCCTCGGAACCTGAACCATACTCGATATAATACAACCAAGAACCATCAGCATTTAATCCCAACGCAGCGGAACCTTCATCAGAAATACTGGTAGTGGAAGTAACAGTACTGCTGAAATTTGCCCCTGTAGTGGGGTTCACACCGGAAAACTTGTAAGCAGCAGAACTAGAGCCATCCACGGTGATGCCATAAACAACATCTTGAGCAAAAAGAAAAGTACTGGATAGTACCAAGAAAAGAGAAAAAATTGTTTTTTTCATACTATAGAGTTTTAAGGTTAAAAATTTGGTGTAGAGGTGCTTATCGAACTCTAATTGTGATCTGAACTATAGCATAAAGGTATTACGAAAAGTATCATACGAAAAAACAAATTTGGTCACATCACCCAAATTAGCTAGTTGAAATTTTCCAACCAATGCAAAATCAATAATATGACTGAACACATATAATATTGATTATTAATTTATTCAGGCGAAGGATCATAATGAATCAGTACTAGCAATTAATTAACAATTTTTTTTTGTACTCTATAGCAAATCTGCCCTAAGGCTGGTCGCTTAATTCCCTAGCAATTAAAAAAAATCCTGTACGTTTGTCCATAAAATATTTTTGGGTATGCCTTTCTATCATTTGTTTGTAATTTATCTCATCAGTCTGCTGCTTGTGTGGTTACCATCTTTCGGATTAGCAAAACTTTTTAAGAAAGCGGGCAAGGAATCATGGAAAGCTTATGTACCTTTTTACAATACCTGGGTGATGCAGGAGATAGCACAAAGACCGAAGCACTGGGTATTCTGGCAGTTTATTCCTGTGGTAGGATGGTTTATTACGCCAGGTATATTTATAGAATTTACCAAAGTATTTTGTCGTTTTTCCTTCCTTGACCATGCCGCAGCCTCCCTGTTTTCCTTTTTCTATTTTCCCTGGCTGGCCAATCACAAAGATGCCAGACTGATTGGTGCAGAAGGCGTAAAAAAACATAGAAAAGCCGCCTGGCGCGAATGGGTGGATGCCGCTATATTTGCGATTATTGCCGCCACTCTAATCCGAACTTTTATCTTTGAGGCCTATACGATTCCATCCAGTTCTATGGAGAAAACATTGCTGGTGAAGGATTTTCTTTTTGTGAGCAAGTTCAGTTATGGACCCCGAATCCCAAACACCCCTTTATCAGTTCCTTTTGTGCACAACTACCTTCCGGTCACCAACTCCAAGTCCTATACCACCCTGCTGGAACTCCCTTATATTCGTTGGTTTGCTACTCCGGTAAAAAGATATGATTGCGTAGTGTTTAATTTCCCGGCGGGTGATTCGGTTATTCACCGGCCAGAATTTGAATCGGCAAATCCATACTACGATATAAAAAGAAGAGCTGCCGCAGGTTCTCAAGATGACCAGTACATTCTGGACAATCCGGCAGAATTTCCAGTGGTGGCACACCCGGCAGACAAAACGGATAACTATATCAAACGCTGTATAGGCATTGCCGGCGATTCCTTAAAAATAATAGATGGCATTGTGTATATCAATGGCAAGCAGGGATTTATTCCGCCCACTTCGGCTACCTACTATTCCTTCAGAACAAAAAATAATGTGCCGATAGATGCAGATTTCTTAAAAGATAATGGCATTGCTCTGAATTTGGAATATGGCAGTCCGGACTTCAGTCCTGGCAATGATGGTCAGTATCATATTAATCTGACGCTTCCGGAATTGGCTACACTCAAAGCTCTTTCGGCTATCGATGTGGCTAGCATAACCAAAGAAGTAATTCCTGGAAATGCAGAACCAGAAAGGCTTTTCCCTTTTTATGACACAGCACATCAATGGTCGGTGGACAACTATGGCCCCATTTGGATTCCTAAAAAAGGAGTTTCTATTACACTAACTACGGCCAACTATCCAGTGTATGAACGTGCTATCCGTACCTACGAAGGCAATACTTTGGAAAACAGAAATGGACAGTTTTTCATCAACGGGCAGCAAACGAATACTTATACCTTTAGGATGGACTATTACTGGATGATGGGAGACAATCGTCATAAATCGCAAGACAGTCGTTTTTGGGGATTTGTGCCTGAGAGTTCAGTAGTTGGAAAAGCCTGGATGATCTGGTTCAGCTATGGAGAAACCGGACCAAGATGGAAACGCTTCTTTAATATCATAAAATAAGCTTCGAATCATAGATTTTAACTACTTGTTTCTTTAAAATCTATTACAAATAAAAAATCCAATTGTGTATCCCTGCAATGGAAAACAGATATTGATTTTTCGTGATAGTATTTGTTCCACCATGGAACCGAGTGCTTTTGTTTGGGATAAACTATAGCAAAGAGAACCAAAATCTGCTTTCGCCAAGATTAAAAAAATATTCTTTACAACCCTTTTTATTTCGCTCAAAAATCTTTTACCTTTGCGCCGTTCTTTCAAAGAACACAGTGTTCCCGGGGTGCCTATCGGTCTGAAAGGGCTGAGAAGCTGAGATAATACCCGTAAACCTGATCAGGGTAATGCCTGCGCAGGGAAGGAAAAATTTCTACTCCTTTCTTCTTTCAGCATTTCCCTCTCATTATTTTTTTAATTCTAAAAAAGAAAACAAATGAAGAGGATTTTTATGATGGGTTTGGCTCTTGCCACCCAACACCTCGTATGGTCTCAAACCGATTCTATTCCCAAAGACAGTGTGAATGTACTGGCACCCATAGAAGTGCGCGCTACCAGAGTGAACAACAAGATGCCCTTTGCAGCCAGCAACCTGCAGGACAAACAAATTTCTAAACAAAATCATGGAGCCAATCTGCCCTACCTGCTTGGGCAGTTGCCCTCCGTAGTTACCTCCTCGGACGATGGCACCGGAGTGGGCTACAGTTCGCTGCGCATAAGAGGAACGGACATGACCCGGATAAATGTAACCTTTAATGGTATTCCGGTGAATGACCCGGAATCGCAGGGAATATTTTTTGTAAACACCAGTGATATTGCTTCTTCTACCAGCTCGATCCAAATTCAGCGTGGGGTAGGCTCTTCTACCAATGGGGCAGGCGCATTTGGCGGTTCTATCAATATTTCAAATATCGAACAATCGAATAATGCCTCTGCTTTGGTGAGTAACTCCTATGGTTCGTTCAACACCTGGAAGCATACCATCAAAGCCGCCACCGGTTTGCTTCAGGGTGGCTTTCAGATGGATATCCGATTGTCCAAAATCAATTCATCTGGCTATATAGATCGTTCAAAGGCTGATCTGAAATCTCTTCAATTTCTGACAGGATGGACTTCTAAAAATCAAAAAACAAATATCAAATTCAACTTGCTGACGGGAAAAGAAAAAACCGGCCAGGCCTGGAATGGTATTGGAGTGATCTTTGATTTAAAGGATGCCGCCCACATTGACTACGGCCAGATATTGGACAATATTGGCCGACAAACCAACTCGATTGGAGAAATGGTGGATGCCCATGGCAAAAGCTCCTATTACAATGATCAGACAGACAATTATCAGCAGGATTATTATCAACTGTTCATCAATCAAAAGTTTAATCCTTACTGGACAGGAAATTTGAGCTTGTTTATGACCAGAGGAAGGGGCTACTATAATGAGTACAAAGACGGTGATGATCATGATGGTGAAAAATTCAAAAACTACGGGTTGCCCAATTATGTTCCGGTGATTGGAGACACGATAAAACGGGTAAACCTGATTAGACAAATCTGGTTGGACAACTATTACTCAGGGACAGTATTTTCATTGGTTTATGATAAAAACAAAACCAACCTGGCATTTGGTGGTGCTTACACCAACTATGATACCCGACATTATGGATTTATAAAATGGGCGCAATATGGAATTCCACCCGATCATCAATGGTATCATTTATCTGCCTATAAGCATGATATCAATTTCTACAGCAAATGGCAGCAGGAAATTGCAGAAGGCTTATTTACATTTCTGGATTTGCAGGTAAGAAATGTATCCTATAATATTCATGGATTCAGAAAAAATCCCATGGTGAATATAGAGGCAACTCATTTATTTTTTAATCCAAAAATCGGGATCAATTACCTGATCCGACATGATGGTAAAAAATATAGTCGAATTTTTGCCTCTTATGCCTTGGCCAATAAAGAACCCAACAGGGATGATTTTGAAGCAGCACCCACTCAGCAACCCAAGCCTGAGCACCTTCAGGATCTGGAATTGGGATTTGATTATAGTGACCCAAATTGGAATGCCGGTTTTACTGGTTATTACATGAAGTATAAAGATCAGTTGATCCTTACCGGCATGATAAACGATGTGGGTGCTTATAACCGAACCAATGTGCCAAGCAGCTATCGTGCAGGAATAGAATTGAACGCAGGCATAAAACCCTCCTCCATTTTTGAGTTGAGTACCAATGCTGCTTTTAGTCGAAATAAAATAAAATCGTTCACACAGTATAGCGATGACTATGACAATGGTGGGCAAATAGAGGAAATTTTTAATAATTCTGATATTGCTTTTTCACCCAATGTGGTAGTAGGTGCTACAGCCAGTTTTGAGCCCTTTTATAAACCAACAACTAGCCGTCATTTTTTTATTGACATCATTCAAAAATATGTGAGCCGCCAATATTTGGATAACACGGCAACAAAGTTCAAAAGCATTAATCCCTATGCATTGACTGATTTGAGACTTCGTTATCATCTCAGTAGTAAACTGTTTAGAGAGGTATCTATCACAGGAGTCGTTTCCAATATTTTCAACAGGAAGTATGAAAACAATGGCTACACCTACAGTTATCTTTACGATGGAGCTCTTACTGTGAATAATTTTTACTTCCCACAAGCTGGAACCAACTGGAATGTTGGGATAAGCTTTGGATTCTAATAAGGTTTAAATAAAAAGATTTAGAGTTCGCCTGAAAAATATTTTATCTCTTCCTCAAAATGGAGGAAGGGATATTTTTCGGTAAGTTTTTTTGCCTTCTCAAAATGAGATCGTAAGAACAGTTTATGGGCATTGGTTTGCGGCTGAAAAGCTTTGTGCCTGCTGGCTATCATGATCTGTTTCACTTCTTTCATCAATTGGCGCGATGGCTCATCAATACAGTTTTCTGTAAACTTCTCAAGCACAAATTCGGTTGCATGATAATTAGGGTGTGCAAAATCAATATCATAAAAACGATAGTCTCTCAACACATCTATGACCAACTCATAGGCAGGAAAATAATACACCCCAGGAAACTTTTCTACCAGATGATGCACCACTTCTATCAGCCTTGCCTTGCTGCGGTTATTGTCAATCACACCATCTCGCAAATGTCTAACTGGACTAACAGTAAATAATATTTTAAGATTGGGGTTGAAATTGCGCAGCCGATGATAGGTATTGTCCATAGCTGCAATTATTTCTTCTATTCCCAGTAACTTTTTATAAAACCATTGCCCCGGTGCCCGATGGCAATTGGCTACATGCACATCATGTCGTTCATCTTCCAAATTGTTGGAAGTGAGAATATAAGAAAAAGCAGATCCCAGGGTGATCACAACCCAATCGGCTGTTTTCAAAAATTCATGGGCTTCGGAAACACCAGTATTGATCTTTTGTAATACCTCGTCCTTATTCATCCCGGAAAAACGGGAATGATGATGCCAGGAGTTCCATAGTTCGTTTAGATAAAACAAATCCTTTTCCTCATATTGTCTGTTTTCTACATAAGAAATGAGGCTATGCCGCACACTGGCCGGTTCGAAAAGAATGCCATGCGGGTTTTGCAACACATCAAACTTATGATCGGCCAATGCATTGCCAATATGCTCCGTGAAACAAGATCCTATCAACAATATCTTATTTCCATAAGTAATAGGCTGCAAAAGCTTGGGAATATTTATGGAAGACATGAAATCCATGAAGGGCGATATTAATTGTTAATTGTTAATGTTTAATTATTAATATTCAATAATTCAATATTCAATAATCAATATTCAATAATCAATTATTCTCCTCTTTGTCGCATTACTTCGTACAAGATCATGCCGGTGGCAATGGACACATTCAGGCTTTCAAAATTATTTTTCATAGAGATGCTGATATTTTCATCACATATTTTCAGCAAAGCGGGATAAATACCTTTGTCCTCACTCCCCATCACAATAGCTGCAGGGACAGAAAAATCGCAATCGGCAATTTTTTTTGAAGCTGACATTTCACTCGCATACACAGCGATTCCATTCAGGTGCAATTCGTCCACAGCTTTCATCAAACTGCTTACCCGGCAAACTGGAATTTTCTCTAAAGCTCCTGCTGAAGTGAGTACGGCATCCTCATTCAAAGCACCCACCCCTTTATCGGGTATGATGATGGCATCCACCCCACAACACCAGGCTGTGCGGGCAATTCCGCCGATATTTCTAATATCAGTGATGCCATCCAGTATCAAAAACAAGGGCACTTTACCCCGATCCACCACATGTGAAATCACATCCTGCAATAGGTGGTATTGCACCTTGGCTATTTGAGCCACATAACCGCCATGTCCTTCTATATTAAAACTGTTCAGTTTCTGTACAGGAACAAAATTCACAGGCACATGATAACTGAGCATCATTTTTTTGAAATCAGCAATTTCCCGGCCTGGAAGTTTTGCATCTACAAAAATCCGATCCAAGGCTATACCTTCCTGCAAAGCCTTCGTAATAGCGCTAAGACCGGTAATTAGCGAACTCTTTTTGGGTCTGTGTTGTGGTCTGAAATTTTTCACCGGACAAAGAAACTAAAAAGAAAGGAAAGTGCAAGTGCAATCCATTGCATCACATTTTTTATGTTCCCAGCAAAAAACAAAGGGCAGCCTTGTTGCGTCGCACTCTTCGATTGTAGAATATATGGCATCCTACCCACTCTTCGCAGTCAAAAACGCCAAAGAACTATTTCTAAAACATCGTGCATATAAATATTTAGCCCACACATCTCTATTTTGCGTATTCATATCCATCAATCATTCTCAGAAAGAAATCAGGCAACCCATCAAATGGTTACCAAACCATCCAACCAATAAAATATTCTTACCACTAAAAAAATCAACAGAATTATCACCAGCAGCATGATGATGATGATGACCGTGATGATAGGCAAAGCACTACCGCGATGCTTTCCATCCGTGTAGTGCTCGCTAAGTAGTTTTACATTTCGGGTATTAGCTTTAAATGTAAAATCGAAAATCCAACCCAGAAAAGGAATGGCTCCTATCAGCGCATCCAGACTTGCATTGAGGACCATTTTTGCCACCACCTTGCCAGATGCACCATGCTGCAGCATGGTGATGATTAAGGACATTGAAATGACATACCCGCCTATATCACCGGCAATGGGAATGAGGTTCAGCAATGGATCAATTCCAAATTTAAATTTCCCAATCGCAAACTCTTCATCCATCAATTTGCTCACCCGCCTTACAATCTTAAGTCGTGGATCATTCGACATTGCTTCTGGTATTTGACCTACTGTTTCCAACATGATAATTTTAAATTTCGTTAGCCAAAATCATTAATTGCAATTTCTGAATAGCCAGTATGGACAATGCATCCGTAATGCGGCCATCATTCACCATAGTTACAGCTTCTGCAAACGCTATTTTTCTCACAACTAACTGCTCTGTTTCCTCAGGCATGGCAGTTTTCTGCACCAGATCCTGTGCCAGATAAATGATAGCAAATTCATCTCCAATCGAATTGGACAAATGGCTTCTCATAAGTTCTTTCCAGTTGGAGGCTACCAACCCTGTTTCTTCTAGCAACTCTCTTTTGGCTGCATCTAAGGTATACTCCCCTTCCGGACATCCACCTTCGGGAATTTCCCAACTGTAGGCATTCAGCACAAACCGATACTGCCCCACCAGATAGGTGTTTTTGTCTTCATCCAAAACCAAAATGGCTATTGCCCTATTTTTAAAATGCACTTTACCATAAATCCCTTCGCCACCTGAGGGATTGATCACCTCATAGGCCGTAAGCTTGATCCAGGGGTTATCATACACTTCCTTTTCACTGACTACCTTCCAGGGATTGATTGTTTCATTGACCACTAATAAAGATTTTAGGGTGTAAAAATAAAAGAATGAAAACAGTAATAGATTTAAAAGGAATATTTTTGTCCTTTCAAGGCCCCAATCGGCAATTGTTTAACTTAAAATTTATTTTGATTATGAAGAATCTTTTTCTACTAGCAGGAATCCTATCCACCGGAATATTATGCTCTTGTGGTGGTGGTGCTGATAGTGATGCTGATGGTACAGATACCACAGCCACTCCTCCTGTTGAAACTGTACAGGCAGCAGAAGGCACATTGGTAGCTACGGCCAATTTAATGTCCACCGCAGACTCTACTCAAAACATTGGCACAGCAAAGTTTTATAAATTAGACAGCATCAATATTCGTCTGGATGTGGCGATTGATGACCATTCAAGAGCAGACAGCAATGTGGCGGTACATTTTCATGAGCATGGAGATTGTGGAGACAAAGGCAACAATACGCATGGTCACTGGAATCCTACCAAACAAAATCATGGAGAATGGGGATCTGCAGCCTTCCATTTAGGTGATATTGGAAATATTAAACTAGATGCCAGCGGACATGGCAGCAAATCCATTACTACTGACAAATGGAGCATTGTATCCGGAACTCCTAACTATATCATCGGTCTGGGTGTTATTGTGCATGGTGGTACAGATGATTATACCAGCCAACCTACCGGCAATTCCGGCCCCAGAACAGGTTGTGGAGTGATCATGTTGCAATAAGAAAATGAAAGGTTTGGGGTTTGAAATTTGAACTAAATATTTCAAATTTCAAACCTCTCCTTTTTTAAGACTTTTGTTCCCTTTTTTCTGCCCCCCTATTTCTTCAACACCATTTCAAACAGCTTAAAAATTCGTTTATATTCATCTGTCCAGCTACTGGGTTCTACAAAACCATGATCTTCCATGGGGTAGCCTGTCAGTTCCCAATTGTTCTTGCCCAATTCTATCAATCTTTGTGAAAGTTTCACCGCATCCTGATAATGCACATTCACATCCACTACACCATGACAAATCAATAAAGAACCTTTCAGGCCCTTGGCAAAATAAATTGGAGAGCTTCGATAATAAGCAATACTATCATTATATGGTTCATTTAAGATATTGGAAGTATATCCGTGATTGTAGTTAGCCCAATCTGTAACGGGTCTTAGGGCAGCACCTGCGGCAAAAACATCAGGCTCATTAAACATGGCCATCAGCGAAATAAATCCACCATAAGATCCTCCATATAAGCCCACATGTTTGGGATCTACGCCGTAGTTTTTCACCAGATATTTTACAGCATCCACATGGTCGCTCAAATCTTTTCCTCCCATGTGTCTGTAAATTCCAGTTCGCCAGTCGCGGCCATACCCGGCACTTCCACGGTAGTCTATGTCCATCACCACATAGCCTTGGTCGGCCAATAAGTTGTGAAACATATATTCTCTAAAATAACTACTCCACCACTTATGTGCATTTTGCAGATATCCAGCTCCATGTACAAAAAGTACGGCTGGTTTGTTGGCATGAGGTTTTTCAGGAGTGTATATTCTTGCATATACCTGTGCCCCATCTGCGGCGGTAAAAACCACCACCTTTGGATCTCTCCAGGGGTAGGATCTAAATTCCGCACTCTGTGCCTTAAAAGTAATTTGTTGGGCTTCTGTTCCGTGTTTGTTTTCCTGAATAAATAACTCCCAGGGTTGATTGGAGTAGGAATGCAGAAAAGCGATATACTTTCCATTGGGTGAGGCTTCTGCATTATTAGCACCGGTCATGGCGGTGATTTTTTGTTTTTTTCCACTGGCTATATTCAAAATATAGAAATGCTTTTCACCCGGATGCACTTCATTGGTGGTGATGAAAAATTGCTTTTTATCTTGGGACAAACTTACGGTTTGCACCTCATAGTTTCCTGATGTGAAGGTTCTTTTACTGAAGGTTTTTACATTGATCGCATACAAATGCGAGTATCCTGTTACTTCGGATTGAAACCAGAAATTATCTTCATCTATCCAACCGCTATTGGAACCAAACCCAATTCCAGGCCCACCCACCCAGGCCTCATCTCTTTGACGATCCAACAACTTTAGTTTATTGGATTTCATATCCCAAAGCAGCAACCAGCGGTCTTTATTATCATCTGAAAATATTTCTACCACCGCATGGCTTCCATTGGGTGACCAGGAAACAGATTGCACCATAATCGCTCTTTTCTCATTAGCTTTCTTTCTTTTTTCAAGTGTCTTTGGATAATCTTTTAAATAGTCTGGCAGGTCTCTTATTCCGGGGATTGAATCCGTTTGTAGCGAAAAGACAGTGTCTCTTTCTCTATCAAAAATATAAAACTCTGAAACTGGAGATGCAGCCCCCACTTTATCTCTGCCAGGAATATCGGTTGTATAGCCGCTCTCGGTTACATAATCCGGAACAAGGGTATTCTTATTTGTGGCAGGCTTCATCACCCTGTAATTGACAAACCTTCCATCAGGACTAATCCCCATTCCACGAATGGACCCTTCGGAGATGACAATATTTCTCAACCGTTTTTCCTTTGGTAATGCATTTCTATAAGCAGCACTAGTATCGGCCTTTGCCTTCCTCTCTCGTAGTACATCAAAGTTAGCGAGCTGATCCTGCCTCAGCCATAGCTCTTCTTTCCCTTCGGCCGAGGTTCGTCTATTCTCAACAGGTCTAGTGCCCAACCCTGGTGAGCCAGTTCCGATATTAGTTAATTGCCAGGTTTCTCCTGAGGCAATATCCCATGCAAAAAAGTTGTTGGCTTTTTGATAAACAATTTTTTTTTCCTGAAAACAAAACTGTGGATTGGTTTCAAAATCCATTGTTTGGGTTATTTGTTTTTGCTTCTTTGTTTTGAAGTCTGTAAAAAAAATATCTCCATTTTTTTCATACACCATCTGGTTACGAGTCTGATTGTACACCACGGTCTGTGGCCTAATCATGTTCTGCATCATTTCATTGGAAGCTTTTTGTGGCATTTTGTTTTTTAGGGTGATGAAATACAAAGAGTCTGCAGGTTTACCTTCAGGATTCCAACGAAAAAACAAACTGTCTCCGCCAAGGCTCCACTGCAAAATGGACGGTGAACTCCCCATCCACATAGGGTTGCGCATAATCTTCTCCACAGTCAAAGGAGCCAAAGTGCTTTGAGCTTTGCCTAAAAAATTCAGCATAAGCATCGCGCCAGCCAAAATATACTTTTGCATATCATTATAGTTTTGACTCTAAATTTAATGGTTTATTCATACCCATCTAAATTCCCTAGACAAAATGTGATAAACGGTTTGTACATGAGCATTTATTTGGGTATTGTTTATTCCGATCATTGACTTTTCTTTTTTCCGATTATATGTTTTGCTGATCTTCCTGATCGGGCATCCCTCAAGAGTCCCCATCCTCATCATTCTAATAAACTATACATTTACGAAATAAAATTTTGGGTTATGATAGAATGGACCAGCAAAACTTTTCATCAGCTTACTACCGACGAGTTATACGAGATCCTACAATTGCGATCAGCAGTTTTTGTAGTAGAACAGCATTGTTATTATCTGGATTTGGACGACAAAGACAAAACGGCATACCATCTACTGGGCAAGCAGGACAATTCGTTAATCGCCTATTCGAGAATATTGCCACCAGGGCTTAGTTATCCCCAACCTTCAATTGGTCGGGTTGTTTTGAAACAAACAGCCAGAGCTAAGGGTTTGGGAAAAACACTTATGCTAAAAAGTATTCAAATGGTGTATGAAAGCTATGGGGTACAAGCTATCAAGATCAGCGCACAACTATATCTCCAAAATTTTTATGCGACTCTGGGATTTTCCACTTGTAGTGCAATATATGATGATGCCGGAATAGATCATGTGGAAATGATGAAGCCATAAAAAAAATCTTAGATGCCAAAATTTTGATTTCAACATTGATTTGGGTATCTTACCTTATAAATCCGATCATATGATTGTGGGCGTTTTAAAAGAACCAGATTTTGAAAACAGGGTTTCGATGCTCAGTGAAACCGTTTCAGCCCTTATTAAAAAAGGAATAACGGTTTTTGTAGAAAACAATGCCGGAAATCAGTCCTATTGTGCCAATAAGGAATATGAAGCTGCCGGAGTGCTAATAAAATCCCGAATGGAAGTTCTGGATCATGCTGATGTGTTGCTAGCTATTCATCCTATTAATCCACAAGAAATTTCCAACCACAAACCCCAACTGCTCATTGGCGTTTTTCAACCATTATACAATAAAGACCTGATGGAGCAATACGCTCAAAAAAGCAACTTGATCGTTTGCTCTTTAGACATGCTTCCTCGTACCACCCGAGCTCAAACGATGGATGTGCTTAGTTCGCAGGCCAATATTGCCGGATACAAAGCCGTCTTATTGGCCGCTAATTTGTATGGCAGGTATTTCCCCATGTTTATGACCGCAGCAGGAAGTATTGCACCTGCAAAAGTATTGATACTAGGTGCAGGAGTGGCAGGATTACAGGCCATTGCCACAGCCAGAAGAATAGGCGCTGTGGTAGAAGTGTTTGATACACGCCCGGCAGTGAAAGAAGAAGTGCAAAGCCTGGGTGCAAAATTTGTAGAAGTGGAAGGAGCCGCCGATTCCAGCACAGCCGGAGGTTATGCAGTAGAACAATCAGAAGACTATAAACAAAAGCAACAGCAAAAAATAGCTGAAACCATTGCCAAATCTGATATTGTGATTACAACTGCTCAGATTCCCGGCAAACAGGCTCCCCTGCTTATTTCTGAAGAAATGATAAATGGTATGCGAAATGGATCTGTCATTATAGACCTGGCGGCTGCTACAGGTGGCAATACACCATTTACCAAAAACAATGAAACTACTTTTCATCATGGAGTGCGTATTGTGGGTAACACTAATCTTCAAAGCACCATGCCTGCCGATGCCAGCAAGCTTTATGGGAAAAACATTCTAAATTTTCTACAGCTAAGCATAGACCCGGAAAACAATCTGCATCTGAACTGGGAAGACGATTTAGTGGTGGGTGCTTGTATTGTAAAGCAGGGACAAATAGTGCATGAAAGAATAAAGAACATTTAAAACAAAAATTATGTTAGATTGGATTTCCACCTACGAACAAATTATTTATATAGTAGTGCTGATGATTTTTGTAGGTATTGAAGTGATAGGACATGTGCCAAGTGTGCTTCACACCCCGTTGATGAGTGGTGCCAATGCCATTCATGGGGTGGTGATCATTGGTGCAATCATTGTAATGGGAAAAGCCGAAGCGGATAATTATTTGGCACTTGTTTTAGGTTTTCTGGCGGTAATTGTAGGCACTCTCAATGTAGTTGGAGGTTTTGTAGTAACAGATAGGATGTTGGAAATGTTTCGATCTAAGAAAAACAGAAAACAATAGATACAAGAATTTTATCAGGCTATACTCTTTTGCTTTTTATCTTATCCAATAGGTTATGGGAATAAATTTACTTACTGCTTCTTATTTAGTCTCTTCAATCACGTTCATCATTGGACTGAAGATGCTTTCTCATCCGGAAAAAGCCAGAAGAGGAAACCTGGTAGCTGCATTCGGAATGACATTGGCTATTCTGGCTACTATATTTTTATACACTGATGATGAGGGAAACAGATTAAAAAATTATGTCTGGATTTTTGGTGGCATAGCCATTGGAGCCCTCATCGGTACCATAGCAGCAAAAAAAGTAAAGATGACGGCTATGCCTGAAATGGTGAGTATGTTCAACGGAATGGGGGGTATTTGTGCAGCTTTGATCAGCATTGTTGAGTTTAACCACCTGAATACGATACCCCTTTTTCAGTTTATCATCATTCTTGCCGGGTTGATCATTGGTTCCATATCTTTTGCAGGAAGCATGGTGGCTTGGGGCAAGTTAAATGGCAACATAAAAGATTTTGCTTTTAAAGGACAACATATTGTGAATATGGCCTTACTATTGGCCATTGGTATGTTATCAGTAGTATTGTTCTTTCATCTCACCGGATATGGCTATTTTTTTTATGTCATTTTTGTGTTATCCCTTTTGTACGGATTATTTTTTGTGTTTCCTATTGGAGGCGCAGATATGCCTGTGGTTATTTCATTACTTAACTCATTCACTGGTATAGCCGCGGCTTGTGGTGGCTTTTTATATGATAATAAAGTGATGCTTACCGGAGGTATCCTTGTTGGAGCTGCAGGCACACTGCTCACTATCCTGATGTGCAAAGCAATGAACCGTTCATTGGCCAATGTACTGATTGGGTCTTTTGGATCCACAAAAACCCGGGAAGGCAATCTGAGTGTACAAGGCACAATAAAGGAAGTTTTGATCAGCGATGCAGCGGTCGTACTAAATTATGCCAATAAGATAATGATCGTGCCCGGCTATGGACTGGCTGTGGCTCAGGCACAACACGCCTGTCATGAATTAGAAAAATTGTTAGAAAGCAAAGGCGTAGAAGTTAGGTACGCGATACATCCTGTGGCTGGTCGAATGCCCGGACACATGAATGTGTTGCTGGCAGAAGCTGATGTGCCTTATGAAAAATTATTGGAAATGGAACAAGCTAACGATCTTTTTCGAGGCACCGATGTGGTTCTGGTGTTAGGTGCCAATGATGTAGTCAATCCAGCTGCCAAAAACGATTCATCCTCTCCTATCTATGGCATGCCTGTTCTGGACGTGGAACTTGCAAAAACAGTGATCGTAAATAAACGCAGTATGAAACCGGGTTATGCAGGCATTGAAAACGAATTATTTTTTAGTCCAAAAACTTCTATGCTTTTCGGCGATGCCAAAAAAGTGCTGCAGGACTTAACCACGGAGATTAAGAGTTTATAGCGCAATGATGTATTGATTCTTCTATTCATCGAAAAACAAATCTGCTGCAATTCCATCTGCATAAAGTTTTCCTTGGTCAGAAAGTTTTAAGAATCCATCACTCACTAATAACTTTTGCTGATTAATATACTTTTCTGCACCATTTAAAACAGTTTGTACCTTTTGTTTCGAAAACTGGCTCAAATCAATCCCTTCCATTGTTCTTAGTGATATCATAATAGATTCGTTCAATCTTTGAACCTCGGTAAGCGTTTCACTCTCACAAGGCAGTTGACCTTTTTGGATAGCATCTATATAGTGTTGATTGTTGGCAATATTCCATTGTCTTGATTGCCCATCATAAGAATGAGCAGAAGGACCAATGCCAATATAAGACTTTCCTTTCCAATAGGAGGAATTGTGCCGGCTTCTAAAACCCGGTAGGGCAAAATTAGAAATTTCATAATGTTCATATCCTGCCTCTCTGGCCCATTGCATCAACATCAGAAACTGCTCTGACTGTATCTCGGGATCTACATCAGATTTCTGGTGCATTCTGATCAATTTATTCAAAGGAGTTTTAGGCTCTACTGTGAGTGCATAGCATGAAAGATGAGGCACTTTAAAACTGATCGCTTTTTCCACATTTTGTTGCCAACGAAAGTGAGATAAACCAGGCGTACCATATATCAGATCAATCGTTATATTATCAAAATAGGTTAAGGCAAGTTGCAAGGCCTCCTGTGCCTGCGCACTGTTGTGAGCCCGGCTCATCCATTTCAGATCTTCTTCGAAAAAAGACTGTATGCCAATACTAAGCCTGTTGACACCAATAAATTTCCATTGCTGCAATTTTTCTACATTGATATCATCAGGGTTTGCTTCCAGGGTAATTTCTGCTCCGGCATTAATGGTATAATGTTTCGCAATAGTGTTTAAAACGGTGGCTACATCTTCAACCGGTAATATGCTTGGCGTACCACCACCAAAATAGATAGTATCCAGATTCATTCGCTCTTCGGTGAATCTTATCATTAGTTCCTGGTTGATGGCAGCCATCAATTGGTCTTTCTTATTCAAAGAAGTAGCAAAATGAAAATTGCAATAATTGCAGGCAGATTTGCAAAAAGGAATATGTATGTAGATACCAGCCAATGAATTTGAAATTTAATAGCCATTTTAATCGTTGAACCAACTAATTCAACCTTCAAACTGCTAACATATAATTTAAAAAATTATTTTTACCACGATTGAAATACAAAAATATAAGATACCTGCTTACTGTAGCGTTTAGTTTGAAAATGCTTTTGCTTTCGGCACAGCATCCGTATACATTAAGGATTTGGGCCGAGGATAAGGATAGTGCTTTTATTTCTCAAACATTGAAAATAAAAAAAGATTTTTTTAGTAAAGAAGATTGTACTCTTTATATCGACCAAATCTTATCCAATCTATACGCCAGAGGATACATTGCAGCATCTATTGACAGTATTCAATCCGACTCTACAGCCATTACCCTCCGACTTTTTATTGGTGATAAATATCAATGGGACTCTATACATATTGATGAGCAAAGCCGCCACTGGCTCTCGCAAATAGGTTGGGATGAGCATGTTTTAAAAAACAATTCTTTTGATCGGAATAAATTGTTTGAGATGCAAAGTCGTATGTTCTCCTACTTTGAAAACAATGGTTATCCTTTTGCCAAAATTTATTTGCAGGATTTTCGAATTTATGGCAACAAAGTATCTGGATCATTTAGCGTGAAAACGGGGTCATTGTATTTTGTGGATAGTATAAAAATCAGAGGAAATGCTACAATAAGCAAAGACTATTTGCAGCAATTTCTAAATATTAAAAACGGATCTATATACAATAAAGAAAAACTACAAAATATCAGTTCCGAATTAAAGAAGCTAAATTATGTAGAAGAAAAGTTTCCACCTCAATTTATCTGGCGAAGCACCGGAGGAGTGGTAGAGCTGTTTTTGGAACAGAAAAAAAGCAGTCAGGTAAATATACTGGTAGGGTTTTTACCCGGTAGCAATGTGGAAGGCTCAAACAAACTAAAGTTGACTGGGGAAGGCCTATTGAATCTGAAAAATGCTTTTGGCAACGGAGAAAACATTGGGGTTCGATGGCAAAAACTGTTGGCATCTTCCCAGCAACTGAATATCCATTTTCAGCAACCATATCTTTTTAAATCTCCTTTTGGTATAGACTTTGGCTTTAATCTCCTGAAGAAAGACAGTGCTTTTTTAAATTTTGATTTAAAACTAGGTGCATTATTTTCAATCAATAACCGGCAAACGGGCAAATTGTATATTCAAAGATTTAGCAGTATCGTCAATGCTGTGGACACCAGCCAAATTGCGCTTACCAAAAGGCTGCCAGAGGAAGCCGATGTTAGGGTTACAAATTTGGGGTTTGAATACTACCTCAACACAACAAATTATATTTTCAATCCTATCAATGGTTTTGAAGTCAGTTTCAACACTTCGGCTGGCAATAAGATCATCAAACCCAACCATCAGATACTGGAGTTAAAGGATCCAAACAATCCGGATTTTGATTTTTCCAGCTTGTATGACACTATTAAAACTAAATCCTATCAACTGAAATCAGTATTATCAGTTACTAAATATTTTCCTCTGGGCAAAAATCGAAGCACCGTGAAAGCGTCTATCAACGGAGGCTATATATCGGGTAGTCATATTTTTAGAAATGAATTATTTCAAATTGGAGGATATCGACTCTTAAGGGGTTTTGATGAACAAAGTCAATTTTTATCTCAATATGGAATAGCTACGCTAGAATACCGATACCTTGTGGGAGAAAATTCGTACTTCAATGTATTTTCAGATGGCGGATGGGGAAAGGATAATAGTGGGGGAAATAACAAGAAGTTCAATTTCCTGGCTGCAGGATTGGGTTTGAGTTTCGAAACCAAGGCAGGACTTTTTAATTTGGCCTGGGCTGTTGGAAAAAGAAATGATACCAATTTCAACCTAAGGCAATCCAAAATACATTTTGGCTTTATAAATTACTTTTAAGCACGTTATTTTGCATCAAATTTCAGATTTGAAAGAATTCATTTTTATCCTACTATTATTCATCGGACTTGGAGGTTCGTCATTTGCCCAGAAAGGTAAATCGGATAGCATTTCGGTTATGGGCAGGCAGCAAGTATCCTACTCAAAGGATAGTATTGAAAATAAAATGATCAGTCTACAACAATCTATTTTCAAAAACAATCCATATTACAATTTTAAAGAGAAAGCTTCACTCCCTCCTTACGCTGTCAAAGAAAAAACTCCTGGTCGAGAACTTTACTTCTACACCTTACTTTTTCTGTTTTTATTTTTTGCAATAATCAAGACTGTTTTTAGCAAGTATTTTACAGACCAAATTTCATTCTTTTTTAGGCGTGGACTTAAGTTTAAACAACTTAAGAGCCAAATGATTCAATATCCGTTACCATCTCTGCTATTCAATATATTCTTTTTCCTTTCCGGAGGTTTTTTTATTTTTTTGATTTTAATCAAGTTTAACCCCACCTTTCAAGTCCCGGTTTGGCAATTGATTGCATTGTGCCCCTTAGCACTAGCAGTAATCTATTGTGGTAAATTTTTAATCTTAAAATTTTTGGGTTGGTTATTTCAGTATGATAAACTGACTAACAATTATATTTTCACCATCTTTTCCATCAACAAGCTTACTGGTATATTCTTATTGCCACTATCCACCATCATCTCATTAAGTAATCAGAATATTTCTACCATAGGCTGGACCTTGAGTCTGATACTTATTTCTGGCATGTTTATCTATAGATATATTGCTGCTATCGGCCTGATAAGAGGTGAATATAAGATCAGTGCGTTTCATTTTTTATTATATGTAATTGCCTTTGAGATACTACCAACAATTATTCTTTATAAAGGAGTAATAAATTTTTTAAAATAATGTGTACCTTCGCCTCCCATTGAGTGTGCCTTATTTGTAAATGAATTGATTAAATCCGTATTGAAATCTACCGTGAGCAAAATTGAGAATATATTAATTACGCAACCAAAGCCATTGAGTGAAAAATCTCCTTTTTTCGAACTTGAAAAAAAGTATGGAGTAAAACTCGATTTTGAACCCCTGATAAAACTGGTTCCTATTACAGGCAAAGATTTCAGAGTTCAAAAAGTGAATATTGCCCGGTTCTCCAGTGTTATCTTCACCAGTCGCAATGCCATCGATCATTTCTTCAGAACTTGTGAAGAGAACAAAGTAACTGTTTCTCAGGACACCAAGTATTTCTGCATCAGCGAAGCCGTGGCTTTATACCTTCAAAAATTTATACTTTATAGAAAAAGAAAGGTTTTTTATGGAGCAGACAATACCAACAAAAGCCTTTTCGATGTGATGAATAAACATAAAGAGAACCTGAGTTTTCTATACGTTTGCTCCGAAAATCAACAGGATAGTGATATTGTAAATTGGCTCAAAAACAATAATTGTGATTTTGAGTTGGCCTATATGTATCGTTCTCAAAGCTCCGATATCAAAACCATAATTGGAGATAAAAAATACGATGCTGTTTGCTTCTTTACTCCTTCGGGAATAAAAAGCTGGTTTGATAATTTTCCAAAATTTAGGCAAAACGGAATGGTGATTGGCACTTTTGGGGAGAACACAAAATCCGAGGCTGTAAAACTGGGATTGAATCCAGAAATTATAGCACCAAAGCCAAAAACGCCAAGCATGATTACAGCTCTGGATTTCTTTCTGGCCGTAACCAATCCAAAATAGCTAGGGAAAGCCATTGTATTACAGTTTGTAGGTATCATTATTCTTTATCAAAATCTTAACTAGGGTAAGTTTTGGACCTTGATATTTTTTAGTAAAATTTGTGACAATATGACTACCTTCGCAAACTTTATGAAGTTTATTTTTGCCTTTTTAAGTTTATTTTTATTAGCATCCTGCGGTCCTGGCCTCAATAAAATATTGAAAAGCAAGGACGCTGCCTATAAGCTCAAAAAGGCTGATGAGTTTTTTGCGAAGAAAAAATGGATGAAAGCATATAGTGTGTATGAGGATATTCTTCCCTATTACAAAACCACTCCACAAGGTGCAGATATTTATTATAAGTTTGCTTATACCGCTTTCAATCAGAAGGATTATACAAATGCAGAAAACCTGTTTAAAATATTTTTAGACAATTACTCAAATAGTCCCAAGCTTGAAGAAGTGGAGTACATGAGGGCTTATACCTTTTATCTTCAATCACCAAAGGCAACATTGGATCAAACCAATACTTATAAAGCAATCAGCAACTTGCAAACTTTTGTCAATACCCGTCCGCAATCTGTTAGAGTTACTGAAGCAAACCGGCTCATTGATGAATTAAGAAAAAAGCTAGAACGCAAAGATTATCAATCAGCAATGCTTTACTATAATATCGGGGAGTATAGGGCGGCTGGTGTAACTTTTTCAAATTTATTGGATTCCCATCCCGAATCTAATACGGCGGATCAATATAAATTATTAGCCATTAAATCCTTTTTTAAGTTTGCAGAACTCAGTATCGCAACAAAAAAGGCGGAACGTTTCAAAGATGTGGTCACACAGGCAAATGAATTCATGGAAAGATTTCCTGATAGTAAATTCCGTAAGGAGGTAGAAAACTACATCACATTATCAAATACAGAAATTCAAAAATTTAGCAATAATGAGCAAATTAAGACGGCAGCTTAGTGCAGGTGTTCCCAGCAACGTGGAAACCAAAGACCTTAGCGCAATCAAGCAAAAAACGGGTAATCTTTATGAATCCATAGCCATCGTCGCTAAAAGAGCCAATCAGATCAACATCTCTATCAAAGAAGAGTTGCACAATAAGCTGGATGAATTTGCCAGCCATACCGATTCTTTGGAAGAAATTCATGAGAACAAAGAGCAGATTGAAATTTCAAGAGCATACGAAAGAATGCCGAACCCTGCCCTTTTGGCCACTTATGAGTTTATGGATGACAAAATTTATTTCAGAAAAGCGGAAGACGAACTTTTTAGTTAATCATCCTGTTTCATAATTTTTCAAACCACAGTAAAATAAATACTTACTGTGGTTTTTGTGTTTTGGATAAATTTGTGGTTACTTTCCAATTAAAAGAATTGACAGGCATTATTCATCAATAAATCATTAAAGATTGTTACAAGGCAAGAAAATATTACTTGGTATTTCCGGCAGCATTGCTGCTTATAAATCTATCCAATTAGTAAGGTTACTCACCAAACAAGGCGCCGAAGTAAAAGTAGTGATGACACCGGCCGCTAAGGATTTTGTGTCTCCATTGGTTTTAACCACGCTTTCTAAACACGATGTATTGAGTGAACTATTTGACGAGAACACTTGGGCAAACCACGTAGCATTGGGCCGTTGGGCGGATGTAATGTTGGTGGCTCCGCTAAGTTGTAACACCTTGTCAAAAATGACGAGTGGTCAATGCGACAATCTTCTGCTAACGGTTTATCTTTCGGCTATTTGTCCTGTAATGGTGGCTCCTGCCATGGATGAGGATATGTGGCACCATCCTTCCACTAAAAAAAATATTGAAATATTAAGATCCTTTGGCAACCTTATCATCCAGCCAGGCAATGGAGAACTGGCCAGTGGATTGTTTGGAGATGGCAGAATGGAAGAACCTGAAAATATTGTTCAAATACTGTTTGATTTTTTTTCAAAAAAAGCTATTCAGGATTTGAAAGGGAAGAACGTACTCGTTACTGCTGGTCCAACCCATGAAGCCATAGATCCGGTTCGATTTATTGGCAACCACTCTTCCGGCAAAATGGGTATTGCTCTTGCCAAAGAATGTAGAAACCGTGGTGCCCAGGTTACACTGGTTTTGGGACCTGTGACAATTTCTACCGAACTAGGTGGTGTTCATTTGATACGGGTGATCTCAGCCGAAGATATGTACCAAGCCTGTCAGGAAAATTTTACAAAAACTGATATCGCCATTATGGCGGCGGCGGTAGCCGATTACAAACCTGAAAATGCCCAAACAGAAAAAATAAAGAAATCAGGTGTGGGTGTACCTGAAATAAAACTGACTCAGACCAGAGACATCATAAAGAGCCTGGGAGCCATAAAACGAAACGATCAGATTGTTGTTGGTTTTGCTTTAGAAACCAACAATGAAAAGACCAATGCGCTCGAAAAATTGAAATCCAAGAAGGCTGATTTTATTGTACTAAATTCATTGAACGATGGCGCCGCCTTTGGTAGCGACACCAATAAGATTACCATCTTTTCTGCCTCTGGAGCAGAGCAAGCCTTTGAATCTAAATCAAAAGAATTAGTGGCAAAAGATATATTAGACACAATTCTGAATACAACCAAATCTATCTAAATCATCGTTTGTCTTACTATAAATCTATTCCAAGTTTGAATGTAATCAAAAGAATGGATGGCTTTTTAAACGTAAATCGGCCACCCATTTTTTCTTTTGGGATTTCACAATCTCTTAATGCGCATGACCAGCTTCTCCGGTGTTAGTGAGTTTCGACAGAACAAAAAAGGCGTTTTTGATAACAATCTTCGACTGTTGGGGGATGACTGTTAGCGGCGTAAATTGTGTATACCCCAAATCGCTGACCCCTTTGGCAATTGGAATTCTTTCAAAAGCAATTGTTGCCGAGGCTGCTTCATTTTCTTTTCCGGATTGTTCTTCATGTTCTTGTTCATGCTCCGACTCTTTGTTGCTGACAATAAAAATATAGTCCTGTCCTTTGTGATTGACAATGGCCTCATCCGGTACTGCAGCCGCTACCAGCATATCTAAACTGATCACGGCGATGGCACTCATCCCATCAATCAATCCATGTTTATTACTGGTAATTTTAGCATGAATAGGAACAGTTCTAGTGTCTCCTTCAAATGATGAACCAATGGTATGCACGATGGCATCATATTCCACGCCGGGATTATAGGTGAGCGTAAAATGAATTATCTGCCCCACTTTAATAAATGGCAGATCTTTTTCATAAGCAAAAATGTGCAGGTGCAACTGACCGTTATCCACTATTTCTGCAATCGGTGAGGCCATATCCACATTGCTACCCAGTTCGGTTGTCATCTTGCTGATTGTTCCAGATATAGGTGCTCTTACTGCTATGGTAGAAGAATAGCCCAGAGAGGCACCTATGCCCCCCAATTGTTTTTGCAATCCCGTTTTCTGACTTTTTAGGGTAGCCAATTCGGTTTCGGACTGTTGCAAACGCTTGAGCGGTGCAGCATTCCCTTCCACCAACTGTTTCTGCCGTGCCACTTCCAGTTCTGCCATGCTTATTTGTGCATTGATTTCCTGAAGTCTTTGCTGTATTTGCAATAAATCCGGATTGGATATGGTAGCCACCACCTGACCTTTTTTCACAATATCGCCTTCATGAATCGTAAGTGTTTGTATCACTCCATTATAAACCGGGGTGATCAAAGCTTTGTACCGGTTAGGTACAATCAGTTGGCCATTTACCTTAATGGTATTACTCAGTTCCTTGTTTTGGATATCGCCAGTTTCAATGCCAATTGCCTTCACCTGCTCTTGTGTAAACTCCGCAATATTCTCATGCCCATGAGCATTGGTAGAAGTACTGTCCGGGGTGGCAGCATGATCATCATGGGTATCCTTTTTGTGCCCACAGGACACCAGCAAAAACAACATAAAAATCGAACTATGTATCAAAATATTTTTCATCATTGTAGTTAATATTATTCTTGAATAAATTAGGATTATTGGTTGACAAAATAATGATAGGTGATCACCGCCAGATTAAATTCTCTTATTGCAGCTAGATAGTTTTTACGAATATCGATGGCTTGGGTAAAAAATTGAGACATCTCGGCAAAACTTAATTCACCCGCCTGATAACCCAGCGTAGCGGCCTTAATGATTTCTTCTGATTGTTTCAATCCGGTTTGTTCATAAAACAACAACATCTCATTTGCCTTTTGAATATCCAATAAGGCATTGGACTTTTGTACACTAAATTGTTGCACCTGATATTCGAATTCTTCTTCCTTCAATTTCACATCGGCCAAAGCTGATTTCACTTTACTTTGATAACTCCGCTGACCAAACAACGGAATACCTACAGAAACACTAAATCCACTAAAAGGATCTTTAATCCCATACAAATGTTGCGAAAAAAATCTTCCTGAAAACTCTGGCTTATTGCTGTTTTGCTGCACCGACACATTTGCTTGTGCAATGCCAATATTCTGGTGTTGTAAAATCAAAGCCGGATGGGTGCTATCCTGAATAGACAATTTCACTACCAGTTTTTCCAATGGCTTATTACTAGGTAAATACGAGGTATCGGTATTCAGCAAAACAGAAAGTTGTTGTTGTTGCTGTTTGATGGATTGATTATTCTGTAGCAATATAGCTCGAAGTTCCTTCATTCTGACTGCTGCAGCTATGCGATCCAAACCTGCCGCATCTCCTGTTTTTACACGAAGGTCTGCCGCCTGATACAAGGATGTAAACAAGGTATCTAATCGCTGATATAACTGCCCCATGTCCTGTAGATACCAGAGTTCAAGATAAGCCAGGTTCACCTCTTTTTTGATCATGGCGTTCAGCAGATTTCCATTGAGCCTATAATAATTCAATTGCTCCTCGAACAAGTGTCTTCTTGCTTTGTAAATACCCGGCCATTCTATAGTTTGTGAAACGCCTATTTTTAACACGCCATTTCGATCTCCGGAATGTAGATCCTCATTCTCTACAAACAATCCTGTTTTGGGCAGAGCCATCGCCGCTTTTACATCCCAACCCGCTTTATTCAGTTCCTCTTTATTGATCTGGTATCGGAGATTATTGCGTAAGGCCATTTGCACGGCTTCATCAGCGGTAATCCTTTCCTGAGCTTCTAACGGGCCTAGAGATAAAAATAAAAATACCAGTAGTGCTGCTGACTTGGTGGGTTTAAACAATTTCTTCCAATTCATGTTAGCATTAAAAATGATATACAGTAATGGTAATACAAAAAGTGTGAGTACTGTGGCCGTTATCAGTCCACCAATAACCACTGTGGCCAGTGGTCGCTGCACTTCTGCACCGGCACCACTGCTGATGGCCATGGGCAGAAAGCCTAAGGAGGCCACGGATGCAGTCATCAACACCGGTCGCAATCTCATTATTGTGCCAGTAATAACTCTTTTCAAAACATCCTGAATGCCTTCTTTTTGCAAGGTCTTGAAAGTGCTGATGAGTACTATGCCGTTCAATACTGCCACACCAAACAAGGCAATGAAACCTACCCCTGCCGAAATGCTAAACGGCATATCTCTTATCAAAAGTGCAAACACACCCCCTATCGCACTCATGGGGATGGCTGTGTAAATGAGCAGACTATCTTTTATTGATCCAAACGTAAAATAAAGCAAAACCAAAATCAATACCAGTGCCACGGGAACAGCAATCAGCAAACGTGCAGAAGCATCCTGCAGATTTTGAAATGTGCCCCCATAGGTATAAAAATAACCGGTAGGCAACAACTTTGCTGCACTTAGCTTTTGTTGAATTTCCTGCACCACAGAAGCCACATCTCTATCCCTAACATTGAAACCAACTACAATTCTTCGTTTTCCATCCTCTCTACTTATTTGAGCCGGGCCTTCCACAAATGACACTTTGGCCAGTTGTGCCAATGGCAAAGGAATGCCATTGGGTGTGGGAACAAATAAATTTTTCACATCTTCAATCGATCCACGGCTAGCGCTATCTAATCGCACTACAAGGTCAAACTTTTTTTCATCTTCATAAACCACACCAGCTACTTCGCCTGCAAAAGCCGTACTTACATTATGGTTTATATCTGTAATATTCATACCATAAGAAGCCAGTCTGGTACGGTCGTAAGTGATGGCAATCTGTGGCAGGCCGGTAGTTTGCTCCACCTGTGGATCTGTAGCTCCGTTTACAGTTTGAATAATTTTGGAAACTGCAGGTGCCAGGGCAGCCAGTGTGTCAATATTGGAACCAAATATTTTAACGGCCACATCCTGCCTCACACCTGTCATCAGCTCATTAAACCTCATCTGTATCGGCTGCGATACTTCGAAGAAAACACCAGGAATGATTTCTAATTGCTCCATCATATCTTCCCCGAGTTCTGTATATGATTTTTTCACAGGCCAGTCTTCTTTAGGCTTTAATACGACCACCAAATCAGAAGCCTCAGGAGGCATGGGGTCTGTAGGCACCTCGGCACTTCCTGTTTTGGCCACTACCATTTTCACCTCTGGAAATGACTTCAGTATCCGGCTCGCTTGCATGGATGTTTCAATACTTTGAGACAAAGATGTACCCTGTGGCAAGATGCAATGAAAAGCCAGATCCCCTTCCTGCAACTGTGGGATAAACTCGCCTCCCATTCTGGAAAAAATAGTAATAGAAATAATCATTAAGGCTAAGGCTACAGAAATAACGATAAACTTTACCTTTATTGCTCCTTTCAATAGGGGCAAATAAATACTTTCCAACCAGGCCATCATTCTATCAGAAAATGTAGTTTTTGTACTTATCTTTTTTGAAAGAAACAAAGCACTTATCATCGGAATATACGTAACCGATAAAATCAAGGCACCCAAAATAGCAAAGGATACCGTTTGAGCCATGGGTTTGAACATCTTTCCTTCGATACCGGTAAGTGTAAAAATGGGGATATACACAATCAGGATGATGATTTCACCAAAAGCCGCACTATTCCTTATTTTGGAGGCAGAGTCATATACTTCGGCATCCATTTGCTGCTTGGTTAAGACTAATTGATTTTTACCATTTACCTGAAAACCGGGACCTTTTAGTTTTTGCAAATGGTGCATGGTGGCTTCCACTATGATCACCGCGCCGTCCACGATCAACCCAAAATCAATAGCACCCAGACTCATCAGATTGGCACTCACTCCAAAAAGGTTCATCATGCCTAGTGCGAACAACAAGGACAATGGAATGGCAGATGCCACAATGAGTCCGGCTCTGAAATTTCCAAGGAAAATCACTAAAACAAAAATGACGATTAAGGCTCCTTCAATCAGATTTCGTTTTACGGTGCTAATGGCTCTGCCCACCAGGTCGGTACGATCGAGAAAGGCTTCAATTTCCACATCGGGTGGCAAGGATTGTTGAATGGAAATCATTTTTTCTTTGACAGCCGTGGCCACCGCAGCACTATTGGCACCTTTCAACATCATTACTATTCCGCCCACCACTTCACGATCTCCATTGTAACTCATAGCACCATACCGAACAGCAGTACCAAACCCCACATCTGCCACATCCTTTATTAAAACAGGAATGCCAGACTGTGTTTTCACCACCGTGTTTCTAATATCTTCCAATGAGGAAACCATACCAATGCCCCGAATAAAATAGGCATTGGGCTTTTTGTCGATATAGGCACCTCCCGTGTTTTCATTATTGTTGTGTAATGCATTGAAGATATCGGAGATGGTCACATTCATTGACTTCAGCCGCAATGGATTCACCGCCACTTCATATTGTTTCAGTGAACCACCAAAACTGTTCACCTCCGCCACACCCTGAATACCATACAACTGACGAGCTACAATCCAGTCCTGCATCACCCTCAAATCCATAGGAGAATATTTGTCTTCTGCTCCTTTTTTGGCATGAAGCATATACTGGTAAATTTCTCCCAATCCAGTACTTACAGGTGCCAACGCAGGTTTTCCAATTCCTTTGGGAATAGCTTCCTCAGCTTCTTTCAATCTTTCATTGATCAGTTGACGTGCAAAATAAATATCCATATCATCTTTGAACACTGCAGTGATCACTGATAATCCAAACCTGGAGATAGAACGTAGTTCTACAAGGCCGGGTATATTGGTCATACTTTGTTCGATGGGATAGGTGACTAACTGTTCGGTTTCCTGTGCGGCCAGAGTGGGCACCACGGTGATCACCTGCACCTGATTATTGGTAATATCCGGTACCGCATCCACCGGTAAGCGGTTGGCACTCCAAATACCCCAAATGACAAGGGCAATGGTAAATAGGCCAATGACAAATTTTTGCTTTATACTAAAGCGAATAATCTTATTGAGCAAAATGGTTTACATTAATAGTTCACAATTTGATTTGCATCATTTCTATACAGGAAGCTTACAAATAAGGCACTTTCCTGTCATTTATTAATATCAAACTGTACACTTGGGCGGTTGCCAGATAGAGGACCAATAACCTTTTGGATGTAGAGATTCATAGGAAGACAATACTAATTCGCTGCTATGTTTCGGTGGGGCAAAATAATTGTTGATAGGTTGTGGCTGATTGACTGAAATGCTGCAACAACCACACTGACAGAGTGGTGAACAGGTTTCTGTTTCATGATCATGCTGGTGATCTTTGTGATCATCACTATGATTTATTGAGATCGCCATTGGAGTGGGAAGCGCATTCATGCCCCCGTCTGTACAGGGCAGACAGGAAATGCCTACCAAATAAAAACCAAATATGAACATCAATATTTTCACCTGAACAAAAATATGGATTCAGTCATGGTTAGCACAAAAAAAGATTGAAACGCTATTGCATAAATCGATTTATATCTATTCAAAATTTACAATGATTCCCTTATGAACCTCACCCCAACCCTCATCCCCAGCAATCCTCCAAAAGAAGATATCTTGAGGGAGTTTGCGGGTAGGGACAAAAAAAACTGCCTCGAAAAAGACAGTTTAAAATTTGGTAATGGAATGTTTATTTTCCCTGTTTTGCCCAGCTATCTTTTAAGGTAACGGTTCGATTAAATACCAATTGTTCACTGGAGCTTTCTTTATCTAGTACGAAATATCCCTTACGTAAAAATTGAAAACGTTGCTCCAAACTGGCATCCGCCAGAGAAGGTTCTGCAAAAGCAGCCGGCAATTGGGTTAGAGATTGCGGGTTGATATAGGACGTAAAGTCTTCGCCTTCATGAGCCGGATCTTCTACTGTAAACAAGCGATCATACTCGTTGATCTGAATACTAATATAATCCTTTGCATTCACCCAATGCAGCGTACCTTTTACATGAATGCCAGAGGTGTCTTCGCCGCTTTTACTGTCGGGAAAATAGCTACAATTCAGTTGTATTACCTTGCCTGACTCATCTTTCACCAACTCATCGCATTGAATGATATAGGCATGTTTCAAACGCACTTTTTGTCCGGGTGCCAATCGGAAATATTTCTTTGGTGGATTTTCCATAAAATCCTCCCGCTCTATAAATAGTTCATTGTTGAAGCTTATATCCCGATGGCCGGCATTGGCATCTTCCGGATTGTTTTCTGCTGGTAACTTCTCGCCGATTTGTTCATAGTTTGTGATCACCACTTTCACCGGATCAAAAACCACCATTCTTCTCAAAGCTACTTTGTTCAGATCTTCCCGAGCACAAAATTCCAGTAGTCCTACATCTACCATATTATCCCGCTTGCCTACTCCTATTCTGGTACAAAAATCTCGTATGGATGCGGCAGTGTAACCACGCCTTCTGTAACCTGCAATGGAAGGCATTCGGGGGTCATCCCAGCCAGATACGAAGCCTTCATTCACTAACTGCAGCAATTTTCTTTTACTGGTGATGGTATGGCTTAAATTTCTTCTAGCAAATTCATATTGATGAGAAGGATAAATGCCAAGATTATTTATCAACCAGTCATACACTTCTCGATGAGGGATAAACTCCATCGTGCAGATGGAGTGTGTAATATTTTCAATGGAATCGCTTTGTCCATGTGCAAAATCGTACATAGGATAGATACACCAGGCATCGCCAGTACGATGATGATGCGCATGTTTGATTCGATAAATGATGGGGTCACGCATCAGCATGTTGGGTGAGGACATATCAATTTTTGCACGCAACACTTTTTCTCCATCTTTGTATTTACCCGCACGCATGTCGGCAAATATTTCAAGATTTTCGGCTGGTGTTCTATTGGCAAATTCATTTCTTTTGCCTGGTTCTGAATGAGATCCTTTTTGTGCTGCAATTTCCTCACTACTGCTATCATCTACATAAGCCAACCCTTTTTGAATCAGGTGCTGTGCAAAAGTATAAAGTTGTTCAAAATAATCAGAAGCATACAATTCATTCTTCCATTCAAAGCCCAACCATTTAATATCTTCCTTGATGCTTTCTACATATTCTGTATCCTCGGTGACAGGATTGGTATCGTCAAAACGAAGGTTGGTGAAACCCGGATATTTTTTGGACAGTCCAAAATTCAAACAGATAGCACTGGCATGACCAATATGCAGATAGCCGTTAGGTTCTGGTGGAAAACGGGTAGCTATGGTTTGATATCTGCCAGCCGTCAAATCGTTTTCAATTATCTCCTCTAAAAAATTGAGGCTTTTTTCTTCCTCGATACTTTTATCTGCACTCATACTTGTTTTATTAAGAGCGCAAACTTACATCAATCGTTTGTGAATACAAGGTTTTTTGGCCGTTTGCAGATTTGTTTTCAACTTAAATGAAATGAAAATACAAGAAGCATTTAAAGGTTGTACTCCAAAGAATTAAAATTCTTAGTCCCAGACATCAAATAACGCCATAAAAAAGCCAAATCAAAAGCATCGTAAACTCACTATACACATTGATTATTAAAACATCAATATTCCTGAGTTGCTTTTGATTTGACCTCCATTAATTTATGATTCTGTCTGGCTTATCAGACAGGATCTATTATTATTTGGCATCTGCCATAAGACCAGCAGAAATGTATTCTTTGTTCAATCGGGCAATATTGGTAATCTCAATTTCCTTTGGACATACGGCTTCGCAGGCACCAGTGTGTGTGCAAGAGCCAAATCCTTCTTTGTCCATTTGGGCTACCATGTTCAGCACTCGTTCCTTTCTTTCCACCTGCCCCTGTGGCAATAATGCCAGGTGCGAAACTTTGGCCGAAAGGAAAAGCATAGCCGACGAATTTTTACAAGCAGCCACGCAAGCACCACAACCAATACAAGCAGCATTTGCAAAAGCTTTGTCTGCATCCAATTTAGAAATGGGTATGGCATTACCATCTACGGTTACACCCGTGTTCACAGACACATATCCACCAGCCTGAATGATGCGATCGAAAGCTGTACGATCCACCATCAAATCTTTTATTACCGGGAAAGCATTGGCACGCCAGGGTTCTACCACCACGGTATCGCCATCCTTAAAAGCACGCATGTGCAACTGGCAGGTAGTGGTAGCATGCCAGGGACCATGTGGGCGACCATTGATATACATGGAACACATACCACAAATACCTTCGCGACAGTCGTGGTCAAAAGCAATAGGTTCCTTTCCTTCATGCACCAATTGCTCATTAAGCACATCGAACATTTCCAGAAAAGACATTTCGGAAGAAACATCTTTTACCTGGTAAGTTTCAAAACCACCTTTGCTGTCTGCATTTTTTTGTTTCCACACTTTTAGAGTGAGGTTCATGTTGTAATGTTCCATATTAATATCTTAATGTATCCGGTTTGACAATCTTTGTGAAGCAGTTAAAACATTTAATAAATCAACTACATCCCTTTATTCTCTATTTATTTTTCAATCAGACCAATTCATAATTTTTATAAGAAAAAGGTCTCCATCCAAATTTTTTGTCTAAAAAATAATATACTCTGTGTTTAATATTCTTAAAATTTTTCTTCTTTATCTCCCGGTCAAAACTCCAGGTTTCCTTTGCTACCAACTCATTCATAATAGCTGGATGACGTCCTTCAAAAACTTCGATAGAATCTACCTTGCTGTAATCGAATTCAATTTCTCCAGAATTCTTCTGTGCCATATTTGAATTGTACAAACTTTCAAATGCATGTTTTTTCCGATTCATGACTACTGGATTTCTTACCCAGCCATAATGATAGATGTGTGCATTGATTAATTTCACTTTCAACTTTCTTCCATCCTTCCATCTAAATCCCTGAGCATCTCTGTAGGAATGAATATTCTTATTGTTCTTAATTATTCTAATTTCAAAAGGATACCAACTTCTTCCATCTGCTAAAAACCGATAGCTTCCATAAAAGTGAAGATAGCGAAACAGCAATCCATCTACCCGGTCATCATCTTGGTACTTTTCCATCTGAAGACGGATCTCTTCATAATCCTTTTCATGAATGACTTCATCTCCCTGAATGTAAAAGAGCCAATCTGCATCAGCCACTGCAATATCCAAAGCTTTATTGGTTTCAACAGCCAATACTTTCCCGCCAGTTCTTAAATTCTCATCCCATACACTGTGAAAGGTTCTTATTTTTTCCTGATGAAGACTTTCAATGACTTCATTGGTATTATCATCACTATTGCCCAAATTCAACACAAATTCATCCACTACAGGCAACACCGACAAGATGGATTGTGTAAAGGGATAACCGTAGTTCACTCCATTCCTGATGAACGAAAATCCTACTACCTTCATCGCTTCTATTATTACTTATAATTTCTTTGTGTTGGTTTTATCATTTCATAAACCAACGGCTCCTTATTCATTTGCCAATGGCTATCACCCTGATAGTCCCAAACCGACACGTGCATAAATTCACCATCCTGCCTCATAGCCTCTCCTTCTTCTGTTTGGCTTTCCTCACGGAAATGGCCGCCACAACTTTCCCTGCGTTCTAAAGCATCCTTACACATCAACTCACCCAGTTCTATAAAGTCGGCCACTCTGCCTGCTTTATCTAACTCAGGATTCATTTCTTTTATTTCTCCTGGAATGCGCACATTTTGCCAAAACTCTTTTTTTAGTGCCTGGATCTCCACAATCGCTTCTTTCAATCCCTGCTCATTACGTGCCATACCACATTTCTCCCACATGATTTTTCCCAGGCGTTTATGAAAACTTTCTACCGACTCAGTACCCTTGATATTCATAAGTGTATTGATGCGATCGTTTACTGCTTTTTCGGCAGCCTCAAAGGCCGGATCGCTGGTGGGGATTGGCTTTACAGCAATTTCATCGGCCAGATAATTACCTATTGTATAAGGTATTACAAAATAACCATCCGCCAGGCCTTGCATTAATGCAGAGGCACCTAATCGGTTGGCTCCGTGGTCGGAGAAATTACATTCGCCCAAAGCATACAAACCTTTTACTGAAGTCATTAGTTCATAATCCACCCAAAGTCCACCCATGGTGTAATGCACCGCCGGATAAATACGCATAGGCACTTCGTAAGGATTTTCACCGGTAATTTTTTGATACATGTCAAATAGGTTACCATATTGCTCTTTCACCACTTCCTTTCCCAAACGTTCCAGTGTTGCCTCATCCGGATTTTGAATACCGTGTTTATTGGCTTCTACTCGTCCGTATTTATTCAATAAATTATACCTAAAGTCTAAGTACACTGCTTGTTTGGTTGTACCCACTCCATAACCCGCATCACACCTTTCTTTGGCTGCACGCGAGGCCACATCACGAGGTACCAGATTACCAAAAGCCGGATATCTTCTTTCCAAATAATAGTCGCGTTCATCTTCTGGAATTTCATTGGCTTTTCGGGTTTCATCTTTTTTCTTTGGCACCCAAATTCTGCCATCGTTTCTTAATGACTCCGACATCAATGTCAGTTTACTTTGATGATCGCCGGAAACAGGAATACAGGTAGGGTGAATTTGTGTGTAACATGGATTGGCAAAGCCTGCCCCTTTCACGTGAGCTTTCCAGTTGGCTGTTACATTACTTCCCATGGCATTGGTAGAAAGATAAAATACATTTCCATATCCACCGGATGCTAACACTACGGCATGACCAAAAAATCTTTCCAGCTCACCAGTTATCAAATTGCGGGCAATAATGCCACGTGCCTTGCCATCAATCACTACCACATCCAGCATTTCGTGTCGGGTATATTGGGTTACATTACCCAATGCCACCTGACGTTCCAGGGCCTGATAAGCACCTATCAACAATTGCTGACCGGTTTGTCCGGCAGCATAAAAAGTTCTTTTCACCTGCACACCGCCAAAGGAACGATTGTCCAAATAGCCACCATACTCACGGGCAAAAGGCACACCCTGTGCCACACACTGATCAATAATATTGGCACTCACTTCGGCCAGACGATGCACATTGGCTTCACGGGCACGATAGTCGCCACCCTTCACGGTATCATAGAACAAACGAAAAACCGAGTCTCCATCGTTCTGATAATTTTTGGCAGCATTGATACCTCCTTGTGCCGCTATAGAGTGTGCACGACGTGGTGAGTCCTGAAAACAAAAGGCTTTCACCCGATACCCCATTTCTCCCAAAGCAGCAGCAGCCGAGGCCCCTGCCAATCCGGTTCCCACCACTATTATTTCCAACTTGCGCTTATTAGCCGGATTTACCAACTTACAATGGCCTTTATAATCGCTCCATTTTTCTTCCAGTTTGCCCTGTGGTATTTTTGAATCAAGCATCATTCCTAAAATTTATTTATAATCGGTGATCTGTATTATTTTTTATGTTCCCTGCATCCTTGCCTGTGGCATCAGCCTTGCGTCTTGTCCGCCCAGATGGATCGCACGCTTTATTTGTAATAAATATATCAGCATTCATTATTGAATCCATCCAAAATGAAAACTCAACGGCATAAAAAAGAAGGCAAGACAAATGATTAATGAATACCAGAAGCCTAAGCCTTTTATTAACCCAATATAGCGGTGGTTGCTAAGTCCTAGGGTTCTAAATGCGCTTTGAAATCCGTGCAGCAAATGCCAAAAAAGCGCAATTACACCTAGCTCGTAAATAATAACAGGAGCAATATGACTAAACACCTCCTTCATCTTTTCATAAAGATTGATTTCTTCGCCCAACAAAAAGCCTTGGTTAGACCGGTTAGGGAACCAAAAATGAGCCAGATGAACCACAATAAAAATCAGAATTAATGAGCCCAACAATCCCATGCTGCGGCTATACCATTTGCTGCCATTGTTTCCCATGGGCACTGCATAACCCACACTACGTTTGCTTCTATTTTGAATGGTTAGTTTAATGCCTTGCACCACATGAATGATGAAAAATACAAATAACCCAACCTCCAGCACTCTTGGTATTATGGTGCTGCCCATAAAATGCGCACCAGCATTAAACATTGCCCCACCATCATTAGCCCAGATGCAGGCGTTGAGCCCGGCATGCAATAATAAAAAAAGAATTAGAAAAATTCCGGTGAGGGACATTGTAATTTTTCTTCCAACCGCTGATTTAAAAAATTGGGACCAGTTCATATAAGCTTAACTTAGTTTGTGAATGAGACAAAAGTAAATGAAATATTAATTCGATGACAAAAAAATGACGGAAACGATTGCATTCTGTTTTGAGTCTTAATAAAACTATTTTTTTTAGAAAAAAAGCCCTTTGAATTTACCAAAGCACCGAAAAAAATAATCTATCCTGTCTTTATCAAAGCAATCTTTTGGCCAATTCTTCGTTTATTTTTTTATATAGATGGTAGGGCTTGTACACCCGCCAGTTATCTATTTCCATCAGTTCTATGTATTGAAAAATTTTTGCATTTCGAAATTCATACTGTGATGACTCTGGCATATTTAAGGCTACTATCCAACCATTGAGGTCAGAAAGCTCTTCATGCAGTTCTTCGTAATAATCTTTATCGCCGCTGTGAAAGTTTAAAACATTTTCACCTATCAATATAAATTTAATAATTCCTTCTCCCATAAAAGCTTCCAGCACATTACGTTTCAAAGTCATAATATCATTTTCCACTGCATCGTTCCACTCCCCTATCAATTCTATCACAGCATATTTTTCTTCATAATCGGCCATCAACACTTTCAAGTACAAAGTGCGGCTTCCAAAAAAATCCCATTGCGGATGAATGTAATAGTTGTAGATAGTGTCGGTATATTCAAACTGAGAATGTTCCGCCCCAAAAAAGGGGGAGCGTTCGTCCTCTTCACTTACATAAATATGCTGCCAATTGTAATATGGTTCTAACTCATGCATCTGCTGGCAAAGTAAAAGGGAATTGAAATAAAAGCAAGTCATTTTTTCATAAAAATATTTGATACATTAGCTTTTTACACAATCCATTTTATATGAGTTTAGAAACGGCAAAAGCCCATCTTAAAAAATTTGGAAAGGAAAATGAAATCATCGCCTTATCCGTTACTACTGCAACTGTAGATACCGCCGCCGCAGCTTTAGGTGTTTCGGGAAATGAAATAGCCAAATCGGTCACGCTTTATGGCAAAAACGATTCTGTAATTTTAGTTGTAGCGGCTGGACATCAAAAAATTGACAGTAAAAAATTCAAAGCCCATTTTGGTTTTAAAGGAAATATGATTGCTTATGCAGATGTAGAAACCCTTACCGGGCATCCGCCAGGTGGTGTTTGTCCATTTGGGGTAAAGGATAATGTAGAAATCTATTTAGACGAATCGCTAAAGAAATTCGATATCGTATATCCGGCCTGTGGCACACTAAACACTTCCATCAAACTTACAATATCGGAGTTGGAAGAAATTGTAAACCACAAAGGGTGGGTGGATGTTACAAGAAATGGCGTATTGTGAAAATGGTCTTTTAACCCAATAATATTCTATCCCTCTTTCCACAACGTATTTAGTCCGGCCATCCTCATAAACAATTTGCGGCAATCCAGTTTCCAGGTTTATTAAAACAAGGAGTAAAAACTAATGCAAGCATAATAACATAGCGCTGTGTATTCTTTAGCTTCTTTGAAGGTAAAAGAAAGATTTTGATAGTGCTTGAGTTCTCCACTAGTTCAAAATCAAAAATTTCTACATTGCATTTGTTCGATTTCAAATTGCAAATTCTAAAAACATATCATATTAATTTCCATCGGGCTTTGTTGCATCTTTGGCAGGGCTTTCTGGCCAATAAAAGTCTTTGATGGCTCCTGGTTTTGTTGGTTCAAAAACAGGCAGATCGCTTTTCAGGTATTTTGCAAGTTCCAGCTTAGCCTGTCTAACCCCTGTTACTATTAATTTAGAAATTTCATAGGCACCATAAGGTCTGAAATGAGTATTATCTGCAATTGGCTTGTCTCTGTTAGGAAAAGTGCCAGCCGGGAAATGTGCAAAAATACCTTCTGATTCCTGCTCACCCATCGACTCCAACATCGTTTTGCTTAATGCGTTCAGATCTATCAATGCAGTTTTCCTTTCTTTTGCCACTCGCCTTACTGCTTCCGGATAATCTCCAAGAGTTTCTACGATTTTTCCGTTCTCAAATCTTCGGCGTTGCACGGATGTAACCAGTACCGGAATACCTCCTTGCTTCCTCACCTGATCGATAAAAAAGTTCAGGTCTTTGGTATAGGTTGTAAAAGCACCCACGCCCTCGCCTTTTTGTTTTTGGTCGTTGTGCCCAAATTCTACAAAAGCATAATCGCCCGGTTTCATCATACTCAACAATTTATTAAAACGGCGGGCAGCGATAAAACTTTTCAAGGTTTCACCAGACTCGGCCAGGTTTACAATGGCCACTTTTCTGGCTTGAAAAAAGTAAGGGAACATTTGCCCCCAGGCGGAAAATGGCTCATAGGCTCCATCCACTACGGTAGAATTACCCGCCAGAAATACGGATACAGCCTCCTTGTTGGGTGTAATTTCTACGGCATTTATTTTAGGAAGACTACCGTTGAACTCCAGCGTTAGTTTGTCATCCCAATGAAAATAGTTGCGTTCTCTTTCCTTAATCTTTACTTTTTGTTTACTGCCAGCAATCAAACTATCCCTAATGTTTACTGTACAATGAATCACCCTATGCTTGCCCTTTGCGGTTTGTAACCGATTTACAAACATCCGACGGTTTTCGGCTCGCACTGCCAAATCCGACAGACCTTGATCATCTCCTACTGTAATAGCTAGGTTGTAATTCCCTTCCGGCAGTTTTACCGAAAAATAAAAGGGATTGTCACTGGTTAAAAAACCATCAGTCATGGGCTTTTTGCCAACGCTTGAATTTGCTACTGCCTTGGTTCCAAAATCGATTCCATAGCCTAGGGATTCGGAATACAAAGTCTGGGGTGTTATTTGTATAAACCCCTTGTCCATTTTCCCTTTTCCAAAATCGAATTTATACGTCTGAGCGCTCACTAAAGAGCAAATCATAAACAATAAAAATAAATTGGCAATTGCTTTTTTCATACACCTAAAGATTAAGATACAGTTGTAATAGGCTTCAAATTGCTTTTGTGCAAGTAGCCCCATAAAAATGTACAGAACCGAATGTTGAATTTTTATCAACCACTTTCGATAGCTGATTGTAATTCGATATGCAGTGTGTAATCCAACCGTTTTGAGAACTATTGAAATTATCTGTATTATGGCAATCCCTGCAAACTGCCTGATCAGAAACTAATTCACAAATTTGGACTAGCTAACAAATAGCAGACAATACCTCAAAACAAATATTCTACAAAATGAAAGCATGTATATTCGATTAATGTAGTGGCTTCTATTTTAGCTGGTTCGTCTGAATGATTGAGAACCCTATTTTTTAAACCATCATTCACTCAACAAATAAGATTTCAGACTTTCAAAATCTGGAGAAAGCAGGATGGACTCTTTTTCCAGCGTCATCATTTCTTTAAGAACCTCAGGAATATCCACCTCTTTCTCGGTTGCATTTTCCACAGCATACGGAAACTTAACAGGATGAGCAGTTTCAAGTATAAATCCTTTATGCAAGGGATGGCTGCTCAGATACTTTTCCAATGCCAGATAGGCCACTGCACCATGTGGATCCAACGTATAGTCAAACTGATTGTACACATTCTTAATGGTGGCAAGAGTGTCTGCGTCGGTAATAGTATCCGCACTCAGGTTGTTCTTTAGTTCAGGAAAATGCTGATGAAACAACTCGATGATGCGTACAAAATTACTGGGATTGCCCACGTCCATGGCATTGGACAAAGTAGCAGTAGTTTCTTTGGGGATCAGTTCCTGCGTTTGCAGATACTGAGAAACAATATCGTTTACATTACAAGCCGCAATAAAATGACCTAAAGGCAAACCAGTAACTTTTGCCAACATGCCGGCACAAATATTTCCAAAATTTCCACTTGGCACACAAACCACAGGAGCTATGTTTTTTTGCTTCCATTGCTTATAAGCCAAAAAATAATAAATCTGTTGTGGCAGCCAGCGCGCCACATTGATGGAGTTGGCGGATGTTAAAAATTTTTTTTCGTTAATTTCTTTATCGACAAATGCCTGCTTCACCATGCGTTGGCAATCATCAAAAGAGCCTTCCACTTCAAGTGCTGTAATGTTTTTACCAAGCGTAGTCAATTGCTTTTCCTGCACGGGGCTTACTCTTCCTTTGGGATATAGGATCACCACATTTACATTTTCCACTCCATAAAATCCATTGGCCACTGCGCCACCGGTATCGCCGGAAGTAGCCACCAATACCGTCACTTCTCTTTTTCCATTTTTCAGAAAATAACTGAGACAACGACTCATAAACCTTGCGCCCACATCTTTGAAAGCTAGTGTAGGTCCGTGAAATAATTCCAGCGAAGCAATATCCTCCTTGATCGAAACCAGCGGAATGGAAAAACTAATGGTTTCTGCTACTATACGTCGCAGCTCTTCATCCGGAATACTGCCCACCACATAAGGTTTCATCACTTCAAAAGCAATATCCACATCTGAGATGTTTTCTATATTTTGAATCAGATTGCTGTCAAAAACAGGAAGCTTTTCCGGAAAATATAAGCCTTTGTCAGGAGCCTGCCCCTGAATAGTGGCTTCTTTAAAATTTACAACTGGTGATTGACTATTGAGACTATAGTAGTTCATTTTATGTTATTAAGAATATTTTAGTTGATCGAGGTATGCTACGCTATTTTTTTTCCATAGTGGCATCTATCATTTTCATTTATCTATTATCAATGTCCAATCAATTCCACTCCGGTTGTATTAATTGTAGTGACATAGACATTGTTTTCGATCTGGATATTATCATAAATCTCTTTCATCAGTTTAGCTATATTGTCTGCAATGGTTTTGTCATTACTCAACATAAAAATAGAAGGTCCGGAACCAGAAATTCCTCCGCCCAAAGCCCCGGCCTGTTTGCATTGTAGCTTCACCTCATCAAATGCAGGAATCAGAATACTACGCACAGGTTCTATTATCACATCTTCCAAAGACCGACCAATGAGCGCCGAATCATTTTTCATAAATCCGGCCACTAAGCCAGCAATATTTCCCCATTGTTTAATGGCATCTTTTAGAAAAACCTGTTTTCTCAAAATTTGTCTTGCATCTGAGGTGCGCACTTCTATTTGAGGATGTACTACTGTTACATACAAATCCGGATTGGCTAATGGTATTATATCTAAAGGATGGATGGAACGAATTAGAGTAACTCCACCCAGAATACAAGGTGTAATATTATCGGCATGTTTCACCCCGGTGGCTAATTTTTCACCGATCATGGCCAACTGTATCAACTCATCGGTAGAGAAAATATCCCCCATCAATTTATTAGCTCCTACAGCAGCACCGGCTGCACTGGCAGCACTGGAACCCAGACCACTACCAGGTTTGATATGTTTCTCGATGAAAACCCTTATTCCTTTTTTTGATTGTGTTTTTTCGAGAGCAGCCAAAAGCACTACTCCTGCTACATTTTTCTCTGGTTCGGTAGGAAGGTTATAACTATCCATATTCACAATGACCACACCTGGTTCTTCCATCCATTCAAATTCCATCATATCAAAAGGCTCGCTCAGTGCCAGTCCCAAAATATCAAAACCGCAAACCAGGTTGGCAATAGTACCCGGAGATTTAAGCTTCACCTTCTCTCTTTCATTTCTCACAGCCGGAATTATCTCCGAAAGGGAGGCCTGATTGTTACTTCTATTCAAATCCATTTCACTCATAAAATTCATATTTAAAATACGCCAACATCGTTTGTCAAAAGAAAAATCAATATTCAATATTCAATGTCTCAATAATCAATATTCAATAATCAATATTCAATATTCAATATCTCAACATAAAACATTAACCATTAACCATTAAACATTAAACATTAACAATTAAACATTAAACATTAACAATTAAACATTAAACATTAACAATTCTTCCCCTACATTCTTGCTGCTCTAACAATATCGGCAAAAACACCACTGGCTGTAACATCGGCACCAGCACCGGCACCTTTTACTACCAAAGGTTGTATCGAATATCGGTTGGTATGAAACAACACAATATTATCCTTGCCATACAAATGATACAAATCACTTTCGGGAAGTATATGTTGTAGACCAACAGAGGCTTTGCCATTGTCGAAGGTAGCCACAAACTTCAATTTAGAATTGGCTGCCTGAGCCGCATCAAGCAGACTTCTAAAATGGGCTTCATGCCGGTGCATACAGGCATAAAAAGCTTCCACATCTCCTTGCATACATTCATTGGGCAGAAAAGTATTGTTCTGAATATCCTCCATTTGCATTTCAAAACCTGCTTCACGGGCTAATATTAGAATCTTACGCATTACATCGGTACCGCTTAAGTCCAATCGTGGATCAGGTTCGGTAAACCCTTCTGCCTGTGCCTGCCTCACCACATCGGAAAAAGGAATACTGCCATCATAATTATTAAACACAAAATTAAGTGTACCGCTAAGCACCGCTTCAATTTTATTCACCTCATCACCGCTTCTCACCAAATCATTTAAAGTACCAATGACAGGTAAACCGGCACCTACATTGGTTTCGAACTGGAACTTACAGTTAAACTCCTTGGCAAGCTCTTTTAATTGCCTGTAGTTTTTATAATCTGAAGATGCGGCTATTTTATTACAGGCTACCACAGAAATACTTTTTTCCAGCATCTTACGGTAAATATTAGCCACCGCATCATTGGCGGTTACATCCACAAAAATGGCATTCCGGAAATTTTTTGATAAGGCTTTTTCTACAAACTGATCCAGAGAGGCAGGCTCACCATGCTGTAGCAATTGTTCCCATTCTTGCAAATTGATTCCTTTATCATCAAACAGCATTTTTCGGCTATTACTAATAGCCACTACATTCAGATTCATTTTCAGATGCTGCTTCAGCAAAGTCAGTTGACCATTAAGTTGTTCCATCAATTTTGAACCCACATTGCCAACACCCATAATGAACAAATGCACTTGCTTGTAAGTAGTTTCAAAAAAATCTTCATGTAGTACATTGATGGCTTTGGCTACATTTTCGGTAGCAATAACGGCACTAATATTTTTTTCTGAGGATCCCTGCGCAATGGCTCTCACATTGATCCCATTTCTACCCAATGCACTAAACATTCTGCCACTCACACCCGGATGGCTTCTCATCTGCTCACCTACCAAAGCCACAATTGACAATTCGGTTTCTACTTTCAACGGTTCTACCAGTTGCAAAGCTATTTCTCCTGCAAAGGCGGCATCTATTGCTTTTTTGGCATCGGCTGATTTCTGGGCATCAACTGCTACACAAATAGAATGTTCAGAAGAACTTTGGGTAATTAAAATCACATTGATCTTTTCTTCGCTCAGTGCTTCAAACAATCTTTTTGAAAATCCTGGTATCCCTATCATTCCACTTCCTTCCAGACTGAGCAAAGCCATGTGGTTGATACTGGATATACCGCGGATAATACTTTCACTTTCCATTTTAGATTGACCATTATTCACAATCAGTGTTCCCGCATCTGCTGGTGAAAAAGTATTCTTAATCCAAACCGGAATATTCAGATGCATTACCGGCTGTATAGTTGGTGGATAAATGACTTTAGCACCAAAATGAGATAGTTCCATCGCCTCGCCGTAGGAAATTTGTCTGATCACCTTTGCATTGGCCGTAAGTCGTGGATCGGCTGTCATCATACCACTTACATCGGTCCATATTTCCAATACTGTGGCCTGAAGGGCAGCAGCAAAAATAGCTGCCGAATAGTCCGAACCTCCCCGTCCAATGGTAGTAGTGATACCCGCACTATTGCTGGCAATAAATCCCGGAAATAAAAACAATCTGCTCTTGTTATTTTTAAAGAATTCAACAATGTTTGCATTGGTTTTTTCAAAATTCACCTGAGCATGGGTAAAATTGCTGTTGGTTTTTATCAGCTCTTTTGAATCCTTCCAAAAAACATCTACTGCTTCAAATTTTAGTGCTGAGGCAATGATTTGAGAGGAAAGCCATTCTCCATAGCTGGCTAGCCTGTCCTTGGTGCGGGGAGTAATTTCACTAAGTAAAAAAATGCCATTGCAAATATCTTCAATCTCATTGATGGCCGTTTTTACCAGACTCAACAAATGACTTTGATGCGCAACCGGAATTAGATTTTTTATAGTATCAAAATGTCTTCTTTCAATTTCGATTATATTGTTTTTATATGCTTCATCGCCAGCCGCCGCATTGGTGGCTGCATTTAATAACAAATCTGTTACACCTCCCAAAGCCGATACAACTACAATGGTATCCTCCTTTTGAATGGCTTTTTTTACAACGTTGATTACTTTGTTGATATTTTCCGCATTGGCTACCGAAGTACCGCCAAATTTTAAAACCTGCATGGGTTCAATTATATTAAGATGTTTGAAGAAAGAATTTCAGAAAAAACGGCCAGTGGCCCAAGTGGTGATATAACAAAGTACAACCCTTAACGGGTTGTCGTAATAGTGGTGGTGGTGGATTGTGCCACTAATGAAATTGAGATGATATGGGTAGTATTGTTACGCATGAACCGCCACAAGATAAAGCATGAACGAAAAACAAACAAAAAAAATAAATCTTTTTTGATATTTTTTTTAATACCGTTTGGTCACAATGATGTGCGCAGGTAATTCTTTTTCATTCCAGTCCTGATGAATGGCTAAGGCAGCACCTATGGCAGTGGCTTGAGAAACAGAAGCGGCATACACTTCTTTATCTGGAAATGCTTCCGCCAGCAAATGCATATATTTTTCATTTTTGGCAAAGCCGCCATCTACATAAATTTGGGTCACCTTATTGTTTAGTACTAAGGAGGTAGATTTTTTTTGGGCAATGACAACCTGTTTAATAAAATTCAGATACCCTTCTTCATAGCTATCATAATTGGAGGGATCGAATAATAACAGATCGTCTAACACTTCATTTTCTCTAATTAATTCCTTGTCGAAAGTGATTTTATCGAAATAATAAAGTTCCTCATCAAAATGATCTGCCAACTTCTTAATAGCCTGCTCATGGGCGTAACCGGCAAATAGCCGCGAAGACTTTACTGGAGAACCGCTATAGGTCATATAGCAAAGGCAGTCTTGTTTTAGTTCATCCTCTGTTAATGGGGTGTCATTAAAAGCATTCATGCTAATGCACCAGGTACCCGTAGATATCAGAAGAAAAGGCGTTTTGATACTTTGTATATAAGGAATAAAAGCAGATGAGCTGTCATGAAGTCCAACTCCACATTGCAAATCGGCCCCTTTATAATGCACTTGGATGGCTTTATCTGAGGAATGAACGGTTGGTAATTTCTTATCAATGGTTTCATGGATCACCCAATCATGGTATTGATTTTTATTAAAATCCCATAGGGCTGTATGGCAACCAATACTGGTTATTTCGGAGTAGGCTTGGCCACTGATTAAATAACTCAGGTATTGAGGGAAATGTAAACAGGCTTCTGTACGCTCAAATAAATCTTTCTTTTCATATTTGAGTGCGTACAACTGAAATCCGGAATTGAGGTTACCAAGAGCCGGGGAAGCAGTTTCTACCGCTATTGTTTCTCTGCTGCCATATTTTTGGTAAAACTTTTCCTCAGTATCCGGAAGGTATGGCTTAAGATAATTGTATAAAGGAGTAACTGGATTACCAGTCTTATCAATATGTACAAAACTGGCACCATAGGCCGAGAAATTGATGGCCTTAATATCGTAAGTTTCGCTCTGTAAAAATTGATCCAGCGTATTGATAATCCAGTTGCTTAAAGCTTGTATATCCTCGCAGGCAAAACCATCTTCATCTTGTATTTCCAAAAAATTTTTCGAATATTCTTCCACTATTTTATAGTCCTCGTTGAACAGAAAAAACTTCTTATTAGTTTTTCCAATATCGAAAATGGCAATTACAGGCAACATGGTGGGAGAATAATGATTAATTGTGAATTATTAATGTTTAATTGGCAATTGATTATTGATTATTGTATGAGGTTTGATATTTGATATTTGATGTTAGTTCAATAATGATTATTGACTATTGAATATTGAATATTGATTATTGACTATTCAATGTCGTTTCCTTAAGGAGAAATCATTACAAGTGTTTATAATTTGAAGATGG
>DAORWU010000011.1:0-137521 GCA_035434405.1 Niabella sp. | reverse complement strand
ATGTCCATTAGAACACATCGTCTAAAAAATAGCATCATTTTTGTCCATTACTCCGAAGAAAGATATACAAGGGGTTTTATAACACTTTAAGCTGGACAAATAATCATGAGACAAGAAAGTTTTTAACCAGCTCTTACAAAAAAAATCACAAGTACAAATTTGTATTGTGATTTTGAAGTTTTGTTTCGAATAGGTTGAATGTCATAATCACTATAGCTGAAGTGTGCGATCCGCCACGCCGGACAAGCAGCAAGACCGATGCAATATATTCAACTGCAGGGAACCAAAAATATTGGTGATGTATGCTTATTTCAATTGCTTTATGGCTTCCGTCAGTTTTGGAACCACCTCGAACAAATCGCCAACAATGCCATAGTCTGCTGCTTTGAAAAAAGGTGCTTCGGGATCTTTATTGATCACCACGATGGTTTTGCTTCGGTTCACCCCTGCCAGATGCTGGATAGCACCAGAGATGCCAATAGCGATATACAGATTGGGAGCAATGGCTCCGCCAGTTTGTCCCACATGTTCATTATGAGGTCTCCAGTGTGCATCGGCCACAGGACGGCTACAAGCCAGTGCAGCATGAAGTTCTTTGGCCAGGTTTTCTACAATGCCCCAGTTTTCGGGACCTTTGAGTCCACGACCGCCGCTGACTACTGTGGTGGCTTCGGCCAATGGCACTTCACCGCTTTGTCGGTTCACAATTATTACTTTTACTTTGGCCTCAGGAATAGTGGCGTCAAAGTTTTCTATCTGAGCAGTTCCATCTCCGGCTTCTGTTTTGTAGGCATTGGGGTTTAGGGCAATAATTTTTATGGGACTGCTTACTTTTATGTTGGCAAATGCTTTACCGGAAAAAACAGACTTTTTCACTACAAATCCATTTGATATTTCGGGTAAGGCAAGGGCTCCTGATACAAGTCCGGCTTTTAACCGGGCAGACAATCGGGGTGCAATGGCCTTTCCATCTGCATTGTTGGAGAATACGATAATATCCGACCCACTACTTTGAACTACCTGCGCCAAAACATGGGTATACACCTGTGCATCAAAATTTTTAAGTGCATCGTTTGCTACCTGATATATTTTTGAAATACCGTATTTTCCCAAACCGGCAAGGTCTTCTTTGGCGGGTTTCAAAACTACTGCTCCTGCGGCAGTACCAGCTTGTTGAGCAATATCCCTACCATAGGTCAGGGCTTCTAATGATGATTTTTTAACGGTGCCATCGTCGGCTATATCTATAAAAATTAAAACTGACATACTATAATTTTTTTATGTTGGATAGGATAGAATTAGATCACTTTAGCTTCTTCTCTTAAAAGTCTTACCAATTCGGCCACATTGTCTGCATCTATAAGTTTCACTCCTGCTTTGGCTGGTGGTAAACTAAATTCAGCAATCGATGTCAAAGCATCTGTCGCCACCGGCTCTACCACTTTCAATGGTTTGGTACGAGCCGCCATGATACCACGCATATTAGGAATGCGCTGCTCGGCCATCCCTTTGTTGCAACTAACTACTACCGGTAAACCTGTTTCGCATACCTCCTCTCCCCCTTCTATTTCACGAGATACAGTGGCTGTATTTCCATTCAGGTCGAACTTAGTAGCCAGTGAAACATAAGGCAGATCTAGCAATTCGGCCACCATACCTCCCACGGAACTTCCGTTATAGTCAATGGTTTCCTTTCCGGTAAAAATAATATCATAAACACCTTCTCTGGCTACAGCCGCAATCTGTGAGGCAATACTAAAACTGTCTTCACTTTCCGTATTGACACGGATGGCTTCATCACCACCTATCGCTAGGGCCTTTCGGATAAGCGCATCTGCATCTGCAGCGCCTACAGTTACTAAATGAATGACCATGTCTGGATTGGCTTCTTTAAGTTCTACTGCACGTACTAATGCATAGTATTCATCGTTTGGATTGATTATCCATTGAACGCCGTTCACGTCAAATTTCGTGTTGTTATCGGTGAAGGCTATTTTTGCCGTTGTATCAGGCGTTTTACTAATACATACAAGAATCTTCATTTGTATAACTTTTATTATTTTAAAATGGTCAGATGGAATGCTCCAATAGCAATATCTTTTTGCAACTACAATGCTTATGCCTCATTTCATACGACTACAAAAGGTTGTTTATGCAACCAAAACAAAGATAAAGGTTATTGCCAGATTTAGTACAGCGCAGAAAAAAGTTTTACAAAAACTTGAATGAGATTAATTTTCGAGGCAGATGGCCGCCTTCAAATTGACCTGATTAAAACAAAATGAATACCATGTCGAGAATAATACAAATAGAACAATTATTAAAAGACCTGCCAGATGACAGCTTTTTGAAACATGCGCTGGCTTTGGAATATATCAAAATTTCGGAAGATGTAAAGGCCAGAGAAATTTTTGAAAACCTGCTGACAGAAGATCCCAAGTATATTGGCAGTTATTACCATCTTGCAAAATTGTATGAGAGAAACGGAGCCGATGAGCTGGCCATCCAAACCTATGAAAAAGGAATGGAACTGGCGAAGCAACTGGGCGATAATCATGTGTATAGTGAGTTGAAAAGTGCATGGGAGGATTTGACGTTCTGATGAACTTGTTTATTCCTGTATTTGAAACGAACAGAAAGAAAAAGTTTGATTGGTGAACCTTAAAAATTATGAAGATTAAAAATCTAACCCAAGCGTTTGTAACCTTTATCCAGCAAAAAAATCTTTTCACCCAAAAGGACAAACTGTTGTTGACCGTGAGTGGCGGAGTGGACTCAGTAGTGCTGTGTGCCTTGTGCAGGCAGGCTGGTTATGATTTTGGAATAGCTCATTGCAATTTTCAGTTAAGAGGAAAAGACAGTGAAGCAGATGAAAAATTTGTGGAAAGCCTGGCTGCACAAATGTTGGTACCGTTTCATGTGGTGAGATTTGAAACAAAAACATTTGCACAGGAAAATAAAATCGCAACCCAGGAAGCCGCAAGAGTACTACGGTACAAATGGTTTGAAGAAATTAGGTCCACCTATCAATACCAATTTATTCTCACCGCCCATCATGCCGATGACAATATCGAAACCCTACTGATGAATTTTTTCAGAGGTACCGGCATTAAAGGGATTACCGGTATAAGAGAAAAAAATGGTTGGCTTCGCAGGCCTCTGCTTTTTGCCAGAAGAATGGAACTCGAATCATTTTTAAAAGAACAAGCATTGGGATTTGTTCAGGATCAAAGCAATTTTTCGAATGATTACACACGTAACTATTTTCGAAATACAGTGCTGCCCTTGATTGCAAAAACCTATCCTGAAGTGACAGAGAATCTAATCCAAAATATAGAACGATTTAAAGAAGTTGAACAGATCTATAAACAACGAATTTCTCAATTAAGAAAAAAAATCCTGACGCTTCAAGGCGATGATATTTATATACCCGTATTACTGCTGAAGCAAACACCTGCCATGCAGACTGTGTTGCTTGAGTTGCTCTCCCCATACGGATTTAAGGCAGTTCAATTGCCCGAACTGATGCATTTGTTGGAAAGCGAAACAGGCAGGTATCTGGTTTCAGCCACCCACCGAATATTAAAAAACAGAAAGCATTTGATTGTCTCTCCATTAAAGCATCCCACAGAAAATATTGTGGTGATTGATGCACTAGGAAAGTACAGTTTTGAAGCTGGTGATATCACTTTAAACCTATTGAACGAACCTGAAATTTCCAATGACCCAAACATTGCCTGTATTGATGCGAACAAGCTACAATACCCATTGCTATTACGTCGTTGGAAAATGGGTGATTATTTCTATCCTCTGGGAATGGATAAAAAGAAAAAACTATCCAAATTTTTTATTGATAATAAACTTTCGCTTTTACAAAAGGAAAATATTTGGGTGCTGGAGATGAATAAGAAAATAGTTTGGATTGTGGGTCAGCGAATAGACAACAGGTTCAGGGTTTTAAATACTACTCAATCCGTACTAAAAATTTTTGTAACAAGGATGTAAGTATCGATATCAATCACACACTTATTAAAATTTTAAGAGGCCCAATACTGGTTTTGCTGATGATAGGTTCAATTTCGATAATCGGATTAGGTAATTGCGATGTGGCGGAAATAGAAATCCGTCAGCCGAATTTAGTACAAAAGTTTAATAGTAGCACACAGTTGAGCATTTAATGTCAAGCCGCCATATTGCAAATACCCTGTTGTACGCCGCTTTGGTTGTTCCGCAATGTCTATTGTTGAAGATATTCTCTGTTTATTTCAAAACCTCTTTGTCAAAAACCCAAATGCTATGATGGTCTTTTGGTCTGCCCGTAAATACTTCGTCAGCAACTAATTCATTTTGAGTTGTCCCGAATTTGTAATTAACAATGTTCAAGTAATTCTTTCTCCACATTGTTGCTTGCAGACCGTTTTCTTTTTGCTCTAATTTGCCTTTGAATATTATTTTCACTCGTCTTGTCTTACCGTCTGCCCGCATTTTGAAACCTATCTTCTTTGTTTTGTCGCCATAAATGTGATATATCTTTAGGCTGAATTTGTCGCCCTCTTGTTTTATAACAAAGAGCTGACTTGTAAGACCATTAAGGTTGTCACTTTTGTCTAAGTTACTTTTTTCAAAATTTAACTTCCACGTCCCCGAAAAATTTGGAACCTGTCCGAATGTTGCGGATTTTAAGGTAATGAAAATTATAGTCGTCAGCAGGAGTTTTGTAAATTTTTTCATAAGACAAGATTAAGAATGGCACTTTAAAATTGTTGTTAAAAACTGTGTCTATAAGGAATAAAAATTCGTTCGTTAACTCGTATGGTTGAGATTGAATGGTCTGTCATAAAGTGGCGTACAACGGCCACAGCTTTGCGTTCGGCAGGGCATTTGAAAAACGTCAAGCCCGGAACCGCAGCTTAATAGAATTACTAATGATGAAGATAAATACAAAAGCTCAATAGTAAAAGTCAAGCCCGGACTGCTGCTGATAGCGAACAAAAAGCTGAGCATATATTCGTCGCCCCGCCATATTGCCAAACCGCCTGTTAGCGGTTCGTTGTTTCTCTTCTAATCAAACAAAAAATATTTCCAATGCTGGTGTCCTGTATTACCCGAAGCATACCATCACTGGCTTGGTTCGGTCTGCTCTGTAGGAAGAAGCCAGGCAGTATGACTATATACACTGTTTTCGTCTAACGGATTATACACAACCCATTCTCTTGTTCCAAAATGGTCTAAAAGAAATCTTGGTTGTTCAAAAGACAGATTATATCCTTTTCCATGTGGTGCATATAAATATTTTTCAACGCCTACAACGTCAGGATAGTAGTCCTTGTTTTGTGCTTGAAGTGTCAATGGATATTGTCCGCTCTGTGTGTGATATTCATCAATGTGTCTAATAAATTGGTAGGCGTTTTCAATAGCACGGTTTCTGCTTAATTGTGTCAAAGGTTTAGCAAGTGTCAATTGTAAAAGCAGGGTACTAATTGGAAGACAAATTAAGTAAAAGGGCAGCAAGACGAATTTTTTCGATGCCTGTCCTTTCAACTGTTTTACCTTGGGAATTACGAGTGTCAATATAAATGTCCATAGTAAAATTGTAAGCAACCCAAATGCTTTTCCAACGCTTAAAATGGCAAAAAGGGAGATAATCAGTAGAATAATAGTACTGACAACCATAGCTGCAATAGCAAAACCAAACATGTACTTTGGTATTGTCAGCCATAAAATGCCAACAGGAACCAAGGATAATCCTACAAGACCGAACACTTGTATCATAGTTGAAATAGGCATAGCCAATCGGTCATAATCTCCTGTCAAAAAAGGATATGCAATTCCTAAAGCCAATAATGCTGTCAGGAATATTATTAATGATATGTGTCTAATCAAATTAAGTTTTGATACTTTCATCTCGTGGTAAGTGTCCCTTTACAATGACCGCTAACTAATTTATTACCCATTCTTTTTGCCTTTCAGAAAAAGGAACAGTTAAGCCTTAACATGAATCAACCCCTTAGCCCAAATCGATACTGGTATTGTCGCCAATATTCAGACTTCGGGTTTCGCCTTTTAGCGAAGTGTCGCTACCAATGAGGGAATCTTCCAACACGATATTATACAAATTGCTATAAGCACCAACGATAGAGTTTCTCACGATACTCTGAATCATATTGGTATGTTCGCCTAATGTAACATTCGGGCCGATTATACAATTCTCGATAGAACAACCCTCACCAATACTTACTGGCGGTATAATAACAGTATTGTGATATTTAATATCATTCACTTTAATATCGAATTTCTTTAACAAGGTAGCATTGGATCTTAAAAGGGTATCCTTATTTCCGGCATCAAACCAATTATCAACTTTGAAGGATTGAAACTTAACCCCTTTACTGATCATGCAGGCAATGGCATCTGTAATCGTAAATTCCCCATGTGTCAGCAAACCTGAACTTATATTTTTTCCAAGACAATCATAAAGTGTGCTGGTTTCTACAATTTTATAAATTCCTACCAAAGCCATATTGGACTTAGGTATTTGAGGCTTCTCTATAACAGATTCAATGATGCCATCATTGTCTATTTCGGCTACACCAAAATCTCTTGGATTATCTACTTTTCGCACGCCAATCATAGAACCCGGACTATTCAAAATGGCGGGCACATCATACTCACAAATCGTATCTCCCAGTGTAATTAAGATCTCATCATTACCAACAATTTCCTTAGTCAGACTAATAGCATGTCCTACCCCTCTCCGATCTTCCTGACCAACAAAATGCGTTATAATATCACTATGTTTTTCTTTTATATAATGATAAATCTTATCTCCCAGATATCCGATGATAAAAACAAACTCTTCCACACCGGCCTCCTTGAGCTGGTTAATGATAATACTTAATACGGTTTTATCTGCAAGTGGAATTAACGCCTTGGGCTGCGTGTAACTATGGGGTCTTAGTTTGGTTCCGGTACCTGCTACTGGTATGATAGCCTTCATAAATAAATTTCGAAATAGACTTTTTTTAAAGTATTTGCCCTGCTGCAAAACTTTGGGCGGTGAAGGTAAGTAAAAATCAAAACATAGCCGTTTTGTCCCTAAAAGGCTAAAAGAAATTTGGTTTGAACACCTATTGGACATTAAGTATCCAAAATTTAAAACCCAAGTATTTTTATGGCTCATTTCATAACCTTAATTTTGCGCCATGCAAAATGATATTACTCTTTTTAATCTGCTCGACAAAGAATTAGAGCGCCAACGTCATGACATTGAATTAATCGCTTCGGAGAACTTTGTATCTTATCAGGTACTTAAAGCCATGGGAAGTGTACCTGCCAATAAATATGCGGAGGGCTATCCCGGTCGCCGATATTACGGAGGTTGTGAGGTAGTGGATGAAATAGAAACGCTAGCCATAGAAAGGTTGAAACAGGTATTTAAATTGAGTTGGGCAAATGTGCAACCACATAGTGGCGCACAGGCAAATGCCGCAGTATTCTTTGCCGTATTGCAACCAGGAGATAAGATCATGGGCCTTGATTTGAGTATGGGCGGGCATCTGACACACGGAAGCCCGGTGAACTTTAGCGGAAAACACTACCAGGTATTGTCTTATGGCGTGGACAGAGAAACCGGACTAGTGGATTATGATCAGCTTGAAAAAAAGGCATCAGAAGAAAAACCCAAAATGATTATTTGTGGTGCTTCGGCCTACAGTCGTGATTGGGACTATTTACGCATTAGAGCAATTGCCGATAAAATAGGAGCTATTGTAATGGCTGACATTGCACATCCTGCCGGATTAATTGCCAAAGGTTTATTGAACGATCCGTTTGACCATTGTCATATTGTTACCAGCACTACCCACAAAACCCTGCGTGGCCCACGTGGTGGTGTGATTATGATTCGTCATGATTTTGAAAACCCATGGGGACTAAAAGATCCTAAAGGCAATATTCGCAGTATGAGCCAATTACTGGATTTGGCTGTTTTCCCTGGCATACAGGGAGGGCCTCTGGAACACATTATTGCTGCCAAAGCAGTAGCTTTCGGTGAAATACTGGATGACAGCTTTACCATCTACGCCAAACAAATTGTGAGCAATGCTCAGGCAATGGCTAAGGCATTTGTGGACAAAGGATATAACCTGATAAGCGGTGGAACAGACAACCACCTCATGTTGATCGATCTTCGAAACAAAAACATTACCGGCAAAAAAGCACAGGAAACATTAGACAAAGCCTATATTACGCTGAATAAAAATGCAGTTCCTTTCGATGACAAATCTCCATTTGTCACCTCGGGTATCAGGGTTGGTGTTCCGGCAGTAACCACACGTGGATTAAATGAACACCATGTAATCCAAGTAGTGGATATGATAGACAGAGTATTGCTGAATGCAGACGATGAAAAACTCATAGGTGATGTTAGAGAAGAAGTAAAAGCATTTATGCAACAGTTTCCGCTTTATCCGGAAATAGGTTGATAAAGATTGGTAATGATGATCGGCGAAAACTATTTCCTGGTCATCATGGCCACAAAATTTTGAAAAATGATTCAAAGAAAACAAACTTTATGGCTGCTGCTTTCCACAATCAGTAGTGCGCTTACTTTTAAATTCCCTTTTTTTACAGGTACAACAGCACCTGATGCAAAATGGGTAACCGGGCCAGAATTGACAGCCACAGATAATATTTTTCTGATACTTTTATCTGCATTGACTTTGCTTCAAGCATTATTGGCCATTATCTTATTTAAGGATCGCAAAAAACAACTACAAATTACCCTTTTGGGATTGGCAAGTTCAATTGGTTTGGTTGTTTTATATGTTTCCTACATGAATAGTTTTGAACCAGGAGGTCATATTGCTCTTACAGCAGTACTTAACTTATTTATCATTTTGGGTTTCTTCTTTGCCATAAGAGGTATCAGGCACGACCAGAAACTGATAAAGGATCTAAACAGACTCAGATAATTTTTTTGTTTATTGATTTAGAAGACGCTCCTGAAGCGTCTTTTTTTTATCATTTCATACCACTGTTCTAAAAGTAAGGTTAAGTCTGGGTGCGGAAACCTTTGCAGAAGAAGGTAAACGATGGTGCCAAAAAGTTTGGGCAAGTCCTTTCATTTCCAACAGACTGCCATGTTCCAACATGATCTGAACAGTTTCCTTTGTTTTTTTATGTCTGAAATCAAATCTTCTTGCAGCTCCAAAACTCAAAGAAGCAATTGAACCGTTTGGCTTTAAATCTTTCTCATCATCACAATGCCACGACATAGATTCTGATCCATTATGATAATAGTTTAGAAGACAGGAGTTATACGATTCCTTAGTAAGTTGCTCACAGAATTGTTTAAGCAAAAATAGGTTTTCAGTCCAGGGCAATGCTGTTCTTTTTATGCCAGAATAAGTGTAACTCTGCGGGCTGTCCGCATACCAGGCAGATTTCCTTTTAGTAATGATTGTTTTTCCAAACATCACAACTACATCATGTTCTAACTGCACTTCATTCCTCAATTCAGTTAAATATTCATCGGCCTCTTTCTTTTCAAACACAGGCCCATAATAATACACTTCGCCATCTTCTGGTAATAAATTATCCTTTGCATGCAGATGATGTACCAAAAAACTACGATGATTCATTCTGGAAGTAAAAATAAATGTGATGGGTGAAAAATCGCCAAGTGCCAAAATCAGGAATAAAAAAAATCGTTGATTCATATTCTGAAAATCAACGATTTATTCTTAAAAAAGTCGGGGAGACAGGATTCGAACCTGCGACCCCCTGGTCCCAAACCAGGTGCGCTACCGGCCTGCGCTACTCCCCGAAAATCACTCTTTTTATTGAATGGGAGGCGAAGGTAAAGGAAAAAAGTTTAATAATCAAAGATCAAAAAAAAATATTTGCTTTTTTTTAGACTCCTGAAAGTGCTTCCTCTTTCTCCAATAATCGATTCAATAAAGTAAGTTGATTAACCCCTCTTACAAAGTTATGTCCAGAATATTTAGCCCCATAGTACACATCATCATTTAGATAATCTGTAATAAATCTCAGGGCTTGCATATAAATCATAAATTTCCCGGAATAGAAAAAATACTGTTTTTCGGTAGCAGAAAGTTCATCATGCATAAAAATATCATATCCTTGCACTATCGCTTTATAAAAATCATCTCGAATAACAATTTTAGAAAAATCGGCTTCTTCCTCACTCACCGGACTTAAATATGTCCGCATCATATCCCCTACATCACTGATAAAATATCCCGGCATTACGGTATCCAGATCGATGACACAAAGTCCGTTGTTATTTTCATCAAATAGCACATTACTAATCTTGGTATCATGATGTGTTACCCTTAATTTGAACTCAGGATTCTTTTTTATTTTCTCAAAATCAGCCACAATACCTTCTTGGTCTTTCAATGCCTGAATGACTGTCTCGCATTCCTTTAGGCGCAATAGGTTTCCATTTTCCAATGCAGTCAAAAACTGCTGATACCTTAATGTGAGATTATGAAAATCAGGAAGTGTGATATTTAATGAATCAATGTCTATCGAACGCAACACATTTGTAAAACCGCCAAACTGTTTTGCAGCTTCAAAAGCCTGATGAGCTGTTTCAACCACATCTATAGTATGACTACCTGGCACAAAAGGAAACAATCTATAATAGCCATGATCGTCAATAAAAAGCAAACTTTTTCCATCTAAAGTTCTGGAAGGGGCGGCAAAATAGTATTCAATATCAGTACGTTGAATACAATCCTGTATTTTGTCTATGTTATCCGCAATCAGAAATGGATTCCTGAAAACCTTTTCATTCACTCTTTGCAGTATATACACTTCGGACTTATACTTTACAAGACAAGTATTGTTGATAAGTCCACTTCCAAACTCCTGAATGGAGCATTCCTCTCTTTCAAAACCATAATTGGCTAACACTTTAAACAAAATATCCATGGCAACTTTAGTATTAAAAACGTAAATACAGACTAAAGATATAATTAATCATCATACATATTTTGTGCAAACGATTGCCTGATTTTATGTCGTAGAACTATAAACCAGAGACACAGGCAGTTCTATTTTTTTAACTTCCTTCTTTTCAACGGTTCCAGACAGCTTTTTCTTTAAAATTTTTATTAGTATTTCCATCGCCAATTGTCCTTGATCATAAGGAAACTGGTCAACTGAAACTGCGGGAGGAAATGCTGCATGTTTGTTATTGGTGATATTGGCATAACTGGCAAAAAGGATATCTTCATTCACCGCTATCCCATTGTGCATGGCTTCTTTGACGGCATCTAAATGCACATAATCGTTAAAACTGATGATGGCATCTGGTGGTTTTTTCAGGTTAAGCAATTTATTTACGGCAAGCCTTGTTCCATCTTCAGACAAGTCGGTCTTTTCTACCATCTGCATATCTACTTTTAGCTTCTTTTTGGAAATGCTGTCTATGTATCCCTTCAATCTTTCTTTACTGGCAGCAATTTCATCTGGGCCGTTTATCAATGCAATTCGTTTTCTACCCTGCCGGAACAACCAGTCTATCATTTGTTCAGTGCCCTTATATAAGTTGCAATACACCTTACTCACATTTACTAATGCGGGAACCCTGTCAAAATAAACAATGGGAATATTATACTTCTCAAGCCCTTCCAGGTGGTCGTATCGGTTGGTTTCTTTGGATAATGAAATCAGTAACCCATCAATGCGTTGTTTGGTCATTGCTTCCAACACAGCTTTTTCTTTTTCAATACTGTCGTGGCTCTGACCAAAAAGTATTGTATAGCCATGTTCCATGGCCAGATCTTCTATTCCGCTGATACTTTTTGAAAAAAAATCCTCTGAAATAAGCGGAAGTATGACCCCAATGACATAGCTCTTTTTTTGTTTGAAAAAGATGGCCTTAGGATTAGGTTCATAGTTCAATTCCTTAGCCAGATCCTGTATTGCCTGTTTGGTTTTCATCCCGATTCTTGGATGATCATTTAGAGCTCTGGATACTGTAGAAACAGAAACATTTAATTTTTTAGCAATTTCTTTAATAGTAGGAATGTCGCTCATTATCCGATCGTTTTCTTTAGCTACAATAAACTAAAGATATAGAATATAACCGACAAACCTCTGATACATCTAGCTCAATATCATTCGAATCCTGAGATTTATCGCAAATGATAGACTAAACATTGTAATCCAATATTTATATAGTTTTACAACATGAAAATCGTATTCTGTTCGTTAGGCAAACCGCATGATAGCTATGTCAGGCATGGGATTGAAGACTTTTCAAAAAGAATAAATAACTATTTTAAAGTGGAATGGGAGATCATCCCTCCTGTGAAAAATGCCGGCAAACTTAGTTTGACTGATTTAAAAAAAGCGGAGGCCGTCACTACCCTTTCCAAACTTAATAAAGATGATTTTTTAGTGGCATTGGATGAACGAGGCGCACAGGTTAGTTCAGAAGGATTGTCTGAGCTGATTCAACGTACGGCGAACAACTCAGCCAGGCGTATGGTTTTTTTGATAGGCGGTGCCTACGGCATTGATGAAACACTCTTAAGTCGAGCCAACTTCCAGTGGAGCCTGTCTAAATTAGTATTCCCTCATCAACTGGTGAGGCTTATTTTATCAGAACAAGTTTACCGGGCTTGCACAATTCTGAAAAATGAAAAGTACCATCATCAGTAAACTTAAAAGCTGAATAAGACATTTTTCCTCGCCAGGCAAAATCGTTGCAAATCGAATGACATAAATGATATTATATAGGTAATAGCAGTTTTGACACATGGATAATCTATTCTAATAAACATCTACTAAACTAAAAAAGCCATCTCTTCTTCTAAGGTTATCTTATATTTTTGCAGGCCGTATGTTACTCCTACAATCCATATCCTTACTTCAGTTTAAAAACTACTCCAATAAAGTGCTTCATTTTGGAAGCAAGGTAACAGGTATCAGTGGTAAAAACGGCGTGGGGAAAACTAATATTCTGGATGCCATTTATTATTTATGTTTTACAAAAAGTTATTTCAGTAGTTCCGACCAGGTGAACGTGCAACACGGTGCCAGAGGATTTAGAATAGAAGGCAAATTTGACAAACAGCAAGAAAAAGAAATCGCTACCTGTATATTAAGGGAAAATAATAAAAAAGAGTTTTCGGTGAACCAGGAACTCTACGACCGATTCTCTTTGCATATTGGTCGCTATCCCTGTGTGGTTATTGCGCCAGACGATGCGGTACTAATAACCGGAGGTAGTGAAGAACGTAGGAGGTTTTTAGATTCCCTATTATCGCAGATAGATGCCGATTATCTTCAAAGCTTAATAGTTTATAACAAAGTTCTTCAGCAAAGAAACTCGTTTTTAAAATCAGCTGCTGAAACAGGCCGACTGAACGAAGACTTATTAACTATTTTAAATCAACAATTAAGTGTGCCCGGCAATCAAATTTTTGAAAAGAGAAGTCAGTTTTTAGTATCCTTTCTCCCAAGGGTGAAAAGACTTTACAGCGAAATAGCACAAAGCGATGAAGACCTGAGTTTGATTTATGAAAGTCGTTTGCAGAATGCCAGGTTTAGCGATTTACTATCTTCCACCCTACACAAGGACAAAGTTTTACAAAGAACGACCACAGGCATTCACAGGGACGATATTTTGCTTCAGTTCAATAATCAGCCCTTTAAAAATATTGCCTCACAAGGGCAAAGAAAAAGTTTGCTTTTTGCCCTGAAATTAATAGAGCTGGAAGTCATCACAAAAACAAAAGCCATTGCACCTATCTTATTATTAGATGATGTATTTGAAAAACTTGATGATGAAAGGATTACCAACCTGCTTCGAAAAGTATGTAATGAAAATAAGGGTCAAGTTTTTATTACCGACACAAATGGAGAAAGATTAAAAGAACATCTGGAAAAAATAGATGCTGACTACGAATTGATATCTTTGTAACCTTAAGCGGCAGGCTCATCTGGTTTAAACAATTAAAAAAAACAGTCTCAGACAATGGCAGAATATTCAATGGGTGAAGCACTTCAGGCTTTCTTAAATAAAAGCCGTATCCGTGGCGATATTCAGGCACTAAGAATTGAAGATATCTGGAAAGATATTATGGGCATCACCGTGGCCAAATACACGGATAAACTTCAGATTATCGGCAACAAACTTTTTATTTACACCGCCGTAGCACCTTTAAGAAATGAACTTCATTTTCAGAAGGAAAAAATAATAGAAAGAGTGAATGAAGCACTAGGACAACAGGTCATTAGTGAAGTGGTTCTAAAATAATACCTTTTCTACATGGTTCCATTTGTAAAAATTTTTCTAGGATACCATCTCCTTTTTTCACCAATAGTTTTTCAAACCCTTCTAGGCCTCACATCTACCCATCTGAGCTCTTACCGCCCAAGAGCTTTTAATATTTTTGGCATCCCAATAGTACCCTCAAATTTGGAAACAAACTTTTTATTTCTGTCATAAACAGCCATAAAAGGCAATTGACCGATCTCGAAATACGGTGCCATTACATATGCTATATCCCTGCCAATTGTAATGCCATAATTGCCCACTTTATATTTGTTTGCAAAAGCTTTCATCTCATCAAACGGCTGGGTTGTAGCCATCACTATTTGAACGCCCTTAAATTTATTAATATTCTTGATCAAATCTTCGGTCTCGTGTTTACAGTGATCACAAGTGGGGCTAAAAAAGATAATAAACAAAGACTTGCCTCTATGTAAATTAGACTTTAGGTTCCACTTAGTAACACCGTCTGGCAATAATAGTACAGATGGAGGAGGTGTTCTCTGAGTGAGATATAAAGGTGCCTGAGCATGTACAACCTGCATCGCACTTACCAATAACAATAGCACAAATATTCTTTTCATACAATAGGATTATTGGAATAAAGATAGTCCTTTGGTGGTTAAAGAATTTTTAAAGTATAAAAAAAAATAATCAATCATTACGAACTATTCGTATATTTATTTATTAAATCGTATGAATATGACAAAACTTACACAAAATGAAGAGCTGTTAATGATTGCCATTTGGAAGGTAGGAGAAGGTCATGTAAAAGCCTATATGGAAAAAATGGAAAACCCGGGGCCTTACACAACAGTAGCTTCCACCATCAAGAACCTGGAAAAAAAGGGGTTTATTGCCGGTAGGCTTTTTGGAAATACCTATGTGTACAAACCCGTTTTGTCGGAAAGTGATTACAAGAAAAAGTTTTTGGGCAATGTGGTGAAGGACTATTTCAGCAATTCCTACAAAGAGTTAGTAAACTTTTTTGTGGATCAAAAAAAGCTTTCAGCTCAGGAACTTAAAGAGATTGTAAAGCTGATAGAATCTGGGAAAAAAAGTAAATAAACTAAAAACCTATTGTTATGCCTGCCATTTTTGACTATCTACTAAAAGTAAATATTTGCATGGCCATTATTTACCTTTTTTATCAGATTTTTTTAAGAAAACTAACTTTTTATAACTGGAACAGATGGTACCTGTTTGGTTATACATTGTTTAGTTTCATCATGCCGATAATAGACGTAATGCCTTCTTTGCAAAAACAGAACCTAGAGGAAACACCCATGGTTCAATGGATACCTATCCTAAATTTTGCAGAAAAACCTGAAAACAGATATTTTTTAGAATCCTTCACTTTCTGGGACTGGACATTGGCAGCCTGCGTCATTGGATCGGTGTACTTATTGATAAGAATAAGTATTCGATTTTATGCGCTTCAAAAAATGAAAGCCAATGCCACTCTGATCTCTGCGGATCAAACTAAAATTTATCAGTTGGACGAACAGATTAGCCCCTTTTCATTTGGAAACGCCATTTTCATCAACACCGACCTTCATTCTGGCGATGATCTAGAAGAAATCATACGCCATGAATTTGTACACGTCAAACAAAAACACACCATCGACATCATTTGGTGTGAACTTTTGTGTATTCTTAATTGGTTTAATCCCTTTGTCTGGTTGTTGCGACACAATGTGCGACAAAACCTGGAATTTATTGCAGATAATCAGGTTTTGCAAAACGGCTTCGACAAAAAAGAGTATCAATATCTTTTATTAAAAGTGATGGGCCATCGCCCTTTCACCTTCACTCAGCATTTTAATTTATCCTCCTTAAAAAAACGAATTGTTATGATGAATTCAATCAAAACCGCAAAGGTGCACCTCATTAAGTTTATGTTTTTACTACCTGTAGTGGCTGTGTTATTATTGAGTTTTAGAAAAGAAATTTTAAGCCCTGCGCAGCCAATAGCTAAGGTCTTAACTATTTTTGAAAACCCGGAACCAAAGAAAACTGATGTATCAAAGACTATTACCCAATCTAATCCTAAGGCAATCCTACCTGTTCAGGACACCATTCCCAATCCCAAAATAAAAAACAACAATATAAACTCCACCATCAAATTAAGAAACCCCAATGCACCCAAACCGTTGTTTATCATCGATGGCGAAGAAATGGGAACCGACTTCAACCTTAGTACGATACAACCCAATGACATCAATTCCATAGATGTATTAAAAGGAGAAAGTGCCACTTCCATTTATGGAGAAAAAGGCAAAAATGGAGTGTTAAAAATCACGACCAAAGCCCTATCAGAAAAAGCGATAGTGGTGGAAGGCAAACCAATCAATAAGACAGGCCTAACCAATCTTAACCAGAAAGTAATACTGGTGGATGGCAGGCCCATAAAAGAATCAGAACTGGAGCAAATAGGTCCAGATAAAATCGCTACCATCTCGGTGACAAAAGCCCTAACAGGGTCTGTAACCAATGGCAACACCTCTGGCCAGGACATGATCATCATCACTACAAAAGAAGGGAAGGCCGTGGCACCAAGCATAGTTCAAGAAGTAGAGGTGGTTGCAGATTCTATCTACATTGAAAACAGAAACCACAAAACGATTAGTTTTTCGCCACAAAAAATGAATGGAGAAATAAAAGAAGTGGTAGTGGTGGGCTATTCACCAAAAGAACGATTTCTTAAAAACAAAAGCAATTTATCACCAGACAGTTATTATGTCTTAAATGGCAAACCCGTTTCCAGAAAGAAAATAGATCAACTCTCGGAAAGGGATATTAAATCTGTCAATATTCTTTCAAAAACAGAAGCACCCAAGTACTATGGAAAGAAAGCCGACAAAGGCGCTGTAGTGATTACTACTAAATAATACTCTTGTGGAATCTTATTTTAAGTGTGGTAAAACAACCACACTTTTTTTTGTACCATCCCATTTCAGGACTCATGTATCTTGCTGGCTTTTCGTTTTGGAAACAGGTAGAACAAACAGGTGACACAGGCACCAATCCAATAGAGATAAATGCCAGTATGAAATTTATTGCCCATGAGCTGATGGGCTAAATCGTTATTGAAATCCTGGTAAGTAAAATAAAACCCTGTCAATAACAAAATGAAAACAAGACTCAGTACTATTTTTTGCAATCCGCCCGACCATTGTTTACCTATATAATGAATGATCAGAACCAGCATAAACTGCAAGGCAAGACAAACAAGGGCCGATTGCCACCAGGTTTTGAAAAAAGATAGTTTCTTGTAAAAGAATCCAATTCCAACATTGCCCAAGAGCGAAATGTTGGATGTGAGGAATCCGGACAAAACAGAAATGCTGATCAGTACCAGAAATAATAAGAGAGTTGTTCGCTTCATATAGGATGTTGGAAACGTGGAGATATATTGTGGTGTTGAAGAGTGCGACGCAAGACTGCCGAGCCATGCACCATAGCCGACAACCAAAAACTTATGTTAGTCAGTCAACTGATATATGTCTTTACTGTTTCTGCCGAGGCCATCATAGTCGAGTCCATATCCGACTACAAACTTGTTGGGAATGACAAATCCGGTGTAATCTATTTGCAACGGAAATTCGGTCATTTCGGCTTTATGAAGCAGGGTCACAATTTTTAGGGACGCAGGTTGCTGATGAGCCAACTGAGGCAAAAAATGGTGCAGGGTTTTTCCTGTGTCGATGATATCTTCCAGTATCACTACATGTTTTTGATGGAGATCGTAATCGAGCCCAATGGCAGTGGTGATGGCTCCAGTGGAATTTAGTCCCTGATAAGAAGCCAGCTTGATAAAACTAATTTCGCTGTCGATGGTGAGGTGTTTGAAGAAGTCCGCAGCAAACATGAACGAACCATTGAGGATGGCAATAAAAATCACCCTTTGCCCTTCGAAGTCCCGATTGATGATATCTGCCAGCTCTTTGATGCGTGCCTGCAACTGAACATCGGTCAGGTAGGGTTTGAAAGTTTTGTCATGTATCTTAATAGTATCTATCATCTTATCAAAATTTACTTTTGAGCCAGAGTTGTTTCCTGCAATTTCAATTTTGAGCCAATGACCGGTGAGTCAAATTTAGACAGGTTATTATACTTCAATAATGCATCCAAACGAATGCCTTCTGACTGAGCTATGTCATAAATTGTTTCGTCTTCCTGCACTTCATGAAATTGTTTTTCGCCTATCGTTCTTTTTAATTGCAGAAAAACTAAGGTTCCTTTGATAAAAGTTTCCTGATGATTTTGAAAATCATTGAAATTGCTAATTCTGGAAGGAGATATTTTAAAGATCTTGGCAATCTCTTCCAATGAAGTTCCTGCCTTTGCATAAACTACTTTTGTTCGGTTTATTAAGAACTCTCCTTGCGGATATTGAATCTTTGGTTTTGCCGAAACATCTGCCACCTGAGGAACAATAGCTGGAAGCAGATTCCCATCTGCTTTTGCGATATAGGTTTGAACATCTTCGTTTTCAGGAAGTTTTCCGAGTCCCATCAGGGTATATTCTTCAAGATTGTATTTTTCTATAAGTCCGATAAGCAATTTGGGATATTTGGGATTGGTGGCGTAGCCAGCTTTCTTCAGGCCATTAGCCCATCCGGCATAATCGGTTGGATCCAATTGAAACAGTGCCGCATAGCGTGTTCTGTTCTTTAAAAAATCGGAATGATCTTTATAGGATTGCATGGCATCCTCATATTTCATGAACCTTTCTTTGGGTCGGTCATCATCGTGCAGCACAAAGGGTCCGGAATATCCTTCCTTGCATTTTATGCCAAAATGATTGTTTGATTTCAATACCAACTCACTTTGTCCGGCCATGGTTTCATGGATACCTTGTGCCAGTTTAATGGCCGCCGGCACTCCGGTACGTTGCATTTCCGCCACAGCAATACCGCAGTAGGTTTTGATATAATTTTTAATAATTTCTGATTGCTGTGCATTGGTGATGAATGAGAAACTGGCGAATAATACCAGGATGCAAAGTTTTTTCTTCATTATTCTTTTATATTTTTCTAATTAGATAAAGCCCGTCTCTTACAGTAAGTACTACTTTGTCTATATCCGTTCTATTATTAATAAATTCGTTGAATGATTTGATAGCTTTGGCACTCTTCCCTTTTGGATTTTCATCCAATGCGCTGCCGTGAAAAAAGATATTATCTGCTAAGATAAAGGCATTTTTTTTAAGATCAGGAAAAACCAAGTTGAAATAATGGATATATCCCGATTTATCGGCATCTAAAAATACCAGATCCCAGGCTTCTTTCAACTGTGGAATAATGTCTAAAGCATTTCCTACATGCAGCTTTATTTTGTCCCTGCTATCCGATTTTTGAAAAAAATCATGGGCAATTTGAGCGGTAGCTTCCCTGCTTTCAACGGTATGCAACACCCCGCCCTCTGTCAATCCCTTGGCCAGACAAAGGGCACTGTACCCTGTAAAAGTTCCTATTTCCAATATTCTCTTAGGCCGGATCATACTGCTAATCATACTCAGCAGTTGTCCTTGTACATGTCCGCTGAGCATGTGCGGTTGTGTATGGTTTTTAGATGTAAATTCGTTCACCTCGGCAAGTAACAAATCCTCTAATGAAGTATGTTGAGCAGCAAATTGGTTTAATAATTCATAATCCATAAACGATTGATTGTTATAGTACCGATAGTAAGTTTAATGTAAAGCCACTGTTTTCGCTGAACCAGGTTTTGAATTTATATACAACCCAAAATAAGTAAGCAACCCATTGAGGATGATGAGCTCTACACCAATATGGTAAGCCGAATATTTGCTTACTAGCATATTGATAATATAGGTTAGAACCGGTGCTATCAACGTCACCGCCAAAATGGCAAACTTCTTGTCAATTGTTCTTTTCGTAAGAATTCCAAAAGCAAACAAACCTAAAAGCGGCCCATAGGTATATCCAGCCACTTCCATAATTAAATAAACAATCGATTTGTTGTTGATGGCTTTAAAAACCATGATCAATACAAAAAACACTACGGTAAATATCAAATGAATTTTTATGCGCAATTTTTTCTTTTGGGCTTCTGTTTTTGAGGTGTCGGTTTTTAAATTCAACAGATCTACGCAATACGAACTCGTAACGGCGGTTAATGCGCCATCTGCGCTGGGAAATAAAGCCGATATTAGGCCAATGATAAAAATAAGCGCAATAAAGCCCGGTAAAATGCCCTGGAGTGTAAGTGCAGGAAACAAATCATCGCCCATCACATTGTTTCCACCTGTGGCTAAAAAGAATTTTCCCGCCTCGTAAAATCCGCCATTTTGTTGTGCATACATATACAATAAGCCACCTAAAAATAAAAATGCGAGGTTTACAATTAATAAAATAGCCGCAAACGTGAGCATATTCTTCTTCGCATTTTTTACATTATTAACCGAAATGTTTTTTTGCATCATTTCCTGATCGAGGCCGGTCATGGCAATGGTAATAAACATACCACCCAAAATAGTTTTAAGAAAAAACGTTTTGGAGTTGACATCGGTATTTAATAAATGCGTATAATTTTTTGCTGATAATTGTTCAAAAGCGCTGCCTATTGATAAATCCATTGTAGACAGAATATATGCGATACACGCTACCAGGCTAATAATCATAAACGATGTTTGCAGCGTATCGGTTACCACAATTGTTTTTACGCCACCCTCAAAAGTATATAGTAAAATCATTATCAATAAAACTGCGGTGGTTGCCCAAAACGGGATACCCATTGGCTCTAACAAAAAAACCTGCAATACATTTATTACTAAAAATACCCTGGCTGTAGCGCCAATGCATCTGGAAATAATAAAAAAGATGGAACCTATTTTATGCGCTTCTACATTAAACCGGTTGCCGAGGTAAGTGTAGATTGATGTAAGGTTCATTCTATAATACAATGGAAGCAAAACACCCGCTACAATAAAATATCCAATAAAAAAACCGATAACCAACATATAATATTCAAAACCACCATAGATATATTCGGTTCCGGTAAGTTTGCCCACAGTACCTGGTACACTTACAAAAGTTACACCACTCAGCGAGGTACCAATCATTCCAAAGGCCACCAGCATCCAATTACTGCTTCGATTGCCAATAAAAAAAGATTCGTTGTTACTGTTCTTGCTGGTTCTCCACGCTACAAAAAGCAGGAGTAAAAAATAGGCAATAACCACCGAGAATAGGATTCCTGAAGACATATTAAGTTTTAATTAATTAAATAGCTTTTTCAAATTTAATTTTTGAAGATAACTAAAAATATTTCTCTTTTGCAAGGAAAATATATAAACATGACTATAAAATCTATGGCGATTTTTTGTGGCTCTCGTTCAGGTACAGATGAATGGTTTACACAACAAGCCAATGAATTAGGAAAATGGATGGCTGAAAATAAAATAAGTTTAGTCTATGGAGGAGGAAATGTGGGTCTGATGGGCACGATTGCCAATGCCGCATTGGAACATAACGGAACCGTAAGGGGTGTTATTCCCAAAATTCTGGACAACCGGGAGCGTTCGCACAAAGGACTGACCGAACTATTGGTGGTAGAGGATATGCATACCCGAAAGAAAAAAATGTACGAGCTATGCGATGCGGCTATTATCCTACCTGGTGGATATGGCACCCTAGATGAGCTTTTTGAAATGATTACCTGGAACAATCTCTCTATTCACGACAAGCAGATATATATCCTAAATCTGAATGGGTTTTACCATCATCTGCTGGAGCATATTCAAACCATGTGGAAGCATGGCTTTTTGTACGAGGACCCCATGAGCAGGATAACGGTGGTGAATGAAGTGAAAGAAATTTTTGAAATTCTACTGCTAACAAAAAGCAATGATTGATGAGGTATAATCTTATACAATAGTAGATATTGGTTTTACAGTAGTTTTTAATACCAATGACTACCCTTGTTGTTTGAACAAAATTGTTATTCTGGTGCTGGCTACCATTCTTGTTACAAGGCATTGTTCAGTACTATTTGCTCAATCACAAAATCTTTCAGGAACAAGGTTTCTACACTTTGAAAAACCAAATTTGAGCATAGCCAGCATAGACCTACAAATAGTATTTTTATTATAACTCAGAAGGGAGATAAACTCAGGCTGACCAGATACCAAATCTATGGAGAAAAGAAAAATAAACTTAAGTTTAGAATGATTGCAGATTCCAAAACCATTTTCTATGCAATACCATGGAGAATTTTGATGAAAAATGATTGATGAACTTTTGTATTTCCACAAATTTTATTTGTATCTGAATCCTAAACGTAAACCTAATTCTTAGAACCCATACTGTCCGATATTACCAACTGTTCAAAGTTTTCTTTTATTTTCGTTCGATGAAGATGCGTATCCTATTTTTTATTGGAATTATTCTTAGCCTGTCGGGTTTGGGACAGGCACCACCACCAGTTTCTGCTTCGCAGATTTATCAGCAGATTGAAAAATTGAAAGTATTAGGCTCTGTGCTGTATGTGGCCGCCCATCCTGATGATGAAAATACCCGACTGATTGCTTATCTGGCTAATGACAAATTGTACCGCACCGGCTACCTGTCCATCACCAGAGGAGATGGTGGTCAAAACCTGATTGGCGTTGAGCAGGGTGTGGAATTGGGACTGATAAGAACTCAGGAATTACTGGCAGCCAGACGCATAGATGGTGGAGAACAATTCTTTACCCGTGCTTATGATTTTGGATATTCCAAAAATCCAGAAGAAACTTTTGAAAAGTGGCACAAAGAAAAAATACTGAGTGATGTGGTTTGGGTGATCCGAAAGTTCCAGCCCGATGTGATCATCACCCGATTTCCAACCACCGGTGAAGGAGGACATGGACATCATACCGCCAGTGCCATACTAGCTAATGAAGCTTTTGAAGCTGCCGCAGATAGCAAACGTTTTCCGGAACAATTAAAGTTTGTAAAACCCTGGAAGGCCAAAAGAATATTATGGAACACTTTTAATTTTGGCGGAAACAACACCACCAATGCCTCTCAGTTCCATATCAATGTGGGAGGATACAACACATTGCTTGGCAAGAGCTATGGAGAAATTGCTGCTCAAAGTCGTAGCCAGCATAAGTCTCAGGGATTTGGTGTAGCCTCCACAAGAGGCGAAAGCTTTGAATATTTTAAAACCACTGGTGGTGATGCGCCCGTTCAGGAACTTACCGATGGAATCATTACCAATTGGTTACGCATTGGGAAAAAGGGAGAAAATATTGAAAAAGCAATTCAAGAAATAAAAATCAATTTTGATGAAACGGCACCACAAAAATCGGTACAGCCACTTGTGGCTTTGTATAAAACCCTGAAAAGTTTAAGTCCTGATTTTTGGGTTGAAAAAAAGAAGCTGGAACTACAGCAGATCATAGCTGCCTGTAGTGGTTTGTATATTGATTTTACCAGCAACCAGCCTTATGCAGTGCAAACCGGAAATCTGGAAATTAACGCTAGCATCAACAACCGGCTGGGGACAAAAGCCACCCTGAAGAACATTCAAATTGAAGGAGTTTCCAATGATATTAATAGTGTTCTGGAGGCTAATAAAAATTTCTCCTTTACCAAGGCGATACCCGTGCCAATGACCAAGGAACTCACACAACCTTATTGGTTAAAAGAAAAAATGGAGGATGGTGCATTTGTGGTCGAAAATCAGCAATTAATAGGTGTTCCGGATGTGCAACCCGCTTACAAGGCAGCTGCTGTAATTTCTATCGAAGGGGAAGATTTTGTTTTTGAACAAGCCATTAGATATAAACATACTGACCCGGTGAGAGGAGAACTCTACCAACCATTGTATGTAGTGCCTCCTGCCACCATTACCAACTCGCCACAGGTATTGATTTTTAGTAACGCCCAAAACACTACTCAGACTCTTCAAACGCAACTTCATGCAAATATTGCATTGAAAGGAGATGTAACTACTGGGCTTACAGGTATTGATTTTTCGGGTACGCAACGTGGAAATGTCAACCTGGAAAAAGGATTGTCAGCAACCTATCAATTCAAAGTAACTGATGAGCACAAACCCACCGAATTGTTTTCTATTTCATCCTATGCCAACAAAACTTCTTCGGTGGACACCACCGGATATTATCTTGCCATGCGAGGGATAGACTACGATCATATCCCATCCATCAGATATTTTTACCCTGACTTTGTTACGGCACTAAATCTGGATTTGAAAATTGCCGGTAAAAAAATTGGATACATTGCCGGTGCCGGTGATAAAGTGCCCGCTATACTGGAACGTATGGGCTATGACGTTGTCTTCTTAAATAAAGAATCTATGGCTACCACTGTTCTTTCGCAATTTGATGCTATCATCACTGGTGTGCGAGCCTACAATACCAATGAATGGATGGGCGAAGTGAACGCACAACTGATGAACTATGTGAAAGAAGGAGGAAACATGATTGTTCAATACAATACCAACAGTTTTGCGGGTAAATTGAATGCGAATATCGGACCCTATCCTTTTACTATTACACGCAATCGAATTACGAATGAAAATGCAAAAGTGACCATACTGGATGCAAAGCATTCTTTGTTCAACTATCCCAATAGGATTACAGAAAAAGATTTTGAAGGATGGGTGCAGGAGCGCAGTATCTATCATGCCGGAAACTGGGGAGATCAGTACAAAGCACTGCTTTCGATGGCAGACCCTGGCGAGAAAGCAGATGAGGGCAGCCTGATTACAACAAAGTATGGCAAAGGAAACTTTACCTATACAGGTTTGGTATTTTTCCGTGAGCTACCAGCGGCAGTACCAGGTGCCATCAGGCTGATGGCTAACCTGATCGCTTTGAACAAACAGTCAGGAAAATAAATAGATATCCAAGTACAGGACAGACTTGTGTAAATAAGATGCTATGGATACCACAAAAGAAGTGTGCAATCCGCTACGGCGGACAAGCCGCAAGAACGATGCGCTGTGTGGTTTACTGGGTCAATAAAATCAAATAAATGGCGGAGAATAAAAAGACAATATTGGGAATGAGGCGTGGAGAAATGGCTTTTTTTGTAGCCATTTTTATAGGTTTGATCATTGGAACCCTGATAAAGAAAGTGAGGTTGGGACTGATGCTAGGGCTGATCATTGGATTGGTTATTGTATTTTTAAACAGCGTACGGTCTAAAAAATAAATTGTATGAGTGAACGTCAAGACAAACCACCATTTTTTAAATCCTGGAGCAGTTGGTACTGGATTGTTTTTGGCGTGCTTGTTTTGCTGATGCTATTCTTTTATTACCTCACTAAAAAATATTCATGAAGTCTTTAGATTGGATTGTTCTGGTGTGTACACTGGTGGTGATTATTTTGTACGGCTTGTACAGAAGTCGCAGCAGCAAGGACCTGGAGGGATATTTTTTGTCTAACCGAAGTATGCCCTGGTACATTATTTTGCTCAGCATCATGGGCACGCAGGCCAGTGCCGTCACGTTTTTGTCGGCACCAGGACAAGCCTATACGGATGGGATGCGGTTTGTGCAATATTATTTTGGCTTACCGTTGGCGGCCATTGTCATCTGCATTTTCTTTGTGCCGGTATTCAGCAAGCTGAAAGTTTTTACGGCTTATGAGTTTTTGGAAAACCGATTTGATGGGAGAACGCGGGTTTTCACTTCACTTCTTTTTTTATTGCAAAGAGGACTGTCCACCGGTATCAGCATTTTCGCACCTTCACTCATTCTATCTGTTATTTTTGGCTGGAACATTTATGTTACTAATTTGCTGATGGGAGGTGTGCTGATCATTTATACCGTTTCGGGTGGTGCCAGGGCGGTTGCCTATACCCAGCAGCTTCAGTTTTTTATTATCATGGGCGCTTTGTTTATGGCCGGATATTTTATTGTACAAAAGCTTCCGGCAGGTATGGGATTTTCGGATGCTTTGCAGGTTGGTGGCAAACTGGGAAAGTTCAATATCATCACCACCGGTTTTACGGAGGGCAAATTTGACTGGGGCGATAAATACAATATTTTTAGTGGTATCATAGGTGGCTTTTTTCTAGCTCTCTCCTATTTTGGCACCGATCAATCACAGGTGGGCCGGTATCTGACGGCTAAGAATATGAAGGAAAGCCGAATGGGTTTGCTGATGAACGGGATGGTGAAAGTGCCTATGCAGTTTTTAATTTTACTGTTGGGCCTTTTGGTTTTTTCTTTTTATCAGTTTCATCAGGCTCCGGCTTTTTTCAACCAATATGAAATAGATCGTCTGGAAAATTCTGGAAATAAATCCCAAATACAATTGTTGCAATCGAGGCTTCAGAAAATCAATGATCAGAAATCGATATTGTTGGCGGACTATGCAAAAGAAAATGAAAATGCCAAATTACAACAATTGCACATTTTGCAAGATAGTGTGTCCATGATCAGAACCGACATCAAAGGTTTGATAAAACAAAATGGTGGCAGCGATAGCGATACCAACTATATTTTTCTACGTTTTGTGATCGACTATTTGCCGGCCGGCTTGGTAGGATTGATCATTGCGGTAATTTTTTTGGCCAGTTGGGGTAGCATTGCGGCAGCCATCAATTCGCTGGCTTCTAGTACTGTGATTGATATACATAAGAAATATGTCAAGAACGGCAATCCTAGCGATGACTATAGATATTCAAAATTGTACACAGTTGGATGGAGTTTGTTCTGCATGGCTGTAGCTATGTTTGTATCTAACTGGACAAGTAGTTTGATAGAGGTGGTGAATGTGTTGGGCTCTTTATTCTATGGCACTATACTAGGGATTTTTCTAGTAGCCTTTTTTGCGAAACAGGTAAAAGGAGTGGCTGTTTTAATTGCCGCAGTCATCACGGAAATAGTCATCATAATGCTGTTTGTATTGAATGAATATGATAAAATCAGTTTAGGATTTTTATGGCTCAATGTAATTGGAGCTATGATGGTTTATTTGTTAGCTATATTGATTCAAACTTTTTTTGTGAAAAAAGAATTATCGACGAAGTAGCTGTTTGAAAGAAAGATTCAAGACTTCAAATGAAATAGATGAAACAAAAGTATAATGCCACCATTCTGTTTCAAGGGCTTTAAACCCGTATTGCTCCATCAAAGATCTCAGTAGTTTTCTATTTTGTAAAACAGGCTCGGGCAAATTTTTAAACGAATGAAAGGCGGAGTCACTGAAATGATCGAAATCTGTGCCCATGTCCAGCTCTTGTCCATTGCTCAAATGTATGATTGTGAGATCAACGGCAGTTCCTCTGTTATGATTACTTCCTTTTATAGGGTTTGCCACAAACCGATCGTCCGGAAGCAGTTCCCAAAATTTTTCACTCACCGAATAGGGTCGGTACGCATCAAAGACTTTTATGCCCAAGCGCATTTTGTTTAGCTGATGCTGAACCTTCAACAGAGCAAGGGCGGCAGGCTTTCTTAAAAAGGTACTGTTGGTGTTTTTAGGATACATCCTTCGATGCATAAAATTAAGTGGAGTGGCGTATCTCAGGTCATACACCATTTGCGGTATGGCATATTTTAGTTCAAGCATTTGATGATCCGAAGATTCTTTCACCCGATTTTTATACTCCTTACTACTGCTCATCACTACGAGCGGGGATTGTGCAAAAACAGTGGTAAAGATTGACAAACAAAAAGCTATCGTTAGATTGATACACTTCATAAAAAATCGGTTTTCAATAATGCCCATTCTTCTTTCAGGATGCTGTAGCAAACGGTATTTCTACGATAACCATCAAACATCACCATGTGCTTTCTTAGTACGCCTTCCAGCCTTGCTCCTAACTTTTCGATTGCATTTCTTGAGCTGATATTCCTTTCATCGGTTCTCAATTCCACCCGCTCTGCTTTTAAATGATCGAAAGCATACTCCAGCAACAGGTACTTGCAGTTCCGGTTCAAACCAGTACGCTGAAAGGATTTACCAAGAAAAGTAGCGCCTATTTCCAGCCGGTCATCATCTTGGGAAATATTAAGAAAACTGGTACTACCTGCATAGGCATTCTTCCATTTGTCAAAAATGATAAAACTATATCTGGTTTTATTTTCCCTAAGGCTAATGGCATTTTTTATGTATGCCTTAAGAAGTTCTAAAGTATGAATGGCATTGGGTGAATATTGCAAGAGCTCTTTTTCCTGGAGGGCTATTGATTGCAGATGGCTGACATCCTCCATAACCACTGGACGAAGCAGGACCCGATCATTTTCCAGCACCAGTTCTTCCTCAAAATCAAAAATCATAGTCTTAAGAATTCGGTTGAAAAAAAATATTGCTTTCTGAAACTAGATTTTATCAGTTACACTTTTCAAAAGCTTTACACCAAACATACACATTAAAAAGGGCAACCAATATGGCTGCCCTCAAAAAAAAATACCTCTTTTCATTATGGGAAAATACCTAATTCGGCATAGCTGGTAGCTACTTTATTAATAGCCACCACATAAGCAGCCGTTCTCATATCGGGGATATCATCATGGCTTTTCCAAACCTCTACAATTTCTCTGGTAGCAGTAATCATTGTTTCTTCCAGGCCACTATAAACCAAGTCTGCTTCCTCTGGCCCATGTTCAATTATGGACTTACTCTGATTGCTTACTTCTTTACCAGTCAGCGCTTCCATTTCATGGAGAATAGTGGTATTAAGATTCTGAGTAAATCTCTTCTCCATTCTACCATACCTTACATGGCTCAGATTCTTCAGCCACTCAAAATAAGAAACGGTTACCCCACCCGCATTCAGATACATATCCGGAACTACCATCACACCTTTTTTTATGAAATATTCATCAGCTTCCGGAGTAAGTGGTCCATTTGCTGCCTCCCCAATTATCTTCGCTTTTATTCTTGGTGCATTTTCGCCGTTTATTACATTCTCTAAAGCTGCGGGTATCAGTATATCACAATCAATCTCCAGTCCTGCTTTACTATTTTCTAGGTTGGTGGCACCTGGAAAATCAAGAATAGAACCTGTCCTTTTTCTGTGATCTATCAATTGTTCAATATCAATACCATCTGGTTTGGAAATGGAACCTTCATACTCGGCTATACCCACAATTACAGCTCCTGCTTCCTGGAAAAATTTAGCAGAATGATATCCCACATTGCCAAGCCCTTGCACCACTACTCTCTTGCCTGCTACGCCCGTGGTTAGACCAATTTTTTGCATCACATCTTCCATAGCACACACTTCCTTCAAACCATAAAAAACACCCAGTCCTGTAGCTTCTCTCCTTCCGCGTACGCCTCCCTGAGAAATGGGTTTACCGGTGACACAGCCTGCCGCATCTATATCATGCGGATGCATAGCGGCATAAGTATCCACGATCCAGGCCATTTCTCGTTCGCCTGTGCCATAGTCCGGGGCGGGCACATCCACCGCAGGGCCGATGAAGCTTTTCTTAATCAACTCCGAAGTATAACGTCTGGTAATTTTTTCCAATTCATAGGGTGTATATTTTTTGGGGTCGATCTTGATACCACCCTTACCCCCACCAAAAGGCACATTCACGATGGCGCATTTGTAGGTCATCAGGGCGGCCAACGCCATCACTTCATCCTGATTTACCGACATTGCAAATCGAATACCTCCTTTGCACGGGGTTTTGTGATGAGAATGTTGCACCCGGTAGGCTTCAATGACTTCAATACTACCATCTTCTTTTTTAATAGGAAAACGCATTCTGTAAACGGCATTACAGGCACTAATTTGTTCCAGCAAACCTTTATCCCATTTGGTGAACGCAGCGGCCTTATTAAAACTTTTTACCACAGCTCCATAAAAGCTATATTCATTGTCCGACATAATATGTGATTTTTAAATTTTCATATTTAAGTAAAGCAAACAGTCAATCTGGTTTCAGATTGGCAACAAAGCAAAATCGTAATCGTACAAATTATGGAGACAAATGTAGGTAAGAAAAACTCATTTCATCTGTATCTGTAATATTTTTTTATGGGCGGTTGAAATGTCCATTGTACAAATTTCCCATGTCCAAAAATCAACAGGTTGGTTTGATCAGTGAATATTCATTTAAACCCTTTACTGGCTTGGATCAGCGATTGCTGTCTTCCAGTTTTTTCAATTTTCGTTCTATTCTTACCAGATATAAAACTATTCCCAGTAGTATTATGAGCATGACTGCGATGACTACATATATCCTTCCATTACTGTACATCAACTTATTTTCTGACTGTGCATTTGCCAAAATTGGAACAAGCATCAGTAACATCATTAAAAATTTCATCCGTATGTCTTTTAATTTATTATTGGTTGAATGGAGGTTAGCAAAACCTGTATAAGACAGGTAAAATTTATTCCTTAATGAATTGTTTTTCTTTTATTTTCTCCAGTCTTATTTTCAATGTGGTAATCCACACACCCAAAAGTGCCCATCCGATAAAAGCAGGATACTCTATCAAACGCATTTCGGGGCTGGTGTCCTTAAAGTTCAGTGCCGGATTTCCTTCCTGCCCGGGATGCAGACTAGGCAATATTCTTGGGACAATCATAATGGTTGGAAAAAGCATAGCAAATGCAAAAATATTATACACCGCACTAATTTTTGCCCTTTGATCCATATCCTGAATGGAGCTTCTTAAGATAAAATACGCCAGATAAATCAATAATGCAATAGCGGTTCCAATCAATTTGGGTTCGCGGGCTACTGCACTAAAAGAATCAAAAGCCGGGTTGTTAGGATCGGCCCAGGTGTAGCTGGCCCAAACTGCACCGGTAGCATAACCCAGTAGTCCAAAAATAATTCCGGTGGAAGCATAGGCACTGGCGGCAATATCACTCTTCAGTTTTCCATTGCTTAAATACTTGATGGAATGTACCAGGGAACAGGTAAAAAGGGTGAACATTGCTGCCCACATACCCACATGATAAAATAGATTTCGAATGGTTTCGCCCAAAACCGGCAGGTTAGGAATTTTTACCAATAAACCACCCACAATGGCCAAAACCAACAATACAACGCAAAGTATCTTCCACCAAACTTTTGTCATAATTCAATTATCATTTTAAAAAAGGGTAAACGCAAAAGTAAGGTGAAAGTTTAGTTATGGTAAAAAGAAAACATTGTATAGGTTTATTCATCTTTATACCTTACCACTGTGCAAAATTCAATCCTACCCAAGGTGGATATAATTCTAGTGTATTCGGTCTCCTCTTATTTCCAGATCCCGCATAATGACAATCTCCTGCTTTAACCATGCATCCCACCTTTTTCTCACCTTTGATCTTTCAATATAGGTTTCCGCCAATTCGATAAATAAGGAATAATGACCCGCTTCGCTTTCCATAAACCGGCGGTAAAATTTTTTCAGATAAGCATCGTTCAAACCCTCACTGAGTCTTTTAAATCTTTCACAACTTCTGGCTTCAATCATTGCCATTTTTAAAAGTTGATCTAAAAACCGATCTTCGGGGCGGCCTCCCTTAGTTTGAAAATTTAATAAGGCATTTACGTATTCATCCTTTCTTTGTTTACCCAGTTTCAATCCCCGCTTTTGAAGCTCCTGCAATACCAACCTGAAATGTCCCCACTCTTCAGTTACTATAGGTGCTAAGGCCGAAACCAGTTTTTCTTTATCACTATATATTTGTATAATAGATATGCAACTTGTAGCTGCTTTCTGTTCGCAATAGGCATGATCGGTTAAAATAGCTTCTAGTGATATTTCCGCTAAATTCACCCAGCGAGGGTCGGTGGGTAGTTGTAAACCCAGAATATTTTTAGTGTCCTGAGAGATATCCATAGGGTAAAAATCGGTATAATAATAATAAATTTCAACTCAATACTGAAATTTCCCAATTTATTCCCTACTTTTGCGGCCTTAAATTACAGGATACAAAAACAGGATGACCTTTTAAAAAAGACAGTATGCCACTTACAAAAGAAAGAAACGCAAAGATTTTTGAAGAATTTGGTGGAAGTGCCACTAACACAGGTTCTATCGAGGGCCAGGTAGCTCAATTGACTGAGCGTATTAGCCAGATTAGTGCTCACCTTAAGCAAAACAAGAAAGATTTTTCAACTCACCGCGGATTAATGCAGTTAGTAGGTAAGCGTAAAAGCTTGCTGGGCTACTTACAAAAAAACAACCTTTCTGGTTACCGTGCTTTAATTGAAAAATTAGGATTAAGGAAATAATTTCCCACTTCAATTCGAAGTTGGGAAACGGTTCTATTCCTGGTTTGATCAAATAATTTCAGACTTATTAATATAATTGGTATTCCCAACAGCATTGTTGGGAATACGTGTTTTATCCAACCGTGTCAATTATTTCCTATTCCCTACAATTTCTCATTAGAAACCTACAACTTCCCAAAATGGAAGCAGCAAAAGTTTGCCATTATTATTCCTGCTTGCTTCCCTTCGTTTTTTATAAAAATATTTATAACACATTATTATGTTACAACAACCAATTAGAAAAACTTTCGATATAGGCGATGGCCGCGAAATTACTATCGAAACCGGAAGGCTTGCACGCCAGGCAGACGGATCGGTAACAGTGAGCATGGGTAAAGCCATGTTGCTGGCAACAGTAGTCGCCAATAAAGAAGCAAAAGAGGGTCAGTCCTTTTTTCCGCTAACGGTGGACTATCAGGAAAAATTTGCCTCAGCCGGACGTATTCCGGGATCATTTTTTAAACGTGAAGGTCGATTGAATGACTATGAAGTATTGATTTCTCGTTTGATTGATCGTGCATTAAGACCTTTGTTTCCTGATGATTATTTGTGCGAAGTGCAGGTTCTGATTACCTTAATCAGTAGCGATCCGGAAATTATGCCAGACGCAATGGCTTGCCTGGCTGCTTCTGCTGCTCTTGCCGTGAGTGATGTACCGATCAAAGAAATCATCAGTGAAGTACGTGTAGCTCGAATAGATGGAGCTTTCAAAATTAATCCTACCCGTGCCGAACTGGAAAATGCAGACATGGACTTTTTGGTTGCCGCAACAGAAAAAAATCTGATGATGGTGGAAGGAGAATCTTCAGAATGTTCTGAAGCGGATCTGATAGAAGCGCTTGCTGTGGCACACGATGCGATCCGTATTCAGATTAAAGCACAGGAAGAATTAAGAGACCTGAAAGGTGTATCTGGAAAAAGAGAATACAAAGCTCCTGCAACAAATGAAGCCATTCAGGAAAAAGTGTATGCTTATGCAAAATCAAAAGTGTATGATGTAGCTAAAGGAAAATTGGCAAAGCATGACAGAACAGATAAATTCAAAGCGATTGAAGAGGAATTAATCAAATCTTTTGAAGAAGCTGCTACCGAAGAAAATCCATTCACATCAGAGGCTAAAGGGTTGGTGAAAAAATACTACCATGACCTACAATATGATGTAGTAAGAGATATGATTCTTGATGAACGCGTTCGTCTGGATGGTCGTGAACTAACTCAAATTCGTCCTTTGGATATGGAAGTGGATGCATTACCTTCTCCACACGGTTCTGCTTTATTCACCAGAGGTGAAACCCAATCCCTTACAACTGTTACATTGGGAACCGGCCAAGATGAACTTTTGATGGAAACCGCTGCTACTTCAAAATATTCCAAATTCATTCTACATTATAATTTCCCTCCATTCTCTACCGGTGAAACAAAACCAATGCGTGGTCCTGGCCGCAGAGAAGTTGGACACGGAAATCTGGCTATGCGTTCTCTAAAACAAATGATGCCTTCAGACGCAGAATTTGGATATACAGTGCGGGTAGTAAGTGATGTGTTGGAATCGAATGGTTCTTCGTCTATGGCTACTGTTTGTGCTGGGTCTCTGGCATTGATGGATGCTGGTGTACCTTTTTCAAAGCACGTTTCAGGAATTGCCATGGGTCTTATTACTAAAGAAAATAAATACGCCATCCTTAGCGATATTTTAGGCGATGAAGATCATCTGGGAGATATGGATTTCAAGGTTACCGGAACTAAAGATGGTATTTGTGGTGTGCAGATGGACATCAAGGTGGACGGTTTGCCGATGCAAGTGATGCGTGATGCATTGGAGCAAGCCAAAGCAGGAAGATTGCACATTTTAGATGCGATGTATCAGGCTATGCCAGAAGCTAGAAGTGAGGTAAAACCTCATGCGCCAAGAGTGGTGAAAATGTTTATTGATAAAGAGTTTATTGGTGCTGTTATCGGGCCAGGTGGTAAAGTGATTCAGGAAATTCAGCGTGAAACAGGAACTACAGTAAATATTGAGGAAGTAAACAATATGGGAGAAATCAGCATTTTTGGTGTTGAAAAAGAAGCAGTGGCAAAAGCAGAAAATTGGATTAAAGGTATTGTAGTAGTACCTGTGGTGGGTGATGTGTACGATGCAACTGTTAAATCAGTGGTAGCTTTTGGTGCATTTGTAGAATTCTTACCTGGTAAACAAGGGTTGGTTCATATTAGTGAAATAAGCTGGAAGCGTTTAGAAACTTTGGACGGACTGGTTAACGAAGGAGATCAAATGAAAGTGAAGCTGATTGGCACCGATCCAAAATCAGGCAAATTCAAACTATCTAGAAAAGTGTTGATTCCAAGACCTGAAAGAAAACCTCAGGAAGGAGAAAGCAACTAATACAATTGATGAACTTTTAGAAAAAGAAATTCCTATTATTATAAAGCTGTCCAGATCGGGCAGCTTTTTCTTTTGATGCAATTCCCCGATCCTTTATCTAAGTCGATTCTTTATTATGTACTTGAAATGTAAACTGAAATAAATCCACTCAACCAATATAGAAACTATCCCTTTGGATAATTCTTCTAAAGGAAACCTTGGTTCTAACACGTTTTGTATAGACTATGGTACTTTTTGTAGTCTTCCTTTTTTGTCTTGATACAAAAAAAAATCAAGGCTTAGAAAAAAATTACTAAACACGTTTTCGGTAGTCTAAACCCGTCGAACTTGCGCCGTAGCTGCATTTAAAACGAAGGTCGAACGGCACTCCAACAACAAGGGCTTATTAACGACTACCTTCAATCATTTTTCTTAATGCATTTTTCCAAGGTCTTTGTCACAATACCTAACGATTTCCAACCCATACGATCCAACATAGAACCGAAATCTTTCACTTAGAAATAATAAAAGACTTGTATGGATGAAACTGAATATTTACAAATAATGCTTTCTGTCATTCAATAAAAGCAAACCCATCATGGGTAGATGATGGGTCTGACTAATTTAATATTTTATGATAATTGAAAGAGTGCCTTATTCCTGATTTTTCTTATTCTTCATTGCAATAAAATAAAGAGGAATTCCCAAAACTACAATGCCTAGTCCTGCCAATGAAGTGCTTGGTTTTGCATACAACAAACCAACCGCCATGGTGCCTGCCATCAGAATATAGATGATAGGAATGACAGGGTATCCAAATGCTTTATACGGTCTTTCTACATCTGGTCTTGACTTGCGCAAACGAAATACGCCAATGATGGTGAGTATATAAAATACAAGCGTGATGAATACCACATAATCCAATAGCAATCCATATTTTCCACTTAAACAAAGCACACTAGCCCAACTGCATTGTGCCCACAAAGCCCATTGAGGCACGGCGTTTTTGTTGAGTGTACCGGCCTGACTTAAGAATAGTTTATCCTTTGCCATGGTATAAAAAACGCGGGATCCGGTTAAGATAAGACCATTGTTGCATCCAAAAGTGGATACCATAATCATGATGGCTATGATGGCAGTACCATAAACCCCAAAAATATTTGATGAAGCGGCAGTAGCTACCCGATCCTGAAGTGGAAAGGTAATATTTGCTGTGGCAGATTCAGTCGCAAATGGAATCGCTCCGGATGCTACTTCGGGAAACAAAGGCAGTACGGCCACATACATAATATTGGTGATAAGATAAACCGACGTAACAATGATAGTGCCTAAAAATAAGCTAAGACCCACATTGCGCTTTGGATTTTTGATCTCCCCTGCAATGAATGTAACATTTTCCCATGCCACACTACTAAACACCGACCCCACCATGGCGGAACTGATTAAGCCAATGGCTACAATCCAGGATGAAGGCTCCTGAAATACTGACCACCCCAACTGAGCACCGGCTGCATCTCTTACAGGCTCTGTAAACTTTAGATCAAACCCTGTGGTCCAATTACTGTTCCATATTTCAGCTTTTGCGGCTAATAAGAAGCCAAAAATGATCAATGCAAAAAGCGAGAAAAGTTTAGCCACTGTAAATACTGACTGAATCAATTTCCCTTCTTTTACACCTCTTGTATTTACAAAAGTCAGAAAAATAATTAGCGCAATCGACACTAGTTGGGCTGGAAATAATTTAAACCACCCTGCCTGAAAAATAATATTTTCATCTGCCAGGGTGAGAGCAGGTATAAAATAACCGGCAAACTTACTAAACGCCACACCCACTGCTGCTATTGTTCCGGTTTGAATCACCGAGAAAAAACTCCAGCCGTATAAAAATCCTGTAAATGGATTATACGCTTCTTTTAGATACACATACTGTCCACCGGCTTTGGGAAACATAGAGGAAAGTTCCCCATAAGTGATGGCAGCAAAAACAGTCATCAAACCGGTAATGATCCATAAGGCAATTAACCAACCTGCACTACCCACATGACGCATCATATCAGCACTCACTATAAAAATACCGGATCCAATCATGGATCCGGCCACTATCATAGTACCATCAAACAGACTAAGGGATTGTTTAAACTTATCAATTGACATAGCAAAGTTTTAATGAGCGAACAAGATAAGAATTAAAGTTCAAATTATTTATGCTGAAATAATTCTAATCGCATTAAATCTAAGCCAGTCAAAACAACCTGAACCAATTTTCACAACAATCATATTTCCCCCTAAACATCTATCCTACCAAGCTTTCCGGAACGGAATTTCCTTAAAATACTAATAAATAAAAGTGCTTTTACAATCTACACTTCATCCACAGGGGATTTAGCTTGGCCGTCCTTTTGTCAATAGGATAATCTTGGCCATGACACCCAGTAAGATATCCTGTGATCATTAGAAACTCATTTACAATTTCACCACCTGTACACTTAAAGACTTTTTTAATAAATTTCATCCAGTCTTCCTTAGTTCTTTTATAGTGAGCATCTAACTAGTCTTTGAAAAAACCAAACTCCGTTTGCAATTTTTGTATAGCCTTTGCATTTTCAATGGCTGCTTTTATTTTTAGTTTGGTTCTGACAATTCCCACGATTTGCATCAATACATCTATCTTCTTCTTATCATACCTGCTAATCTTATCGATATCAAAATCATCATACGCTTTCTAAGAGCTTTCTCGTTTTTTCAAAATGAAATCCCTACCAAGTACGGCCTGATGAATTTCTAAAATAAGTCTGGCAAAAAGTGCATGATCTTTTTGAAGCGCCCCCCCCTATTCATTGTCGTGATACCGTTCATGTACGGTTCCTTTTCCCTTTGTTTTTACATAATCGCAATAAGCATTTTCCATTCAATAAATTTTAAAAAAATTTTGAATATATTTTGAATATATAAAAACACCGCCCTATATTTGCACTCCCTTTACGAACAAGGGGTACAAAGAAAAGGGAGTTTAGCTCAGTTGGTTCAGAGCATCTGCCTTACAAGCAGAGGGTCGGGGGTTCGAGCCCCTCAACTCCCACACAAAAAACAGTTACAAATTTGTAGCTGTTTTTTTTGTTTATTCATGTCACCGGTTTTTGGTTATTGATTTTAGAGGGATGCACTCTGTAAACATTTTTCTCACAGCGGAAAGTATTGTAGGCTTCCAATTCAACCATTAATAAATAAAACTAAACGGATGCAAAAATATCTAATGATTCATGCAGATGATGCCGGTCTTTGCCATTCAGAAAATATGGCTACCCTCCAGGCTCTGCAAAAGGGAATAGTGAATTCATGTAGCTTAATGGTTCCCTGTCCTTGGTTTTATGAAATGGCTCAGATTGCTAAAAACAATCCTCAGTTCGATTACGGTGTTCATTTAACGCTTACCTGTGAATGGGAAAATTATAAGTTTGGCCCCATACTTCCAGTTTCCGAAGTCCCTAGTCTTGTGGATTCGAATGGTCATTTTTTCAAAAACAGAAGTGAACTAAAAAAACATGCCATTGCCGAGGAGGTGTACAAGGAACTGCGGGCTCAAATAGAAAAAGCGTATCGGTTTGGAGTATCGCCTTCGCATTTAGATTCACACATGCATTGTGTGGGTGCAAATCCAGCATTTGTAGAAGTATTAAGGTCATTAGGTAAAAAGTATCACTTACCAGTTTTGCAAAATAAACAACTGGCTGAACTTGTAAATGATGAGGAAACAGAATATATAAAACTGACTGAAATAAATATCCCTAATACTTTTTTTGCCGACTATAAAAATTTTGAAAATGAAGGACTTGAATCATATTATACGAAAGTCTTGAATAATTTGGAGGAAGGGCTAAACCTTATATTAATTCATCCTGCTTTTGACAATGATGAAATGAAAGGCATTTCTGTTAATCATCCAAACTTTGGTGCAAAATGGAGGCAAATAGATTTTGATTTTTTCACAAGTGAATCTACAAAAAAGCTCTTGGAAAAAAATAAGATAGAGTTGATATCCTGGAAAGAATTTTCAAAACTTTCAACTTTTTCTGATTGATGTTTTTAAGGAATATTGGTGATTATTGTTTTAATGAAAAAAAAGAATTGAGGTGGTACGGATAATAGGCTCCTATCATTGAAACAAAAAAACCGTTCCCTAAAGAAACGGTATCTTTTTTTTGAAAGACTTCTGGAAGACTTATCCAAATTCAGACCGCTTTTCTACATTATCCAGCAATTATGGACAATTCTTCAGCTACTTTATTATTGAAAATCTGTTCTCCATTATACTTCACCTCCCAGGTAACTGGTAAAGCTTTTTTCAGCATACTGCTTACTCCACAATATTTTTCCTGAGAATCGTTAACGGCAGCCAATGCAGCTTCCCGATTTTCTGAAGTGCCCTTAAATTCATAAATCAGATGAATAGCGATGTATTCTATTGGGGCCTTCTTACTTATTTCCCCAACCACCTTCATTTCAAAACTATCAGGATTTTTATCCGCTCTTCTCAGTATGGCAGCTATATCCATTCCTGTGCAACCCGCCAAAGCTGTGAGGACAAAAGGTTTCGGAATGGGGCCATTGTCTTCGCCACCTACTTTTTCGGGACCGTCCATCACTATGGTGTGGCCGTTTACAAGTGCATTGAACTGCATTTTCCCCATCCATTGTACATCAATTTCGTGTGCCATTTAGTTTGTTTTTATTTATTAAGATGATTTGTTTTTTTCTTGGTAGATATGCCCAGCAAATGATACAAGGGGCAGAAGTTGATCCATGCGGTTATCAGAAGCAGGGTAGCCACAGCTAACATGATAATGCCAACTGCTCCTGACACCAGACTTTGTAAGTACAGAATGATTAGAGTGAAGGCCAGAACGATTCTGACTATTCTATCAGCCAGATGAAGATTTGCTTTCATTGTCTTAAAGTTTTATAATGCAAAAATGCATCTGGTAAAACTTAAAGTTTGCTACTTATGTTACAAAGCAAATATTAGCCACCAACATGTATCATTTAGAAAAATCTGGAAAACAAAATGCTACCCGACTAGCATTAATAGACATAATATTTAGAGAGGATCATTTCAACACTATTTTATTTCGCCCTAATATCACCAGTTCATTGGTTTCCATTTGTCGCAGCAGTCTTGACACCACCACTCTGGCAGTGCCCAATTCATTTGCCAGTTGCTCATGGGTAATATTAAGGGTATTGGTTTGATTGAGTTCGCTTTTCTTTTTAATGTTGTCCAGCAGTCGTTCATCCATTTTTTTAAAAGCAACAGCATTCACTACTTCCAGCAACTCTTCAAATCGCTTATGATATAGTCGAAAGATATAGTCCAGAAATTCCGGAAATTCCTTTATCAACCCCGAGACTTTTTCCATGGGAATAAAAAGAACTTCTGTTTTTTCTTCCGCAATGGCTTTTACTTTGCTGGTATTCTGATGCATGCCTCCTAGGAAAGACATGATACAACTTTCTCCTGGCCTGATATAGTAAAGCAAAATCTCCTTGTCTTCTTCATCTGTACGCATCACACGGATGCTTCCATTCATAACTAAAGGAATAGAACGTATATAGGCATTCTCATTCAGAATGATTTGATCGGTTTGAAAAGTTTTTACAATACCATGATCTTGTAATCTTTTCCTGATCTCAGGCGACGATTTAAACTCAGCAATATGATTCAGTTCCATAAAAACTATATTGAACAAAGAGCAATATAAATCAAAAGTGGGAGAATCATACCTCTATAGGAAAATCAACGGTGATCACTTTATTTTGCCGCAGATAATCCCTATTTTTATAGGCCCTTGGTTGATAATAGATTTTTCGCTTCTCGTTCAATCACTCTGGGGTAACTGTTCTTTTTTAGATCACTCATTTATCAAAAACCGCTAAACAAAACTCTTTTAAATCCTACATAAAATGTGTTTGCAAAATTTCACAGACAGAAGCATATAAGCCAAGGGTGTTTCTCGATCCGCCAATAAAAAAATAAATTCGGATGCAATATTATTTACCCACCCGCAAAAGAAATTTTATCAACAAATCTGTTCTGTTTATCGCCATTTGCTTTGTACTGGCTTTAGTTGGTTGCAAACAAAAGAAAGACAATCCGCAGATTATTACCTTCCATTCAAATGCAGCACGAACCGGGGTTTATGATAGTACTTTACGGTTTAAAAAATTTGGCAGTTTGAACTGGAAATATAAAACCAATGGAAAAATATTTTCTTCTCCGGCAGTGGCAAATGGAATCACCTACTTTGGCAGCGAAGATGGAAGCCTCTATGCTTTGGATGTAAACACCGGAACGCTACATTGGAAATTTGAAACCAAAGGAGCCATTTCATCTTCTCCTTGTGTATATGGCCACAGAATTTATTTTCTAAGCTTTGATGGTCAGCTATATGCTGTAGATGCCAATACAGGGAATGAAATTTGGAAGTTCAAAACCGAAGGTGAAAATAAAGTCGGTGCATTTGGACTATGGAATATGAAGCCTTCAGATCAGTATATGGATGACCTATATGACTTTTTTCTCTCTTCCCCTGTAGTTGCCAAGGTTGGAAATACAACTGTACTATGTTTTGGAAGTAGCGATGGCAATCTATATACACTCAATATCGAGGACGGTTCCCTTCTGTGGAAATTTAAAACCAATGGAATTATTCATACTTCGCCGGCATTTGATAACAATACATTTTACATAGGTAGTTGGGATACTTTTATTTATGCTATTGATGCCGCAACGGGCAAAGAAAAATGGACATTCAAAACCCGCGAACAGCCCGTTTATCATATACTGGAAGGCATTCAGGCTTCACCCACCATTGCAGACAGCACCTTATTTATCGGAGCCCGAGATGGATATTTTTATGCTATCAATGCAAATACCGGTGCACTCAAATGGAAATATTTCAACGATAACGCCTGGGTACTCACCACTGCTGCGGTACAAAACAATACAGTCTATTTTGGCACTTCAGATACCTATAAATTATTGGCACTTGATACAAAAACAGGAACGGAAAAATTTCATATCCAGGCCAATGGCTACATATATGCTTCACCCGTCATCGCTGGTAATTCATTGTTTTTTGGTGATTTTACGGGTCAGGTATTTGCAGTGGATTTATCGACCTCCGAAAAATCATTTCAAACATTTAGTACAGAGGCTAGAAACAAAAATGCCAATTCTATCTTAAACCCACAAGGATTGCTGGACTTTGGATTTCTGGCAAAAAAAGATAATCCGGCCAAATATTCAACTAATCTAAGAGTGATGGAAGCGTTTTATAAATTGGGACCTATCCTATCCTCTCCGGTTATTGCAGCGGAAACACTATTTTTTGGAAGTGCTGACAGTTGTCTATATGCACTAAAACTTGAATAGAAGAAGCCAGATGAATTCTATAACTGGTAATAATTTCGAAAACTGAATGCCAAACAAATCCTTTTAAATGAAAAGAATAACTATCCACCTTGCAGCTATTTCAATTGCACTATTGTTTAGCATGTGCAGGGACAACCAAAATGAAACAATCCAATCTAAAAAAAATTCGGAGCTTGGCACAGCCTCTAAGGACAGCAAACATGTCTGCCAGCCTCCTATTTCTGAGTTAGATAGTGCAAAGCACATCAGCAAAACAATACAAGTAATAGGAGATGTGGAATATCCTTTGAGTTTAACGGTAGATTCTTTGAAAAAAATGAAAGTGGCTACCATCCAAAACTTCAAAGTGGTGTGTGAAAGTGGTGCCAATAGGAAAGTAAATGTTTCATGCAAAGGGATACTGCTGAAAGATATTTTGCAGAAAGCTCAGATAAAACAACAAAACCATAAGGACAGAAATTTCTATATTGTTGCCCGAGCCACAGATAATTATAAAGCGACTTTCTCCTGGGCCGAACTGTTTAACAACCCAACAGGAGAAAATGTATATGTGCTTTTTGAGGAAAACGGCCAGCCAATACAAAGACAGGGAGACATGATTCTAATTTGTCAAAATGATATTCGGACTGGACCAAGACATGTTTACTGGTTGAAGAGTATAGAGGTAAACAGAGTAGATTAATACGAGAGATGCCCTTTTTATCAAAACCGTGAATGGAAAATTTATTGTAGGTTTGGATGAATAGATTTTTTCTGTATTCACATGCCGCATCCATTTTCCATAAGTAAACTCATTAACAGTTTCGGTCATGCCTTTCGGGGCTTGAGAACCGTAATCTGGTCTGAGCAAAATTTTAGAATACATACAGTTTTTGCATTTATAACTCTTGGATTTACCTGGTATTTCGGATTGTCAGGAATGGAAACCACAATTATCTTCTTATGCATAGCCGCCGTGATGGTTACTGAGATCCTCAATACCGCCATCGAAAAACTTTGCGATTTTGTATCCCCCCAGTTTCATGATAAGATAAAGATAATAAAGGATCTAAGTGCAGGAGCGGTATTGTTAATGTCCATTGTCTCAGTGATCATTGGCGTAATTATCTTTTTTCCAAAGATGCTTCAATTCGTTCAAAACTGGTAACAGAACCAAATTAAAGTCTATAAACATCTACAAACCAAGTAGGGTAATTCTTTTATTTATAACAAATATGGATTTCCCAAACTGCTTTCTGGAGGAATAAAAAACAACAACTATTCGGAGTTGTTTTCAATACTTTATTAACCATTTTTCCATATTCGTTAAAAAACAACAGTACGGGATTGTAATTTGGTTTGATAAGATTAAATTTGCGCCTCATATTTTAAATAACTACTAATGCAAAGAGTTTACAATTTTTCAGCCGGCCCTTCTGCTCTTCCGGAGGAGGTTTTAAAGAAGGCACAAAGTGAAATGCTGTGCTATGGAACAAGTGGAATGAGCGTAATGGAAATGAGCCATCGTTCTAAAGACTTTATGTCCATTCTTGATTCGGCCGAGAACAACTTGCGTGAACTGATGCAAGTTCCGGATAATTACAAAATCTTATTTCTGCAAGGTGGTGCCTCATCACAGTTTGGGATGGTTCCCCTAAACCTGATGAATAAAAATAATAAAGCAGATTATGTAAATACAGGTACCTGGGCCACCAAAGCTATAAAGGAAGCCAAAAGATACGGAAAGGTAAATGTAGTAGCCTCTTCGGAAGACACTACCTTCAATTATATTCCGAAACTTGATGCCGCTACATTTGATAAAGAAGCCGACTATTTTCATATCACCACCAACAATACTATTTATGGAACCAGATTCCATGAATTGCCCGATACTGGCGAAGTGCCTTTGATAGGCGATATGTCATCAGATATCCTTTCTAAAAAATACGATGTTTCAAAGTTTGGTTTGATCTATGCAGGTGCGCAAAAAAATCTTGGTGCAGCAGGTGTTACCGTAGTTATTATTCGTGAAGACTTGGCTGGCAATCAAATGGACATCACGCCCACCATGTTCAATTACAAATTGTTTATTGACAATGGGTCAATGTACAACACGCCTCCTACTTTTGGCATTTACATGTGTGGACTGGTATTTCAATGGTTAAAAGATATGGGTGGTGTGGAAGTAATCGAAAAAATTAATATAGAAAAAGCTAATACACTTTATAACTACCTAGATGAGTCTACATTTTTTAGTAGTACTGTTCAGGGAAATGATCGTTCTGTTATGAACATTCCTTTTGTAACTGGCAATGAAGAATTAGACAGTAAGTTTATTAAAGAAGCAACGGCTGCTGGATTTGTACAATTGAAAGGACACAGATCGGTAGGCGGTATGCGCGCTAGTATCTATAATGCCATTCAATTGGAAGGAGTACAAAAACTAGTTGACTTCATGAAGAATTTTGAAACCAATAATAGCTAAACAAAAACAATAAGATTATCAAATACGATGAGTTATACAATAAAGACTTTAAATAAAATAGCCTCCACAGGTCTGGAAAGATTAGGTGAAGGCTATACAATTTCAGATGAGGCCTCTAATCCGGATGCAATCTTGTTACGTAGTGCGTCCATGCATGAAATGGAATTTCCCGAATCCCTGCTAAGTATTGCGCGCGCTGGTGCTGGTGTCAACAATATTCCAATTGATAAATGTGCGCAAAAAGGAATCGTTGTATTCAATACACCAGGGGCTAATGCCAATGCAGTAAAAGAACTGGCCATAACCTCTATGCTGATTTCTTCCCGTAAAATAATAGATGGAATTATTTGGGCCAATTCGTTGAACGGCGACGTGGTAAAAGACGTAGAAAAAGGGAAAGCTCAGTTTATAGGTCCTGAGATTGAAGGAAAAGTGTTGGGAGTGATCGGTTTGGGAGCTATCGGTGTTTTAATTGCAAATGCAGCCATCAATCTGGGCATGGAAGTATTAGGCTACGATCCATATATTTCTGTAGATGCCGCCTGGGGACTATCCAGAGAGGTAAAAAGAGCCAATGACCTGAAAACGGTTTTTGAAAAATCTGATTATATTACCCTGCACATGCCTTACAATACAGAAACCAAAGGCATATTGAATGAAGCTGCGTTTGAGCAGATGAAAAAGGGGATTCGTATCATCAACCTTTCTCGAGGTGAGCTGGTAAATGATGATGATATTTTGGTGGCCATCGAAAAAGGAATTGTGGGTACTTATGTTACCGATTTCCCGAACGAAAAAATGATCAATAAACCAGGTGTCATTACAGTTCCGCATCTGGGTGCTTCTACCCCAGAGTCAGAAGACAATTGTGCGGTGATGGCAGCCAGACAAACTAAAAACTATCTGGAAACCGGTAACATCAAAAATTCAGTAAACTTTCCCAATTGTTCAATGCCACTAAGCGGAGAACAACGGATTACCGTGGCACATATGAATGTACCCAACATGGTGGGACAGATTACAACTGTTCTGGCAAATGCCTCTATCAATATTAAGGATATGATCAACAAGAGCCGTGGGGACTATGCCTACACTATTCTTGATTTAGAAGGAAAGACGGATGATGACAGTATCTCCAAGTTAGGTGAAATAGAAGGTGTGTTAAAGGTTAGAGTTATTTAATCGTATTATCGATACGAAATTTTTTTTAAAAAGCCTCCCATTTCGGAGGCCTTTTAATTTATATGCTAGCACTCCTCTCCCCCTCAAATGGAAACGAATACATCTTGTCTATCCTCTATTCAAAACTTCTGCTTCCAATCCTAAAAAATATCATTTCAAAAAAAAATATTTTTTTAAACCATTATTCTATATTTGTAGATCTAAATCTATAAACGTAGAATGATAAAGTTATCCAAATCAGAAGAACAATTGATGGAATATATCTGGCAAAAGGAAAAATCCTTTATGAAGGATTTAATAGATTGCTATTCTCCGCCTAAGCCCGCCAGTACTACAGTGGCCACCCTGTTAAAGCGCATGACCGACAAGGGAGTTATTGGCTACCAGCAATATGGAAATTCGCGTGAGTATTATCCTCTTATAAAAAAGGCAGATTACTTTTCGAAACATGTAAATAATATGATTAAGGATTATTTTGACGATTCGGTTTTGCAATTTGCCTCTTTTTTTACAAAAGCCACTAAATTGACAAAAGTACAATTGGAAGAGTTAAAGAAAATTATTGATGCTGAAATTCAAAAAAAGAAAAAATGATCATCTATCTTCTTAAAATGATGGCTTGCACCGCCATATTTTACAGCTTTTACTACCTGGTATTAAGCAGGGAAAAGATGCCTTTGTTTAACCGATTTTATTTGCTGGGAAGCTTGTTGGCTTCTGTGCTTATCCCACTTTTTACAATTGAAGTAAAAGTAGCACCTACTACAGTATATCGGAATCCGGCAATACCGCTTAGTACCCATCTAAACAGGCCAAATTCTTTATCGGCATCTGAAATAGCTACTTATGGACTTTATACTTTATTGATATGCGTGGGGCTATTTCTTTTGATACGGTTAATTAAAAATTTGATACAGGTAAGTAATGTTATTCGACAGCAAACAATGATAAGAGTTGGCGATGTTAAGGTGGCTTTACTGGATAAAGAAATTGTTCCTCATAGTTTTTGGGGTGTCATGTTTTTGAACAAAACAGAATTTGAGCAGGGCAGGTTGGAAGCCGAAGTTATTGCTCATGAAAGGGCACATATAAAACAGAGGCATAGCCTGGATATTTTGGTTGTGGAACTTTTTAAAGTGGTTACCTGGTTCAATCCATTCATCTACCTGTACGGGCTTTCCATAAAAATCAATCACGAATTTCTGGCAGATGATGCAGTTTTGAAACAGTTTGATGACGTGCGCAGTTATCAAAATATTTTATTACAAAGAGCCAGTACTTTATCTGGTTTTCAATTGGCCAGTTCATTCAATTTTTTCACCACTAAAAAAAGACTTATCATGTTAAAGAAAAATTTCAATCGAAAGCGTTTACTACTTGCTTTAATAATGTTGCTTCCTGTTTTAATCCTGGCCTTCGTTGCAGGCTGCAACAGGGTAGAAAAAGCTGACAAAAATATTGTAGATAAACAAACAATTGCGATATCTGATTCCGCCATATTGTCAAAAGATTCTATGAGCAATGCCGAGGAAACTTTAGGTAATATGGATTCCAACGGCAATACAAACCCAGCAATAATAACTGCTCATGGTGACACAGACAAAGAAACAAAAATCTCCCAAGAGAAACTGGAGCCCAAGACAAAGGAAATTATTCCATTTGCAAAACCTAAGATTGAAAAAGTAAAATTCACACCACCCAAAGTAGTAAAAGACGAAACAGAAGGACCTGGTGTTGCTGATGAGGAAATGGCAGATTATAAATCCATCGTTAAAGAAATGAAGGCTGCAAAAGGATTTAAATACATTGAAGGCAAAACGGATAGAGCTTATTTCCTTTATGATAAGATGAGTTTCGATCAGCGAGCAAAGGTTATTTCTTTGCCACCTCTACCACCACCTCCATTAAAAAAAGGGATACAAAAATTTACTCCTCCAAAGATTGTGAAGGATGAGGTGATCAATTAGGTTGTTGGAAATTATAACGCCGGTGAAGTCCGGCTTTTTTTATTTAGACAAGTGCTGTAATTTGAAATTTAATTTATCAATCTGCAATATTTGAAAAAAACCCGTGAAAATGAAAGCACCTTAGATTTTTTATTCATAAAATGAATCTGAATCCGTCCAATCTTTATAACCAGAATTACCTTTTCCGTTTACAACTAAATTGTAATTTCGAAGGACTGTAAGCTATATACAAAGAATCGAAGATTTTTAGATCCTTTTTGAATCCTTCAAGTAGGAATATCCAAAAAGTATAAAGAAAAAACGACTCATTCTTGCATTGGTATTCTCTCCACTATTTGCCTTTTCGCAAAAAGCCTTTGATGCTTTTTACCATTGTAGACAAACACAAAACTTTACCGCAATACTACCGCTTGCCAATGGCTATATTGGTGCCTGCGAAATAAAATCCACTGACAACAAAACCAAAAAAAATCCACCTTCCACCCGGAAAATGGCTTTGTAGATGAGGAAAAGAAGATGAAGTTTTATCATCACTCCAAATCAACAAAAAAAATTCAGCAATTACTTTTTTTGGGAGACATGGAAGAAAACTATGAAACCTTTTCTACCGAATTTTTGGGTAAATATTATTTTAGTAGAACGGCATATGAGAATGTTTTGAGGAAGCTGTAAAAAAAACAATATATTAATTTAATAGGCAATCAATATTTTTGAATAAGGAAAATGGGATTTAATCCTACTAAAGGTTTAATATACACAAATACTTTAAGAAATATAATAATATGGCAAGCCCAAGAGAAATTTTAGTTACCACTACATCAACGGTTGAAGGAATAAAAGTGAAGAAATTTTTGAAACCTGTAACTGCACACATTGTTGCAGGTACAAATATATTTAGCGACTTCTTTGCAAGCATTACAGATACTTTTGGCGGACGTTCACAATCCTACCAGAAACAATTGAATTCTCTTTACGAAGAAGCAATTGAAAAAATAAAAATTGCAGCATACCTGTTAGGTGCAAATTGTGTTGTTGGTTTAAAAGTTGATATGGATGAAATTTCGGGGAAAGGCAAAGCGATGTTTATGCTTTCTGCAATTGGTACTGCAGTTGTAATCGAAAAGGAATCCATCGAAAATATATCTACACAAAACCAAAATGAAAAATTACAAAATGTAAGTGCTGAATTAATAAATATCCAACGGACTAAAAAGGAAATTCTGTCAATGGTTAATTCTGATAGTTTAGTGCTTAATCCTGATATGTGGACATTTATTACGAACAATCAAATAGTTGAGGTTTTCCCCTACCTTTTAAAGAAATATGCGAAAGTACTTGCCAGCCTAGAAAATGATATAAACAATTTACCAAGGTTTCATCAAAACTTAATTCAATATATTGATGCGCTACCAGAAACCACTAAGATTGATCTACTATATGATAGAATAGCAAATGAGCAAAACGAAAAAATTGTATTGAAATTAGCAGAAATAATCACCGAGCTGAATCTTTTAAATTTTGAAAAAACAACCCTGCTATTGAAATCTGAAAACTTTCAAACAAAAAAAATTGGCTTAAACATTACTAAATCTGATAAACCTTTTTATAGTAAGGAAGATATTATCAATTTACAAAACTTAAGACAACTTGTAAATGAGTCATTCCCGGAACGAGGAAAACGGTTTTCCAAAAAGCAATTGTTATCCTCTAAGGAAAAAGAAGTTTGGACCTGCGAATGTGGAAAGGTAAATGAGCTTGAAAATAACTGTACATATTGCAATAAAGATATTTTCGGATTTAAAGAAATGGAAGTATCGCCATCTATTGTTGATAAATTCCTTGAGGAAAAAATCGAACTGATTAAGGATTATCTGAACTAATCGAAAGTATATTATTGAAGCCATTTATTTATTAAACCAAACTTTTGTCAAGCTTTTACTAAAAGATTTTTAAATCCAAAAATTGATTAATGAATTCTCATAAAATTATTCGTCCATTACTATCTATCTTATTAATTGCTTTCTTAAATATCTTTTGCTTTGCACAAAATACAGTCTTAGATGAAAATACTAGAGATAGCAAATCAGAGAAAATAGTAGAAACTAAACAATTGGGGAGATCAAAACAGACAAACAATAAAACTATCCAGGACACAAAGAAAAACAAAAAAATTACATACAAAAGACAAAATCAGAATATTGTGTCCAAAACTCATAAATCCATTAACCATTCAAAAAATTGTTTATCCAGGCAGTGTAATGGCCGAACTAAAAATGGTAGTCGATGTAGAAATATTACTAAAAACTGTAACGGTTATTGTTGGAGACATAACAGATAGGAAAACAAAGGGCACTATACTCATTATAAGTTCAAATATTTAATAAACTCTATAATTTTAAATTCAATTAAAATCAATATAAGCTTGTCCAGTCATTAATTGAATTGTTGAAATAGTTTCTATCTCATCCCCTCCTCCCAATCCATTATATTTGCCGCATGGCTAAAGTAATCATTATAGGGCCGGCGCATCCCTTGCGAGGCGGAGGTTTGGCAACTTTTAACCACCGGCTGGCAAAAGAATTTATTGCTTTGGGACACCACTGCACCATCTGGTCTTTTAGCCTGCAGTACCCTTCCTTTCTCTTTCCGGGAAAATCGCAATACACCGATGAACCAGCACCGGAAGGCATTCCCATCAAAACTTTAATCAACTCGATCAATCCCTTGAACTGGGTGCAGGTAGGCAAGAAACTTAAAAAAGAAAATCCTGATATCGTGGTGGTGCGTTACTGGCTGCCATTTATGGGACCGGCACTGGGCACTATCCTCCGACAGGTCAGAAAAAATAAACATACCAAGATCATCTGTATTGCCGACAATATTATACCACACGAAAAAAGACCTGGCGACAAAGCATTTACCAAATATTTTATACAACCGGTGGATGGGTTTATCACTATGAGCGAAAATGTACTTTTCGACCTCAGAAAGTTTGATACACAAAAACCTGTACAGTTGGTACAACATCCCCTGTACGATAATTTTGGTGAGCCGATATCTAAAGCCGAAGCTCGGCAACATCTGGGAATTCCTACCAGTGAAAAAATTGTTTTGTTCTTTGGCTTTATCCGCAAATACAAGGGACTGGATCTGCTATTAAAAGCAACACCGTTTTTAAAGTCCACTATTCCTCATATCAAAATATTAATTGCGGGCGAATTTTATGAAGATGAACGAAATTACACGGAACTCATCCGAGAACTGGGGATAGAAGACATGTTGTATTTAAGAACAAATTTTATTTCGGACAGCGAAGTAAAATATTATTTATGTGCAGCCGATTTATTGGTACAGCCATATAAAAACGCCACCCAAAGTGGGGTAACCCCTTTGGCTTATTATTTCGAAAAGCCAATGGTAGTAACGAATGTAGGCGGGCTACCAGATTTAGTTCCTCATGAAAAATGCGGACTGGTAACCGAACCCGAACCACATGCAATAGCCAATTCCATTAAGAGATTTTTCGAATTGGGTGAAGATCACTTTATTCCAAATCTTCGAAGTGAAAAAGAAAAATATAGCTGGGCAAATTTGGTCAATGCAATTGTGAAAGGGTTCTGACAATGTCTATTAATCTTTTTTAATCGTACCATTTCTTATACGAAAACAGAATAATAGGCTTTTACATTATATTCAGTTTTCAAAAATCGTTTAATACACGGAATATGCAACAAATTCAACAGTTAATCCAAGCCTCCATTGATACCAAGCAAAGGGTGTTGCAAAACGAAACCCTGACAACTACGGTGGAAGCGATCATTTTGGCCATTGTGCGTGCTTTTAGAAATGGCAACCACGTATATTTCTGTGGCAACGGTGGAAGTGCGGCTGATGCACAACATCTGGCGGCAGAATTTAGTGGAAGGTTTTATAAGGATCGACATGCCCTGCCCGCCGAAGCCCTGCATTGCAACACTTCCTATCTTACAGCAGTGGCCAATGATTATAGCTTCGACCTCATTTATGCACGACTGATACAGGGGCTTGGTAAAAAAGGCGATGTATTAATTGGCCTAAGCACTTCTGGCAATTCAAAAAATATTGTACAGGCTTTTGAAACCGCCAGACAAAAAGAAATGATCACAATGGGATTTACCGGAGAAACGGGTGGCGATTTAAAAGCCCTGAGTGATTACCTTGTCAACATTCCGTCTATCGACACACCCCGGATTCAGGAATGTCATTTGCTTTTAGGCCATATTATTTGTCAGATGGTGGAAGAAATCTATTTTTCCAATCCTTCCAAAACGTAAACATAGCAGGTGGGCAATATTCAAATTTCCTGGAGTCCACTCCTTTCTGTCTCTGGCCGTTGTGACGGAAAAGTTTTGGGGCTTTTTCGATGAAGAAGGATGAGGTCTAAAAAAGAGTACCTTACATTTAATCCAAAAGAGTAACTTTTGAATAAAGATTTTAAAGAAGCCATCATTTTGACAAGTACCAATGGTACTGGGTATAAGGAAACTGCCTGGCAAACTCCTTTCTGTCTAACACAAATAGCCGGAAGACCTTTTCTGTATTATGTTATCAATCATTTGAGAAAGCAGGGAATAGAAAAAATTATTTTTTGTCTGGATAATGAACATCAGGTAATACCGGATTGGCTGGAAAATGAATTTGCATTTCTCGATTTTGACTATGTGATAGAAAACCCATCTTTGGATTCGTTTGATCAACTTCATGCTGCCCTGCAAAAAACAAATGATAACAATGTGTTTGTAGCCAATGCCCATCGTCTGGTTTCATTTGACAAAAACAAATTGATTGAAAGACATGTTAAAAATCAATCTACCTGTTCCTTTGTTTTAAAATCGGTCATTGATAATGACAAAGAGGAACCTGCGGTTTTCGAAAAGCACCCTACCACTGACTTCTTTGGGGAAAAATCCAAAAGGGGCAAGACGAGGTATCAAACCGGCATTTTCCTGATTAACAAAAAACAATTCCTCCAAAATAAATATCCGAATGATTTTTCATTTGAAAATGAATATTTTCAAAAATTGAATATTGATGAAGCGAAGGAAGCAATCGATGATGAAGGATATTTTTTAGATATTGAAAATCCCGAGGATCTTATTCGTGCAGAAATCGAGTTGAAAACGGCTTCGTTTTCCCTTACGGACATTGATGCCCACTGGACCTTATTTTTAGACAGAGATGGAGTCATCAATGAAGATAAACCAGGAAGCTATATCACAACCCCAGAGGAATTTATTTTCACCAAAGGTTCTCCAGTTCTTTTTAAAAAACTAACTCAAAGGTTCAGGCACATCATCATTGTCACCAATCAGCGGGGCGTTGGAAGAGGAATTATAAAGCAAGAAGACCTGATGGCTATGAATGAAAAAATGCTGGCAGAAATAAACCGAACCGGAGGAAAGGTGGACAAGATTTATTTTTGCACCGATACTGAAAACCAGTCATTCCACCGAAAACCCAATCCAGGCATGGCTTTGCAGGCAAAACAAGATTTTCCAGATATTGATTTTCACCGCACACTGATTGTGGGCAATAGTATCAGCGATATGCAGTTTGGAAGATTTGCAGGCATGCGCACTGTTTTTGTTTCTACAACCAATAAAAATATTACCTTGCCACATCCTGATATAGATTTGCTTTTTGATGGTCTGGAATCATTTGCCCATCAGCTTTAGTACTTCTTGTTCAGTTCAATTTGTTTTAATAATAAACAGCATAATAGTAAATGGTAATTCTTTTACAATGTAGTGACAGAGTGGGTTTGGTAGCTGATATATCCGCCGTAATGGCCGCAGCAAACCTTAACATTATTTCGATGAAGGAGTATGTGAATACGGATGAAAACCGGTTTTATGTTCGACTGGAAATTCAGGGCAACACAGATCTGGAACAATTACAATTGCAGATAAAATCGAAACTTCCGGCAGATACAGAAATTAGTCTTCGACCCTATGCTAAAAAGAAAGTAGCGGTGTTGGTTACCAAGGAGCATCATTGTATAGGTGATATATTGTTGCGTAACCATTTCAATACTCTGGATGCTGAAGTGCAATGTGTCATTGGCAATTATGACACGCTTCAGTCCCTTACAGAAAAGTTTGAAATACCTTTTCATCATATCCCCCACGAAGGAAAAGAAAAACATGTTTTCGAACAGCAAATTGTGGCCACACTCAATCAATACGAACTAGACTATATTATTCTGGCAAAATTCATGCGTATCCTTTCACCTGAATTTGTGGCCAAATATTCATCCAGGATCATCAATATACATCACTCTTTTCTTCCTGCCTTCATTGGAGCCCATCCCTACAGGCAGGCACATGAACGAGGTGTAAAGTTAATTGGTGCTACGGCTCATTTTGTTACCAATGTATTGGATGATGGGCCAATCATTGCTCAACGAACCATTGCCGTCAATCATACACATACAGTTAAAGACATGATTCGTTTGGGTCGAGAAATTGAAAAATCTGCACTGGCCAATGGAATGGAATTAGTGTTTCAGGATAAGGTGCTTGTCTATCATAACAAGACCATTGTTTTTGAAAATTAAACCTAGTTTCTGAAATACATTGGTCAGGAAACCAATTCGAATTATTGACCATTACAACCTTGTCTGTTCGTTGAAAGTTTATGCTCATTTTAAAAATGGCTAAACTAAATTTTTTTATTGCCTAGGCTTCGGATGATACTGTTTGACTTTTGAGCGATGACAAATTTATTTTTACAAACTCTGTTTTTGGAGCTTCACAAACAGGACATGCGTAACGCTGAGGAAGTTGCTCAAAGGCAATACCGGCGGCGATTTCATGATCCAAGTCCCCAAACTCACTGTCGTAAATGCTAAGACAATGCGGGCATTGATGCACATAATGATCTGGAACTAATGCTGGCTTTGACGATATAGTTTGATTCTCTTCACCAGCATCATATTTTTGAACCAGCCGCTTATAATACCACAATACACATTGCTGCAATTCTATTACCAATTGAGGTCTGCTTAGATTGCTCATATAAACAGAACTGGTACGTTCATTTGGATTAAAATCTTTAGCACATAAAATATCATAGCGATTAAAATAGGTTTTCCCAAAAAGTTTGAAAAGAGATTTTTTCTTAATCAAAACAGAACAAAATATTTCGCTTTTGGGTTTGGTTTTAATGCCGATACAAATACCAAAGGTGCGCAAATCCATGGCATTGAATTTTTGAACCAAGTAGCACTTAAGTTTTCTTGCTTCTGCATCATTATCCTGCACCTGAAAATTGAGTTCATTGGCCGAATGGCGCATATTTATTTCATACTTATTGAGCAGATTGGTCCACAAATACTTATCCTTATCTGCAATGCCTTTAATAATAATAGACTTCCAAGGAGTAGAACAGAGTTGACCCACTTTTGTTTGTAAGCATATCTCGCAAATTTCTTTCAAAAAGGTGACAGGAAACATTTCATCCCGGCGATATACACCCAACCAAAACTTGTTACCATACTTGTGAAGACCTTCATAATAAGGCAAATTGAATGAGGGCAATTCTACCCTTTGGACTGCAGGCTTTGTTATGTACAATTCCTTATTGATGCTTTCAAAGAACGTCTCGTTCATCAAAATATCATCCTTGGTTTGATTTGCCTTTTTTTGAGTAAGAAGAAATTCAATATCCTTTGAAAACCTTGCTACATCGTTGGTGTAAACCATCTCACTCCATTCAATGACATGATTTGTTTGTGGAAACCGAATGAACAAATGCCAAAAATGAGGCGATCCGGAACTGGCAACCCAATTGATGTTACCGGTAAGCAAAGGAGTAAAACTTTGATTGCTATCAGACAGGTTTATTTTTAGTTTTGGTTTATGTTCTAATGCATCCAGAATGTCCTTATACACACCTTCGCTCATCCAGCCCGAATGAATAAACATTTCTTCGGCAGGATAAGAACTCATAATATTCGGATAGGCATCATCATTTACTTCCAAGTCCACATCCAAAGCCATTAATTGTTCTAATACATTTTGCAGCGAGTCGTTCCTGACTAGAATAATAAGCTGCTGACGCAACCCGAAACTAACCTGTTGAATATATTCTGATGATACTATTTCCAAAATATCCAACAAATCGCCCGGAGAGATTATCCCTCCCCTAAAATTGATTTTTACTGTACTAGTTTCAATCATTCTGTTACCTTTTTTTCAGTCTTTAGGCCAAGGAACTCAATGCGGCTTCCAATATATTCTTCACTTCGGGTCGGCAACTACCACACCCCATTCCGGCACCACTCAACTGACATAATTGTAAATGATCTTTGCATCCATCAGAAATCCTATTCATCAAATTCCCTTCTCCCACATTATTGCAACTGCACACCAGTCGGCCTTTTACCGGCTCTACCGTTTTGCCCGAACGCAACAGTTGCAAACGCTTTTCACTCAATTCAATTTTATTTTCAATCAAATTTTTATATTCTAAAAACTCAACCTTATCTCCAATAAGTATAGCGCCTATTAAGCGATCTTTGTGAATGATGCATTTCTTGTAATATCGTTTTGCCTTATCTATAAACACCACTTCTTCATAAGCCGGATCATCTGGACATTCCACTTCACCCAGCGAACACATATCCATACCATGAATTTTAAGAATATTCATTGATATAGATCCATCATAATACCTGGCAATATTGCCTCCCAGATACCTGGCCACTATTTCTGCCTGCTGTTCTGCTGCCGCAGTAATCCCAAAGAGCTGACCTTTGTGAGCGGCTATTTCTCCAATGGCGAAAATATCCGGATCGCTGGTTTGCATATAATCATTTACCACCACTCCCCTTTTGCAAATTAAATCAGCGGCCTTTGCTATTTCTATATTAGGTGTAGTACCAATGGCCATCACCAATGTCGTACAATCAATCTTCAATCCACTTTTTAGTTTGATTCCTGTGATGGAACTTGTACCCAAAAAACGATCTATTTCATCATTGTAATATATTTCTATTCCTTTGTCGATCAATTCATCTTGCAAAAGCTGACTACCCAAGATATCCAACTGTCGGTTCATCAGTCTGGAAGTACGCTGTATGATGGTGGTTTCAATATTCATTTGCTTTAGAGAAGCAGCGAGTTCAATGCCCAGCAAACCACCTCCAATGATCACGACCCTACCATTGTGTTCATTGGCATGGCTCAGGAACTGATCAGCATCGTTTCGGTTGCGCATAGTGAAAATACCCTTCAATGCAGGCACATCGCGCAATACTGTAGAACGACTTCCTGTGGCCAAAATCAATAAGTCATACTTATGCACGTTTCCCTTACTGTCTGTAACCGTTTTCTCTGATCGGTTTATGTGCTGGATACTTACTCCCCGATGGAGTTTGATATTGTTTTGATACTCTTCCTCATCGGTCATCTTGATCATATTATCCCATTGCAACACACCGCTTATATAATCCGGAAGCAACACTCTGTTATAAAAAGGGAAATCTTCTTTACTGAATACGGTAATTGCATCCGTTGTATTTATTTCGCGATACGACTTTACAAATCCACAAGCTCCTGCACCAGCACCAACCACAAATATTTTTTGCCGGGGTTTTTGAAACGGAGCTACTGCTACTGCGGTAAATTTAAAATCAGGTTCTTTGCTTTTGGGATCCACCAAATTACTGGTAATATTGTTCACACGGTTTAGGTCACTATTCAGAATTTTGCCCCAATGCATAGGCATAAAAACTACCCCTCTTTTTATATCGGTAGAAATTTTGGCAGGTACACAAACCTCACCACGCCTGCTTTTCACCACCACCATATCTCCATTCTGCAAATTTCTTTCTGCGGCATCCATTGGATGTATCTCCAGAAATGAAGTAGCGATATGTAGTTTTAGCTTATTCACTTTTCCCGTCTTGCTCATGGTATGCCACTGATCGCGAATGCGTCCTGTAGTCAATATCAACGGGAAATCAGGACTTAAAGATTCTGATAAATTTTCATCGGAAAAAGAATGGATGATCGCTTTCTTTGATTGGGTATAAAACTGTTTGTCGGTAAACAAACGTTTTGTGCCAACAGTATCTCTATGACTATTTTGATCTTTAGGATAAGGCCATTGAACAGTTAATTGCTTTTTCAATACTTCATAACTTAGTCCACTAATATCAGTATTAGTGCCTTGGGTTAAAGCGGCGTGTTCGGCAAAAATCTCTGAAGATGAATTGTAGTCAAATCCAGCATATCCCATCTTTTTTGCAAAACGGGTAACGATTTCCGAATCGGGCAATGCCTCACCAGGCGGATCAATAATTCTATGCAAATAACTAATGCGTCTTTCAGCATTGGTCATGGTGCCTTCTTTTTCAGTCCATGCCGCTGCGGGCAATACCACATCTGCATACTGAATGGTTTCAGGTTTATTGCTAATGTCCTGAACTACCACAAACCTTGCTTTTTTCAATGCGGCTTCTGCACGTCTCACATCTGGCAAACTGATCAGCGGATTGGTACATAAAATCCAAATAGCCTTCAAACGCCCATCCTCCAATGCTTCAAACATTTCTGTGGCTGTAAGTCCCGGCTTGGAAGGAATCGTACCCAGAGGCACTTTCCAAAATCGTTCCACCTCGTTACGCTGCTGCTCGTTGCCAAGATCTCTGTGAGCCGGCAACAAATTTGATAGACCGCCTACTTCCCGGCCACCCATTGCGTTGGGCTGTCCGGTAAGCGACAAAGGACCAGAACCCGGTTTGCCAATATGGCCAGTGATGAGATTAAGATTGATGAGCGACAGATTTTTATTTACCCCCACCACACTTTGATTCAGCCCCATTGTCCACATTGTCATAAACCCTTTGGCATGGCCAATCATAGAAGCGGCTTCCCTAATTTGACCCTCAGACACACCACATATTATTGCAGCTTCTTCGATGGTTCTTTCAAAAACAGAGGAACGGTATTTTTCAAATCCTTCAGTATGGTGCTTTACAAAATCGAGGTCGATATCTCCATGCTCAATAATTGCTCTTCCAATGGCATGATGTAAGGTAATATCCGTTCCGGGATTCAGTTGCAAATGCAAATTGGCAAAAGAACAGGTTTGTGTGAGCCTTGGATCACTGACAATTATTTTCAGATCAGGATTTTTTTCTTTGGCGGCTTCCACCCTTCTCCACAAAATAGGATGGCACCAGGCCGGATTAGCACCCGCCACAAAAATAACGTCGGCCAGATCCAGATCATCATAACATACCGGAACGCTGTCTTCACCCAAGCTCATTTTGTAGCCTACTACAGCACTACTCATGCAGAGTCTTGAGTTAGTATCAATATTATTACTTCCAATAAATCCTTTAATCAGTTTATTGACCACATAATATTCCTCGGTAAGGCATTGGCCTGAAGCATAAAACGCCACCGAATCTGGGCCATACTTTTCTATAAATGTTTTAAAAACTGCGGCAGTTCGTTCCAATGCTGCTTCCCATGAAACCCTTTGCCGGGGCTGGTTTCGGGCATATCGCATTTCTGGAAACAATAACCTGTCGCTGGTATCATTCACCGTGTAATGCAAATTCATCCCTTTGCTACAGAGCATTCCTTTGTTCACAGGATGTTCCGCATTGCCGGCAACTTGTATACTACCGAGTTTATCTTTTATAACAGTAATACCACAACCCACGCCACAGTAGCAGCAGGTAGTGGTAGAACTATTATTTGAGGTAGACAGGCTCAATATTTTTTACTTTTTAGATTAAACTATTCCGTCAATATTATGCGGCAATGGAACTCTCCAGTTCATCCGGCTGAATCAATTTACCCGTCTTGACTTTCTTTATTGACAATCTTACCACCAGCACTACAATGCCCGTAAAAAACACGATAGCACCCAGGTACAAAAAGGCATCTGCATAGCTTAAACTTTTGAATAAAAAGCCGATCAGCATAGCTCCGATATTTCCACCGGCACCAACAATTCCAGCCACGCTTCCAACAGCTTTTGTATTGACAAAAGGCACAATACTATAAGTGGTACCATTCGCCATTTTTAAACATAAGCCAAAAAAGAACATGGTAATAATGGCCATAGCCAAACCACCCGCATTTGAAAAAAGCATGATGCCTATACCTTCCAAAAGCAATAAGATAGCCAGCAGAGATATTTTACCTCTAAATCCAAATCGTTTGCCTACTTTGTCCGAAACTATACCACCCAATGCTCTGGCGAAAATATTGAGCCAGCCAAAGATGCTGGCAAGCAATCCTGCCATAATCAAAGTAGCTTTATAATCTTCGTTAAAATAAGAAGCCGCAAAATTGTCTACTGTAATTTCTACTCCAAAGCAGGCTGCATAAGCAACGGTAAGCACCCAGGTGCGATAATCTTTGGCTGCCAGCAAGAAGGTATTTTCCTTAGCATCTGATTTTTTTTGTGGCAACTCATCAAAGTTTCCATCAGGTGTATCTTTTGTATGTTTCCAATATAACCTTGCCATTACCAACAACATGAACCCCGGCAAAATCATTGCGTATCGCCAGCTATCTGCTTTTCCAACCCAACCCACTCCTACAAGTGCAGCAGCTATCAGTGGCATCAAAATTTGTGTAGCACCGCCCCCCATGTTTCCCCAGCCGCCGGCAACAGCATTGGCTGTTCCTTTAATATTAGGCGCAAACATCACTGAAGTGTGAAACTGTGTGATCACAAAAGAAGCACCTATCACACCAATGCCTAAACGAAACAACAGGAACGAAGTATAATCATTGGCCAGACCAATTAGCATTACCGGAAAAGAACAGATAACTAATAGTATGGTATAAACTTTTCTGGGGCCATACTTATCCGTAAGCCTGCCTATTACCAAACGGGCCAGAATGGTGGCACTTACAGCTGCGATAGCCACATTTCCTTTTTGCGATTTGGTTAGGTGTAATGATTCGCTGACCAAGGGCATGAGCGGGGCAATTCCAAACCAGGCAAAAAAGCAAAAGAAAAAAGTAAGCCAGGTAATGTGAAAGGTTTGCATTTGAATCCCTTTCCCTGAAAAGATATTTAGTTTTTCGAGTGGTTGATTTTTAATTGTCGCAGACATGATAATTTGATTTATTGTTTAAAAAAACTAAGAACAACGATCAGTTACAAAAACTAAACATCCGGGAATTATATTAAATATTCCCCCAAGGAGTAAAAGACTTATTATAGAAATAAAATAGTGTACTGGTAACCAAATGCCTTTATTATTAGACATACACTTTGTCTGATACAGGCCTAAATATTCAGCTCTTATTGGCACCATTTTTCAGCATTAAAATTGTCTTCTCCTTTATGCTTGGCAGGAAAAAATACCGAACCCGTGATGCCAGTTTTTTTAAAAAAAATCCCCAGAGCCTTGTAGCGAAATTTTAGAAGCTCGCTTTTCCTTTTAGGCTAAAAATGGCCAGCCCATAAATCGGTTTAGTAAATCTGTAGGAACCCTGAACCCTGTAAACCGGCCATTCAAAAACAGCTAATTGATTAGCATTTATAACAAAAAACGTAATACTTCCTTCTTATAGTATTGTTTGTTGCATGTATGAAAATTGTAAAATCAATCCCTGATTCCAGATGTTGAAAGCGAACCTGGTAAATAGTACTAATTCCAACTTGGATCTACTCCAATAAAAACCTTTCCTTCTTCTACTTTTACAGGATATGTTTTTAAGCTATCACATTCATCGCTATTTAAACACACCCCTGTTTTTAGAGAAAAGGTTTTTTTATGAAAAGGACAGGCTACTTTGGGTTCACCATTCTGGGAGCCTATCATTCCTCTGCTTAGCGCCATTTGCTGTTTGTGAGGGCATAAATTTTGAGATGCATACCATTCATTCCGATGTGTAAAATAAAAAAGTGCTATTTGCTCTTCACCGTATTTCACAGTTACACCGCCATTGTGTGGCATTTCTTCTACATCACAAACATAGAACCAGTTATTATCAGACATTGTATTAAAATTTAGATTAAGAAAAGAAAGAAAATTTTAGACATAGCTCTATAATCGCTTTTGCTATTACCAGGCAGCCGCTTTTATTTGACCCCGCATATTTTCAAACTTTACAGCAGGGTCTTTTTCTTTAGGAGCATTGATAAAGTGATTGAATTTACTTCTCAGTTCAGGCGACTCTACTACATTTTTCCACTCACATTGATAGTTATTCACCAAGGTCTGCATTTCTGCTTCCAGTTCTTCTGCAATACCAAGCGAATCGTGAATAACAACATTGCGCAGGTAATCAATTCCACCTTCCATTTTGTTTAACCAGGTGGCAGTTCTTGTAAGAGGATCTGCTGTTTTGATGTAAAACATCAGGAAGCGATCTATATATTTTATACAAGTTTCCGAATCCAAATCAGTGGCGAACAAAAGCGCATGTTGTGGCTTGGACCCACCGTTTCCACATACATACAAGTTCCATCCTTTTTCGGTAGCGATAATTCCAAAGTCTTTAGATTGTGCTTCTGCACATTCCCGTATGCAACCCGATACGGCAGACTTTATTTTGTGGGGTGCCCTGAGGCCTCTATATCTTTCTTCAATCCTAATGGCATAACTCACACTATCCTGCAAACCAAAACGACACCAGGTACTACCCACACAACTCTTGACAGTACGCAAAGCCTTTCCATAAGCATGGCCACTTTCGAAGCCTGCCGCAATGAGTTCTTCCCAAATTGCTGGTAAATCACTTACATGAGCACCAAACAAATCAATTCGCTGCCCACCGGTAATTTTGGTATATAGTCCATATTTCTTGGCAACCTGTGCAATCACCAATAGACCATCAGGAGTAATTTCTCCACCAGGAATACGAGGAACTACAGAATAGGTTCCTCCTTTTTGCAGGTTTGCCAGAAAACGATCATTACTATCCTGAGAGGTAGCATTCTGTTTGGTTACGATCAATTCATTCCAAAGACTGGCAATGATAGAACTCACTACCGGACGGCACACTTCACAGCCATCTCCATGTCCAAGTGTATCTACCACATTATCAAAATTGCGAAGATCTTTTAGTTTTATCAGATCGTAGAGTTCTTGTCTGGAGTATTCGAAATGCTCGCAAAGCACTTTGCGAACCAGCTTGCCTTGTTGCTTAAGTGTGTGTTCCAGTATGTCTTTCACCATTGGAGCACAACCTCCACAACCTGTGGTAGCCTTGGTGCATTTCTTTATGTCGTCAAAGGTTTCACAACCTTTTTCGTTGATAGCATTACAAATATCTAATTTAGTCACGCCTTCACAACTACAAATTAGAGCATCATCTGGAAGGGCAACCACTCCTGCACCAGCATCCATACCAGCATCACCACCTTTTACTATGAGTCCAGTTGGATCCGGAGGCAAAACCAAATTGTTCTTACATATTTGTAAAAGCATATTATAGTCATCCGCATCCCCTACTAAAACGCCACCCAATAAGCGTTTGCCATCTTTTGTAAAATTGATACGCTTATAAACTCCTTTATGCTTATCCTGAATCACAATGCTATTAGCTTCTGTTCCATTGATAAATGGGTCTCCAAAGCTTGCCACATCCACCCCTATCAGTTTCAGCTTGGTACTCATATCAAAACCTGGGAACTGCTTTTGATCACCTGCCAGCTGAGTAGCCACCACATCGGCCATTTCATACCCGGGAGCCACCAGACCATATATCATGGAATTATGTAAAGCACATTCCCCAATTGCAAATATGTGTTCATCATTCGTGCGCATTTCATCGTTTACCACTATGCCACCCCGAGGGCCTACTGTAAGCCTGCAACTACGAGCTAATTCGTCTCTGGGCTTAATTCCTGCAGAGATTACCAGCATGTCCGTATTGAGGATTGTGCCATCTGTAAAGAACAAACCTTTTATAGTTTCATTACCAAGAATAGCGGCTGTATTCTTATTAGTATGGGTCGTAATATTAAGCTCCGCCAATTTTTGTACAAGAATATCTGAACCTGCTTCATCTATCTGACGCGGCATTAGCCTGGGCGCAAATTCAATTACATGCGTTTCCTTAATCCCTAAATCCAGACAAGCTTTAGCTGCTTCTAAACCCAATAGGCCACCACCTATCACAACTGCTGATTTTGCAGAAGGAGCATGCCTCCAAATCATATTAAGGTCTTCAATAGTGCGATAAACGAAAACACCATTTTTATCTGATCCTGGAATCGGGGGTACAAAAGCTGATGATCCAGTAGCAAATACTAGGTAATCGTATTGCATTTCAAGTCCTTCAAAAGAACGAATCGTCTTGTTTTCTCGATCCACTTCTGTAACAGGATCACCTAAATATAAATCTATTCCATTCTCCTGGTACCACTTTACTGGCTGAATCGTTAAATCAGATACTGTTTTACCAGCAAAATACGAGCTTAGGTGTACACGATCATAGGCCGCCAGAGTTTCTTCTCCAAAAACAGATAGTTTCAGATCAGGAACTTCCTTAGAAATGAGCTTTTCGCAAAACTTTTGACCAACCATCCCATTACCAATAACAATTACTTTCATTTACTTTGTTTTATCATTAAAAATAATCGACAAGCATTTATTATAAATATTATACATATAAGAATTATTATTGTATTTTGTTATAATTATTCATATTTTATTCAATATTATTTATCAAATATACATTTATATTGAACATATTCGCTATTTTTACGCATATATATTCATATTAATTTATTTTTAATATTTAAATGTCGAAAATTATTTTAGTTGGCGCAGGACCCGGAGATCCGGATTTAATAACCCTTAAGGCAATAAAAGCCTTGCAGGAAGCCGATGTGGTATTATATGATGCCTTGGCTAACGAAAACCTACTTAAATATTGCAGTCCACATTGTGTCATGAAGTATGTAGGCAAAAGGTCAGGACACCATACGTTAAGTCAGGATGAAATAAATCGCCAAATTATTCAACTCGGCAGAAAATACGATTGTGTAGTTCGGCTCAAGGGAGGGGATCCATTTGTTTTTGGTCGTGCCTGGGAAGAAATTGAAGCCGCTCAACAAGCAGGAATGGAAGTAGAAGTAGTTCCCGGAATTTCGAGTGCCATTGCAGCAGCTGGCTCTGAAATGATTCCGATGACAGCCAGAGGCACCAATGAAAGTTTTTGGGTTATTACGGGCACTACCAGAAGTGGTAGGATTTCATCGGACATAAGTTTGGCTGCGCAATCCAACGCAACAGTAGTTTTATTAATGGCCATGAAAAATCTAAAGGAAATTATGGATGTCTTTATTCGATATGGTAAATCCACAACTCCTGTAGCCATTATTCAAAATGCCACTCTCCCTTATCAAAAGTCAATTTTTGGAACCACCTCTGATATTTGCCGGAAAGCCGCCAAAAAAGGAATTGAAAATCCAGCAGTTATTGTTATTGGAGAAGTAGTAAAGTTAGCTGTGAAAATGGAAAAAACAAATCAGCTACAACACCTCCTCGCATCTATTAACCATTAGTTTGCACCCAACTCATTCTGAGTAAATAGCTATCATGTGGTGGGGTTGATTTTGGATTCCAAATAATCCTTACTCACTCATACTAATTTTGAAAACTTCCTTAATATCTGCTTTCAATATTCAGAAAGAACCACGCTTTATCAAATATGAATTTTAGATCATATTTTCGAGATGGATACCACTATTTTGGTATAATCAATAAATTTATTACGACCTGGAAATTCTTTACTCCTATGCATTAAACATAGAAATTCTATAAAACGGTCTATATATTTGCCATTGCTTCTTTCACTTTGTCGAGTACATTAGTATTTATCATTCGAACAGCCACATCCACCATATTGCTAAAAGCAGTAGCATGAGAAATACCATGTCCAATAATGACAGGCTTTTCAACACCCAACACTGGCGTTCCGCCATATATTTCAAAATTGAATCTATTTAAATAAGGGTTCTCAATTTTCTGCTCTGTGGCAATATCAAAAATAGATTCAGCCATTTTCAAAATCACATTACCAGTAAAGCCTTCGCAAACCATTACATTGGCCTTCTCATTGAACAAATCTCTGCCTTCTACATTTCCAATAAAGTGGATCGCCTTATTATCTTTCAAAAGTGGATAAGTGGCCTGCGCCAGCAAATTGCCTTTGCCTTCCTCCTCGCCCACGTTGATCAAACCCACTTTGGGATCATCAATGCCAAAAATATACTTACTGAAAACAGAACCCATCACTGCAAACTGGTTGAGTTGTTCAGGTTTGCAATCGGCATTCAATCCTACATCCACCAATAAGCCGGTGGTACCATCCAGTTTTGGGATAACGGAAGATATGGTGGGACGCAACACACCATCAATCGCTTTGATACTAAAGAGTGCTCCTACCAGCATAGCCCCTGTGTTCCCTGCACTGACGAATGCATCGATTCGGCCAGTGGCCAGAAACTGAAATCCCACAGCAATTGAAGAATTTGTCTTTTCTTTTAAAGCTTTGGTAGGATGCTCATGCATATCAATTTCCTGAGTGGTAGGCACTATATTATATCTACCCTCAGGTATGGAATGCTGCGCTAAAATGGATTGTAGTGCAGACTCGTCACCAAAAAAAACGAGTACTACATCATTCGCAGAATTCTTTTCCAAATACTCTTTGGCTCCTTTTACGGCTTCTAATGGCGCAAAGTCGCCACCCATCATGTCAATTCCAATATTCATATCGGCAATAAAAATAAAAAAAATTCCAAATACACCAACCAACCAGTGGATGTATGTACCTGGAATTTTTTTTAAAAAAATATAGAACTTAAAATCTTAAGCTTTTGAAGGAGCTTTTTCTGCTACTACTTTTCCTTTGTAAACTAACTTTCCTTCGCTTACATGAGCACGGTGGCGTACGTGAGTTTCGCCTGTAGTAGCATCTGTAGTTAATGTTTGTGCAGTTGCTTTATAATGTGTTCTGCGTTTTGCACTTCTCTGCTGGCTGTGCCTGCGTTTGGGATTTGGCATAACTCTTTATTTATATACGTTTATTAATCGGTTTATCTAAATTATGAATCTTTCTTATTTTTAAACTTCTCAAGCTCTTTCCAAATTGGATTTACATCTGGCTTGATCATTTGCTTTTCCTCTAATTTAAGGAGCATTTTCAGTGCATCTTCATTACATTGCTGTCCATTGGGGTCGTTGTATCCACAAACTTTATGCATGGGAATACTCAGATTAATAAACTCATAGATCAAGTTTTCGATATTGATATGACTCTCTCCACGGCTTATATAAAACACATCCGGATCTCCTTCCTCCTCATTCATCAAATCTGGTTCATCCACCATTTTGACTGTAATATTGAACTCATCCCAAAGTTCTAGTTTAAGATCATTATTACATCTGTCACAATTTACCATCAAATACCCACCAATCTCAAACTTCAATAACATGAAACTGCTTTTCTTATCCAAAAACAATTTCACATTTGCATGGCAATCAGTAAAGTCCTGCTGCTGAAATGTCTCAAAGAACTTATCAGTAATTTCATAATTATACTCATGAATACCGGGTACCAAACCCACAAAAGCTATATCATAATCCCTGTTGATAGCCATGAAACTACTTATCTAAAAATTAGAGCGGGCAAATGTAGGAAGTTTTATCTGGAATTTTGGTATTTTATTTATGTTTATTTTAAATCCTTTGTTTCAATACTCTCCCATTCCTGGAAAAAGTATTCTAATTGCTATATTTTATAATATCATAAAACTTAGTTTGGGATCAAAATCAGTTCTGCCATCCTGTCAGAAGACTTCTGATTCTCTTATCTTTGCAGGCTTAATACTTTAATTACAGATAATGTTAGATTTAGTGGCAAATAAAGTTCACAACGAAAAAAGGCAAGGCGAAAGTTATGCGCCATTTGTAGTGGATCCAAATGTTTATACTAGAAATTTTTATATAGAAAGCTATGGCTGTCAGATGAATTTTTCTGATAGTGAGGTAGTTGCGTCAATATTAAATAAAGAAGGTTTTGGGGCTACCCGAAATATAGAAGAGGCCGATCTTATTTTTATTAATACCTGCTCGATAAGAGAAAAGGCTGAACAAACGGTGCGCAAAAGACTGACCGAGTTCAAAAAATTAAAAACCAATAAACCAGGCACCCTAGTAGGCGTATTGGGATGCATGGCAGAACGTTTGAAATCAAAATTCTTAGAAGAAGAGAAACTGGTAGATATCGTGGTGGGACCAGATGCCTATCGCAGTCTGCCACAATTGGTGAGCGAGGCCACAGAAGGTCATAAAAGTGTGAATGTTTTATTGAGCCGTGAGGAAACTTATGCCGATATTGCCCCTATCCGCTTAAATACCAATGGAGTTACTGCTTTTGTGAGTATCATGCGCGGATGCAATAACATGTGCTCTTTTTGTGTAGTACCCTTCACCAGAGGGCGCGAACGTAGCCGTGATGCAGATAGCATACTAAATGAATGCAGAGATTTGTTTGAAAATGGCTATCGCGAAGTTACCCTGCTGGGGCAGAATGTAGACAGCTATTATTATAATGCGGAAAGTAACAGTATGGACCATGCCGTTACCTTCGCCAAATTGCTTGAAAAGGTGGCCCAGATTTCGCCTTTACTTCGGGTACGTTTTTCAACCTCACATCCTAAAGACATCAAAAAAGATGTATTGCACACAATGGCAGCTTATGAAAACATTTGTAAATGCATTCATTTGCCTGTACAAAGTGGATCTACCCGCATATTGCAATTGATGAACCGCACCTATACCCGGGAATGGTATTTGAAAAAAGTGGATGAAATAAGAACTATTCTTCCTGATTGCAGCATTACTGCCGACATTATCACAGGATTTTGCACCGAAACAGAAGAGGATCATCGGGAAACAATTTCTGTAATGGATCACAGCCAATACGACCTTAGCTATATGTTCTTCTACAGTGAAAGACCTGGAACACTGGCTCAACGCAGATATGAAGACGATGTGCCTTTGGATGTGAAAAAACGTCGTTTGCAAGAGGTGATAGAAAAACAAAACCAACTATCCTTAACCAACTATAAAAAAGACATTGGCAAAACCTGCAAAGTGCTGATAGATGGCGAAAGCAAACGAAGTGCCGAGGATTGGGTAGGTAGAAATTCTCAAAACAAAGTAGTAATTTTTCCAAAAAACTATCGCAACAATCAAAAAGGGGACTATGTGGATGTATTGATAAAGGATTGTACGCAGGCTACTTTATTTGGAGAGATTGTGTAGGCACTCATCTTTTTTTTTGAATGACACTAGTTTTCTGATTTCATTTTTATGGATTTACAAAGTATCAAAAACAGATTTGGAATAATTGGCAATTCGCCCGAGTTGAATTATGCCCTGCAAGTAGCTGCACAGGTTTCCAATACCGATTTGACGGTATTGATAATCGGTGAAAGTGGCGTGGGGAAAGAAGCCTTTTCATCCATCATACATTCGCTTTCTTCCCGAAAGCATAATTCTTTTATCGCAGTGAACTGTGGAGCCATACCGGAAGGGACCATAGATTCTGAACTGTTTGGTCATGAAAAAGGTTCTTTTACCGGAGCGGTGGATGGTCGCAAAGGATATTTTGAAACCGTAAACGGCGGCACCATTTTTCTGGACGAAATAGGAGAAATGCCACTAGGCACTCAGGCCAGGCTGTTGCGAGTGCTGGAAGCAGGAGAATATATTCGGGTTGGATCCAGCAAGGTTCAAAAAACAGATGTGAGGGTAATTGCCGCTACCAATAAAGATTTATTACAACTAGTGCAACAAAATAAATTCAGGGAGGACCTCTACTACCGTTTAAGCACCGTGCCCATCAGAGTGCCATCTCTGGCGAGCAGAAAAGAAGATATAGTTTTATTATTTAGAAAATTTGCATCAGATTTTGCGGACAAGTATAGAACTGCATCGGTACAATTGGATGATGAGGCTAAAAATTTGCTCACCACCTATCCCTGGCCAGGCAATGTGCGCGAACTTAAAAATATTGCTGAACAAGTATCTGTATTATCACCAGAAAAAAATATTACCTCCAAAGAATTGAACAGGTATCTGCTACCTTACTCCAACAATCGATTACCCGTTTTGGTAAATAATCAAAGCCATCAGGAGTTTCAAAATGAAAGGGAAATTCTTTACAAGCTTTTCTTCGATATGAAAAAAGATGTAACCGAATTGAAGAAATTGTTTTTGGAAGTTTTACAAAACCCTTCGGCAGCCAGCCAAAACCCGAATATCATTAACAGCCTGAAAGACTCAAAATCAAATCAGGAATTATACGCGCATCAACCTTCGACACCTTATCAGATAGAGGTAAAACCGGCGATCTCCATTCAATCGCAACCGATGGAAATGAAGATCAATCATGAAAATGACATAGAGGACCATGAGGAAGTGGAAGAAAGCCTGAACCTTATCGACAAGGAAAAAGAACTCATCATTAAAGCACTTATTAAACATAAAAGTAAGAGAAAAGACGCAGCTTTTGACCTTGGCATTAGCGAGCGTACCCTGTACAGAAAACTGAAAGAATATGATATCGAAGAATTATAAAAAAATATTTATACTGGCCAGCATTCTGACATGTATTGCCATTGCTTTCACCCAAAGTAGTTGTGGTATCTACAGATTTAAAGATGTAAGTATTCCAGATTCGGTGAAACTGGTGCGCATCAATCAATTTGCCAACAAAGCCACCTATATTAGTCCGACACTGGCTCCGGAGCTAACAGAAAAATTAAAACAAAAAATTGTTAGACAAACTAAAATTGGTCAAACAAATGGCGACAATGCAGACTGGATTATCAATTGTACTATTACAAAATATGGCTTCACCACTTCTGGTATTTCCAATCAGCAGGTAAACAGTAACAGGCTTACTGTGGATGTTCATGTAGAGGTACAGGAGACCAAAACACAGAAAATAATAGGGAAATATGATGTGAGTTCTCCATTTGATTATTCAGGTTCCTTAAGTTTGCAGCAGGCAGAACAAGAATTGAAAACGCAGATGATGCGCGATATTCCTGATGCTATTTTTAACCGGCTTTTTTCTAACTGGTAATCAATAAACATGAACAATCTCATCAATGCGTTGTCCGAATCTGTGTTGGCAAAATCCTTTGTATCCAATAAATCAAGCACACTGATTGAGCTTGCTGAAAAATATCCCTATGCAGCCGTTTTTCAACTATTGAATGCTAAAAAAATGCAACAGACTAAGGATGTGCATTTCGACGCGCAGTTTCAAAAAACACTTCTCCATTTCAACAACCCTCTGTTAATAAATCATATTATAAATCATGTAGAAACAGAAATTTCTGCAATGGAGGCTGATGATATAGAACCCCAACAGGAAACTGATAGTCATTCCCACGAAAACAAACAGGCAGATCTGCTTTCAACTTCGGAAGGTGAAATGGATACAGATATAGATCAAACTGAAGGAGAAGAATCCTTACCCCCACTTCCGGAATTTAGGATTGAAGCTATCGACCCCCATACGGCTCCTCTTTCATTCACACCCTATCATTCTATTGACTATTTCGCAGCACAAGGGATAAAACTGTCGGAAGATCAATTCAACAACGACCGCATTGGAAACCAGCTTAGAAGTTTTACAGCATGGCTGAAGCAAATGAAACGACTGCCTGGATCATCCATTGAAACGAATATCACTCTGACGGAAGAAAAAAATATAGAACAACTTGCGGCTCAATCGATACATGGAAACAATGCAGATACAGAGGCAATGGCCGATGTGTGGATAAAGCAGGGCGATACTAAAAAGGCAATTGAATTATATCAGAAATTAAGTTTGCAAAATCCCCAGAAAAGTGCTTTCTTTGCCGCCAAAATAGAATTTTTAAAGAATAGATCATGACGACTTTATTTGTTATACTTATAATCTTAGCCTCAGTAATACTAGGTTTTATTGTATTGATTCAAAACCCCAAAGGTGGTGGATTGGCTGGTGATTTTGGTGGAGTTAGCTCCCAGTTTATGGGCGTGAAACAAACCAACGATATTCTTGAAAGAGGTACTTGGATTTTTGCAGCACTAATAGGCGTACTAAGTCTGTTGTCTACTTTCTTTATTTCTGGTAAAAATGCCAGTGGTAATGATGGTCGGCTGAAAGATGTAGGTACCGCACCTGTTCAACAACGTACAGCTCCGGCTCCCAACACTACCGTTCCGTTGAACGCAGTTCCGACTCCGTCACCTGCTACCAACGATTCAGGAAAATAACACCTACTTGGTTTGCATCATCACCAAGCCTTGAACAAATAGTTTAAGCATCCTTTTTACAGGTAAAAATATATAAACCTGTGGGTTAAAATAATCCACAGGTTTCTTTTTTGCCAAAATTATAAACCCATTTTTACTATCTTTTCAGCATGAAACTAAAGAAGCCGGTACGTATTATTGGGATTATGGTGATTTTGATTGCAGCATTTTTCATGTTTAAGCTTTTAGGACCTGCAACAAAAAAAACGAATGACGGCTTTTTTTATGTGAAAACAGGCACCACTCTTCTACAATTGAAACAACAGCTTTTGGACGATAAAGTATTGAACAGTTTAAGCTGGTTCAATATAGTAGAAAAGTTCCTGTCTTTCTCCAAAGTAAAGCCTGGCAAATACAAGATAAATAGTGGAATAAGTGTAACCAATTTGCTGCGCATGTTGCGAAACGGTCAGCAAACTCCTGTAAGTTTTGTGGTCACTAAATTACGCACCAAAGAACAATTAGCAGGCAGATTGGGTAGGTCATTTGAATTTGATTCGCTTGCCGCAATTCAGTTTTTAGGTAATAATGATTCCCTGAAAAAATTTGGACTTGACACCAACACTGTTATGGCTGCCGTACTTCCACTGACCTATGAGATAAAATGGAACACCACACCCGGCTCAGTATTTTCTAAATTTGACAATGCCTATAATAATTTTTGGACAGAAGCAAGAAAACAAAAGGCCGCCCAACAAAAACTTACGCCGCTGCAGGCGATTATTCTGGCCTCAATAGTGGATGAAGAAACCAATGCTGCGTCCGAGAGAGGTAATATTGCCAGTACATACATGAACCGCATAGCCAGCAATATGCCTCTACAAGCCGATCCCACAGTAAAATTTGCCCTAAAAGATTTTGGTATCAAAAGAATTTTGTTCAAGCACTTGTCCGTGCAATCTCCTTACAATACATATAAAAACAGAGGACTTCCTCCTGGCCCCATCTGCACTCCGCTGGAAGCCACCATTGATGCCGTATTGGATGCACCAAAAACCAATTATCTATATTTTGTAGCCAGTCCCGATTTCAATGGCACGCATGTATTTACCACCAACTATCAGGATCATTTAGCAAAGGCAAAAGAGTACCAGCAAGCTCTAAATGAAAGGTTTGGTTCGCCCAATTCAACTAAATAAAAAAAGACAAATGGCTCGCCCGGCAATCCTGAAATACCTGATTGATAAATCTAAATCTGAAAAGATTCCGGGGTTTAGAGATATCTCTCCTTATGATACCCTAAGGCGAATAAAGAAAGAAGTGGTTTGGGATGATATGATTGAACGTGCTTCGGCCATTTCGTTTAATAGTGCAATGGCCCTGCCTCCCTTGTTATTGTTTTTGTGTTCGCTGATTCCGGTAATTGTCCGTTTCAATTTCGTGGTAGAGCTCGACCTGATAGGTCAATTGAATGACTTTGTAAAGGATGTGGTACCTGCAAGGAATAATTTCCAGCCCATTCTGGATTTTATAAACAGCATTATCGAAAGACCCAGAAACACATTGCTGATCGTCAGTATTCTGCTTTCTATTTTCTTTTCTTCCAATGCCATGATGGGAATTATGCGCTCTTTCGATACCAACTATCCGGGTTTTAAAAAAAGAAAAGGAATCAAAAAAAGACTAATTGCTATAAAGATTACCATGATATTAGTTTTGCTTTTCATTCTTTGCCTGGCTCTGCTTATTGCCCAAAAATCTGTGCTGACCTGGCTCGGGATTGAAAACCAACTGATCACTGAAATCTGGGTAAACCTACGCTGGGTATTGATTTTCCTTTTGGTATTTACCATCATTTCCTATATCTATCGTCATGCCCCTTCGGTGGACAAAAAATGGAAACTGATAACGCCCGGATCGGTGCTGGCTACCTGCCTGGTGGTGATCAGCTCTCTGGCTTTTTCCTGGTGGGTGGGTCAGTTTGGCACTTACAACAAATTGTATGGTTCCATTGGTACCATCATTTTTGTCATGGTACTCATTTTTTTCAATGCCTTAATTCTGTTGATGGGTTTTGAACTGAATGCAAATATTTATGCCTTATCGAAAACAAAAAATGAAAAAGACAAGCACCAGATTCCTAATACTTCGAAATTGAAATAAAGCTTGTAAAACAGCCATTCCCAATAAGAGAAAAATAGTGCCATAAAAATCTATTGCTTTTCCGTTTCAACCAAAATATTTATGCACTAACAATGGGTTTCCCATATAGTCAAACCAGTTCCAGCCATTTCATCAATCACTATTCAAACAACAATACAAAGTACTAGAGCAAATAATATCAATTCCATATAATGTTTTTTTATACCAATAAAAGCAGAACAGGTATTGGCAGTTGTAGTAGATCGTGTAAAGTCAAATAAAAAAATTTCAAATCAGGTGTTGCACTTTCTGTAGAAATATCGTTTACTATTGAGGACATTGCCGACTGCTTCAAAATGTGTGTTTACGACTTTGCTAGTGATGGCTTTACAGTTGCGGGAAAAAGAATTAGATCAAATTATTTTTAGTTAATATTGATACTAAAAATTGTGTATTTTGAACCAAAAAACAGAACCAAACATTAAAAAAACTTATAGTTCCAATTAGAATTCAAAAGAAAACAACCAAATCCAAAGTCGATTTGGGAACATGACCTAAATCATTTAGCAAGAAATAAATCAAAACTATTTTTTTTCAACTATATCTTAAATCCAACCTAAAAACAAAAGCAATCATGATGAAAACAATTACAACCTCGATGCTCTTATTAGCGTTTCTTGCTTTCGCTGCCTGCTCCAAAAAATCATCTACCAATAATGATGATTCAACATATCCAGACAATATCGCCAGCACCTGGAGCAGAACAATTGGCACTCAAACCCAAATTTCGGACACCTTCACTATAGCAGGTGCCCATGAAAGGTGGCAGAAAGACATGGTAATACTCACCCCTTCCGAAGCCTCTCAATTGCAAGGTCTTATACAAGCCATTCCAAAACAAACCCGAGATGCATTTGCCAGTAAACTCGATAAATATAAAAACGTTCCACCGTCACCTCATTCTATTAGAAGCAACATCTACCCTACTACTCCGGAATATGATGAATTGTATAAATTCTGTGTTAATAATGTAAATGAGACACTACCATTGGCGATGGGATACCTTTTTAATGATACCGAAGAAACTTTTAGTGGATTAGGCTCGATGGCTGTGAATATTTGTATTCAAAATAAATTCCAAGATCTAAAATTGATCCTGAATGATGAACTCCAAAGCAGAAAATACACAGAAGATGGGCTTTACAGAGTTAGTTATTCAGCGGTATCCATTCAAAGGCGATTGGCAAAAAAGATTTTAAATCAGTAGGGACAGATACAATTCCGGCAAGCTCATTTCTATACCGGATAAAACGTTTTCAAAAGCACAATGAATTTATTTTATTGTGCTTTTGCTTGGGGGAGAAATCAATAATCATCCATCAAAAATCCATTTTCAAAACATTCTTTTAGTGTATCATCACTATACTGAAAAGTGATCGCATAGGTCTTCATAAATCGAAGAATAGTCGATAACTTTAAAACTAGATTTCAAAAAAGAATATCACGTTTACATTCCTTATTCCCTCAACCTCCAAAGTTTTTGTACGGATTCCTTAAACACTGTTTCAGAATGATTGTTTTGATAGTGCCCAGCTTTCATTTTTTGCCGGAAAGCCTCATAAAGGCAAACTGCACAGGCCACACTGATGTTTAAAGATTTACTCAGCCCTACCTGTGGAATTTGGAAAAAGCCATCGGCTCTGGCAAGAATTTCTTCGCTCACTCCACAATGTTCATTGCCAAAAACCAAAGCCATGCTGGAAGTAAAATCCACCTCGTACACACTTACTGCATCGTGCGAAAGATGTGTGGCCAGAATGGTTTGATAGTTTGCTCTGAGCTTGGTGAAACATTCATCCACATTATCAAACTGATGCACTGATAGCCATTTTTTGGCACCGGAGCTACTTCTATATCCCCATTTTTTATGTCTTGGAATTTTTGTGTTTAGCACATGAATTACCTGTATACCCACAGCATCGCAGGTACGCATGATTGCGGACACATTGTGCGGATCAAAAACATTTTCCAGCACAACCGTTATATCTGACTGTCGCAAGGCAATAACCTCCTTCAACCTATTGGCTCTTTCTTCTGTCATATAGCAGCAATTAATAGCAACGAAGGACTTAACTTTATACTATTGCGAATTTAATCATTCAAAACAAAAACAAACTGTCATGTCAATAGATATTCAAAGTATTTCTGCTACGGCCTTAGGGATAGCATTGGCGGCCAGTTGTGGATTCAGGGTTTTTATTCCTATGCTGGTAGCAGGTTTAGCCAGTCGGTTTCATATTTTCAATTTCTCGGAAAGCTTTGAGTGGCTGGCAAGCACTCCTGCGCTAATCGCTCTTGGGGCTGCTACTATTTTCGAAATAGCTGCTTACTACATACCTTTTGTGGACAATATTCTGGATACGATTGCGGCACCACTGGCAGCTATTGCAGGAACTCTTTTAGCCACATCAGTCATCCCGATAGACAACGAATGGATGAAATGGATGATTGGTATTGTAGCCGGAGGTGGTAGTGCCGGATTGGTAGCCTCGGGTACTGGATTTTTAAGATTGCTAAGTAGCAAAACCACACTGGGCACAGGAAACAGCGTTGTAGCAACAGGAGAGAACACAGCCGCCATTGGGGGATCGATTCTTAGTTTTTTGACTCCTATATTGATGGCCATATTGTTTCTGCTGTCTTTCTATTGGATCATAAAAAAACTCATACACAGATTGAACAGGAAGAAAGAAAATAAGCGTCCAGAGGATATGGCTATTTAAAGTTCGGGGTTCTCCTGTAGTATAATCAATCATCGTGGGTCACCTAAAACAAATATGAGACACCTGCCGAGGCGAAAAACCGATGATCAGTATCAAAGATGGAATGGCCACCGGCCATGTCCAATTGCAATTTGGTTGAAACCCGAAATAAGATTCCAATATCAATATTATGTTCAGGTCGCTGGCTGGTGAATGCAGAAAAATATTCTGCAAATGTGGAGAGTTTGTCCAGCGGTGCATAGCCAAGCCCCAGCGTAATACTCGTGGTCTGAAAATGATTGGAACTGCCAATATTGTAACCCAGTGAAAACTGATCCGAGCATTCATTTTCAAAAGCCAGCTTTATTTCATAAGGCAATCCGTTGCCCTGAAAGCGTTTGCCAGCCAGCTTTTCATAGAACAAATAGCCCACTAGTGTTATAGCTGGCAACAACTTTTTCTGCTGCACCAGTCTTTGCTTCACACTCAAACCAAGAGGTTTTAAACCTTGAACGCCCAATTCTCTGCCAGCATCCAACAGTAATCTCACTTCGGTTGATTGGGCGATACCATACCGCAGCATAAAATTATTGATGAACGTTTTCTTTCCGAATGTCAAGCCATTTTCAATTTGAACCCAACTCTTTGGAACAGTATTTACCCCATCACTCTGGTCAGGTCGATCTGTATTAATTATGGGTTCCTGACCTGTTATTGATGCACAAAACAAAAACAGGCAGACAAGCAAAAAATAAAACTCTTTCATCATCGTCTCACATTTCAATAGGAATAAACTAACGCTTCAAAGCTCTGATTATCTCACGCTTTCCCGGAGGCCCTTTCAATTTTTCCACTGTAAACCCTACGGCATGTAATCTTTTGCGCACAATGCTTTTGGAACAGTAAGTAACCAACACACCATCATCATTCAATGCATCATATAGCTTTTTAAATATGGCTTCTGTCCACATCGCCGCCTGGTCATCTGGCGCAAAGGCATCAAAATAAATAATATCAAAGTTTCTGTCAAAGTTATAATCAGCCAGACTAATTTTTGTTTTGTCCAATTTAAGAAAACCATTCATCAACAACAACTGATTCCACCCGGTTTGCATGATGATTTTATAAAGTTCTTCTTCATTTAGGATGGATGCATAATTCAGATTTGCATATATTTCCATTGGCAACGGATACTCATCCACCGCATAATAGACTACCTGCTTATCACTCCGCGAGGCAACTATGGCCGTGAGCAGCACATTTAAACCAGTACCAAATCCTACTTCAAAAACCGAGATTTCTTTTTTGGTTTTATGCTGAATATAATATTGAAATCCTGCGGAAATAAATACATGTTGGGATTCCTGAATGGCACCCCGGCCAGAGTGAAAGGTGATTTCTGAATTCTTAAGCCTTACAGTATGACTTCCATCCTCTGTCATTATTATTTCATACCCCCTGATCATTTGTTACAATTTAATAAAATGAATATATTGCATTATTTTAAAAGTAAAATATACAATAAATGAAAAGGTATTTATTCCTGTTAACGCTTGCATTGCCCATTGCAATATTTTCCTGTAAAACTCAAACAAAAAACGATGAGGAGAAGGCCGAAACCAAGTCAGCCGAATCTACAAAATCAATAGCAGCATTGGCGACAACTGCTGATTTTAATGACACTATGAATGGAAAACAGGTGGCACTCTATTCTATAAGAAATGGTAATCTGCAGGCAACTATCACGAACTATGGTGGAAGACTGGTAAACTTATTGGTTCCTGACAAGGACAACAATCTGGTGGATGTAGCCATTGGTCCCGGAACCTTTAAAGACATGTTCGAGTCCAAAGATTATTTTGGTGCTACTATTGGCCGGTATGGTAATCGCATTGCCAATGGCAAATTTACTTTGAACGGAGTAGAATATAAATTGCCTCAGAACAATGGCCCCAATAATTTGCATGGCGGACCTGATGGTTTCCACAATCAGATGTGGGATGGCACAAAGTTGAATGACAGCACCCTTCAATTGACCTATCTGTCTAAGGATGGGGAGATGGGTTTCCCTGGCAACCTGAATGTAAAAGTTATTTACACTCTTACCTCCAACGATGAAATGAAAATTGATTTTGAAGCTACTACAGACAAAGCCACTGTTTGTAATTTAACCAATCATACTTATTTTAATTTGAATGGGGCTGGTACTATCAATGACCATTTATTAAAACTGGAAGCAGATGAATACACTCCGGTCGATTCTACGTTGATCCCTCTGGGTAAGAATGAAACGGTAAAAGGAACTCCTTTCGACTTTACACAGTCCACAGCCATTGGTGCCAGAGTTAACGAGAAAAACACACAATTAGAGTATGGCCTTGGCTACGATCACAACTTTTTAGTTCGAGGAACACCTCACAGTTTACGCTCTGCAGCCACAGTAACCGGTGATAAAAGTGGTATTGTGATGGAAATATTTACCCAGGAACCAGGCATTCAATTTTATGGCGGCAATTTTATGAAGAGTCAGAAAGTAATGAAATACGGCACTATGGATGATTACAGAACTGCTTTCTGTCTGGAACCTCAACATTTTCCAAATTCGCCAAATGTCCCCAGCTTTCCTTCCACTACATTGAATCCGGGACAGGTTTATAAAACCAGCACGGTTTATAAGTTTAGCAATTAAGATCATTTTTTTCATACAACAAAGGGTACAAAATTTTATAATAATTTGTACCCTTTTTTTATGCTTATCAAGCATCAAATTTACAGCCCCTTTTTGGACAGTCTATAAATAGTCTTAGTATAATAATTTTCACCTGGCCTCAGGATAGTATTTGGAAAATCAGTTATTCGGATTGCATTGGGATGCACCTGTGTTTCGTAGCAGAATCCAGAGAAAGATGAATATTGTGTTCCCTCTTTCCCAACTATTGTTGGCGAATAACAAGCATTATACAGATGCACTAATGGCTCGGTAGTAAATACTTCCAGTTTGATATCCTGCTCGTCACAAAACGCTTCTGCTGCTACCTGATCAATTCCTGCATTATCCAATTGAAAGCTGATATCAATACCTGTTTCAGAATCGCTAATGTTTCCGGTTTCATTGTATTGCATAAAATCGTTTCTGGTACCAATCACCGGAAGCAGTTTTCCTGTAGTACAATAGTTTGGATCCTGTTCCAAATACTGAGATGCGTTTATTTTCAGATGGTGATTATGTAGAATATTCCCTTTCCCATTGTTCAAATTGAAATAACTATGATGGGTAAGGTTCACAGCGGTGGGCTTGCTGGTAGTGGCAAAATATTCATAGCTCAATGCATCATTCTCTGATAACTGAAAACGAATGCGCACATCCAATTCACCAGGGAAACCCTCTTCTCCATCCGGACTTACATATCGTAAAACCAGATCCTCCTGATCGCTGTCCACTCTATCCCACACTTTTTTATCAAATCCTTCCATGCCACCATGCAATACATATCCAGGGTTAGTACTGTTTATAGGATACACTGTATCATCTATAGTAAAAGCTGCTTTATCTATTCTATTGGCATAGCGCCCAATGACAGCACCGAAAAAAGGATAGTTCTTCAGGTATTCCTCGTTCCAATAATCTGATGGCTTTTCAAAGCCTAAAACAATATCATTGTATGTATTGTCAGATTTCTTTACTTTTATTGCCATAATTATGGCCCCGTAGTTAGTGATTTCGACTATTGTGCCATTAGTATTTTTTAGCGTATAAACAAAAATGTCCTGACCATTGGGATGTTTCCCGTGTTCTTGGGCTGAAATATCAATCATAAATATTATTTTGAAATAAAAGTATATAAAGAAATGACTATAGACAATTTGAAAAATGAATTTGTAAAAATATTTAACAAATCAGCAGAGTTTGTATATTTCTGCCCGGGTCGGGTGAACCTGATTGGTGAACATATTGACTACAATGGGGGCATGGTGATGCCTTGCGCTATTACCTTGGGAACTACTTTGTTAGTGGCCAAAAACAATGACCAGGTTTTTCGTTTTAGGGCGATTGATTTTCCTGAAACAACTGATCAGCCTAAGCAGGACTCCTATATCAAATCCGGACAGGAGTGGTACAACTATCCCATTGGTGTAATTCAAGAATTTACCAAAGCAGGCATTGAGATAACTGGTTTGGACTTTTTATTTTCGGGCAACCTCCCAATTGGATCGGGGCTTTCCTCTTCGGCATCTATTGAAGTGTTGACAGCACATGCCCTTAATGAAATTTTTGGTGGAAGCTTTTCTAAAATCGACCTGGCTCTTTTAGGCAAAAGAGTAGAAAACGATTTTATGGGTTTGAATAGTGGCATTATGGATCAGTTTGCAGTGGCGATGGGCAATAATAATCAGGCCATTTTATTAAACTGCGATACATTGGACTATGAGTATCTACCTTTTGAAATAGGTGAATATATTCTAGCCATTATCAACACCAATAAGCCTAGAAAATTAGTTGAGTCTAAGTACAACGAACGATTCAATGAATGCAGAACTGCGTTGAAAGTATTGCAAAGCAAATTAAACATTTCGCATTTGTGCGAAGTGAGTGTACAAGAGTTTGAAGAGCACAAGGCATTAATCAATGATCCAATAGTTGAAAAACGAACCCTGCATGTGATTACCGAGGACGAAAGGGTAAAGGAAGCAAAACAAGCTTTGGTTACTGGCAATATAAAAAGGTTTGGCGAGTTGATGTATGCTTCGCACGAATCCTTAAAGAATGATTATGAAGTTTCGGGAAATGAACTAGATGCAATTGTTTCATTTGCAAAAAACTACCCAGGTTGTATTGGGGCACGCATGACAGGGGCTGGTTTTGGCGGTTGTGCCATTGCCTTAGTTCATAAAGATCAATTTGATGATTTTAGTGATAAACTTATCGCTAACTACGAAGCCACGATCGGTTACAAACCGGGCGTGTTTTCATCGGTGATTGCAGATGGAGTACGCACAATCAGCTAAACATTCCGTAACATTTTATTGAATAATTTCATTGAGAAACAAAATCCCTCTGGGCAAGATACCCACAGGGATTTTTTATGCCAATAATTGATCAGTCTTTCAAATCGCCAGCCAGCCTCTAAACCCCCTGGAAGCATAATAAGAATCTGCCCCATTATGATAAATAAACACTCTGCCAAATCTCCTGTCTCCAAATATAGCACCACCCTTCTCTCTTACAGCCTTTGGAGTACAGAGCCAGCTCGATGTTTTTAGATCAAACTCCCCCAATTCTTGTAATAAATTATATTGATCTTCTGTCAAAATGCTTATCCCCATTTCGGAGGCCATATCCATTGCGGAGTTTTGGGGCTTGTTTGCTTTTCTGGCGTCCAATGCTTTTCGATCAAAACAGACACTTCTCCTGCCAACTGGCGTTTCAGCAGAGCAATCAAAAAAAATAAATTCTCCAGTCTTTTTGTCAAAACCCACCACATCCGGTTCTCCACCAGTCCGCTCCATTTCCTGAAGCGACCACAACCTGGCATCATTTGTTTTCAACCTGGCTAAAACCTTTACCCAGTCAGTATTTGGATGGCGCGACTTGTTCTTTTCAAATCGAGCCTGTAGTGTTTTCAACAAAACAGAAGATTGGGATTCGTTTAATTTAAATTTGAATTGCGTCGTCATTATTTAAGTTTAATCACCTAGCGGACCTTCAAATCTTATTTAATCAGCTTCTTATCTTTAAAATAAAATTTATGAACCAGCTTATCCGCCAATGATGGGAAAAACCTATTTAGAAAAACAGTTTCCTTGCCAGTAATAGTCAGCACCAAAGATCTTTTCTTTTTCATGATAGCCATCAGTAAATGTTGCGCACAATCTTCCGCACTCATCATTTTTTCCTCATCCATTGGATTTTCCTTTTGCTGATCTCCTTTATCATTTAGCGCATGATCTCTGATTTTAGAACTTGTGAATCCCGGGCTCACCCACATCACATGCACCTCATCATCTTTTAATTCTGTTTTTAAGGATTCTAAAAAACCCTGCAAAGCAAACTTGCTGGCAGAGTACCCTGTTCTTCCCGGAAGCCCTCGGTACCCTGCAATTGATGAAATGCCTACAATGGTACCCTTCTGCTCAATCAGTGATTCTAAAGCGAATTTGGTACAATAGAGTGCTCCAAAAAAATTCACATCCATCACTTTTTTGATCACGTCCAGTTCCAGATCTCTGAATAGACCACGCATACTAATTCCGGCATTATTGATTAATATATCCACGCTGCCATACACTTCAAGGGTTGACTCAATAAATCGCTTACAATCTGCTTCTACCGACACATCCGTTACCATGGTATGCAAGGGAAGCGAGGCGTGAATTGTTTGCAGTTCATATAGCTTATCGTAGCTGCGTCCGCAGGTTGCCACTTTGGCACCTAGCACCAAGAGTGCATTCACCAAGGCTCTGCCAATTCCATCGGTTCCGCCAGTTACTATCACCACTTTTCCATTATAATATTCATTCATCGGATTCCTGATTTATTTAAAACAAACCTACTCATAAAACATCAAAAATCAACACCCTGTAACAAATGGCTAAGATTTAGATTTCAGATGCTCCAATGTTATTTGCTAGCCCATTGACAGGCCCATTGAAGATTATTGACGTATGATTCGTAATGTTCAATCAGATCAACCATAAATTGGGCTACTTTCCAGAATGGAATCCAGATAGCAGTTTTAATAAGAAACGGCTGTACCCAAATTATTGGTGAAACGTCTCTTGAAATATTACTTTTCCACGCTTCTGTATATGAGTCCAAAAAACGAACAGTTTGCAATAAGCGTAACAACCACAGATCATGGTGACTAAATCTACATAGTTTGAAGTTTATAATAAATCAAGGAAAACAAGTGATTGAAGATTATGTTATTCATTAAGAGGAATGAATGTAATCCAATGGTTTGTGTAATTTTAGAATGAAGCGCATCCTAATAAAAATTTATTCAAAAAATACTGAAAATGAAAAATCAATACACGTTCTTATTATTCTTTGTGGGACTGATAGTGATATCAAATCTATGCTCCTGCGATGCTTCCAAAAAAAGTACAGGCATGGATAATTCCAATTACACGCAACTAGTACAACAGCAGCAATTTACTTTTGTAGCCCGAAGTGTAACACCCACCGAAGACAGCCGTTTCAATCCCAGACTGATGTTACCCCCTGGAACAAATTTGTATCAATTGGGGTCGGGTTATGATATTCGGATCACTCCGGATTCGGTGATAGCTTATCTTCCTTTTTATGGTCGTGCTTATACAGCGCCAATGGATCCATCCAAAGGAGGTATTAAATTCACTTCCACTAAGTTTGATTATGAAATGACCACTAGGAAAAAGAATTTTCAAATCACCATTTCACCTAAGGATGCCGAAGATGTAAGAACCATTTATCTTACCATTAGTCCATCCGGATATGCCTCGGCACAAGTACTTAGTTTAAACAGAACGCCTATTGTGTTTAGCGGTATTATTGAGCCATCCAGGTAATTTGGCTTAATATAGATTAATTTTTGACCCTTTTTGGAGCATTTGCAGGGTGTTAATTTGTATTGTCCACACAAAAGCCCCTAAATTTACAGAATGATTGAGACAGAAAGCAGACCGTATAGAGTGGCGGTTTTAGATTTAAATGCCGGCCACCCCAATCAGGGAATGCGCTGCATTAGTGAAGTGGTTTATCGTTGGGCTGAGGAAAATAATATTGAAATACTATATGATGTATATGATGTAAGAGTAAAAAATGAACTCCCGGATACTTCTTATGATATGTACATTTCGAGTGGTGGCCCAGGCGACCCCCTAAGTTCCAGATTTGATGACTGGGACATCAATTGGAACAAATGGTTGCGCAATATCATCCGATGGAATGAAAATCCGCAGAACCTTACCAAAAAATTCGTTTTCCTCATTTGTCACTCCTTTCAATTAGCCAGCAGATACTTCAATGCAGGTCTTATTTGCAAAAGAAAGTCCACCTCCTTTGGCATATTCCCTATTCATCTGATGCCTGATGCCATTGGCGATCCGGTTTTTGAGCAACTAAATAATCCATTCTATGCCGTTGATAGTAGAGACTTTCAGTTGATCCAACCCAATTTGAAACTATTACATGAGATTGGCGCAACCATTACCTGTATAGAAAAAGAAAGGCCACATATCCCTTATGAACGTGCAGTGATGAGTATTAGGTTTAATGATTATATTTTCGGCACCCAATTTCATCCCGAAGCCGATGCAGCCGGCATGACCAAACATTTTCAAAGCGAAGATAAACGGGCCACGGTTATCAAGAACTATGGTGAAGCGAAACTCTCCAGTATGCTGGAACATTTAGACGATCCGGACAAAATCTATTGGACAAACAAAACGCTGATTCCTAATTTTTTGAATGTAGCATATAATCACCTGATGGTGGAAGAGTTGATGGAGGCAGAGTGATACTGAATTCGAACATCAATATATCAAATAGCTTGATAGTACAATGCATAAGAAAAGCAGGAAAAACACCTGCTGTTTTTTTTTGACTTAAATAAAAAACGGGCTGCATTTCTGCAACCCGCATTATAAGAGAACGGATAAAAATTACTTTATAGAGATGATGGGTGAATTGGTTCTACGTTGCAGTTTAATGCCTTTCATTTTAAAGGAAGCAACATAACCCTCGCTATCTTCTTTTCTGATGACTGAATGTATGGCATCGTCTTCGTATTTAAAAAACTCATCCACTTCCAGTCTAATTGTTTTTCCAATAGTTTTATTATAGACTTTGCGACTGCCGCCTATAGTAAAATCACCATAAATCACATCATTGGTTTCAGGCCACAGTTTTACATCGCTGTCCACACTATACACAACCGCATACTGACCATCATAATCTAACTTAACAACAGAATAGGGAGAATTCACCTCAGAAATATATTTAACAATGCCTGATTCTTCATCATCATTTTCATTCCAATCATCGTAATAATCTCTTTTGGTGCAGCTAGAAAATAAAACAATACCTGCCAACAACATCATTGAAATTGAAAGTATTTTTTTCATCTTTATTGAGTTTAGTAGTTTTCTAAAATTGTTTTTTCAGAATTAAGAGTAACCAATCCCATAAAGGGTTTTAAGAAGGTTGTTAAAAAAAATACAACATTTATTCTGGTGATTTTGACATATCAGCCCATCACAAACCTTCACTGTATAAAGTTGAAAACAACTTCATTGAAACTTTAAACTTATCTTTCTGGTCAAACTCAATTTCATTATTTTTATTAGCAATATTATTCAAATGAAAATATACAGTCTGATTTCTAGCTTCCTTGGCCTGATTGTGTTTGGCACAAACCTTTCTGCACAAAATTTAGTAGTTGGCACTTACACCGACAATACTCAAAGCAAAGGCATTTATATTTATGACTTTAATACCAATACGGCCAAAGCAACGGAACCCAGTATTGCAAATACAGGTAATCCATCTTTTTTGACCATCAATAAAAGCAACAAATTTGTTTATGCTGTAAACGAATTTGATCAGGGAAAAGTGGCGGCTTTTTCCTATGACAAAAGCAATGCGAAACTTAGTTTCGTCAATGACATACCCAATATAGGAAGTGCACCATGCTATATCAGTCTGGACAAAACCGGCAAGTGGCTATTTGTAGGGAACTATGGCAGTGGAGACCTAACGGTACACCCTGTTCATTCCGATGGTTCTGTGGGTGCCATCCACCAGTATATCAAGCATGAAGGCAGCAGCATCAACAAGGATCGGCAAGGCAGCTCCCATGTGCATTGCACCTTCATAAGTGCAGATAACAAAGCCCTTTTTGTTCCTGATCTGGGTTTGGATAAGGTAATGATTTACCCCTTTGATGTCTTTACAGGATTGTTGGACACCAGCCACAAAACCTGGATCCCAATAAAACCAGGTGGTGGGCCAAGACATATTATTTTTACCAAAACTGGACGCTTTGGATACCTGATAGAAGAAATGTCGGGAAATGTGCATTTGATACAAAAAACTGGAAAGGATTATAAAATTACTCAAACAGTAAATCATCTTCCCAAAGGACAGGCGGGTGCCGGAGCCGATATTCATTTATCACCAGATGAAAAATTTTTGTATGTGTCACAAAGGAGTAATAGTACTATCGAAATATATAAAGTGGATAAAAAGAATGGTAGGATTCGGTTCATAGCTGTTCAATCCACTATGGGAAATTTTCCCCGAAATTTCACTATTCATCCATCTGGAAAATTTTTGTTAGCGGCCAATCAACGGTCTGGTGATATCACCATCTTTAAACGTAATCCGGTAACCGGCCTGCTTATCTTCACTGGTGAACGTATAAAAATAGATGCTCCTGTTTGTTTGCAATGGATAGCCAATCAATAAGGGTAAAATTCTTAATTCGATAAAAACTCAAACACCAATTCCAAAGTACTATCTGTGAAGTATCGACATAGCAAAATTGTGGTTGGTTTTTGAAAATCAGAATAATTAAAAGACCTTTGGGCTCTTTAAAATGATCCATGTCTATTATTTCAGCCAATACATTTTTTGTAAAACAACTCAGTACCCGCATGGGTTTCGACTACTGTGGCATTGCCAAAGCACAACCCCTGGATGAAGATGCCAGAAAATTGGAAAACTGGCTGCACAAGGGAATGAACGGTGAAATGAAGTACATGGAAAACCACTTTGATCTTAGGGTAGATCCCACTAAATTGGTACCGGGTGCCAAATCAGTGATCACCATATTATTAAATTATTATCCTGCTGAACAGCAACATGCAGAGACCCCCAACATTTCAAAATATGCCTATGGTAGCGACTATCACGAGGTGATTCGTGCAAAGCTGAATGAATTTCTCTTTTTTTTGAGAGAAAAATTTGGAGCCGTGGAAGGTCGTGGGTTTGTGGATTCTGCACCAGTGATGGAACGAAGCTGGGCGACCAGAAGTGGTTTGGGATGGGTGGGCAAAAACGGAAATTTGATCACTAAAAAATCCGGATCTTTCTTTTTCATTGCCACTTTGATCACCGATCTGGCATTGGAATACGATGATCCTTTTGCAAAAGATTTTTGTGGAAGCTGTACCAAATGTATTGACTCCTGCCCTACGGATGCTATTCTTCCTAACAAGGTGATCGATGGTAGTCGTTGTATTTCTTATCTTACTATTGAGCTAAAGGATATGCTGATTCCCTCTAATCTTCAGGGCAAATTTGAAAACTGGATGTTTGGATGTGATATATGTCAGGATGTTTGCCCCTGGAATCGTTTTAGCAAACCCAATGCCAATACAGCTTTTAATCCGATACCTGAAATACTGAACCTTTCCAGTGCAGAATGGGAAGAAATGTCGGAGGAAAGCTTTAGAAAAATATTCAGACACTCTCCGCTGAAACGTTCTAAGTTCAAAGGCATTCAAAGAAACCTGAATATGATTAAGGTTAAATAAGCTCCTTGTAATATCAAACCACTATAAGGCTGGCTAAAATTGTACGTTTTCCGGCTTTTTCAATGGCGGTGCTTTTGGAAACAAAGTGGTTATCATCATAATGATGGAAGCAATTAATACTAAATGCAGCCCCAATAATCTTTCCGGACAGATTCCCCCTTCGCACCTAGGAATGACCGCATAGTTCTTTATTGCCCAGGCCAGATTGAGCGCAGCAAAAAACAGATTGGCTCTTTTAGCACCCATCTTTGGCACAAAGGTGAAAAGTAAAATAAAGGCCGTTAAAATCAAATGATTTAAGGCCGGTTTGCCAAAATTTGTTCCAGTCGTATCGACCCCTGTAATGGTAATGGCCGGATCATCAATCCGCATCCAGGGTATAAAACAAGCTGCAACCAGTGTGGCTATTGCTATTAAGGCTATTATTTGAGACGGCTTCATGAGTATAAAATTATTAGTTGCAAAATAACAGGGTTATGAACAAATAAAAAAGCGCCTACATTCAGACGCTTTGAAATTATTTGTGGTTCTTATCTTTTTGGATGGTTATTCAATCATCGACGGGATAAAGTTTGAAAACGCCTACTTTCTCTTTTGCTCATTACATTGTCTTCATTTTGGGACATCGGCCTCATGGCTTCTGCCATTTTCATCAGTTGTACCAACTCCATCTTCTGTTCATCCGTATTGTATCCTAAAGCCGAACTCATCAACTTTCTGGCCAGGATATATCCTCCTTCTCCTTTGAAATCAGAATTTCGCAAAAGCATTCCAAACTGGGCCACTGCCGCTGCCAAATGCAGGTTGGCACTAGCCGTCTTAAAGTTCCTGGGTGAACCTTTTACCACCTGTTGTAACAAAAGACTTTTGTCGCCATTCGGTTTTTTGTATCGAAACTTAACGGTCATCACATCTTCATTATTTTTAAATCCGGATGCATTTGCAAGCGGTTTTTGATATTTCAGGTCATCCACTTTTCTAAGTTCAGAGGCTTCTATTCCTGTTGGGATCAATTCATAAAGAGCAGTAACAGTATGCCCGCTACCCATTTCACCTGCATCTTTTTTATCATCATTAAAATCTTCTTTTGCCAGCATTCTGTTTTCATATCCTATCAGACGGTAACCCTGCACTTTTGCCGGATTAAACTCTATCTGCAACTTCACATCTTTGGCAATGGTAAACATGGTGCCCCCAAATTGTTGGATCAGTACTTTTCTGGCTTCTTTCAGATCATCTATATAAGCATGATTTCCATTGCCTTTATTGGCTAGCTTCTGCATTTTGGCATCCTGATAATTTCCAGTTCCATATCCAAGCACACTCAGATAAACGCCAGTCTCTCTTTTTGTTTCTATCATACGTTCCAGTTCGTCATCACTACTTACACCCACATTAAAATCACCATCTGTACAAAGTACTACCCGATTATTACCCTCCTTAATAAAATTTTCAGATGCCACTTTGTACGCCAATTTAATTCCTTCTCCACCAGCAGTAGATCCACCTGCCTGCAACCCATCTATGGCATTTTTGATTTTGAATTTGTCCTGCCCATTGGTAGAAGGTAGTACCAATCCTGCTCTACCCGCATAAACGACAATGGCCACTTTGTCCTGCTTCCTAAGTTGATCAACCAGCAATTTCATGGAAGCTTGTACCAGCGGTAGTTTGTCCTCCGACATCATGCTACCACTTACGTCAACTAAAAATACAAGATTGGATGGAGGCAAATTTTCTGTAGCAATTTTTTTTCCTTGCAAACCGATGGACACCAACTGATGCCTGGTGTTCCATGGACATACCGCATACTCCGTATTGATGCTAAAAGGAGCGTCATCTTCTGGCTGTGGATACTGATAGGAAAAGTAATTGATCATTTCCTCAATACGCACCGCTCCAGCCGGTGGCAACTGACCATTGTTGATAAATCGGCGAATATTACTATAAGAAGCTCCATCCACGTCGATAGAAAAAGTAGATAGCGGATTGTCTTTTACTTTATGGAAAGTGTTTTCCTGAATGTGATCATAGCCCTCCCGATCAAAATCTTTCTTGTATTCCAGAAGACCACCAGATGAATTGAAGGATGGTGATGGGTACACCGTTCGATTATTGGTTGATCCAATAATAGTAGCGGCACCAGTAACCGTTTGCTTTGATCTTGTTCCATATCCCACTACAACCACTTCATCCAAAGAGCGGACAGCATTAAGTTTAATGGTTAGAACAGTACTGTTCCCAACTTTCACTTCTTTTTGCTGATAACCTGCAGCAGTAGCAATGATTGTAACATTTGTACTACTAACGGTAATAGTAAATTTTCCATTGGGATCGGTGCTGACGGCATTTGATGTTCCTTTTTCTTGTATAATTGCGCCAGCAATGGGTTGGTTCTGGGATCCATATACTGTGCCTTTTAGCTTATGTTCTTTTTTGGTAAAAGCAAAAAGTAAAACGGCAAAGACGGACAGGGTGATTAATTTGACATAGCTCATAAAAAAATATTTTAGGTTTGGAAACAGGATGCAACGAAAAAATTAATTACATAATCCAATCAAAAAATTATTTGTTTTGCATAGGTTTAGGCATGGAGGCAATCGCATTATTCTTATGAAAGAAATAGTGAGTAAAAATGTTTATTGCGACTTATTGCTCAGTTATGTACCACAAATGAAACGAGCGTGGCAATATGGATGATAGAAGCACTTAAGCCGATTAAATAAAAATATTTGACCCAACTACTTAAAATAAAATCAATAAAGGAGGCAGACGATGAGCAACTCTTGCTGGAGTTTAAACGAACCGGCCAACAGGAGATGCTTGCCACTTTATTTTTGCGCTACAGCGATTTGTTGTATGGGGTTTGCCTCAAATATTTGGAAGATGCGGAGGAAGCAAAAGATGCTGTGATGAATATTTACCAGGAACTACTTCGGAAAGTGCCGCTACATGAGATTCAGCATTTCAAGAGTTGGGTGTATGTGCTGACAAAAAATTTTTGTCTGATGCAATTGAGAAAGACAAAGAAGAATATTACTGTAAATTTAGACCAGCAGGCTGTGCAATCGGAAGATTTTTCGCATCTGGATGATGTGATGGATCAGGAAGAAACATTCAATAGGCTGGAAGATTGTATGAACAAGCTGTCCGGAGATCAGGAGAAAACCATTCGGATGTTTTATTATGAAAACAAATGTTATAATGAAATAACAGAAAACACCGGTTTGGATTGGAACAAAGTTCGCAGCCTGATTCAAAACGGAAGACGAAACCTAAAAAACTGTATGGAAAAAAATGCAGTATAAAAACAAACATATATTTTATTCGCCTGATGATATTGTCAGGTATTTGAGCGGCAAGATGACCGCTCAGGAAATGCATGATCTGGAACGAGCGGCTTTGACAGATCCGTTGCTGGCCGATTCCATCGACGGTTTTAGACATGCTGATACACGCACTACTACCAAACATTTGGATGAAATTAGAGCAACTCTATTAGGCAGTTCTGCTCAAACCACGCCCCTAGAATATAAAGAAAAATCCAGGAACCTCAGAGGCTGGCGACTTCTGGCAGCGGCCTGTGTGTTGGGCGTGATGGCTACTGGTGGATGGTGGCTTTTAAAACCCACAGACCCCGTTTTAAATGAAACTGCTCAAATAAAAGCAATTGTAGATAGTACAGGTTCTGCTATAGTGATCAACTTGCAAAAAGATAATGTAGCGGGGAACGTAGATACCCCTTCGAGGGTAGGAAACCAAACTGAAAATGCGGCAATTGCAAAGCTGGATGCAAGAAAGGCTGTGAGCCAGTCTGCCCCAATTGCTGCTGCACCAGCAACGGCAACACCGACTCCTGAAGGGTTAGAATCAAAAAAAATTCAGGACAATACCAAAGAAATAGCTGCTGCCACTATCCATTCCGAAATAACTGACAAAGCAAAAGCTGAATGGGAGGATAACAATAGTGCCGAAGCGCCTGCCAGAGCAATGGCCAAAGTATCAACGATGAGGGCCGCTCCAATGGACAAAAATTATTCAGCCTTTGGAAAAGTAACAGATGAAACTGGAAAACCTCTTGCGGCTGTTTCGATAACAGGCCCGGGAAACAGAAACACCTACACGAAACCTGATGGAAGTTTTTATCTGCCGGTTGGCGATAGTGCTGGAAATATTTCTATTAGCCTGAGTGGATACAATACTCATAACTGGAATTATTCGTCTGGAAAATTGAACAATATCATATTGACTAAAAAGCCAAATGAACTCAATGAAATTGTGATAGTAGGATATGGAAAGAGTAAAACTCAGAAAGCTAGGATGGGTGATTTCAACAAATTCAAAAAAGAGACGGAAGCTAGTAATAAAAAAACACTGGCCTACCCGGAAGAAGGCTGGGCACATTTTAACCAGGCCATGGAAAACGATTTGGCAGTGGACAGGACAAAACCCACCAAAACGATAGAGATAAAATTTACAGTGGATGAAAATGGAGAGCCTACCGATTTTACCATTGTTGAAACAGCCGATGAGCTTTTGATCAAAAAAGCCATTGAGCGTATTAAGAAGGCAAAATGGAAAACAAAAAAGCTGAGCAAGAATGCCATAGTAAAAATAGAAATAAACTAAACCCCTCTTCCAAAGTTTCAAATTCTAAATATTTCCTATCCCATCTTTGACTGCTCCTAACGTCGAATGAAAGGCATCCATTGACCATTCGATGACTCAGGATTGGGCATTAGTTTTCGAGAGAAAGCAACCAGTTTGCCACCAAATCAATTATACTTTCTATAAAAACGATGAAAGAAACTTCATCCGGAATCTGCTGCCATAAAGTCAGTAAAGCATTCATTGTCAAACTGATCCTGAAAACGACCAACAGAACAAAGGTTCAAAACCAATACGAATGCCCCTCTATCGGTAGGGTAGGGTAGAAGTCAAAAAGCCTTATCCCCCAAAAAAGATGTAGATAATTAAATTAGAGCAGGACTCGATCTACCTACATTTTATTTTGATATAAAAAATTTGAATTGGCCCTTTTCTCATCCAAACTGACTTTAAAATCTTAAAACTATACCTCATTTTAAATTTTATGCTCCTATTTTTCATACACTTTTTTTGATATTTGTATTTTATCACATTATATACTTGATATATTATTTATATTATTCTCTTTTTGAATTAGTTATGGCTCTTTATCAATTAACTAAAATAGAATGGTAGATTAGGAGTTATTTGTTACTGATTATAATATATATACACACATTTTATTTTTACTTGTAGCTCATATTACATTCCTTTTTAGTTTTTTATACTCATATTACCTACTAATATTACTAGTATTATAAATCATCAATTAACTTTTTCAAATACTAATATTATTACCGAAACTAATTACTTAATATGTCATTTGCCTCAGGTAGATTACCCAAAATTTAATTGCAAATACTGCAAGGAGACTTTCATAGAAGGAAAAAGGAAATCTCCTGAGGGAGGAAAGAATTCAAACAACCTTAAAGAATAGATAGGCAGTTGAGAGGAGGTTGAAAAAGATTTTAAACCGGACAAAAAAATCCCCACTCTCAATTCTTTAGAAGAATTTTGAGAGCGGGGACAATCCGCCATGAAGGTTTATGATAATTGGGAAGGATTAGAAACCTGTCCAATTGGCAGGATCCTCTCTCCATTGCAAAAGCAATTCTGATTGTTCGGGTTGGATGATCTCTTTTTCTAAGGCCAATTCCAACAACATCGGATAGGTAGTGAGCGAATGGTATTTCAGATTTCTTTTTTCAAATGCTTCTTTAGCCACTGCAAAATCGTAGGTAAAAATGGAGACCATTCCCAGAATTTCCAGCCCCGCTGCTTCAAGTGCATCCACTGCCTGAAGGCTACTTTTTCCAGTGCTAACCAAGTCCTCGATCACCACAATTTTTTGACCCGGTTCGAACCTCCCTTCTATCTGATTACCTAATCCGTGGTCTTTGGGCTTGGGACGCACATAAAGAAAAGGAAGTTTTAGCTGGTCGGCAGCCATCGCGCCCCAGGCAATTCCCGCTGTAGCAACTCCGGCAAATGCATCGGCTTCACCAAATTGCTCAAACAACACATTGCACATTTCACTCTTAATATAATCGCGAATAAATGGATAAGACAGAATGCTCCGGTTATCACAATAAATTGGGCTTTTCCATCCACTGGCCCAGGTGAACGGATCATTGGGACTTAGCTTTACTGCATTGGCCTGTAATAATTTTTCGGCAACAACTTTTGCATCATTCATAACTACTATATATTTTTAATTTGCGAAATTAACCGAATATGTAGATTTGGAATAAACTACTCCATTAATATTGTACACAGTTATGCAGACAACCATTTATATCAATAACAAACCGGTTTATCTAACCGATCAATTGGACACCCATCTGGAACAATTGCACCATCTTCCAGAAACCATTTTCATTGATGAATTGGACACCCATACCATCAAATCTATGTTACGGGAAATAGCCCTTCCACAGATAAAACAAGGTATATTTCTTCACAATGATCTGGAGGCTTTGAAGACCAAATTTTTCAAAAAATTTGAAAAGCATGTGGCTGGTGGCGGATTGGTCATCAATAAAACGAATGATATACTGATGATTTTCAGGCGGGGTTTTTGGGACTTGCCCAAAGGTCATCTGGACAAAGGCGAAACAATCCAAGCCTGTGCCTTAAGAGAAGTGCAGGAGGAAACCGGATTAAGTAAAATCCATCTCCTCTCCCCCATTTTGATCACCTATCACACTTATGAACACGGCACCCATCATATTCTGAAAGAGTCACATTGGTTTTTGATGCAGGAAACCGAAACCGAAAAACTAGTTCCGCAAACCGAGGAAGATATTGAAAAAATAGAATGGGTGAAAGTAGCAGACATTGAAAAATATTTGGCCACTGCCTACCCATCGATAACGGATGTTGTGAAGGAGTATCTAAAATCAAAATCCATTTAATTCGATTTTGAACAGATTCAATTTGTGAGTGTATGTGCCACCTGATAGGACACCCAATCGACTGCCAAAACCAGGCATAGAAAAGATGAGTTTTGATATATATCTCAATGTTTTATGGCCCAAAATGTTATTCATTCCCCAATCATCCCGCACAAATCCTTATAGGTTGTGCGAGATGAAATAGGAAAATGTAGGATGGATGCTATTCCACTCTTTTTAGTTTCGCTGTAAAATGCCTCAGCAAAGGGGCTTCTTCAGTGATTTCAAGTCCACGAATTTGCTGTCGATTTTGATATACTTCTATTACCACTTCAGCTACATAGTCAATATGGCTTTGAGTGTACACACGTCGGGGAATGGCCAGTCTAACCAATTCCAATGCCGCTGGAATCAGTTGCCCTGCTTCATCATATTTACCAAACATCAGCGAACCAATCTCCACAGTTCTGATCCCTCCGGCCAGATAAAGTTCACAAGCAAGTGCCTGACCGGGATATTGAGTTAGGGGTATATGGTTCAGAAAAGTTTTGCTATCCAAATAGATGGCATGTCCTCCAGCAGGACGCATCACCGGAACGCCTGCTGCAAAAAGTTTCTCGGTAAGATATTCAATACTTCGGATGCGGTATTGCAGATAAGGTTCTTCCATCACTTCCTTTAATCCTATGGCAATTGCTTCCAAATCTCTACCAGCCAGCCCTCCATAAGTGGGGAACCCTTCGGTGATGATTAATAAATTGCGACATTCTTTGGCTAAGGCCTCGTCATGCAATGCTAAAAAACCGCCAATATTGGCAAACGCATCTTTTTTAGCACTCATGGTAGCACCATCGGCATAAGAAAACATTTCATTGGCAATCCCGATGATTGATTTATCACGATATCCTTCTTCCCTAAGTTTTATGAAATACGCATTTTCTGCAAACCGGCAGGCATCTAAATAAAAAGGAATACCATTGGCGGCACAGATTCTTTTTACTTCCCGGATATTCTGCATACTCACAGGCTGACCTCCCCCGGAATTATTGGTAATAGTTAGCACACAGGCAGGAATATTCTCAGGTCCTTTTTCATCAATAAATTGCTGCAATGCAATGGTATCCATATTTCCCTTGAAAGGAGCCGGTGTAAGAGGATGTTTTCCCTCCTCACAAACCAGATCGACACCCGAAGCACCACTATATTCAATATTGGCTCTTGTGGTATCGAACAAGGTATTACTAACAATATATTTCCCTGGCCCGCCAATAATACTAAACAGAATTTTTTCTGCTGCCCGACCCTGATGAGTAGGTATTACAAACGACATTCTGGTAATATCTTTCACCGCTTTTTCAAAATGAAAAAAGCTACTGCTTCCGGCATACGACTCGTCTCCCAACATGATGCCCGCCCACTGGTTGGAGCTCATAGCACTGGTGCCACTATCGGTAAGCAGATCTATCAGTACATCTCTGGCATCTATAAGAAACGGATTGTAAAAGGCATTTTCTAATATTTGTTTACGTTCTTCCTTGGAAGTCATAAAAATGGGTTCCACCGATTTGATACGAAAAGGTTCGATTATTGTGTTCATTTTATTTATTTGTTGTTTGAAGTTTGAGGTTTGAGGTTTGGTATCAGGATAATACCCACCATTCAAAAAAAGGCCCTCACACAGATTGTCATGAACCATCAAGCATATTGACGGTGGAAAGGAATATTCAAATCCAACACACCAATCATCAACAGCTGCGTTCATGGCAAAGCCTAAATCCGGTAATAACCGGATAGTACATTACTAAAAAAATATAGTAAGAAAATTAAGAGGGGCGACGAATGATATTATTCCACAAACCAAAACATCGGATGATGCTAGCGGCAAGTCTAAAAAAACGGTTAATTCTGAAATCGATACACATGGATCAAAAGTAGGGAAAGCAAATCTTACCTCAAAAAAAAAGAGAAACGGCCAAACTACTTTATTTCATTTTGAATGGCCGTTCCTCTTATGTTTTAATTTTTTATAGAAAACTACAGTTTTGCATTTTCAGCCTTCACGGTTTTCTGACTGGTAATGTGATCCATAGCCGCCTTTATAAAATTCACAAAAATGGGTTGCGGATTCTCTACGGTACTCTTCAGTTCCGGATGATACTGAACCCCGATAAAGAAAGGATGTGAAGGCAGCTCCACAATCTCTACCAACCCACTATCTGCATTTCTACCACTGGCTATCATGCCAGCGTTTTCAAATGCTTCCAGATATTTATTATTAAATTCCCAGCGATGACGATGTCTTTCGCTGATAGATTCCGATCCATAAATTTTATAGGCCAGAGTATCGGGGGCAATAGTACACTGGTAAGAACCCAGGCGCATGGTACCACCTTTGCCTGTTACTTTTTTCTGATCTTCCATCAGATCTACAACAGGCTCTTTGGTATGTTCATCCATTTCGGTAGAGTTGGCCTCTTTGATACCTAACACATTTCGGGCAAACTCAATAGTTGCCATCTGCATACCCAGACAAATACCAAAAAATGGAAGTCCTGATTCACGGGCATATTTAACAGCGGTAATTTTTCCTTCCACTCCTCTCAAACCAAAACCTGGAGCTACTAACAGCCCTTCCAGACCATCCAGTTTTTCTGCTACGTTGTCATTGGTGATATATTCGCTATGCACATTGATGATCTGCACCTGACATTCGTTGACAGCACCTGCATGTACAAATGCCTCCAAAATAGATTTATAGGCATCCTGTAATTCGAGATACTTCCCTATCAGTCCAATACGAACCACCGATTTTGGATATTTTACTTTATCCAAAAAGGTATGCCACTTGGACATTTCTGGCTCTTTGAAATTGGTGATATTCATTTTTCGAAGACAAATCAGATCCAACTTTTCCCTTTGCATGGCCAATGGCACTTCGTAGATAGTAGATTGATCCGCTGCTTCTATGACAGCTTCCTGTCGCACATTGCAGAACTGAGCAATTTTTCTTTTCAGTTCAGGCGTAACTGGTTTTTCTGCCCGACATACAATGATATCGGGAGTAACACCTTCCTGGCTCAACATTTTTACACTGTGCTGGGTAGGTTTGGTTTTAAGTTCCTTGGCTGCTTTCAGATAAGGTATATAGGTAAGGTGTATGACTACCGTATCTTCCTCCGGCAACTCCCACTGCAACTGACGAATAGATTCCACAAAAGGCAGGCTTTCTATATCACCGATTGTTCCACCAATTTCTGTAATCACAATATCGTATTCACCAGTGGTGCCTAGCTCCATCATGCGTCGTTTGATCTCGTTGGTGATGTGCGGCACAACCTGTACGGTTTTGCCCAGATAGGCTCCTTCTCTTTCCTTATTGATCACGGTTTGATAAATTCTGCCCGTTGTTACGTTGTTTGCCTGTGAGGTATGAATATTTAAAAACCTTTCGTAATGCCCAAGATCCAAATCGGTTTCTGCCCCATCCTCGGTTACATAACATTCACCATGCTCGTAAGGATTTAAGGTGCCGGGATCTATGTTGATATAAGGATCAAATTTTTGAATGGTTACTCTTAGACCACGTGCCTGGAGCAACTTGGCTAAAGATGCGGCAATAATACCTTTACCTAAAGAAGAAGAAACACCTCCTGTTACAAAAACATACTTGGACATACCTTTTTATTAATTGTGAATTGTGAATGATTAATTATTAATTGTGAATATTTGATTGTGCATGATGAATTAGGAAACAGTACAAAACAATAAAGAACAGAATAATCTGTCCATAATTTTTTTCTTTAGTTGCTAACTTGCTGACCAGTAAAATTTTTGAAAAATCTTGAGAGGTCGGGCAAAGATAGAAATTATTGGTTAATGAGAGAAAATTAGACTTATAAGATTTTTTGGACTTGCCTGGTTTCGAATAAATGAGATGAGCCATGTGCTGTAGCCGAAGTGAGTGACACAAGGAAGTTGCCATATATTCTTTTGCTGGTTTCATAAAAAAAAATGCAGGAACTTTTTCCTGCACTACTCCTATTCGTCAGTTCCATTTGACTTTTTAGTCTTTGGCTATTTTTTTATAGCTGGTAATCACTCCTCGAATGAGGGAAGAACTAAAACCACGATGCTCCATTTCGTTCAGGCCTACAATGGTGCATCCTTTGGGGGTGGTTACTTTGTCAATCTCCTGCTCGGGATGGCTATTGTTGGTCAGTAACAATTCTGCAGCTCCTTTCACAGTTTGAGCAGCAATAAGACTGGCGGTTTTGGCATCAAAACCAATCTCGATACCTCCCTGAATATTGGCTCGGATATAGCGCATGGCATAGGCTGTGCCGCAGGCACCCAGTATGGTGGCGGCATCCATCAACTTGTCATCTATCACCGTCACTTTCCCCACGGTGGAGAACATCTTTGTTACGTATTGCACCTGCTTGTCGGTGGCATTTTCGTAACTGATACAGGTCATGCTTTGCTGTATCGCTACTGCCGTATTGGGCATGGCTCGAAATACCGGCAAAGGCACTTTGGCCATCTCCTTTAAGTCCGAAACGGTAACGCCGGTGATAACCGAAATGAGCGTATGTTTTTTTGTGAGTGCGGGAGCAATGAGTTCCATAACGCTTTCCACCTGAAAAGGCTTTACCGCCAATATGATGACTTCACTATCCTGTGTGGCTTTCAAATTATCGTTGGTAACTTTTACTGCTTTGGGCAGTTCGCCTTTCAATGCTGAAATATTTCTTTTGGTGATAATTATTTCCGATGGAGTACAAAAATCACTTTTTAATAGACCCTGTGCAATGGCGGTACCCAAATTACCTCCTCCGATGATTGCTATTTTCACTTATCTAAAATTTTTTTTTGATTATACTGATGAACACCACTCACCTTCCTTGCCATAGTTTATCCAGATTATAGGGGCTCGCAAATTCGGTGAAACAATGCTCTACCTAAAATATGTAAGCCTTAATTTCATAAGCTGCTCAACGCATCAGAAGCACCTTCTTTAGTCAGGAAATTTTCTATTGCGGTATTATATGTTTCATTCCAGTTGATAATTGCCCCCCAATCTTCCCCATCTACAGAAACATCCCCTTCAGACACTACACCAATTTTTTCAAAATCAGTTCCCTGAACCAAGGCTTCGAATGCTGCTGCCTTGTCGGCTGAAACACTTACCACCACACGACTTTGACCTTCTCCAAAAAGAAGTGCATCTTTACGGATGGAAGCATTTAGGGTTATGTCAAAACCTAAACCATGCACAAATCCACTCTCACATAAATTCACAAATAATCCCCCTTCGGAAATATCATTTGCGGATTCAACCAGTTTTTGACCGATGGCTTTGGCCACCAATTGCTGTAGGGCAAACTCTTCTTCCAGTTCAAAATGAGGAACGGGAGAATGTGATACTCCAAGCACCTGGTACAAGTATTCAGAAGAATTGATATCGCTGGTTTGTTTTCCTAACACATAAATGATATCACCTGCGGATTTAAACCCTAAAGTCATTTTATCTTCTATGTTTTCCAGCAAGCCCACCATACCGATGGTAGGTGTAGGGTTTATTGGACCATCTGGATTCTGGTTATAGAAACTTACATTGCCTCCTGTTACTGGTGTATCAAATTTGCGACAAGCCTCGCCCATACCTTTTACAGCATTCACAAACTGATAGTACAATTCGGGAATATAGGGATTACCAAAGTTCAGACAGTTGGTTACACCCAAGGGCAGACCTCCGGAACATACAATATTTCTGGCGGCTTCGCTCACGGCAATCATGGCACCTTTATAAGGATCTGCAAATACATAGCGACTATTGCAATCGGTAGTTACTACCAAACCCTTACTGGTTCCTTTCACACTCACCACCGCGGCAGCAGAGGGTGCATTGGTAGAAGCATTTACCGTACCAACCATGCTATCATACTGATTAAAAATCCATCTTTTTGAAGCGATAGAAGGCAGTGCTATAATTTGTTCAGCCACTTGCTTCAAATCTTCCGGCGTTTGAATGGTGTTACTGTCAAACTCATTTATCTTTTGTAAATACTTTGGTTCTGTGAACTCCCGGTCATACTGGGGTGCTCCACCACCCAGCACTAATTCTTCAGCAGGAATGGAGGCTTCCAAAGTGCCATTCATATAAAAGTTCAAAATGCCATCGCTGGTTACATAGCCAATCACAGAACAAGGCAGATCCCATTTTTCAAAAACAGCTTCCACTTCTTTCTCACGGCCTTTAGTAGCCACCAATAACATACGTTCCTGACTTTCGCTAAGGAGCAGTTCCCAAGGCTTCATGTTTTGCTGACGGGTAGGCACTTTTTCCAAATCTATTTTCATACCCACACCTCCCTTGGCACTCATCTCAGCGGTGGAGCAAATGATGCCGGCAGCTCCCATATCCTGCATACCCACTACGGCACCAGTTTGAATGACCTCCAGACAGGCTTCCAATAACTTCTTTTCCTGAAAAGGGTCACCAACCTGAACGGCTGGAAGCTCCTGCACACTATCTGAAGTAATATCAGCCGAGGCAAAAGATGCACCGCCTATGCCGTCCTTACCGGTAGCACTTCCCACAAACATCACAGGATTGCCTTCCCCTTCGGCAGTAGCCGATACCGTTTCACCAATTTTTACAATCCCCACACTCATCGCATTTACCAAAGGATTGGTATGGTAACATTGGTCAAAATAAATTTCACCACCCACAGTAGGTACTCCAAAGCAATTGCCATAATGACCAATACCATGTACCACGCCTGCTAATAAATGTTGCGTTTTTGCTTCTTCCAATTTTCCAAAGCGCAAAGAATTTAAGGCAGCAATAGGTCTGGCACCCATTGTAAAAATATCGCGATGAATTCCCCCTACTCCTGTGGCAGCCCCTTGAAAAGGCTCCAGTGCAGAGGGGTGATTATGAGATTCTATTTTGAAAACGACGCCCAAGCCATCGCCAATATCCATCAATCCGGCATTTTCTTCACCGGCCGCCACCAACATTCTACCTCCATCTCTGGGTAGGGTTTTTAGCCATTTAATGGAGTTTTTATAGCTACAGTGCTCACTCCACATGGCAGAGAAGGCACATAGTTCATTAAAGTTTGGAGTTCGTCCGAGTTTTTGTTTTATTAATTCAAACTCTTCTGCTGTAATTCTCAGTTGTTCGGCTGTCTTTACTGTTATTTCCATTGTTAATATGCTTAAGGCTAAATGCAGACTGCAGCGGCTATTTGCTATTAGCGTTGCTTTTAAAAAACGCAAATCTACAAACTAACTGATAAAAGATCCGCTTAATTTTAATGTTGCTAATTTATTGTAGGTACATTAGAAAAACCACTCTGTAAGGCTCTAAATTATATCCAATAGGAAGGTATTTTCTCAACTGCCAGATATGAGGTTTGATTATTTTGAAACTGGATATTCGAAAATTAAAGTAGCAGTAACCAATTCTTTAACCTCATTTCCTCACTGAAACTGACATTGCCTATATTGAGTAGTTCAAACCAAAATATCCTATACCACCCCAATACATATATATAAAAACATATATCAGATATTGCCACTACTTTTCTCAATAAATGAATAAATTCATGTTTTTTTTGACATTATTTTTAAGTTGGGCTCATTTTTTCTGTCATATTACTTATTTTTACACCTTATAAAAAAAATTATCTAATATGTCTTTAAGAATTTCTGCCCTTACAAGCATTCCTTCTACTACGGATGAACTGGGTAAAAGATCACCCAAAATCACCAGTATTTTTGGTTCGCATGTTTTTAATTTGAAAACCGCCAGAGAATATTTAAGCGATGAAGCGTACAAGAGTATTGTAGCATCTATCAAATCTGGACAAAAGATTGACAGGAGCATGGCCTCCAATATTGCCAATGGAATGCGTGCCTGGGCCGAAAGCAAAGGTGTAACACATTACACCCACTGGTTTCAGCCACTGACTGGTACCACAGCTGAAAAACATGACTCCTTTTTTACTTTAAAGGGTGATGGTACACCCATCGAAGAGTTTGAAGCAGCAGCATTGATACAGCAGGAGCCAGATGCATCTTCATTTCCAAATGGAGGTTTGCGTGCCACATTTGAAGCTAGAGGTTATACTGCCTGGGATCCTTCTTCCCCACCCTTTATTGTGGAAATCGGACACGGTCGCACCCTTTGCATTCCTACCATATTTATTTCATATACCGGTGAATCATTAGACTATAAAGCTCCATTGCTGAAATCAATTGATATATTGAACAAAGCAGCAGTAGATGTTTGTAATTATTTCGACAGAAATGTAACCAAGGTTACTCCTACATTGGGATGGGAGCAGGAATATTTTGTGATTGATGACGGTCTGTTCCGTGCTCGTCCGGATTTGGTCATGTGCGGACGTACTTTGTATGGTCACAACTCTGCTAAGAACCAACAGTTAGAAGACCATTATTTTGGTTCTATTCCTGAAAGAGTGTATGCCTTTATGCGCGATTTTGAAACAGAGTGTTATAAATTAGGCATTCCTCTCAGAACTCGTCATAATGAGGTAGCACCTGCTCAGTTTGAGTGTGCGCCTATTTATGAAGAAGCTAATTTGGCAGTAGATCACAATTCATTATTGATGGATGTGATGAGCCGTATTGCCTTAAGACATGGTCTTCGTGTGTTATTCCACGAAAAACCATTCGCAGGCATCAATGGTAATGGTAAACACAACAACTGGAGTATTGCCACTGATACCGGAGTAAATCTTTTGGCACCTGGAAAAACGCCAAAAACCAATCTGATGTTCCTTACATTCTTTGTAAATACTATCAAAGCAGTTCACGATTATGCGGATGTATTAAGATCATCTATCGCTTCTGCACAAAACGATCACCGTTTGGGAGCGAACGAAGCTCCTCCGGCTATTATTTCTGTTTTTATCGGTGAATTCTTGTTCAAAGTATTGAACGATATTAAAGAAAGAGTGAGTGAAGGTATGGATGAGCAGGATGAAAGTATGTTGAAACTAGATATCCACAAAAACATACCTGACTTATTGTTAGACAATACCGATCGCAACAGAACCTCTCCATTTGCGTTCACCGGAAATAAATTTGAATTTAGAGCAGTAGGTTCTACCGCTAATTGTGCCAGCCCGATGACGGTGTTGAATACGATCATGGCTCAGACACTTAAGAACTTCAAAAAGGATGTGGATACGCTGATTGAAAAAGGAGAGAAGAAAGAGATCGCCATCATGCAGGTGATTCGCGAATACATTGTAAGCAGCGAAAAGATCTTGTTTGAAGGAGATGGCTATAGTGAAGCCTGGGAAAAAGAAGCAGAGCGCAGAGGACTTCCAAACTTAAAAACCACTCCGCTTGCCTTGGATGCGATGGTTTCTGAAAAGAATACTCAATTATTTGTAAAAAACGGTATCTACAGTCATCCTGAATTGGAAGCACGTCACGAAATTGAACTCGAAAAATATATTAAGAAAGTTCAGATAGAAGGCCGTATCATGGGCGAAATGGCCACCAGTATGATTTTACCTCCAGCTATCCGTTATCAAAATCTTTTGGCTAAAAATATCAGAGGACTAAAAGAAGCGGGCATCACAGAGGAAGGTTATGCTAATCAAAAACAAATTTTGGACAAAATATCCGAGCACATCAACAAAGCTTCTGATCTGGTAGAAAAAATGATTGAAGCCCGTAAGAAATGCAATGTGATTGAGGACACAAGAGAAAAAGCCATTGCGTACGAAAAAGAGGTTAAATCCGCTTTCTTTGATAAGATTCGTTACCATGCTGATAAGTTGGAGCTGCTGGTGGATGATAAAGAATGGTATTTACCAAAATATCGCGAACTGTTGTTCTTGCGTTAATAATGTATCTATATTTATTAAAAGCCGCTTCTTAGGAAGTGGCTTTTTTGTTTCCCCATTCTTACTATATTAAAAACAAACATACATTTTGATAGTGCAAAAAATAAGAATTATTTAATGTCCACACTCACTGAATTATAGGTATCCAGCTTACATTTACTGATTATTCTAAAATTTCTGAATCACTTAAATAATTATCCTTTGAAACTTATTCCACGAGATATTAGCTGGTTGTCATTCAATGAAAGGGTGCTGCAGGAAGCAGAAGACAGAACTGTACCGCTTAAAGAACGGGTGAAATTCCTTGGCATATTTTCGAACAATCGGGATGAATTTTTCAGAGTGCGCGTGGCTACCCTAAAACGAATGATGCAGATCGAAACCAAACTAAAAATGCATCAGGAAAAAAACCCACAAAAAATTCTGAACGAGGTACGCGATCTTTTGGAAGAGCAGCAAAACACTTTTGAAAAAGTGTGGATGGAAGTGGCTTCGGCACTGAACCAAAACAATATTTTTTTAAAAAACGATTTGCAACTCAATCCCGAACAAAAAGAATTTATATATCAGTATTTTGACAGGGAAATAAGTGCCAATATTGTTCCCTTAATGCTTCAACATTTAGGCAAGTTCCCAACACTGAGAGATAAATCTATCTACCTAGGTGTGGTTCTTAAAAAAAGCCATGATCCTCTTGACAAAAAATATGCGATTATTGAAGTGCCTGTAAATTCAGTTGGCAGTAGGTTTATCGTTTTACCATCCCAACCGAGCACCCATGATATCATGCTGCTGGAGGATGCCATAAGAGCAAATCTTCCGAACATTTTTAGTTTTTTAGGCTATGATACCTATCAGGCAAATATCTTCAAATTTACAAGAGATGCCGAGCTCGACATCGACAATGCCGATTCTGCCAACATAGTGCAGAAATTAGAAAAAGGATTGAAGAACAGAAAAAAAGGGAAACCCATCCGGCTAGCATACGATGAAAATATGGATACTGGATTGTTGGAATACCTGATGCTGAAATTGGGCCTATCAAAAAAGGATAATCTGATGCCCAGTGGAAGCATTCATAATTTCAGACATTTTATGGATTTCCCGGCTCAGGTTTTTACCGATAAACCCAATCGCCAACAACCCTTCATGCATCCATTGTTGGTTGCAAAAAGAGTGACCGACGTAATGGCAAAAAGAGACGTACTACTAAGTTTTCCATATCATAGTTTCAATCCGGTGATAGATATGATACGAGAAGCTGCTTTCGATCCGGATGTAATGTCTATTAAAATTGCCTGTTACCGTCTAGCATCGCAATCCAAAATCATCAATGCGCTGGTGAATGCCGTTCGCAATGGAAAGGAAGTTACGGTGATGATGGAACTAAAAGCTCGTTTTGATGAGGAAGCCAATTTGCATTGGGCGCAGGTACTCAGTGATGTGGGAGCCCGTGTGCTTATTGGTGTGGAGAATCAGAAAGTACATGCTAAGATTTGTGTGATAAAAAAGAAAATTAAAAATAAAGTAATCCACTATGGGTTTGTGAGTACTGGAAATGTGAATGAACAAACCGCAAAATATTACGGAGATCATTGCCTGCTCACAGCAAACCGATTCATCATGGCCGATGTGAACCGGATTTTCAATTACCTTCAAAAACCAGAAACAGGCCAACACTTTTTGGACAAGTGCAAAACAATCATTCCCAGTCCTCATTATATCAGAACAGAATTAGACAAACTCATTAACCAGGAAATAGCTGTAGCCAAAAGAAATAAACCCGCTTCTATCATTCTTAAGATGAACTCGATGGCAGATGCAAAGCTGATAGAAAAACTTACGGAAGCCGCAAAAGCCGGAGTTGTGGTAAAGCTTATTGTACGTGGCATATTCTGCATGCAGACAGAGAACAAGAAATTCAAACATGCGGTCAAAGCTATTAGCATAGTGGATGAGTACCTGGAACATGCACGAGTTTGGATTTTTCACAATCGGGGAAATGAAAAAGTTTATATATCTTCCGCCGATTGGATGATTAGAAATATAGAACATCGGGTAGAAGCTACCTGTCCCGTCAAGAATGAAGAATTGAAAAACGAGCTGATTGATATTTTGAAAATTCAATTGTCCGATAATATTAAGGCCAGAATTTTGAATAATGAACTTAGCAATGAATATGTAAAAAAGGATCATAAAAAACTAGTGCGATCGCAGGAAGAAATTTACAATTATCTACTTAATAAAACCTATTAATCCTTGAAATTAGCAGCCATTGATATTGGTAGTAATGCAGTGAGATTATTAATTACTGATGTGTTTCTAAACGCTGGGAGGAAACCCGAATTTATCAAATCCAATCTCATAAGAGTACCGTTGCGCCTGGGTTTTGACGTTTTTGAAACAGGTGAAATTTCCAAAGAAAAAGAAAACAGTCTTCTGGAAACCATTAAGGCCTATAAGCATTTGTTGAATGCCTACGAAGTGACACATCTCAGAGCTTGTGCCACTTCCGCTATGCGTGATGCAAAAAACTCAAAAGCCATTATTGAAAGAATAAGAAAAACCACTAATGTAGAAATTGAAATCATTTCAGGTGATTTGGAAGCTTCGCTGATTTATGAAACCCATATTGCTGAAGGGCTGGAAAAAGATGTACTTTACATTTACGCAGATGTAGGTGGTGGTAGTACAGAGCTTACCTTTTACCTAAACAATAAACTTTTACATAAACAATCTTTCGATATTGGCACCATCAGAATCCTGAAACAAAAAGTAGTAGAAGCACATTGGGAAGAAATGAAAAATGTGATTCGAACACAAACAAAAGATATAAAGAAAGTGATGGCCATTGGATCTGGAGGCAATATCAACAAAATATTTTCCTTGTCAAAAAAGAAAGAAGGGAAACCACTTACATTAGCTTTGCTACGGGATTATTATAAAGAATTAAGCAATCTTAGTCTAACAGAAAGAATGAGCTTATTCAATATGCGTGAAGACAGAGCAGATGTGATTGTACCGGCATTACTGATATATATCAATGTGCTGAAATGGGCTAATACAGAAGAAATATTAGTACCCAAAATAGGATTAGCAGATGGCCTGATACATTCGATGTATGAAGCATTGGTAGAAAAACAAACATTAAGCACTAAAAATTAAACATAATAATGTCAGTAAACAAAGAGGTAAAACGAGTAACGACCAATACTTTGGTGAAGATGAAAGAAGCAGGTGAAAAAATTGCTATGCTGACTGCTTACGATTTTTCCTTTGCCAAGATTATAGACAGTGCGGGGATAGATGTGATATTGGTGGGCGATTCGGCATCCAATGTCATGGCCGGCCATGAAACCACTTTACCCATCACACTGGATCAAATGATCTATCATGCCAGTTCCGTGATTCGTGCTGTGAACAGATGTCTGGTGGTGGTGGATCTTCCTTTTGGCTCCTATCAGTCCAATTCGGAAATAGCTCTTGCTTCTGCCATTCGAATCATGAAGGAAACCGGTGCACATGCCATTAAGCTAGAAGGTGGAGAGGAAGTGATTAAGTCTATTAAAAAAATAGTTTCGGCGGGAGTGCCCGTGATGGGACATTTGGGATTAACACCTCAATCCATTTATAAATTTGGCACTTATGCCGTGCGTGCAAAGGAAGAAGTGGAGGCAGAAAAATTGAAGAAGGATGCTTTGCTGTTGCAGGAAGCTGGCTGTTTTGCTATCGTGTTGGAGAAAATTCCTGCAGGTCTGGCAAAGGAGGTAACTGAGAGTCTTCACATACCTGTCATTGGTATTGGAGCCGGAAACCATTGCGATGGTCAGGTGTTGGTGATGCATGATATGCTGGGCATCAATACCGAATTTAAACCCAAATTTCTACGGCAGTATTTAAATATTTTTGAGCAGGCTTCCGAAGCAGTTGGAAAATATGTGGAGGATGTGAAACGATCAGATTTTCCAAATGAACAAGAACAGTATTAGGTGATGATGGGAAAGTTGTTTGCTATTAGTTTTTGGCAATTCATTATTGCACTGACGATTATTTTTACAACCTATTACCCTTTCTCAATAGTCAGATATTTATTTTAAACAAATCAAGATTGTCAAAGGCGCATCACTTACTAAACGGCCTTTACGATTATACAAAACAAAACGCAGTCCATAAGGCCTGCGTTTTGTTTTGATTAGGTCTGGATGATTGATGTCGATACTTTATACAACCATCTTCTTTTGTAATAATGAATTAAGCGTTGTACAGTTTTTCATAATACTCATGCGCCATACGGCTACTGTCGAATTGGAATCGCACATCGTCCATTCCATTCTTAGTGATTTGTCTCCAGGTCTCATACTTTTCGTAGTACAATGGTAAAATTTCGCGAGTCAGAATTTCATACAATTTTTCCAAATCATACTCGTCCTGTTCGTGTACATGCATGTTGGCATAATCAGCCTTTGGAATTACAAATCCATTATGTCCATGATTCATAAATTCTGGAATCCATCCATCATCTGTTGAAAAATTTACAGATCCATTCATGGCCGCTGTCATTCCACTGGTACCAGAGGCTTCGCGGGGCACACGAGGATTGTTCAACCACAAATCAGAGGCTTGCTTTAGTCGTTTTGAAAGCGTGAGTTCATAGCCCACCATCACCGCCATATTCCTGAACTGTTTACTTAAATATACCAGTTCATTGAACTCGCTAATCGCCGGATGATCCATAGGATAAGGCTTACCAGCCCAGATAATCTGAATTGGATATTTCTGATTATTCATCAATTCGAAAAATTTCTTTTCGGCTGTGGTGATAAATCCAGCTCTTTTATAACCGGCAAATCGTCTTGCCCAAACTATGGTAAATACATTTTCGTTGAAGAGTTTTCCGGTTTGATTGGCCACAATTTCAAAAGCACGACGTTTCAACCATTTCTTTCGATCATCAAATCCAAAGTCATCCCCCGCTTCTTTGAATTTGTACAATTGTTTATCTGCCCAATAGGTCCAGTTTTGTGCATTGGTGATTGAAATGATTGGACAAATATTGGGATACTTACCCCACATGGCCCTGGAAACGTCTCCATGCAATTGAGAAACTCCATTGGCCAATCTTGCAAATCGAAGAGCTACCAGAGAGTGATTAAACATATCTCCAAAGTCTTGGGTTAAGTGCTTCACTTCATCAACACTTAGGCCACAGAAATAACTCATTCTTTGGCACAGATAAATATCGTGTTTTTCATTCCCTGCTTCCTCTGGTGTATGAGTAGTGAACACCAACCTCCTTCTTACTTCCTCAATATTTCTATTATACTTTTTGTACAAATAAAAAGCGGCAGATAAACCATGTGCTTCATTGAGATGATATAATTCAGGATTAAAATTCAATTGGTCTATTAGTTTAGCTCCACCCACACCCAGAAGGATAAACTGAGCCACTTTGGTGGCCACATTAGCATCATACAACCGATGAGAGATAGTTTGGGACACATAATCATTTTCGGGCAAATCCGTACTCAATAAGAACAGTGGGGCTGTTTTGAAGGTTTCTGGATTCAGGTACCATACTTTCACCCACACTGGATGGTCATGAATATTGATTTGAAACTTAATGCCAGTATCTTCTAAAAAGCTATAGTTTTTTTCATTCCAGGTCACCTCCAATGTCTGATCTTGATTTCGTTCCTGGTCATAATATCCGTATTTCCACAGAATACCAATACCAATCAAATTTTGGCTCAATTCGTAAGCACTGCGCATGTGCGAACCAGAGAGGAATCCTAATCCACCGCTATATATTTTTAGTGGTTGATGAATGGCAAACTCCATGGAGAAATAAGCTACTTTCTTGTTGTAATTATTATCAATTACATAGGGCACTTGAAAATTTTCGAAACTCATAAGAAATTAATTTTTGTAGAAGCAATCAAAGTTTTTATAAAATAAACACTAAAACAGTATCATTATATAGCAAGAGCTGGCTGTTACAAACAGGAAGTCTCCTTAAATAAAGGCTGTCACTTTATTATTAAACCAAAAAAATGCTTCGTTCAATTTTTGGTAAATAAACAACATAAAATTTCTCAGGCTGATGCATTTGTGTTACAGAACAAAATCCCACCATTTTTTATCACTCTGGGATGAGGCCACCACATTTTCGATAAATGCCATTCCTCTGACACCATCATCTATTGAAGGAAAATCAATCAATGGGTTTGGTGATTCCCCTTTATATTTTGCACTTAGGGCATAAGCAAAATTTCTATACAGATTGGCAAATGCTTCCAAATATCCTTCGGGATGCCCAGCTGGTACACGGCTGTTGTATTTGGCTTCATCGGAAAGATAGCCAGATCCTGTCCGGTAAACCTGCATGGGTTCATCCAGCCATTTTAGGAGCAAAGTATTGGGTTCCTGCTGGCACCATTCCATACCGCCTTTTTCACCATAAATTCTGATGCGCAGATTGTTCTCCTCTCCCGCTGCCACCTGAGAAGCAATTAGTACGCCGGTAGCCCCTTTGTCAAATCTTAATAAAATGCCTCCGTCATCATCTAGCATTCTGCCAGGCACTACGGTATTGAGGCTGGCACAAAGTTGTGCTATTTTCTGACCGGTTATGAACTCCGCCAAATGTGCGGCATGGGTGCCAATATCGCCCATCGAGCCACTCTTCCCACTCTTTGCAGGATCTGTTCTCCAGGCAGCCTGTGCATTCCCCTCCTTTTCGGATAACCTACTCAACCAGCCCTGAGGATACTCTACAAATACTTTTCTGATGGATCCCAAGGCTCCATCTGCAACCATCTTGCGTGCCTGCCTAACCATCGGATATCCGGAATATGTATGCGTGAGGCAAAGCAATAATCCGGTTTCATCTACTTTTTGCTTCAGTAGTTTTGCTTGTTCCAGTGTAAAGGTCATTGGCTTTTCTATTACCACATGAAAACCATGTTCTAGTGCCATCATCGCTGGTTCAAAGTGTACAAAATTTGGAGTAACTATTGTAACAAAATGAATTCGCTTGTCTTCCGGAAGTTGACTTTCTTTGGTAATCATTTCCTCATAATTAGTATAAATTCTGTCTTGTTCCAAAAACAATTCATTGCCAGATTCTATTGCCAATGTAGCATTATGACTTAATGCGCCACAACTTAATTCGATCAACCCATCCATATTTAAAGCAATGCGATGCACTGCACCAATAAACGCATCCTTACCCCCACCAATCATGCCCATTCTTAATTTTCCACTCATAATGAAATCTTTATTTATTACGAATATATAGGATTTTAAAAAAGTGCTTTAAGTTATTTTAAAATTTTGTATTTAATCAAATATTTATTGATATTGCATAGGAAATGACCAGAAATAACTACCAAATTCTATTTTGTATCCTAATCCTACCTATATTTTTTTCATGTACTGGAAAGAAAGACAACAAAAAGATATCCGCATCAGACAATGATTCCAATAAAATTGTCACTAAACCAGATTCCAGTTCGATATACAAAACAAATAAACCTGCTTTCCATTATCATTTTGTAAAGAAAAAAGAATGGCAATCTAAGAAGGATTCATTCGAAGGTGCAGCACATCTGGACATTCTGGCGGCCATCAACCGGGTGGACAAAACACACTTGAAATGGATGGATAGTATTTTGGTTCCAAATGATTTCACCAAACCTTTGAAAGATTATTTGCCGTTTCCGGATAGCATTGGTCTATTAGGAGACGTAACCAAGATCATTTTTTTTTCTTACCCTGCACAAATATTTGCCGCTTATGAAAAAGGAAAATTAATTCTTACCGGCCCCACCAATATGGGTAGAAAAAGCAAACAAACCCCGGAAGGACTTTTCTTCACAAATTGGAAAGCAATAAAAACAAGGAGCACCATCAATAATAGTTGGATACTGAACTGGAACTTCAATGTTCATAACCGACTGGGGGTTGGGTTTCATGAATATGCATTGCCTGGTTATCCAGCTTCTCATAGCTGTATGCGCCTTTGGGCCTCCGATGCCAAATATCTGTACCATTGGGCAGACCAATGGATTCTAAAAGAAAATAAGCTCGAGGCACAAGGCACTCCCGTTATCGTATTTGGAAAATATCCATTTGGCAAAACCAGACCATGGAACCATCTGGTAAACAATCCTGACACCCTTACAATTTCCATTGACAGTATAAACAATATCATAAAACCTTATCTTGAAAAAATTCTGGAAAAACAATCACAGAGAACCAGTGTGGTTCTTGCAAAGAGCAATCTACCTACATTACCTTTAAGTAATCTGCCTTGAGCATTTCCATCAATTTATGTTCTACTCACCCAAACAAAACAAAGCCCCCAACACGGGGGCATTTGAATCATCACTACCAAATCAAACAAATATTTAACCCTAAACTTCATCATTCAATTTTTTAAAAATCGCTTTCACGATCCTGTTTACTTCTGCGGTTGTGATTCTGCTGCTATCTATCTCATCGGTTGCCCAGCCTTGCACTACCGTATTTCCAGTATTGGTATCCACCATAGTAATCACTATAGTCCCGTTCTTCACTGGCACCCTGTAGTTATCATAGCCGATGAAATGAGAAGGGTAATACACGTTGTAAAAACGTCTTCTGTATGGATTATAAAAAGATCGGAATCCGCCCCAGCTATACATTGGGTCCGATTGAACTCTGGAGCCTTTTTCTACAAGCACATCATAACTCAATATCAAGTCTGGGTTAGATTTCACTTCACGCCATCCCATCGTTTTTTCCAATTCCATACTCACCGCATCTTTCACTTTTTGCTCAGCAAGATTTGCTCTTGAAGCCTTCTTTTCATTTTGAGCCCAGGCAAAACTTTGATACTTGTTCAGTTTAATATTATTGGCCTTTTCTATATGTGCTGCTGGTCCACAACCAATGAGCATCGTAACTGCAAGGGCAATTACACCAAACAGTTTTCCATTTTTCATACATCCTGTTTTTATTTGTCAATCATCTTAATTTGTTCTGATGTTATGACGCAAAATGCACAGAAAGGATAAAAGCGCTAGTGTAAATTTTTTGTGAAATAGTATAAACCACCCGATTGCTTTCAGGCAGAAAAATGGGCACAGTTATGGGATTATTTCAAAAAGAAAAATCTGAGACTTTTGAGAAAAGTTGAAATTATTATCGGAAATCAAAATAAGGGACTGATGACCATTGGGAAGAACTGGACCAAAAGACACCCCTTCTACATTATCAATGTATCTATTTGTGTCATTTAGTTTAAGGATTAACTTTTTAGAGGAAGGCGAATAGTTGGAATTTTCATATAAACTTTTAACCTCCATGACATTGGTTGCTTTTGAAAAATCGGCCAAAAAGATTTTGATTACACAACCAGCAATCCCTTTAGTAAAAGATCTTTCCAAAACTAAAAACCGTTCTCCTCCTAATCCTAAAATTTCTGATACTCCATTTACAAAAAAATCATTTTCCTTGGCAGGAGGATGCGCAACCGCATCAAGCAAATATCCATATTGAGCTACGGGTTTCCTTGTAGTGGCATCAAACTTAATAAACCGAACAGGTGCATTTGCATACACAGGACTGGCTAGTGGCCCGTCTTCATGAATAGGCCCTTCCATACTTGTCCATAGAAATTTATGGTCATTGGTAAAACTTAGCCCTTCTAGAACACTATTATTTCTAACTCCGATATTTTCTTTATAAACCTGAACATTTTGTGGCAGATAAAAACTATCCAAAAAATTGCCATTCAATCTCATTTCATAAATACAAGGGTTTTGGTAAATCATCCTCCCAAGTCGCATAGCCTTGTCTCCTTCGCTGCACCACACCAAACTTTGTGTAGCAGAATTGTACCGAATAGATTCGGGATCGGTTGCATGTGGCGGATCTATTTTCTCTGATGGAAAAGTATCACTTTTTGCATTGCGCAAATCATGCACCGATAAGAATCGAATTGAATCAATTTTAAAATTGTCTAAATCTATGGCTGCTTTATAAAACCTGGCAGCACTTGTTGCTGATCGTTCATCACAAATAAAATAAAAACATTTTTCCTGTTTATTATAGTCTATACCTGAAAGTCCACCCACCCATGTGTTTTGAAAAATCAGGTTATTGGGTAATACATACTCATCTAAAAATTTGATAGATGAAACAGGAATGCTACCTTGGATATCTGAGACAGAAGTTTTTTTTGCTGGTACACAACTTGCAAAAATCAATATCCATGAAAACAAAAATTTAAGCTTCACTTTGGTTGAATTTAGTATTTGAATGCGCAAGTTTACAAAAAATAGTTACAAGCCAATAAGCCGGATTCTGTTCCCGAAAAAATCGGGGGTTGTCATTTATCTGTTCTTCAGGTTACCCCGAAGAATCAATCTGCCTACCCTCCCCGATAGCCAAAGCATTTTGCCGGGCCGGCAAAAAATCGGGGTTTACATGGCATTTCAGCACACAAGGTTTACCCAACATATTTATTACTAAATACACCCGTAGGCTCTTACCCCACTTTTTCACCCTTACCCACCATTGGCAGGCGGTTATTTTCTGTGGCACTGGCTATTACCCTTTCACTGAGCTTACGCTTAGATTCAAAGATACCCGGCTATTCACCGGTGTGCTGCCCTATGCTGTCCAGACTTTCCTCCCCTTGCAATTACAAAAGGCGACAACCTGACTTGTAACCGATACGAAGATAACAGTGTTGGCGCAAATGTTTTAACTGTAAAAACATGAGCCAATCAAACTACAGGTATCAACCAGAAAAAACAATGATTTCGAAATCCTTTTAAAACCAGACACTTAAAACAAAAAATCTCGACATTTTTAATTTGTACAAAAAACAATTAAATAAATCTATAATTTTATGGCTGGTGATCTCTACTATCCAATTTCTGGATGAAAAGCGATTGAGTTACCTTAAACAAAAATTGTTGAAATATGAAGCTGAAAAAATTATTAGTTCGTGTGCTATTGGTTGCAATAGTACTGATACAAAACACTTACTCCTCATTGGGACAAAATGGCGATCAGATTTTGGATGGTGTTGGCGAAACTGACATGCTTGCACGCTATTTGTTTGATGGTAACGCAAAGGACTGGTCAAGAAACAATTTGCATGGCTCTTTTCAGTCAGGTGTAGATCAATTTGTTCATGACAATCAATTTGGAAAAGTATTGTCACTTACAGGCCAAAACAATAGTTTCATATCATTGCCTGGAGCTTGTTTATCAGATATAGAATCTTTAAGCATTTCCGTTTGGATATTTCTACGATCCGAAAAACCAGGTCAAATCATGTTTGATTTTGGATTGGATTCAACCAATCATTTCTTTGTGGCTCCAGCAGGAACAAAACCCCAGCAAGGTTTACAAGCCATTATTTCCTCTAAGAAAAAAGAGCTGAACATTGCTGCCACAAATTCCTTAGAACTAAATAAATGGATTCATCTGGCCTTTGTTGTAGATATTTATTCTAAGACACTTATTACTTATGTGAACAGTAAACCTGTTCATCAAACTAAGGACATTCCCTCTGAACTTTCAGAAGTATTTGGTCCGCAAGCTGCGAAAAGGACCTTATTTATCGGAAAATCATTTACTAATTCAGCATCTAACTTAAATGCGATGTTGCATGATTTTAGACTTTACAGGGTTTCTCTTACAGCAAGTCAGGTAGCAGGTATTTATCGAAATGCATTAAGAGGCCCAAATGAAGGATCTGTAAATACAGATTCAAAACAGGCAGATATTCTCCCCCAATTTCCATCTGACCAGACAAAATTGTTTAATGCCTATTTAGTGGAAGTTCCTTCTATAAAAATTGAAACCACGGTTGGGAATTTGCCCAGACTACCAGCGTTCATTCCTGCCACTTATAGCAAAAAAATTAAAGTTTCTAAAGTAAGGGTATTGTGGCCAGAACCTGTGGATAATAGTAGTGTGCTGCAAACTGGAACCTACACCATCACTGGTCGGATTGCAGGAACTAGTTTTCAGCCCAAGGCAATTGTTACGGTTAAAAATTCCACCACAAAACATAAACCCGTTCAAAAGTTGGAACCATTTCATTTAAACCAGGTAAGTCTTAATAATAACCACCAGGGTGAAAAAACTAAGTTTATAGAAAATCGGGATAAATTTATAAACACCCTAGCTCAAACCGATCCAAACTCCTTTCTATACATGTTCCGACATGCTTATGGACAACCTCAGCCTGAAGGAGCAATACCGTTGGGTGTTTGGGACAGTAAAGATACCAAGCTAAGAGGCCATGCCACAGGTCATTATCTAACAGCGATAGCACAAGCCTATTCAGGCACTATAAACAACAAATTGCTTCATGATAATTTCTATAAAAAAATGGAATACATGGTGAATACGCTGTACGATTTATCACAGTTGTCCGGAAATCCAAAAACCAATGGAGGTGCTCATGTCTCGGATCCGGCCGCAGTTCCTTTTGGACCTGATAAAACGAAATATGATTCTGACCTGAGCGATGAAGGCATACGCACCGATTATTGGAATTGGGGAAAAGGGTTCATAAGTGCTTATCCACCCGACCAGTTTATTATGCTGGAGAAAGGCGCAAAGTATGGCGGACAGAACAACCAAATTTGGGCACCCTATTACACGTTGCACAAAATATTAGCTGGGCTAATGGATATTTATGAGCTTAGTGGAAATAAAAAAGCACTTTCCATAGCCTCTGGTATGGGCGACTGGGTGTATGGTCGATTAAAGTTGTTGCCCACTGACACACTCATCGCAATGTGGAACACTTATATCGCCGGTGAATTTGGCGGAATGAACGAAGCAATGGCTCGTCTGTACAGGATTACAGACAAACAGGAACATCTTAAAACAGCACAACTTTTTGATAATATCAGGATCTTTTTTGGTGATAAAACACATGTACACGGACTAGCAAAAAATGTAGATATTTTCCGCGGACTTCATGCTAATCAACATATCCCACAAATTGTTGGAAGTCTGGAAACTTATCGAGCCACAAAGAATCCGGATTACTATCAGATAGCAGACAACTTCTGGTATAAGGTGGTAAACGATTATACTTACAGTATTGGTGGTGTGGCTGGAGCCAGAAATCCGACAAATGCGGAATGTTTTATCAGTCAGCCTGCCACCTTGTATGAAAATGGATTCTCCTCTGGTGGGCAAAACGAAACCTGCGCCACTTACAATATGCTAAAATTGACAGGAGAACTTTTTCTTTTTGACCAACAAGCTCAATATATGGACTATTATGAGCGAGCTTTATACAATGATATTCTGGCTTCGGTAGCTGAACATTCACCTGCCAACACTTATCATATTTCGCTTAGGCCGGGGTCTTTCAAGCAGTTTGGGAATCCTGACATGACCGGGTTTACCTGTTGCAACGGAACCGCGTTGGAAAGCAGTACAAAATTGCAAAACTCTATCTATTTCAAATCAGGTGATAACAAATCTCTTTATGTGAATCTTTATATCCCATCCACACTGGATTGGACAGAAAGAAACATCAAAATAGAACAAACCACCAATTTTCCCAAAGAAGATCACACCCACTTTACTATCAGGGGCAATGGGCAATTTGATATTTATATGCGTGTACCAGGCTGGGCTACCAAAGGCTTCACAGTAACCATCAATGGCAAAAATCAAAACCTGGCAGCAAAGCCTGGTAGTTATTTGAAAATTAGCCGGCACTGGAAAAATGGTGATGAGCTTGAACTGAGAATGCCCTTTCAATTTCATCTGGATCCGGTAATGGATCAGCCCAATATTGCCAGTTTGTTTTATGGCCCTGTTTTGTTGGCTGCACAGGAAGCTGCACCCAGAAGCGATTGGCGAAGGATAACGCTTGATGCAGAAGATTTGGGCAAATCAATAAAAGGAGATCCTAAAAAGTTGGAATTCTTTATTGGAGACAGTTTCTTTAAACCTTTCAATGATACTAATGGTCGCCATTCGGTATACCTGAATGTGCAATTGAAATAACAAGAGTTTATTATTATTACACCTACTAAAAAAAAGAAAAATTAGCGGGAATTTGTTGTTGAAAAATAATCAAAGAAAAAAATTAATAATTAAGACTGATTACCCAACTTTTCCCTTACCTTCGCAATCCAAAATTTTTTATTATGGCAAGAGTATGTCAGGTTACAGGTAAAACGCCGATCGGAGGAAATAGAGTATCGCACTCAAACGTAAAGACAAAACGCAGATTTTTACCCAATTTACAAAAGAAAAGATTTTACCTTGTAGAGGAAGATAAATGGATCACATTAAAGTTATCTACCGACGCAATCCGTACAATTAATAAAAATGGCCTCTACTCTGTAGTGAAAGAACTGCGTGCGAAGGGCGAAAAGATCTAATTTTTTTAAAAGCATTATACCATGGCAAAGAAATCAAAAGGCAACAGAGTTCAGGTAATATTGGAGTGCACAGAGCACAAAACCAGCGGTAAGCCTGGTACAAGCCGTTATATTACTGTAAAAAACAAAAAGAACAATCCTGAAAGAATGGAATTGAAAAAATTCAATCCTATTCTGAAGAAAGTAACGGTTCATAAAGAAATTAAGTAAACCGTTGAAAGGTTGACTGGTTATACAGTTTAACAATTACAAACCTATTCAACAAATCAACATATTAACTTTTCAACTGAAAAAAGATGGCAAAAGCAGCTTCTAAGAACTCAAAAGTAAAAGATGCCAAAGCAGCGGCAGAAAGTAAGAACTGGACCAAAGTGATCCGTGCAGTACGCAGCCCTAAAACTGGTGCTTATACTTTTAAAGAGCAAATTGTACATAAAGAAAAAGTAAAAGATTTCTTAGCTCAAAAGTAATCTTGACTATTAAATACTATTTTAGCAAAGCTATTCGTACATTCGGATGGCTTTTGTTGTTTTATTAAATTTTATGACATGGGACTCTTAAACCCCGATACAGCATATTTTGTATGGACTGTTCTTACCCTAATATTAATTATAGTATGGATAGTAACATTAAGAGATGTCTTAAAAAGTAGCTTTAAGGAACCTAATAATAAATTGGTATGGACTTCTGTGGTCATACTGATACCATTGGTTGGTGTCATATTGTATTATCTGATTGGCCGTTCGCAAAAAATGTAGATGAATTATGAGTTTTCTGAAAAAATTATTTGGCAAAAAAGAAAAAGAGTCTTTAGATCAGGGTTTACAAAAAACCAAAGAAGGTTTCCTAAGCAAGATCACTAAAGCTATTGCCGGAAAAAGTACCGTGGATGAAGAAGTACTGGACAATCTGGAAGAAGCGCTGGTGAGTGCAGATGTTGGAGTAGAAACCACTATTAGAATCATCAGCAAAATAGAAGAAAGAGTAGCGAAGGATAAATACCTGAGCACTGCGGAACTGAATAGAATGCTGCAGGAAGAAATAGAAAACATATTGGTAGATGCCCCCGATTCGCAAAGCTATACCTTCGATAGTGAAATGCCTTACAAACCATATATCATTCTGGTAGTAGGCGTGAATGGTGTGGGAAAAACCACCACCATTGGCAAGCTTGCACACAACTTTAGAAAGGCAGGGAAGAATGTTTTGTTAGGTGCAGCAGATACTTTTAGAGCGGCAGCGGTAGATCAACTCACCATCTGGAGTGAACGGGTAGGTGTTCCGATAGTAAAACAACCCATGGGCAGCGATCCTGCTGCGGTGGCCTTTGATACAGCACAAAGTGCCATGAGCCGAAACAGCGATGTGGTGCTGATTGATACAGCCGGTAGGCTCCACAATAAGGCACACCTGATGGACGAATTGAACAAGATAAAAAGAGTGCTTCAGAAATTTAGTCCTGATGCTCCGCACGAAGTCCTACTGGTACTCGATGGTTCCACCGGACAAAATGCCGTAGAACAAGCTAAACATTTTACAGCCACCACCGATGTATCTGCAATGGCCATCACCAAATTAGATGGAACCGCTAAAGGCGGTGTGGTGCTGGCGATAGCAGATCAGTTCAAGATACCGGTAAAGTTTATTGGCGTAGGCGAAAAAGCGGATGACCTGCTAGTATTTGATAAGCATGAATTTGTAGATAGTTTGTTCAATCTAGAAGACAAAAATTCTTAAATCTGTCTCTTTTACTAATCCATCAAAAAGGCCAGACCATTGGTAACCGGGTCACAGAGATCTTTTATCATTTTTTCACGGAAAATCTTCTCAATCAGTTGTCTTGCTATTTTGTATTCATTATGAATGGGACAAGGGTGGGCTTCAGAGCATTTGTTCAGACCCAATCCACATTCTCTAAATATACTCACCCCTTCTATAGTTTCCACAATATTAGAAATTGGTTGTTCCTGCTGAATATCACTAAGAAAAAATCCTCCATAAGGCCCTTTCAGGCTATTGATGATTTTGTGTTTTACCAACTGTTGCAAGGTTTTGCCCACCGTATGTTCGCTGGCATTTATTTGCTCAGCAATCTCTTTTATACTTGCTTTTTCATTGTTATCGCTCTTGCCCGACAGATAAATAACTGCTTTAATTGCAATTTTACAGGTTTGACTCAGCATAATATTAACGGCCTAAAAAGGCATTTCCTTCAGGTGATATTTTCGAATACTCCCAGGGTGGATCAAAAGTGAGATCCACATTAATTCGCCATTCTGGATAAGCTCTGGCCAGAGATTGTGTTACATCGCTGGTGATACTTTCGCCCATTGGGCAAAACTGGGTGGTCAACGTCATGGTGGCATACAATTCCTTCTCGTCTTTATCAAAATCTATTTGATATATCAATCCCAAGTCCACCACATTCAACCCGATTTCCGGATCAAACACATCATAAAGTTCTTTCAATGCGGCTTCGCATTTTTCCTGATCGTTTGTGGTTACGTTTACACTCATAATTTATTCGGTTGATGTAATAAAGTTTTACCGGTGTTAAACAGATATAATATTGCAGCAGTCAACAATGCCCCTGCTCCTATTTTCAACAAAAGCTGATATTTCAATAATATGCCTGCAATAAAAATAGCAAAACCTGCTATATAGGCTATCAGCATGAGGTTATAAATTTTTTCGCTAAATAATTCTTTGGGTGCAGGCGTTTTACCTGCATGTGCTTTTGTATGATATACTTTGTTCCAAACTATAAAAGGTAGGGTTTTAAATGTCATTCCCAGAATAATGGCAGTAATCCATCCAAAAAAAATACAAAACCCATACAACAAAGCTATACCCGGATATTTGTCTGATGGTAAATAGGCCAATGTAATAATGAGTGCCAAAAAAGGAAATAGCATTTGAACAACTGACAATAAAGAGGTTTTCATTTGTTCATCCACACTTTTTCTTATCCTGACCTTATACGCTTTTTTACAATGAATGCCAAACAACACAATCGCTGCTAATGATAAAGCCGCCGAAATATAAAAACTTTCCTCAGGTAAATCCCACACCTTAAAAACAATAAAACTGATTAAGCTGGCATTGATCAAAGCAAAAATCCACCAAAGCACTTTGTCATTCGTATATTTTGAAATCAAAAACATGGGAATCAATCTAGAACCCACTCCAATAACTAAAAGCAAAAACCAACCCACAATACCCAGATGGGCATGAATGGATAGATAGGATAGCGAATCTTTTGGGAAAATATTATCCGTAAAATTAAAAACCAGCAAAAGGCCAAAAAAAGTGGTGGTGAATAACCATAAAGAAGCGGTAATGATAAACCATGCATGCACATTGCGACTCTTTGTGTTGAAAGAACTTCGAAGAATATTGATCAGATACAATAGTACTCCAATATTTACTAACAACCCTCCTGTTTTCAAAACCCAACCGGTATGAAATATATAAAAACCAACAATTAAAATAGGGATCCCAATTGCTGTGAAAATAAAAGTGAGCCAGGCTAGTAGATAACTATCCAGCTTGCCTTCTACCAACACGGGCACTAGTTGGTGCGATGCGCCTAGTATGATCATTGTTCCCCATCCCAATGCCATGACATGGGTAATGGCCAAGGTATGTGGATTGAAATAATGAGAAGATACAATGTCTGTATGGATGAATAACAACAAAGTAGCTATTAAAAAAGAAAAAGTAGCAAAGAGGTAAAATGGCAAGACCACCCGGTAATCTGTAGTCTGCTGTAGCCCGCCTGTTGTGCCTGGTCCAACCATAAATTGCTAAATATTTTTAAATATCAATAAATACACTTCGCCAGCCTGAATTTCCTTAATACGGTATTCAAAATTTCTGTCCTTAAGTTCGGTGAGTAAAAATACAGGTATTCTTTTGTGATGCACATATAAAGCCATTTCCTCTGGCAGCTCCTCCAAAGCTTCCAATATAGTTATCATCGGCATGGGCATTTCCAGATGGCGTACATCTATTTCTTGCAAATTATTTTCGTACTTCCTTAGTATCTGATCCCAGTCTCCAGATCCGGACAATTCCGGTTCTGCATTCGCAGGTTCATCTTTCTGTGCTGAATCCTGCGTTTTATAGAACCAGGTTTCAATGGTATCCTCACTCACGTGTTTCACATAGGACAGAAAGCCTTGTTTTTCTAACAGCTTTATCAGCGGTACCGGTTCAAAATTATTGATAATTAAAAGTACTTCACCGGGATTTAACGCTTTTACTTTTTGCTGTATTTCTTTTAGTGGATCATTTCCAGATGCCAGCAATTGTCGAACATCAAATGGCACAATACTATCCTGACTTATGCTCCTCAGATATTCTGGCATGGGCTGATCTTCTATTGCCTCTTCTATTGCCATTGTTGGATTAGCATCCACCTGAAAACCCAGTGGTGCCAATGCTTTGAAGAAGTCTTCCGGTTTGCAGCCTCCAACTTTAGATGCCATGGCAATGCTGGTTCTGCCCGCCATTATTCTTCGAAGAATGGGGTTGCGCAATTTTTTGAAATCGGGTGCAATGGAAACAATGGTTTCCAACGCATCAGGATGCTGTTTTAGCAAAGCCGCAATTTTTGTCTGAGCATTAATGAACATGAAGAGGATGTTTGGTAATTTTTTCTAAAGTTTATTGCCCAGAACACACTGTAGTTGAATCAAAAAGTGTGTTCCTGGCAATATGAACAATCATGTACTAATTTTGAATTACAAAATAGCTTTTTCTATTTCTTCTGCTTTGGGAAACAGAATATTGTTTTCTAAATGAATATGAATAAACAAATCATTTTCGAATTCTTCCAGCATCTTGAATAGTAGTTTATAGCTGGTACAAGCATCTTCCGGAATGGTAAAGTCTGCACTCAGTTCACGAATCTCCTTCACTGCATCGCCCACACTATCATGCTCTCCTTCGGTGGCTGTTACCATTTCACTAAAACTTTGTCCTTCTACTTTGGAATAGACAGCATTGTTATTTTTTGTCTTTACTATTTCCTTAATAGTGGGGAACAATTTACCTTCTTCATCGGCCATGTGCTCAAACATTTCTTTGTCCACTTTCACTACTAGTTCATTTATCTTCAAAAGTTCGGGATGACTGTCTCCATGTACCTGAGCCACTTTGGCAGCATACGCTTTGATTTCTGGCAAATATTTACGCACATATTGGTGATGTGTATTTACAATATAATCAGCCAAAAAATCCAGATTCCACTCATCGTAGTTCAAACTTCCCGAAGTTACACCTCCCTGAACTGGTTGCTGTAACTCCTGCTCTACTTTAGTGGCATCAATACCTTTTTCTGCACAGGCTTCACGAACTGTTTTTTTACCACCACAGCAAAAATCAATACCATACTTTTTGAAAACTTCTGCTTTGCGCAAATCTTTTGCTGCTATCTGGCCAATGGTTTCCTTATCATCTACTCCTTTTCTGGTCACACGAATATCCCACCACTGTGGTCCTTGTTGCAAATATTCCCAGGTAAATACATCACCACGCTCACCCAACAGTTGATAGTACACTGGCTTGGGATCGTGGTCGTTATGAATAATAAGACTTTCGCCGGTTTGCAAGGTATCAAATGTTTTGAAGATAGTTGGATGCTTCAATCTTGGTTCCAGAGAGGGAATATTGATAATGATTTCTTTGCCATTTGCACCTGGAATATCAAAGGTGGGCAGTTCTGACTGAGCCTGTTCAGCAGCCACTTTTCTGGTCACACGAATATCCCACCATTGTGGTCCCTGTTGCAAATACTCCCAAGTGAACACATCTCCGTGCATATCTAACAATTGATAGTAAACAGGTTTCGGGTCATGGTTGTTATGTATGATAAAAGATTCGCCTGCATTTAAATTTCCAAATGTGTGGAAAATGGTTTGATGCTTCAATTTTGGTTCTATCGAAGGCACATCGATTACTGTTTCATTTTCACCAAAAACATGGGCAGATGCTGCGTTGATGGTTACGCGGATATCCCACCACTGTGGTCCTTGCTCCATATATTCCCAGGTAAAAGTTTCGCCATGCTGATCTAGCAATTGGTAGTACAATGGTTTGGGATCATGGTCGTTATGGATAATAAAAAACTCACCAGGAGCCATGTTTTCGAAAACATGAAAAATGGTAGCATGTTTATGTTTAGGCTCTATGGCCGGCACATTCAAAACCAAAGCACCACCTTCTGACAAGTGAGCAGGCACAATTCTTGTCACACGAATGTCCCACCATTCCGGGCCTTTTTGCAAATACTCCCAACTAAACACATTTCCACGCATATCCATCAACTGGTAATAAACCGGCAATGGGTCGTGATTATTATGAATGATAAGGCTTTCCCCTTCCTGAAGTGTATCAAAAGTCTCAAAAATAGTCTGATGTCTTAACCTTGGTTCAAGTTCTTGAACATTGATTACTGTTTCATTTGCTGTTTGCATATTTCTGCGTTTTATGTGATAATTAACGATACAAAAGTAGTGATAATTTTTCAATAAAAGTATTTAAGTACTTTTATGCTTTTGAAATTTTTTATTTCTCTACTGTCTCGATACTTCATGGGCATTTTATTCTCGTTATGCTTTGAAGCCTTTATTTTTGCCGGATGAAGTTTCAGATTGGGGATAAAGTTTTAGTACTACATTCGGATGAAGAAGGCATCATTATTGATTTCATCAATAAACAAATGGCGATGGTGGAAGTGCGGGGTGTGAAATTCCCGGCCTACCTAGATCAGCTGGATTTTCCTTATTATAAACAGTTCACACAAAAGAAAAAGCCGTCAACCGCACCAGCAAAAAAATATATTGACGATATAAAAAAAGAAAAGCCTATCAAAGAAAACAGAGAGGAGAATGGGGTTTGGTTAAGCTTTCTTCCGGTGATGGAGGTGGACGAGTTTGGCGATGAGTATGCAGAAAAACTAAAACTTTACCTGCTGAATAACACGTCCTTCGGATATGATTTTGTATATAAACTTTCTTACTATGGTGAAACAGAATTTGATTTGAAAAATACAGTGCAGCCTTTTGAAAATTTTTATATTCATGATGTGGCATTTGAAGACATGAACGATAGCCCTTCTTTTGATTTTGATTTTACACTTCCTATACCCGAAAAGCAAAAAGCGACCCATTTTGAAAGTGGTATTAAATTAAAACCCAAACAGGTTTTCAAAAGAATAGAGGACCTGAAACAAAAGAATGAACCATCCTTCGCTTACCAGTTGTTTGATAAATATCCGGATAAGGCACCGGAGGAGCCTAAATTGCCTTTGGAGAAGTTGGCCAACAAGGGATTTAAGATTTACAACGCCAAAGACACCCGAAAACATTTGGAACCAGCGCGCAGTGTAGTGGATTTACATGTGGAAAAGCTGACAGATAATGGTTCCCGCATGAGTAATTTTGAAATACTTACGTTGCAACTTAAGACCTTTGAGAAATATTATGACCTGGCAGTTTCGCATGTACAGCCTTCTCTGATAATTATACACGGCGTGGGTACTGGAAAACTGCGTGACGAAATTCATGATGCACTGAGACTTAAAAAAGAAGTGAGTTATTTTATCAATCAGTTTCACCCTAGATATGGATATGGTGCCACAGAAATATTTTTCAAGTACTAGTACCTGATGCCATTTGCAACTCAGTTGAACGGAGCGTCGCAATTGAGATGATATATATTCTACTGTCGATTACCTTAAATACGTTTTATGAATTCACTTTTTGAAAATGAACTGGATGCCAGGTATTGGAACCAACGTTGGAAAACTGGCCAAACGGGATGGGATATGGGTTATGCTTCCCCTCCTATCACTGCCTACTTAAGTGGTTACAAAAACAAAGAGGCAGCTATCCTGATTCCGGGATGTGGAAATGCTTACGAAGCAGCCTGGATGGTGAGCAATGGTTTCACTGATATTACACTGGTGGATATTGCCCAGGAGGCTGTGGAAAAGTTGAAGCAGCGTTTTAAGCATCGGACAGAAATAAAAATTTTTTGCGAAGATTTTTTTTCACACCAGGGCACCTACGATTTGATTGTGGAGCAAACATTTTTTTGCGCTCAGGTGCTGGATCGTCGTAGGGAATATGTAGCCCAAATGGCTTCATTATTAAAGGCAGATGGCAAAGTAGCAGGAGTACTATTTGGTGTGCAATTTGAAAATCCGGGTCCTCCTTTTGGCGGAAACATTTTGGAATATGAAACTTTGTTTGACACCCACTTTTCTATTGTACGACTGGAACCTTGTACCAACAGTATTCCGGAAAGAGCTGGCACTGAGTTGATTTTCGAATTTGAGAGAAATTGAAAGATATGGAATATTGAGGGCCGATTTGATATCGATTGCTTTTGACCTTGATGGCAAACGAAAGGTTCTATCAATCTAGTTTTGGAGGTATGTGACAAGGACAATAAGGTTAGGAATCTAAATAAAAAAAGTGGCGCAAAAAGGCCACTCTTTTTTATTATAAAATCTTCTCTATACTAAGGAGCGGCTACGCGGGTGGCATCGGGCAATTGATACTCCACAATAAAGGTACCTTCCATTTTAATGCTGAAAGCAAACCTTAGATTTGCCGATAGAAGTCCCACACCAGAACCATCAAAAATAATGTTGCTGTTTGGAACCCGGTAGTAAATTAAATGCCCCCAGTCGGTGCCTCCTGCAATATATCTTGCAAGTGGAAAAGGTGCTACTTCAAAATCGCATACCAATGCTGTATCGGTAAACACCACCGGATTAAACTTTGCATAGCTAAGGAAAGTAGGTCGGTCGCCTCTGGCAATTACTTCTCCTTTTTTCGGATTGAAAGCCACTCCGTTTTTGTCAGATATTTTAAGAATAATACGAGCACCATCGGCTGATACGCGTCTAAATCTTAAGATTGGATTTTTCTTGGCAATAAAAGTACCAGACAAATCCTGTGCATTGTTTACGTTATCTTCCAAAAGAAACATATCATCCTGTGTGGGATCTACCACATGAATGCGACCAAAACTTGGATAAAGTCTAGACCCAGCACTATTGTTGGCTTTTACATCAAATACATATAATCCAAGTGGAATATTAAGTGCTGCTTTGTTGAAAGAAAGCTGACCACTATAGGTGTTAAAGTCCATCGGCAGCACTGATATTTTTTCACGCTTTTGATTTAATAGTGCCACGGTGGTATCGGTTTGAGCATTAAAAGACATCCCCGGCTTAAACACAGTCACATCATATTTTGTTTTAAAAGCATCGGACAATGGCTTTCCGGAACTGTCTCTAAGATTTAGCATTTCAAAAGTAATGGGAGGTGTTGACCCATCTGCATAAATCTTGGCTGATTGCACTAGAGCCAATCCTCGCTGTGCATATAGGTCTGGCGAAGTGTACCTAAGTGTTTCGCTTAGAAAGCCCTGTTGAATTTTTTTGCAGGACCACCAACCTATTGCCAGCAAAACCAAAGCAGGTATTATGAACTTTCTCATTTGTATAATTTTTTATTGTTTTTTTGTCACATGGAAGATCGCAGAAGGAAAACCTTTTTCATGTAGTACATAACTAAGCATTTTTTCTTACGCGACTTTTCATGTTTATTAAATTTATTACATCTAAAGATTAAAAGACATGGGATTCCTAATTGGCACTATTTTCATTGAAAAACAACCGATGAAAGCCATCTAGTACATGTACTACACCATTGTTGGTAATGATACCAGAAGACTGTACTCGTACACTTTTATCTCTTAGCGGTATGGGTATATCATCGATATTGATTTCATCAGCGTCATCTGTGCCTACAACCTTTGTAAACCTCACAAAGTCCACTGGCCCCACGTAGCCATAGTCATAGGTTCTGGATAAACTAAGTTTATACTTTACATTCGCCATAGTGCCAAAGTTAGAAGTATAGTAATCCCCTTTTTGTTTTAGAACCTCCCGACCTAGTTTTCCCGGGAAAATATAGGTTTTTAATGAGTCCAGTCGCCATGCTGGAATACTATCCAAAGTATAGGTTATGTTCTCATTATTTAACTCAATGGCTCTGATGTTCTTCATTGCTTTGAGATAGTCTCTTACACCATAATTGGTGGTAGCAAAAAAAGTAGTTTCGCCATTGATGGCATCCTTCAAACCCTTTCTGTCAATAAGTTGAACCAGATCCGAAAAGGCAGGCTTCGATTTTAGATAATCATACGTAGTCATATTTACTTTAGCAGAAGATGTACCTCCATCTACTGTATAGCTTTTTTTGCAGGAGCTGGTAAATAGAACAACCGCCGATACAATAAGAAGTAAAAATTTATTTTTCATTCGTTTACTTTTTAATTTTTTTTGATCCAAATTTCGAGTTGTTAATCATAAAAAAACAATTTACATCACAAAATTCTGAATTTATTATTAGGATATCAATCCATTTGTTTTTCTATATTTTTCCCCGCCAGTAAGTGGTTTGGGTCAGGAATTTATTATCGTTAAACAACAATGGATAAATTGGCCAATAGAACCCTTCTCCCTGGAATCTTGATACAGACATCCAGCTAATAAACTCGCCATAAGTTCTTGTGCGCATCAGATCAAAATACACCTGCCCTTCCATATACAATTCCTTACCTCTCTCAAGCATATACTCATATAGAACGGTTTCTTTATTGGCATTTGCTTTTATCCTGTTTGCAAGATTGGCGTTGTTTCGATCGCGGAAGCCGTTAATAATATTAATTGCAGTGGAAAGTTCTCCTTTATAGATTGCCACTTCTGCTTGCAATAACTTCATATCACTTAGTCTGAAAATTGGAAGATTATTACTTATATAGGGGCTGGTTTTATTACCAGGATTTCTATAAATCACATTCCGATATTTAATCAGCGTATAGCCCTGGGTCCCAGATTTTGTAAAATTATTTCTGTATCTCACCTCTCCTTCATCAGGTCCGAAACCGCCTACTAATTCTGATTTATAGTCGTCAATGTCTGCATAATATACATAAGCATAACCTCCTGCATTCCCTCCGTCCACACCAGCGGTCACATCTATTTCCACACCATTCTCAGTGATGTAATAATTGGTTCCCACCACTTTCAATTCTAACCATTGCCAATCGGTAGATGCACGATATACCCATCCTTCGCCATATCCAGTTTTTGGAGTTTGATAATGCGTATTGATGTAGTTCTCAGGCACCCAGAACCTTGGGGTATATCCATTGCCCTGGATGTAGTCCCCCGTAAGAAAACCAAGACCAATATGATTGTACGCTCCTTCCATATTATTTTCGCTCATGGCTATCTCAAAAATACTTTCTGTAGAAGGATTGATAAACTGCTCGCCATATTTGGCTGTATCTGCTAACATATAACCACCATTGTTGATCAATGTTCGTAGTGTTGAATCCGCACTGTTCACATCACTCATAATGGGTGCATCCGTTTTCACGTTACTCATGGTAGCCCGCCACAAATATAAATGAGCCAACAAAGCATATACCGATCCACGATTGGCAGTCACCCCTCTTTGTGAAGCAGTTTCATATCCCCAGCCCAACATTTTCATAGCTTCATGACAGTCGTCTTCTATTTGTTTCATCACGATCAGCTTATCTGTTCTTGGCAAATGTGGTGCACTTATTACATCTTCATAGGCTTCTGTAACCAATGGCACATCGCCATACACTTTTACCAGTTCAAAATAACTGAGCGCTCTAATAAAAAGTGCTTGACCGATGATACTGTTTTTGAAGCCCGCCACATCGGCTATGTCTTTTTCCAATTCAGCATCAGCCACGGTTGGCGTTCTTTTGATAATGATATTGCTCAGTGCGATAGTCTTATAAAAATTAGTCCAGTCTCCTAGGGTTTGAATATTGTACTGAAAAGTGAAGTCTCCACCCTGAATTCCTTCAAGACCATCTCCAGTATAGTTCATGGTTACGTAGGAGGTTCCAGTAGTTTGTACGTCACCGTACATATAATATCTGAAAGCATTTGCATCGAAGGCCGCAGTAGCAGCAAAGGAAGCTCGCAGTAGTGAATAGTTGCCCGACAATATAGATGCCAAGTCTCTGGAGGTTTTCCAAAACACTTCATCGTAGGTAGAGTTTCTGGGTTCCTGTTCCAAAATCTTTTTACATGATGTGGCACCAGCCAACCATGCAAATGGAATTATTAGTAACAAGAAACGGTATTTATTATAGTATTTCATTGTTCAAATTTTTGGTTGTAAATAGTTGCTTAAAGAATTTAGATAGTATTAAAACTGAAGTTGCAAGCCAAACGTGAATTTACGTGGAATGGGATAACCATTTCCTGCATATTCACCATAAGAGTTTACGTTTTCTGCATCAGGCAACAATTTTGAAGCCTGCCATTTTGTAACATTATCTAAAGTAGCCCAGAATTTCAACCCACCAATACTCCATTTTTTCAAAATAGGAGCCGGAAGATTATACCCCAGAGTTAGATTCTTAAGCCGCACAAAATCGCCCTTTGTAAGAAAAAATGACTGTGCTGATGTGTAATAGTACAAATAGGTACCTAAATCATATTTTGCATAAGTGGCATTATCACCCGGCTCACGCCAGATATCAATTTTATCCAGATCTGGTGTAGAGTATTGCACAAAATTGTTTAATGCATTACCATCGGTAGAATTGCTGAACTGGTCTGCCAGGTAAAGATTCAAAATGTCTCTTTTGAAAACATAGTTAAAGAATAAACTGGCAGTAAAATTTTTCCAAGTGAAGTTGTTGGTCCAACCTCCAGTGATATGTGGATTAGGATCACCCATAGGTATTTTGTCCGGGTTAATCCCACTATTGAAAATATCAACGAAGTTATCCCCATCCAAATCCTGGAAATAAAAAGAACCGGCAGTATAAGTACCATTAGAGTTGCGATACTTTGCACCCGTAAAAGGATTAACCGGAATATCATCCTCTGTAGCAAAAACACCAAGTGTTTTATATAGGTAGAAAGAATTGATAGGACTACCTACTGAAAGAATATGCGATTTATCAAAACGGTCTCCGCTTAGTACCAGATCACGATTACCATTAGGAAGGTTCATGATGGTGTTTTTGTTATAACTAAAGTTCAAACGTGAAAACCATTGAAAGGCATTCTCTCTAGGAAGTATGTTAGCGGCAAGTACCAGTTCTGCACCTGCATTTCTCACGCCAATTGCATTTGTCAATGCTTGAGTATAACCTGTTGTAACTGGCAGATTTACAGAAAACAATTGAAGTGAGCTTTCTTTATTATAGGCATCAATAGATCCGGAGAATCTACCTTTTACTAATTCAAAATCGATCCCTACATTCCATTGTTTTGATTTCTCCCAAGAAATATTCTTTTGAGCCGCTCCATTGTAAAAGTTTGGAGTGATTGCCGGGGTTCCATTGTAGGAGGTAGCTCCAGTATTACCATCAAATATTCCGGCATTCACATTATACAAATTGTACTGCAAATAGTTTGGAATATTATTGCTTCCAGATGTACCCAACGATCCCCTTAATTTCAACAAATTAAATACTGAAAGATTTTCCTTAAAAAATTTCTCCTCAGACAATAACCATGCCATCGATGCTGAAGGGAAAAAGCCCCATTTACTACCTTTTCCAAATCTGGAGGAACCATCCCATCTTCCTGCAAAGGAAAAAATGTACCGACTATCATAATCGTAGGACATCCTTGCATAATAAGATAGTAAACCATAGGCCTGGTAGTCGGAACTTGCTCTAATATTTTTCTGAAGGAAACCCTGAATGACCTGAATATTATCGGCTACCCCATTGCGGCCTTCTGCGCTAGTATTTTCATAAACATTAAACTGTATATCCTGACCAACCACACCGCTGAAGCTGTGCTTATTCCATTCGTTTGTATAGGAAAAATAATTTGATGTCAGATAATCTTCGCCTTGATCACTATATGTGTAAGAGTAATTTCCAACGCCCCCCATCATATCATTGGTTCTGTTATAATTTCGTCTGGAGGTATTGTATTTGTATGAACTCAGGGAGCTGAATTTCAGATGTTCATTAAAGGAGTAACCAAGATTGAGGTTAAAATTAAAAACATTAGCAAGGTTTTTATCCAAACTCTTATCATAGGTTGATAATAAATCATCCCTTGCCGCATCACTTAAATTGTAAAGAGAAGATGGCATATTACCGGCACCCAAACTAAAGTTATTGGATCCATTTCCCCGATCTCTGCTTGTCCTTGTAAATGCGATGATGGGATTAATTTCAAGTTTTCCTTTTAGAGCTCTTGAAATCACGTTCAGCCTAGTTGAGTATCTTGTAAAGCCAGTTGCCTTAACAATTCCATCTTCATCATAGTATCCAGAGCTAAAGCGATAGGTAGAACCTCCATCTCCACCTCCGGTAATTCCTAGGTCTGCACTTTTTATCAATCCTGATTGATAGAACAAGTCCTGCCAATCTGTGTGCCCGTTAAATGCCGGATTCAAACTGTCCGTAAGAAAATAGGGTAATTGCTGTTGTTGCGGTTCAGTAAGCTGAGTTTGAAGAATCTTTAACTTTTGTCTTCTTTCTGTGGTACCCAATGTCACTTCACGAAGTTTTGGTTTCTCGGTAACCCCTACGTAGGTTGAGAAGGTAACCCTAGGGATCCCGCTCTTACCTTTTTTAGTGGTTATCAATATACTCCATTCGCGGCTCTGGAACCATAGATAGCAGAGGCAGAGGCATCTTTCAATACATCAATGGATTCAATATCATTTGGATTAATGCCTGCCAGATAGTTCATGCCTGTACCTGAACCTGGTGCCACATATTCCTCATTAGATTGTGGTACACCATCAACTACATAAAGCGGGGAACTTACCACATTGTTTTCATCCCAACTGGAACTGATCAAGGTACTACCACGCACGCTCACGGCAGCTCTGGCACCTGGGTCACCGCTAAAGTTTTGAACATTCACACCCGAAAGGCGGCCCTGCATCAACTGATCGAAACTGGACATGGGCATGTTTTCCAACTCCTTTCCATTAATACTTGCAATAGAGGCAGTAGCTTTTTTTCTGGTTACTTTCTGATAACCAATTAGTACCACTTCATCAATACTTTGCAGATCATTTTCAAGCATAATGTCAATCTCGGCTTGGCCATCGGTTGTAACTGTTTTGGAAAGGAAGCCAATAGCAGAAATGTCCAGAGAAATATTCCCGGATCCTGAAACATTTAAGGCAAAAGCTCCTTCCTCTGATGTGGACGTACCTAATTGGGTGCCTTTTTGTAAAACGGTGGCCCCGGGGATAGGAATTCCTTTGTCATCACGTACTTTACCTTTTATTAGTCTGGTTTGTGCAAAGACCAGATTCGTGCCTGCAATTAAACATAGAAGGCACAAAAGAAAAATTCTTTTCTCTTTCATTAGCAAATTTTTTGTAGATAATTAATTGAACCTTAATCTCGTGTTTGTGAATAATAAGCTCCTAAAATATTAACATTAGTTTAAACAACAAAAAATATTTTCCCTAAGTATTCTACTGAACGGTAGTTGAATCATCGCATCACCTTCCATTTCCGATACAAAATGCCACCGAAAAAAATCTAACATTTGATTGAAATTTTGTTTAGCATAAAATCCCTGAATTCCTTTATACATCAATATTGATTAAGGTTAAATACGAAATGAATTAGAAGTTTAATAGCACGAGATCGAACTAAATAAACTATAGAAATAATCATCTCAGATAAAATTTAATTCTACTTAATTATTTTTTATCGAAACAAGATGATTCTCCATTTTTTTGTATCACCATCCAAAATGATTGTTATGTGTTCAGCATTGGCATTTCCGCTTTTTTTCAAATCCAAAATAAATTGTAGATACTCAACATTTCAAGCAAACAGGATTTAGAAACAGCCTCTAAATTGAATGTAATTATTTTGAGAAAATATAATGTCAGAAAAAAAAATCCATTTTGACCACTTTTAAAATCATTAAATATGTGTTGGATATGGGTGATGAAATCACGCACATCCTTTTGCCAGCAAGCATTTTCACAAATTATTAGACAATTGAAGTTGGTAAAAACAAACAAAATATGGCTTTGAAATGGCTGATGCTGAATAGTATATTTGTGTAACAATAACAGGAAGCAGGTTATTGAAAGTGAGAACGAAAAGTGATAGAGTGACAAAATTAGGTTTTTAAGTTTTTTCATATGGCAAGCAATCGTTAGAGGTCAGTCCGTTTCTACGGAAGGACCTTTTTTGTTTTTAGACCTTACTTCAAATCATTGACTTGTTCTCCCCTAATTGGACTAAACCATTATTTCCACACAACGAGTTGGGGATGACAGGGCGGCATTCTAACCATTATTGATGCTGATCCAAATATTCTGAAAGGCAGTTTTGCGAACTGTCGATTAATACCTCAATCTGCTTATGGCTATACTTTTTTAGGCTTACCTCTCTTTTTAAAGCAAGTCTTTTCTCCGTGAATCTTTCAATATACACCAACTGCCATGGTATTTTTTGAGAAGTATAATGAGACTCTTTATTGTTGTGCTGCAATATTCTTTGGGAAGGATTCTCCGTAAAACCTTTGTAGTATGATCGGTCTTTCAAACTTTGTATGATGTACACGTAAAACATAGTAGCACAAAAAAACCCCGAAATTTCGGGGCTTTATTATTGCGGACTCCCAACGAGTTGGGAGGACTCGAACCCGTCCCCAACGAGTTGGGGATGACAGGGCGGCATTCTAACCTTTATTGATGTTGATCCAAATATTCTGAAAGGCGGTTTTGCGAACTGTCGATTAATACCTCAATCTGCTTGTGGCTATACTTTTTTAGGCTTACCTCTCTTTTTAAAGCAAGTCTTTTCTCCGTGAATCTTTCAATATACACCAACTGCCATGGTATTTTTTGAGAAGTATAATGAGACTCTTTATTGTTGTGCTGCAATATTCTTTGGGAAGGATTCTCCGTAAAACCTTTGTAGTATGATCGGTCTTTCAAACTTTGTATGATGTACACGTAAAACATAGTAGCACAAAAAAACCCCGAAATTTCGGGGCTTTATTATTGCGGACTCCCAACGAGTTGGGAGGACTCGAACCCGTCCCCAACGAGTTGGGGATGACAGGGCGGCATTCTAACCTTTATTGATGTTGATCCAAATATTCTGAAAGGCGGTTTTGCGAACTGTCGATTAATACCTCAATCTGCTTGTGGCTATACTTTTTTAGGCTTACCTCTCTTTTTAAAGCAAGTCTTTTCTCCGTGAATCTTTCAATATACACCAACTGCCATGGTATTTTTTGAGAAGTATAATGAGACTCTTTATTGTTGTGCTGCAATATTCTTTGGGAAGGATTCTCCGTAAAACCTTTGTAGTATGATCGGTCTTTCAAACTTTGTATGATGTACACGTAAAACATAGTAGCACAAAAAAACCCCGAAATTTCGGGGCTTTATTATTGCGGACCGGACGGGACTCGAACCCGCGACCTCCGCCGTGACAGGGCGGCATTCTAACCAACTGAACTACCGATCCAATATTTTTATTAAAGA
>DAORWU010000010.1:0-141215 GCA_035434405.1 Niabella sp. | reverse complement strand
AAAAATAGCACCCCTATTTTATGCCCTTAATTTTGAGTTTGCCGGACAGTAATAAAAAAGAATATTTTATGTATGTGCTAATCGGTCTCTTGAATTGGGGGTATCTATTCGTTGGAGTACAATATGTTTTTAACGAAACCAGTAATACATTTTTCGAACAAATTTTGATTTGGATTCAAACCACAACACACTTCCTTTCACCAACCAGGCAAATCCAAAGGCAAGAAGGGAGGTAGTTTCAAAAAAATAGACTGGATGGATTTTAAGACCCAATAACCTGTTATTCCCAAAATTATGATAATAGGCCGCTAATGCTAGGCTGATGATGATGGCCCATCCGCAAATTTTGTACAATCGATTTCTAAATTTCTTTTTAGCCGGTTTGTCCGCAGGGGCTCTTTCCACTTTAGGATCCTGACATTGAAAAAAGCTAAGACAATAAATAGCAAAACCGAATAAAAGCATAGCGGCACTGGAATTATGTACGGTACTAGTCCCGGTTGGATAACTGTTTACAGATATATACAATTGATCCTGCTCTATAAATTCGGTTGTAGTGGTTGGAAATATGGCTACTAAAAAAGCCAACAATCCAAGAAAATTGCTCAACCAGTTTTCTCTACTACTTCTACCCCGGTAGGCTACCAAAAGAGCCCCAATCACTACTAGAATCCCGACAAATGCAATATGAGCTACACTAAAATAATAGTGACTGATGGTAGGTTGCCAAACCCCCGATTTGCCAAAGAGCAATACGGCCAGAGGGCACAGAAAAGGAAGCAGCATACCTAATACGCCAATGCCCTGGCGAATTCTGAAATACATAATGGTATAGTCATCTGCCATATTAGCTTTTCCACAGTATGGTTTTTCGTTCATAGCGTTAATGTTTTTTAATATAGTGTCCCTTTCAGAAAATTTTTCATTGCGGTGAAATTGAGTTTTATATAGTTCAACAGGACTAGGATGCTTGATGTAGAAACTTATTCAAGTTTTCTATTAAGTAAATTTCTTAGTCCAATAAAATTTGTAGATATGTTCAAGAGGCCAAACAAGTTTCTGTTTTCAGGATCGTATTTTATGACAATAGGAATCCATATATCGTCAAAAACTCTAAGTCTGATTTCAGCATTTAATGTAGAACTATCTGCTCTTGCGCCTTTTTGTAAGCCTGAAAATGAATGGTAATAGCTGCCGCTCAATTTAAATTCTAAATAGGATTTATTTTCATTTGGTGATCTTAATGAAAAATTCACTCCGGGTTCAATACTAAAAATTTGCCTATCCAGATTGTTTCTCAATTGTAAACTATCCCTGTTAAATGTGTATAGTGCCTTAATATCAAACTCTCCCGTAAAAGTTCTTTGATTGTTTTTGATAATGCCCCAAAGAAATTGTGAGCTGATATTAACGTTGGAAAATGACAGGTTACCTGTATTGGACCTGCCGTCTGCACCTATTGTCCACAAAGGCTTTGAAAGAAATTCATCTCTCAAAGAGTTATAAGGCTGACGATAAATTTTATAAGGTATCAAATCTGGATTATCCATCAGGTATTGTAATGCAGAGTTATCCCTTTCGGTTTCTGAAAGTCCGGAAAGGAATTTCTTAATTATATTTTGGAATGATGTTTCCAAATCATTAAAACCTATATTTCTGGTGCTGTCTTTTCCTACTAATTGAGACATAGCCTTACCAAAATTATCACGATCTTTTAATGGTATGGTACTACGAATGTTTCCAATCTCAGTATTCAGTTTATCCCAAAACTTAGTTCCCCATAATTTGGCAGCCTTCTTAAAAAAACTTTTATTGATGCTTAAGTCTCTTTGGTTAATTATGGCATATTTTATACCTCCTGTAAATCCATTTATTTTAAAACTACTGTCGGCATTAAGGGCAAAACTAAAATTGAGGGCTCTTAAATTTCGGTACTTATACCAACTATCCCCTTTCAACAGATCCGGATTGCCACGGGCCATAATTGCATAGGGGTTGGAGTTGAATTTTAATTCCTTATTTGGGCCAGTTAGGTTTTGCAAAGCCAATTGAAAAAAACTGGTAAATACGTCCTTATAATTGCCCGATTTTAAAGAATTGGCTGTAATGATCGTTGAATCTTTTTCCTGCGAATAAGTGTCAATCGGGCTGAAAAGCTGAACCAATATTAAAGCTATAACGAATGTCTTTTTCATGAATATGGTATTTACTATTACAACACATCAAAAGATAAACTGTCCCCATCACTAAACTTATCAGGTTCAGGAGAAACCCTTGCGTTCAGAATGCTCAGATCAGCATCTTTGCCTTCGGTCTCTCCTGTAATGCCAATCACATCTCCAGATTCTCCTGGTTCCAGAATGATATCACCTGAGCCTACCGCTGTTAGTTTGCCTTGGGCAATTGTTTTGCCATTTCTGGATTGGGTTGCTCTCAAGTTTCCCAGGCTTTCAATAAAATCTATGTGTACTATTATGCTATTATCGGCATCACGCTGAATTGTATTTAGGTTTTTTCTAGTAGGTTTTTTCTTTCTGGCTACCGGCCTTTTTCTTTTGGCTTTTTTAGCAAGTACTTTCTTTTCCAGCGGGTTCAGTGGCTTTGTCATGATAAAATGGTTTATAGTGATTGTTATTAATGTCCCTTTTTTGGATTCAGGGTTTTCGTTTATCTTTTTCTAAAATCTTCTGGAAGACTTCTTACTTCTGCCAAATCTAATTCCAGCAAAGTGCTTCCATTGTCGCAAACTGCCCCAATGGTAAAAGCACCATAGGAAGGCACGTTGTATTCCACATAATCTGTATTGTTGGCAGATAAGACAACCACCGATTTTGCAAAACTGTCGTGCAAAAACAAATAGACTTCGCCATTCAACATTGGGGATTCTGCATCAGCAGATACCTTAATCTTTATATTTAAGAAAAACGGAATGGGATAGTTTTCATATTCCGCCGATAGAGTTCTATTATTTTTATGAGGGTCGCCTCCAAACCTTCCCTTTTGGGGGTCATCGGGATTACTAATGGGTGGCAGACTTGATGGCGAAAAACGAATGGCTTCTATTATCTCTCTTTTTCCTGCCTCCGGCGCTTCTTCTGAATTCACTTCCTGCTGAAAAGCTATTGCCTGTTGCAGTTTCGCATTGGCCAAACGTTTTTTATTTGTCTTATCTTGTTGCTCACTGGCTTCTCGTAGCTTTTTATTTTCAGCAACTGTTTCTTTCACTTTTTCAGCAGTGATCATTTTGTTTATTAGGAAATCTATAAACCTCATTCCAGCGGCAGCGGCCAACAGACAATAAGATGCCCAAAGCAAATAGTCTCTAGCAGTATTCTTGTTTTCTTCCTCCCCCGATTTTAAAATAGGCTTCTGGCTGTTTTTTAAACTGTCGGTTTGCTCCTTTACCGTGTCTTTAATTATCTTCCCCGTGGTATCTTTTTTTTCTAAGATCTTAAAATTGGTAAATTTATCTTCCTTACAATCTTTATTGGTTATACATTTTTCTGACAGATAAATATTGTCTAATAAATTGCTATCAGCCAGTTTTAAAAAAAATGGAACAGTAAGTGTGGCCGCAAAACCTAACAATACACATTCCCTCAAGGGCCTGTTACTTGTCTTTTTAGATTTATTCTTAGGGTCTTCTATGAGGTTGGCATCCGAGAAAAAATAAACTGAGCCTCCGATAATTCCGGAGAAAAGCATAATAAAAAATAAAAAGAGTAGTGTCATGGCAAAGAGTTTATGGGTGATAGGCGTAAGTGTTTTTCCTATTCTAAAGGTAATACTTCAAAATATTTTTTAAATATTTTTTATGACCCAAAAAATAGGGTTTAGAAATCAATACTGTCTAATCATTCCATGCTTTGCGAGAACCTTTGCGTCTCTTTGTGTCCATTGCGGTTTATTTTTCAACCGCCAAGCACCACTAGGGAATACAAACAAAGAAATTCCTAATAAACCTTTGTGTAAACTTTGCACTCTTGGCGTCCATTGCGGTTTATTTTTCAACCGCAAAGTTTCGCAAAGAAGGAAACGCAAAGTAGTTCGCAATAATCCTTTCCAGTAAGCTTTGCGTTCTTGACGGTTTTATTTTTTTACCGCAAGGTACCGCAGCGGAAAGCACGCAAAGAAATTCCTAATAAACCTTTGCGTAACCTTTGCGTTCTTGGCGTCCCTTGCGGTTTATTTTTTCAACTGCTAAACACCACTAAGGAATACAAGTAAATAAATTCTTAATAAACCTTTGTGTAAACTTTGCACTCTTTGTGGTCATTGCGGTTTATTTTTCAACCGCAAAGTTTCGCAAAGGAGGAAACGCAAAGAAGTTCGCAATAATCCTTTCCAGTAAGCTTTACGTTCTTGGCGGTTTTATTTTTTAGCCGCCAGGTACCGCAGAAGAAAGCAAGCAAATAAATTCTTATTAAACCTTTGCGTAGCCTTTACGCTCGTTGTGATCTTTGCGGTTTATTTTTCAACCGCCAAGCACCACTAAGTAGTATACGAAAAGGATAGTTCGTAATATCATTATTCTTTCCCCAAACCGATACTGTCTGATTGTTACCGTTTTATGTAGTATAGGTTCTTTATTGCCAAACCCCAAACCTCAAACAATCACTTTGTTTGCTGGTTTACTCGTCAATTAGTTTTTAGGGATCCCGCAGATTCAACCAATCACCTTTTCAACTTTTCATCATTTTCCCCTACCTTTGCCGCCCCAATTAGTTCTTTTTATGTTTTGCGTTCTACAGACTTGCAGGTACTGCCTACTCCTTGCCGGGTGAGCAATCTGCTTTTGTATCAGGCAAACGAGGAATTTGGGAGTCCGCCAGAGGCGAGACGTTTGAACCAATAAATCAATAAAAAATGGCAAAAGAAATCGGCGGCTATGTAAAGCTGCAGTGTAAAGGTGGACAGGCCAATCCTGCACCTCCAATCGGTCCGGCGCTAGGTTCCAAAGGTGTCAACATCATGGAATTCTGCAAGCAGTTCAATGCGCGCACACAGGACAAACCAGGAAAAATTCTTCCTGTTTTAATCACAGTTTATACCGACAAAAGCTTTGATTTTGTAATCAAAACGCCTCCTGCATCTGTGCAGTTGATGGAGGCCGCTAAAATTCAAAAAGGTTCTAAGGAAAGCAACCGTGCTAAAGTTGGTAAGGTTTCCTGGGAGCAGGTAGAAGCCATCGCTAAAGACAAAATGCCCGACCTTAACTGTTTCACAGTAGAGAAAGCAATGTCGATGGTAGCTGGTACGGCTCGCAGTATGGGTATCACAGTAGAAGGTAAAGCCCCTTGGGAAAATTAATCCATTAAAGAACTTTTAAAAGAATTACAATGGCAATTACAAAAAAGAGAAAAGTAGCAAATACCCGGGTTGATGCCAACAAAGCTTACACGCTTAACGAAGCGTCCGCTCTGGTAAAAGAAATAAATACCACTAAGTTCGATGCTTCTGTGGACCTGCACGTTCGTTTGGGCGTGGATCCCAAAAAAGCAGATCAGGCTATTCGTGGTACCGTTACCCTGCCACATGGCACCGGTAAATCCAAAAGAGTATTAGTGCTTTGCACACCAGACAAAGAAGCCGATGCAAATGCAGCAGGAGCAGAACATGTTGGTTTAGACGAATTTATTCAAAAAATAGAAGGCGGATGGACCGATGTAGATGTGATCATTGCTACCCCAGCAGTCATGCCAAAAATTGGTAAACTGGGTAAAATCCTTGGACCTCGCAACCTGATGCCGAATCCAAAAACCGGTACGGTTACCAATGATGTAGCTGCGGCAGTAAACGAAGTAAAAGGTGGTAAAATCGCCTTCAAGGTGGACAAAGCGGGTATCATCCATGCTTCCATCGGACGCGTAAGTTTCGCTCCCGAAAAACTGGTAGCCAACAGTCAGGAGTTTATCAATGCAATTATCAAAGCAAAACCTTCCACAGCCAAAGGCACTTACCTCAAAGGTATCAGCATGGCCAGCTCCATGAGTCCCGGCATCGCTTTGGATACAAAAGGCTTTGTGCATTAATAGACTTCACCTAATTCCTTTCTGAAAGGGAGGATTTAAAAGGGGTAAATAATTTTAAAGTATCTGGCTCTACACTCTCTCTCTTATGAAGAGGGTTGAGGAGAGGCCGCCAAATAGAAATAAAATGACTAAAGATCAAAAAAACGAAGTAATTGAAGTATTGAAGGGCAAGTTCTCTCAATATGACAATTTCTATATCACTGATACAGAATCACTTTCTGTTTCTCAGATTACCAAATTGCGCCGCGCTTGTTTCGACAAGAATGTAGAAATGAAAGTGGCCAAGAACACACTTATCAAGAAGGCATTAGAGTCTATCGATGCTGAAAAATATGCTGGTGTTTACGATTCATTGCATAAAGTAACAGCACTGATGTTCTCCGAAAATCCGAAAGAACCAGCTGTTATACTAAGCTCTTTCCGTAAGGACTCAAAAGCAGAAAAACCAGAATTGAAATTAGCCTTCATCAACGGCGATGTGTATGCCGGCGACAACAATCTGAAAGCATTAACACAAATCAAGACCAAAAACGAATTGATCGGTGACGTTATTGGATTGTTGTTATCACCCATTCAGCGTGTTATCGGTGCATTACAAAACAGACCTGAAGCTGATCTGGCTCCAGTTGCCGCAGAAGCTGCACCAGCAACAGAAGCAACAACCGAGGCTCCTGTTACTGAAACGCCAGCAGCAGAAGCAGCTCCCGAAGTTCCTGTAACTGAAGCTCCTGTAACTGAAGCTCCGGCAGCAGAAGCAGCTCCCGAAACGCCAGCAGCAGAAGAAAAACCATCTGCTGAATAAACAGGATTTAGTTCTTAACATAAATCATTTCCCATAACAATGCCTGAAAGAGGCTGGGAATAAACAATTTTTTTAAACCCGCCGTCGGATTCGTAAATTTCGAACATGAAGATGGTAAAAATTAAAACAAAATGGCAGACATTAAAACATTAGCAGAAAACTTAGTAGGCTTAACTGTAAAAGAAGTACAGGAATTAGCTGATTTCTTAAAATCTGAATATGGTATCGAACCAGCAGCTGCAGCAGTAGTTGTTTCTGGCGATGCTGGTGGTGCAGCCGCTGTAGAAGAAAAAACAGCTTTCGATGTAATTTTGAAGAGCGCTGGTGCTTCTAAGCTGAACGTAGTTAAAATCGTAAAAGACTTGACTGGCTTAGGTTTGAAAGAAGCTAAAGAATTAGTAGATGGTGCTCCAAAACCAGTGAAAGAAGGTGTTTCTAAAGCAGAAGCTGACGAAATCGCAGGTAAGTTGAAAGAAGCGGGTGCTGATGTAGAAGTAGCTTAATAGCCACTCACCTACACGGTACAATCTTTTTTAAAAGGGTTGTCTCATTTGTTTGAGGCAACCTTTTTTTATTGAATGGTTTTGGTGGTTGGGAGTTAGCAATGGAGATGAGGACGGTGCATATTTTCAAATGTTTTTTTTAACTTTATCAAAACATCAGCCATGAAAAAAATCACCATTCTAGTTGTGGCAATGGTCATTGCTCAACTATCCTCCGCTCAGTTGTCAATTTGGGAAAATCCAGTTACAGGTGTTGATCCTGGACAAAGCAATCCCTACCAAATTGGAGATAATGTAAATAGTGACATTACTGTTTCAGGTATTGGTCGTGGAACTGGAGTAAATGGGGCAAATGCAAATAACAGATATAACACAAGTAGCTGGAATACGGAATCCTTAGATCAGGACGCCTACCTATCATTTACTCTTACTCCCAATGCAGGAAAAAAAATTAATTTTCACAGTTTTGAATATACAGGGCAGACTTCTGGTACCGGGCCTACAAGTTTTGTGTTCAGACATAGTGTCGATAATTTTGCGAGTGATATCGGCAGTCCTATTGCAACTGGAACCACGATTGATCTTAGCACCGCAAATTTTCAAAATATCACTTCGCCTATTACATTTTGTTTATACGCTTTTGGTGCCAGTAGTTCAGGCGGAACTTTTAGTATAAATGATTTTAAGTTTACCGGAACAGTGGTATTGCCTATCCATTTCGGGACAATTTTGGCCTTTAATAAGGGGGATTTATTGCATATCCACTGGACCACTCTCAAAGAAACCAATAATAGCCATTTTGAAATTCAGGCTTCCAGGGATGGAGAAGATTTTAAAACGATCAAAACCATTTCCTCTCAAAATGGCAATACAGATAATTTGCAACACTATGAGTCTATTATCTCTATTCATGAAGTGAATGCTGTATTTGCAATACCATTAATACTGGGATTGTTGAGCGTAGGGTATTATCAGAGGAAAAGGAAGTGGCTTGCTCTTTTAGCCTTAATAGTGGCTTTTTCCCAATTTTTAGCCTGTAATAAATCCGGAGAATTAGTAAAGCAAACCGAATCCGGTAAAATATTTATCAGAATAAGACAAGTGGATGCGGATGGGATGCATTCCTACAGTAAGATAGTTCAGTCCATTCGGCAATAGTACTTATTCAAGGGTAAGGTAATTTGAAACTTTTTCGTAAGAGTCGGTAGTCAGGGCTATCGGCTCTTTTATTTCTTCTATCGAAGTAAAGTTTCCTTTTTCCTTTCTCCATTTAAGAATTTGATAGGCTAGTTTGCCACTGATATATGGATGGTTGTTTAATGCTTCATACCCGGCCAGGTTGATGTTGATTTTTCTAATCTGGTTAGGTTCCACCTTTAGTTGCCCTTTTATTTTTTGAAATACAGAGTCCGGGACTCCATAGGTTTCGCCTACCTGTTCGATACGGTAAAATCCTCCAAGCTTTTCCCTGAAATTGACAATACGGGCGGCTAGTTTGCTACCTATTCCGTAGAGTGATTTATAGGCGGTTGTATCAGCGCTATTTATTTCAATAATCTTGGATTGATATTTAGGTCGGTCAAGCTTATAGTCTGGATAGAAATGGTTGCCTGCTTTGTTGTCTGCTTGTTTTTCAATTTCCTGAATCTGAATAAATGGTCTTAATCTGGCAAACTCGGCGGGTTTTAGCCCATAAATCTTTTTAAAGTCGTCTGGTTTGCGAAACCTGCCTCCCTTGTTTCGATAGTTCATGAGTATCTGAATGGTGCGATCCCTTAGTCCCAGCCTTTTGAAATCATCAGCAGAAACTGCATTGGGGTCAAACGGGAATAGATTGCCGACTGGAGCTTTTTCCTCATTATCCTCGTATCGGTTATAATCAAATGAAGCTGTATTTTTTTCAGTATAGCCTTTTTCTTGCTTTTGATACATTCGTTGTACCAATTCGTTGGCCGCCCGAATCCAAGCTGTATCGGTTTTGAATGTGGTTGGTTTTGGTGTGTATAACATGGGCCAGAAAGCGGCTATCAAAATAAGGATCACAAGCACCAAAATACCAATTTTGGATTTTTGGGAAAAAGTGAGGCTGTCTTTCAAAAAGGTGTTGGTATTCATGAAAATAGGTTTACCTAAAGTTATTGTATAAACTAATGGTTCGAAAATAAATCTTTGGCAAAATTATTGCTGGCTTAATGTTCTTTCTAAACAATTTCCCCTAACTTTGCCATCCTTTTTATTTTGGCCAATAAAATTTTGACTTTACAAATCATGTTCAAGTAATTGAATGACAATGGATTTCTTTTAGCAATAAAAGTCATCCCTTTTCGTGTTTGTATAGGTCGTCATTTAAAAAACCGGTTTAATTTTTATGTCTGCTACAAGCTTACAATCAAGAGTGAATTTCGGAAAAATCAAACATTTAGCGGAAACACCTGATTTATTAGAGGTTCAAATTCAGTCCTTTAAAGAATTTTTTCAGCTTGAGACCACGCCCGATAAACGCAATATCGAAGGCCTGTTCCGAGTGTTTAAGGATAATTTTCCGATTACTGATACCAGAAATATTTTCGTTCTGGAGTTTTTGGATTATTTTATCGACCCACCCCGTTACTCAATTGATGAGTGTATGGAGCGTGGTTTGACCTATGCTGTTCCATTGAAAGCAAAATTGAGATTGAGCTGTAATGACGAAGAACACGTAGATTTTCAAACCATAGTGCAGGATGTGTTTTTGGGTAATATTCCTTATATGACCCCAAGAGGTACTTTTGTGATTAATGGGGCAGAGCGTGTGGTGGTTTCTCAATTACATCGTTCTCCGGGTGTGTTCTTCGGTCAGTCGGTTCACCCTAATGGAACTAGGATTTACTCTGCCCGGGTAATTCCTTTTAAAGGGGCTTGGATGGAGTTTGCTACCGACATCAACAATGTGATGTATGCGTACATCGACCGTAAGAAAAAATTCCCAGTTACTACTCTTTTGCGTTCCATCGGTTATGAAACTGATAAAGATATTTTGGAACTGTTTGGGATGGCTGATGAAGTGGTAGGTGAACATAAAGCCTTGGAAGCACATGTTGGAAAGAGACTGGCTGCACGTGTATTGCGCACCTGGGTAGAAGACTTTGTGGATGAAGATACCGGAGAAGTAGTATCTATCGAGCGTAATGAAATTGTGATGGAGCGTGATACTATTTTGGATGAAGAAGCCATAGAAACTATTGTGGATATGGGTATCGAAACGGTTTTCATTCAAAGAGAAGATGTGGGTGGAGATTACGCTATCATCTACAATACATTAAATAAGGATACCTCGAACAGTGAGTTAGAAGCGGTTAAGTTCATCTATCGACAATTGCGTGGTGCGGATGCTCCAGATAACGAAACTGCCCGTGGTATTATTGATAAATTATTCTTTAGCGATAAGCGTTATGATCTGGGTGAAGTCGGTCGATACAAAATAAACCGTAAACTGGGTATTGAGGCTCCAGTAACCCAAAAAACTTTAACTAAGGGAGATATCATCGAAATTATTAAATACTTGGTTCGATTGACCAATGGGAAGGCTGAAATCGATGATATTGATCACTTGAGCAATCGTCGGGTGCGCACCGTGGGTGAGCAGTTGTATGCTCAGTTCGGTGTGGGTCTGGCTCGTATGGCTCGTACCATCCGCGAGCGGATGAACGTAAGAGACAATGAGGTATTTACACCGGTGGATCTTATTAACGCCAGAACACTTTCTTCTGTAATCAACTCCTTCTTTGGAACTTCTCAATTGTCCCAATTCCTGGATCAGACCAATCCACTTTCGGAAATCACGCACAAGCGTCGTATTTCTGCACTAGGGCCAGGCGGTCTTTCTCGGGAGCGTGCTGGTTTTGAGGTGCGTGACGTACACTATTCGCACTATGGTCGCCTTTGTACTATTGAAACACCAGAAGGGCCAAACATTGGTTTGATCTCAACACTTTGTGTGCACGCCAAGATTAATGAAATGGGATTCATTGAAACGCCTTACCTGAAAGTGAAAAACGGAAAGGTGAGAAAAGATGATATGAAATTCCTGAGTGCTGAGGAAGAAGATAGTGCAAAAATTGCACAGGCAAATACCAAACTAAATGAAGATGGAAGTTTTGCCGAAGATCGAGTGGAAGCAAGAGAAACTGGTGATTTCCCAATTTTAGAAAAAAACGAAGTGGAGTATATGGATGTGGCACCCAACCAGATTGTAGGTTTGAGTGCTTCCCTGATTCCGTTCCTGGAGCATGATGATGCCAACCGTGCATTGATGGGATCAAACATGCAACGTCAGGCAGTACCATTGCTTCGTCCGGATGCTCCTATTGTGGGTACTGGTTTCGAAGGTAAAGCTGCACGTGATGCCCGTATTCAAATTCATGCTGACGGAAATGGTGTGATAGAATTTGTGGATGCTAACGAAATCCATGTTCGCTATGACAGAGATGTGAATGAGAAATTGGTGAGTTTTGAAGAAGACTTGAGAGTATATAAATTAACCAAGTTTATCAAAACCAATCAGGAAACCTGTATCAACCTGATGCCTGCTGTGAAAAAAGGGCAAAAGGTGAAGAATGGTGATTTCCTAACTCAGGGATATGCTACCCAAAATGGCGAATTGGCCTTGGGTAAAAACCTGAAAGTGGCTTTCATGCCATGGAAAGGGTACAACTTTGAGGATGCCATCGTAATTAGTGAAAGAGTGGTGAAAGAAGATATGTTCACCTCTATTCACGTATCAGAATATGAATTGGAAGTTCGGGATACTAAACTGGGTGAAGAAGAATTGACCGCAGATATTCCAAACGTGTCGGAAGAAGCCACCAAAGATCTGGACGAGAACGGTATTATCCGTGTTGGAGCTCAGATCAAGGAAGGGGATATTCTGATAGGAAAGATTACACCAAAAGGTGAAAGTGATCCAACTCCGGAGGAAAAATTATTACGCGCAATCTTTGGAGACAAAGCGGGTGATGCTAAAGACGCTTCGCTGAAAGCTCCAAATGGGGTGGAAGGTGTAGTGATAGGTAAGAAACTTTTCCAACGTGCAAAGAAGGATAAGAATACAAAAGTGAGAGAAAAGGCCGCAGTAGAAAAATTGGATAAACTGCACGAAAAGAACGAGCAGGATTTGTTGAATGTGTTGCTGGAAAAACTAGGCACATTGTTGGAAAACCAAACCTCTGTGGGTGTGATGAACAGCTTTGATGAGATCGTAATTGGTAGAGGATCTAAATTCAATGCGAAGAATCTGGCTTCATTGGATTATGCCAACATCAATCCGCTGAACTGGACCTCTGATGAAAAAATCAACCATCAGATCAATACACTTTTGCACAATTACAATATCAAATTCAACGAAGAACTGGGTAGGTTCAAAAGAGAGAAGTTCAATATATCTATCGGGGATGAATTACCTGCTGGTGTATTGAAACTGGCGAAGGTTTATCTGGCTGTGAAGCGTAAACTGAAAGTGGGTGATAAAATGGCGGGTCGTCATGGTAACAAAGGGATTGTGGCTAAGATAGTTCGTCAGGAAGATATGCCTTTTCTTGAGGATGGATCACCGGTGGATATCGTACTGAATCCGTTGGGGGTACCTAGCCGTATGAATCTGGGACAGATTTATGAAACAGTGTTAGGTTGGGCTGGAAAGGAATTGGGTATTCGTTTTGCTACTCCGATTTTTGACGGTGCAGAACCTTTTGAAATTGAAAAGTATTGCGATGATGCAGGTATTCCTAAGTACGGACACGCTTATTTGTATGATGGTGAAACCGGAGAACGGTTCCACCAGAAAGCTACCGTGGGTGTGATTTATATGATTAAGCTGCACCACATGGTGGATGATAAAATGCACGCTCGTTCCATTGGGCCATACTCGTTGATTACACAACAACCGCTGGGTGGTAAAGCTCAGTTTGGTGGTCAGCGTTTTGGGGAAATGGAAGTGTGGGCACTGGAAGCGTATGGGGCATCCAACATTTTGCAGGAATTATTAACCATTAAATCTGATGATATCATTGGCCGTGCCAAAACATACGAAAGTATAGTGAAGGGTGAAAATATTCCACGTGCGGGTGTGCCTGAGTCGTTTAATGTATTGGTACATGAGTTGAGAGGTTTGGGTCTTGACCTGACGTTTGAATAAGAAATCTCCCCAACCCCTCTCCAAAGGAGGGGCTTGCGAAGAGTCAAAAAGGTTGAGAGATGTACTGAAGTACAAGAGTGCGACGCAAGGCTGATGCCATGAGCACTAAAGCGGGTAAACATAAAAATTCAATGGAACTTATTTAGGATTTGGGAGCAATCTTAAATCCTAAATTAAAAATCTTAAATAGAAATATGGCTACTAAAAAAGACAATCGTCCCAAAGCAGCGTTTTCAAAAATAACAATTGGCCTGGCTTCGCCCGATACCATTTTGGAGAAAAGCCATGGGGAGATATTGAAACCTGAAACCATCAATTACCGTACTTACAAACCCGAGCGTGATGGTTTGTTTTGCGAAAGAATATTTGGCCCGGTAAAGGATTATGAGTGTGCTTGCGGAAAGTACAAGCGTATTCGTTACAAGGGTATTGTGTGTGACAGATGTGGTGTGGAAGTGACCGAAAAGAAAGTGCGCAGGGAAAGAATGGGGCACATCAAATTGGTGGTGCCGGTGGTGCATATCTGGTACTTCAAATCATTGCCTAACAAGATTGGTTATTTGTTGGGAATGAGTTCAAAAAAATTGGAAACGATTATTTACTACGAGCGCTATGTTGTGATTCAGGCAGGTGTGCGTGAGGATAAGGGTCAGAATTATGGAGATCTTTTGACCGAGGAAGAATACCTGGATATTCTGGATGCTTTGCCCAAGGAAAATCAGTATCTGGCAGATGATGATCCTCAAAAGTTCATTGCTAAGATGGGTGCTGAAGCGGTTCATGATTTGTTGCAAAGAATAGATCTGGATCAGATGTCGTTTGATTTAAGAAATAGTGCGGCTACTGAAACCTCACAACAGCGTAAGGCCGATGCCTTGAAAAGACTGAGTGTGGTGGAAGCGTTTCGCGATGCTAACACAAGAATTACTAACCGCCCGGAGTGGATGGTGATGCAATACATTCCTGTTATTCCACCAGAGCTTCGTCCTTTGGTGCCTTTGGATGGAGGACGTTTTGCGTCTTCTGATCTGAATGATTTGTACCGTAGGGTGATCATCCGTAACAATCGTTTGAAACGTTTGATGGAGATTAAAGCACCTGAAGTGATCCTGCGCAATGAAAAACGTATGCTTCAGGAAGCGATAGACTCATTGTTCGACAATAGCCGTAAATCTAACGCGGTAAAAGCAGAAGGTGGACGTGCCTTGAAGTCGTTGAGTGATGTGCTGAAAGGAAAGCAAGGACGTTTTCGTCAGAACCTTTTGGGTAAACGTGTGGACTACTCAGGCCGTTCGGTAATTGTGGTAGGTCCGGAAATGAAAATGCATGAGTGCGGTTTACCAAAAGATATGGCAGCCGAGCTCTTCAAGCCATTCGTGATTCGTAAGTTGATTGAAAGAGGTATCGTAAAAACTGTAAAATCTGCAAGAAAACTGGTAGATAAAAAAGAAGCAGTTATTTGGGATATTTTAGAAAATATTTTGAAAGGGCATCCGATCATGCTGAACCGGGCCCCAACGCTTCACCGTTTGTCGATTCAGGCATTCCAGCCCAAACTGATAGAAGGTAAAGCGATTCAACTGCATCCATTGGTTACCGCAGCGTTCAACGCCGACTTTGATGGTGACCAAATGGCCGTGCACGTGCCATTGAGCAATGCGGCAGTACTGGAAGCACAATTATTGATGCTGGCTTCACACAACATTTTGAACCCACAAAACGGTACTCCAATCACCCTTCCATCTCAGGACATGGTACTTGGTTTGTACTATATCACGAAGGGTAAAAAAACCGATGCCACTCAGGAAATGAGAGGTGAGGGTAAGCCATTCTATTCAGCAGAAGAAGTGATCATTGCCTACAATGAAAAGAAAGTGGATCTGCATGCCTGGATCAAGGTGAAGGCTAATGTGCGGGATGAAAATGGAGAATTGACATTCAAAATGATTGAGACTACCGTAGGTCGTGTAATCTTCAACCAGTTAGTACCAGTAGAAGTAGGTTTTGTAAATGCACTATTGACTAAGAAAAGTTTGCGGGAAATTATTGGTAACATCATTGAGATTACCAACGTTCCGAAAACGGCTAAGTTCCTGGATGATATTAAGACACTAGGTTTCCGCACAGCCTTCCAAGGTGGTTTGTCCTTTAATATTAATGACCTGATCATTCCGGATATTAAAGAAGAATTACTGGAAAATGCAAAAGCCGAAGTGGACGAGGTTTGGGACAACTATAATATGGGTCTGATTACCAACAACGAGCGTTATAACCAGATAATAGATATCTGGAGCCGTGTGGACACCAGACTTACAGAGACTTTGATTCGTGAACTGGCTTCCGATAAGCAAGGCTTTAACTCAGTGTACATGATGCTGGATTCCGGAGCCCGTGGTTCCAAACAGCAGATTAAACAGTTGGCCGGTATCAGAGGTCTGATGGCAAAACCAAGAAAATCTGGTTCTAGCGGTTCTGAAATTATCGAAAACCCGATTCTTTCAAACTTTAAAGGTGGATTGAATGTATTGGACTACTTCATCTCTACCCATGGTGCTCGTAAGGGTCTTGCGGATACCGCTTTGAAAACTGCGGATGCTGGTTATCTGACTCGTCGTTTGGTGGATGTGTCGCAGGATGTGGTGATTAGTGAACCAGATTGTGGCACATTACGTGGTATTAATATTTCTGCCCTAAAAGACAATGAAGATATTATCGAACCATTGTCAGACAGAATTGAGGGTCGTACCTCCCTGCACGATATTTATGATATTCAAACCGATGAGCTGATCATAGAAGCAGGTAAAGAAATATCTGGTGCAGTGGCTAAGAAAATAGAAGAGGCCGGCATCGAGTCTATTGAAATCCGTTCCGTATTGACTTGCGAAAGCAAACGCGGATGTTGCGTGAAGTGTTATGGTAAAAACCTTGCCTCCGGTGCATTGACACAAAAAGGAGATGCAGTAGGTATTATTGCAGCGCAGTCCATTGGTGAGCCGGGTACACAGCTTACACTTCGTACCTTTCACGTGGGTGGGGTGGCAGGATCTGCATCGGTTGAATCTACCTTAATCGCTAAGTTCGATGGTACTATTCAGTTTGACGGTGTGCGTTCTGTGAATACCACCAACAACGAAGGCGATGATGTGAAAGTGGTTATTGGCCGTACTGGTGAAGCAAGAATTATCGACACCAAGAATGATAGATTATTAATCACAAATAATATTCCTTATGGATCTACACTGTTGGTAAAAGACGGTCAAAAGGTTTCAAAAGGAGAGGCGATCTGTTCATGGGATCCATACAACAACGTAATCGTGGCAGAAGTGGATGGGGAATTGAAATTTGAGAATGTGATTGAAGGGATAACCTACCGTGAAGAAGCTGATGAGCAAACCGGACACCGCGAAAAAGTGGTGATCGAAACCAGAGATAAAACCAAGATCCCTTCCATTGTGGTAGAAGGTAAAACGGATAAATCCTATAACCTTCCTACCGGGTCGCATATCATGCTGGATGATGGTGATGAAGTGAAAGCTGGAAAGGTGTTGGTGAAAATACCTCGTATATTAGGAAAGCTGAAAGATATCACCGGGGGTCTGCCTCGTGTGACCGAACTGTTTGAAGCCCGTAATCCAAGTAACCCTGCCGTAGTTTCAGAAATTGATGGTGTGGTGACAATGGGAGCTGTAAAACGAGGAAATAGAGAAATCATTATCGAAGCTAAGGATGGTGTTACCAGAAAATATTTAGTCCCACTTACCCGTCAGATTCTGGCACAAGATGGCGATTTTGTAAAAGCTGGTACGTCGCTGAGTGATGGTCAAACATCGCCGCAGGATATACTTGCTATTCAAGGACCATTTGCAGTACAGCAATATGTGGTGAATGAAATTCAGGAAGTATATCGTTTACAGGGGGTAAAAATCAATGATAAACATATCGAGGTGATCGTTCGTCAGATGATGCGTAAGGTGAATATTGTGGATCCAGGAGATACCCGTTTCCTTGAAGATGATCTGGTAGATAAGTTTGAGTTTGTAGATGAGAACGACTATGTGTATGAGAAGAAAGTGGTAACCGATCCGGGAGATTCTACCAAACTGAAAGCAGGTCAAATCATCAGCCTTCGAGATTTGAGAGAAGAAAACTCAATACTGCGCAGGGCCGATAAAAAGCATGTGGAGTATAGAGATGCACAACCTGCCACTTCGGCTCCAACCTTGCTGGGTATCACCAAAGCTTCGTTGGGAGTACCAAGCTGGATATCTGCAGCATCCTTCCAGGAAACGACTAAAGTACTTTCTTCGGCAGCTATACATGGTAAGTCTGATGAGATGATAGGTTTGAAAGAGAATGTGATTACCGGACACCATATCCCTGCAGGTACGGGTTTGCGTGAGTTTGAAAACATGATAGTGGGTAGCAAGGAAGAATACGAATTGCTGCAAACAACTCGCGAAGCAATGGCTTTTGACGAAGAAGAATAATTCTTGTTAAGACAAAAAATTTTAATACAGGAGCATCGAAAGGTGCTCCTTTTTTAGTGGGATTTAGATCGAATTACTTTTGGTAATGCCTGAATATACCATCCTTCAATAGAGTCCATAACGCTGCTTTTTGATGTGCCGCTTTCAGTCCATTATTAGCCCAGGTATTACAGGTGTGTATCTGACTGTAAGATCCGGTGGCTTCATAAAAAGCATCCATATTTCCATAGCCATCATGGGTACTGGGAATGTGAATGGATTGGCCAGTGGCGTTCAGGTCAAAACTATTGAGCATGTACCTGATCAGATACTGATAATCCTGATTGGTTATGTGGAGAGGAACCGTAACAGAATCTTCGGAAATGGATTTGTAGAAAGTAGCATGTATAGCTGCACTACTAAGTCCGGTCATGGCTCTTAACGCAACAGAAAATTTCAGGTCAGACCAATTGGGAGTTTGCAGGTAAAATCCTTTATCCCCCCAGCCGATGCCCACATAAGGATAGGTGCTGTCCTTTAGGTCTGTATCTTCATATCTTACGTATTTGTTCCAATCCATGATGGGCGTTTTTACAGGCATCACGATATCAGTATGTACGCCATTGGTACTGATAAAAATGGTGACATCCTTTGGTGATCTATAGTTGGTCGATTTATTTACCTCAATAAAAGGAACCAGAAGTCCGGCCAATATATACAATCCTAATAAGGCTAGGAAATAGCCCACAATTTTGCCAATACGTTTCAGTAATATTTTCATAACAGCTATTAAAAATAGCCATTAGTTTTTAATTATTGTCCGGCTAAAAAGCATTTCATCCTTAGAAACTTTTACTGCTAAAGGGTTCTAAGCCCCCTCACTCTCTGGAGGGGTCGGGGGGTGAGGTATTTATTCATAATGAGTTAGCTCCATTTATCAGACCATAATGATCCTTTTTAATTTGCCTGAGTCTTTATGAGTGCGGAAACTTCTTTTTGAATATTCAGCGATTTGTCTTTATTGTAAAAATTCTGGATAGATGCTTTTATTTCGTCTGAATCCATTTGCTGTGCTTTAAGCTCAAGGTAAATGTCCTGAGCCGCTTTGGGTCGTGGTCCCCAATGAAAAATATCCTCGCCATGGGTATCCCTTACAATCAGAACTGGAATAGATTTGGTGCCGTTGGTTAGATATTTTTCTATTTCCGAATTGGAATCTCTCAATTGAATTTCCAGGGTTATCCGAGCATTGAGCTGACTCATTAAATGTAGAATAGGCACAATATGTGCAGCATCTCCACACCAGGGTTCTGTAATTAGTATCCAGGTTTGTGGCTGAGAAATAGAATGAATAATGTTGGTCGTTTCTTCCGTAATGGGGTTCATTTTTAACCATCTTTTCATTCTGGTTTCGTTCATCACCGTGTATTGATGATAGTCTGGTTCGTCATAGGGAGTCTGAGGGTTTTTGCTATTTACTATTTCATGTGTGAGATCAAAATATTCCTGACTGGTCATTGTATAAAATTTTCATGTATAACATATTTTAAGTTGAAAGGTTTAGGCACAGCGGGTAGTTGAAATTTTCAATCTGCAATCTTCAATCTGCTATCTTCAACTCGCTTGCTGTTTTTATCAGGTTTTTTCGGGTGTTCCGAATGGCCTCTTTCAGCGTAGTGTGGTGCTGGTTGATATTGATGATTTGTTGAAAATACTTGCCCAATCTACTCTGCGAAACTTCAGATATGCTTCCGGCAACAGCTATCACCGGTATATGCTTTTTCTTTGCCATTTTGGCTACGCCAAATGGAGCTTTACCTTCAAGTGTTTGGGCATCAATAGCCCCTTCGCCGGTAATGACCCAATCAGCATCTTCTAGTATTTCATCAAAATGTATGCATTGCAAAAAGTAGTCAATACCCTCTACCAGAGAAGCATTACAAAAAATATTTAATGCCGCTGCCACGCCTCCGGCAGCCCCTCCAAATGGCAATGCTCTCATGTTTGCAGAGGTTTGTTTGAACACAATTTTGTCAAGGTGGGTTAAACTATTTTCCAGCATATTAACTACATCCGGGTTGGCTCCTTTTTGAGGTCCAAATACTGTTGCCGCACCATTAGGCCCGAGCAATTTGTTTTTTACATCGCACAGTACCACCAATTTTGTGCGATGGATTCTTGGATCTAATGTAGTGGTGTCAATAGTTTCCAGAGATTGTATTCCCACAGGATCAGGATCACATAGCCCACCAAACTTGTTGATAAATCTGATACCGATCGCAGCTAACATGCCCACTCCTCCATCCACTGTGGCACTGCCTCCAATGCAAATGATGATTTCTCTTGCTTCTCTGTCTAACGCCGCTTTTATCAATTGTCCCAGACCAAATGAAGAAGCTTTAAGAGGGTTGTATTCTTGGGGGTTTAATAATCGAAGACCAGAAGCATCCGCCATTTCTATGATTGCTGTATGCGAGGAGGCTATCCAGCCTATTGGGGCTTTTGTGAGTTTACCAATCGGGTTTTGCACAGGCATGAAAAAAGAATTTGCTTTCAGGTAGTTTCGCAGCAGGTCGCCTGTTCCATCGCCCCCATCACCCACTGGGCAACAGTGAATGTTGCCGGTAAATCCGCCCAGTCTTAATCCTTTTTCCAATGCTATGGCTACTTCCGTAGCCGAAAGGCTCCCTTTGAAAGCATTAGGTGCAAGAATAATTTTCTTCATGCAAGTAATATAAGTGATAGACTGATATTGGTATTGGCACAAGGTAAATAATATTTTAGTTGGATGGAGAGGCGGTTTCAATTATGAATCGAGGGGTCTACTTTATTTCATTTTTCCAAAAGGGTACATAAAAAAAAGTTTGATGCCACAATATTCTTTCAACCGTTCATCCATTTCCATTTTTGAATTTCCTGATAAATAGATTAGGTTTGGAGTATTGCATCATCACTAAAACTTCTATATGAATAAGCAAATTTTTGCTATCGGTTTGGCAATGTTTTTTATCAATACTATTCATGCACAACCAACCCAGCAGCGAGTTCCAAATCCGGTTATAGAAAAGCAGGAAGAAAAGAAATCTTCTGCCGTGGATTTGGTATTCAATCCTGATCATACCATCACCACCAATCACACTGTTACCATCAAAGGGAAGCCTATTCCATACAAAGCAGTTACAGGTACCTTGCCGGTGTGGGATGAAAATGGTAAGGCTATTGCCGGTTTGTTTTTTGTGTATTATGAAAGAACGGATATCAAGGACAAAGCCAATAGACCACTTACCGTTTCTTTTAATGGAGGTCCTGGATCTGCATCCGTCTGGATGCATATTGGATACACAGGCCCGGTACTGCTCAATATAGATGATGAAGGCTATCCGGTACAACCCTATGGGTATACCCAAAATCCAGAATCTATTTTGGATGCCACTGATATAGTATATGTAGATCCTGTCAATACAGGGTATTCCAGAATAGTAGGCAATGCTCCCAAGGATAAATTTTTTGGTATCAATGCCGATGTCAAATATCTCGGTGATTGGGTGAATAGTTTTGTGACCAGGTATGATCGATGGGCTTCGCCTAAGTTCCTGATCGGCGAAAGCTATGGCACGGTAAGGGTTTCAGGCCTTGCACTGGAATTACAGCAATCACATTGGATGTACCTGAACGGTGTGGTTTTAGTGTCTCCTACTGATTTAGGCATCGAACGTGGAACCGCTACCGGGGCTGCTTTATGGCTGCCTTATTATGCCGCCACAGCCTGGTATCATAAAAAATTGCCACAAGATTTGCAACAAAAATCCCTAACGGCCATGCTTCCAGAAGTGGAGCAGTTTACCATGAATGAGTTGATCCCGGCTCTCAATAAAGGTAGTTTGCTTACAGATGCTGACAAACAAAAGCTAGCCTCCCGAATGGCACGATTTTCGGGCTTACCAGAAAAAGTAATTCTTCAAAATAATCTTTCAATATCTACCAATTTATATTGGAAAGAACTTTTGCGCAATGAAGGATTTACGGTAGGTCGTTTGGATTCCAGGTATAAAGGGATTGATAAAAGAGATGGTGGTGAACGGCCTGATTTCAATGCAGAACTAACTGCCTGGCTGCATTCCTTTACTCCTCCCATCAATATGTATATCCGAAACGAACTGAACTATAAGACCGATATTACTTACAATATGTTTGGAAATGTGTATCCATGGGACAATGAAAATAATCGAACCGGAGAGAGCCTGCGCCAGGCTATGGCCACCAATCCTTTCCTCCATGTGTTGGTTCAGTCTGGTTATTACGATGGTGCTTGTGATTATTTCAATGCAAAGTATAATATGTGGCAAATGGATCCTTCCGGAAAACTAAAAAGCCGCATGAGTTGGGAAGGCTATGAAAGTGGACACATGATGTATTTACGAAAGGTAGATTTAAAAATGAGTAATGAACATCTGAGAGAGTTTATAAGGAAAGCAATTCCTAAAGCTGGCACACCGGCAATGTATTAATTGCACAGCAAAGGACTGATTGAAATTGGTCTTACGATCCTGTTGGGTTAATTTTTATGTGATTTTTTTTCGAGACAATTGCCGGGTTAAGTCAAATTATTTGTAACTTAATCCGGCAAACTCATTTAAGAGATGTTTACCTGAGAGGTAGTCGTTGACAAATGTCTGATTGAGTTTTGGTTTTTAAGAACCCGAAAAACAACTTTGTAGAACCATATCGAATGCACCCACATGTTTTTGAAACAAAATCCATTTGTCAGGTTGCTGATACCATTTGTCACAGGTATTTTATTGCAATGGTATAAACAGATAACTCTTGATGTGTCTGTAACAATATTTGTATCAGCCTTATTTTTTGCCCTATTATTTCAATGGCTTCGTGGATATCGAAAATTCAAGTATCAGCCTGTTCAGGGAATTCTGATAGGTGTTCTACTGCTATCTCTGGGCATGATGCTTACCTGGTTTAAAGATGTTCGTCATGATCCTCAAAGTCTTTATCAAACCTACCATCAGAACCAGGCCTTAGTAGCTGTAGTGCAGGAGCCTTTGTCCGAAAAAGAAAGATCTTATAAAGCCGAAGCACGAGTTACTCACTTGATTCAGAAGGATAGTGTCAGCCTTGTTACGGGCAATATTTTGATTTATTTCAAAAAGGATAGTTTTCATACAAAGCTTGCTCCGGGAAGCAAAATACTTTTTAGTAAGCCATTGCAGGAGATAAAAAATACCGGAAATCCGGGAGCCTTTGACTATAAAAGATATTGCCTGTTCAACGGTATTGAATATCAGGTTTACCTCACTGGTGATGATTGGACACTGATTTCTGAGCAGGAAATTTCATTCTTTAAACGTGCATTAATAAACGCCAGAACTTTTGTACTACAGGCTATCCGAAACAACATCTCCGGAAAAAAAGAGCAGGGTCTGGCAGAAGCTATGCTTATTGGCTATCGGGATGATTTGGATAAAACCCTTTTGCAGTCCTATACCAACACAGGTGTAGTGCATGTGATTGCAGTTTCCGGTATGCACCTTGCTTTATTATACTGGATATTGAACCTGATACTGCAACCTCTGCTGAAAAGTAAATCTACAAAATGGCTGCATCCGGTTTTGGTTTTATTCTTACTTTGGAGCTTTGCTTTTATAACAGGTGGTGCCGCTTCCATTGTAAGAGCTGCTGTCATGTTTTCATTGATCACCATTGGAAAGGAGCTGAACCGAAATGCATCGATTTATAATGTGCTTGCAGGAGCAGCTTTTGTGCAGTTGTGTTATAATCCTTACTGGCTCTGGGATGTAGGATTTCAGTTGTCTTATTTTGCAGTACTTAGTATCCTGATTTTTTACAAACCAATTTATCAGCTCTTTTATTTAAAAAGCAAATGGCTCAATTATGTCTGGCAATTGGCTTCAGTAAGTATGGCAGCGCAAATACTCACTACCCCTCTGAGTGTGTACTATTTTCATCAGTTTCCGATTTATTTTTTAATCACCAATCTGGTGGTGGTTCCGGCATCCACCATTATCCTGATTGCCACATTGCTTGTGGTGATTTTTTCTCCGCTGACGACCATTGCCTCTATATTGGGATATGGGTTAGATCTGTGCATCAAATGGCTTAACCGGTTTATTGAATGGATGGAGCAACTACCACTGGCTGTTTGGGGTGGGTTGCAAATAAATACCCTACAATCAATTTTGCTTTTGCTTACCATCATCGGCTTTGCGGCTTTGCTAATGGCAAAATACAAACATGGTATTTGGATCGGACTTTTCAGTTTGCTAGCATTTTTTATTATCAGGGCATATTCGTTTTATGTCGCAGACAATCAGCATAAAATAATTGTTTACAATGTACCCAAACTAAATGTGATGGATTTTATGAATGGACGACAGTTTCAATCTATTGCCGATACCACTGTTCTGGACAACCTATCCCTCCATAACTATGTATTAAATCCTTCAAGAATTGTGCAGAGAGTGCAAGCCGTAAGTACAGACAAGAGTGCTTTGTTGGGACATGCATTATTTTTTGGAGATAAAAGAATTTTGATTATAGACTCTTCGGTTTCCGAAAATAAAAAGGCAGAAAAACTAGTAGCCGATATAGTTGTATTGACAGGGAATCCCAAACTTTATATGTCGCGGTTGCTTAGTCATGTTATTCCGGGGCGGATAGTGGTGAGTGCTGCTGTGCCTGCCTGGCGAACCAAGTTCTGGGAAAAGGATTGTGATTCGCTGAATATTCCACTTCACAATGTTGCTACAAGTGGAGCCTTTGTGTGGAGCCGATAACGCAACAGCAAATACTTTCAGTTTCGTTCTGTGGATTGAAAAATAGCCCATACAACAAGCCGTTCTAATGTGTTTATTTATGAGATCTAAAATTAAAAAAAACGAGTAATGTCACATTCGTTCAATAAAATATGGATTCACGCTATTTGGGCAACCAAAGAGCGAATGCCATTAATTCATCAACACATTGAAAAAACGGGGTATCAATTTATTTCTAACCAATTGCGAGAACTTGGTTGTCTGGTTAGAATTATCAATGGAATGCCCGACCATATTCATTGTTTGTTTTTATTAAATCCACAAAAGTCAAATTCTGAAGTTGTCAAGCAAATTAAAGGTGTTAGTTCCCATTTTGTTAATCAAAATGATTTGATAGTAGAGAAATTTGCAGGGCAAACGGGCTATACAGCTTATTCTGTTTCAGAATCGGTTTTTGAGAAAGTGTATCATTATATCAAAAACCAAAAGACACATCATCAAAAGAAAACGTTTCATGATGAGTACGATGAGTTTATAAAATTAAATGGGCTCGAAAGCAAATGAAAATACAAACAACATAATCTTCCAATGGGTGTACTAACTCGACGATTTGATCACCCCAAAAAAAGTGGTGGTAAGCTGGTAAATACATTGTTTGCGTATTATAATCCAAGGATTTATCCTTGGGGTTGGCCAATGACTACATCTGATACCCCGACGGATAAAACCGGGAGATATCCAGTCGAAAAACATAAGGATTGGACTTGGATAGGGCAACAGGATATATCGTTTAAACAAGACTACCCATGATGGAAGTTGGAGTTTTTACTGTAAGTTTGCGGCTCATTTTTTACTCCACATGAACAAAAAAATACAATCAGCACTTATTTCTGTTTTCTACAAGGATGGGCTGGAGCCTATCGTGAAAGAACTGTCCCATCTGGGTATTACGATCTATTCCACCGGTGGTACACAAAAATTTATCGAAGATCTGGGCATCAGTGTAGTTCCTGTCGAAAATCTGACAACCTACCCTTCCATTTTGGGCGGTCGGGTAAAAACCCTGCATCCGTCTGTGTTTGGGGGCATCTTGGGCAGAAGAGATCTGGAAACCGATATGCAGGAAATGAAACAGTTCAATATCCCGGAAATTGACCTGGTGATTGTGGATCTGTATCCCTTCGAAGAAACAGTGGCTTCTACCACAGAAGAAAGGCTAATCATCGAAAAAATTGATATTGGGGGTCCTTCCATGATCCGCGCTGCCGCTAAAAATTTTAAAGACGTGCTGGTAGTGGCTGCTAAGAAAGATTATGAAGCCATCACCAATCTGTTGCAATCTCAAAATGGTGAAACTTCTATTGAACAACGTAAGGCTTTTGCAGCAAAAGCATTTGAAATCGTGGGACATTACGATGTAGCCATTGCAAAATATTTCAATACGACCAATACGGATGTAGAATATTTTTTCCATTCCGAAACTAATCCCAAAATCATGCGCTATGGCGAAAACCCACATCAGCAGGGGGTTTTCTATGGCGATTTGAATAAACTGTTCTCCCAGCTCAATGGGAAAGAGTTGTCTTATAACAACCTCGTGGATGTGGATGCGGCGGTTCAGTTGATTAGAGACCTCACCCCCGACCCCTCTCAAAAGGAGAAAGGAGTGCCCGCCTTCGCTATCATCAAACATACAAATGTTTGCGGAGTAGCTTCCCGATCCACCTTGCTCGAAGCATGGCAAGCAGCGTTGCAGGGCGATCCAGAAAGTGCGTTTGGCGGCGTATTGGTAACCAATGGAACCATTGATGAAGCCACTGCCAATGCCATCAACGAAATCTTCTTTGAGGTATTGATTGCGCCAGCTTATGAGGAAGCCGCTTTGTCCATTTTGAAATCAAAGAAAAATCGAATTCTTCTGGTATTGAAAGAACTACCTGAGTCCAATGTGCAATTCAAATCAGTACTCAATGGTGTATTACAGCAAGCGGTGGATGAAGGTTCTTATACTGATTGGAAGGAAGAAGGCGGCAGACCGGCTATTGATTCAGAAAAATCAGACCTAGAATTGGCCAATATTATTTGCAAGCATCTAAAATCCAATGCCATTGCCTTGGTGAAAAATAAGCAATTGGTTGGCAAGGGTGCAGGGCAAACCAGTAGGGTGGATGCTGTACGTCATGCGATCGAAAAAGCAAAACAGTTTGGCTTCGATCTTGATGGAGCCGTACTGGCCAGCGATGCGTTTTTCCCTTTCAGCGATAGTGTGCAGTTGGCTCATCAGGCAGGCGTTACCGCCTTCATTCAGCCCGGCGGTTCTATTCGAGACAAAGACTCTATCGAATATTGCAAGGAAAACAATCTGGCAATGGTGCTTACCGGCAAGAGACATTTTAAACATTAGTTTGGGAGAAAAGAGTTTTCTACAATTCCTTCACCATCCAAATACTGCACCCACTGTGGCCCGATTGCCCCAGTGGGTGTTCTATTTTAATAAACCCATATTTCTCATACAACTTAAGGGCAATAACGAATTCCGGGAAGCATTCAAGATATAAAAAGGAATAACCCATGGCCTTTGCTGAATCAATAGTTTTATCCATCAGAGCTCTCCCAATTCCGGTACCACGTGCTTTTTTATCCAGATAAAATTTTACCAGTTCTACATAACCGGTAGGCAGATTTTTCGTAGGAAATACTCCACAGCAACCCACTATTTCATTTTCCATATCAGCCACCCATAGCACAGACCCTGCTTGCTGAAACAGCCCAAATAAATCATCTGTGGATGCATCTGTGTAAACCGTATTTTGAGTGGGTACTTTCAACTCGTCAAATGTTTGGCGGATAATATTCGCCAGAATAATATTGTCCCCCTCCTTGATTTTCCTGATTTTCATTTCTAAAAGTACAGTATTTATTCTCTAACCAAAAAGTAGCAATAAGCATGTATTACATTGTTTTTTAACTAACTGAGGGTTATATGGCCTCGGTTTAGCCACCCTTTGTTCCAAGCCATTGAGCCCTTTTCATGGCGGCTGCTGATGCCATCTGATTTTTTGAAAACAAAATTTCCTAAAAAAAATTGATCCGGATTTATTATTGCCTTCAGGCCTTCAATATTTTTTCGCCACCATGTATTTCGGAAATGCCCAATTCATCAGGCTTTCAAAATTTCCAACCAAAGTTTCGCACACCCTGTGAATAACAACTTTGGAAATTCTCTTTTTTATATAATTAATTTGTATTGATAATGATCACCATTGGTGTCCATTATTCACACGAGAGAAACAGGATTATGGTGAAGAAGGAAACGAAGCCATTGAGAAAGTGCCGGGTGCATTGTTTTAAACATTAATTTTTTTTGACTAAGTCGAATTTGCCTTATAGCCAATTACAGTGATGTAAGGCTAAGGGGTTTTTGTCGCTTTAGTATTTTATAAAACCTTATCGAATAAAAATAAAGTTATGGGACTTTTTGACAAACGGGTGAACTACAAACCATTTGAGTACCCCGAAGTTTTACAATTTACAGATGCTATTAATAAATCGTTTTGGGTGCATTCCGAAGTGGATTTTACCGCAGATACGCAGGACTTTCACAGTCATCTTACTTCAGCTGAACGTAACGCAGTAAAGCGTGCACTTTTGGCTATTGCACAAATAGAAGTAGCAGTGAAATCGTTTTGGGGCAATCTGTATAACCATCTCCCCAAACCCGAACTAAATGGACTGGGCAGCACTTTTGCTGAGTGTGAGTTTCGTCATAGCGAAGCCTATTCCCGCCTGGTGGAGGTATTGGGATATAATGATGAGTTTGAGGCACTGGTGCAGGTGCCGGTGATCAAACACCGAATTGAATACTTGTCTGGTGTATTGAAAAATACAAAGTCAGATGACAAGCAGGAGTATAGCATGGCCTTGATCTTGTTCAGCATTCTGATTGAAAATGTGTCCTTGTTCAGCCAGTTTGCCATCATACTTTCTTTCACTCGTTTCAAGGGGTGGATGAAGAATGTAAGCAATATCATAGCCTGGACATCGGTGGACGAACAAGTGCATGCCAATGCAGGAATCTACCTTGTAAACAAAATCCGCGAAGAATATCCGGAAGTATTGAACGAAGAAACCCTCTCCAAAATTACCGATATGGTGAAGGACTCCATTGAAATAGAAGAACAGATTCTGGACTGGATATTTGAAGAAGGAGAACTGGATATTATCAACAAAACCGATCTGGCCAATTTCATCAAATTCAGGGTGGATGAGAGCCTGAACAAAATAGGATTGCCCTCTCAATATTTTATCAGTGCCGAACAATATCGCCCTATGCGCTGGTTCGAAGAGGAAGTGTTTGCTAACAGCCTGGATGATTTTTTTGCGAAGCGTCCGGTGGAATATACCAAGCACGATAAAAGTATTACAGCGGATGATCTTTTTTAGAACATTTTGCTAGCAGCTAATAAAACAGAAATCGAAATTGACCTTTCTAAGAATTAATAATTTTTTCTAACCTTTTAAAATATCCCTTTTCGAAAAGAAAGGGTATAGGGGGCTTATAAAATGGAAATGATGGATCCAATGATACAGAAAGAACCGGTAACTGAAAAAATGTGGTGGAAAAATGAAGAGAGTGAGCAAGTCCTGAACCGTGGATATTTACTAAAAGGAGAAACGGTAGAAGGTGCCATCGATCGGGTATGTGGGGCAGCAGCTCAAAGGCTTTATAAGCCAGAATTGAAAGAGGCGTTTATGGAAATGGTGGAACGCGGATGGATGAGTCTTAGTTCGCCAATCTGGGCCAATATGGGAACCGAAAGAGGACTTCCTATTTCATGTTTTAATGTACATGTACCAGACCATATAGAAGGAATTACCCACAAGTTGGGCGAAGTGATCATGCAAACAAAAATAGGCGGTGGTACCTCAGGATATTTTGGTGGATTGCGTGGTCGCGGCAGTGCTGTAACTGACAATGGGAAAAGTAGCGGTGCGGTGAGTTTCATGCGCTTATTCGATACGGCAATGGACACCATCTCTCAGGGAGGTGTGCGCAGAGGTGCGTTTGCTGCTTACCTAGATATAGATCATCCGGATATTGAAGAGTTTTTACAAATTAAGAATATTGGTCACCCCATTCAGAACTTGTTTTTTGCCGTTTGTGTTCCAGATTACTGGATGCAGGATATGATAGAAGGCGATAAGCAAAAGCGTGAAATCTGGGCCAAGTTATTAGAAAGTCGTCAGCAAAAGGGTTTGCCTTATATTTTCTTTACGGACAATGTGAACAGAAACAAACCCCAGGTGTATAAGGATTTGAACTACATGATTAATGCCAGCAATCTTTGTTCAGAAATCATGTTACCATCATCCAATGATGAGTCATTTATCTGTTGTCTTTCGTCCATGAATCTGGAATTGTATGATGAGTGGAAAGATACAGATGCTGTTCGATTGGCCATCTTCTTTTTGGATGCTGTATTACAGGAGTTTATTGCAAAAACCGAGGATAATCATTATCTGGCAAGTGCCAATCGGTTTGCCAAAAGACATCGTGCCTTAGGACTGGGTGTATTGGGGTGGCATTCCTATCTGCAACGCAATATGATCCCTTTCGAAGGGCTAAAGGCCAAACAACTGACCAATAAAATCTTCAGCGAAATACAGGAAAAATCCGAAAAAGCGACACAGGATCTGGCACGTATTTATGGAGAAGCACCAGTGTTGAAAGGATATGGTCGTCGCAATACCACTTTGTTGGCTATTGCACCCACCACTTCGTCTTCTGCTATTTTGGGTCAAACTTCTCCAGGTATCGAACCCTTTAGTAGTAACTATTACAAAGCCGGTTTGGCCAAAGGAAACTTCATGCGTCAAAACAAATACCTGAAACAATTATTGGAGCACAAGGGTATTGACAATGAAGATACATGGCGCAGTATTATGCTCAATCATGGTAGTGTGCAGCATCTTAGTCGGTTGAGCAAAGAGGAAAAAGATGTGTTTAAGACCTTTAAAGAAATCAGCCAATTGGAAATCATTCAGCAAGCGGCTATTCGTCAAAAATTTGTAGACCAAGGGCAGAGCCTGAACCTGAATGTGCCAAGTAATTTGCCGGTAAAGGATGTAAACAAACTGATGATCGAAGCATGGCAACTGGGTATTAAGAGTCTGTATTATCAGCGAAGCCAAAGTGTTTCAAAAGAATTGGTTACAAGTTTGGTTACTTGCACCAGTTGTGAGGCATAGGAACTATAGCTTTAGGGTGAACAAAATATAAAAGAGATGTTGGATTAGTTTGCATAATCCGCCATCTCTTTTTGGCATTGAATGGCAAGTAGTGATTTAATTTTTGACCGTTTTGGAAATCAACCGCTGTCCCTTGAGCAGCAATTTTAAAGTTTGCCTTTTCAACGAAATATGAATGGTTTGATGTTCGTTTTCGGTTAGAAATTTTTTATGGGCTTCTATTACGTTTTTGTATCCAATGCTTCCAATCAAGTTTAGATGATTGTCCACTACTGGCAACAGGTCCACATTGGATTGCAGCATGGTTTTTACGGCAAGTTTAAGCGAGTCTGTCTCTTTTATCCATACATCATTGTGTCTGATTAATTGGCCAACCTGTTCTTCCGGATTTTGTTGATCTCCACAAAGGCTGGAAGCGCTTACAAGTCCGGCAAGTTTGTTTTCATGATCTGCCACCACATAAAAGTTTGCCGTATAGGTTGGGTGTTGACTGATCCAATCCTTGGCCTCTCCAATTTTGCTTTCGTCGCTGATAGCCAAGCTGTCGCTATTCATTACCTCCTTTACATCCACTTGTTCCAATACATCTGGTTTGTAGGAAACAGGTGTTCTTACTCCCCTTCGCGCAATTTTTTCTGTCATTATTGTATTCTCCATCAGGAACAGCGACAGTAGGTAAGCCGCAGTGCAGGAAGCCAGCAGTACTAACAACACATTGACCTGTCCCGTGGTTTCTAGTGCAAATAGAATGGAAGTGATGAGGGCTCTGGAGGCTCCTGCAAACATAGCCGACATGCCTACCAGCGCTGCCAAAGAAATAGAGATATCGACCATTGGAAATAACTGCTTCATGGCCAAACCGATCAATGCACCTGCAGCACCACCAATGGTGAGCAGCGGTGCCAATGTACCACCCGATGTACCACTGGCTAAAGCAATTGCCCAGGAAACGAATTTGCAAATGCATAGGAGTGCTACCGCTTTTAACGCTAAGGATCCGGATAGAACATCTGTGATATTGTTGTATCCTACCCCTAATGTGTTGGGTTGAAAATATCCAATAATGCCCACTGCTAGCCCTCCGATGGCAGGCCACCACATCCAGTGAATGGGGAGGTGTTCAAACAGTTCCTCCAGCCAATACACAATTTTTGTTACAGCCACGGAAAGCAGTCCGATAATTAAACCTTCTATACTAAAAAAAAACAGAGCTAAGTTGGAAGGGCTTTCTATTTGAGTGGCGATGGCAAATACACGTGAATGATCAAATAAAAAGTGATGACCTGCAGCACCTGTTACACAAGAAAGGATGACTGGCAAAATGGATGCGGCAGAAAATTCGAACAATAATAATTCTATAGCCAGAAAGATAGCGGCAATCGGGCTACCAAAAATGGCCGACATGCCTGCTGTGGCCCCAGCGGCTAATAGTATCTTTCTTTCATGATGCGATATTTTCAATAGCTGCCCAATGGTAGAGCCTAAGGCACCTCCGGTGGCTATGATTGGTCCTTCAGCACCAAAAGGTCCGCCAGACCCAATGGCAATGGCAGATGATATAGGTTTTAAATAAGTGATTGTAGGTTTTATTTTGCTGTCGTTGGTCAAGATTTGCTCCATCGCTTCGGGGATGCCATGTCCTCTAATTGCTCTGGATCCATATAGAGCCATAAAACCTACCAGTAAGCCTCCAATAGCAGGGATTAAAATGACCCAATAGCCAAGTTGATTATCTGCGGGAGAAGAATGATCAAAAGCGATATTCCCATAAAAAGAAATATTGGTGATCAGGTTGATAAGATAAATCAAAAATTTTGCAATAAAACTGATTAGTACTCCTACAATGATCGCCAAGATGGACATATAAATCAGCCTTCGGTTGTTCTTGCGCTTAAGGCTCCCGTCACTGTCTGAATCTTCAATGATTTGTAAAGATGGTGAAATTGAAATACTCATAAAAATATAAAAACCGCAAAAGTATGATATATATCACATAAATGAAAAATTGAATTTTGTTTCATTTTGTTTTGAAGGCAAAACGGCTCTCGTTGATAATGATTAATTTTGATTTTTATGAATCAGAAAATTCAGGCTGTAATGCCTATCAGTATGTTGAGGGATAACTGTGTTCCCGAATGGTTACCACTGATCAATCAGCATAAAAAGGATCTCACGCTTCGCAAGGGGGCAACTGCTTTTCGGGAAGGGGATCCTGTGAAAGGGGTGTATTTTATTCTTTCCGGAAAAATGAAGATTCATCAGCAATGGGGCGAGGACAAGGAGCTAATCCTTCGTTTTGCCAATGATGGAGATCTGCTTGGGTACAGGGGGTTGGGAAAAGAAAAGAAGTATCCAATTACAGCCACTGCCCTGGACGATACGTCTCTGATGTTTATTGAGATAGCTTTTTTTGAAGCAACACTACGGATAAATCCCCGGCTTACTTATGCATTGATGGACTTTTATGCCAATGAATTGGAAAATACAGAAGCCCGAATGCGAAATATGATTCACATGGAAGTGAGGGGGCGTATTGCAGAAGCATTGTTGTATCTGGAGTCAAAGTTTGGAGTTGGGGAGTCGGGGTTTATTGATGTGAAACTAACCAAGCAGGATATTGCTTCTTATGTAGGAACTACCTACGAAACGGTGTCTCGCATTACGGGTGATTTTGAAAGGGAAAAGCTGATTAGGAGTAATGGTAAAAATATCTCGCTATTAAAGACTAGGCAATTGGATGGTATTAAAAAGAAGTTTAGATGAAGTTGGAGTGTTGATGTGGGGTATCATTGAATATTTTTTATTTTGTTTATGTGATATATATCATATTTTTGCAAAATGGAAAAAGAAGAATATAGTATTAAAATTTACAAGCCTTTAATGGCAGGTCTTTTTGCAGGCTATTTTGCAACCATTGTTAATTTGCTCTTTGATGTGGTTTTTAGGGAGAGCACCACTTTTCCATTACATGAATTGATCAATGTGTCCACTATTATTTTTGCAACGCTTATCCTTTTGGCATTGGCGGGCTGTGTGTATGCAATATTCGAAAAAGTAATGGGTAAAAAACCAATTGGGTACATTGTTTTTTCACTGGCTTTTACTTTGTTTTTGATTTATGGTACGTTGCAGCTTCATCGTTCTATGGATGTAACAGTGAATCATGAATTTCAGTATTTGCTCATTGGCATCATTGCTATTACAGGGTTGTTTTCAACCTTTTTTATTCCCTATTTTGTGAAACATAGTCACCTTTTTATGTAAAGTTTCTTGTATAACAACGCGTCATGATTTTACATTCATCAAGATATCTATAGGGTTAAGCTTGCTTTTAACTCTGTTGTTTAGCTTTTTCTATATGGTGAAATATTGTAGGTTATATTGTCAGTAGCGTTTTGGTGAAATGCGAAGATGTTGACCTTGAATTCAAAGTTCCTATGCTCTCTCCTTCTTTTGGTAATGGCATTTCTTGATTTCTATAAAATCATAAACAAAAGAATGGAGACCCGAACACATTTTCGGTTACCTTCGCTCCTACCTAAAACGATTATTTTATGTCACAAATCTGGAAAGAATATCAGGCGCAACATCAGGAAAGGTTTCTAAATGAAATGATGGATCTGCTGCGTATCCCATCCATCAGTGCAAAGAGCGAACACAGCAATGATATGGTAGCTTGTGCGCATGCTGTAAAAGAAAGTTTGCTGAAAAGTGGATGTGATAAAGCAGAAGTAATGGATACAGGGGGTCATCCGGCTGTGTATGGAGAAAAAATAATTGATCCTTCCAAGCCTACCGTCCTTGTATATGGCCATTACGATGTTCAGCCTGTGGAGCCATTAGATGAATGGCGTACACAACCCTTTGAACCTACAATAATAGATGGCAAAATATTTGCCCGGGGCAGTGCCGATGATAAGGGGCAGTTTTATATGCATGTAAAGGCATTAGAAATTTTAGACAAAACCAATACACTTTCTACAAATATTAAGTTTCTCATAGAAGGAGAGGAGGAAGTTGGTTCTCCCAATCTAGGATCTTTTGTAGCAAAACATAAAGACCTGCTAAAGGCAGATGTGATTCTTATTAGCGATAGTGCTATGCTAAGTTTGGATACTCCTACTTTAGATACAGGTGTGCGTGGCCTCAGCTATATTGAAGTTGAAGTAACTACCTCTGGAAGAGACTTGCACAGTGGAACCTATGGTGGAGCTGTAGCTAATCCTGCAGTGGTTCTTGCAAAAATGATAGCCAGTTGTCATGATGAAAACAATCATGTTACTATACCTGGGTTTTATGATGACGTGCAGATTTATTCCGATGAAGAAAGATCGCTGATAAACAAAGCCCCTTTTGATGAACAAGTTTACAAAAACGAGATCAACATAAAAGAATTGTGGGGAGAAAAAGGATTTACAACTTATGAACGAACTGGTATCAGGCCTACATTAGAGGTGAATGGTATATGGAGTGGTTATACTGGTGAAGGTGCTAAAACTGTGTTGCCTGCAAAAGCTACTGCAAAAATTTCTGCAAGACTCGTGCCCAACCAGAGCAGTGAGAAGATGACCGAATTGTTGTTGAATCATTTTAGAAAAATTGCCCCATCCTGTGCCACAGTAAATGTATTTGAACATCATGGTGGTGAACCTTACGGTACGCCTATTGAAAGTGCAGGTTATCAGGCTGCTGCCAGAGCTATTGAGGCTACTTTTTCCAAATCGCCAATTCCTGTAAAAGGAGGAGGGAGTATTCCTATTTGTTCCATTTTGGAAAAAGAACTTGGAATCAAAATTATCTTTATGGGATTTGGACTTGATAACGATGGATTACATAGTCCAAACGAAAAATTCAATATCGAAAACTATTATAAAGGGATCGAAACCATTCCCTATTTCCACAAGTTTTTTGCAGAATAATATATTACAACCCATAGTTGAGGCTTCTTTGCATAATTGAAAATGGAACTATGGGTTATGCCAAATATTTTTCAGAATGTATCTACGATTTGTTAGTTGTTAAGTACTTCTTCAAGTACTTTTTTAGGCTTTTATTTTCTCTATCGGTTCTTTAGTTTTAAAATCAATGATTTTCGTAGCGGGTTTTATAGAAAGGGTAGGAGTGCTTTGTCGAATAAGAGCAGCTTTTCTTTTGCTATGAGAAGAAATGAAAAGAATGCCTAGTACAATCATTGATATCGAAAACATACTAATCATTAAAAATGTATTTCCCAAATTTCTGAAAAAATAGACAAATCCTATGATGACGATATTCGATGAAAGGCATAACAGAGAAATAGAAGCATGACTAAAACCTTTTTCTAGAAGCAGATGATGTACATGGTTTTTGTCTGGTGAAAACGGTGAACGTCCTCTGATTATTCTAATTGCAAATACTCTTAAAGTGTCCACTACCGGTATCAGAATTAAAGATATTCCGATGGCTATTGCAGAAGGAATAGGTATTGTCGCCGTTGGACTGGAGGCAACATTGATAAACTTAAGAACTAGTATTGAACAGATCATTCCAATAAGTAAGGAACCGGAATCTCCCATGAAAATTTTTGCAGGATAAAAATTGAAAATTATAAATGCTAGAAGAGCAGCAGATAATGAAAAGGAGAGTGCTGCAAATTCGTGTATGCCTGCAATGGCGAAATAAGTACCCAGTAATAATGTGGCCATGAGCGATAAACTACCAGCAAGACCATCTATTCCATCTATTAGATTAAAAGCATTAATGATTAATATTATTGTAACATAGGTTAAGGGAATCCCATAAATAGGTGAAATGCTATCAAAACCCATAAGTCCAAACAAATTCTCAATCTTAATCCCTCCTAAGTGAATAATTATGGCGGCAGTAATTATTTGAGCTACTAATTTTTTAAAAGCAGACAATAATACCAGATCATCCTTTAAGCCAACAAAAAACATTAAAAAAGCGGCAGCTAAAAAATATTGAAAATCTGAATTGTTTCTAAAATCAATACACAAAATGGATGAAAAACTAAACGCTAAAAAGATAGCTACACCACCTAATGATGCAATTGGTCGGGTGTGCACTTTCCTTTCATCAGGGATATCGTATAATCTCTTTTTGTCAGCAATAAGCATCACCATAGGAATTGCTAAAAATGCAACTATAAAAGAAATTATAGCTGAGGTTATTATTTGAAGCATTCAATAAGGTTTATAAGCCGTAAAATTAGTCAATTAGCCTTTGAAATGCAATTTTGTTTTCCAAGAGGCAATTGCTATGAATAAAGGGGATCTCCATTGGATGTAAATAAAACTAGATTAGACTTCCTGAATTAAGCCATTTTGCCAAAGACTCTTTTTAGTTGACCTTTGGTTTTCTTTGTCAAAACGTAGGGTTAAAGACGCATGTCATCCTCTTAACTACATCCAATTATTTTTCAGAGTTAATTGAAGTTTGTGGTTTTTGCAGAGAATTTTCAAAATCAGATCCAAGCTGATAGTTTCTATTAAAAAAATACGCATTTTTGCAACTATTAAAAAAAATGGTTAAGTAATGGCAAGTTTACAGGAAACAGCAAGTCAGGTTCGCAGAGATATAGTAAGAATGGTTCATGGATGTCAGAGTGGCCACCCTGGTGGTTCTCTGGGATGTGCCGATTTTTTGACGGCATTGTATTTTTATGCAATGAAACATGATCCCAGTTTCAATATGGATGGAAAGAATGAGGATGTGTTTTTCCTGTCTAATGGTCACATATCTCCACTTTTTTACTCTGTGCTGGCTCATGCCGGATATTTCGACAAAAGTGAATTGGCCAGTTTCAGAAAAATAAATAGTCGCTTGCAAGGCCATCCTGCTACTCATGAGCATCTGCCAGGTGTTCGGATTGCCAGCGGATCTTTAGGTCAGGGATTGAGTGTGGCGATTGGATGCGCCTTATCCAAAAAACTGAACAATGATGATCGGTTGGTTTTCTCTTTGCATGGAGATGGCGAGTTGAACGAAGGACAAATTTGGGAGGCAGTAATGTTTGCTGCACATCATAAGGTGGACAATTTGATTACAACAATTGACTGGAACGGACAACAGATAGATGGCCCAACAGAAGAAGTGATGAACATGGGAAATATCCATGAAAAATTTTCGGCCTTCGGATGGCATGTGCTGGAAATGGATGGCAATGATATGGATAATGTGGTTGCGACTATTGATAAAGCTAAACAAGCCTGTGGACAAGGAAAGCCGGTTGCCATCATGATGCACACAATCATGGGTAAAGGAATAGACTTTATGGAGAATGATCATAAATGGCATGGTATTGCACCAAGCGATGATCAATTGGCCAAAGCACTGGCGCAATTGCCCGAAACTTTAGGGGACTACTAATTTTTTGTTTTAGGATTTAATATGGAAAGGCTCTTCATTTGTTTTAACTGAAGGGCTTTTCTTTTGTTGTAAACCTGCGTGAATATTATGCGAATAAAGTGCCTATGGGGTGGCAAACAGATGCATTCGTCTAAGAAAGGTATGGAGTTCATTCATAGAGCCAATCGGAGTAGCCACAAGTAAAAATAATTTTCCGGTTTGTTTCAACTTCGCTTTGTTGGTTTGAGTCTGCAGGTATTCAATTATTTTTTGAAATACTGGTGCTTCAAAATAAGGAGAATCGGGCCTGTTGATAAAATGACAGCGAAGGGTTTCATTTTTAAGGCTCATCTTTTCAAAACCCAGATCTATGGCTAGTTTACGACATCTTACTGTTTCAAAAAGATCTTCTACCTCCGATGGAACATTGCCAAAACGATCTTCTAGCTCGATGTGTATTTCCTTTAATTCGTCCTCGGTTTCGGTATTGTTCAGCCTTTGATACAAAGACAATCGCTCTGTAATATTTTCAACATATCTGTCTGGGATCAAAATTTCCAAATCAGTATCTATGGTACAGTCCTGTACAAAATCATCCTGTTTGCTGATTTCTTCTTTAAACAAATCCTTGAATTCAGTACGCTTAAGTTCCCTAATGGCTTCATCCAAAATCTTTTGATAGGTCTCAAAACCTATGTCAGCCATAAAACCACTTTGTTCTCCACCCAACATATTGCCTGCTCCCCGAATGTCTAAATCACGCATGGCTATTTGAAATCCACTACCCAAATCGCTGTGTTGTTCCAGCGTCTGTAGGCGTTTTCGTGAGTCGCCTGGTAATGTACTCATGGGCGGTGCCAACAAATAACAAAAAGCTTTCTTATTGCTTCTGCCCACTCGTCCCCGCAACTGATGTAAATCGCTCAGTCCAAACTGGTGCGCATTGTTTACCACGATGGTATTTACATTTGGAATATCCACCCCACTTTCTACAATGTTGGTACAAACCAATACATCATATTTGCGATCTACAAAATCCAATATTCTAGTCTCTAATTGATGCCCTTCCATTTGTCCATGGGCATAACCAATTGACAGATCAGGACAAAGCCCTTGGATAAGTGTAGACATTTCGGCAAGACCGGCTATTCGATTGTGAATAAAGAAAACCTGTCCACCACGCTCTGTTTCAAAATAAATTGCTTCACGGATAAAATCTTCGTTGAATACTTTTACTTCCGTTTGAATGGGTTGTCGGTTGGGTGGCGGAGTATTGATGATGCTTAAATCTCTGGCTCCCATCAACGAAAATTGAAGTGTGCGAGGAATGGGGGTTGCTGTCAGAGTAAGACAATCTACCGAAGTTCGAATGGTTTTTATTTTTTCTTTGTGGGCTACGCCAAATTTCTGCTCTTCGTCCACCACCAGCAATCCCAGGTCTTTGAACATTACATCCTTGCCAATGATCCCGTGGGTGCCAATGAGAATATCAATTTTGCCGGCTTTGAGTTTTTCTAAAGTTTCTTTTTTCTCTTTTGAGGATTTAAAACGATTGATGAAATCCACTGTAACCGGAAACTCTTTTAGTCGTTCGCTAAACGTTTTATAATGCTGAAAAGCCAAAATGGTTGTGGGTACCAGCACCGCTGCTTGCTTTCCATCCACACAGGTTTTGAATGCAGCCCGAATTGCTACCTCGGTTTTACCAAAGCCCACATCACCACAAACCAACCGATCCATCGGAGATGCAGATTCCATATCTTTTTTTACATCAGCAGTCGCTTTGCTTTGGTCTGGAGTATCTTCATAAATAAATGAAGCTTCCAGTTCTGTTTGCAAATAGTTGTCGGGTGTGTGCGCAAAGCCTTGCTGTGCCTTGCGTTTGGCGTATAGCTTTATAAGATCAAAGGCGATTTCTTTCACCTTTGCCTTGGTCTTTTCTTTCAGGCGGTTCCAGACATCGCTGCCTAATTTATTCACTTTGGGAACACTGCCATCCTTGCCCGTGTATTTGGCTATCTTATGCAGTGAGTTGATGTTTACATACAACACGTCTTTGTCTTTGTATATAATTCGCACCGCCTCCTGCAGTTTGCCGTTTACATCCATTTTTTGCAATCCACTATACACGCCTACCCCATGATCGATATGCGTAACATAATCTCCTGGTTGCAACTCTCGCAGGGTTCTCAGCGTAATGGCCTTGTTCTTATTGTACGCTTGTTTTACACGATACTTATGGTATCGTTGAAAAATTTCATGATCCGTGTAGCAGACTATTTTAAAATCATCATCCACAAATCCCTGATGAATGGCATAGCTGACCGGGTTGAAAACCAGTTCAGCTTTCAGATCATCAAAAATAGTTTGAAGCCTCTGTAGTTGTTTAGGATTTTCGGAAAAGATAAAGATGCTGTATTTCTTTTTTTCTTTTTCTCTCAGATCCTTAAGTAAAAGATCAAACTGACGGTTAAATGCTGGTTGGGATTTTGTACTAAATTCAAATTCCTGTATTGCTCCAAAAGAATTGCCACCAAAATGAAGCACATTGCACTTGGAAAGAACCGACAAAAACTGATCTGCACTTATAAAATCTTCAGCAGACTGATCCTTCTTATATTGTTTATCGCCATCGCCAGTATCGGCAGTGAAGCTGGTGGATTGATGTTCTAAAAAGTAGTTTAGTTCCTCCTCATTGTCCCTGAGTCTTTCGAAACACAGTTCCTGATCTTGCAACCAAATAACAGTATTAGCGGGTAAAAAATCAAACAGTGACACACGCTCCTCACTCGTAAATTGTGTATCCACATTGGGGATGATAGAGACAGATAATAGTTTACGTTCACTTAACTGGGTTTCGGGATCGATAATGCGGATGGAGTCCACTTCGTTCCCAAACAACTCAAATCGATATGGCTTGTCATTGCCATAAGAATAAATGTCAAAAATGCCCCCTCGAAGTGCATATTGGCCAGGCTCAAATACAAAGTCGCTTCTTTCAAATCCATATTCATCGAGCTTTAGAAGCAGTTGGCCAATGTCAATAGTGTCGGCTGTTTTGATCTGTATAATATTTTCGGAAAGGGTTTTGGAGATGACTACCTTTTCGAATAGGGCTTCCGGATGGGCAACTAAAACTTTCTTGCGAATGAAGGTTCCTGGTTCAGCCAAGGATTGAGTTGGCGTGGTCATTTTGGTCAAAGCTTCTGTTCTCAGCATTACATGCGAAGCATTGAGCAGGTGAAAATTTTTTCTTGTTTTGAAGGAAGAGGGAAAATAAAACAGATCCAATGCTCCGCTGATGTTTTCAATAGAGTTATGAAAATAGGCGGCATCCTCCGCATCATTGAGGATAACCAAGTGATTGAATTCGCCGGCCAGGTTTGCAATCGAAGAAAACACAAAAGCCGGAGCACTTCCAAAAAGTCCTGTAAGAGACATCTGGGACGGTTGGGACAAAGAGAGGCTATTCGCTATTTGCAAACAGCGGGTATCATCCAAATAAAAATTCTTCACGCCTTCTGGTTCCATCAGTGCGCAAAGGTAAGGCGGATCATAAAATATCCCGATGTAGAGTTGGGTTATAATTGGGAAAAGAGTAAAAAAAAAGTCATGAACTGATTTTTACTCCGTTCATGACTTAGTATGTTTTGAAGTACTATTTCTTATTTCAACACATCCAGTTCCCTACCTACTTTGGAAAAGGCGGCAATGGCTTTGTCCAAATGTTCCTGCTCATGTGCGGCACTTAGTTGCACTCGTATGCGTGCCTGACCCTTAGGCACCACAGGGAAAAAGAAGCCAATCACATATACACCTTCTTCCAAAAGTCTGGAAGCAAAATTGGCTGCCAGCACCGCATCGTACAGCATGATGGGTACAATAGGATGGTCTCCGGGTTTAATATCAAATCCCGCAGCGGTCATTTTTTCACGAAAATATTTGGTATTGAATTCCAGTTTGTCACGCAGATGGGTGGATGCAGAAAGCATGTCCAGAACGGCAATGGAAGCACCAACGATGGATGGCGCTACGGTGTTGCTAAATAAATAAGGACGCGATTTTTGGCGTAGCATGTCTATGATTTCTTTACGTCCGGAAGTGAATCCTCCGGAAGCTCCGCCCAATGCTTTACCCAGGGTTCCGGTGATGATATCAATCTTTCCCATCACCCCACGATACTCATGTGTGCCCCGGCCTGTCTTGCCTAGGAAGCCGGAGGAGTGGCACTCGTCTATCATAATCACGGCATCATGTTTTTCGGCCAGTTCAACTATTTTGTCCAGTTGGGCAATCGTGCCATCCATGCTGAAAGAACCATCTGTTACGATGATCCTGCTACGGCATCCGGCTGCTTCTATTAGTTTTGCTTCAAGATCTTCCATATTATTGTGCTCGTAGCGGAAACGCTGGGCTTTGCAAAGTCTTACTCCATCAATGATACTGGCATGGTTTAACGCATCAGAAATGATAGCATCCTGGTCGTTAAACAATGGTTCAAACACACCACCATTGGCATCAAAAGCTGCTGCATAAAGTATAGTGTCTTCTGTACCCAAAAATTCCGATATCTTCCTTTCAAGTTCTTTGTGTATGTCTTGTGTGCCACAAATAAATCGAACACTACTCATACCATAGCCTCTTTCGTCTATGGTTTTGTGTGCCGCTTTGATCACGTCGGGATTGGATGACAATCCTAAATAGTTGTTGGCGCAAAAATTTAAAACCGTTTTTCCATTCACTTCTATTTCGGCACCCTGCGAGCTTGCAATAATCCTTTCAGATTTATACAAACCCGAAGTTTTTATATCTCCTACTTCTCCAGCAATACGTTGCGTGAATTTTTCGTTCATGGTATTATTTTTTATCAAATTTTATTGTGGACTGATTTTGAAATATTTTGAATTGCAAAGAAACTATATTTTGTCTATAGTTATTGAAGGCCGGCAAACGGTTGCGCAACAAGTTGCGATACCCGTAACTATTTTTTTTGATGCTTATGGCACTGGATGCTAGATTTTAATTTATGATCCTCAGATATGGAGGATTGCAAATAAGAAGTTCTGTAGGCCCGCCACCGATCCTATGCATCATCCTTTTTATTCTTCTGTTTCACCACTGCTTTTGATACAAGCTGATTCCCAAATCTGGTTTTAATATCATCTACAGCCTTATACAGGTTGAGCTTTGCAGTTTGATCACCGAATAGAGTCATTTGTAAACCACTGTCCACCAATTGACTAAAGCGTACACCAATCAACCGCACAGGGCGATCTGGCTGGTAACATTTGTCAAATATGTCTTTGGCTTTTAGGATGAGTTCGTCATCCAGAGCGGTAATAGGAATGGTTTCCTGTTTGCTGATGGTTTCAAAATTGGAGTAGCGAACCTTGATGGTTAGACAGCCGGTGAGTTTCTGATCCTTTCTTAAATCAAAGGCGTTCTTTTCAATAAGGCGCACTAACTGGCTATGTAAAAATTCTAGGTTGGTTTGGTTTTCATGAAAAGTGGTTTCGTGGCTCATGCTTTTTTGGTTCCATTCAGTTTCAATTTCAGCACTACCAATTCCATGAGATTTGTTCCAAAGTATCCTACCCCATTTGCCTAATTTTTTTTCTAATATTTCTACGGGCGTGTGGGCAATGTCCCGAATGGTATGTAACCCAATCGCCCTTAGTCGGGGTTCGGTTTGTTTGCCTATGCCATTTATTTTTTCAATGCCCAACGGCCATAGAAAATCTTTCTCTTTACCAAATGGTACTTCCAAAAAGCCATTGGGTTTGGCTTCGTTGGTAGCCATTTTGCTGATGAACTTGGCGGTAGAAAGCCCACAGGAAATGGGCAGACCTGTTTCCTTAATGATATATTCACGCAGTTCTCTGGTGTATTTGCTGATATCAAAATATCGTTCCATCCCAGACAAATCGCAATAGAACTCGTCGATAGAGGCTTTTTGAAAAAGAGGAACTTTGGCTGCAACTAAATCTGTAACCTGTTGGGAATAATAGCCATATTGTTGATGTGTACCCTTTAGTAATATGGCTTCGGGACAAAGTTTCATAGCTGTTTTCATGGGCATTGCTGACTGCACTCCAAATTTTCTAGCTTCGTAGCTGCAGGTAGAAACCACACCACGATTGGCAGATCCTCCTACTATAACTGGTTTGCCTTTTAGTTCCGGATTCAGCAAAAGCTCCACCGAAACAAAAAAAGAATCCAAATCAAAATGGGCAATATAGGGTCTTCGAATATTCACCTATCAAAATTAATTCTTTACATTGGTGTTGCATTATGAATCTACTTTGCGTTTCAAAAAGAAAAACTATTTATGAAAGGAGTTGTATTGGGCGCAATTTTGTTTGGATTAATGGCAACTTATGGTTGTTCAAAATCAAAAGAGGAGAAGGATTGTGATCGACACTATATTCAACTGATGAAGCAAAACTGGAGGTTACTTTCGAGTTGTACCATAAATTTCCAGCCTTATCTGGGCAAAGGAATTTATGAGTCAAAGGTTATTTATTATGCCAGTTTTAGGTGTGATATTTGTGATATGATGCCACCACAGGCAGGGGTGAATTGTGCAGGAGACAGCATACCCATTTTGGATTGGAGCAAGGTGACGGATACTAAAATAATAGCCACTTGCCTGGATCACTAAACATTTTGCAAAGCCAAAAAGTTTTTAATCATTAGCATCTGTCCCAGGTGGTAATGGATGTGCTCTATCTGACCCTGAAAATTTCGGTAGGCGCTGGAGTGTCCTGGAAGAATTGGATTGAACAGGTTCCCAATATCGTACCCTTCGATTATTGTGGCCAATTCTTCCGAAGAATGAAAGTTGTCTTTTTGAAGTTGTAGCCAATCCTCCTGGCAGGTAATGATTGGTGCGTTCATGCCGTTTTCATCATTTATTTTTGGCTCTATACCCTGAGCCCGTTGTGCCACTATTCGATTCCAATAAGTGATATGGTGAAGCAACATAGCCAAACTATTGGGTGAAAAGGGAGTGGTAATGGATGTCTGCACCCAGCTCACCTCTTTCAACGTGTTGGCAATGCTTACTCCTGTCCAATTCTCCCCCCGATGTACATCTATAAGATGCTGTGCTAGTTGATGCCTTATTTTCATAAATGAAATATTAACTAGGTCAAGACAAATAAATATCCAAAAGTCCTTCCGGTAATTCTACATAAATCATCTTTTTCTTTGAATCTATCTTTTTCAAAGATTCTTCATGCAAGGGAATTAGCACTTCTTTTTCCTGAATGACCAATCTGCACAAAATTTGGTGTGGTTGTTCAATGATTTCTTCGATTGCACCCAAAGGGGTATCTCCATCTATGACCATATATCCCAAAAAACTAATTGGCGCTTGTTTTGAAGTATGCAATTGGAAATCGGCATCGGCTAGCCAAACTTCCTTTTGAGTAAGAGGTCGGGCTTCTTCCATAGAATTGATTCCTTCTAGCTTCAGATAGGTTTCTGAATCGGATTTTATTTTTGCCGATTCCAAAAACCAGGGAAGCAGGCTGCCTGTTTTATCTTTTATAAAAATAGCTTTCAGGGTTTTAAAAGGAGATTTTTTCCCTAGTGCATGTTTTAGTACCAATTCGCCTTTTAGGCCATGTGTGGCGGCAAATTTTCCAATGCTGAAATACTTTTGTTCATTGTTCATGGTAAATAGCTCCTAACAATTCAGGTTTATAGTTCTTATTAAATACAATCTCTTTGATGATAAACCCAGGCAATATTTTATAAAGAAAAAAGGCGGCAAATTGCCACCTTAATTTTTTTTTGATCCACCAGACTGATTAAGCTTCGCTTCCTTCTGCACTAGCTTCTGAAGCAGGAGTTTCTTCAACTTTTGGTTCTGCCACTTTGCGTGGAAATGCACTGGCTACTCTGCGTTTGGCTTTCCTTTCATCGATTGCCTTTTGCTGACGCCTTTGGATGTGCTCTTCGTGCTCTGAGCTCCAAGTTGTGAATTTTTGCATTGCTGCGGTCTCATCAAACAATCCTAATTTCACTCCACGTAGTAAGTGTTTCAGATACAATACTCCCTTAAAACTCAGGATACGGCGAACGGTATCGGTAGGTGTAGCACCTTTGTTCAACCATTCTAACGCTTTTTGACGGTCCAACTCAATAGTAGCAGGAATAGTCAGAGGGTTGTAAGTTCCAAGTTTTTGGATGAATTTACCATCGCGTGGGCTTCTTGCATCTGCAACCACGATGAAGTAAAAGGGCCTTTTCTTTGAGCCGTGTCTTTGCAATCTAATTTTAGCTGCCATTTTAAATAGAAATTTAAGGCTTTAAAAAATAATTATTAAAAATCCCATCTACTCCGACAATTGTCGTACATATTTGGGGTGTCAAAGGTATAGAAAGTTTTGTGTTTTTGACCTTGACAACACGAAAAAAATTGAATTCAGTATAAAGATTTCCAAAAAACTCAAAAGAATTGTTCAAAATATTTTATAGATGCCTTTGATACAATTGTTTATGTAAAAATGCAAAAGATGATTGGGGCAAGGGTTTTCCCTGTATAATCAAGAATTTATCATTGTTGTTGCGTTCTTTTATAAAAATTAGGCTAATTGAGTCGTCCTATCAGGGCCTTTTTATGCCACCAATTCCACCACCGGGCATCATTTTTCCAAAGGCGCCCATTTTGTTCATATTTTTCATCATATCGCGCATTTGCTCAAACTGTTTCATAAAGGCATTTACTTCTGCAATGTCTTTTCCACATCCATTGGAGATTCGTTTGCGGCGGTTACCGTTAATTAAATCAGGGTTCGATCTTTCTTCTGGTGTCATAGAATCTATAATAGCTTCTATGCCTTTGAAACTGTCATCACTAATATCCAAGTCTTTTATTTGCTTGCCTACCCCGGGAATCATGCCCAAAAGATCCTTCATGTTTCCCATCTTCTTTATCATTTCCAACTGAGCTTTGAAATCGGCAAAGTCAAATTTGTTCTTTCGTATTTTGCTTTCAATTTTTTTGGCCTGTTCTTCGTCAAACTGTTGCTGAGCACGCTCTACCAATGAAGTAATATCGCCCATGCCCAGAATTCGCTGTGCCATCCTTTCCGGATAAAACACATCGAGCGCATCCATCTTTTCGCCATTACTCACGAATTTGATGGGCTTGTTGACAGTATATTTAATAGAAATGGCTGCACCGCCTCTTGTATCACCATCTAGTTTGGTAAGAATTACCCCCGTAAAATCCAATCTGTCATTAAATGCTTTGGCAGTGTTGACAGCATCCTGACCGGTCATACTATCCACCACAAAAAGTATTTCCTGTGGGGTGACTGCATTTTTGATATTGGCCACCTCGGTCATCATCAGCTCATCTATCGCCAATCGACCAGCAGTATCTATGATGACAACATTCTTGTTTTTGCTTTTTGCACTAGCTACAGCTGAACGGGCAATGCTTACTGCATCTTTGTTTTCGGCCTCAATATGAACGTCCACTCCAATTTGTTCTGCCAGCACACGGAGCTGTTCCATGGCTGCAGGTCTATAAATATCGGCTGCTACCAGTAGTGGGTTAAGCCCTTTCTTCGTTTTGAGATAATTGGCCAACTTTCCACTAAAAGTGGTTTTACCACTACCTTGTAAACCAGCAATTAGTATCACCGCCGGGCTGCCTTTGGTATTCAAAGGAACCTCTTCGCCTCCCATCAATTCGGTTAGCTCGTCCTTTACAATTTTTACCATCAACTGACCAGGGCTAATGGCATTTAATACCTTTTCTCCTACCGCCTTGTCTTTAATCTTGTCTGTGAATTCTTTAGCGATTTTATAGTTTACGTCTGCATCTACCAAGGCACGACGAATTTCCTTCACGGTTGTTGCCACGTTCAATTCCGTAATTCTTCCCTGGCCTTTTAGGTTCTTAAAGGCACTGTCTAATTTATCCTGAAGATTGTTGAACATATACTAAAACTTAAATTCTATTTTTTTTATTTTGAGGTGCGAAGGTAATATAAGTTTTTCAGGCTTCCTGAATCAATAATTTTTTTACGGGATTACCTTTTTGGGGCTGTAATTAGTTTTCACTATAGGTAATATTCTTCAGAAGTACATCAATTCTTTTCTTAGATAGGAAGTCTGTCAGTAGTATTCCTTTTCTCTTGCTGGTATCAAAAAGTGTTACGTCATATCCATACCCAATGTCAAAGAAAATCCGGTCATCTACAATCCACCCTTTCACACCAAATTTATATCCAGAGAAAGAAAGCCCATGTTTATGTGTGTGCAGGTCTTCGTCTAATACGATATTTACAATATCGCCATCTTGAAAATTCTTTGGTTTGCCTTCAATATGTGCTAATATGTATTCTTCTTTTTTAATAACAGGCACTTTTTTGTCTTTGTTTTTTTCAATTTCTGAGGCTATCTCAGTAAGAATATCCGGATCATTTTCTACTTCCAATTTTTGCGGATCGGCTTTTTTGTTCATTTTGGAGGTTTGACTAAAAATGTTGAATCCAAATTTTGTATTATAGATTTCAGGAAATTCAAACAACTCTTTTATTGCAATGATTTTATACACATACAATCCGGTTTCAGGATTCAATTGCATGGTAAAATAGTTGAAGCCCTGTCGCTTTACGTTGTTCACTATATTGCCAATTCCAAAATTATATGCGGCTATAGCCAATGGCCAGGTTGCTTTACTGGTATATTGGATTAACATTTTATAATTATCTCTTATAAGAGTACAGGCGGTTCTAGTGGCCTTATCGAAGTTTTCTCTTTCATCCACGCCATTGCCGACTACCAGACCATATCCCCTGGCTGTGGCGGGCATAATTTGCCAGATACCTTTGGCTCCAACACCCGATTCAGCTTTGGTGAGGAAGCCACTTTCAACAATTGGTAAATATTTTAAATCTGCATGAAGCCCATAGGCTGCCAGATAACGTTCTACTATGGGCATGTACAAATTGGCTCTTTGTCTTAAGGAGGGCAGGTTTACTACATGCACTTGTTTTTTAATGACATTGATCAGTTTGTCTTGTACATATTGTTGATTCATTGGGACTGGTTCACCACAGAAAGTAACAATATGTTGAGCCATCACCGGCCATTGCCAGCCGCTCAAATACAGGAATAATATGGTACGGAACAACTTGCTCATCCGACGGAAACATGAAGGTTATATTGGTTCGATTAGAATTTAAGTTTCGATTTTGCAGTCGTCATTCTCCTCCATTCAATGAACCGGCATTTTTAAAAACACTAAATTAGAATCTCTGCGTATAATATTGAATAGTTCTGCTATCCCTTGTTTTTCTTGTTTTTTTGCTTTTTCTCTACTGGAGCATTTGTACTTTTATTTTCTTTTGGTGGGTCAGATTTTACAGTATTTTGAAATCTGGCGAGTTCTTTGTTGTAAACCGATCCTGGAATAACAATATTGGCTACACCTTTATTTTTTCTTCTTTCCTCCACAAAAAGAACGAGGCTTTCGTTGTCAATGACATTTGGTGAACGGGTAACGAAAACTACATATTTTGAGCTTTTGGGTCTTACAATTGGGAAGAACTGTATATAAGTCATGTAGCTGCTTTTTATCACTTGCTTGGCTTTTTCTTTTGCATCATACCAGTACATATATGTCGTTCCCATCAGGTAATCATCGCTAGAATTGTTATCAATTCTGATTTTGTAATATGTAAAAATGTCTTTGAAATAGATGTTTTCAAGTGTCAGTTTTACATCCTTATTGGAAGGGTCATCTGCTTCAAGGTTTACTTTGTTCGGCATATCCACCTTCATCAGCGAATCCGATATTCGGGCATTTCGAAGTGTATCTCTGATTATATAAAAATCCGCAACCACCGTGTTTATTTGTTCTCTGGGGAAGTTGTATAGATCAATTCCTTTTTTGCCATAACGCTGCCAAAGTCCTATTTGGGAGTAGGCTTTTTCTTTTTCTCTTTCTTTGCTTTCTTCTTCCAGTTTGGCAAGTTTTTCAGCTGCGGCTTTTTTATCTTCTTCTTTTTGGACTAACTCGGCTGCGGCTTTTTCTCTTTTTTCTTCATCCAGCATTTTTTGTTTGGCTAATTTTTCATCCTGAATCTTTTTTCTTTCTTCTGCCTCTTTTTGAGCTTTGGTCAAAGCTTCCGCAGCTTTCTGATCTTTAGATGCCTTTTCTTTCAGAATGGTTAACTGTTTTTCTTCCTCAACTTTTTGTTTGGCTAAAACATCGGCTTCCTGCCTGGCTTTTTGTTCTGCTAGTTTCTTAGCCTCCGACTCTTTTGCTGCTGCTTGTTGCAATTGTTTTTCTTTTTCTTCGGCTTCTTTTTTTGCTTTGGCCAATTCAATGGCACTTTGTTTTTGTTTTTCTTCCTGCGCTATTCGTTGTTTTTCCAATTCTTGCGCCTTTTGAGCGGCATCAGTTTCTGCTTTTTCCATGGCAGCTACAGCTTCTTGTCTTCTCTGGTCAGCGGCTTCTTTCTCCTGTTGTTTCAATGCCTTTTCCTGGTCTGATTCTGATAGCTTTTCTAAGTCCTTTTGCTTTTGTACAAAAACTTTTAGTTCTTTGAGATCGGAATGGTCGTACCAAAGAGGAGGTCTGGTGTCATCGTTGATATTGTACGTGGAGTCATAAATAATTCTAAACATGTGACTACGCCCTCCTTCATTTACCAGGAGTTCTGTATTGGGCCCACTACCTTTTTCTTTGTTAAATTGAATCGAGATGGATTTTTCTTCTCTTCGTTTTGGAATATAGTATTCATAGGCGGCGTCATCAGAAAAATTGATATTAAGCACTTTGTCTGCAAAGTTGATAATGGTGATGCTTTCTTTTCCTACAACCACCTTTTCACCTTTTATATTTTGTGCTGAAATTGAACTTGTATAAAATAAAGCAATTAAAAGCAATGGGTTTCTCAATATTTCTCTGAAATGCCTACTCATATTTTTAGTTTTTTGAATGATCTAATTGGAGGGGACAAAATATTTTTAGGATCCTGTTTTTGTCCCCAATTCAATTGTTTTACATAATAACTGCTTTATAACTACGGTTTGGTTTCACCTACTATTATTGTTGATCGTACTTGGTATCCCACTCGGTGCCATCATCGCCTTTCTGACCCTCCATTTTTATCATAAAGTTTTTGGCAGGGAAATAGGGCTTCATGTGAATGTCTAAATGTATCTTGTCTTTTTGTACTGGATCCTGCTCAAAACGTTTGATGGTAAAGTCTTCTATCAATTTGCCAGGGCCGGTAATGCCATCCAGAAATTTGATAATTTGTCCCATTAAATCTTTTCGGGTATTGGAATTGAAGTTTTCGAATGCCCTGCGGTTGAGGAAGTCCATCAGTACTTTGGTGACATAGTCAAATACCCGAACCACCGAATAGGTTTGAAGTCCCAGGTTGTCGCCATTGAAAAGAGTTTTAGCCGAGAAGGCCATCACTTTACCATATTCTTTCACCATGGGTACTAATCCCATTTTTTCTAGGTTGGCTATTTCGCTTTTTCTTAGGTCGAATTTTACTCCATCCACTTCGTTTATACTACCATGTTTTTTACCAGCAGCCACCTGACTCATTAATGTTTTGTACACGCTGCCAGCCAATGCTCCTGATGGCGGAACATATAAATCTTCTTCCTCGCCTAGTTCGCTAAACTTTCCACGTCCCACCAACCAGTTACAGGTCATCATCACATTGGATCGGTATTTATCACCTCCTGTAAGGTTGGCTATTTCAAACATTTCCATCACATCATCAGGTGCGTCCAGATGTTCAAAATCTGTAACCAGCATTACTTTATTCTCATGGGCAATTTTGCCCCATTTTTCCACCACTTTGTTGGATCCTAAATAGCCCGGGAGCACTAAAATGCTATAATTGTTTCTAAGGTCAAGCCTGTCGTAGTTTTGTTTTAATTCTTCCGAAATATTGTCGATAAATCGGGTGTTGTCCAGATCTTTAAGCTGATCTGATTCGCAATTGATGAAGGAGACATTTTTTAGTTTGTCGCTTTCTGTGTTTTTGAAAAAGAAGGCCACATTTCGATACGAACGCTCCAGTTCTCTGGTTTCTTCAATAGCTTTGGATACATTTTTTTCTACCACACGTTGGCATTCTTCCGATTTTTTTTCGGCGTGATCAATGATGTCCGATATCTCGCCGTTGGCAGAAAGTGCATCCGCCCAAACCTGAAGGGTGCGCAATAACTGCTCTCTTTCTTCCTTTTTTTGGGATTCGGAAAGAAATATATTTCGGCGTGCTTTGCGTTCTGGATTCAGGTTTTGAGCCCCATCAATAGAAGATTCAATCAAATCAAATCCGCCATATTTGGCTAATTTGTCCGAGCCGGATTTTAATAGCTCCAACGGGTTGGCAATTTTCTGCGATTCCTGAACGGGTGAATTTTCGGATTGTTGTTGTAATTCTTCGCTCATATTTTTACGTTTAAGTGTTGTTAGTTTAATTGGAATTTAATCAGCAATAAAGGAGGATGAGTCTGAGCCAGATGGAGCAGCCGCAGGCGCAGACTGACTCTGACTAGCTGCAATGGTCCATTCCTGCATGATGGACTGTCCTTCTATTCTCATTACTTGAGGAGAAAGTCGAAGCATGATCACCATGGGTTGGTCGTTATATGTGTCAAAAATTTCTTTGTAATAAACACAAAAGGCATTTTCAAATTCAATCCTTCTAAGTACAGAGTGAGAGTCTGTTCTATAAAATACAATTTCACCATTTCTCATCATTTCACGTTGAATTACCCATTCTATTGGAAGTGCATCGTTAGATGTTTCTATGGTCAAATTTATAAATCCGGCAACCGTTCTGCCAATAGGTTGTCTCTCGCTATTGGTGGGTTGAGTAAAATCGTATTCTGAATGAAGAATGGTGAATTCTTTATCCTCAAATTTTAGAACAGCATTAAATGACATGGCTTTAGTGTTAAAATGAAAAATTATTTGCTTGCTTTTAGCTCTGCCATCATTCCACTGATGGCATCCAGCAGGGCTGCTTTTGCCTGCGGATCGGCCAATGCAGTTTTTAGTATTTTATTGGTCTTTAACTGCTTTACTATTTTTAAATACTCCTCTTTGTAAGTAGCATTTTCTTTTAGAAACATACTTTGATTGATAATTCCTTTCATTCCAAAATCGCCCAGATTGTGGAAGTGCAGATTTTCTTTCAGCGTACCTCCTTCCGCATTTTCAAAATCCATGCTTATCTCTGGTTTGTAGTGTTCAAACACCTGCTCGATGGTTTGCAAGTCATGCACTATGACTGGTTTTACTGGAGCATCCTGCGTTAATTTTTCTGCAAATAGGGTTCTGTTTTGAGGAATGTCGGCAAACGCTTCCGAAGCATCTGTTTTTACTTCGTTGCCACCTATTCCATAGCTATCGTTCATCATGGCCTTTGATTTAATTGCCTGTTTTTACAGGCAGGGTTATAAAAAGTATTTGGTTAATATTCAATTTCTAGAGAGACTGTTAAGTTGAAAAATCAATTCACTACCCACTCTATTTTTTTATCGCCTTCCGTACCTGAGAGTTTTACTATTACGTTATTACCCGCTTTGATCATTTCTGTTACCAACATTCGGCTAAGTGGTTTTCTGAGCTCGGTTCGAATAATTCCTTTCAGTGGGCGTACACCATATTTTGGGGTAAAGCCCAATAGTGCCAAATGTTCGGCTGCCTCCGTTTCTAGTTGCAAGTTAATGCCTTTTTGTTCCAATTGTTGGGTAAGTGGCTTTAAATGTATATTGAAAATATTAAGTACGTTTTCTTTGCTAATGGGTGCAAAGGGAATGATTTCGGTGATCCGTGCCAGAAACTCCGGTCTGAAATATCTGGTCATGATTTCCATTAGTTCATCTGATTTTGGAATGTTGCCTTCGCCGAAGGATTGGATAATATGCTCCGCACCAATATTGGAAGTGAACAAAATGACAGCATTAGAAAAATCACCTTCTTTGCCTAGGCGATCATGCATTTTTCCCTCATCCAGTATTTGAAGAAAAATATCAAATACGGAGGGGTGCGCTTTTTCTATTTCATCAAATAATACGATGGCATAAGGCTGTTGTCTTATTTTGTTTACAAGCATTCCACCTTCTTCATAACCCACATATCCCGGAGGTGCGCCATACAACAAAGCTGCAGAATGTTCTTCCTTGAACTCACTCATATCAAAACGGATGATGGAGTTTTCATCTTGAAATAAAAACTCCGCCAGTGATTTTGCCAGTTCGGTTTTTCCGGTTCCGGTAGGACCCAGAAAAAAGAAGGATGCTATGGGTTGGCCTGCTTTGTTTAATCCCGAACGGGATTCCAGTATGGCATCGGCAACTGTTTTTAAGGCATGATCCTGACCTATTACCCGCTGGCGCAAATGGTTCTCCATATTCACCAAACGCTGTTGCTCTTTGGTTTGAATTTTTCCAATAGGAATGCCGGTTACGTTGGCAACTACGGCACTAAGATCGGTGGTATCAATGGTAGTTTTTTCTACTGTGGCTACCTGACTCAGGCTATCCAGAAATTGATTCAGATAGTCATACATCAATGGCGGATCGGTCAGTTTAGAAAACTCCTGTTCTTCGTTATAACGAGCAAGCAATACCGGGCTAAGGCTGGACTGTGCCTCAAAATATAGCCATTTGAGTTTGTCCTCTTCCTTGTTATCTTTTAGCTCTTCCAGCTTGCTTTTTAGGTCTGCTACATCATTTGCCGAAGTATCAATCATCATTCGGCTTACAGCCATAGTTCGGTCTAAAAGGTCAAGAGCGGCATCGGGCAGACGACGATCTTTTATAAATCGTTTTGCCAGACGAATTGCATCAGAGAAAACGGCATCTTCAATTTCTAAAGCATGATGTTTATGATAATGCACGGCCTGATTGCGTAACATTTTTTCTGCAATTTTAGCATCAGGTTCTTCCAATTTAACCATTTCAAACCGACGACTAAAAGTGGGGTCTTTTTCAATACTTTTTCGGTATTCATCGGTAGTGGTAGTGGCAATAACGGTTAATAGGCCTTTGGCTAACTCACCTTTCAGCATTCCGGATGCACCACCATTGGGATTGTTTTTGTCTATGAGAGAATGTATTTCATCAATAAACAAAACAGGCTTTTCTAAGGTGGCCAATTCCTTGATAACCTTGTGCAGCCGGTCTTCAATTTCGCCTTTATAAGTGGCACCGGCAATCAATGCTCCATTGTCCAATTCGAATATGGCAATGTCTTTTATATGTTGTGGTACCCGACCTGTTGCCACCGATTGAGCAAAACCATCGAGCAATGCTGTTTTGCCTACTCCCGGATCACCGGTAATGATCACATTGGATTTGTTTTTGCGACTGATGATTTCACAAATCTGTCTGATTTCTTTATCCCTGCCAATAATATCCGAACCCTCTTCTTTATTAACTGTGGCTAATTTATCAATACAAAAATTGCTGATGGCATCGGAGGAGGCTTTGCTTAAGGTAGTTGTTTTTGCGGAAGTTCCTGTCATGCCAGAAACTACATCATTGGTATTGGAAGGGCTAGAAAACCATTCAATCACCTGACCAGATGTGAAAGGGAAAGTTTTTAGCTGTTCGTAGGAAAATGAAACACCTGGAGTGGCAATAGATGCCAGCAAACATTCGGGTTCAATGGCATGAAATCCCATCTTGGTTTGAATGTGTTCTGCCTCATTAAACAAGGCTTCGCAACTATCGTCTGGTGGAACATCGGAGGCAGGTTTGCCAGATTTAGGATATTGTTCTAATCTTATTTCAGCCCATTCTTCCATATAATATATATCGCCTCCTTTTTGTTCCACAGTTTTTAAAATAGAAAAATCTTTATGCATCATTGCTTTCAGCAAGTGTGGCGAACCATAGCTGGCATGGTTGTACTCTCTGGCTATTTGCTGTGCAATGTGCATGGCCTGCTTGGATTTTTCTGAAAAACTATAGTTTGATAACGTCATCATTTTATTTTTTTTATGAGGCAACAATATTTAAGTCTATACCTGGTAGTATGGCTCCTATGGCAGCATCTCCAATGAATGCGTAACAATATCCTGAAGAAAATAAACTAGTCAGATAAGCCATCAAATGGGTGTCAATTTCAAAATCTGAACCACTTCCGCTTCTTTCTATGATTGTATTGATGGATGGAAAATCACCAATAATTAGTAGGTTTATTCCTGCCCCAACAATTACGCCTCCACCTAATTGTATCACTGCAAAGTTCATTCTGGGAATTCTATCCACATCAAGATCCAATGTAGAGTTCCCGTTCATTCCGTGTAAAGCTCCTCCATCAAACATATTGAAAAAGCCACCACTCGTTCCGGTAGTAAAGCCTGATACAGCACCACCCAAAGCATCTTCTGCAAGTTCTATTGCTCTTTGTCTGACAAACCTAGAGAACCGTTGAACCAAAAACCGTTGAAGCCATACAACACCAATTCGTGCACCTCTAGTAATGAAATCACCTAACTCGTTCACTGAACCACCCACGCTGATTCCTATTGAAATTCCTTTTACCTGTTTTGTAATGCCCTCTGCATATCCTTCAATTTCTTCCCGAAATTGCGTGCTAAGTCTGCAATACTGATCATATCTTTCCTGATTACTGCAACGGACGTAATAGCTTCCAAAACCTCTGGCGTTTTCCATTGTGTTTTCATCGAAAAGCAAAGGACTTAATTGAAGAAAGCACTCACCCCAGGCAATTCCTCCAATAAAGGAAAGACTTGCCAGATCGGTGAATTGTCTGCCTGCGGGATTCCTTATGACTAATACATTACCCATTTTGATTTGATATGCTTCATTTAAACAGCTTCCTCTTCTACAGCTTTTGTAGGTTGCACATTTTCTTTTTGCGCACCCCCCCCCTGGTATTTATTTTCGTCCAGATTTACAATATTGTTATATCCTTGCGCTTTCATCACATCCAGATATCCTGTGGCTCTGTCAATCGTATTCAATATCTCGCCCCATGGTTTTTTCAACATGATGTTGTGACTGTTATAAATAAAATAAAGACTATTGGCATCCTTGTGCACCGGATAATTGTTCTTGTCGAAAAAACCGGTGATTCGTTTTAACTCCTTGTCAAAGTTTTGCAGAGAGGTCTTTAGCCCTGGCTCCTCTGGTGTACCCGGGTCAAAATCGAAATTGCCTTTTAAGTTATTCATCACACCCTTTAAGGGAGAGAAAGCGGCATCGGAAGTTATTTTGGAAAGAAAACTATTTAGCCCTCCTGTTGGAATAAATTGAAGAATGGCTCCATAAAATTTTCCTTTGTTAGGCATCATGGGTAGGGTGAGTGCAGCAATGGCTTCTGCAATTTTGGCCTTATCAGCATTAGATGCATGGCTGATTTCCACATCCGATTTTGAAGCCACTTCCATGATGTTGGCTCTTGCCTTTGAAATCATGAGGATAGACTGGTCGTATAATATTTTTTCGGCAGGCTTATCTGCTTCCTGTTCCCCGGCTTTTTTGGCTGTGGCAGCTTTTTTGTCTGCCTCTTTTGCCATTTCTGCTACTTTTTCAAAATAAGGATCTACCGGTAATGTTTTGGATGATGTTACTGCAGGAGATAATATTTTTGTTACACCTGCCTTTTCCAAAACCTTTGCTGTCATTTGATGGGAGGTTTCTGAGTCAAAAGAAAAAAGTTGAAGGGACTCGGTTAGTTTGTCCACCAATGGGCAAAGGAAATTAAAGATCTTCGAAAGGTTTATACGACTGGTGTCAAGACTGGTTCCTTCTCTCACATTTTTTAATTCATCAATAAAACGTTCCAATCGTTTTACACTTTTGCCAGGGATGCTGTCAAACCCATTCAGCATCTGATCAAATTTTGGAAGATCTGGTGGTTTGATAATACCCGGAACTGCATCGGCTATGGATTTAACGGCATTCACCAATTCTTTAACCAAACCCTCAACATCATTCTTGCATTGGGTGAGTTTGTCGATATTGCCTTCATTGTCATGCCCTGTTCCAAAACCTTTTATTGTAAGCAATCGGCCTAAGGTGGATACCAATTGAGCCTTAATTTTTCCGGTGAAAACAGAAAGCGTATTGGTGTTGCTTTCGGAAATCATTTTCAACAGGTCTTTATTGGGCTCCAAATATTGAATGGCCTGATGGGTGAGGTCAAAGATGTTTCCAAAAGAATGAATGGAGGGATTTCCAGCAGCCTTTTGGTCAAAACTATGTAGATGTGCATACAAGGGAGTTGCCACATATATCACAGATGCTACTTTCCATTTTTCTTTGAAATCACTTTCCTTGGTCAATTCTTTGATGGCTTCATTGGCCACATTGCCGCCCTGTTCCAAACCCACAAAATGAAAAACAGAAGTATATCCTTTCCAAGTAGAAACCGCAGACTTTATTTGGTTGGAAAGTTTTTTGCCTTCAGATTCCCGGCCTGAAGCGTCATCCGAATCAAAATCAAAAACCAGGGTTTTATTATCGGGATTTAGTTTATTGGGAAGCTCATCCTTCATCTTTTTCATATAGCTGTCCCAGTCTTTATAGTCCTTGAAGAAGGTGTATTCCTTATCTACTTTTTTATCTGGTTCTTTTTCTTCTTTAAAAAACAAACTTAGCCCTGGAATAGCATTGGCAGCATTTTCTACTGTATCCACCACACCCTGAACTTTAGAAGTAATTCCTCCCAGCATATCATCGGCAGCCATAGCATCGGCAGGCTTGTACCGAACCAATACAAGCATTTGCTTTTTTTCATTTATTTCAAACTTTTGTTCTGTTTGTTGGCCTGCCATTCCAATTGAATCCTTTTAATTATTGAGAAAAGTTACATTACAATCGGTGGTAGTATAGCCTGATAGATTTTGAGTTTTACCACTGCTATCTGTTTTACCGTCATGCACTTTACCGTCATTTGTTTTTATTTCATATTTCATGTTCTTCTTGCCTTTTCCTGCGTCGTCTAATAGGGTAAACTGAGCTGAAAAGTCTTCCTTTTTGGTTTGCTCTGCGCTATCCTCTCCATTTTTTGCCGCCTCTTTTAGCGCGTTGCTATTTTCGTTGTTAGCTGCCTGAGCTGCTCCTGGTTGTGCGGCTGCCATTCCTCCAACGTTACTGCCACCACCTCCACCACCCCCTGTTTCACCAATTAGCACAGTAAAACATCCCAACACAATAGTACCTCCATGTGCAGTACTGTCGCCCATTCTGGCTGCGGGCATACCACCTATCAAAACACCTGAACTGCCCATCACAATTACATCAGGAGGTCCGACACAAGTACACATATTTCCAACCGTAGCCGCAGGTAAGCCACCTATCAATACATTGGGTTTGCCTGGAGGCATTACCGGCCCACCTACATGGGGTTTGGGCCCGTCAGACATTGGACAAACATGCATATCGCTTACTCTGGCTGCTGGTTTCCCCATTTTTTGTTCTTTTTTTCTATAAAGACTAAAGCGTTAATCCATAAAAAATTTTCTACGCCCGGGTTTTTCTTCGTTCTTTTTTTCTATTTCCGGATCGGTATTTTCTTCTTTTATTGGCAAATTTCCTTCCTCTTTTTTGGTAGATGCTTTGCCTTCTTCAAATTCCCTGTCTAACTCTTCCTCGGATTTAATATGTGGTAAGGCTTCACTTTTAAGTATTTTGATGCAGTGGATTTTGTTGCCACCATTCCATTGCCATTTGTCTAGTAAGCCTTCCTCTGCACTTTCAGTGTAAAAGCAAGTAAAGACTGAAAAAAAATCCTGTATTTGAGCAGCACTCCACTGTGGAATATGTTTTAGCAAAACCCTTGCATCCCAAATTCTAAAAAACCTGTTCTGACCATTTTCCTTTATATAAATTTTGGATTGCAGGTAATCCAGAATATTCTTTATTGGTTCTTTGGTTTCGAAAACAATGCAATGATCCATTTGAATCAATGGTTGCCCTTTTAAGTTGTAGGGATTGTTGTTTAGTTCAAATAACCAGGGTGCTGCATCCCATATTTTTTCATCTTCTGTTCCCTCAAAAACCGAAGTGTATTTAGGAAACTGCTGCATTAGGTTTATCAAGGTGTACTCCTCGTTCAACGCTGTATCGTAGCAGAAATATTTCATCCTAAATCTTATTCAAGGATCAGTTCCTTTTTTTTGTTTTTATGTCAAAAGGTTAATTAATTTTTACCAACGCTCCCTGAATGTTAGTGATACCCGAACCTTTTACATCCAGCATAACACCTTCGATACTAGCTTGAGCACTACTTTTCAATTCCAGTTTTGAGTCAGCGGAAATTTTTGTTTGAACACTGGTTAGTTCTGTGCTTTTTGTTCCCTTCATCTTAAGTTCTTCATCTGCCTCTATACTGATATTTTTTGCTTTCAACTTCATGTCCATTTTGGCCGTTATCTTAATATCACCCTCTGCATTTATTTCAATATCTTTCTTGGAATTGATAATTATTTTAGGGCCACTTTTTTCCATTTTTATTTCCAGTAATAACACACCTCCCGAACTTAATCCCAGCGTAAGCGATTCTTCATTGTCTAACTTTAGTGAAGTATAATTTCCTCCACTTGTTTTTGATTCTATTTTCAGGCATTTATCCGCATCTTTTCTTTCCAGTGCCAATAGGTTTATAGGGAATTTGTCCAGATAGTTATCGGCAAGAATTCCTTTTCCTTTGTCATCATCAAACTGAATTTGACGGCCACTTCTTGAACCAATCATTTTTAAATTGTTTCCTGCCTCGGCAATGCCAGATTTATGTTTGTCGGTATAGACGGCTCCTTTTACAAAAGGCTGTTCCACATTGCCATTTATAAACCCTACGAGTACTTCGTCATCCTTTTCGGGTAGAAAACGAAATCCTTTGTCCTTGCCAGCATGTGGCACTGTTACACTAATCCAGGGCGACTTTTCGTTGTCTGCCATCCATGGAAATTTTACTTTGATTCTTGCCAGTCCGTCTTTATCATCATTGTCGGTAACCACTGCTGCCTGCGGATCGGCTTTGGCAAAAAGCAATGGATTGGTATAGGGGGGTACTTTTACCTCGGATGGAACCGCCACAAAACTATTGCGGTAACTGCTTGACTGGAAAGAATTGTGATTGATTTGGGTGATGATAAACTTTTTGCCTTCATCGTTTTCAGATTCCTTAATCTTAATAAGGGTGCCTACCGTTAGTGAGGCATTGTAGGATGATGCAGTAACTAATACAGATTTAGATACCATTGCTTCCTGCATTTTTTTATGAATGGCTTCAAGATTTTCTTTTCTAAAACCAGAAGCTACAAAAACTCTTTTTCCTGGATGTTCCATCACTTCTCCACCTTTAAGACTTGCCTTTTGAAATTCATTGGCTGGCTCGGCTTCTTTTGTTTTAGCATTAATGGCTTCACTCTTAAAAATATCAGTGGCGGTAAGCGCTTCAGGCAATCTGATTACTTTGGCATTTATATTTAAATCAAATATTTCATTATTGGTAGTTCGCAACAGAACACCATCGCCCTGTGGGGCTTTACCAAAGTACATTTTTTCGCCATCGTAATAAATCCATTCTCCAAAACGGGTAGCTAGTGAAACAACAAAATCGAAAGTGGTTTGATTGTATTGAACAATGTAATGTTGTTCACCGGTTTCGGCTTCATTGTTCAGGTCGTTCTTGATTGAACTGTCGGAAAATACCTTATCTATAATAGCTTTTATTTTTTTCTTATAGAAAGACTGGGCTTCTGGCAATTCATTCACCTTGCCAAAATTTCCCAAACCATGGACATGGAAATTATAATACCCGTCGGCACCTAAAGAGGAACTTACTTCCGTTACATATCCTTTGAAATTATGGCCTGCACTGTTATTGGAATTTAGAAGTTTAATTTCTACTGACTTTCCCAATATCTCTTTTTTGGTTTGAAGAATGGAACTAAAACTGCCATCATTATTTGGCGGCCGCATGGCAAATGAAAAGTTGTTTACACTTGCCAGGGCTTCATTTAAAACCAAATTGGTATATACAATGGCATTGCCGCTATTGTAGCCAGAAATTTTTACTTCGTTTTGCGATATTGCGGAAAAGCCATCCATCGGCAAAATTTCGATTTTTAGAGAATTTGAGAACCTAGCCAAAGACTAAAATGCCTAGGTTTAACCAGTAGGTTAGCCATTTGCTAATTGGCCAATTATTTCACCCAATTGTTGTTGAATTCTACATCGCCCAATGTAATAGTTTCTGCTGAAAAAGAAACTGAAACGTTCATTGGAAGATTTGATTCATCAGTAGTGTTGTTATATGTCACAAAGGATTCAACATATCCAACTACATACGCATTTTTAAATTTTAATTCTTTCATTGTGGATTTTCCATCATCCTTATAAAAAACAATACTCCCATCCACTCTCTTATCATCATCAGAGGCTAAGTCAAATAGTGTCGTATCTCCCGTACTTGCAAGTTGTACAGAAATGGTTCCTCCCCTTACATGGGATGAAACTTTGCCTTTGGAATCTACTTGTTGGTCAAGAGAAAATGAAGAAGACAGGATGGGGTAGGTTTGTCCTGAAACCTTAAGGTCGGCTGTAAAACTCATATTGCAAAAATTTAAAGTTTGAAAATCTGGTTCAAAATACTCAAGTGTAAAAGTAGAACAGTTTGAAATGCAGGCATATCGCTAATTTTAGTGATGCCCGCACTTCTTTCTTTACTATAATTTTGAAATGGTAACTTTAGGTTCCTCATGGCATTACAAAATCCAATATCGCCCCATGTTCCTCCTTTTCTGGTTGAGGCAGTAAGTGCCTGCCTTTTGGAGCAGGGAATAGCAGTAGAGGATATAACGTTTTCAACCAAAGGAGCTTTTAAGAAAGCGTATAATACGGATATTGGAAGTTTTTCAATGGAGGAAGAGCGAGGTAAAATGTGTGTAACCGCCACAATTAACCGGGATGGTTTGTATGATTTATTACCTGAGGGGCTTTTTCATCAAACCCGGGGTATGCAGGCTGTTAGAACAGTGCGGGAGGCTGTGGATGAGCATAAAAAGTATAATGAAGAGGAGAAGAATGCCAGAAAGTTTTTTACCCCTTTTGAAGAAATGATTTACAGATATAGAATTCTGGCCGAGGTTTCAGAGCGCAACGCACTTTACAGAGTGGAAAATAAGCAATTTGTTCAACAGCTTTTGGAGTTTTGGAATATAAATAATAAACTTCCTTCTGGCGAAACATTTCGAATGGCGATGACGATGCCCTATTTAAATTATGTAAAAGGTGACAAGGCGCAGACTGCCACAGCTCTTTCTTATATCCTGAATAAAGAAGTGACTATTCATGAAGTTGAAAAATACGTATTTGATGAAAACGAGCAATTGGTGGGTTTGGAAAATATGTATCTTGGTGTGAATGCTGTTTTGGGAAATAAGAACAATGAAATAATGTATGGGTGGAACATAGTCATTCATGATTTTGAGGATGGGGAGATTGCTCAGTTTGTAACAGAAGAACCCATGGGCAAACTATTAAGTCGATTTGCTGAAATTTTTATTCCAATGGATCGGGATGTTTATTTTGATTTTAACATGAGTGAACAAAAAATGGAGCATGAGCGGGACTATATATTGGGATATGGATGCACGATCTAAATACTACAGTTTTATAAAACTTACTAAATGATCCTAAAGTATTTTTTAATGTATGCAGGCAGTTTTTTAGGATTGTCGCTGGTGTTTATGACAATGGTAAAACCGTTGAGTATTTCTTTTGCCAACCAGGGTAAACGTCCCATGATTTTCAATCTTGTAGCTTCCATTCTTGCCGCAGGCGTGGCATTTGGAACTACGTATTTGACAAAAGATAGTTTTACTACTTTCTGGATATTGTCAGGTGTTTTCTTATTGTTCGGTGTTGTATTTATGCTGGTAGTGCATAAAAAATATTTTAAATCCAGGACTGATAATAGGAACAAACAATTATTTGCAGAAATATTGTTTGCCGTATCTATTGTGCTATTAAGTGTTGCTGTTTTTTCATCTCTGCAATATTTTATTAAGGACAAAGATTTTATGTTTTTCCCGATCATGATTTGTGGACTTTTCTTTTTTATTCCGATCTTACTGTTGCATACGTTCGATGCTGCCTTTGCCATTCCACTACCTCAGTTTACCACCTGGCAATATCCAAACAAAATTATTGAACTTCCAGATGAGCAGGAAAGTGAACGTCTTTATGTGATCGGTTTTGAAATTGCAAAAAGGCCGGAACATCATACCCGTACTTATTTTAGGGCAAAAGCTCCTTCGACCATGATTTTAGGGGATTTATATTATCATTTTATCAACGACTATAATGAACAATTTAGTGAAACACCCATTGTGTATAAATCTGAAAGTATAGCTCATAATTGGGTATTTAGAACTCGTCCAAAATGGTTTCAGTTTTCCCAAAGGTTAGATCCAGCCTTAACAGTGGACGAGAATAGTATAAAAGAAAATACAGTGATTATTTGTGAAAGAATGAGCGAGTGAAGATTGCTGTAGTCAAAGTAGATAGTTACAAAAAAGACAATCATCATTATGAATGCGTACAAAAAATATTATCCGGTAAACTGGACGGAGGGAATGAAACTGAACAAGGATATTTTCATTGCTCAGGATCAGTCTGTAGCTGATACAGCTTATCAACTCATTAGCACTACTTTGCATCCGTTGCGATATGGTTTATTGCCAGGTTCGGATTTTGATATTCAGATTTCTATAGATAATCAGAATACCGTAAGAGCCACCATATTGAATTGTAACGCCATTACTATTGGTGGTTTGCCAATAGAAATTTCTGGAACAAAGGATAATAATTCTACTGATGGTAATCCATCAGTGAGTTTGCCAATCACTGTAGGAAATACAAATACTTTTTTTTGGCTAATGGTAATGATTGAGCCTTTTGACAGAGTACCTTATGGTATCATTGACATGAACGAAAGTCCGGCCAGATATCCATTTGTAAAACCATCTTATAAGGTCATACTTGTCGAAAATAATCAACTGAACCAATTTGCACTACATCCGCAGGCATTGGTGATTGGTAAAATTATTGTGAATGGGGCCACTGTCCAGGTGGATGAAAATTATTTACCTCCCTGTCTTTCTGTAAGTGCTTCGCCCGATCTGATGGGTTTGCATGCCGAGTTGGATAGCTTTCTAGCAGGGTTGGAACAATCTTGTTCTGTCATTGTGCAAAAGATTTATAAGAAAAGTCAGCAGAACGATCTGTCCGAGCTGTCCCATTTTCTTTGTGACAGAATGATGTTGTATCTGGGACATGCCATTACAGAATTCAGATGGTTGAATATTCATGAGCCGCCTGCTGTTATGCTGTCTGCCATTGTATCTCTTGCCCGAACGATCAAGAATACTATTGATCTGAGGATAGGGGCAGGGAAAGAGGAACTGATGAATTATTTGTGTGAGTGGTGCGAGGTAAATCAGGGGGAATTGGAAAGTATGCTAAGTAGTATGGCTCAACTTAGATACAATCACAATGATGTCAATGAGAACATTAATCAGATTGTAGTTTTTGCCAAAATCATTGGTAAGCTTTTTGCCACACTCAGTAATCTGGAATTTATTGGCAAGCGAAAAGAATCAGGCTTGTTTGTGAAGGAGGAGACAAACAACTCCTTTACCTCGAACCAGCCAGAATCACCTAAGCCTAAACGTAGGTTTTTTGGATAGTTTCAGCGTTGGTTTTGATATTCCAATCCTTATCGATTGAAAGTATTAAACATGAAAAAAATAGGGAAAGGAATCTTAAATAGATCGTGGGCACGTAAATATTGGGTCATTTACCAAGAGCTGAATTTTCTGTAGATCTGCTTCAACGGATGATATGACTAAGAAAATAATAAAGATTGTACTCGTCAATTCAGATAACCAATTAATAAAATAATTAATAGACAGATGAAGTGCCCGTCATTTTTTTTCACTTAGGGTAATTGTAGCAGGCGTTCCATCTGACCATCAATAAAACAAAAAATTATACGGATGAAAGCAATCAATACACTGGATAGAAGTAAAGCATTTCAAAGATTTCTCCTGTTTTTTATTTTAACTATTGCGCTTATGGCGGCTACTATTTTTGTAGGTACCCGAGTGCCCTATTCCGAGAACAAAAAATTAAGAGACCAGATTGCCTTGTCCGACTCAGAACAGGTTTTTCGATTGGCGTTTTTGGACAACATGCAACAGGCTCAGGGCTTGATCGATACCGTGAATTTGGTACCCAGCACTTCTGGATTGATAGATGGCCGCATTACACAGAAGATTCAGGAAATGGATGCCATGCTAGCAAAAAATACTTCAATCAATAATAAAGATCTATATGCTCAAATCATAAAAACGCTCAACAATGCTAAATCGGATAAGGCAATGCTAAGAGCCGCTGCTAATAAAGATTCGGTAGTGGCATTGTATAATCAACAAATTCAGGATCTGAAGAATTCATTAGCCAAATGGCAAGAGTCATATAAGCAATTGGAAATGAATAATCTTATTTTACGGCAACAGCATTAAAACTACAGTTATGCATTTTAGTTTTTCAAAAAGATGGGGTGTGATGGACTTTAAGGTGTGGATGGCATTTATCCTTGTCTCTGTTTTGTCTTTAGCATTTATGGGCTATAAAATAGCAACTGATGTAAAATGCAATCCAGTCAAAATACAAGCCATTGGTAAATTGAATGCTACAAATGACGGAAAAAATATTTTTTTTAAAAGTGAAGAAATTGTTTTTTCTGCCCAAGTGGAAAATTCAAAAGATAGCCAGACCGTCGTTTGGGATTTTGGAGATAAATCCTCAACGAAAACTGGACAATCGGTTGCCCATGTTTACGCTACAGAAGGAAGCTATATGGTTACCGCCACTATCAATGGATCTTGTCAGGAATCTTTTGCAGTACGGATAACTGATGGAACCCAGGGGCTTCATATTTCTACCGCACCCACAGTGAATCCTATAGTGACTCCGGATGTACTAAATATTGGTGACGAAAACAGTTTCAGTTCCACACAGGGTGCTAAGATTTACTCTTGGTCAGTGGAGGAATTGCCGCAACTAGGTATCAATACCGATGCCAGTGTAAAGTTCATATTTCAACATCCGGGTACTTACACCATTAAACTGGTTTTGGATAATATCTATAATTTCAGTAAAGTGGTACAGGTGATTGATCCGGCTGTTAACCTGGCATCAGCAGCACCTTTGCCTCCTACCATGTTATCAGAAGTGCCACCACCACCAACCCCTTCCCAGGACTTGCCTGTAATAAGTAAAAAAGAAGAAGTGGTAGTTCCAGCAAAAGTAGAGACACCCAAAGTGGAAACTCCTGAAGCTAAACCTCCCAAAACCTTTGAGCTGTTGCCTTTGCCGGCTATTCAGCAAATGCTGGAAGAGGTGACAGAAGGAAAGAAAGATGTAGCGGATTTCAACAGTCAGTTGTGCAATGGAGCCGGAACCAAAGTGGTGGCCAACGACAAGCCAACCACATTTGCCGCCCTTTGTATGGAGTTGAAAAAGAAAAAACGAAAAATGATTGTTTTTAAGAAAGAAAAGAGCATTCAGTCATTAAAAGTGGTTCGGGATGAGACTAACGGAAGTTGCATCACCCTGATGTATGTGACCTATAAATAAATCAGCATGAAAGAGTTTTTGAAATTACCACTTCGGTTCGAAAATTTTTTTGATAAAAACAGAATGCCTGTTTGTAATATGCAGGAATCTATTTATCGCAATTTACATCTGATTATTACCACAGGGAGTGGGGAACACAAAGCCGATCCACAATATGGATCGGAGTTTTGGGATAATGATTATGATATTCATTTGACTAACGACTCTAGGCGCGAAATCATTATCAAAAGTCTGAAACAGAAAATTGCACTTTATGAAAAAAGAATTTCAAATGTGGACGTGATCGTAAAAGTGAAACAGGGTGTGTTTAATACCCAACAGGGTAGTATGCAAAAAAGGAGGATTGAGATAACCGTGAACGGACAGATTAAGAGAAATATGGAGCCAATCAGTTTTCAAACTGGTTTCTTTATAGGGCCATTCACACTTGCTTAAAATAAATATCATCAACTATGGAGGGGTTAAAAAAAGAGCAGATAAAAGATCGGCTGGTAAGGTTGGCAGCAGAAAGGTGGAATGTTCAGGAGAGTGAGGTGGAGGCCAATTTTGATCCCATGATGCTTTTGCTTTTTGATGCTCTTGCTTCTGAATTGGAAGGTGTGGGACATCAGATAATGAGCATTCAAGACCATCTTTTGCAGGAATTGTCTGCCTTGATGTTACCACAGTCTATTTTGAATGCTAAACCTGCCTGTTGTGTGATTAGTGCCCCACCTAATGAAAATAGTTGTACTGTAAATAATCAAACCGATTTTATCACCATCACTCAGATTCAGAAATCCGGTGAACCTGTCAAAGAAGCAGAAATTAGTTTTACACCTATTGGAAGTTTTGAATTATTAAAATTGCAATTGTCGCATTTGATGGTAGGGGATAAAATTTTTAATTATCTCCCAAATGGAAATAAATCATTGTTGCATGAGAAGAACGCACCAGAATGGGTTGACCAAATTCATTTAATCATTCAAAATCAATCCGGGCTAACAAATTTGGATGGCCTACAAATTTTCTTTGACCTGAAAGGACATTCTGAAGCAGGATATTTTTATGACACCCTGCAACAGGCAACCTTGCTGGTAAACGGAAATCCAGTACAGTTTAGATCGGGATATGCCAATCCTTCTCAATTTGAAATCACACTTAAAGAGGCACTTTCAGGGGGAGGCAATTATTCAAGAAAGATTCAAAAAGAAGTGGCCGGAATTTTCGAACGACAATTTATTAGTCTGTTGCACGCACCTGTGTCGGAGGTTGGTGAAGATGTTCCTGACTATTTGCAGAAAGTACCTGAAAATATTCTTAAAGAAATCAATTTGCCTCCAACTATTTATTGTACACTTCAATTGGCAAGGCCTTTTGCATCAGATGTTTTAGAGCGAATTCAAATTGGAATAAACGCATTTCCTGTTATCAATAGGAAAATGGAAAATGTGAATTTCAAAACCGATCGATGGATAAATATTATTCCTTTACAGGTGAGTGGAAGCTTTCTGGACATTGAGAGCATCAACGGGGTAGAAGGGTCTAAATATCGATTATATGAAAATGCCAACGACCGCGATTTGAAAACTGGTGAAGCAATAGTTCGTGTGGCAAGAGTAGGTAAGAGCAGTAGTGCCGAAATAAGAAACAGCATACAGGGGCTATTGGAAGCCATACGTGATGAAAGTGCTTATTTTAGTAGAATCAGTAATGATTTTATCAGTACCCGACTTGCAGAAATATCCAAAATTCTTACTCGACTAGAAGATCAGGTAGAACTTTCAAAAGACGAGAAGCCAGCATTTAGATACCTGCTCCTAAAGCCACAAAAGGTAGGCGAGTCATTACGGGTATCCTATTGGGTCACCCATCCAAAGTCATCCAGTTTTGTGAAAGCAGGCCAGGCTTTTAGGGCGCAGGGTCAAACCTTAACCAATAGTAATTTTTCTTTCTCCCTCACTGCCGCAGCCGGCGGAGTGGACACCCGAAGCGATTATCAGCAAAAACAAATGCTGGTCAGGCAGCTTTCTACCAGAGGTAAGATCGTTAGTGCCGAAGATGTGAAACTGCTCTGTTACGAACTGTTTGGAAATAAACTGAGGAGTGTGGATGTTTGTAAAACCATGCGGGTGATGCCATCCAGACAGGTAGGTATATCAAGGATAATATTTATAGATATCAAAGTTGGTGCAAAACAATTTTCTACCGAAGAGATCAACTATTTAGAAAATTTATTGCGATATCAACTATCAATACAGGCGAGTTTTGTTTTTCCCTACGAAATATCGATTGAAGAAATTTAGGCAGAATATTGTTTTTCAGGCCAAAAGGAACTGAAATAAAGGGACAAGCCCAATCACTAATAATTTGATGACCAAATTATTATTCAAAAAAAATGGGGGAATTAAAAAATAAATTTTGTTTGTTTAAATAATTTAATATAATTGCGACAAATTGACTTTTTAATAATAGCCGAAGATGAGTAAACAAAAGTTCACATTAGAGTATCCTGTACGTTGTTCGCCAACTATTTTGTATGAGTTCTTAGCAACTTCGAATGGTTTGGGAGAGTGGTTTGCCGAAAGTGTGGACGTACAGGATGGTAAGTATTATTTTACTTGGAATGGTAGTGATGAGGAAGCCGAAATGCTGGAACAAGAACTAGAGAAGTTTATTCGTTTTCGTTGGGCTGGGGCTCCCAAAGAGGAATACTTTGAATTTAAAATAGAAAAGTCCGAAATTACCAATCAAACCATTTTGGTGATAACTGATTTTGCTGAAAAAAGAGATATTAAAGATCAGACCCAACTATGGGATTATCAGGTAAAGGATTTGTTTCATCGTCTGGGGAACTAGACCTGATCCTATTCGGCTTAATTTTTTTTTAAATGTAAAGAACATTATTTGAGATTGCTTTAAACCAGACTGGGTAGCAAATACTTTCAATATTCTGATTCTATGAATTCATCTTTTGAATAAATTCTCAGGATTTATTTCAGGGTCTTTTGCGAAACTATAGAAGACATCCAATACCAATTTTTCTGTTTCTGCCAGAGCAATTTTAATCCGCATATTTTTCTTTGTTAAAATCTGATTCGATAAAGAGTACAATCTTTATCTGTAGGGGTGAAAGACTTATTTTTGCGAAATGCTTACAAAATATTTTAGTAGCTATATTTTCGTGATTCAATATAACTAGTACATTGAAGAAGTTAGATAAACTCATCATCAAAGCTTTCATTGGCCCATTTGTGGCCACTTTTTTCATTACGCTGTTCGTATTGATTATGCAGTTTTTCTGGTTGTGGATTGATGATTTTGTGGGCAAAGGGCTGGATGCGCCTACTATCATGAAGTTTATCTGGTATCAAAGTGCTGTACTGATTCCATTGGCCTTGCCCCTCTCGGTATTATTATCCTCTTTAATGACTTTTGGCAATCTGGGTGAAAGTTTCGAATTGGTGGCCATTAAGTCTGCCGGCATTTCTTTGCTCAGGTTTATGCGCCCCCTGTTTGTGGTAGCAGCCATTATCAGTCTCGGTGCTTTTTTGTTTGCCAACTATGTCATTCCGGTTGCAAACCTAAAGTCCAGAACCCTGTTGGGCGATATTGTTTTGGCCAAGCCTGCTTTTGCTATAAAAGAAGGTGTGTTTTTTGATGGCATAGACAAGTTTGCCATCAAAGTGGGAAAAAAAGAAGCTAATGACAGCGTCATTCGGGATGTAATCGTATTTCAGGATGCTGGCAATGAGTTGCAGGATAATTTTCTGATCGCCAAAAATGGTGTCATGAAACCTTCTGCTGATAAACGCTTTCTGGATGTGATTTTTAAAAATGGATGGCAGTATCAGGAGCGAGGTTCGAAAAGAGACTCTATTACCGATTTTATTAGACTTGGGTTTAAGGAGTATAAAATGCAGATGGATATTAGCTCTTTTAGTTTTAAAAAATCGGACGACAGTGCTAATGTCAACAATGAAAAGATGTACAATATGCGACAACTCAATGTGGCTATTGACTCAATGAACAAATTTAACTCCTTGACGAAAACCAACTTTCGAGACAATATTTATTACGAATTTTCTTTGATTTCATACAAGGATAGTGTGGTAAAAGATATTAAAGTGCCCGATTCCATTCTTCGTTTCAAAGAGAACATTAAGGCGTACATGAACGTTGGGAAATCCGATTCATCTCTGAAAAAAAGTAAAGGAAAAGATAGTGCCAAAACCAAGGGGATTAAGGATGCCGCCAAACTAAAAAAACTGGATACTGCAAGGGTTAAAAAGCCGGATACCACCAGGGTAAAGAAGGCTGATAAGAAAAGGACAAAAAGGAAGATCCCAGGCAAAAAACCGCATAAGGATACCATCAGACAGAAAATAGCCATTGCCAAAAAAATAGCCATTAATAATTCTGGAAAGGATTCCCTCAAAAACATAGGAAGGAAGGATAGTGCGCGGAAGCAAACGAGCAAGGAGGTAGCCAAAAAGGATTCAGCAAAAAAGAAAGACACAGCTAAATTGGCTCTGACCAAAGATTCTGCAAAAAGAAAGAAGGATAGTATTGCTAAGGTTGTGGCAGCAAAGAAAAAAATAAAAAGAGACCCAAATAGTTTTGAGGCCATTATCCCAGATAGCGTATTGAGGGATGTTCGACAAAGATGCCTGGATAACATGAATAGTATGAAAGGGAATATGGAAATGAACCTGAATTCCGTGATAGAACAAGACAGGGTTTTGCAGAAATATAAGATCGAATGGCATCGCAAAATAGCATTGGCAATAGCCTGTCTGGTGTTGTTTATGATTGGTGCGCCATTAGGATCCATCATACGAAAGGGCGGACTGGGAACCCCAATGATCTTTGCGATTATCTTCTTCATGGTTTTTTATTTCGTATCCACCCGGGGTGAAAAATTGGCTAAGGAAGAAGAAATGTCGGCATTTACAGGAATGTGGTTGGCTACTTTTGTTCTGGTACCTATTGGCCTCTTCCTGATTTATAAAGCCATGCACGATTCCAACTTGTTTAATAAAGAGTTTTATTCAAGACTTAAGAGAAAAATAGTTAAGTACTATAAGAAAAAGAAGCAAGTTGATCACGAAGAGTAACTTAACAGTTTGCTTTGGGCTTTGAATATCAAGGCAACATATTTTTTTGACTGTACAGATTGTAAAAGATCAGTTTTCACCATAATCTATAAATCTGATATTTGAAGAATCTACAAGGCACAATGAAATTACCACTACAGCCATCACAAAATATTAATGTTCAGAAATGGGTAGTACTATTGTCAGTGCTATTGCTGGCTATAAAATTTACAGCCTATTATTATACCCATTCGGTAGCTATTCTTACGGATGCTTTGGAAAGCATTGTGAATGTGATCGCCAGTCTGATTGGGCTGTATAGCTTATTTGTGGCTGCCCAACCCCGTGACAAGAACCATCCCTATGGTCATGGAAAAGCTGAGTTTTTGTCTGCTGGTGTAGAAGGCATTTTAGTCGGTCTGGCTGGGTTGTTTGTTTTATATGAAGCCATCAACAAACTTATACAACCATCACCTGTGGAGAGGGTGGATTTAGGTATTTGGCTTGTTTCGATCACGGCAGTTATCAATTATTTGTTGGGTGCAATTTGTATTTCAAAAGGTAAAAAAAGTCATTCGCTTGCACTGGAAGCCAGTGGCCGACATTTGCAGACAGACACCTACTCTACGATTGGTGTGGTAATAGGCCTGATCCTGATCTATCTTACCAATTTGGTTTGGATAGATTCGATCATTGCACTTTTTTTATCTGGTTTTATCTTATTTACATCCTATAAAATTATTCGCCAATCCGTAGCTGGAATAATGGATGAAGCAGATACCAAACTGCTTTCCAAAATGATTGCTTATATCAACCAGCACCGGAGCGAAAACTGGGTAGATATGCACAATCTAAGAGTGATAAAGTACGGAAGTGTTTTGCATGTAGATGCACACTTGACCCTGCCCTGGTATTTTAATGTGAAAGAAGCTCATTTTGAAGTGGACAAACTCACCAGACTGATACAGAAAAAATATGGCTTCTCAGTAGAATTATTCATACATACTGATGGATGTCTGGAGGGTATTCAGTGTTCCATTTGTACGATGCCTGCCTGTATGCAGCGAAAACAACCAATGACAAAAAAAGTAGAATGGTCCTATGAAAATGTTGTTGTGAACGAAAAGCATCAATCTGAAACAAGTTAACTAAATTTGTAGACTGTTGATATTGCTATACACTTATCTTTATTGATAAAGTAGGTAAATAACTACTGCTTGTCTGAATGGATTTTGAAAATTAAACGGAGGTTTTTATTTATGCTTACGAAAAAATCACAATATGCATTTAAGGCCTTGACCTATCTGGCTGATCATCGGGAGAAAGGCCCGGTACTGATTTCAGAAATTTCTACTGAAAATAAAATCCCACTGAAATTTTTAGAAAACATATTACTCGAACTGAAGAAGGCTGATATTTTGGATAGCAAAAAAGGAAAGGGCGGGGGTTATTTTTTTAAAGTAGATCCATCAACTATAATGATGGCTAAGGTTATTCGTTTGATTGATGGGCCTATTGCGATGTTGCCCTGTGTAAGTCTTTATTTTTATCAAAGATGCACCACCTGCAATGAAGAACACTGTGGGCTGCACGATGTGATGTTACAGGTGCGCGATGCCACACTGGCAATTTTGGAAAATAAAACACTGGCAGATTTGAAGGATCAAAAGAAGCTCCTGTAGTCTGCCAGCGTGAAAATATTTGTACAATAAATTTTTAAGATAATCCGCCTTAAAGGGATTGAAGTTTAAGGCTGTATTGGCGGCCCTAAAATCTCTATTCCCAGTTCGGCATGTGCCTGAATGAGCTCCTCCACACTAGGCATTTGGGTATAGGCATCTAATTTTTCAAACATACGCTCTACGGGCCCTGTAGCGTTTACAGTAAACAAAAGTTTTCCTCCATCGCTTATACATAATGTAGTATGAGGTGTATTTCGAGGAACAAAAATGGAATCGCCGGGTTTGCCAATAAATCGCTGGTCATTTGCCTGAAAAATATGTTCGCCTTCCAGCACATAAAACCACTCATCCACATCGTGGGCATGGAGTGGCGGCCCCTGGTTTTTGCCATATTCGGCAATAAAAACACTTAACTGATTGGCCGTATCGCTCCCTGCCAATTTTAAATACACGGGCATGCCCAGCACATTTAATGCTTTGCCTTGTCGGCTTTCGGTTGGTTTTAAAATAAAGGGTGTTGACATTGGTTTTGTTTTTAAGATTGATGAATTTGATTAATGAGATTTATTTACATTGTTTTTAGAATGGAGAAGAACGATCAGGTGCAAGGCGCAATCCCCATTCAAAAACCGATTGTATAAAATAATAAAGTCCGTAACTGATTACAGTGCAAACCAGCAAAATGATCATTACCCACAGTAGGGTAGAATTGGTTTTAGTATAAGACATGGTGTTTACTTTTGGGGTTGAAATAATGGATGGCCGCATTGCCACATCATAAAAGCATATTGATCGGCAAAATTGGCGTAGGTTACATCCCTGTCCTGTGTAAAATGGCCATTGTCATAATTTATTTTCAATAAAACAGGTCGGCCGGATGTACTGGCTTTTTGCGCTGCGGCTACAAACTTACCGGGTTGCCAAACCATCACCCGAGGATCATTATAACCACCTACCCCCAAAATGGCAGGATACTTTGTACCCTCCACCACATGTTGCACACCGTCCATTTCAAATAGCGCTTTGCACTCCACACTGTCCTTTACAGTGCCAAATTCAGGTGTATTTGCAGGACCATTGGCGCCAAACTCTTGCCGCATGACATTAGCACAGCCTACATTGCATACGGCAGCGGCAAATAGGTCGGGTCTTTCGGTAATGGAACGGGTAATGAGAATGCCTCCGGCACTGGTGCCGGTGCCTGCCAGTTTATCAGCCGAAGTGTATCCATTTTCAATCAAGTATTCGGCACAACTAATAAAGTCCTTCCAGGTATTGGGCTTGGTGGTTTTGTATCCAGCTTTGTACCAGGCATCTCCTTTTTCATTTCCACCGCGCACATGGGGAATGGCAATGACTACACCTTTTGTAGCTAAAGAATTGCGCCTTGTACTAAAAGATGGCATCATAGGCGATCCATAAGCACCATAGCTTTCCATCATGCAAACATTTTTCCCGTTTAATGGTGTGCCTTCTTTGTAAATGATGGACAGTGGAATCATGGCTCCATCATGACCCTTCACTTCCACTTCTTGTACAATCAGTTTTGTATAGGCATCAGGATATACAGGTGGTTTATTGAACCGGGACGGGCTAAATGCATCATTGTCTAGGTTTATTTGAAATTCAGTTATGGGTTTGTTCCAGGAGGTGATTATGCTTATGCCATTGTTAGTTTTGATTGCATCCCAGGGTAGCCCACCAACAAAGGCAGTACCAGAGTAGGGTAAGCTTAATTTATGCTGTTTTTTGGTGTGTATATTGTACTTAAAAATATGAGCGTTTATACCATCGGTGAAATTGGCAATCAGGTAATCTTTTGTTCGGCTTAGAGAAAGGAGCGTGAAGCCTGGTTTTTCTTCAAATATGGTTTCGGCATTGTCCCAGTCCGGATTTTTTAGCGAAGTGTGCAGTACCTTAAAGTAAGGTGCATTATGATGGCTCATGGCAAATACCTCATCATCAAAAAATATTAAATTGCCAGTGAGCGAGTCTTTGGGGGTGCAAAGTATTTTCCAATCGGGCTTTCCTTTTATCTGACTGATGGGGGCATAGTACCAAAAGTTTTCCGCCTGTACGGTTGATCTTCCGGCAAAAAGATATTTTTTTGAAAATCGTTCTACCCATGCCGATGGATCTTCTTCGGGTCGTATATTTAGATCAGGATTACTTTCATTGCTAAAAAAATCTCTATCGCTTTCTTTCTTAGTACCGGGAACATATAATCTTGTTTTAGAGTTTAATCCAAAATTGATGTCTTTAGTATTGGTGTTAAAATTCTTTGTAGTTCCATAAAGTATTGCCTTTCCATCGTGTGTCCATTGTGCACCAAAAACAGGAGTAATATCTACATCAATAAATTTTCGGGTAGCCACATCCATAATGTTCATGGTGTTAAGTTCGCTGCCACCTTGCTGGTAGGTTATGATGATTTTTTTTCCATCAGGACTTGGTTCTGCGCCTGATATGGAAAGTGTTTTTCCTTTGAAATAGTTAAGTGGGTCAAAAAGCAAATGTTCTGTACCACTGTACAATCCATCTCTGTAAAAGAGTTTATTCACTTTTTCACCGGGTGTAATTTTATAATAGAAAAGCCTTCCGTTAATAAAGTCAATGGGATTGATTTGCACCACCTGTTTTTTGTCTATTTCTTTCCATTCGGCAATAAGCTCATTTCTGCCCGATAACTTGGAAAGAAAACCATTGGTAAAGTCCGCCTGTGACTTGAACCAGTTGTTTACTTCCGGTGCATTTAGGTTTTCTAACCAACGATAGGGGTCTTTGTAGTTGATGCCAAAATAAGTATCACTGCTGTCCACCGTTTTAGTAGCTGGGTATTGGTATTGAGCAAACAATAGAATGGTAGTCAATAGGGCAAATGATAAAAGATAAAGTTTTTTCATGGATGTTAATTTTTATTCCTTAAATGGTCATGTATGATTTTGTTTAAGAATTGTAGGATAATTTATAATTGATTCTCATAGGCAAACCTAATACCTTGCTTTTTTAAAAACTTGTAAAAACACGACATTTTTCACCATGCAAATGCATTCTTTGAGTCTATATTGATTTGATGCTTTGGTAGGAAAAAGGATTTAGTTAGTATTATTTGATGTTGTCATTATTTCACTTGATGCAGAAAAGCATAAATGGCTTTCAACTCATCTTCCTTAAAGGTGAAATATTTATAAGGCATCGCATCTGACAATTGCTTGCCATCGGGTCTTTTTCCGGTACGCATCACAGTTATAAACTCTTGTTCTTTCCACTTACCTACATCGCCTGTATGACTGATGTTGGGTATGGCTGGGCCTCCGGGGCCTAAGGGCGGTGAACCCGTGTAGGTTTTAGCATGACATCCCTGGCATGCGGTAGCCAGATAAGCACCATATTCTGGAGTAATGGCAGGTGGTATATCATCTGCATATTTTTCACTATGGTTGATGAACTCAGCAGGTAACAAGGGAAACTTATTCAGAAAAACCATCAATCTGCCCAACGGTTTTATTTCCTTTTTTGGAACAGTATTGTTTACCGGGGGCTGATTTTTTACATAGCTTATCAAGGCACTCATATCGCTATTGGATAAATGACAAAATTCGTGCGAAGGCATAAACCAGACCGATTTTCCTTCCTTGTTTACCCCATGCCTCAATATTCTTATCCAATCTTTATCATTGTATTGTATGCCTCCTTTGCCGCTGGTAATATTGGATGCTACCAGTGTTCCCATAGGTGATCCTGGTGGTAGAAATACTTCTTTTCCCGCCAGATTTTCGCCGTGGCAGCCCATGCAACCTCTGTTCTGCGCAATATGTTTTCCTTTGGCAAAGGAGAGCGAATCGGAAGACAGGGTTAGGTTTTGAAGCGATACTTGATAAATTTTGTTGATTCTGTTTTGGGTAGAAATATATACTACAGTATAAAAAAGTATAGCTAAAAGAATAATGGATAGAATACTTATTCCAAACCATTTTAATACTGTTTTGATTGGTGCTTTTTTCATGAATGCTTTTAATTGAGTTAAATAATACTGGAGAAATCATGTAATCCAAACCCATTATTCTCTCCTTTCTAATTTGACTAACTATCACTTCAAATCTTTTTACTTCCGAGATTGAAAATAATATAATGATTTTTCTAAAACTTGTAAAAACACGACATTTTTGGTGGCAGGATAATTTGTTTTGGCCACTAGGTAGGAGCTACTAAGCAATAGGGTTAGACTTTGGCAGTTGAAAAGTTAGTGCCTTTTTTGTAGAAACATCTTCTTCCCCCAAAAGACGAAGAAGATGTTTTACCTGATCGGGGCAGGGTTATTTTTCCTCTCTAAATTTTTTCTGTATAATCATGTCATTGTTTGTTACCAATAAATTGATGTACATTTTATTTGCCTTCATCTGAAGAATATAAACTGGAGTATCAATTTTTGGAGAAGTGATTTCATTCACATAATAAATTTCATACTCTGGGTAATTATCTGCTACCTTCAATTTTATCTCATCTGATAAATCATCCGGGTAGTATTTTCTTATTGTTTGGATCCAGCTCCCTTTTTTGTTAAACGATACCGTGAAGTGTTGTCGATTTTGAACAAAAATTATGTATTTGCCCTCTGAATGATTGCGCCAATCCGGGTTTTTAATATTAGGATAAACCCTTTCCAAATAAGCAACTGCCTTCACGCTGGCTTTTGCTGCCTTTGCATCTGGTGCTGCTTTGATGGACATTTCAGCCTGACTGATTTTGTGCGAAGACGATAGTCTGGCCAATTGCTGTCCATGGATAGAACCAGCGATACTCATTCCGCTCATCAAAAGAGCAAAGATTAATTGTGTTTTCATGATTTGTGTTTTTTATTGATTAGATAAAGAGATTTTAAAATGTTGAAATTGCGGTATCATTTATTCTTTGCCCTAACAAAACAGTTTTTCAAAATGGTGTTTGAGGCAAAATCCTGTTTCTCATTATGGGCTGATATTGCCTGCTCCAACGATTTTTTTAATTGCATTTTCACTTTCCTTTTTCTGATGTTTATTACCACGCCTGTTATCGTTTCCTGATATACCAAAAGTTGGGAATTGTTGTAAAAGCGAATAGTGGACTGATCAGGTATTTGAGCATTAGATTCTATTACCCAATATCCCAATTTACTAACCCAGGCTGGTGTCCAATCGGCCTTTTCAATTTTTGAGTCCTGACTATATCCTTTAGCATAAGGAGCTATCAACAGAAGTAGGAACGCTAATTTTTTCATAGTATAATTTTTTAAATGAGAAAATAGATTTTGAGTTGCCATAGAACTATTGAGAAATGGAATTTGCAATGTGAATTATTTGAACAAATTGGTTCTTACCACAGTCCAAGGAAAAAATAGACCATTGATCCTTTCTGTTCCAATGCAATGAGTAAGGGAAGGCGGATAGCTATTCATTTCAAACTTCCAGGCCAATCTCCTAAAAGAACGCATTTTTCATTCCGGTTTCTGAGTGGAAAATTACAAAGAAGAGTAGGGGTAAAAATAGTAAGAACACGACATTCTAATAGCTATATCAGGCTATAGCGCGAATGCTTCTATACTGAATAAAGTGGGAGCCATACTTAGAAATGCATAAAATTCTTTAATAAGATGTGCCTGATCGTAATAGCCGTGATCATGTGCCAAGGATGTCCAGCTAAGGGTTTCATTTTGTTTTCTGGCTCTTAAAAGATTAGAAAATCTTTTAAGGCTGCTATAGATTTTAGGACTTAAGCCTACCTCACTTCGAAAGAGTCGCTGTTGTTGTCTTTGAGATAAATAAATAGGCAGATCTTCAAAATTATTAGAATTGGGGAAGAAGCTGGACAGTCGGGATTTGTTTTTCTCCTTTGTAAGCACATCCACCAGAACGGATTCTATAATATTTACACGCTCGCTGATTTCTGAAGTGTGCGCAATTTTTTTATACAATGATTGTATATCGAATGGCAGTTTTATAGCGCTACAGTCTATATCTGTATCAGTTAGTTTATGCATTTCAATACCTAGTAAACTATACAACCCGGTAGGTTTGAATTTGACAGAAAATACAGAGAAGGTATTATTGTATTCAATTGCATATTTTGAATTGGTTCTGCAACCTCTGATTGCTGCTGTTTTGTATGGTATTTCGGCCTTTGTCTCTAGGTCAATCGTACTAAATGGGTTGCCCATGAATAAATCTAATGACGTGACATGGTTGGGAGGAACAGATTTTCTAACAGTAGTGCCATCTGCCCCTACCTCTCTGAAAATATAGCAGTCGACAAATTGCTCCAATAAAGAATCTGCACTTATTTTATGAACTTTAGTGTCCGACATAGATATAGGCTTCAAAATTAATATTGTAAAATTATTTAATGAGCGGCGACTAGCCTATACCTAATTTTAGTGAATGGATTCCTTGGTTTGAACGCATAATACTTTTGAACTGACCTGTTTTGAACAGATGCTTTCAGCCAGTCAGATTTCGCAGCGTCAAAATATGGTTTCTTTTTGCTCTCTTGCTCATTTATTTAATCCCTTAAAAATCAATCATAAACTTGAACTAAATATCTTGATGGTAAAGATTTTGTGATTGAAGCCATAGCTATTTTCTAAAAAAAATTATAACCCATTTGCATTTTTACACTATATTGCAGTCCTGTTTTTTAATAGCCTACTAAGTTGGTAGGTTAATAATGATAATATTTTTAACTAATAAAATTGTTTTATTATGTCTTTAAGATTAGGCGACATTGCTCCTGATTTTTCGTCAGCATCCACCGAGGGAGTAGTGAATTTTCATGAGTTTTTGGGTGATTCTTGGGGTATCCTGTTTTCACACCCTGCAGATTTCACTCCTGTTTGTACAACCGAGTTAGGAAAAACTGCTTTATTAAAAGAAGAATTTGCAAAGCGCAATACTAAAGTTTTAGCAGTAAGTGTAGATCCACTAGATAGCCACCTGGGCTGGAAAGGGGATATTGATGAAACACAAAATTGCACGGTAGATTTCCCGATCCTAGCAGATCCGGACAAAAATATTGCCACTTTATACGACATGATTCATCCCAATGCTTCGGAAAAGGCAACCGTACGTTCTTTGTTCATCATTGGCCCCGATAAGAAAGTAAAATTGATTATTACTTATCCAGCTTCTACTGGTAGAAACTTTTATGAAGTACTTCGGGTACTTGATTCTTTACAATTAACAGCCAATCACAGTGTAGCCACGCCAGCAGACTGGAAACATGGAGAGGATGTAATTGTAGTTCCTTCAATCAGTACTGCAGATGCTATTCAAAAATTTCCAAAAGGAGTAAAAGAAGTAAAACCTTATTTGCGTTACACTCCTCAGCCCAATTTATAATTTAAAACGAGTCCCCCATCTCCTTTAAAGAGAAGCTGGGGGTGAGGTTATGATACAAGAAGAAATCATAGAACAAATAGAGTCCGCAACACCTGCGGAAGCCATAAAACTGGTAACAGATGTTTATGCCGAAGGTGTTGTGTTTTCTAGCTCACTTGGTCAGGAAGATCAGGTGATCACTCAAATAATAGCTTCAAACAGTCTTCCTGTAAAAATTTTTACCCTAGATACCGGAAGGCTTTTTAATGAGGCGTATGAGTTACTGGAAAAAACCAATGCCAGATATAAAACAAATATTCAGGTGTATTTTCCAGAAGCAGCCGATGTAGAAAATTATGTGAATCAAAAAGGGATCAACGGCTTTTACGATTCGGTAGAAAACCGGAAAGAATGTTGTTTCATACGTAAAGTAAAACCACTCAATCGTGCCTTAACAGGTGCCCAGGTGTGGATTACAGGTTTGCGTGCAGAACAGTCGGACAATAGAAAAGAAATGAAAATGTTGGAATGGGATGAAGCACGCCAACTTTACAAACTCAATCCACTCATCCATTGGACTTACCATGAGACGATGGATTATATAAAGGAAAAAAATATTCCCTACAACCCGCTTCACGACCAAGGTTTTGTGAGTATTGGCTGCGCTCCATGCACCCGAGCTATCGAACCAGGCGAGGATGCTCGTGCCGGTCGTTGGTGGTGGGAACTGTCACACAAAGAATGTGGGCTACATGTAAACCAATAAAATAATTAGGAGCCCGGCTGCTGTGCTACTATCAACTTCGTTGCGTCGCACAGTTCATCGTTCCGGTCATAGCTCCTCATCCATAAACACAATGAAGAAATACGAATTAGACTATTTAGAGCAACTCGAAGCAGAAAGTATTTTCGTAATGCGCGAAGTGGCTGCTCAATTCGAAAAACCTGCGTTGCTTTTCAGTGGTGGAAAAGACTCCATCACATTGGTGCAACTAGCAAAGAAAGCCTTTGCTCCCGGCAAAATTCCGTTTCCATTGGTGCATATTGACACCGGACACAATTTCCCTGAAGCGCTAGCCTATCGCGACCAGCTAGCAAAAGAATTGGGCGCGGAATTGATAGTGCGTAAAGTGGAAGATACCATCAAAGCCAAACACCTCACCGAACCTAAAGGAAAATTTGCCAGCCGCAACTGGCTGCAAATTCATACCTTATTAGATACTATCGAAGAGTTTAAGTTTGATGCTTGTATAGGTGGAGCCCGACGTGATGAAGAAAAAGCTAGAGCCAAAGAACGAATTTTTTCTGTACGCGATGAATTTGGTCAATGGGATCCCAAATTGCAACGTCCAGAACTTTGGAATATTTACAACGGACGCATACACAAAGGTGAAAACGTGCGCGTGTTCCCGATCAGCAACTGGACAGAGTTGGATGTATGGAGCTATATTAAAAAAGAAAAGGTAAACCTGCCATCCATTTATTTTGCTCATGACCGTGATGTGGTTGTGCACCAGGGACAGTTGATTGCAGTTTCAGACTATATCACTATTGACGAAAACGACATTATAGTGAACAAAAAAGTCCGTTATCGTACCGTAGGTGACATGACTTGTACAGCGGCCGTGGAGTCAAATGCGCATACCCTAGATGAGGTAGTGAATGAAATTATGGCTACAAGGATTTCTGAAAGAGGTGAAACCCGAATTGATGATAGGGTTACCGAAGCCGCAATGGAGGATAGGAAGAAAGGAGGATATTTTTAATTGGAATTGATGTGTTTACTGGTTGATTGGTTTATTTGTTGGATCGTAGGAAAATTGGCAGAAACGAATTGAAAATGAAAGCTATTATTTAATAAACTTTATCAACAACTAAACTAGTAAACCATAATGGCATATCAAAGTTTTGAAGATTTGAAGGTATGGAAAGCTGCTCGGGGTTTAAAAAAAGAAATTTCAGCATTGACAAAAACAATTCCAGATACTGAAAAATATAAGCTTTCAGACCAATTGATACGATGTTCGCATTCCATTGGAACTCAGATATCTGAAGGTTATGATAGGCACACAATACCGGACAGGTTACGATTTTGTGTTGTCGCAAGAAGTTCTTTAAGCGAAACATTAAATCACCGGATAGATGCCTTCGATGAAGAATATATAACAGAAGAAAAATTAAGTTTTTTCAGAAATAAAATAGATGAAGTTGGCAGGTTGCTTAATGGTTATATTACTTATTTAAATGGGCAGAAATAGCCCAATAAACCAATATGCCAATCAAATAGTAAACCAGTAAACGAATTAACTAATCAATCAGTAAATCAACCCACCCCAAATGGACATACTTAGATTTATTACCGCAGGCAGTGTAGATGATGGCAAAAGCACATTAATCGGTCGTTTGTTGTACGACAGCAAAAGCATTCTCGTAGATCAATTGGAAGCTTTAGAAAAACAATCGAAAAACAAGAATGTAGATGGCATTGACCTTGCATTACTTACAGACGGTTTACGTGCCGAACGCGAGCAGGGTATTACTATAGATGTGGCTTATCGCTATTTCAATACAACCAAAAGAAAATTTATTATTGCAGATGCACCAGGCCATGTACAATATACCCGAAACATGATTACCGGAGCGTCCAATTCTAGCTTAATGGTTATTTTAATTGATGCCCGTAGCGGAGTAATAGAACAAACTAGGCGTCATTCTATCATTGCTTCTTTATTGAAAATGCACCACGTGGTAGTAGCCATCAATAAGATGGATTTGGTAGAGTTTTCGGAAAACCGATACAATGAAATTAAATTGGACTATGAAAAAGTAGCAGCGCAATTGGGGCTCAACAATGTAACCTACATTCCTATCTCTGCGCTTAATGGCGACAATATAGTAGAACCGTCTGCAAATATGCCTTGGTATCAGGAACGGCCTTTGCTGCAGTTTTTGGAAGAAGTAGAACTGACAGAAGATATTAATCATAGCGATCCTCGTTTTCAAGTACAATATGTGATTCGCCCTCAAACAGCCGAATTGCACGATTATCGTGGCTACGCTGGGCAGATAATAAGTGGTGTGTATCAAAAGGGAGATAAAATTACAGTGTTGCCGGCAGGCATTGAAACCACTCTTTCCAAAATTGAAATTGCAGGGGAAGAAGTAGAAGAGGCATTTGCACCACAAGCGGTGGTATTGCATTTGGCAGATGATATTGATGTGAGCAGGGGCGATACTTTTGTACACTCCAGCAATCAGCCCAAGGTGGAAAGCGAAATAGAAGTGCTGCTTTGTTGGCTGGACAATAAACCTCTGATTCAGGGAAATAAATATTTTTTACAACATAAGGGTAGATTGTTACGTACCATCATCAAAGAGATAGAGTATAAGTTAGATGTAAATACGCTGGAACATACCGCCGTAATGGATAATGTGAAATTGAATGAGGTGGTAAAAGTAAAAATCAAAACTGCCCAGCCACTTGTATTTGATTCTTTTGATAAAAATAGTGATTACGGCAACGCCATCTTAATTGATGAAACCAGCAATAGCACGGTAGCTGCCGTATTGTTGAATTGATAAACTATTATTTACGGCATCCACTGTACATGAGGAACAATGCGTTTAATGAAAAGATAAAAACAGTGTTTGCTACTTTGAATGTTTCAATAAAACCTGTATCGTAGTTTTATGAGTACTTCTCACCAGAATAGTTTGAACATACCGCCGGAGATTAAACAAAGGATGGGCAAAGTAGTGTTTGCTGCTGCCGGGTCTGGTGATCCGGATCTGATAACAGTGAAGGCGGCCAACGCACTCAGGGAGGCCGAAGTAGTGCTGGTGGACAGATTGGTGAGTCGGGAAATTATTAAAAGATATGTTTCTGCCAATGCCATCGTGGTAAAAGTGGGCAAAGAATGCAAGAATGATGTATCGACTCCTCAACTAGTAATTAACCAACTTCTTGTGCAGAATGCCTTAGACGGAAAACTGGTGGTGCGTTTGAAAGGCGGCGATGTATCCGTTTTTTCAAATATTCTGGATGAGCTGCAATCAGTAATGGCTCATCAGATTCCTTACGAAATCATACCGGGCGTTACTGCCTCTTTAGGTGCGGCTGCTTATGCAGGAATCCCCCTTACAGCACGCGGGTATGCCAAATCCTTAAGAATGCTCACGCACTACAAATCAGATATAGTTTCTGATGAAAAATGGCAGGAGTTGGCACAAACAGATGACACACTGGTGTTTTATATGTCCTCATCCAACTTGGATGATATGGTAGATAAACTCTTAGAGTTTGGCATATCCAAAAAAGTGCATATTGCCATTGTGGAGCAGGCAACTACCATCTGTCAACAGGTTCACGAATGCAATATTTATGAATATGGTCAACAGCTTAAGGGTAAAAAATTTATATCACCATCATTAGTCATTATCGGCAAAGTAGTAGCATTACATCGCCAGTATAAATGGCTGGAAAATAGCGATCATCAGGAAAAATATTTTATATCTGTTGGTGAAAGCGCACAAAATATTTTAGAAAATACTAAACCAAGAGAACATGTTATCTGAAGATAAACTACATAAGATAAAAGAGTTTACCGCTTCTTTGTCCAGGGAGGAGCTGATTTGGCTGAATGGTTTTATTGCAGGTAAAGCCGGTGCCTTGGGTTCCGGTGCAATAGCTACCTCATCCCAGGGATTTGCAAAAAAAATCACCTTGGCTTACGGAACAGAAACCGGGAATTCCAAAAAGCTGGCCACCCAATTGGCTGGTATAGCTAAGAAAAAAGGAATCACAGTAAAGCTGGTAAGCCTGGATCAATACAGACTTACCGACCTTTCAAAGGAAGAGTATTTCTTTATCGTGATAAGCACGCAGGGCGAAGGAGAACCACCAATGCTTGCGAAAAAGTTTTATGACCATATTCATGAATCTTTAATTGATTTAAAGAAAATGAAGTTTGCTGTGCTGGCCTTGGGCGATTCGTCATACGCACAATTTTGTTTGACAGGCGAAGAAGTGGATGCAAGGTTAGAAGCACTGGGCGCACATCGTATGTTGCCGTTGAAAAAATGTGATGTGGAGTATGAGGCAGATGGCTTGTATTGGATAGAGAATGTGTCCACCGCCCTGCAAACTAGTGTGGGTAGTGTGCCACAAATAACTGAATCTGTTAGTTCCGAAGAAAAAAAGGTAAAGAAGAAATATTATAAGGGCAAAATTTTTACTAGTACCAATCTCAATGATCGGGGAAGTAATAAAGAGACCTATCATGTGGAAATATCGAGTGATGACGATTTGGACTATTTGCCTGGAGATGCGCTTGGCATTATTCCTCCGAATAGTGAGGAAGCCGTTCGGCGAGTGCTTAAGATTACTGGCATTGATCCCAAATTAGAAATACAAACACCAAAGTTGACGGCAACAGTAGAAGAATTGCTAAAGCATCATTTGAATATATTGTATCCACTGAAGGCGACAATCAAACAATATGCAGCCATTTCAGGTTATGAGATTCCTATAGAGAACCGACTTTGTTTTCCCGATTTGCTGACAAAGTATCCGGTGAAAGATGCGGCTATGTTTGCCGAAGTGTTGAAAGTGGTAACCACACAGGCACCAAGGTTATATTCCATATCTTCCTCACCAGCCAGTCATGGTTTGAACGAGATTCATATCACCGTAAGTAAAGATGAATTCTTTGTGGGTGATGAGAAGCGAACTGGCGTATGTAGTGATTATTTTTCAGGGGCTACCGTGGGAATGGAAATAGAATTCTTTATTCAAAAACAGAAACATTTCCGTTTGCCATCACAAAACAAAGATGTGATCATGATTGGTCCGGGAACCGGAGTAGCACCTTTCCGTTCATTCATTGCAGAAAGAGATGCTCAGGGAAGTGAAGGGCGCAACTGGTTGTTTTTTGGGGAGCAACATTTTGTGACAGACTTTTTATACCAGACCGAATTGCAGGATTATTTACAAACAGGTGCATTGGCCAATCTGGATGTAGCTTTCTCCCGCGACCAGAAAGAAAAAATATATGTGCAGCATAGAATGAAAGAACGTGGTGCTGAACTCTTCGAATGGATACAGTCCGGAGCGCACATGTACATCAGTGGTAAGAAGGAACCGACCAGCAAAGATGTAGAAAAGACTTTGGTGGACATCTTTAAAGTACACGGAAACAAGAGTCAGGAAGAGGCGGAAAAGTACCTGCTTCAATTAGAAGAAGAAGGCAGATGGGAGAAGGATGTGTATTAATTATTAATGGTTAATTGTTAATGGTTAATTATTAATGATTGATTTTTGGAAAATCTTTAATACTAAAATATGCTCTTCATCTATTTAGGAGTGAACACATTCACAATCAAAATTTCACAATCAAAAATTCATATAGGGTGAGCGAACTACCAAATTTATCATCAACAGAAAAAGTAAAAATTGCCAGCAATGGATTGCGTGGTACTATAAAAGAAAGCCTGAAAGATAGCTATACGGGAGCTATTCGAGAGGATGATCAGTCTCTGATAAAATTTCATGGCATGTACCAACAGGATGACCGAGACAGGCGGGAGGAGCGTAGTGGCAAAAAATTGGAGTGGTTGTATTCTTTCATGCTGCGCTTGCGTTTGCCCGGTGGTCTGCTTACACCTCAGCAATGGATTACGTTGCATGATGTGGCAGGAGAACATACGACTGGTGTGATCAAGATCACCACACGCCAAACCATTCAGTTGCATGGTATCTTAAAATCACATATCAAGCCCACCATGGCTGCTTTTAATTTGCAAGGGTTAGATTCCATTGCAACCTGTGGCGATGTGAACAGAAATGTGTGTTGTACATCCAACCCAGCGGAATCACCTGTGTATGATGAAGTGTTTCAGTATGCAGCAAAAATTAGTGAGATGGCCAAGCCAAAGACAAGGGCCTGGTACGAGATTTGGCTGGGTGAAGAAAAATTGACAGAGAAAACCGAAGACGATCCATTGTACAAGGACAAGTATCTGCCACGTAAACTTAAAGTGGGTATAGCAGTACCTCCGAACAACGATGTAGATATTTTTATTAATGATGTAGTGCTGATTGCCATTGTAGAGAATGATCAATTAATTGGATTTAATATAGGTGCTGGCGGAGGGTTAGGTTCTACACACGGTAATTCAAATACTTATGCCCGTTTGGCTTCTGTGCTGGGTTTTGTGGAAAATGATGAAGAGAAAATTCTGAAAGCAGTTTATGAAGTGATTACGGTGCAAAGAGATTTTGGAAACAGAAGCGATAGAAAACAAGCTAGGTTGAAATACACCATTGATAAATTGGGTATAGATAAGTATCGGGAAGAGGTAGAAAAAAGATGTGGTTTTAAGTTGGAAGCAGAAAGACCTTATACGTTTACTCAACGTCAGGATAGATATGGTTGGGTGCAAGATTACAAAGGAAACTCCCATTTTACGGTATTTGTAGAAAATGGCCGTATTCTGGATGATGACAATATACAGTTGAAAGAAGGCTTGTATAAGCTGGCATCTTTGGGGAAAAACAATTTTCATTTTACAGCCAATCAAAATGTAATTCTTTCAGACATTAAAGAAACCGATAGAGCTGAGGTAGAAGCATTGCTACAGGAATATGGTATTATCGAGCACACAGAAAATGCAGGAGCACTTCGGAAGAATGCTATTGCATGTGTTGCTTTAAATACCTGTCCATTGGCACTTGCAGAAGCCCAGCGTTATTTACCTACCCTCATTTCCAAAATAGAACCATTGCTGGAAAAGCATAGTATGGAGAATGATGATATCGTACTTCGTATGACGGGCTGTCCAAATGGTTGTGGCCGTTCACCTAATGCAGAAATAGGATTTGTGGGTACAGGTCCAGGCAGGTATAATTTGCACATTGGTGGCGACAGATTAGGATTAAGACTCAATACAAAGTTTAAAGACAATATTGATGAAAGCCAGATTTTATCCACACTCGATGAACTCTTTGGCGTATATCAACAAGAGAAAAAAACCGAAGAAACCTTTGGCGATTTTTCTTACCGCAAATGGATTTTGTAGTTGGGTTGGTCCGTTGATTGGTTTACTAGTTGAATAGTTGAAAAGGTAATAAGGTGGAAAACTGGAATTTTATAGAAAAGTTTAAGATGATTTAATTGCCATATCAACGCATCAACGTATGAAGCGATCAACACATCAAGGTACAAACCATTCAACTAATAAACCAATCAACCAATAAATCAATCACACCCCTCATGAGCAACAAAACATTCTTTAAGCAATTGTTACAGAACAACAAAAAGCTGGGAAATCTTCCTGATAAAGATTTGGCCCATCAGTTTGTGGATGATATGTTTGGTTTTCTTTTTATTCCCAAAAATGGAGTCAATCAAAAGGAATCAGACATTGAAAAAGGGGTGTATGGATTGAAAAGTCATCTGGCTACCTTGGTGTACGATGTGGTGAATGATGGTACTCAATCTCAGCAGGAAACAGATGTTTTCTTTGAAGCATTACCCGAACTTTATACTTCTCTGTACAAAGATGCGGAAGCTTTTGTAGCCAACGATCCTGCTGCACTTGATATTAGTGAAGTGCTTCATGCCTACCCTGGGTTTTATGCCATAGCGGTATATCGTTTATCTAATCAGCTTTGGAAGCAGGGTATCAAAAATCTTCCCCGCATTTTTACAGAATATGCCCATTCTAAAACCGGCATTGACATTCATCCGGGAGCCACCATTGGTCAGCATTTTTTTATTGATCATGGAACCGGAGTGGTAATAGGGGAAACTACCATTATTGGAAATAACATAAGGATTTATCAGGGAGTGACCATTGGCGCATTAAACTCAGCAGCCAAGTCAAAGAAAAAATCAAAACGTCATCCTACTATCGAGGACAATGTGGTGATTTATTCTGGTGCCACCATTTTGGGTGGTGAAACCACCATTGGAAAAGATACGGTGATTGGCGGTAATGCCTGGATCACATTTGCCGTTCCTCCGGGATCATTGGTTTATAACAAAAGTGAGGTAACCGATAAGGGCAGTTTTTCTCATAAGCAATCCGTTTCAAAGATCCTAAAGAAACCTGCAAAGTAGCTGTCCGAAATCGACCATTTGAAATTTATATTTTAAACTTTTAAAGCCACCAAGCAATTGAGTAATTGGACTGAGACAGAAGAGCCAGAAAAAGAAGGGAATAAACTTTTTCCTGTTTTTCTAAAGCTAGAAGATTTGCGGTTGTTGATCATTGGCGGAGGCAAAATTGCCTTTGAAAAACTACAGGCTGTGTTGAGTAATGCACCTGCTACACATATACAACTCGTAGCTATTCATATAGGGGAGGAAGTTAAAAAGTTTGTAGTCCATTTTCCAAACATTGTTCTGCATGAACGTGCCTATACTATTATGGACATCACTCATGCCAATTTAGTGATTGCCGCCGTCAATGATCTGCAGGTAGCACAACAGATTAGAGAAGATACTATTGCGAGCGACAGATTAGTGAACATTGCAGATAAGCCAGAGCTTTGCGATTTTTATTTGGGTTCGGTGGTAAAAAAGGGGAATCTGAAAATTGCTATTTCCACCAATGGAAAATCACCCACGGTGGCGAAGAGATTAAGAGAAACTTTTAGTGAAGTGATCCCTGATGAGATGGACGAACTGTTGGACAATATGCAGGGAATCAGGAACCGACTGACCGGAGATTTTGACCGGAAAGTGAAAGTGCTTAATGAGGTTACACGTTCCCTGGTAGAGAGTTCGGATGAAGCATTAATTGCTTTTGAAAAGGATGCCGATGCTTCCAAGGAAGTGGAGGAGTCCACCGATATTGTCGCATCTGCACAAAGAAACACAAATTGGTATTTGATCATTCTGGGTGCTATTTTATTAGTGGGTATCAGCATCTATTCTTTGTATGCATTCGATTTGATAAATCCCATTTTGCAAGCCCTGAATCAAGATAATCATCTTTTTTACTGGATGCTTCTGGCAGGGTTTCTGGCAGAGATAGTAGCAGGGTCTATGGGTATGGGATATGGAACTATATGTACCACCACATTGTTGTTACTCAACATTCCACCACCTGTGATTAGTGCCAGTATTCACTCAGCAGAAAGCTTTACAACTGCTGCAGGAAGCATCAGTCATTTTAAGTTAGGGAATGTAAACAAGAAGTTGGTAAAAGCATTAGCATTACCAGCAATTGTGGGAGCAATAATGGGAGCACTTGCACTCACCTTATTAGGCGAGCATTTTGCCCAGCTTACCAAACCATTAGTAGCCGGATACAATTTGTACTTAGGCTTGCGAATCATCATGAATGTATTTAAGAGTAAAAGAGAGGTGATTGCCAAAAGAAAAAAAATCAATATCAAAGCATTGGGTTTGATTGGCGGATTTATTGACTCATTTGGTGGGGGAGGTTGGGGACCTTTAGTTACTGGTACTTTTATTAAAAATGGTCGTACCCCTCGCTATGTAGTAGGTAGTTCCACCGTGGCTAAATTTATTCTAACTGTGACAAGTGCCATTACATTTATTTTTACCATTGGCATTCAGCATTGGAATATTGTGGCTGGATTGTTAATTGGGGGCATCATCACAGCACCATTCTCTGCTATGCTTACCTCCAAACTTCCTGTAAAAAAAATGTTCTTTGTGGTAGGCGTATTAGTAATCATCATGAGTTTGATTACGATCATTAAATCACTCCTGTAAGAAGGAGTTTTTTTTAAATAAATACCCTACTAAAATAGTAGACAAATAATTTTTCACTATTTTTACGCTTTATTAATATTATGAATATTCAATTCAAATCACCAAAACTGTCCTACCTGTACTATAGCTGCAATACTATGCATAGTTGTTGTTGATCAGAAAAGATTTTTTTTATTCAAATAGTCTACTAAAATTATAGACTAATGTAGAACTATGCCCTTTTGATTAAGGCATCCTCCTCCTGCATCTTATTCTTTTAAACCATATAATTAAATCGAAATGAACAGAAAATTTTTGAACAGACTTATTTTGTCTTTTTTCCCAATTGTTACTTTTCCTATTGTCATTCAAGCGCAGTTATCCGGGCGTGTGGTAAACGAACAGGATATTGGAATACCACATGCTAGTGTGGGAGTGAGGGGTGGTTCCCAAGGGGTGACAACTGATAGTGTTGGTGTCTTTACTTTATTTCCATTGCCAGAACTGCCTTTTTCTATAACTGTGTCTTCGGTGAATTATGTAGCCCGGCATGTTCTGATTAAAAAAATTGAAGATATAATTCTGATAAAATTGAAATCAGTATACCAAACAGATACCGTTGTTATTACATCCAGAAGAAGAAAAGAAGTATTGCAGGATGTACCTATTTCTGTATCGGTAATTGGAGGGAAACGTATTGAAGAGTCTGGAACTTTTAATGTGTCGAGATTAAAAGAAGTTATTCCTTCTCTTCAAATGTATTCTTCCAACCCTCGTAATACGGGTATTAATATTCGTGGTCTTGGTGCTCCATTTGGATTGACTAATGATGGTTTGGATCCTGGAGTGGGCTATTATGTGGATGGGATTTATTACGCGAGACCAGCCGTTGCCACGCTCGACTTTGTCGACATTGAAAGGATTGAGGTACTGAGAGGTCCGCAGGGTACTTTTTTTGGGAAAAATACCAGTGCTGGGGCAATAAGTATTACCACTCGTAAACCATTGTTTGTTCCGGGTGGAAACTTGGAAGTGAGTTATGGTAATTTTGGATTTGTGCAAGCAAAATCATCTGTCACTGGTCCATTGACTAAGAAGCTGGCTGCCCGGGTTTCGTTTTCGGGAACACAAAGAGATGGTATCATACAGAATCTGAATATTAATAAATACACCAATGACATTAATAATTTAGGACTGCGTACGCAATTTCTATATAATATTTCACAAAATACATCTGTGAATGTAGCTGGGGAATATAATGTTCAAAAGCCCGATGGTTATGCTCAGGTGGTGGCGGGTGTGGTTCAAACAAAACGACCGGCTTTCCGTCAGTTTAATGCAATCATTACTGACCTAAATTACCAATTGCCATCCAGCAATGCTTTTGAAAGATTGATTGATCATGATACACCCTGGAATTCGGGCAATGAAATTGGAGGAGCATCTGTTACTTTCGAAAGCATAATCGGTAAAGGAACAATGACAGCCACATCAGCTTACAGGTATTGGATTTGGCAGCCATCTAATGATAGAGATTTTACAGGACTACAAGCGTTGGCGAAATCTCAAAACCCTGCAAAACATAAAAACTTTTCACAGGAAATACGTTACGCCGGTGATATTTCAGATCAGTTGAGTGGATTGATCGGCGTATTTTATTTGGGTCAGGAAGTGAAGGTTTCCGGTACGGAAGAATCAGGTAGAGATCAGTGGCGTTTTTCGCAAAACTCCACCAGCTCACTTTGGAAAACACCCTCTTTATTTGAAGGGTATGGTATTCACACCCAATCATCCATCAATTCTAAAAGTGCCGCACTATTTGCAAATGTAGATTGGGAATTGTTTAGAGATTTTCATATACAACCAGGTGTCAGACTTAACTATGATGAGAAAGCAGTGATTTATGACCGTAAAACATACGGCGGTTTGGAAACCAACGATGCTGCATTGTTGGCCTTAAAAAAAAGTGTTTACAGTAAGCAGTTCTATCAGTCTGCTGCCTATGAAAGAAATGCGACCTATCATCTTACACTTTCATATAGGACTTCCAGCAAAGTGAATACTTTTGGTACTTTCTCAACCAGTTATAAACCTGTAGGTGTAAATGTTTCAGGATTACCCACCGTAAATGGACAACCAGCCACCGATCTGGCAGTGATAAGACCTGAATATACAAGACATTTTGAACTTGGGGTGAAAACAGAATTAGTAGAGGAATTAACTATTAATGCTTCGGTTTTTAATTCAGATATCAAAGATTATCAAGCCAATGTTCAGTCTCCTGAGTTAGGTGTGAACCGGGGGTATATTGCTAATGTAGAGAAAGTAAGGGTGAGAGGTGTTGAAGTGGATGCCTCCTATCAGATCAATAGCCATTTTAGTTTTTATGGCGGAGTAAGCTATACCAATGGGAAATATGTAAAGTTTGTGAATGCGCCTTTGCCAATTGAAGAAACTGGAGCAACAAATGCAGAGGGAGTTCAGGTAGCTTTCAAAGATATTTCGGGTAGTGCTTTGCCTGGCATTTCAAAATGGGCTGGATCTGCAGGTGGCGAGTATGGTACTCCATCTTCTTTATTTGGCAAGCCTAATCGGTTTTTTATAGCGGCTGATTTTTTTGCACGATCAGGTTTTTCATCTAGCCCATCGCCATCTGCATTTTTAAATGTGCCAGGGTATGGGTTGGTCAACGGAAGGATTGGATTCAAAGCTGGTAAAGGTTTTTCAGCATTTGTGTGGGGACGAAATCTACTGAATAAGGACTATTACGAACAATTATTACCAGCAGGAGGAAATGCAGGTCATTATGCCGGTGTTCTGAGTGATCCACGCACCTATGGCATTACTTTTAATTATGCTTTCAAAGGAAAGAACTAAATGACTCTATGGCTTACTCGGTGTTATTGCTTATGATCATTTGAAACCACTAATCTCCTTATACACTTCATATACCGGAGGTCATAGTAAAAAATGGCTTCTGGTATATGAAGGTATTTCAAAACGGAATAATTTATTTTTCTCTGAATCACTATACTCTGCATTCAATTATTCTGATCAAATCGCTTCGTTGAATTTTTTCTTTTTCAAGATATTTCCTGTATGATCCATCGTAACGACACAAATTTTTTTATCTTTTTTCAGCACAATTGAGAACTCCAATGAGTCGGAGGTAGAAACTTCTGTGATTCCAAATATGTTCCACCCTTTAAATCTTTCATTGACTTCGAATTTTAATTTAGGGTTCAGATAATCTTCCTTATAGTATCGAATGGTACGAATAAGATTGCCGTTTCGGCCAAACCAAGCCTTTACAGGCATCGTATTATGATAGAAACTGACAAACGAAATTTTATCATCAAACTTCCAGACGGCATCCTTTGCGCCCTTAAATATCAGTTTAAAAGTTTTGACGGCTGCATCATTTTTATCAGTAAAGAAATTTGCGGCACTTGATGATGTAAACAGTGCCCACATCAAGAAAGATAAAATATAGGTTTTCATATCTCTAAAATTTTGTTACTCTAAAGTACTACGGTATGAAAAAGAAACTACCCCCCTTATGAGGGGATTTTGCAAATGGATTGTAGTTATTAACAAATTTTTTAAGGGATAAGTCTAGTAGGATTTCAGTGGGAGGATCTAAGAATTCTTTTAGCTTTAAAGTGCTTCTGGTTCAAATTCCAGGGATGTATTTCTTTTGAATATTTATCATGATTTTTTAGCCAGAAAAAACTATACAATATTTCATTCATCCTTATACAATGACTTAAAGTTTTAAGCATCTTCTAGTATTAAGATAGGTTGAAACCCAGGACACGTATGGGTTTTGGCAAGACAGGCTCATAAACTTTAAGAAAAACAACCAGAACAGTAGGATAGCATTTCCAAAAATTGCGAATTGAAATTGCGGTCAGATATATTTCCCATCCCTTGCTGCTTTAATAGCCTCATCACGTGAGTTTACATCCAATTTGTGATAAATGTTTTTGATATGTGATTTTACGGTTTCAAGGTCTATGTATAATTGTAGGGCAATTTTTGAACGACTTTTTCCTTCTGCGATACATTCCAATATTTCTGTTTCCCGCTTGGACAGCGGGGAGTTTAGGTTTTTCTGAAAATGCTTCATTACCTGCATCGCTATACCTGAACTCATGACTCCTCCTCCTTTTGCCACTTCCAGAATATGCTCTTTTATTTTTTCAAATGGGGTGTTCTTGGTCACGTATCCTGCAGCACCATTCTTTAAGGAGGTGAAAATAAGTTCTCCGGTTTCATGCACTGTGAGTATGATGATTTGTGCCTTGGGCAGTATCTTTTTTATGGAAGGGATGGCATCTACACCTCTCACGCCTGGTAACTGAATGTCTAGTAGAATAACTTCTGCCTGGTTTTCTTGTAGATGGAGTAAAGCTTCCTCTACCGAGGCATAGTGGCCGGAAATAAAGAACCGCTGATCAGCTTCTAGTAAACTCACATATCCCATTCTTATTATTTCATCATCCTCGATGATGCATATATTTAATAACTCGGTTAAATTGTATTCACTCTTTGTTTCCATTATCTACAATGTTTTAATTCTTTTTGAAGGGGTGTTTGTGCGAAAATGCAGCACACATTTGATGCCATTGTCCCTTGATGTTTGGATACTAAGACTGCCATTTATTTTTTGTACCCGATGGTTGATGTTTTTTAAGCCGTTGCCATCCGGGTTCGAATTAGCTTCGTATCCGATGCCATTATCGCTATAGCGAATACTTACTTTTTCGGCATCTTCCATTTGGCATTCTATACTGATTTTAGTTGCGTGAGCATGACGCAATGTATTACTCATCAGTTCTTTAAAGATCATCACTAAGTTTCGGCTATAACCTGCTGGTAAAGTGGTGTGAGGATTGATGCTTTCAAGTCCGATAAATTCAAATTCTATTTCTGTATTACTACACTGTTCATAGCCAGTCTGTCTAATGGTCATCAGGATATCCTTTAAAATATTCCCTTCCTTTGACAGCGACCAGATAATTTCTTTCGTTCCTGAATATAGAGCAAGTGCGTTTGCTTTTATCTGATTGATGATTTCTAGGCCTTCTTTGTTACCAGGATCTATCTTGTTTTGCAATACTTCTGTCAGCACAGATATTCTGGTTAGTTTGTTTCCTAATTCATCGTGGAAGTCCTCAGAAGTTTGTTCTCTGATTTTTTGTTTTTCTTGTTCTTTGATCTCTCTTATTTTTCTGGCTGTTTTCCTTTTTTGTAAAGCGTATGCAAATTGTAACAGACTTCCGGTTAATAGCAAACCAAATATTATCAAGAGTAAAAACCAGGTGGTTTTATAAAATGGAGTTTGGATTGAAAAGGGATATTCAAATGTATTTTCAGAAGGAACCCCATTTTTGGTATATGCTTTTACCCGAAAAATATATTTTCCTGGAGGCAGGCTTTTGTAATTTAAAGTAGCTTGTTTTTGTAAGGAAGAGAACCCTGTATCAAATCCGGAAAGCATATAGGAGTATCGCAAAGATGAAGGGTCTCTCAAATATATTCCCTTAAAGGTAAAGGCAATGCTGTTGTTTGCAAATTCAAGACTTGGGCTAACTGGCAGATGCGACCAGGCACTATATTGGGAGCCGGTAGTGTTTTTCGCTCTGGAGAATTCTACGTTTTCAATGATCATTACAGGTTTGCTATTCTCTCGGTTTTTATCTAGTGCCGGGTTGTAGAAAAAAGCACCTTTGGTAGTACCAATCCAAATATGGTGTGCAGCATCTTCAATCATTGCGTCCAGGTTACTCTCTGAGCTCTCATAGCCTTCGGCAATTGTATATTGTCTGATGTCGAAACTTTTTGATTTGCTATTATATTCTACCCGCTGAATTCCTGAGCTGGTACCTACCCATAGCCGGCCACCCGAATCGTACATAATTCCAAATACATTATTGTCTGATAATCCGGTTTCAGCATCACATCGAATGACTTCATTTGTAGCAGGATGCCAGAAGAATAAACCTTCATCTATACTACCAATGACGATATAGTCTTTGAATCTGGAAAGAGCTGAAATAGAAATGTTGTCCAACTCTGAAATTTTCAATTTTTTTATTTTGTTATTCGCAGTGCAGGTATATAAACCATTCATGGTGCCGATCAATATTTCAGTACTATTTAATTGGATGGAGTTGCAGGTTTCTTGTCTTAGGCTATCGACTTTTTCTACTTTTTCTCCATCTATCCAGTAGCTTCCATAGGTAGTATGCACCAGCACTTTATTAAAGTGTGATTTGATTGAATAGATGGAAGGGCGCATTTTTTTTTCCAGCCTCAACTCCGTAAGAGTGTTGTTCTTTAACCTCAGAAAATGATTATCAGTTGTACAGAAATAAATGTCATCTTTTGTGCCTGCTCCGATACTATTAATTCCTCGATTACTATATTGACTGTAGTCTATTGGACTAAATTTGTTCTGCTTTGTAAGGTAACGTAACAGTTTCCCTTCTCTGGTTCCAATTAGAATATTACCTGTACTTTCCAATCCAAACCCCATCACTACATTTCCTGTCAACCCGGTAGTTTTATCAAATTTTACAAATGGCCCTCCTGAATATTTAAATAAACCATCAGCATCCGTACCTAACCATAGAATTTGGTCTCTGTCTTTATAAATAGTATAAACAAGATTGTCAGAAAGTCCGTTTATAGCATTAATTTTTTTAACGAAAGACAAGTCATCGGGGTTTAGAACCACCACCCCCTGTGCCATGCCTATCCAAATTTCCTGGTCATTATCCGTATTCAACGAGAAGGCATATCCTTGTATTAAACGTTCTTTTATTAAAAAATTATCCCCTTGCGATTTTAATATGGAACCATTGTTGGTTATCGCGATAATATTGCGATCAACTTCTGTCATTTGAACGACAAACTCATTCTCTTTTAAAGACAGTTGTAGGAATTGTTTTATCCATCTTCCTTTTTGTAATTTATAAAATCCCGAACGGTACACGTAGATCCATAAGTTGCCTTTGAGATCTTTATATAAGCAAGTGGGATTCTTCAAGTTTTCAGGAAGGATAACCTTTTCAAGACTGTCCTGTTTTAGTTTGAAAAGACCACGCCATTTGTTCAGCACGTAAAGTGTTCCGGTTTCATCCTCGGTAATGCTACTAAAGCTTACCGAGTTTTCAGTCGATGGAAGAACAATGTTTTTAAAACGATACCCATCATATCTTGTTAAGCCTTTGGATGTGCCAATCCAAATATTGCCGTTGGCTGATGTGAACAAAGCGGTAATCAGGTTAGAAGGAAGTCCGTCTTTTTTTGAGAATACCTTGAATCGGTTTCCGTCAAAGCGGTTCAATCCAGATATGGTTCCCACCCACAAATAGTTCCATTTGTCCTGGGTAATACAGGTGACCTGTGTTTGGCTCAATCCTTTGTCTACGCTAAAGTTTTCAATGGGTAGTCGTTGACACCAAGTGACTGATGACAGTGAAAGCGTCAGAATAAGTATTATTATATGAGCTGAAATCTTCATACATTTCAATCTAGACCTAAGAACCAATATAATATTAACACAATAAAGTGAAAACAAAAAGAGCAGGCGATAGAAACCGCCTGCGGTGCAATTATTTTATCTAAAACAATTACATGAGAAGATCATAAGCAATATCCCCAATCTGATTTTGACAGATCGTTGGATGGCTTTCAATAAGATTTATTGGGTTAATTTATTTTCTGATTTTTATTTTATTCATTTTTAATCTATAAGTATAAAATTAGGAGGGATTAAAAATTATCACCTACCCCCAAAAGGGTGAATTTTATATTTTTAAGAGTGCAGGTTTATTTATTTTTTGCCGTCAAAGGCAATATGAGAATATTGATTGTGATCACTTGTTTCATTTTTTCGTTCCCAGTCATTGGCCAGACTGATAACACATTATACTTTCAACCCAATTTTGCCAACGGTTCATCCGCTTCAAAATTTTATGAAGAAGTCAATTATATTCCCTTAGAAACTACCCGAAAAAGTTTGTTTGGAAGAATCAGGCAATTATTGGTTTCCGATCAGTATTTTATTATTTGGGATGCCGATACCAACTCCATTTATTTTTTTGATAAAACCGGGAAGTTTATAAAAAAATATCGCCCACCAAAATGTGTGATCAAATCTATACAATTGGACAAATCCAGAAATGCCATTTTCATTACCGGAGGCAATAAGAATTATCGCTTTTCTCAGGCAGAAATTGAAAAGATGATGGAGGACCCCACCAACACAAAGTTTGCAAGATTTTCTTGGTCGGGATATTATAGCTTGGAAGATATTAATAAGGAAGATGTGCAGGAGATAAAACATTTCAGTCTGGCATTGGTAACTCCTACCATTTTTGATGCAAATAGTTGGGCTTACAGTTATATCTACGCCAACAAAAAATGGGAAGACCTTACGGATTATGAGTTGAAAATCTATAATGGAGGGACTACCACGCACCAGTATTTTCCATACAGCAAAAAGAACAGTAGCATTTATTTACAATCGCAGCAGGTTCGGTTTTTCCCTACGCCACAAAATGATTTTTTGTTCGTGAGGCCCTATTATTACAATATTTACAAGCTAACTAAAGACTCTGTTTCATTGTTATACACGCTGGTATTGCCTTTGGAAAACAGCCTTCCCAAATCCTTTTATGATTATCCGTATAAAACCAAAAACGAAATTCAAACCTATCGGGATAATAATGGAAGCATCGTTTGGGAACTGTATAATCTTTGCAAGTACAATAACTATTTGTTCTTCTCCCTGGATTATAAAAAGAACTTCAGAGACCGACACTTTATGTTTGATGAAGACAGTAGAAAGTTTTTTAATATTGGTAAAATTGGCCCCGACAGCACCAATGCTTTTTTACCCATAGCCTCCAATATTCAATATTGTGATGGAAAATATTTGTATAGCAGTATTTCTTCCAGCAACATGTTTCAAACAAAAGAAAACACGCAGCAAAGAAACCCTAAATATACTCCTGCCCTAAAACAATATTTTGAAAACAGCCATCGTGAAGCCAATCCGGTTATCATTCAGCTAAAACCTAAAATGAAAATTGGATGATACGGATTTTTTTATTTTGTATGTTGTTTGCATTTCCTTCTTTTTTATTAGCCCAGAAAGATAGCACCCATTTTGGTGCTATCTCAGGCACAGTAAAGGATTCGGCAGATGACTATGCCTTACAGTCGGTTACCGTTACGGTGTATAAAAAAGCCGATTCTACTTTGATTAACTATCAGATTTCTGCACAGGATGGAACTTTTAATATTGGACAGCTTCCATTGAATCAGCCTCTGTATATTAGTTTTTCATTTACAGGATACAATAGCAAATCAAACCCTGTTGGTTTAGATTCAACAAACAGAAACTATCAGTTTAAAAATGTTTTTCTCAGCAAAAGTTTGGGAATGTTGGATGATGTGGTGGTGAAGGCAGTTCTTCCAATTACGATGAATGGCGACACACTCGAAATCAATCCGGGTGCATTCAGGTTAGATTCCAATGCAGTGGTGGAAGATATGCTGCGTCGGGTGCCAGGAGTAACCATGTGGGGCGATGGAACGATTACAGTAAATGGTAAAATAGTGAAAAATGTGTTTGTAGATGGCAAGCCATTCTTTGGTGGAGACCCGGCAATGGCTACCCAAAATCTGCCTAAAAATGCAATTGAAAAAATTCAGGTGTATCAGGAGCAGGATTATTCAAAAGATAATATTGACAACAATCCTACCGACTCCTTGCTTACAATGAACATTAAATTAAAAGAAGATAAAAAGAAAGGATATTTTGGAAAAGTAGGTGCAGGAATTGGCACAGACAAAAGATATGAAGCAGATGCAGCAGGTCTCACTTATACAAAAAAACTAAGAGCCGGAGCAGCACTAAGTACAAACAATATTAATAAGTCCGCAAACCTGCGTGAAATCTTTCAGCAAAGTACCTACAGAAACTATAACCCCAATAATCGGTATGTGGCCAATTTTGGAAGTTCGGGTGTAAACAAACTTTGGTTTCTGGGAGCCAATTTCCGATACGACTTTTCTGACCAAAACACCAGTCGGTTTACTGATGAACTTACAACAAACTATTCTTTCCGAAACAGTAACATTTTTGTAAACACACAAACCCATTCGAGCAATAGTGCCACCGATGTCATCTTTCTTCAAAGCGCCAATCAAAATACGATTTCTGAAGGCACGGCACATGCCACTGATGTCAACTACAACAAACGCAATCTGGATAAGGATTTCTCCATCAACGCATCCTTCAATTCTTCCAACAACAATAGCAGTTCTAGCAGCTCCTCTACCAAAGCCATTGAAGGCGCTAATGAAATTAGTGAAAGTAGTTCCGAAAATACATCCTCCAGTAAAAGCAATAGTGTATCACTCAACACGTCCTACCGAAACAAGGATGATGATGACCGAAACCTGAAAAGCTTTGGCCTCAATTACAATATTGGGTACAACAACAACGAGAGCAACAGAAAAACACTCACCAATTTTATTTCTTTTGATAATGAAGCTCTAAACAAATACTATAACCGACTAAATAATTCCAACGGAACCGATTTCAATACCAGTCTGGGCATGAATTACAATGCACTGAAAAGATTATTATTTGGAAATTTCAATTTGTGGAATATAAACATGGTCATCAGCAATAACCTTAGCCTTTCTAAAAACAACAACAACGCAAGGGTAAGCGACTACGATTCGCTTAGTAGCAACTACATCATCAATGATTCGCTGACTAACAACAATGAGGTTACTCATTTTGAGGAAAGACCTTCCTTACGGTTTTCAAAGAACTTCACCAGAAGACTTTCTGACCGTTTTGAACGCTATCTGAATGTGGCCGCAAATGTTCAGGGTATTCTCATGTCAGACAGAAACCAATCCAATTTAAAGTATAGAAATCTGGATCGTAATTATAGTTTTTTCAATCCGTCAGTTTCGTTGGATTACAATTTCAAAAAATTCAATCGCTATACAGTAGAGATGGGTCTTTCCGCAACCACCAACCCATCCATTCCCAATATCAATCAACTAAAACCCATCATCGACACCAGCACCAGCATTTACAATATCAATTGGGGTAATGCCAATCTTCAACCATCAAACTCCAGGGCACTTAATTATAGATTAAACTTTAGAAGAGAACGACCAGAAAAAAAAACAGATTACAATTTTGGTCTTTCGGGTCATGTGAGCAATATTGAAAATGCCATAGTGGACAGTAGTCTTTACGACAAAAAAACAGGCAGACGAACCATCTATCTCATCAACCTGAATGGGCGAAAAGTGTATAGTACCGATTTTAATTCCGGATTGTCCTTTAAGCTAAAAAACAACCAGCTATTGCAGTTCAACTACAATGCCTCATTATCCAACACTTTATCTCCCAATTACATTGATCGGGTTTATACCATCACCAATGCCAATAATGTTTCCAATAGCTTAAGCGTGTTTTATGCTTTTGGCGATAAAGGAAATATTCAACTTTCGCAAAGAATCAGCACCAGTGCCTCTAAACAAAATATTGGAGAGTTCAAAACCTTACGAACGACCAACTATATTTCCCAAGGAAATCTAAACCTCAACCTTCACAAGGATTTGATGTTTAGCAATACGGTCAATTACGTAAAAAATAATACCACTAATCAATCTGTAGTACTGTGGAATGCATTTGCCACCTATAGATTTTTACCAACCAAACAAGCCGAAGTAAAGTTGTCTGCCATGGACATTCTAAAACAGAATAAAAACATAAGTACCAACGCCAGCCTCAACAATTTATCTACAACAGTAACCAATGGCTTACAACAATTTTTTATGCTTACATTTTCCTACTATCCAAGACAGTTTGGTGGAGCCAGAACCAGACGTTCAGGCAGTGGAGAAGGAAGAAGTAGGTCTGAAGGTCAAATTGAACGCAGAAGCAACAGGCAGTTTCAAAACCAGCGATCTGGCGGTGGTGGTATGCAGGGCCGTCCTTAAAGTAGAAGGCATTCGTTTCTTTTTATAGTTGATTTAATAAGTTGAGCAAGTGTTTTAATCTCTCCACTAGAATAATGTTCCAAATATTTACTTATCACAGTACTTTAGCCTATAAATACTTCAATACACCAAACATTTATCATTAAACTGTAATTTTGTGCCCACACAGGCGGATTTGTTTATTGTTCATCCTGTATAAGAAAATACTGAACTAATAAATGGAAAGAACCTGCCTGCGCGTTCCCAAGTTTATTGTTAGTGATGTTCCAGACAATGCATCCGTTCAAAAAAAATAATTCTATGAGTGAGTTAAGAAATTTATTAGATAAGCGAATTCTGGTGCTGGATGGTGCAATGGGCACCATGATTCAGCGATACAAACTTACAGAGGCCGATTACCGGGGCGAAAGATTTAAAGACTGGCATTCCGATGTCAAGGGAAATAATGATTTATTAAGTATTACAAAGCCTGACATCATCAAAGCGATACATAAGGAATATTTATATGCCGGGTCAGATATTATTGAAACCAATACCTTCAGCAGCACTTCCATTGCACAGGCAGACTATGATCTGCAGTCATTGGCTTACGAACTCAATATGGAATCGGTTAAATGTGCTAAGGCCGCTATTGAAGAATATAATAGTGAAACAGGTTCTGCCAGTCCAAAGTTTGTGGCGGGTGCTATTGGACCTTTGAATAAGACCTTATCCCTGTCTCCCGATGTAAACAATCCTGGTTATCGTGCCGTTACTTTTGATGAAGTAGTGGCGGCCTATACCGAACAAATAAAAGGATTGACCGATGCGGGGGTGGATATACTACTGATCGAAACGATCTTTGATACCCTCAATGCAAAAGCAGCGATCTATTCCGCCAAAAAGTTTTTTAGAGATCATCCAGGTACGGAATGTGAAATAATGATTAGTGGCACCATTACCGATGCTTCGGGCAGAACTCTAAGTGGGCAAACCTTGGAGGCTTTCTACATATCTGTGGCACACGCCAACCCCTTGAGTGTTGGATTGAATTGTGCACTGGGTGCAAAGGATATGCGTGCCCATGTGGAGGAGTTGTCGCAGATTGCTTCCTGCTACGTTTCCGCCTATCCCAACGCAGGCCTACCCAATGCAATGGGCGAGTATGATGAGCAACCTTCAGAAACCGCCGCCTTCCTGGACGATTGGGCAAATCAGGGTTTTGTAAATATTGTGGGAGGCTGTTGTGGCACTACACCCGACCATATCAAAGAAATTGCCAATGCGGTAAAAAATATTACCCCGCGGAAGTTGCCTATAGTAGAAGATGCTATTATTTAAGTTACAAGTATTGGTGCCTATGGCATCCGTCTTGCGTTGTTCCCCATGGCGGATCGCATACTTCAGCTACCCCAAACAAATCAAAAATTCATGTCAACAGAAATACATATAAGACCCTATTTACGATTGTCCGGCTTAGAACCTTTGATCGTAAGACCAGAAACCAATTTCATCAACGTAGGCGAAAGAACCAATGTAACAGGATCCAAGAAATTTGCAAGACTGGTTCTAGAAGGGAAGTATGAAGATGCCCTCAGTGTGGCCAGACAGCAAGTAGAAAATGGTGCTCAGATTATTGACATCAACATGGACGATGCCCTGCTGGATGGAGTGCAGGCCATGACCACCTTTATTAATCTGGTGCAAAGCGAACCCGATATTGCCAAAGTGCCCGTTATGATTGATTCATCAAAATTTGAAATCATCGAAGCTGGCTTGAAATGTGTTCAGGGAAAATGCATTGTAAACTCCATCTCCATGAAGGAGGGGGAGGAGAAATTTATTGAACAGGCCATCACCTGTTTGAGTTATGGAGCTGCTGTCATTGTAATGGCGTTTGATGAAAAAGGGCAGGCCGATACCGAAGACAGAAAAGTAGAGATCTGTCATCGGGCATATAAAATATTAACTGAGCAGGTGGGCTTCAAAGGGCAGGACATTATTTTCGATCCCAATGTATTTGCTATTGCCACAGGGTTGGAAGAACATAATAATTATGGAGTTGATTTTATCAACGCCACTAGAAGAATAAAGCAGTTAATGCCACTGGCTGGTATCAGTGGAGGGGTGAGTAACCTGTCCTTTTCTTTCAGAGGAAATGAGCCGGTGCGCGAAGCCATGCACTCCGTGTTTTTATACTATGCTATTAAAGAAGGCATGAGCATGGGTATTGTGAACGCCGGGCAATTGGTGGTATATGATGAAATAGAGCCACAACTTAGGGAACTTTGCGAGGATGTAATTCTGAATAAGAACAACGACAACAATGAAGCCACAGAAAAACTATTAGCTTTTGCCGAAACAGTAAGGTCTCAGGGAAAAGTGAAGAAGAAAGATGATACCTGGAGGCTGAACCCGGTGGAAGAAAGACTGAAACATGCACTGGTAAATGGCATTACAGAATACATAGATGTGGACACAGAAGAGGCCCGACAAAAATATCCCCGTCCATTAGAAGTGATTGAAGGACCTCTAATGGCTGGTATGGACGTGGTAGGTGATTTGTTTGGTGCCGGAAAAATGTTTTTGCCACAGGTTGTAAAAAGTGCCCGGGTGATGAAAAAATCGGTAGCCTGGCTCACCCCATATATTGAAGCCCCCCAACCACCCAATGGAGAGAGCTCGTCTAGCGTTCATTATGAAACGGCTACACCTTCCATGTACGGATTATTAAAAGATTATATAGAAGAACATAGAGGCCATCCTACAGAAGCAGAACATTGTTTGTGGGAGCTTCTGGAGGGTAAAAAATTGGAAGGCTATAAATTCACAAGGCAACATATCATTGGTACTTTTATAGGAGACTTTGTTTGTCTAAATCCAAAATTGGTCATAGAAGTTGACGGCCTTTATCATCATTTGCCCGATCAAGAAATTAGTGATCAGGAAAGAGCTGTATTGCTTTATCATCATGGATTTGAAGTCATCCGATTTACCAATGAGCAAATAATCAATAACACAGAAGTAGTTCTTAATAAGATTATTGAAACCATAAAAATATTGGAAGCCAAAGCACTTGCATTGGCTGACCTCCCCCCATCGGAAGGTGGAGGGGCTGCTGGAAAAATTTTGCTCGCCACCGTAAAAGGCGATGTGCATGATATAGGTAAGAATATTGTAGGTGTAGTATTGGGTTGCAATGGATATGAGGTGATTGATATGGGCGTAATGGTGCCTGCCGATAAGATTTTGGATATGGCAGAAAAAGTGGGTGCTGATATTGTTGGCCTAAGTGGATTGATTACACCTTCACTGGATGAGATGGTGCACGTGGCACATGAAATGAAACGTCGCAACATGACACAACCCTTACTGATTGGCGGTGCTACCACTTCACGAATTCATACGGCGGTAAAAATTGCACCTCAGTACGACAACGGGGTGTTGCATGTGTTGGATGCATCCAGAAGTGTAACCGCGGTAAGCACTTTGTTGGGCAAGGACAAAGGCGCATTTTTAGAAAAAACAAATCAGGAATATGCCACGCTTCGCGAACAGTTTGCTAATAAAAATCGCAAAGAGCTTATTAGTTATGCCGATGCAGTGGCTAATAAAGAACCAATTGACTGGGCCAGTTACAGTCCAGTAAAACCTGCAGTGGATGGGGTCAAAGTGCTCAAAGATTTTGATTTGGCCGCTATTGCAGAATTCATAGATTGGGGGCCTTTCTTCATTGCATGGGAAATGCCAGGTCATTTTCCGCAAGTGCTTACGCACGAAAAATTTGGTACTGAAGCCACCAAGCTCTTTGATGATGCACAGCAAATGGTAAAGCGTATCATTGAAGAAAAATGGTTTAGAGCCGATGGCGTTGTGGGCTATTGGCCGGCAAGCACTAATAATGCCGATACGATCACTGCCATTACAAAGGATGGTGAAGTGCAGTTAGAATCTCTTCGACAACAACTAAAAAAAGCCGCCAAACATTATAATTTCTCCTTAGCCGATTTTGTGATGCCTGCTACCTACGGACAGGATTATATGGGCGCTTTTGCGGTTACCATACACGATGTGCAAAAACATATTGACCGGTATTTAGCTGACCTGGACGACTACAATAAAATTTTGGTGCAGATACTCGGCGACCGTTTTGTAGAAGCATTTGCCGAATGCCTTCATGCCAAAACCCGCAAAGAGTATTGGGGGTATGCCAGGGAGGAAAGCCTTTCCAATGAGGACATGATCATGGAAAAATATCAGGGCATCAGACCTGCACCAGGGTATCCAGCCTGTCCGGATCATACCGAAAAATACAAGTTGTTTGAAATGCTAAATGTCACAGATAATATTGGCATTACGCTTACCGAGCATTTGGCCATGGATCCGCCTGCATCCGTTTGTGGATGGTATTTTGCACATCCACAAAGTCACTATTTTGGATTGGGAAAGATAGACAAAACTCAGCTAGAAGATTTTGCAAAACGAAAGGGTATGGAAATGGCAGTGGTAGAAAAATGGCTGGGAACGGTTATTCAGTAAGAAAGCAGCAATAAGACCTCACCCCTGTCCCCTTTCCAAAGGAGAGGGGAAGTACTACGCTTAGTTTGCTGTTTGCATCATGAGCTGTCCCAACCATTCTTCAAATGAGTGGGAGGAGGTCGTCAATGCTCCTCTAGTCTTTGTTTTCGGTATTTTAATTTTACTTCGGCCACACCCGCTTGAGTGATTTGTAATTTGCCGGCAGCCTTCTTACTTAGGTCTATTATTCTGCTCTGAACAAACGGCCCTCGATCGTTGATACGCACTTTGATGCGCTTGCCATTGGACATGTTAATGACTTTTACTCTGGTGCCAAAGGGCAGTGTCTTATGCGCAGCCGTCATTTTGTTTTGCCTGAAAACCTCGCCACTGGCGGTTTTGCGGCCCTCGAACTTATCGGCATAGTAGGATGCGTTCCCGGTTTCAACTACTCTGGAACTACACCCACTCATCAGGGTCGCCACCACCACTAGTAGAGAAGAATAGTTAGAGAATTGTATTTTAAATTGCATTTCTGAGACAATTGAATCTTATTAAAAATAGAACAATATGGATCTTGTTTAGCGGCTGTTCAGAATATTTTTTTAACCAACAATAAATATATGGCATCTACCTTGCGACGCTCCATTGTTTTGTAGTGCATTAAACAGACCGCTAACAGCGTTGCCAAAGTCCAATTTGTTTATTGTGGAGTGAATTTGAATAAGTTCAAAAAATAAATGCAGGATCAGGGCAACAAATATATTTTTGCTGACTAAAAACTCATTCATGGCATTTGTAGATATTTTGGGTTATACTGCTGGGCTACTTACTACGCTTACCTTTCTGCCGCAGGTAATCAAAACAGTGAAGGACAAATCGGCCAAGGATATTTCTCTGGCTATGTTTTTGATTGCGGCTACCAATCAGGTATTGTGGATTGGATATGGTGTGCTGAAGGAAGATCTGGTGATCATACTGACTAATGCGATTATTCTTGTGTTGTCGATCACCATGATTGTGTTGAAGATAAAGTTTGGTAAGTAATGCTATTGTCGTTTTATGTAGGATGCCATCTGCACTGCAGCAGAACGGAGTGCCACAATACCGATGCCACCTGTTTACTGCTTGGGAAATAAATATTCTGGCTATTGAAAGCATTAAAAATTAAACCTCAAACTACCATACACCCCAAAGCGGCGGTTCTTTATATCTGGCAGATGTTTTGGCATGGCTCGCCAAATAAAGTCAATCCTGAAGATTCGGAAAATATTATCCACACCGGTTCCTAATTCTAAATAGGGATCGCCATCTAGGGTTTGAAAATAATTGCCTTGTTTAAAATTTAGTTGTCGGTTGGCTTCGGACAAGGAACCCCATAGGGCTTTCACAGTATAGAATTGTCTGAATTTTAGCCGAGGAAGTACTTTGAAAATTCCATTGCCGATATTGTGTTCAAAGTTCAGCCCCAAAAATTTGTCATGAATGTATTGATAGCGAACCATGGTGTTGAAAGCGTATTTGTTGTAGTAATACATATCGTTTCCGGGAGCAATATCCAAGAAAGTATAGGGCAAGGTGCCAAAGGTTTTTCCGGCATAAAGCTGATAACTGATGTCGCCAAATGGAGGTGTTTTTACGTAGTCGGAAACAGCGGCCAATATTTTAGTATAATTGTACCGGCTGTTCAAAATGCCTGAAACACCTTGTGTAAATGTGGCTTCAACTATGGGAAAAGCACTCCCTAAACTGAGGCGATAAAAAGTGGATTCTAAAAACTTTTCCTGATAAGCAAAGCGAAGTTTTACAGAAAATTCAGTAGAGGTTAAGCGTTTTAGTCCGGTGGCAAATGAATCGGCTGGTAACAGGTTTTGCAAAGGATCGTAGGCTTTGTTGGTGGCAGTTGCTTTCACAGAAAAACCGCTGGGCAGTTCATTAAAGAACTCAAAACTTCCTTGTTCCAGATTGATGAATTTTAATGGGATATTTGGTTTGCGAATGGCAAAGGAGAAAATATTATCCGATGAAATTTCACTATAATATTGTTGCCCAAAATCCAAATCGTTCTTATAGCTTAGGTTCCAGTATTGCCGCGGGTGCTTTTTGGGCAGGTAAAAAAGTTCGCCCATCCCTTTTACTTTTTTATCCTTAAATCCATAGGCCAGGTAGGCGTGATACATGAATTTTGGATTAAAATGTTTGTTGCTGGCCACATCAAACCGCATCCGGAATCCTTCCCAGTTGTTGCCGGAGAACCAGTTGTAGGCCGAGCCTAGTTGCACATTGCCCACATCAAAATATCCGGTAGCCAGAAATGCTATTTTTTTAGTAATCTTTTTATACTCAGGTGCATTTACCAAAGTGTCAATCATTTTTACAATGGCCATTTCTGTTTTACTTAACCCTTCGTGCCTAGATGTGTCCCAGTATTGCCTGTTTCGCTCCTGTGCTCCCGGAAGTGTAATGATTTCTTCCTGATCCTTGTTCTCTTTCAGCTTGTTGACGACCGACGAATCATTGACGATAATGTGTTTGTAGGTGCTGGATTTTCTACCTATCAACCCCGGCACCTTATTGCCAATAGGGGTGATGTCTGCAATTAGTTTTTCACGGCTTACAAACCAGTTGCTGTCCGAAAGGCGGGTGAACTCTTGTACATAACTAAACCTCTCCAAAAAGTTGATATCGGCAGTTTTGTCTAAGTATAAATTCATTTTTTGAATGGCATAGGATCCAAACTGCACCCAGCAATCTCCTTCAAAAGTGTTCATTCCTTTGCGCCGGGGGCGAAAGAGCAAATGGAAATAGCGATCTCCTGCTATATATTGGGTATCTGTTATGGTGTATTTGTAATAAAAATCTCCATTGTCGCTTGCCGGACTTACAAACTCTTTGGTGAAAACATTGATGTAATTGTTATAGACATTGATCACCTGATCCATGCCTCCTAAAAACTTAACCATACTTTCATTTTTCACTCCGTTGGTATTGGCGGCAATGATTTCCTCCCTTCGTTTTAGAGGTTTCTTCTGATAATAATAATTGCTGATGGCTTCAGTAAGGTAGGCTGGTAAAACTTTGACACCTTCGCTGGAATCGATGTGCATATTGATCAAATCATTCAAGGGTTTAAAGGGTTTAATCTTTGTGATTTTTTGAATGCTCCTAAAATTTTTTATATCTACTTCCAGTTTGTTGTACAGTTCATAGGAAAAGTTGTCATACTTGTACCGGTTGTTTTCAGGCTTGTGTTGCACTATCTTTTTCCAAAGCCATAGCCCTTTGTCTATCCTGGCTTTCACCACCACTACATCGTTGGATACTCCGCGTTCCAAAGGGATGGCCACATCATATTCGTGCTTATCATCAGATACAGTGATGAAGTTGGGCTGATAACCCACGTAAGATATATCGAGCGTGTCAGAAGGCCAATGGTTTACTATTATTGAAAACTTGCCTAAAGAGTCGGTAACTGCACCTGTAGCGGAGTGCCTGAATGCAACAGAGGCAAAGGGGATTGGTTCTTCGCTATGAGAGTCCTTTACTATACCTCGGATTGTTTTCTGAGAAAAAAGAGACAGACTTGCAATGGTGAACAACAATACAAAACCTGCCTTTAGGATATGATTCATTGGTTGCAAATCTACAATTGTTTTATACATTTGATTTAACCAAAAATGTTATTTTCATTTTTTGCATAGACTTACATTTTTTCTGGAAAGTTGGATGAAGAAATTTTTTTTTTGAGATACAAGAACGGATCTTTTGATTTTACTATTTCCTAGCTCAGGGCAAGAAAAAAGCCCCGGTGAAACAAATTCCACCAGAGCTATATATAAAAGGGAACGGATTCTATTCAGTTGGGTTCATGATTCTGCCCATAAACAAAATGGTATTGGATGTTTTTTCGCTGATGATGATGCCAAATGGTTTGTTGCAAATAAACTGGGGAGGTTCAACTGGCAGACTTGTGGTGACCATTCCAATGGTTGTAACTGCGGCTGCCTCTGTGCCTACCTCATCCACTGCTGCAAAGGTGTTTTGTTTTACAAATCCCACAAACAAAGGTTTTATTTTGCCAATGCCATCAAATGTTGCATTGGTTTTGAATGCGGCGACCATGCCCATTTTTTGTAAGGTATTGTTCAGCTTAAACTCCTGCTCCAGTTTGAATTTTGGAATTTGTACTTCAATGGAACGGACATAAAGGCTGTTTTGTAATTGCATCCAATTCTCCATTGTAAAATCATTAAGAATATTGCTGATGAATTTGCCTTCCTTTGGTAGTATAAAAGTGGCGGTAAATTGGCTATTGCCATAAGGCATTTGAAGTGCATCGAAACCGGCGCCTGAAGCAATTCTAAATGTGTCTTTCTGATTCATCATCCTTACAGTCTTTTGCCCTCCTCCCTCGAAATAAAATGGCTGATCTTTGGTAACGTTTTTGTCAAATTTGCTTCTCCAATCTCCTTTAAAATAAAGTGCATTCATGATCAACATTAGCAAGTCTGGGTCAATCTCGTCCAGTACTTTAGGGATCTTGCCTTGGGTGTTGTCGCTGGCCCACTTGTTAATGATGGTCAAAGAAGACTGGTCAAATGGAAGACCCTCTATTTTAGCGTTAAATGTGTTTTTCATGGCTGCCAAAAAAGGTGTTTCCACCGAAAAGCCATTTCGATAGAAAATGGCATTAGCTATTGCTAATTTCACCAATGGATCTGCTTTCGGTAGTTCTTCTAAAAGTGTTTGGTATGCTTTGTTCAACTCATTCTGTGAAAGATGATCTGATTTTAGTGCTTTCATTATCTCCGCCTTTGTTTCAGCTTCTGCACCATTTACAAGCATGCCTAATGCTATATGCAAACTAAGTGGCGATACGAAAATATTGTCAGTTGTTGGTTGTTCTTCCTGAAGCGTCTTAAAAAAGGAAAACGAAAAGTCTGTAAATGCATTTGCCACTGGTAAGGCCACTGCTATTGGGTTTTGGATATTAGACTGAAGTCTTTTGTCTTCGCCATCACCATTACTTTTTTTACAACTTTGGGCAAGGGTTGTCAGTAGAAATAGGCTGGCAATGAATAGTAAATGTTTCATTGGCGTGGATTTTTTATTATGGGCAATCTGGTTCAATTTGTATTCTTTAATTATCTAAAAAAAATATAAAAGGGTGTCTCATTGGATTAATTAAATTCATTAAATTGTCTATCATAAGAACGTATATAAAACGGGATTCGCAACAGCCAACAAATATTTTTTAGCAAATAAAGACGAACTGCTTGATTTGAATCAATTATAATTATTTTTTTGGAATGTGTATAACCTTTGATTTAGTGTATAAAAATTGTTTGGAAATAAAGATTTGTTTCAGGAGGAATTCGGCTCTAAATTCGCTTTTTGATTTGTAGGGAACACGACAACCGAAACAGATATTTTTTTAACAGTTAATAAGTTGGATTATTGCCCATAGAATCATTAGTAACAAACTGATGAAAGGAATTTTTATCGCTAGAATTGAACAATGGATATTAAAAATGTAAATAAGGATCGGAAGCAGGCAAGGCGTTCAGCAGTGGACCTTGGGACGATGGTGTATGGGAAGTTACCTCCACAGGCCAGAGAGTTAGAGGAGGCGGTGCTGGGGGCGATCATGCTGGAAAAATCGGCATTCGATGCGGTGATTGAGACTATAAAAAATCCAGAATGTTTTTATGTAGACGCACATCAGCACATTTACAGGGCGATGCAATCCCTGGCTAATAAGAGCCAGCCGATCGATATCCTGACGGTGGTGGAAGAACTGAGATCGAAAGAAGAATTGGAAATGGTGGGCGGCCCCTATTATGTGACCAAACTAACCAACACTGTAGTTTCTGCTGCCAATGTGGAGTCACATGCCCGAATCGTGATGCAAAAATTTATTCAGCGGGAATTGATACGCATCAGTGGAGAAATACTTTCAGATGCTTATGAAGATAGTGCTGATGTTTTTGATTTGTTGGATGATGCAGAATCTAAACTATTCGAAATTACCAATTCGCATTTACGAAGTACTATACAGCCGGTAGATGCCGTGTTGGTGGAAGCAATTAAGCGCATAGAAGAGTTGCGCCATAGAAAAGAGGATGTGACGGGTGTAACCAGTGGTTTTAAACCATTGGATAAAGTGACCTATGGGTGGCAAAATAGCGACCTAATTATTCTTGCTGCCAGGCCAGCGGTAGGTAAAACTGCATTTGCTCTTAACTTGGCAAGAAATGCAGCAATGAATCCGACAAAACCAACTGCAGTCGCATTTTTTTCTTTGGAGATGAGTGCTGCTCAATTGGTGCAGCGGGTTCTGGCTGCCGAAAGCGAAATCATGCTGGAAAAAATTGCACGTGGAAAAATGGAAGAGCATGAAATGAAACAATTATATACCAAAGGTATCCAGCGTTTGTCGCAGGCTCCTTTGTTTATAGACGATACCGCTGCATTGAATATTTTTGAATTGAGGGCCAAATGCCGGAAGCTGAAAAACAAACATAATGTGGGTTTGATCATTATAGACTACCTGCAATTGATGAGCGGTACTAGTGATAACCGCAATGGGAATCGGGAACAGGAAATTAGTACCATCAGCCGAAACCTCAAAGGGTTAGCCAAAGAATTAAGTGTGCCGATCATTGCCTTATCGCAGTTGAGTAGAGAGGTGGAAAAAAGAGGTGCTAAAGATGGTAGCCGTGTACCTCAACTGAGCGATTTGCGTGAATCCGGAGCCATTGAGCAGGATGCGGATATGGTTATGTTCTTGTATCGCCCAGAGTATTATGATATCCATACCAATGCCGAAGGTGAAGATCAGAAGGGATTGACCGAAGTGAAGATTGCTAAACACCGAAACGGTTCTTTAGATACCATAAAGTTGAAAGCACTGCTTCATATTCAAAAGTTTATTGCCTGGGATGAAGATCCTTATAATGCCATTGGACTGAGTGGTGGCAATTGGAGGCCGGTAGATGATTCGGAAGGTGGTGGTGCAAAACTGTATCAAGCTCAAAGCCGCATGAATAATATGACCGATGAGGAACTGAGCGATGCTCCTTTTTAAGGAAATATTTTTTGATTTAATCAACTTAACACCTTCACTTCACCATTCAAATTTCACATTTCTCATCTCACCATTCAAATTAAAAATTCTCTCCACCTTGCTCCCATTTTTCTATATACGCGAGTATGATTCTACACAACAGTATCTGATACTGGATGAGGATAATTCCAGACATGTAGTGCAAGCGCTACGAATGAAACCAGGAGAACAAATGCTTCTGACAGATGGCAAAGGAACTCTAATAACAGCGGCCATTGCCAATGATCATAAAAAGCATTGTTCCGTGAGTGTATTGAATACTTCCCTTATGGAACCCCAAATGCCAGATGTAACGATTGCCATTTCTCTTACCAAAAACCTAAGCCGATTCGAGTGGTTTTTGGAGAAAGCCACAGAGTTAGGCGTAAGGCGGATAGTTCCGATAATCTGTCACCGTACCGAGAAGCAACGATTCAAAGAAGAACGATTTCATAATATTCTTGTAAGTGCCATGTTGCAAAGTCAGCAATGCTACCTTCCGGAAATGCCCACTCCACAACAGTTTGAAAAGGTATTTGAGGAAACTTACTTTCAAGATATTTCAAACAAGTATATAGCGCATTGCCTAGAAGAAGACAAGCAGACAGTGTCTTATAGCTTTCATCCATCCATCATCTTCATTGGTCCGGAAGGCGATTTTACGCCTGAAGAAATTGCATTTGCCCTTCATGCCGGATGTAAACCTGTAAGCTTGGGTGAAACCAGACTAAGAACAGAGACTGCTGGTATGGTGGCCAGTACTTTATTGAGAGTCAATACTCACTGATTTTTCCTGAAACTGTTCTACCTATTTTTTTTAGATTTGTTAAAACTTACAGTGATGCTAAAGGCTATAACCAATGGGGTGATTTATACGGGCAATGAAATACTTAAAAATAAGACAATACTTGTCAGGGATGGAGTGATTGATTCCATTGTAGATTCGGTTCCCGATGGCTTTTTGATGATGGATGCGGGTGGGAGAAATATTGCGCCGGCATTTATTGACATACAACCCAATGGAGGCTATGATTTGTATTTTTCAAAAGAGTTAAGCAGGGCTGCCCTGGAAGATATATATCAGGCTAGTTCTGATTTTGGTGCCGGTTTTATTTTGCCAACACTGATCAGTTCCACCAGAGAAACAATTCTGAAAGCTATAGAAGAAGTAGGCAGCTATATGAAAGTGCAACCGGGTATTTTGGGCATGCATCTGGAAGGCCCATTTATGAATCTAGAAAAAAGGGGAGCGCACCCGGCCCATATTATTAGAAATCCCACCGATGAAGAACTTACTGAAATTATCAATGCCGGAAAAGGAATCATCAAAATGATTACCATCGCTCCGGAAGTTTTTACAGAGAAACAATTGGATTTGCTTCTGCAAAGTGGTATCAATATTTCCATCGGACATACCAATATTGGGTATACACAGGCTCAATATTATTTCAGCAAAGGCATAAAATTAGTAACACATTTATACAATGCTATGAACCAGATGGGACATAGAGAATGTGGTTTGGTGGGAGCGGCATTTGACAATGATTCTGTGTTTACGCCCCTGATTCTGGATGGAGGACATTGTCATTATGCAGCGGCGCGAATTGCCTATAAACAAAAAGGGGATAAACTGATTTTGCTTTCGGATGCGGCGTTTTTGGGTCGCAAAAAAGAAAAATTTGATTGGGATAATCTTAGTATCAGACTGATAGATGGATTCTATCGGGATACATTTGGAAACCTTGGCGGGGCGGCTATTTCAATGGCTGATGCTGTAAGGAATGCAGTAGAACATCTCCATGTTTCGGTAGAAGAAGCTGTAGCCATGGCTACTTCAAGGGTGGCAAAATCCATGGATATGGATGGTGAAATTGGATATATCAAAAAAGGATATCCTTCAAGGTTCACCTTGTTTGATGACACCCTGAAGGATTTTGAAGTGATTGCTTATTGAGGATTTTGTTGGGATGAAAAATTAAGCATCCATTTCACACCAAACTTATCGGTGAAGCTGCCAAAATAATCGCCCCAGAACATATCCTCCATGGGCATTTCTACCTCTCCTTCAGCAGAAAGACTATTAAAAAGCCTGTCCGCTTCTTCTCTTGAATCAGGAAACACAGAAATATAATTGTTGTTTCCCATCTGAAGCTTTTGACCCATAGAAGGAATAATATCCGATGCCATCAAAATATCATTGCCAATTGGAAGAGCAATGTGCAATACACGGTTTCTTTCGTTATCAGGCAGATTTTCCATTCCGGGTGCATCGCTCATTCTGTTTACCCCACCCAGAAACTCGCCACCAAAAACTGATTTGTAAAAATTGAAAGCTTCTTCGGCTGTACCATCAAAATTTAAATAGGGATTTAACTTTGGCATACTCTTAGTTTTTAAATAGTAATAAAATATTTTATGTAATTTAAGACGTAGAATTTGGTTTTGTTCTTAAAAAAATCATAGCGATAGCAGTAGTTGACATTCCCATTACGATAGAGGCTACTACACTTTGAACTGCATAGTTGTTATAACTAAAAAAGGCTTCGGCTTCGGCTCTTGATTTATAATATCCCGTCTTTAAAGAATGTTCTATAACATTTGGAAAATACTCTGGAGTGATGACATAAGAAATTATCCATTGCGTAAGTGGACTAAACAAAGCAATCATTAATGAAATGATTAGCCCACAAATCAATCCCCGCTTATAACTCATTTTACCATCATAAAATAATTTCTTCTTTTCCTTTAGCGCCATCACCATTACGACCACTGCAGGTATAGCAAAGAGGTTGGTTAAATACATGTGTTTGTCAATATGAGTGCTATGCAGTCCAACCCATTTTTCAAGCAACATCCAACCCAGAGACATAGCAATAAAATAAATCGCCCATTTAATTTCAATACTGTATTTATTCATTTTAAAATAGATTTTTAGGATTGAAACCCTTCTGCATATTTTTTAAATCTTTCCAGCACATTTTGACAAAAAGTTTCCTGCACATTTAAAGGTGTTTGTAGTTCGGGCTCAAATCGTTCACGCAAAATAGTATTCTGGTCAATGAGTTGAAATTCTATGGCACCCTTTCTGCCATCCTTCAAAATGTATTCTATCAACTCATACTTAATTACTTCCCTATACCTGCCTTTAAATTCATAGCCTGTATTCCCATCTGTAGTTTCCTTTCTAAATTCGAAAATGCCAAATGGATTTACTTCGTTGATGATGGTATGACAACGCCAGTTTTCAAAGGGAATATTCCAAAGCCTGATATCGTTTGGATTAGTCCATTTTTCCCAAACAATATCAACAGGTTGGTGAATCAATACTATGCCGACCAATTGTTTCATCGGATGATTTCATTGAAACTACTTCATTGAATAAAGGCCAATTGTATTGCCCTCTGTATCGGTAACCAAAGAAATGAAACCGTATTGTCCAATGGACATTTTAGGCTGAAATACCTTTCCACCAAATGTTGCTGCCTTGTTTTCTTCTATGGCACAATCTTCACAATTGAAATAAACGATAACACTGTTGCCTCCGCATTTCATGCCTTCCATTTTCACCAATGCACCTGTGCTACCAGCATACACAACATCGCCGGGAAAAGAACGCATCATTAAATTGGAACCATCCTCCGAAGTTGGATCTACCATGTTGGTAAGTTGAACATTAAAAACCGATTCGTAAAATTTGGATGCACGCTCCATGTCGTCCACATAAATTTCGAACCAGCCTACAGGATTGAACTTTTGATTTTCCATTGTCATTCAATTTAAATTGAAAAATTTGTACTTAATTTTCTAAGTATGATACTTGAAAAAAGAACTCAAATTTAAGATTGGCAAGGTCTAATTCAACTTGCCATTTGATAAGTAATCAAACAACATTATAAAAAATATGACAAGATGTTGAAGATATAAATTAAAGATACTTTAAGTTTTCCCCTTTGCGGTACTTAGCGGTTGAAAAAATAAACCGCTGAGGACGCGAAGGGCGCAAAGTTTTCGCAAAGGGTACTAAGAGTTCTTTGCGTGTTTCCTTTTTGGTTCTTTGAGGTTGAAAAAAATAAACCGCTGAGGACGCGAAGGGCACAAAGTTTTCGCAAAGGTTACTAAGGGTTCTTTGCGTGTTTCCTTTTACGGTACTTAGCGGTTGAAAAAAATAAACCGCTGAGGACGCGAAGGGCACAAAGTTTTCGCAAAGGTTACTAGGAGTTCTTTGCGTGCTCTCTTTGCGGTACTTAGCGGTTGAAAAATAGATTACGAAAAGGCTCAGAGATTTCGTTAACAGGGGTTCTATTTATTGCATTCTTGGTTTTTTCATTCTGCCTTTGTTGTACCCATAAACAACAATGGGATTATTTTTATCTGACTCGTGTGAATAAACTACGTAGTAATTTCTTTTCTTATTCTGCTAAGCGAAGTATCAGTGACCCCTAAGTAAGTAGCTATTTGTTTTAAAGGGGCGTGTTTTATGATCTGTGGTTTTGTTTCCATCAATTTCAGATAGCGATTGGTAGCAGTTTGTGTAATCATGTCTAAGGATCGTTGTTTCATGGCCAACAACTGATGAGTAAACCAAAGCCGCCCCCATTCGGTGAAGCCGGGAATGCCATGAAAAATTTCCTGAAAGGATTCAAAAGAAATGCGCCACAATACAGCATCCGTGATTGCTTGCAAAGTTTCCTGACTGGGGTTTCTCTGAAAAAAAGAAGCTGGAGCAATGACAATATCTCCCTCCGAAAAAAACTCAGTAACAATTTCATTGCCTTCAATATCCAATACATAAGCCCTCACCAATCCAGATTCTAAAAGATAATATGCCGGAGAAATCTGCCCTTTTTTTAAAAGCACCTCACCTTTTTGTACTTCCATTTTTTCATGTACCTGAGCAATTTTATCAAGTGCTTCCTGTGAAAAAGAAGGATGCTGATATACCGATTTGATAATTGAAGTCATAAATAATTGAGCTGTAAAATAGGAAAAAAATGGTAAACGAATTTCCATCTAAATTTTTTCCATTTAACAAGTTAATGTTAATCATTCAATTTCCTTTTACATTATAAATTTCTTTTTTTGACAAATGTCAAAATTATTACACGCCATCCTATACACATTTGCATCCACAACAAACAAAGAATAATGAAAAGGTTTTCACAGTTACTATTTCTGTTAAGTTTCATAGCCCAAACAGGATATGCGCAAACAGCACCAGATTTAAAAGAATTAGTGGATAGTGCAATGGCACAGGATTTTGGTTTGCTTCAACGAAAAATGGAGCTAAAGCTTACCAGCCTCGATGATGAAAAATTGAAAGATGTTTTTCTTCCCAAAGTAGAATTTACAAGGAAAGCTGGTTATTTATATACATCAACAAAGTTTACATCACCTGAAATTGCTGTTCCTCCAATACCCAAGGTTTTTCCAGGTGCCATCATTCCAGAAGGAAGTTTTAATGACCGGCTAAATATTTCTGGTGTTACGGCTTTGCTTGATGCCAAAGCATCGATGCTTCTTTACTCAGGTGGCAAGGTGAAGTATCTTAAAGAAGCCAATAAGGAAAAAGCAATTGCAGAAAATAAGTTGTTGTTAAAAAATGAAGATGAAATTATTGCCATTATCAGCAAAATGTATGATCAGTTTGCGCTCTTAGACGAGTCAACTAAAGTGCTTAAGCAGGGACAAAAAAGATATGAAATAATGAAGACAACAGCCGATAAGGCTTTGAGCTATGGATTAATTACACCCTATGACCATAAAAAGATAGAACTGGCACAAGCGGTGTTGGAATCGAAAATGGTAGAGCTGGATGGTAAAAGAACCTTGTTGCAAACACAACTTAGTTTGCTTACCGGCATTGAACTGGATAGAATACAAATGATTCATCCAGCTATTAAGCCAATTGAAATAACAGCCCCTTCCAAAACTATAAACGATAGAGTGGATGTACAGGCAATTGAACATAGCATTAAAGGCATAGATTATAAAATAAAAGCCGACCAAAGATGGTGGGTGCCCAAGGTGATGGCACAAACTTCTTTGTCCACAGTCGGACTTTATTCTGGTCACATCACCAGTGCACATGAATTAAAAGCCGGTTCGGGTAAAAATTTAGATTGGCATCCAAATAACATGAATTTGTTGCCTGTGTTTCAGGTGGGTGTGGGCTTTAAATGGAATTTGTTTGATGGAAAAGAAGGCAAACACGAAGTGGCAAAATCAAAAATTGAAAAACAATTAATGGAAGGAAAGTTGAATGATGTAAAGGATAAACTTCAGCTCAATTTGGCTAATAGTCAAATCAACTACAACGTTGCTGCATCACAAATAAACCTAAAATTAAAGGCAAAGGAAATTGCCGCAAGTGCATTGGTGAGCATTGAAAAAGAATTTAGATATGGGACAAAAAAATCGACCGATTTTATCGATGCAGAAACTGATTTGCAAAATGCCGAGCTTGAATACAGCACTGCAATTTTTAACCAGCGCCGGGCAGCAATAGATCTTATGAACGCAACAAATGAACTTACAATCAACAAACTTTAAAATAAAAACTGATGAATTACTTTAAACATTTTTTAGCCGTTCCATTGATGATGTTGTTGGTGAGCGGTTGTGGTAAAAAACAACAACCCATATCCGTTCTAAACGGAAAAATTAAAAAGGAAGTGATTTCTTTTTCGCCAAAAATAAGCGGACGCATTGCCGAAATATATGTACAAGAAGGACAAACCGTGAAGGTGGGCGATACTTTGGCAAAACTTGATTTGCCCGAAGTAGCCGCTAAAATTAAACAAACCGAAGGCTTAACAATTGCGGCCAATGCACAGGAACAAATGGCCAGAAATGGGGCTACAAAGAATCAATTGAACCAACTGAAAGCAAAGCAGCGCGGTATTCAGGAGCAATTTCAGTTTGCTCAAAGTTCCTTTGCCAGGGCAAAAAATATGTTTAACGACAGTTTAATGTCGCCTCAAAATTTTGAAGAAGTGCAGGCAAAATATCTTGGAGCAAAAGCCCAATTGGATGCTGTAAATGCCGAATACAATGATATTGTAAATGGCACCAGATTAGAAAAGCTTGAAATGGCTGCCGGACAAACTGTTCAGGCCAATGGAGCCATGCAAGAAGTTCAAACCGCTTATAGGGAACGCTATATAATCGCCACCAACGACATGGAAATAGAAACCATTACTTTAAACAAAGGCGAACTGGCCACAGCGGGCTATGCTTTGTTTACCGGATACATTCCCCAATCTACCTATTTCCGGTTTACGGTACCCGAAAGTAAAATTGAAAAATTTAAAAAAAGTAGTGCATTGAATATGCAAGTGCCTTATAATAAAATGGAAATTACAGGTAAAATTGTTTCCATAAAACAAATGGCCAAGTATGCTGATATTACCACCGCTTTTCCCGATTACGATCCGGGTGATGCGGTGTATGAAATAAAAGTTATGCCTGTTAATCTTTCAGCAGCAAATGATCTTTTGGTAAACGCTAATATTCTTTTGAACTAAAAAGGAAAATGAATAAGTATCAGAAGCTTATTGATTTCATAAAAAAAATTCAGATGAAGAACTTTATTAACTTACTGGCAAGAGAGTTTCGGTTGTTTTTCAACAATACAACTATTCTGCTGGTGTTTTTTCTGGCACCCGTTATTTATGCGCTTTTTATTGGCCTCACCTATCAATATGGCAAGGTAGAAAAAGTACCTGTTTTGGTTAGTGATGAAGACAGAACGCCCGCATCGGCACAATTGGTGGAGATGTTAAAAGACAATCATACCATTCAGGTAATAAACAATGATATTGCTCCGCAAAGCATCAAAGATGAAATCATAAAAAAAGATGCTGCCGCAATGATCATTATTCCCGAAAATTTTGAAGCACAGATGATGCAGGGCAAATATCCCGAAGTAAATATCTATATCAATACATCCAACCTGCTTACTGCCAATTATGCTACGAAAGCTGTGCAAGTAGTGATGGGTACCTATTCAGCCGGTGCAGAGATGAAAGCATTGCAAAAACGTGGCATGTCTTCCGAAATAGCAAAAACAAAATACGAGCCTTTCAAAGCGAACTACATTACCTTGTTCAACACTACCAGCAATTATCTTGTTTTTATGTGGCCAGCTATGATGGCAGTAGTATTACAACAAGTGATCCTGTTGGCAATGGCACTAAGTTTTGCCACCGAGTTCAATCGGTCGTCATTTATGGAAATATTGGACAAAACCAATAGTTTGATATTGGTTTTTGTAAAAGCCATTCCAGTTTTTTTGTTTTCCAATATTAATATTCTTGTGTTTTATATTTTTAGCAAATGGCTCAAAATTCCCGTACCAACAGACTTTGGAGGGTTTATTTTAAATAGTGAACTGTTTATTCTGGCCTCTGTTTTTCTTTCCATTCTGGTGAGTATTGTAGTGCCTAATGCACTTAAAGCTACACAGATATTGATGGTGATTGCCTCTCCAGCATTTATAATGAGTGGTTACACATGGCCATCCTATTCCATGCCCAAAATCATCAATGCGCTCACCTCCATTGTGCCCTTAACGCCCTATTTGCAGGCAATGAAAATTTCTTTGGTTGAACAGGGTCAATATTATTTAACCCAACCATACACAATACATCTTTTAATATTATCATCTGTATTTTTTATAATGTGCTGGTTGATGTTAATAATCAAAAAGAAGCTTTTATTAAAAAAATGGAAGCATCAAAAAGTAACTGAATAATGTTTTTTGTTATGGTTTGTTGATTAAGTCCCGGTATTTCTGCCGGGCTTTTTTGTACATTATTTATTTTTGAAAAAAAGGAAAAGATGTACACCCTAGAATTATTGGCAAATTTCATTAGGATTGATGAAGATATTAAGGATTTCGTGGTAGAGAATCTCACTACTGTGGATGTGGATAAGGGTGTTATTTTGCGTCATGCCCATGCACTGGACCGAAAGATTTATTTTGTGGAAAAAGGATTGCTACGCACTTTTTATCTGGAAGACGGAAAAGACATTACCCTTTCGTTCATAAAAGAAAATGGATTTGTGGCCAGTAAGGAAACCTTGTTCTTAAATCTGCCATCGGCCAATAATATGGAGGCCTTAGAGTATTCTACTGTCAGTTATTTAAATTATGAAGTATTGCAAAAATTTGCTGACACATCCATTTCTGTTTCTCGTCTGATGGTTTATGTGCTGGGTGTGCTGGCTATTAATACAGAAAAAAGAATTTATGCTTTGCAATTCATGACTGCCAAACAACGATACAATCAATTGATGCAGGATGATCCTGATATATTGCTACGGGCACCTTTGGGTGCGGTAGCCAGTTATTTGGGTATGACACAGGAAACGCTGAGTAGAATTAGAAGATAGATTGGGGTTGAATTTGCCGAATGCGTTTGCTTAATCATTCCATTGCAGTTTACCATCAACCAGGATAGTTATTTTCCCGTCAGAGGATAAGAAATCAATAACAGTCCAGATATTTTCTTTTGTAATACCACTCAGTTTTGTGATCAGCTCGTTGGGTAGAGTGGGTTGGTTTAGATTGTCTTTGATTTTTGAAAGAATTTGTTTGAAGGTTTGTTCATCCAGACTTTGTTGTTTTTTCCTTAAACAATTGTCGCAAATACCACAATCAACTATTTTGTTGTCGCCAAAATATTGACCTATAAATCTGCTTCTGCAATCAGAGGTAACATTTAAGTACTCCAACATCTTATTTACCCTGGCAGTAAAAATGGCCTTTCGTTCTTTGAATCGTTCCTGATTAATCTCTAAAAAAGAGGTGTTGATTCGGGTGCGAGTTAGTGTTACCTGCGGTTCATCCTTTTGTGGTATGTAGTCTATCACGGCATCAAAGTCAAGTCGCCTGAGTTGGTCTTTTATAATTTCAATATCATATTTCAAAATGTAAGCTAACCAGTTTTCTGAAATGGAAACTGGGTAGTCATAGATTCCTTCATAATTTCGAAGCAAAACTTTTATGAGAGGTTCCAATTCTGAGTGAGTTTTTTCATACTCATATAAATCATTTTTGTAGATAGTGAAATTGACTGTGGCAGGAGAAAAAACCTGCTCGTTGAAACTTAGCCATCCATCCTGTTCCAGTGCTTTCAGTCCATAGATCGTGGTTTGCACATCCAGTCCAAACTTCCTGATAAAATCCTTCAGGTTAAAATCATAGCTTTCGCCTGGTGCTTCTCCCTCGGGCAACTGCAAATAGTGCACTACACTTCTATAAACCAGTTGAATGGTGGCTAGGTCAGGATAGCGAATATTGGCCATGTATTGCAATGCTTCCTGTTCGGCATCATCATACATTAAAACGGCATAGGACTTTTTGCCATCACGTCCGGCACGACCGGCTTCCTGATAATAATTTTCCAGGCAATCAGGTACATCCGCATGAATAACTGTGCGCACATCTGGCTTGTCGATGCCCATGCCAAAGGCATTGGTGCAAACCATTATCCGGGTTTTATTGTCAATCCATTCCTGCTGTTTCTTCTTTCTTTCATCCGTGGCCAAGCCGGCATGATAAAAATCGGCTACAATATTTTGTGCATTCAAAAGATCACTGATATCCTTGGTTCGTTTTCGGGACTTACAATACACGATGGAAGATCCTTGTACTGCTTTTAGCACTGATAACATTTTATTGATGCGGGAGCCGGTATTAAAAACACTATAAGATAGATTGGGCCGCTCAAAAGATTGCCTGAAAACCCTGAATCTATTTTTGTTCTGTAAAGAAAGTTTTTCACAAATGTCCTGTTGAACCAATGGTGTGGCTGAGGCGGTCAATGCCATGATCGGTGTATCGGGAAGTTCTTCTCTCAACCTCATGATGCGCAGATATGGAGGGCGAAAATCGTATCCCCACTGGGAAATACAATGTGCTTCGTCCACCGCTATCAGGTTCACATCAAAGGCGGGAAGAAACTCTTTGAACAAAGCCGTTTCTAATCTTTCCGGCGATACATACAAAAACTTACAGTTACTATGTGCCGCGGTTTCCAGAATTCGGATCACTTCTTTTCTTCGCATGCCGGTATGGATGGCAAAGGCAGTAATGTTTTTCTTTCGAAGATTTTGCACTTGATCATTCATCAGTGCTATAAGCGGCGACACTACTATGCATAGTCCTTCTTTGGCAAGCGCAGGCACCTGGTAGCAAAGCGATTTTCCGCCACCTGTGGGCATCAAAGCCAATACATCTTCGCCAGCCAAAACCGCTTCCACAATTTCCTGCTGCATGGGTCTGAAACTTTCAAATCCAAAATACTGATGAAGGGCTTCTGTGGGTGTCATGCTCATTCCTGCTTCCATTAATTACGGAACTAAAATAAGGTTTTTGGGTAATTGAAGAAAATCTACCAAAACTTTGGGACCCAAACTCCCAGCCACTAATACTGCAAAGAATTTCCCAAAGGATTCCCAATCTCCAATCCGCAATTTGTAATCTGCAATCCTAAATCAATCGACTTTCTTTATTGCCAGTCTTCCACTATTTAATGCCAGTACCACATCACTAAAAGCCATGACCAACGCACCCAATTGTGGAGTAAGCAGGCCTAAGGCTGCTACCGGAATAGCTATTATATTATAAGAGAAAGCCCAGAACAAATTTCCTTTGATGGTACCATAAGTATGTTTTCCCAAGCCCAAAGCTTTTGGTAAATTGGTGAGGCCATTATTCATCAGCACCACTTGGGCGGTTTGCATCGCAAGATGTGAGGCATCGCTCATGCTGATACCAATGGTTGCTTTGGCCAATGCAGGGGCATCGTTAATTCCATCGCCCACCATGGCTGTAGGAATTTCTTTATTTTTCTGGTCAATGATTTGCAATTTTTCTTCGGGAGTTTTTTCGGATATCACTTCATCCATCCCTAGTACGGCACCAATATGATCGGCCTTAGATTTTTTATCGCCACTCAACAAAACGGTTTTGATGTTTTTAGCTTTGAAGTATTGGATCACTTGCTTGGCTTCGGGTCTTAGTTCATCTGCCACATCAATAAATCCAACCAATTTTCCGTTTTCCAACACATAAATATTGTGGGTATCATCTTGGGTAAGATGGGCGGCTATCTTATAGGCACCTGCTTGATAGAGGTTGCCTTCTTTGTCGGTTGCCTTCATTCCTTCTCCTTTTATTTCTTCCACTTTTTGCCAGCGTATTTCTGTCTTGGTTTTCCAGCCTTTGTTAAAGGCTTTTGCAATAGGATGATTGGAATATTTTTCTAATGAATAGACTAAGTTTTTGAAAGAGGTATCATCCATCCTGTTATCCATAATCTGATAACTATTGATGGCAAACTGCCCGGTAGTGAGGGTGCCGGTTTTATCAAACACTACCTGCTTTATATTTTTAAAATTTTCAAGACTAGTCGCATTTCTAAACAGAATTCCATTACGAGCACCTCTGGCCAGTCCTACTGCAATGGCCGCAGGAGTAGCCAGCCCCATGGCGCAAGGACAGGCAATTACCAATACTGCAATCGCACGCATCAACGAAGGTGTAAACTCATGGAGTATCAACCAGTTTACGATTAGGGTCAATAAGGCAATACCCAAAACAATTGGAATAAACACTGCACTTATTTTATCTGCCATTTGCTGCACTGGTGGTTTTTCTCCTTGTGCTTCTTTTACTAAGTTGACAATGCCGGAAAGTACGGTGTCCTTTCCCACGGCGGTAACCTGTGCTTTGGCAGTGCCATCAGTAATAATGCTTCCACCAATCAGAATGTCCTTTTGTTGTTTATTTACCGGAACGCTTTCGCCCGTAATGATGGCTTCGTTTGCATGTACATCACCCCAAAGAATTTTACAATCGGCCGGCACCTGCTCGCCAGACTTTATTAAAATTAGATCTCCGGAACGGAGTGCCGTACTTTCTACTGGAAATACATTTTCATTATACTCTTTGTCATAGGCAATCATATTGGCCATGATGACCTGTGTTTGTGCCAACTTTTTAAGTTGCGATTGGGTGGATGCCACGGTGCGCTCTTCCACATAGTTTCCTAAGAAAACTAGTGTGATGACGGTGGCAGCAGTTTCAAAAAAGACGTAATCCACCTGACCAGTGAAAATGCCATACAAGCTGTACACAAAAGCAGCTGTTGCACCAATAGCGATGAGCACATTCATATTGGGCATTCCATTGCGAATGCTTTTCCAGGCACTAGTTCCAAAGTAAACCAGACCGACTACAAACACCGGCAGACAAAGTGCCAATTGTACCAGGGGCTGCATGATCCAGCTATGGTGCATGGCCGGTATCATGTGCAGCATGAGCACTAAAGTAAAGGGCAGACAGAACCAGAAACGCTGGGCATTGTTTTTCAAAAATCCGCCTTCCTCATGTTCATGGTCATGTGCATCGGTGTGTGAAGCCTCATGCTTTTTGCCCACTACTTTATAACCTAGGTTTGCCAGGCCTGTTGTAATATTTTCAAGGGTACTTTGCTGGTTCATTTCAAAACTCACATCGCCGGTAGCAAAGTTCACCCGCACATCGCTGGCTCCTTCTTTGTTCAGGTATTTGTTGATGGTCAGCGCACAGGTGGCGCAGTCCATACCGTCCACTTTCCATTGTATTTTTTCTTTTGTTTCCATAATCTTTGACTATAACAGACAAAGGTATCATTAGGTTTGAAACGGAGGAATAGTGTGAAGCCTTATTATTAAAACATGGTTGCAGAAAGACGAATTATTATTGTAATGGAGTGGAGATTTGGGTATTAAAGATTGAAATAGGCCGATAGTAAAAACATTCTTGGGGTTAGTATAAAACTGTTTATCGAAATAGAATTATTGATTTGATTGATAGAAGTGAACCTTCTTTGGTTTGTGATATTGCGAACCGAGAACCTAAGGTCATATTTGTTTTTGAGTGTTTGTTGATAGTATCCATCTAAAAACATGCTATTTGAAATTACTTTTCCATTACTTAAATAAGAAAAATATTCATTCGATAATTGAAAAATAGAAGATTCATTAGGATAAATGGTGATAGAGGAAGTTTCATTGAAGATGGTTGAAAAGCGAGGGAAGAATCCACCTGTTTTTGAATCTGACTTGTTTTTAGTGTAGCTTCCATTAATATCTAGTTTTAACCAGGAAAATATTTTGGGACTTAATGACAGCGAAGTTGTCATGGTTTGATTTTTGGTGATAAATTCTTTGCCGTTCTGCAGTTGCGGTGAGGAAGTAAAGTTGCCTATAAAATTGATTGATACTGCTGTTTTAAGCGGGAAAAAATACTTACTTAGATAGGTCGTTATACCCCAGGAGGCATTTGTGTTTTCTTTAGGGATAGCTGTATTCTTGGTGCTTAATGAGTCAATAGTTTGTGAGGAAATGTAGTGGTTAAAAGATTTGGATGCTCTTACACCAACGTTTCCAAAAAATAATTTAAGTGTTTTCTTGAAATAGAAGGTTGAGTTCAGGTAAATGGAGCTACCCAAAAAAAGCGGAATGTCATTTGCATAAAAGGTGCGATAATCACTAAAAACCGGATTAGGAAAAACACTATTGATGGTTCCTACACTATTTGAATAGGAAAGGCTATTGATCAGTTCATGTTCTTTCCCTATTTTTTTTGTATATCCAAAATTGGGATTGAATAATACTTTATGTAGTTTTTTAGTTTGATTGCCTATTGTGTCTTTGTATTGTATCATTGTCAGATTAAAGGGAAGAGACAAACTGATTCTGTTTTTATCCTTTTTAAAAGTCAATTCATAATTATTATATACCTGTGTTCTTTTCCATTTCAAATAGTTTTCAAAATGTTTTAGATACAATATGGAATTGTTGTTTTGTAATAGTCCAATTTCTGAACTTAGAACCTGGTTTTGGTAATTGCCTCCCAGTTCGATATTGTATTGAAAGATTTTGCGATCAATAAAGTATTTAATATTGTTATCAATAAAAAATGTGGGGATTTTCGATTTTTGAACAACTCGCATATATTCATTATTCGAATATTCTTTTTGAAAGTCTTTGGTAGGATTAAATTCTAAAATTTGTGGCTGTCGATAATAACTAATATAATTATTATATTGAATATTGTTTCTCTTGCTCAATTGATAGATTTGACTGAAACTATTCGAAAATTTAAGATATGTATTATTGAGTTTCTGTGTAACACTTCCCTGATTTGAATTAATTCCTGACCGAAAGTTTTGGTTCATACTTTCAATGCTCAAACTGTTGTTGAAATATTTCTTTTTACTATTGTTGTTCAGGCTGAATTGAATGGCAAAGTTTTGAGTCTTTGAATTTGTCTTGGTATTCTCAAAATACCTAATGGTATTATTGTTTGGAATTTGATAATTGGTATTATTATCATTGAAAAGATCAACTTCTTCTTTTTGCATCCAGCCATTGATACGAAAGGTGTAATCTTTTGGTAACACAAAAAATTCGTTAAGGTTAAGTAAAGCGGCTTTATTGAACCAGTAACGATATTGTTTTATAGGGGCGTTGTGTCCTGGAGGATTAACTAATCCAAAAGGAAAATTGTTGTCCTGAAAAAACTCAAAATCGGCCGATGAGTTTGAAACAGCTTCATCCGTGTAACTAAGCCCTATGTTGTTAAGTTTCAAAAAATTGAGTCCCAAAAACTTGTTTTTATAGGAAAAGCTATTGATATCCAATTTGTATTTGGAAGGAGTGCCACCTTCCAATTCTACCTTAAAATTATTCCTAAATTTATTTTTATTTTTTAGTTTAATGTTGATCCCCGCCTGATCAGAGGGGAGAATACCTTTAAGCATTTTTATGGGTTGGTTGTGCTCAATAACCTGTACCTTTTCTACGGCCGCAGCATTTATATTTTTGGTGGCCAGATTGTACTTTTCGGCCAACATATCATGACCTTCAATGTATAATTTGTTAATAGGATTACCATTGAATTTTACATTACCATCATCACTCACTTCTATCCCTGGCAGATGTTTTAGTAAGTCCTTTAACACCCTGTCTTCTCTCTCTATAAATTTTTCGGCGTTATAACTAATGGTATCCTGTCTTTTCGAAATATAATCATTGCCACTTCGCACTACCACTCGTTCCAGATATTCGTTGCTTCTTTTCAAAAAATAGATATTTGGTGATTTTTCTGGTATTGCGCATAGCAATGTATTAAAACCAATGCCTGATATTTTTATTTGTATCTTCAAACTATCAGTTATGAGCAGGGACGAATCTATTTGAAGTTCAAAATGTCCATTTTCATCTGTTCTTGAAAATGCAAAACCTACTTTGGTTTTTTCGGATATAAGACTAACACTTGCCTCCGCAATAGCCAACCCTGTGGAGTCTTTCACCACACCACTGATTTTTAGCAGCTGACTGTTTCCATTCAATACACTTGCCAAAAGGAAGGCAATTGGTAAAAATAAATACTTCAATGGCCAATGGTTTAATAGGCGGTTTAGTCTCTGTCAATTTTATTTGCAACAGGCTTACGAACAGGTCTTGTACTACTACCCACTTCTTTTACCGTTAATCCCTGCGAATTTTCTATACCAGATGTGGCATCATTAGATGTCGCATTTGCCATTCTATTAAACTCTTGATGTGTTGTGATGATGCCATCCCTGGGCATTTCAACTTTTTCTTCTGGCATTGGATTCAAATCCACATGCAGAAGTTTATAAACAACCTGCGATTCAGTATCAGCAGCTTCCAAAATCATTCCTGGCAAACCCCATAGTTTTCTTGGCCCATAGGGGTAAGGAATATCTGTGGTAAACCAAACGATATAAGTGCGTCCATGACTTTTGCCAATTGCCTTTTGACATCCAAAGCCCGCAATTCCTTTAACCTCATTCAATATCATCCACTCTATTTTTTCAAGGGGTTGTTTGATCAAATAAATATTGCCTCCAGTTGGGTGATACTGATAGTCTAATTTTTCTTTATAAAAATTATAATACCTAACAGCAGAACCTCGTAACAAGGATTGCCCATTTTCTACAATATTTCTACTTCCTTTGGCTTGGTTAATTACAACTTCCAATCTTTTCCGTTCAGCCTCTTCTGACTCAACCATAAGTTGGCTTTTGAAAACTGAGGATGTCCTGTTGAATTGTAAAACCATTTTGTCTCTATAAGGATTATTTGGATTGTCTGTATTTTGGACAAAAGTGTAGTCGTAAATAATTCTGCCCAGTATTGTATTTTGGGCAAATGAATATGAATTGGTAGTCAATAAAAAAAAGAAAATATAAAATACTTTTTTCATAGAAATGTTTGAATTGTTAGAATAAGCTAAGATAATTTTATTTTATTTATGCTGGAACTTCGTTTGGAATTGTTGGTGTTGAAGAATAGCATGGTACCGCATTCCAAGTTCCAATTTGGTGGGTCTTTTTCCAATTATCAATAGCATATGCGAAACCTGACGAAGATGTACAATCATAACAATTCAATTTCCATGTTTTTCCGCATCCATCAGTAAACGTGTATGAATATGGCGGAACAAAATTGTTTGATGAAAAAGCTGGCAAATAAAAAGAGAGAAATACAATTAAGTGTAGTATTATTTTTTTCATAATGTTGTGTTTTAAAAATGAAAAATATCGTTTTTGGGCAAAATTATCTTAGCTGACCTCAATATATATATATATATATATCCAAATATTTCGTATGAAAAAATTAATTTTTTATCCTGATGGTATTGTGTAGTATAGTGATTTTTGAAAGTTAATAGTAAGGATTTTGTTCAATCCTTTTTGTGTTTTCAGGTAATGACATGTCAGTCCCATTATTAATACATGGTTGCAGAAAGACGAATTAATATTGTAATGGAGTGGCGATCGTAGAAATTTCAGTATTAAAAATGGAAGACCCGGATGGGTTCTAAAATCGATGATTTTGTGCCACGGCACATTTTGTTATCAATCCATTTCTTCGAACTTTATTTTCATTCCCTTAATTTTGCACATGGCAATAAGAAATAATTCCGCAGCAACTGCAAATTCTCCCAAAATTTTATTAGAAGGTTTAACGTTTGATGATGTTTTGTTGATACCCGCTTTTAGTCAGGTATTGCCAAGAGATGTGGACATCCGCACCAAACTTACCAAGGACATTACGCTCAATACACCCATCCTAACCGCCGCAATGGATACCGTTACAGAAGCAGCTATGGCTACCGCCATAGCCAGAGAAGGCGGATTAGGCATTCTGCATAAGAATATGAGCATCGACCAACAGGCTTCACATGTTCGTAAGGTAAAAAGAAGTGAAGCCGGTTTGATATTAGATCCAATTACTTTATTGGAAGATGCTACTATCGGTGATGCTCTAAAACTGATGAGAGAGAATAAAATAGGGGGTATTCCAATTGTGGATGCAGGTAGCAAACTAAAGGGTATTCTCACCAATCGGGATCTTAGGTTTGAAGATAATATGAATAGAACGGTGAAAGAGGTCATGACCAATGAAAATTTGATAACAGCTCCCGAAGGCACCAATCTAAAGAAAGCTGAAACGATCTTACGTCAGTACAAAATAGAAAAACTTCCTGTTGTTGACAAGCAGGGTAAATTAGTGGGATTGATTACTTACCGAGATATATTGCAGGTAACCAGTTTCCCATATGCGGTGAAGGATTCTTTTGGCAGATTACTAGTGGGTGCTGGCATTGGCATCACAGCCGATGTGTTAGACCGTATAGCTGCATTGCAACAGGTAGGCGTAGATTTAGTGGTGTTGGATAGTGCTCATGGCCACACCAAAGGCGTAATTGATGCTTTGAAAAAAGTTAAAAAAAGTTTTAAGAAATTAAACGTAGTAGCAGGAAATGTGGGAACAGCAGAAGGGGCACTGGCTTTGGCCGAGGCTGGTGCTGATGCCGTTAAGGTAGGTATCGGACCCGGGTCTATTTGTACCACCCGCATTGTGGCAGGAGCAGGTATGCCACAGTTGTCCGCCATTATGGAAGCATCAAAAAGTCTGGCTAAAAAAGGAATTCCATTGATTGCAGACGGGGGTATTCGCTATACAGGTGATATGGTTAAGGCATTGGCGGCTGGTGCAGATTGTGTGATGATGGGAAGTGTGTTTGCCGGTACCGAAGAAAGCCCTGGAGAAACTATCATTTTCGAGGGCAGAAAATATAAAGCCTATCGCGGTATGGGATCGCTGGGTGCAATGGCCACAGGAAGCAGTGATCGCTATTTTCAGGATACAGAAGATGATGTAAAGAAATTTGTGCCAGAAGGAATTGAAGGCAGGGTAGCTTATAAAGGTTCATTGAAGGAAGTGATTTATCAATATGTGGGTGGATTGCGTGCAGGAATGGGTTATTGTGGGGCAAAAAATATCCAGACTCTAAAAGAAGCAAAATTTGTCCGTATCACCAATGCTGGTATGAACGAAAGCCATCCGCATGATGTAGTGGTGACGCATGAAGCGCCTAATTATAGCCGTAAATAGGCAGAAATCAACTGAACGTAATGAATAAAAAAGCAGGTGCATTCCGTATGCATCTGCTTTTGCAGTTTAATCTATTAGGCGGTATATTTTATACCACCATACCAAGTGAAAAATTTGCCATTATACCTATTGAAAGAAAAGTGATCTGTGCTATTTACTCCGAAGAAAAATAGGTGCTGCCTCAATTTGAAGGGATAGTTGCTAAGAATTGTTTTTATTTTAGAAAGAAGCGATCACCCAATGCTGTAAAATTTTATACTCACCCGAATTTATTGTTTGGCGTTGATTGAATACTCTTATGACTACTTATTGAAAAGCAGGAACAGGCAGACTACTGCTTACCCATAACAATAACATAATCCTGATTTAACGTTTTAATTACAATGAGATTGTTTTTTTGGGAAACAATTTGTAATGATCAAACGACAGGTGGAAATAGTTGTATTGTCCGACTTACATTTAGGCACTTATGCTTCCAGGGCAAAAGAATTTACAGCCTATCTAAAAACCATTGAGACCAAATTGCTCATTCTGAATGGTGATATTATTGACGGCTGGCAGTTTAGTAAAAAGTATTTCCCCTCCACTCATTTTGCCGCTATTAAGGAAATCTTCAATCAGATCGATAAAGGCACTAGGGTTGTTTATATTACTGGAAACCATGATGAAGCGTTAAGGAAATATTCCACTTTAGAATTAGGCAATTTTATGCTCACCGATAAGATCGTAATAGAAGTAGGTGGAAAGAAAGTTTGGATTTTTCATGGTGATGTTTTTGATTGCACCACGGTAGATCTGGCCAAGTTCTGGGGAAAATTGGGCAGCAACGGATATTCACTATTATTGGGTTTTAACAGGCTGGTGAATTTTGTATCTCAATTGCTAATAAAAGAAAAACTTTCGTTATCCAAAATAATAATGAGCAGGTATAACCGACGGTTTGTGAAGATTGATGAGTACGAACAAAAGATTGCGGAAATAGCCATTGAAAAGAAGTTTGACATTGTAATCTGTGGTCATATTCATCAGCCACAAAAAAGAATCATTAAAAATAAAGATGGTGAAGTGTGCTATCTGAATTCCGGTGATTGGGTGGATCATATGACAGCGCTTGAGTATTATGAAGATGACTGGCATTTGTTCACCTATCAATACCAAAGTGTCGAAATTGAAAAACCCAGAAATCCAACATCTCCATCAAACGTATTGGCCAGTGAAGTATATTTTCAATTTAATGCTCTTATAAAAAACAAACGATAGCCACCACTCTTAGCTTTCTAAAAACTAAACACAATTACTATGAAAATATTTTATGCAGTACAAGCTACAGGCAATGGGCATATCAGTCGTTGCATGGAACTATTACCCTATTTAAAACAGTATGGCAAAGTAGATATTTTTTTAAGTGGTGATAATAGTTCTCTGTCACTGGACGCACCCATTGCCTACCGAAGTAAGGGGCTGAGTCTATATTACACCTGCAATGGTTCTCTGAATTATTGGAAAATTGCGAAAACGATAAATCCGATATCTCTAAGAAAAGAGATTGATCAATTGCCGGTGGAGAACTATGATTTTGTCATCAATGATTATGATTATATAACAGCTAAATCCTGTGCCAAAAAAGGAATACCTTCTGTAAACTTTGGTCATCAGGCAAGTTTTTATTCTCCCAACACGCCCCGTCCGAAACAGAAAAGTACAACCGGAGAGTGGCTTTTAAAAAATTATGCCCCGGCTGATCGTTATGTAGGGCTGCATTTTAGCTGTTATGATGAGTTTATCACTACACCCATTATTAAAAAGGAAATTCTGGAGGCAGTACCTGTGGACAAGGGGCATATTACAGTGTATCTTCCATCGTATTGTGAACAGCAGCTGAAAGGAATTTTTTCGCCACTGAAGGAGTATAAATTTGAAATTTTCACTAACCAGCGGAAAAGCGAGGGCGTAGAAGGGAACATAAAATTTATACCTGTAAATAAGATTACGTTTAATAGGAGTTTAATTGAATGTCATGCTATCATTACCGGAGGAGGATTTGAAACACCTTCGGAAGCCATTCATCTTGGTAAAAAGTTAATGGCTATTCCTATTCGCGGTCAGTATGAGCAATGCTGCAATGCGGCAGCATTAGCAGATTTGGGTGTGATGACGCTGTCCTCAATTGATGCTAATTTTAAAAACACCTTTTACCATTGGATCAAAAATGAAAAAACCATTCAGATGGATTACAGTAATAGTATTCCTTTGGCAATGGAAATGCTTTTTGAATGGTATCCAAAGCGTGTTGGATTATAAAGAGAATAATTTTTTGATGGTAGCAGTAACGCCAAAATGGTTATTGTCGGACTCTGTTACAAAATTTGCAGCTTTGCGAATCTGCGGATGGGCATTTTTCATGGCATAACTAAAGTGTGCATTTTGAATCATGTCTAGGTCGTTAAGATAATCGCCAAATACCAGAGTTTCGTCGGGTGAAATATCTTTGTACTCCTGAATTTTTTTAATGGCTTGCCCTTTAGTTCCATCCAGATTGGTGAAGTCTAGCCATATTTGTCCGGAAATGGCCACCGAATACGCATCTTTCATATCTTGGAAGTGAGGGTAGCTATTCATTTCGGAACCAATCAAATCGCATAATGACACTTTCAGAATAATATCATCTACCTGAGTCAAGTCCTCCACCACTCTAAATTCCTGATAGTATTTTAACGCATTGCGAGCAAAATCCTCATCTGTGTTTTCTATATAGGCCAGATCCTTTCCACATAGTACTGGATAAACTTTCTCCAACGCTCTGGCTTTGGTTACAATTTTAGCAATAGGCTCTCTGTCTAATTGATTGATCGATAACTCTTTACTGCCCTCCACTACATAGGAACCATTGTCGCAAACAAAAAATATCTGTTCCTTTATCGGCTGAAACAAACTGGCTATATTGTGAAATGGTCTTCCACTGGCAATGGCCAGCGAAATATTTTTGGACATAAGAAGGTTTGCCAGTTCCCAAAAATCAGGAGGCAACTCTTTATTATCTGTCAGTAAAGTGCCATCTAAATCCATTGCGATCAAACGTATCATGGGCGTCATTTAAAAATTTATGTACGAAAGGAAATCAAAAAATGCCATCTTCAGGGAAATGAAAAGCGAGGTTTTGACTTAGGAGACAGATAAATAAAATCTGTTTTCCTATTTTAAAAAGATGCAAATATATTGAACAGAATCGAGGCTTTTTAGAAGCCCTTCCTTAAAGTATTGCTGGGCTATTCTTTTGGAAACTGACCCAATACTGGACTTTACAGAAATCTAATTTTGATTAGAAGGCTGTTGGTTTTAGATTTCCAGATTATTTAAGATGTTTTTCGGCAGATTTTTGATATTATTTAAAATCCCCAATAAGGAGATCTAATTTTTCGAGAATCTTAAGGGTACCAGAAATCTCTAATTCGCTGATTAGTAATTATGAATAGTTTAATAAAGCACCAATTGAAGGGTGTCTTAATGTTTAACATGTTGATTTTCAATATTAAGTATATCTAAGGGTTTCAATGGGTTTATTTTTATTCAAGAAATAATCTTATTTACTGGTAGTGTAATGCATAATTTATTATTTTCAATCGTGAAAAGGGTAAAGTAAAATACTTTCAATATTGGAGATGTGAATTGAGCAGATACCTTAATAGAATGTAATTCAGTTCTTTAAATAGCAAATACTTCTTTAAGTCTTATTTATTTTAGATTGTAAAAAAGTCGGAGAACATACCCTTATTAACAATTTGTACTAGATATACATTAGATATACGTTATTTATTTTAACATGTATTTATAAATCATATATTTGCAAAGAAATTTACCAAAATATGTGTTATTTTCATATGGTTTGGTATTTTTGGATGTTTAATCAAACTCAGTAAACTATTACATTAAACCAGGAGATACATGAAAAAGTCAAAAATTATCTTTTCGGCACTTGCGCTTACTATTGGCATGTGTGGCCTTAAAGCTCAGGTAAGTCCATCGCATCCTTACACTGCACCGCATCCAATCTATGGATCAGCTTCAATCACAGATGCAGGATATTATTCCTCCAAAAGTCAGGGACAACTGCAAAGTTTTATCAATGGAGAAAGCGATTATGCACCTAAACCCAAAGACATGTGGGAGATTGGCGCAAAAGCAGGGGTCTTCAATATTAATGGAGATGTTCGCTCAGTAACACCTACTCTGGGTTACGGTTTTCATATCAGAAAATCCATTGGACATACATTGTCTTTGCGTTTAGAGTATATGCTTGGTGAAGCAAGAGGTCAAGACTGGACACCTTCTATCGGTTATAAATATGTTGGTTACGCCAATCCTTGGTTTTACAGATATTCCAGAAATAGCGTTTTACCCGGTGGGAATGTTTGGAATCCAATCGATTACCCAAGTGTATATTATAACTATAAAACAATCGCTCAGGAGTTGAGCCTACAAGTTTTAGCCAATATTCATAATATCCGGTTCTATAAACCACAAACTGGTATTACTCTTTATGGGGTAGCAGGTTTGGGTATTAGTACTTGGAAAGGGCGTGTAGATGCAATGCATGAGGTAAGAGGTGATTTAGAAAGTGCAGCTTATGACTACTCCAATATTCCTCACTCATATAATAGGGATGATAGGAAAGAAGTGCTGGATTTGTTAAAAGAACTTCAAAATGGTGATTATGACACACCAATCGAGCTTGACCCAAGTGTAAAATATTCAGATATGTTCAGAGGCAATATCAAACCCTCAGTATCTGGTGGTTTTGGATTAGCTTTTCGCATAACTCCTCGCATTAATATCGCTTTAGAAGACAGAGTGATTTATAATGGATCAGATCTTTTGGATGGTCAGCGTTGGACAGATCAGGGAACACTTACACCTGATAAAGACTTTATGAACTATCTTACTTTGGGTCTGAACTTTAATATTGGAAATAAAGCTAGAAGAGTTGAACCACTTTACTGGTTGAATCCTTTGAACTATGCTTACGGTGAATTGAGAAGAGTACCAGAAATCATCCTTCCGGATGCTGACGGCGATGGTGTGACAGATCAGTTTGATCAGGAACAAACTCCTGCTGGTTGTCCGGTTGATACTCACGGTGTAAGCCGGGATACTGATGGCGATGGCGTACCAGATTGTAAAGATAAAGAGTTGGTTACTCCTA
>DAORWU010000009.1:73667-164139 GCA_035434405.1 Niabella sp. | reverse complement strand
GCTAATGACAATAAGCGTTTCAGAAGATTTCAGCATCATTTTTGTCCATTAAGCCATATTTCCAAAAGAAAGAAAAATAGAAAATAGGGGTGGGGGGGGGGATGGCAGTTTAGGGTATTTTTGAGTAAACGAGTAAAACTCATTTTTGGAAATTTCTTTAATTGAATTTCCGCTATCTGGCTATGAATGCAGGTATATAGTTTGGATAGAAAGGGGTTAATCCTGTCATCCTGCATATTTTTCCTTAACGATTTTTGCCACTATTTTATCAATAGGCAGGGTCATTACATTTTCGTCAAAATACGCCCAATCTACAAATCTGAAAATCTCTGAAACTTGTTTTGGATACACAGCAGCACCATTATTAGTATGTATTAATAATGGTTTAATTGGAGCAATTAAATAATAAATTGAAATTATCTGGTGTTCAGGATTAAATGCCGATGGTTGAAAAAAGTCGGTTGTGTATATATGATCTATCACTTCTACCTCGATACCTAATTCTTCCTTACATTCTCTAATAATACATTCTAAAGTGCCTTCGCCTAACTCTAGGCCACCTCCCGGAAATTTGGTCACCTCCAAATTCTGATGATAGATGCGTTCATCACTCACAAGGATCTGTTTTTGTTCATTCATTAGCACCCCATACACACGAAGATTTATCGACTTGATCATGGAGTTTTTTTTTACACAGTGATATTGCCTTCATACACATTAACAGCCGGACCTTTTAACCAAATATCCCTATAAATTCCGTCCGTACTTCTTGTAAAGCAAACATTTAGATTCCCGCCTAAGGCCTGAATATCTACTGAGTTAAATCCGTTTTCATTGTGAAAAAAAGAAAGAGCCGCAGCGGTTACACCTGTGCCACAGGAATAAGTCTCGTCTTCTACGCCTCGTTCATAGGTTCTGACTTTCAATTCGGCATTACCCAAAATCTCTACAAAATTGACATTGATCCCTTCTTTTTTGAAAGCATCACTATATCTTATTTTTCGTCCTTCCTCGAACACATTGAACTGATCTAGATTGGAAACCATTTCCACATAATGCGGCGATCCAGTGTTTAACACAAAATGATTTTGTTCGTTCTCGATAAAATCAACATCCTTCATCTTTAAGGAAACAGCATTGGTAGCCACCTCTATATTCGCCAAGTGTTCACCATCCGAAGCCATAAAACGATATTCGTTTTTATGAATACCCATATCATAAGCAAACCGAACTATGCACCTCCCACCATTGCCACACATGCTTCCCACATGACCATCGGCATTATAATACACCATTTCAAAGTCGTAGCCAGGTAAATTGTTTAACATCATAAATCCATCCGCACCAATCCCAAATCGCCTGTCACAAAGCTTTTCAATTTCCTTCTGGTGCAGAGTACTGTGATTGGCTTCACGATTATCCACTATGATAAAATCGTTTCCTGTCCCCTGATACTTATAAAAATGCATATTGTTTACTTATTTTCTGCGGTAAAAATACTAACTGTTTCGAGCATGAAAGTTTTTGATTTTTTTTTATTTTTTTTTTGAAAGCTGATCTGTCAAATGTTGTAAAATGATTAAAAATTTTGAACAAAAATCTCCAGAAATTTTTGAATCAACATTTCTACCGCGGCTTTACCATCTTTACTAAAATCTTTTTTTACCCTGTTGGCTACAATGGCATTCAGCGCAAGACAATTATGACCTAGCAATTTTCCAAGACCAAAAATTGCCGAAGTTTCCATCTCAAAATTGGTGATCCGATGGTTGCCAAACCTAAAATCAGTTAGCCTTTCGTTTAGATGTGGATTGCTGATTCCTAATCTTAATATTCTGCCCTGAGGACCATAAAATCCCGGGCAGGTAACGGTGATGCCATGGTAAAAATCATGAACAAAATGTTTTAGCAAAGAAGGAGCCGCTCCACAGATATATGGCTTACTAAGTGAATCATTCAATTGTACATGGGTGATAAAGGCTTGCAAAATTTGTTTTTCTTCATCATTCCCTTCGTATCGGTAGAAGTTCAATAAATTGTCGATTCCCAATCCATGTGTGGACGCAACAAAACTATCCACCTCAATATTTGCCTGCAAGGATCCTGATGTGCCCAGACGAATAATATTTAAGGGAGTAAGATTTTCTTTTATCCGTCGGGTTTCAAAATCTATATTCACCAATGCATCCAGCTCGTTCATCACAATATCAATGTTGTCCGGGCCTATTCCAGTGGATAGTATAGTGAGTCGTTTACCACTAATAAAACCTGTATGCGAAATAAATTCTCGATGTTGGCGTTGCACTTCAATCTTGTCAAAATATTTACTAATCTCGCGCACTCTGTCTGGGTCTCCCACCGTTACAACTGTGCCTGCAATTTCCTCTGGTCTTAAGTCCAAATGATAGATAGCTCCTCTGCTGTTTAGTATTAATTCACTTTCTGCAATACGGTTCATAATTTTTGAAATTGAGTTCTAAATTTATCAAAAATACCCTATTTTTGCCACCCTTCAAAGAAAGGGTCCCGTGGCCGAGTGATCAGGCAGAGCTCTGCAAAAGCTTGTACAGCGGTTTGAATCCGCTCGGGACCTCTCGATAGTAAAACCCCCTTCTCGTAAGGCGGGTTTTTCTTTTTTGGAAAGCACTTTTGATCCTCTTATTTAAGTCAACAAACGGTGATCCCTTTTTGATTTTTTTGGACCCACAAATTTAGAGTTGGTTTTCTCCGTTTTCGGGAGTATTTTAGCCCGATTATAAAGTATCACCAATAGAACCTACGATTGTAAAAAAATGAGTCCGCACTATTGCCTCAACTTACTGAAAATATGGTGGTGCCAATTCGCTTTTTTTTATCAGGAGTTTAAACGTTATCACAATAAATTATGCCTACAAAAAGTACCCTCATATTTGCATCTTTTTTCTTAATGTTTACTTCCACACTTTTTGCCCAGAAAAAGAATGCCCCGATAATGGGCTGGAGTAGTTGGAATCATTTTAGAATTCATATTGACGAAAAAATGATTAAAGAGCAGGCGGATGCCATGAAGAGTTCTGGCCTCTATGAAGCAGGATATCGGTATATAAACATAGATGATGGATATTTCGGTGGCAGAGATCAAAACGGAAAATTGTTTGAAGACAAAGAAAAATTCCCGTCAGGGATGAAGGCTTTGGCTACTTACATACACAGCAAGGGCTTGAAAGCGGGTATCTATACCGATGCTGGAAAGAATACCTGTGGTTCAATTTGGGATAATGATCCCAAAGGTTTTGGCGTGGGTATTTATGACCATATAGAAAATGATTGTAAGCAGTTTTTTCGGGAATGGAATTACGATTTCCTGAAAGTAGATTGGTGTGGTGGAGAGAAAATGAAACTGGATGAAGAAACAGAATACTTGAAAATTATCAAAGCCGTAAAAGCGATCGATCCAAAAATTGTTTTTAATATTTGTCGTTGGAAATTCCCTGGAACCTGGGCCATCAATAAGGCTGATTCCTGGCGTATTTCTGGAGATATATCTGCAAAATTTTCTTCTATCTTACATATTATTGACCTTAATCGAGACTTGTATCAATATGCTTCTGCAGGCCATTTTAATGATATGGATATGTTACAGGTAGGCAGGGGAATGAGTTATGATGAAGACAAAACGCATTATTCTATGTGGTGTATGATGAATTCACCGCTTCTTGCCGGAAATGATTTGAGGAATATGTCTCAACAAACACTGGAGATCCTTACCAACAAGGAAGTCATCGCACTAAATCAGGACAAAGCATTTGTACAGGCAAAACGGATATTCGTGCAGGGCAATGTGGAAGTTTGGATGAAACCATTAGGTAAAAAGTATGGAAAATTAAAAGCTCTAGCGATCATGAACAGGGGAGGTGCGGATACTAGTTTCTCCTTGAATCTGCCTCAAATCGGAATAAAAACTCAGAGCCGCTTTCGGGATTTATGGTTACATAAAGACCTAGGTTCTATTGCTAAAGAACTTTCCTTGCAAATTCCCCAACATGGTATTGTGGTTCTGAAAGTAAGAGAAAAATAAAGAACCTTTTCAGGCTTATTTTAGAGGTCAACTATTTTAAACAGAATAGATGTTTTTTGGAATACTATTGCAATTTCCAATCCACTATGCTGTTCTCCCATGCAGTTTTGTAGGGTACAGTTATTCGGATATAATTGTCGGTGTATCCTTCAATCATGCCATTCTTATTATGATTTTCAAAAAGTACTTTTCTGGTTTGCCCTGTATGTTGCTGTTCGAAATACTGCATCTTTTTGTAAGACAAATTACGAAGTTGCTTATTTCTTTTGTGTCTGATATTCATAGGCACTACCTGATCTAAACTAAGCGCTAATGTATTGTCTCTTTCAGAATAGGTAAATACATGCAGATAAGAAACTTCCAGAGATTTTAGAAAGTCCATTGTTTCCAGAAACTCAACCTCTGTTTCACCGGGGAATCCTACAATAACATCCACCCCGATAGCACAATGTGGCATCATGGTTTTTATGAGGCCAACCCTTTCTGCATAGAGTTCCCGTTTATACCGTCTGCGCATCATGCCCAGCACTTTATTGCTTCCGCTTTGCAAAGGAATATGAAAATGGGGCATGAACTTTTTACTATTGGCTACAAATTCTACAATTTCATTGGTTAGTAAATTGGGTTCAATGGAGGAGATGCGAAAGCGTTCTATTCCCTCCACCTGATCCAATTCCTTAATAAGTCCAAAAAAGTTTTCCTCTCTTGTATTGATGGAAGCCGTCGCATCGCCCATGGGGCCTTTCCCAAAATCTCCAAGATTGATGCCGGTTAGCACAATCTCTTTTGCTCCCTGAGCAGCCAGTGCTTGCGCATCTAGGATCACATTGCCAATGCTGTCACTTCTGCTTTTTCCCCTGGCCATAGGTATGGTACAAAAGGAGCAATTATAGTCACATCCATCCTGAACTTTCAAAAATGTTCTTGTGCGATCTCCCAACGAATAGGATGTATTAAACCCGCTCACCTGATCAATATCACAACTACAGATTTTTGCAGAATCGCCTTTTGAAATTTCTTTGATATGTTTGGGGATATTAAATTTTTCAGAGGCACCCAGCACCAAATCCACACCCGGAATCTCTGCAATTTCTTTCGGTTTCAACTGTGCATAGCATCCTATTATTACCACCAGACTTTCAGGCGCATTGCGCTGAATACGTCTCACCAATTGTCTGCATTCCTTGTCTGCATTGTCCGTAACCGAGCAGGTATTGATCACATAAATATCTGCCTGATCTGTAAAATCTTTTTTCACAAACCCTTCGCGCTCCATTTGTCTGGAAATGGATGAAGTTTCGGAGTAATTCAATTTACATCCCAATGTGTGAAAAGCTACTGTTTTTGCACCTTCCATAAGGCCGCAAAGGTAGCTGATTCAGTCAAAAGTATTGTGGGCTGAATCATGTTTGGGATCATGTGTACAAAAGGAACGCTATGTTTTAATATTTTTTTTTGAAATGAAATAGAAAATGCTGATTCGTTATTTTTGTTTTATTATGCTGAAATTGTTCCGATTTCTCTTTTCAATTTATGCTGCCATTCTGTTTGTAGCCATCATGCTGCTCATTTTCCCCTTGGTGATTGCTGCTAGTTTTTTTGGCAGAATTAAAGGAGGAAATATGATTTACCGGCTCTGTGTGCTTTGGGCTGATATCTGGTTCGCACTTACTTTTATCAGAGTAAAGAAAATATATGATGTTCCTTATGACCATAATGGGAAATATATTATCGTAGCTAATCATATTTCTTATTTGGATATTCCTATGCTGGTCAAAGTTTTCAGAACACCCCTGCGTCCTTTGGGCAAGATAGAGATGACAAAAATTCCGGTTTTTGGTTTTATTTATAAAAATACAATTGTTACGGTGGATAGAGAAAATACTAAAAACCGGGCTGAAAGTTTGCGAATATTACGATCGATATTGAACAAAGGTATTTCGATCCTGGTTTTTCCGGAAGGTACTTTTAATGAAACAGAAAATCCTTTAAAAGATTTTTATTCTGGAGCCTTTAAGCTGGCGGTAGAAACCGGAACTGCTATTCAGCCTGTTTTGTTTTTGGATACGTATCGGCGTATGCACTATAGAAGTATTTTTTCACTGAATCCTGGTAAAAGCAGGGTCTTGTTTTTGAAGCCACATACCATATCTGCTCAATCAAATTATCAGGAACTAAAAGAAAAAGTATATTTGGAGATGGAACAAAAATTAATTGCTTTAAAAGCAGATTGGATAAAAAAAATTAGCTGATTTTCGACCAACATATCTTGACAACTACCTCACCCAATACCAGTTTATTTAATAGCCAGGCTAGCTGCTTTGCAGAAATAGTGATCCCGTTAGCCCTGCCATTAAACTATACCTGGGCTGTTCCCGAACGGTTGAAAGATAGTATTGGCGTGGGTTGTAGGGTAGAAGTGAATTTAGGCAAACAGAAAAGATATGCAGGCATCGTTAAGCGTATCCATTATGATCCACCTACATTTTTTGAGCCAAAAGAAGTGCTGAATGTACTGGATGTACAACCTGTAGTTTTCGAATCTCAGTTAAAATTGTGGCAGTGGATGGCTTCTTATTATTTGTGTAGCGAAGGAGAAGTGATGGCTGCGGCACTACCGGCCCATTTTAAACTGAGCAGTGAGTCCATTCTGGTTTTTAATGAAGAAGCTGGAGATGATTTTACAGAATTGGATGATGAAGAATACCTGGTTGCAGAAGCTTTATCTATCAAAAAGGAACTAAAGATTACGGAAGTGCAGGAGATACTGGATGCCACTCATGTTTACCCTGTTATCAACAATCTGATACAAAAAAGAATTTGCTATGTGTGGGAGGCACTCAAAGAAACCTACGTACCCAAAAAGGAAAACTATATATTGCTGAATCAGGCATACAATTCTGAAGCGGCGCTGGAAGTATTATTGAATGAGGACAAGCGTTTGCTAAGAGCAGAAAAGCAGTTGGAACTGTTGCTCGCCTACCTTCATTTTCAAAAAACAGAAGGAGAAATTACAAAAGCAGCTTTGCTGAAAAAATCAGGGGCTTCGGAATCTCAGCTAAAAGGCTTAATAGAAAAGGGCATACTGGTTCAGGAGCGCAGAAATGTAGATAGAATTAAGCTTACAGCTAAAAATATACAAGTCGATTTCACTTTGTCAGCACAACAGAATATTGCTCTTGAATCCATCAATGAAGTTTTTTTGAATAAAGAAGTTTGCCTGTTGCATGGTGTTACTTCGAGTGGGAAAACAGAAATATATATTCGGTTGATAGAAACCTATCTGAAGGCAGGAAAGCAGGTTTTGTATATGTTGCCCGAGATAGCACTTACTTCTCAAACCATACGACGTTTGCAAAAGCATTTCGGTGGTCATATTGGGGTATATCATTCCAGATTTTCCCAAAATGAAAGAATAGAAATCTGGAATAAAGTAAAAAACGGAGAACTGAAGGTGTTGCTGGGAGCACGTTCAGCCTTGTTTTTACCTTTTGAGGATTTGGGATTGATTGTTTGTGATGAGGAACATGATACTTCCTATAAACAAATGGAGCCTGCTCCTCGCTATCATGCGCGCGATGTGGCAATTTATATGTCTACTTTGTTTAAAGATTGTAAAGTATTGCTGGGAAGTGCCACTCCTTCTTTTGAAACCTATTATAATGCGGTATCGGGAAAGTTTGGTTTAGTGAAACTCAAACAACGTTTTGGTGATATTGAAATGCCGGAAATAGAAATTATTGACTCCAGAAAATTTGCCACGAAAGAACTTAATGAGCAAATTTTTACACCTCCGATGAGGGAAGCCATTTCTTCTGCCATTGGAAATAAAAAGCAGGTCATTCTTTTTCAAAACCGAAGAGGCTATACGCCCTACCAGCGATGCAATGTCTGTGGCTGGATACCTCAATGCAAATATTGCGATGTGTCGCTGACCTACCACAAATTTCATAACCAATTGGTTTGTCACTATTGCGGCACCACCTATCCACCTATGTCCATTTGTGCAGCCTGTGGCAATCACGATTTTGTCCAAAAGCAATTTGGTACCGAAAGAATTGAAGAAGTGCTGCTGGAAATATTTCCCGATGCCAGAATTGGCAGAATGGATATGGATGCTGTGCGTGGTAAAAATGCGCATGACCAGTTGATACAGTCTTTTGAACAACATAAGATTGATATGCTGGTCGGCACTCAAATGGTGGTGAAGGGGCTGGATTTTGAAAATGTAACACTGGTAGGTATTCTGGATGCCGATGGCATTTTGTCCTTTGCCGATTTCAGGGTGAATGAAAGAGCCTTCCAGTTGATGGAACAAGTGAGCGGACGTGCCGGACGAAAACATGGTAAGGGTAAGGTGCTTATTCAGTCCAGACAGCCTATGCATCCAGTATTGCATTGGGTGCAAGGACATGAGTATGAAACCATGTATCAGGATGAAATAGCAAAAAGAGAGCTATTTTTTTACCCACCATTTTCAAGAATTATAAAACTAACTTTCAAAAATAAAATCAAAGACGTTGTGCAGGATGCCGCCCAACTTTTTGCCAATGCCTTGTCCAGTAGATATCAAAGTCATATCACCGGACCAGCAGAACCAGTGGTCAATCGGGTACGCAACCAATACCTGATGGAGCTTTTATTGAAGTTGCCTCGCAATGCGAAATTACTGGCCCAATGCAAAAAAGATATTCAGTACCAAGTAGCTATTTTGCATCAGGAAAAAAGATACAAGTCGGTGGTGGTGGTACCGGATGTGGACGCATTTTAGTCAAGAGATTCAATATCAATTGAGGAGCATTTTTTTCAAATCTTTACATCTATATCCTCATCTTGGTTTGTTTAGTTATTTAAAAAAGGAGGAATGATTGAATCGATGACTTATTGTTTGTATTACTTTATTCCCCTACCAGCACACCACTTACATTCCAGGAGCTAAAGCTACTGCCTTCGGGTTTGCCTTGTGGAATTTTTACCTGCAGGGTGTATTGTCCGGCGGGTAGGTCGCCTAAAGAAATAAAGTATGGATTGGTCACCGTGCCGGGGCACCAGTTGGACCGACTTAAATCCGATGATGACAAACCGGTATTGAAATTGCCGGAGGCCGGATTGTACAAGCGATAGGAGCCGCAGTCCTCGCGCCAGGGAGTCATCTTAAACACTACTTTATCATTCAGCAAAATGGTATTTTCTTTGGGTACAAATTCATCGCCACCACCCCAGCCACCATGTCCGGTGGTGGTGTAGCGTAACATGCCATTTTTAAGAGGTTCTTTTAGGTCAAAATTTACCAACAACCCTTTTTCACAATCAAACATGGTGGCATAATCCTGGCCGGCCATTTCCATAATATTTAACGTATTGAACAAGGAAATTATTTTTTGATTTTTTTGATTTTGTTCGAAACCATCGTGCAGGGTAATGTTTACATCCACCAAATGTCCGCCCCGGTCGTAGTTGCCAATAAATACTCCCACATACACATCTTTACCATTTAGCAAGGGGGCAAAGTCGGTAATGTCCTGTCGGTAATACACGGCATTCTGCCAGGGTTTGTCTTTTAATTGCAGGTAATTAAACTGCTTCACACCAAAAGGAGTAAAAAAGCGCATCAGTTCAAAGGCAGGACTGTATTGACTTGTAGCCACCACGCCCTGATATTTTTTGCCATTGCCGTTTTCATATACCGGTAAAGTGGAAGCACCGTTTTGTAATCCATCTAAAAAAGATTGTGGCTTATCGTTGGCAATCAAAAACACCGTTCCTGTACGGTCATAGGCATCCCCAGCCGATTGCTCTTTCACATCCAAAAAAACATTTTTTGAGGATGAGAAAGCTGGGATACTAATTTTTTTCAAAACAATCGTGCCATTGGCAAAACGCATAATGCCTGGTGCTACGGTTGCAGTATCAGCAAAATTTATTCTTTGATGACTAAATACCGGAATAGTGCTAAAACGACTTTTCCAAATTTCATCCTTATAGGAAAGCAAATCCATATTTTGCGACTGCATGGACTGCATGGAGGCCGGCAACACTGTTTTTAGTTTTTTAATTCCAATAGCCGTGGTAGTAGTGTTGCCATTTCGGATCATTTCCAACACCAGCCCCAAGTCCGCACCCAGTATGGATGGAGCGCCTTTTACTTCTACATCGTTAGTGTACCAAAGCTCAATGGTGTTGGAGTTTACAATGGTTTTAGCTTTTTTGCAAGTGAAGCCCAGTATCTTTTTGGTATCCGGCAAAAACTCCATTTTTTGTTTGCCAATAGCCGTACTGTCTACCGTACTGATGGATTTATTGGCACCCAATACCGCATACAAAAACTGAACATTGTTTTTGGCATCGACAGTAAAATATTCAAAAGGATATTTACTTTTATTGGCCAAATCATTTTCGGTGCTAACCAAGGACTGTAGGGCGTTTGCAAGCACTACGGTTTTGTTTTGGTCGGGTCGGGTTTTGCCATTATTGGTAACCGAATAGACAATTCTATAAACATCTTCTTTGTTTGAAAAATTAACCTGGGCCTGCAACTGGGCGCAAAAAAAGAGAGTACTGGTTAAGGATAAAATTGATTTCATTTTAATTTATTTAGGTTGATTGAAACACCCTCCAATAAGGCCTTGCAATAGTTCAAAGTTTTTGTAAAAATAAAACAGACCGCCAATGTTTGTGCAACAGCAGCGGTCTGAAAAATAAAAAATGATCTACTAAAGCGCTGCCAAACTTTCCTCCAAAGATTTTATTTTTTCTTCGGCATCTGCTTTTTTCTTACGCTCTATATCCACCACTTCGGATTTGGCGTTTTGTACAAAACGCTCGTTGCTTAGTTTCTTTTCTACCGATGCCAAGAAACCTTTCAGGTAATCAATTTCCTTAGTAAGCATTTCTTTTTGTGCAGTCGTATCAATGGCAGTGGTAGGTACAATATAATATTTATCCTTGTTCACCAACGTATTGATGCTCTTTTCAACAGCCTTATCCGTAAACTGCACATCGCTTAAAAACCCTTGCTGCATCAGTATTTCAAGTATCGGCTGGTAGGCCGCAGCCTCTGCACTTTCAATAAATAACTGAACAGGTTCTTTGGGCTTTATATTGTTTTTCACCCGCACATCGCGCAGGGTGGATATGGCTTGTTGCAATAATTGACCCTGTGCTAAAACAGTAGCATCTGCATTTTTAATTTCCGCAAACTGACTAATGGTCAAAACAGCTGCATCGCTATTTATTAGACCATTTAATTCTTCTGTAATAAACGGCATATAAGGGTGTAGCAATTGCAACAACTCGCAGTAAAAGTTTTTAGTGGCGGCAAGTTTTTGGCTGTTGGTAGGGGCACCAAAAGCAGGTTTCTGCCATTCCAAAAACCAGGAACAGAAATCGTCCCAAATCAGCGAATAAATATGTTTCAAAGCTTCGCTTAATTTAAAATCATCCTGCAGGCGTTTAATTTCTTTTTTGGCTTCATCAATGCGGTTACGCATCCAAAGGCTGGCAAAGTCAGTATCGGCGGTGGTTTCAGCTTCCATACCATTGGGATTGTGTTCCCACATGGTAATTAGTTTCAAAGCATTCCACATTTTATTGTTGAAATTGCGGCCTTGTTCCAAACTGCTTTCATCAAAAAGTAAATCATTACCAGCCGGTGCCGATATCATTATACCAAATCGAACAGCATCTGCCCCATATTTATCAATTAACTCCAATAAATCTGGTGAATTACCTAATGACTTACTCATTTTGCGGCCTTGTTTATCACGCACCATGCCGGTGAAATAAACATCTTTAAATGGAATTTCTTTTTCATATTCCAGTCCCGCCATCACCATGCGCGCTACCCAAAAGAAAATAATATCCTGCCCGGTAACCAATACCGAAGTTGGGTAATAATATTTTACTTCCTCGTTGCCGGGGTTAGTTATGCCGTTAAAAACTTCGCTGGGCCATAACCAAGAGGAGAACCAGGTGTCCAGTACATCAGCATCCTGTGTAAGCTGTGATGCTGTGCTGTCAAGACTTTCAACGCCAATGGCTTTTTGTTTTTGGGCAATGGCTTCGGCTTCTGTTTCGGCTACAAACACATTTCCAATCTCATCGTACCAGGCCGGAATTTGTTGGCCCCACCAAAGCTGGCGGCTAATACACCAGTCCTTCACATTTTCCAACCAATATTTATACGTGGCCAAAAAACGATCACCGGGATGAATTTTTATATCGCCATTTACCACTGCATCCAATGCGGGTTTGGCCATTTCGTTCATCTTCAAAAACCATTGGGTAGAAATTTTTGGTTCTACCACGGCATTGCTTCTTTGCGAAAAACCATTTTTGTTTACAATGTCTTCGGTCTTTACCAAATTGCCGGAAGTTTCTAAATCTACCGCTATTTTTTTACGCACATCAAATCTGTCTTCGCCAATATACAATTGCGCTGCTGCACTTAAAGTACCATCATCATTCAACGTGTCTATTACCTCTAAATTGTGTTTTAGGCCCAGGTTGTAATCGTTCAAATCGTGTGCTGGCGTAACTTTCAGCGCACCAGTACCAAACTCTCTATCCACATATTCGTCAAAAATAATTGGGATACGGCGGTTCACTAAAGGCATTATTGCAAAAGCACCTTTCAGGTGTTGGTAGCGTTCATCTTCGGGATGCACACAAATGGCAGTATCGCCCAAAATGGTTTCGGGGCGGGTAGTGGCAATGGTAATGTAGCCATCCTGTCCGTCTAATTTATATTGTACATGGTACAGTTTGCTTTGCACTTCGCGGTATTCCACTTCCTCATCGCTAAGGGCGGTTTTAGCTACGGGATCCCAGTTAATCATTCTAGCTCCACGGTAAATTAATCCCTTTTTGTACAAATCCACAAACACTTTTATAACGGCTTTGTAATAGTGGTCGTCCATGGTAAAACTCACACGGTTCCAGTCCACACTACATCCTAAGCGTTCGATTTGGTTGTAAATAATACCGCCATACTTTTCTTTCCATTCAAAAGCATATTTTAAAAATGCTTCCCGGCTCAGACTATTTTTGTCAATGCCCCTTTCGCGCAACATCTGCACCACTTTGGCTTCGGTAGCAATGGAGGCATGGTCGCTACCCGGCACCCAGCAAGCGTTGTAGCCGTTCATGCGGGCACGACGCACCAAAATATCCTGCACTGTTTCGTTTAGGGTATGCCCCATGTGCAACACGCCGGTAACATTGGGTGGCGGAATGACCACCGTGTAGGCCGGACGGCCATCGGGTTTGCTTTCAAAATATTTATTCGTTTTCCAGTGTTCGTTCCACTTAATTTCAACCTCCTTGGGCTCAAAGTTTTTTGACAATTCCATAAGGCTGCAAATTTACTGGTTTTGCACTTGCTGGAAATAGGGTAGGAGGGAGGAAATTGAAATTATTTTAAGGTGGATGAATTATTTTTTTACTACTCCACTACCCACCAGGAGTATCCCTTCGCCGGCAAAGAAATCGTTACTTCTGCCTCATGATTTCTGTTTAGGGAATAGCTATTTAAAGCACCTTCTTTTTCTCTTATTCTGGCCATATTCTTTAGTCCGGCAAAATAAAGTGGTATCGTAATTTTCCTTTTCATTTCCTGGTCAGTGGGATTAAAAATCATAAATAATCCTTTTTCTTTCAATGTGGGATCTACATGTAGCCAGCCATCCCAGTCTCTTCCATCAGCACGACGCAAATGGATGATGTCTCCATTTAAAATGTTTCTGTATTTTTTGTACCAGCTCACTACATCGGCCACCACTTTTTTTGTGGCTTCGGTATCGTACAGTCTTGGCCCTCGATAACAGGCCTGAACACCTGCACCATAGTACTGCATCATTAATTGTTTGTAATCTTTCAAATGCTCCGACAGTGGTTCCAATATGGCTTCCGGGCCACCACCCTGGTAGCGTGTAAGCGGAACAAACCCCCAGGCCATAGATGGTGTTTTATCCCAGGTGCCATCAAAAATATTTTGTCGGTTTAAAATTTTTTGCTGCTCACGTGGCAATGAAAAATTCACCTCTCTATACCCTAAGCCAATCTTATTGGTGCCATCTAAAAAATACCAGTCTGGAGCATTTATGTAAATGCCTTTCCCATTTAGCCAGCGGTACAATTCCTTTTGAATTTCCATTTGCCGCCACTGACTATCTTCCAATCCTTTGTGTCCGGGATGATTTGTAGATGCGCATCTGTCGCCTGGATATGGTCCATCATTTTCCCATATATCAAACCCTGTTTCGGTATAAAATTGTTTTATTTTTTGGCTGTAAGCTAGTCCCCATTTGCTTCCAAAGCAAGGCGCATTTCCAAAAAAAGCACCACCGGTTTTTCCGGTCAAAGGATTGATGACATCATCTTCCTCACTTATTTTTCGGGAACTGAACAATGAATAGCAACCTATTTTAATACCCTGCTTGTGAGCATAATCTGCCATCTTTTTGCAACGCAAAAGATTGGAAGCAGAATTATCCTCCATGTTGATATGGCTTCCAAAACTTAGTATAAGCGATTCATAGCCTGTGGCCACACATTGCTCAATAGCATTAAAAACTTCCTGATCATTTTTACTAACCAAGTGCATAAAAATAGGATTGGCAGTAACCCAGGGTGCAATGGTTCGATACATTTTTTGTATGGCCATGCCCCTGCGCTGACGATCGTAACTATCCATCAACAGTTCAAAAGTTTTGATGGATGAAAACGTTTCTTTGGGTTGCAGGTCAATGCCGGGGCCATATTCTGGATAGACTTCCACAAGACAGGGTGTTTGATAATTGTAATTCACCTGCGAGGTATAAAGACTGTCTTCTTTCCAATGAAGCGTTTGGTCGCTTAGGTTATAACGCATGGCATTGTTGAAAGCATAGTTGGATTCAAAATAAATTCCGAACTGTTTTTGCATCTGATCCGTAGCACCTATCACAGCACTTTCTTCCTCTACCAACCCCAGAATTTCATTAACCACTCTGTTTATTTTGATGGATTGATTTGAAAAATTTTTGACAGCCACCCACTTGGCCAATACAGGAATACCATCATAAATTTCGTAATTCACTTCTATTTCTATTCCAGGTAGTGAGGGATGTATAAAATGAAAACAAACCAATTTCCCGGTCGCATTTTTTTTGTTGGTAGCCCAAAAGGGTAATTGGGCATTAAGAAAAGGAGGTAAATCTTTTACCTCGTATTTTGTAAAATAAAAATAATTGTTATTGGAAGTGAAGGAATCAATCCATTCTGGTAATAGATAGGCGTTTTCTTTTTGTCCATAAAGTCCTCCAATATTATAAGTATGACCATTAAGTACCAGACTTGCCTCTGGCTTTACTGCCCTCAAAAGTTGTTGCTGGGTAGTGGTATTTTTAAAGTCCACACAGGCTAGGTTAGGTCTAAGTCTAAATGTTCTTTGCAAAAGACCATTATCTAAGACAATATCTTTTTTGCTGGTGCTTTCATACACTTTGGCTTTGGAGGAAACCGGATGAACTAACCAATCCTGGGCAGATAAAATGTTAGTCGACAATATTATTAATGAAAATAGCCAAATTCTCATGAGGTAGTAGTTTAAATAACTTTAGTAAATTATTGAATCGAGAAAAAAACTATCACTAATATACGGGATTGTTTATGAGTAACTAATATTCTATTTTGTCAACCAAAAGGATTTAAAAGAAATAGGGCCAAAGTCTCAGATCCTTAATGAAGTAAATAATTGATAGAAAATAGGACAAATCAGATTTTTAAAAATTAGGCTTTTATGGTAAAAAGAAAAAACCCAATTTTAAATAGTATCATTTCAATATTAAATGATCAAATTGAAAAAAGAAATATTGACTCAGAGGAGAAACGTAGCCAAAATAAATATGACAGAAGAAGTTTTTTGAAAGAAGGAGGTTTGGGTAGTATTGGAGTAGCTCTTACCTTAAGTCTTCCTGCTATTTTTGATTCCTGCCGTAGCAACCCAAAAGAATCGGATGAAAACATTTTAGATATTGCCATTCTGGGAGCTGGAATTGCAGGACTTAATTGTGCCAATCATCTTTTGAAAAGTGGACTTCAATTTCAAATTTTTGAGGCTAGCCACCGAATTGGTGGGAGAATACTGACACATTACAACGACTCGCTTGGGCTAGGGATTTTTCCGGAATTTGGTGGAGACTTTATAGATTCGGATCACAAGGACATGCTGGCTTTGGCAAAAGAGTTTGATCTGGAGTTGATAGACTTAATAGAGGAGCAGGAGTCTAAAAAGCTGATTAAGGACATTTATTATTTTGATAACCGAATTATTGAGGAAAAGGAGATCATCAATGAGTTTGTAAAAATAGCGGATAAAATAGCCAGAGACAGGACTTCCTTAGGGGAAGATTATAATACACCAATGGCCGTGGAACTGGATAATATGCCGCTGTCGGCCTATATTTCCGCTTTGCCCTGCAAAACATGGTTAAAGGATCTTCTGATGGCTGCATTTGTGGCCGAATATGGATTGGATTGTGATGACCAATCTACCCTCAATTTTCTGGATCTGATAGAAACTGACACTAGTGCTGGTTTTAAGGTTTTTGGAGAAAGCGATGAAAGATATAGGATTATGGGTGGTAATTCTAAAATAATTGATGGTCTGTTAAAAAAGATCGGGCCAGAAAAGGTTCAAAAAGGGCAGGAGGTAAATGAGATACAAGAACTGCAAAACGGAAGTTATCTGATTCGGTTTAGCAATCAAAAAGAAGTAAAAGCCAGAGCAATTGTTTGTACAATTCCATTTACCATACTGAGGAAAATTAAATTGAACCTTCGGCAAATACCTTCCGAAAAAAGGAGATGTATTGATGAGTTGGGATATGGAATGAATACTAAGTTGGTGCTTGGTTATGAAGGTACTCCCTGGTCAGATTCGGAAAACCGCGCAATGGGTTATTTGTTTCATAAAGAAATCGTCAATGGATGGGATAGTAGCTATAATAAGACAGCAAACAATCAGAATGGAACTTATGTTACCTATTTTGGAGGCAGGTTTTCTGAAAACCTAAATTCTATTTCTTTCAAAAACAAAATGGCACCACCTACACATATTTGGAAAACGGCCCTACCTGAAAAAACTGTGAGTGGCATTGTAGAGGAGCTGGGTAAAATATTCAAGCACTCAAAAGAAAAATTTTTAAACAAGCATGTTTTTGTGAATTGGATTGACTTTCCATGGGCCAAAGGGAGTTATAGCTGTTACAAACCTGGACAGTGGACCAGTATTGCTGGCTGGGAGATGAAGCCAGTTGGAAATTTCTTCTTTGCCGGAGAGCATTGTAGTGAAATGTTTCAGGGTTTTATGAATGGAGCTGCGGAAACAGGAAAGAGAGCAGCCCAGCAAGCCCTAACAAAAATAAAGGTCGAAAAGTCCTAAATATTAATTGCAAAATATTACTTATAGTAGTTTGATAAGCAATATGTTAAATAAATATGTTTAGCGTTATTGGAAAAGCTCATTTTGAATGAGACCAGCTTCTAGGTCAAGTAGTTTCTTCTTTGCCGAAAGACCACCGGCATATCCGATAAGTTTTCCATCGCTACCAATTACCCTATGGCAAGGTACAATGATTGAAATTCCATTGGCTCCATTGGCGGAAGCTACCGCCCGAATGGCTTTTTCATCGCCCAGTTTTAGGGAAAGGTCAAGATAGGTTGTTGTTTGTCCATAGGGGATTTTCAAAAGTTGTTGCCAAACTTGTTGCTGAAAGTTTGAACCAGCGAGTAACAATGGAAGGTCGAAGGAAGAGCGCTTCTTATTCAGATATTCTCCCAATTGCTGTTTCACCTGCTGGTGAAAATCGGTTTCCTGATAAGTATACTTGGCTTTTAGAAAGTTACAAACCCTTTCGTCCACTTGTAATCTTTTGGCTCGATACTTCCAGTCTAAAAGGCAAAGCTGGCCTTCAAAATCACCGATCAATAGTTCGCCGATTGTCGATTTGAATGAATGAATATGGATCTTGCTCATGGAGCATAGTTAGGTTATTAATCCTGAACAAGCAAAAAAGATGAGTATTATTGTTGGATGATGGGCTGCCGAATGCGAAGGGGCAGCCCCCGCCTAAAGTGGGGGCCGTAGCCCGAAGCAGCCGGTACTACTGATGCGTCTTATTCAATATCTGATAGCCCATAGTAATAACCTGATTATTATTGTTTGGCGGTGTTGGAGTTATTTATTTTATGCTATCATATTTTTACCAGCTCTCTGCGGATGGCTTCCAAACAAAGCCCGACCCGGCTTTGAACATTGAACTTTTTGAATAGCGTTTCGCGATAACCATCAATGGTTCGTTCGCTTAGATTCATTTCTGCGGCAATTTGTTTGTAGGTCAATTCACTACAGGCATATTGAAGTACGGATTGTTCTTTTGGGGTTAGGTTCAGATCATCCTTTTCCTCTGCTTTCATCAAGATTTTTCTAAAATTCAGATTGCCAGCATCCGCATTGTAAAAGCCTTTCAGTTTGATCTCGTTTAGTGCTTTTTCCAGCTCATTGGGGTGGGTATCTTTGAGCAGGTATCCACAACATCCGGCCTTAAACATGGAAATGATGGCATTGTCATCAGCATTCATAGATAAAGCGACTAATTGAATTTGAGGATAGTTTTGGGTGAGCCAGGTAGCGGTTTCGGCACCATTCATAATGGGCATATTTACGTCGATCAGCATGATTTCCGGAAGTACTGACCTGCCTTTGATTTTTTCCTGCAAATCTTTTCCATTGGAGGCTTCCAGAATTACTTCATAGGTATTGAAACTCTCCAAAAGAAGGCTTAGGGATTTTAGAAAAAGTTGGTGATCATCGATCAAACCTATCTTAGTTTTCATGGTGTTTGTTACTTTCAGGTAAATGAATATGAACTTCTGTACCAAGGGTAGTGGCATTGAAATGGATAAAACCTCCCAACAATTTTGTACGGTTTTTCATATTTTCTAACCCAAGTCCTTTGGTAATTTGATCCGGTTGAAAACCAATTCCATCATCTGCAATGGTTATATCTACGGCATTATCTTTTTTGATAAGATGAATATCCACTTTCTTGCAATGACTGTGCTTGATGGCATTTTGTATGGCTTCCTGAATAATTCGAAATAATATAATCTGTTTATTGGACGTTATCGTAGGATGGTGTAATATTTTCAAACTTGCTTCCAAAGCACCACTGGCATTAAGCCTTGCCACTTCGGCTTCTAAATTATCAATCAAATTAAATTGGGCCAGCCATTCTTTGTCCAGGGACTTTGATAGTGATCTTAACTCGCTTATGGCCTTGCCCAAAGTAGCATTGGCAGTTTGCAAACTGTCTGGAATCATGCCCAGGCTTCTTTCAGTAAGTCCGATCAACATTCTGGAAGTGCTAAGAAGTTGTCCTACATTATCATGCAATTCTTTACCTATATGCTGAAAAGTTTGCTCCTGCACCTCTATTTGAGAATGCAACAATTGCTGATAAAAATCTTCTTCCAACCGTTTCTTTTCTTTTAGATGTTTAAAATCTCTGCGTTTGTAGGCCATCAGAAGGAAAACTATAAATAGGGTAATAACCAATAGGAAAATAGAGGAACCAAGAATTATGATAATATCGTTCGATAGTTCTTGCATATAATGCCATAGCTAATATACAAACAACAGATTAGTAGTAGAATATTATGAAACCTCCAAAGTGTAGATACTGTACTGCTGTCTGAATCAATTAAATATTTATAAGATATAAATATAAAAAAAGAACCGGCAAAATAAGTGAAAATACCTACGACACACCAGAAAATACTTGTATCCGGAATACTCAATTCTTCGGAAGAATTGATAAGCCTAGAATAAAAAAAATACAAACAGAAACCAACAGTGATGACACTTGTCAATGCCATCCCATAACTATTGAAACTGTTATCCCATCCATAAAAATAGTAGGTGGTTCCAATACATAAATACACAAAAGCCCCAATCAATTTTGCTTTGTTTTTACTAATATCAATAAGGTATTTGCTAAAAAGCCAAAGTAAGATTGCAAATGAAACCAGCATGTTGAGTTCATAAATCCAGTAGTTTTTTAATTGCAAGACATCAAAAAGAAAGGCAGTTCCATTGCAAACTAACTGAACCAAACAGAACCATTTCACTAATTCCAGTTCAAATGAAATTTTCTGCTTTAGTAACCAAAAACAAATACAGGCAATTAACGGTCCTAAAACATCTACTGTATTCAATATGTTTGAAAACTCACTCATCAATCATTTATAATTTTACATTGGAACACAACCTGGAGGTTCAGGGCATCCTGGCACTGATTCGACAGGTGTAGTTCTGGCACTTCTGGATGCAGGGGCCACCTTGTCCGGACGAGCGGTAATTTCTATAACGTTTAATGTTTCTTTATCCGCAGTCTTTCTGACTTTAATCTGATATTTTACAATTATCCCTTTTGCCTTGGGATTTTCGGAAAGAAGTTTTTCGATGTTCTCTCTTTTGAAATAAAATTCCATTTTGCATTCTTTGCTTGCTGATTTAGCCATAAAAAAAATTTTAAAAGTGAATTGATTTTACAAAAATACTATGCCTTATGATATTCAGAGACGGGAATTTTCCCGTTTAAAAACCGCTATTTTCCCGTTGTTCTCCCCTAATTCAATACTGTATATTTGTTTTAGAAAAGAATTAGAAAGCATAACCGCTAACTTATTTAAACACCAATTTTTTTCCTATGAAAGTATTAAATAAGGCAGATTGGGAAATCACCATTAAAGGTTTCCTAATCTGCAAATTTTTTTGATACTCAGACACGGGGATTTCCCCGTATAAATACCGTTATTTCCCCATTGCTTTCCCCTGATTCAATATATATATTTGTTTTAGAAAACAATCAGAAATCATAACGGCTAACTTATTTAAACACCAGTTTATTTCCTATGAAAGTATTAAATAGGGCAGATTGGGAAATCACCATTAAGGGTTTCCTAATCTGCTATTTTTTTTGATATCCAGACACGAGAATTTTCCCGTTTAAAAACCGCTATTTTTCCATTGTTCTCCCCTGATTCAATACATATATTTGTTATAGAAACCAATCAGAAATCATAACGGCTAACCTATTTAGACACCAATTTTTCCTATGAAAGTATTAAATATGGCAGATTGGATATTTATAATTTTAGTTTACCCAATCTGCCATTATTTCCAACAAAAAATACTGAATTCATTTTCTTTGACCAGGCACAACTATTAAATTCCTCAGAGCTTATTTTCTTCCATGTTCTACCCGCATTGTAACTTATATCTACCCCCGTAATACCACAGGCAACAGCAATTGTTTCGCTTGCAAAACAAACGCCACTTCTATATCCACCAGTCATCTCTTCTGGTATTTGCCAGGTGGCACCCCCATTCGTACTGTACACCAAGGCACTGTCTTTCCTATTCTGATGTTCATAATCGCCTCCGGCAATAATAATATGTTTACCATGAATGGCTATTCCGTTGGCACCGGTCATTTTTCCACCTTGAAGAGTTGGCAATATCTTGGCCTTTTTATCAAAAAAAAATCTTGATACAGTACCACCACTTACCAGATAATATTGTCCATTTGCAAATTCAAGATTAGTGCCGCTTGCTGCAAAAAAAGCTTCTCCTTCCATTGTATTCGGAAATTGAAGTCGGTCTGTTTCCGTCCAACTTTCCCCTCCATCCTGAGTAGCAGCTACAAAAATTTTGTTGTTGATTGGATCACCTATGACTATTCCATTTTTTTTATCTTCAAACGCCATTGCGTCCATAAACATCGCGGGATCATTGTTTTGATAAACCTTTTGCCAGGTTTCGCCCCCATCTCTGGTTTTTAAAATATATGCAGGAGAGGCTATACACATTATGATAGCAGTATTTTTATCAATGGCCTGAACATCTCTGAAGTCATTATTTTCAAAGCCTTTCACCTGAATCCATTTCCAGGAAACACCACCATCTAAACTTCGGCCAATAGTTCCACTATTTCCACTTACCCAAATAATATTCTTATTGATATTAAGTCCTCGAAAACTGATTTTCCCATATTGCTCAATAATATTCACTTCCTGCGAAAATGAGTTTTGAATTCCCAATAGTGTAAATAATAGTGTGTAATAAAATCCTTTCATGAATTAAATGTATCAAAATAATGGCAGAATATTTCCATTGCAAAAACGGAGATTTAAAATATCGCATTATCTATCATGGAGTTGATCTCACCCTTTGTCCTACCTTTTTGTATAGAAGTTCTTATTATTAAGGTTATTTTTATGGCAACTCATAAATAGACAAAACAGAGATGAAAACAGCCATTAATGAGGTGTCATTTGTTGAGGTTGTTCTGAAAGGAATCAGCCAGATTATGCTTCAGGAAAATAAATGGACCGGATTAATATTCCTATTAGGATTATTTGCTGGAAGATGGCAGTACTCAGTAGCTGCATTGTTGGCCACTGTTGTAGCAACTACCACAGCGAAGGTCTTGAACTATGATCCTGCTGAAATCAAATCAGGACTTTATGGATTTAGTGCTGCACTTGTGGGAGTGGCGTTAATAATTTTGTTTGAGGACACCCTGCTAGTTTGGCTTTCCATCATCGTAGGAAGTAGTTTAGCGGCCATCATTCAACACTTTTTTGTTGTTCGGAAAATTCCGGTTTTTACACTTCCTTTCATTCTGGTTACATGGATGTCGGTGTTTTTAATTCAAAATTATTCCAATACTTCAGTTGAAGCCTTGAGCTTTTCAAAAGTTTCTACCACCCAATATGACAATTTGTTCGCTATCATAAAAGGTTTTGGGCAAGTGATATTTCAAGGGGCGGTCTTGTCTGGGATATTATTTATTTTGGGTGTATTTATTGGCAACCCCATGGCAGCACTTTATGGACTGGCTGCTTCTTTTTTGGGTGCTTGCTTTGCGATGAATTATGGACAATCGTTAGATCAAATCAATCAGGGATTGTTTAGTTTCAATGGTGTATTGATAGCCATTGTTTTTTCCGGTTCAAAAAAAACCGACGGAATTTGGGTACTCGTCGGTTCTTGTATTACCTTTTTTATTCACAATTGGTTGGTTGAGCTACCTTTTTTTAATAGAGTAGGAGGTGTATTTACATTCCCTTTTGTAGCTGGCACATGGCTCACCTTCCTGATTAAAAGAGTGGCTGCTAAACATTAACCATTTTAGGATTTCTTTTTATTAGCCGATTTTTTAGGTGCAGTCCTTTTTTTTGCTGGTGCCTTTTTTGCCGGCTTACTAAAGGCATCCGGAAGTTCAGCTACAATCATTTTCTTTACATCATCTAATAATACCGAAACCAACTCCTCCGCTGTATATTTTTCTCCATTTTCTTTTCTGCTTAGCTTGATCATTTTCTTACCAAATCGGATATAAGGTCCCCAGCGACCATTTTCTATGGAGATCTTTTCTTCTTCCCAGTGTTGTATATATCTGTTAGCTTCTTTCTCAACTTTAGCGGCTATCAGCTCGTTTACGTCATGCTGAGAAAGCTGATCAAAATTGTACTTACGTGGTACGTTGATAAACATTTCGTTCCACTTGATAAATGGCCCAAATCTTCCTTTGCCTTTTGTCACTGGCTTACCTTCAAATATGGCTATGGGCGCATCCGCCAATTGCTTTTCCTGAACCAGGGCAATAGCTCTGTCCAAGCTCACACTAAAAGGATCTTCTCCTCTGGGAATAGACACAAAGTCTTCTCCATGTTTTACGTAAGGCCCAAATCGTCCTAAGTTTACAGAGATTTCTTTGCCTTCATACTCACCCAAGACTGCGGGCAGCTTAAACAAATCCAGCGCCTGTTCTAGGGTAATGGTTTCAATGCTCTGTCCTTTTTGCAGCGAGGCAAATTTGGGTGTTTCGTTTTCTTCTGCACTTCCTATTTGAACCATTGGGCCAAATCTTCCCATGCGTGCGATAACTGGTTTGCCAGACTGAGGATCTGTGCCCAGTTCACGCTCTCCCTTTATTCGTTCAGCCGTTTCGATAGTTTGGTCCACATCGGCTTTGAAAGGACTATAAAACTTACCAATCATATTGTTCCACTGCATTTTCCCTGCTGCCACCTCATCAAATTCGTTTTCTATTCTTGCCGTGAAACCAAAATCCATGATATCATCAAAGTACTGTTTCAAAAAATCGGTAACTACCAGACCCAGATCTGTTGGAAAAAGTTTGGATTTTTCTGCTCCGGTTGTTTCTTGAAGATTAGCTTTTGTAATTTGATCGTTCTTTAAAGTCAACAACTGATATTTTCTTTGCCACCCTTCCTTATCTCTTTTCTCAACATACTCTCTCTTAATGATCGTAGAGATGGTAGGCGCATAGGTAGAAGGTCGTCCAATTCCTAATTCTTCTAATTTTTTTACCAGTGAGGCCTCAGTATATCTTGGTGAGGCACGCGTAAATTTTTCGGTGGCATTCATTTGCACCAGCGGCAATGTCTGGCCAATGATCAGAGTTGGTAACATGCCTTCCTGTGTTTCTTCATCAGCCATATCTTCTTCATCTCTATCCTCACGATACACTTTCAGAAAACCTTCAAATTTTATTACTTCTCCTGTAGCCGAAAGTTTCTCTCGATTTGTAGATATATCAATCGATGCTGTGGTTTTTTCCAATTGGGCATCAGCCATCTGACTGGCCATTGTTCTTTTCCAAATCAACTCATAAAGCCGCTTCCAGTCAGGGTTTTCAACCGAGGCATTCGTCATGTAGGTAGGTCTAATTGCCTCGTGGGCTTCCTGCGCACTTTGGTTCTTATTTTTGTAACGGCGAAACTGATGATACTGTTCGCCATACATTCCTTTTACTGTATTGGTAATATCACCCAATGCGGTGTCACTCAGGTTCACACTGTCTGTACGCATATATGTAATGTGTCCATTCTCATACAATTGTTGCGCTATCAGCATCGTTTTACTAACACCATATCCCAACTTCCTACTGGCTTCCTGCTGAAGAGTAGAAGTAGTGAAAGGTGCTGCCGGAGAGCGTTTTCCAGGCTTCACCTGTATGTCGCCCACTTTATAGTTTGCCTGAATACATGATTGTAAAAAGGCCTCAGCCCCTGCGCTATTGTCATATCTTTTACCTTCGGCTTTAAACGGTATAGCCTTTCCAGCCGTATCTTTTGAGGTAAAAATAGCTTCGACTTTAAAACTGCTCTGAACTTCAAATGCATTGATTTCTCTTTCTCGATCCGCAATCAATCTCACCGCCACACTTTGCACTCGACCTGCACTCAGATTATTTTTCACACTTATCTTTCTCCACAATACCGGACTAAGTTCAAACCCCACAATCCGATCCAGCACACGCCGGGCCTGCTGTGCATTCACCAGGTTCATATCCAGCTTTCGTGGATTTTCAACTGCTGCTCTAATAGCAGGTTTGGTGATCTCATGAAAAACAATCCGTTTTGTAGTTTCCGGGTTCAATCCCAACACCTCACACAAATGCCAGCTTATGGCTTCCCCCTCTCGATCCTCATCCGTAGCTAACCATACTTCTTCACTTTTGTCGGCCATCAATCTTAGTTCTCTCACCACTTTTTCCTTTCCATCACTTACCACATACTTGGGTCTGAATTGATTTGCAATATCGATCCCCATATCTGTTTTCTCCAGATCCCGAATATGTCCAAAACAACTCTTCACCTGGAAATCTTTTCCCAAAAATTTCTCAATTGTTTTTGCCTTTGCAGGGCTCTCCACTATCAATAAATTCTTCGCCATGTATTTATTTCTATATAAATATTATTGTCCCGGCTTCAGTGCTACTATCATCAAAGTTGCGTCGCACTCTTGTACACCTGTGCATCATGCATCATTCAACCTGCACAGTCGTTCCACCGGTTTATCTGGCAGCAAGATTAATACATTTTTAATAAATGCCATATTTTTTGTGATCGGATTGCCTTGGCCGGGTAGGATTCATAAAAAATCGATCACTGTCTGTATCACCTCCTCATCCCGATAAATACGCCGATGACCAAGGTGTTTAGTAAACCTAAATTGGAAATTGGATAGTGCCATTTTTTCCACTTTTTTTGCATCAGCCACCGGCGTTATCTTGTCATCCAAATCATGAATCCAAAGCACAGGCCCCTTTAAATCCGATGCACATCTATCGATAGAAAACCAGTCAATTGGCCGTCCACTAAGTCTTTCACTATTTTCAAAGAAATATTTCCTAACCATTGGATCCTGAATCCGTAATTCATTAAAAAAGTTTTCACAAAGGCTTATAGAATTACCTGCTGGTGCAATCAACACCGTTTTTTCCGTTCCATTTTCCTCAAGTTCCGACAAGGATAAACTTACTGCCAGTCCGCCATAGGAATGAGTTAGATACCCATCAAAAGGACCGAAAGTTTTATGAATAGCATCAATAAAATTTTTATACTCCAAGGCGTTCAGCGTTTTCCCTTCACTTAATCCATGTGCAGGAGCATCAAAGGCAATGACATCAAACCCTTTTGTGGCCAACCTTTTAGCAAAATGCTCAAAGTTTACCGCCGAGGACCGAAAGCCATGGGCTATCAATATCTTCCTTGATCCTCCTTTGTTCCACCGATAGCCGTATGTATTCAGATTATTAAAGAGGAGCAGCAGTTTTTCGGCCTCCTTCAATTTGTCTGCATCGTATCGAATTTTGATATATGGGGTACAAAAAATCATAAAGGCAGCATTCCCTGCTTTTTTTTTAGAAAAGATGGAAAGCAGCCGAATTTTTAGTCGTAGATATCGAATAGCAAAGTGCTGAAACTTCATGAAGATGCAAAATATAGGAAACATCCGGAAATAGAGACAACTAAAATTTTTTATAAGAGCGGTTTGTGTGTTGCTGAAAGGCGGAAAAGGGGAGAGGACACCCTATATGATTCAGGAATAAATAATTTATCCATTTAGAAGTTTGTATTTTTATTTTATGAATATAGTATTTATTGGTTCAGGTAATGTGGTGGCAGTATTAGGTCGCAAGTTTTTAGCAGCAGGGCATAAAATCATGCAGATAGTCAGTCGAAATCCATCCGAAGCCTCCAGTTTGGCTTATGAGTGGGATACTGAGTCTGCGAATTATATGAGCTTGATCAATAAGGAAGCAGATATATATATTATAGCTGTGGCAGACAGTGCGATAGAAGAAGTGATCATAGATTTGCGACTAAAAGAAAAAATTGTGGTGCATACAGCTGCGGCTGTAGAAATGGATGTGCTAAAAAAAGTAACAGTGAATTATGGTGTTTTTTACCCATTGCAAAGTTTACGAAAAGAACAATTAGATTTGCCAGAAACCCCCATTTATATAGAAGCCGTAAACGAATCCACATATACCATACTTGATAAGCTGGCTCGCTCCATAAGCCATGATACGCCCAGTCGGACAGCTAATTTTGACAAGAGAACCAAGCTACATGTGGCGGCTGTTTTGGTCAATAATTTTACGAATCATATTCTGGCACTCACCGAAAATTTTTGTCAGAAAGAAGGCATAGATTTTAAAGAAATGTTGCCACTGGTGGAAAATACGTTCAACCGAATGCAAAACACACCGCCATCGCAAACCCAAACAGGTCCTGCTATAAGAGGGGATATGGCTACTGTACAAAAGCATATTGAATTATTGAGCCAATATCCCCAATTATTGGAACTGTATAAATTCCTGACCGAAAGTATCAGAAACTTCCGTACCAATTGATACGTTTTTTTTAAACACATTATGTTAAATAGAAGACAGGCAAATACCCTAAATTTTGGTTCATGAATGTTTTAAGTTCATTTCAAACAATAGATACCTTTATTTTCGACATCGATGGTGTGCTGACTGATGGCAACTTTCTGGTATTGGAGTCTGGCGAAATGGCCAGGTCTATGAATGTGAAAGATGGTTATGCAATGCAATTGGCCATTAAAAAAGGGTACAAAATATTTATTGTAAGTGGTTCAGCCAAAAGTGCTGTAGATCAACGACTAAGAAATCTAGGCATCACAGAAATATTTTTTAAGATCAAAGATAAAAAAGCTTTTGTAGAGGAACTCCAAAGGAACCATGGATTCAGCTTTGCTAGTACATTGTTTATGGGTGATGACATGCCAGACCTTCCAGTTTACGAATTAGTGCACCTGAGTTGTTGCCCTGCAGATGCCGCCGATGAATTGAGGCAGATGGCCAAATATATCTCTTTGAAAAAAGGAGGAGAAGGATGTGTGCGAGATGTCATCGAAAAAGTACTTAAACTCAACGGTCATTGGGATGGGGCGAGGGAAGTAGCATCCACCTGATCCAAATAGGAAAAGAAGGGATTGTGGAAAATACTCTATTTAACATAATATAAATTATAGGAAAAATGTTGTACAATAAACCAAAAACAACTACATAGAAATAATTTCCTAGTTGGTGCAAAAAAACTATTGGCTCCAATATTTTAGAAAAGGTAAAAAAAATCTAATCCGTACCAAAAAATTATCCGGCCGCAGCCAGACTTCTAAAGTCCACACTCACTAATTTGCTCACACCAGGTTCCTGCATGGTAACTCCATAAATCACATCTACTGTACTCATTGTAGTCTTGTTATGGGTAACTATAATAAATTGTGAGTTGTCGCTAAACTCGCGGATCATATTCGTAAACTTGCTCACATTGGCATCGTCCAATGGTGCATCTACTTCATCCAGAATACAAAAAGGTGCTGGTTTGATTAGATAGATTGCAAATAGTAGTGCAGTTGCGGTCAGGGTTCTTTCTCCTCCGCTCAACTGAGTGAGCGAGGTGGGTCTTTTCCCTTTTGGACGTGCCACTACATCTATGCCCGTTTCCGCCAGGTTTTCCGGATTTTCCAAAATCAAATCGCAATGGTCGTCTTCGGTAAACAGGGATTTAAATACTTTCTGGAAATTTTCTCTAACCTGATTAAAGGTTTCCAAAAACTTTTGATTGGCTGTTGATTCTACCTCTTCAATCGTTTTTAGTAAACTTTCTTTCGCATTTACCAAATCTGTTTTTTGCTCTACAATGAACTCATATCGTTTTTTCATTTCTGTAAAAGCTTCAATAGCGGTGGGATTCACCTCGCCCAAATTTTCTAACCGTTTTTTCAACCGATCTGCTTTTTCCTGCAAATCATATACTGCTATTTCTGTATTTCGTGCTTCGTCCAGAATATCTTCCAACTGAATTTTGAACTCCACATTCAATCGTTCTTTTGTTCCCGCCAATTGTAGTTTTAACTCATTTAGCTTATCCTTTACTGCTGCCAAAATATGTTCGGCATGTTCTTTCTCTTTGGATTTCTGGCGCAGCTCGCTTTCTTTTTCACTCAGTTGGTTGCGCAAATTGTAATATGCCTGATCTGCCTCGTCCAATATTTTTTTATCCTCCTCTCTGGCTCGCATCAAATCTAATAATTCCTGCTCCACAGCTAAGAGCCCGGATTCGTTTTGGGTAATGTCCTGGCTGGTACTGGAGAGTTGTGCGGTGCTTTGCTCTACTTGTTTCTGAAGTTCTATTAACTGATTTCGTTTAAAACTCAGTTCCTGTTTTAAAGCGTTCACTTTGCTATGCTGACGCATCACATTCAAATTAAACTCATTGAAATATCCGGATGCTTCTTCGTGTGCACCCTGAGCCATTCTATAGGTTTCTTCCGCCTCTGCCATCTGGTTGGCATTTTGCAGTAAGATATCGTTGAATCCGATTAGTTCTTTGCGAACATTTTCTATGGAAGACTGCGTTTGTATAAGTTGTTCATTCAAATCTTCCAGTCGGTTTCTTGAAGCACTTTGCTGACCCTGAATATTTTCCAGCTTATTCTGTAAAGAAAATACCTGATTGGTTAGCTCCTGAATACCTTTTTCTGTTTCTTTAATCGCGTTTTCTCTCAAGTCCTCATTAAAAGCAATTACCTCATTATGCCTGGATTGAATTTGTGCCCGAAGTTGCTGCACTATTTCATCCTGCACCGCTATATCCTCCTGCAATTTTTCCAGATTTTTGGCACGACCTATTTTCTTTCCTTCTATCATACCAACACTGCCACCAGTAAGGGTATGCTTGCCTTTTACGTATCGTCCGGTTTTTTCAATTACAGTAAACCCGTTGGCACTGTTCAGAGCCTCCTCTCCTTCTGCAATGAAAACATTACCCAGCAAGTGTTTGGCAAGCTGGCTGTATTTATCTTCTACCTCCACCACAGAAAGTGCAGGCGTGGCATTCTCCAAGCTGTGACTTGGGCTATTCCCTACTGCTTCATCCAATTTGTCCAAAAGGAAAAAATTGGCTTTCCCTTTTTTGTTTTCGTTCAGCAAATGAACTGCCTCTAGCCCTTGTTGCAATCCGTTTACCACATAATAATTCAGAAAGGGTTCCAATACATTTTCCAGTGCTGTACGATACTCTTCTTTCACATAAATAATATCTGAAAGTATTGGTGCTTCGTGGTTCCAGTCTTTGTTTTTATGTAAAAATTTCACACTATCTGGATAACCTTCCATCGAGTCTATCATACTCTTCAGCAGGTCATGTTCGTTTTTCTTTGCATCCAATTTTCGGCTTTCATCTGCCATTTCATTGCGCAGGCCATCTAGTATTTCCTGAGTCTGTAGTATCTGATCTTTGGTGTGCTCGTGATGGGCCAGCAACTGATCTAAGGAAAGTTTTTGTTCTTCCAATCTTTGTTCTTTCTCTATTCTTTCTGCATCCAATTTTTCATAGGTAGCTGTCCTTTGTTCGGCCTCCAGTTCAATTTGCTGAATAGCTCTTTGCAGATTTTGAATAGAAGTGTCGGCTACAGCCACTTTTTTCTCGGCTTCAAACTGACTGCGTTGCACTTGTTGGTTTTCGACACGCAGTTCATCCAGTGCATTTCGTCTGGAATCCAAAATTCCCCGCTTTTCATCTGCTTCCAATTTCAGATTCTCCAACTGGCCAGTAAGACCTTCATAGGCTTTTTCCTCTTCTCCAATTTGAGATTCGGTAAAGGAAATACTTTCTTCTATTCCTTTCAACTGCATTCCGGATTTGTCCAGAAACGCTTGCAAACCGGTTCCTTTCTCTCTTAAATATTGTAGTCTCTGTACAGCCAGATTCTTGTCCCCTTCTTTGGTTCTAACCTTTTGCTGCAGCTCGTTGAACGAGTATTGCATACTCTGCAATGCACGCTCTTTTTCTATAAAAATAAGTTTTTCTTCTTCTATTGCGGCTTCGCCGGAGGCTACTTCGGCTTCCAGTCTCACCACCTTATCAGTTTCTGTTTCTTGCTGTTCGGTCAGGTCTTTGTACGTGAGATTAAAACCTTCCAAAGCTGCTTTCGCCAGCTCGATGCTAATATCGCGGTATTCTTTTTTTATTTCATGATACTTCTCGGCTTTTTTGGCCTGACTCTCCAGGGCTTTCAACTGATTGTTGATTTCAAAAAGCAGATCCTCAATACGGTTCAGATCAGATTCGGTAGCATCCAGTTTTTGTTTTGCTTCTTTTTTTCTGGTTTTATAAATAGATATTCCGGCAGCCTGTTCCAGCATGCGCCTACGGCTATTCTCCTTATCCCGAATCAGGTCATCCACCATGTCCAGCGCAATGATGGCATAGGAATCGGTGCTGATACCGGTATCCATAAACAGGTTTTGAATATCTTTTAATCGGCATTGCACATCGTTGAGTCGGTACTCGCTTTCTCCACTCTTATAAAATTTTCGGGTAATTCGAATGGTGTTAAACTCAGTTGGTAAAAGGTTTTTTGTGTTTTCGAAGGTGAGACTTACCTCGGCCAATCCGCTTGCCGACCGGGTTTTAGAACCGTTGAAAACAAGACTGTCTAAATTTTCGCTACGCAGAGCAGAAATTTTTTGTTCCCCGATTACCCATCGGATGCTATCCACAATATTCGACTTTCCACAACCATTGGGTCCCACAATGCCGGTTACATTTTCATCAAAATTCACAATGGTTTTATCTGCAAAACTTTTAAAACCCTTTATCTCTAAACTTTTTAATCTCACTTTAAAAAATCATTTATTGTAACGGCGAATATATAACGATGTATTGGTTGCTGGTAGGCCTTTTATACACAGGAAATACAGATTGCTGTGGAAAAGAAAACTACTTAAAAATATAGCAATTTTATATTTATAAAATATCGACTATTAGTTTACTAATCAACTAATTATGTTTATAACAATATTTGTCTTTTTATGAATTTATTTATAGCGAAAATAAAGCAAGCTCTTGCTAGTTTACTATTTGATAAGAGTATATAGACTGGTAGATATAATTATCTCCTAAATGCATTTTCCAAACGTAGATTATGAATTTCTGCTATAAATATTTTGCCGTGAAACTGTTTTTGATTTTTTTTATATCAATTGGTTTGCCGGCAAATAAAAGTTCCCCACCTGCGTCTCCCGCATCAGGTCCCAGTTCTATGAGCCAGTCTGCACATTTTATGACATCTATATTGTGTTCAATGACAATGATGGAATGGCCTTGCTCTATGAGTGCATTGAAGGATGCCAAGAGTTTTTTTATATCATGAAAATGCAATCCGGTGGTAGGCTCATCAAAAATAAATAAGACTTTATTGGATGTTCTGCTTTTGCCCAGAAAGGAAGCCAGTTTTACTCGTTGAGCCTCGCCACCAGAAAGTGTGTCTGATGATTGACCCAATTTGACATAGCCCAAACCCACATCACTCAAAGGTTGTAGGGCATCTGCCAATTTTCTATCATCACTAAAAAAGTCGATGGATTCATCTACACTCATCTCCAACACGTCATGAATATTTTTGTCTTTATATTTTATATCAAGGATTTCTTCCTTAAACCTTTTTCCACCACAGCTTTCGCAGATCAAATGAACATCTGCTAAGAACTGCATCTCCACCACTTGTTCTCCTTCGCCTTTGCACGTATCGCATCGACCGCCATCTACATTAAAAGAAAAATGTTTTGGCAAAAATCCACGCATCTTACTTAATGGTTGTTTTGCATACAAGTCTCTAATTTCATCATAAGCTTTGATATAGGTAACCGGGTTGCTGCGTGATGATTTTCCAATCGGATTTTGATCAATCATTTCAATTTGCTGAATACTTTCCAGGTCTCCGCTTATCGACTTGTGAAAACCAATCTTTTCGCCACTAAACTCTCCTTTCAACTTTTGTAATGCCGGATAAAGTATTTGTTTGACTAAAGTTGTTTTTCCACTACCACTCACTCCACTTACAACGGTAAGCACATTCAAAGGAAAAGAAACGGTGATGTCTTTTAGATTATTTTGTCTGGCTCCTTCTACTACCAGCGACCTATTCCATTTTCTTGGATTTATCGGAGGTGTTATAGAAAAACTGCCATTCAGATATTTCCCAGTTAGACTTTCTGGATTGTTGATAATGCTTTGATAATCCCCTTCGGCCACCACTTCGCCACCCAGATAGGAAGCCAATGGCCCCATGTCAATAATATGATCTGCCTGCTCCATCATCATGCTGTCGTGTTCCACTACAATGACCGTATTGTCCAAATCCCTAAGTTCTTTTAGCACTTTTATCAGGTTGTCGGTATCTCTGGAATGCAGGCCTATGGAGGGCTCATCAAGGATATATAAAGAGTTTGTCAGATTACTTCCCAGGCTGCGGGTAAGCTGTATTCGCTGACTTTCGCCTCCACTTAAGGTATTGGCTACCCTGTTTATAGACAAATAGCCTAAACCAACTTTTACTAATGTATCCAGTCGATTGTTGATCTCAATTAAAACTCGTTTTGCAATTTCCTGTTTATGGTGAGACAACTTTAGTTTTCCAAACCATTCTTTCAGATCTTTAGCTTGCATTTCACTAAGCTCACCAATATTTCTTCCTCCAACCTGAATATATAAAGCTTCCTTTTTTAAACGGTATCCATTGCAATCTGGACAGGTGGTTCTGCCTCTGTAGCGACTCAATAATACCCGGTATTGCACTTTATATAAATTCTGTTCTACCTCCTTAAAGAAATCATTGATCCCCCCAGCACATTTCCACAAGAAATTATAATGCTCTTTTGATAAATCGGCGATTGATTTATGAATCGGAAATCCTTCTTTAGAAGCTTTCTTTATAAAAAGCTCCTTCCACTGACCCAGCTTCTCCCCTTTCCAGGGAGCCACTGCACCTTCAAATACACTCAATCTTTTATCAGGAATGACGAGATCTGGGTCAATGCCCAATACCAGACTAAAACCTTCACAGGTAGGGCAAGCACCTAATGGATTATTGAAGGAAAACAGATTTGGCTGAGGTTCCTCAAATACCAATCCATCCAACTCGTATCGATTACAAAAATGTAATAGTTTTTTTCTGCCGGTTTCAGGAATCACTTCTACATACACATCTCCCATTCCTTCATAAAAGGCCGTCCCAATAGAATCACCCAGCCGATGAATATCATCCTCATCAAAACCACCATCATCAATGTCTTTAACGATTATCCTGTCTATTAAAACAAAAACTTTGTCCGATGAAAACAATCGCTTGCTTTCGACTTCGTTTTGGTCAAGCAGATCTTCAATCCTTTTCACCATCATACCTTCCTCTGAATGCTTAGATTCAAAAGCCAATCGGCTGAACCCTTTTTGCAGCAGAATATTCAGCTCTTCTTTGGTGTCTCTGTTTTTTTGTTGTAAGAATTTAGTTAGGATAAAAACTTTGTCACCTGCTTTAAGATTTTGGATCACATCAATAACATCCGCTACGTCATCTTTCTTTACTTCTTTTCCCGAAATAGGTGATATAGTATTGCCTGCTCTGGCAAATAGCAATCGCAAATAATCATAAATCTCCGTCATTGTTCCCACTGTACTTCTAGGGGTGCGGGTTATTACCTTTTGTTCTATGGCGATGGCTGGGCTTAATCCCTTGATATAATCTACATCTGGCTTGTTCATTCTGTTGAGAAACTGTCGCGCATAAGCACTAAGACTTTCAGCATATTTTCGTTGCCCTTCTGCATATACAGTATCAATGGTTAGAGACGATTTTCCAGAGCCAGAAACGCCAGTGACCACAATTAGCTTATTACGGGGAAAATTAACCGTCACATTCTTCAAATTATGCACCCTGGCTCCGTGTACTTGTATGGACTCGATTTTATTCGTCGAAATTGCATTCATTGTTCGCTAAATTACTTAGATTACCACTTAAACCTACAAATGTACAGGCAATTTTGTTCTTCTAGAAAGTGGGATTTCAAAATGTATTTGACAAACAAAAAAGACGAAAAGGTACTTAATTGTAAAAATTGTCATGTGTAAATCAATCGATTAGACAATGCGATTTTTAGTTTTAACAAATATTTTAACTAATTTGATTTTTTTTTTAGGTGCTTTGTTCTGTTCGGAAGAGGTTGAAACCAGAGTTAGAAAAGAACATGAGGAGAAAATAGACTATTTATCAATTTTTCTTAAGAGACGTAATGACTACACTTGTTAAAAAAAGCGATAACGAACTAATACATTTGTTTACAAATGGTCACGAAACAGCCCTTGACTCTTTGTTGGAAAGATACAAGGACAAGTTGTTTAGTACCATTATGTATATTGTAAAGGATAAGTATCATGCTGAGGATATTTCTCAGGATGTTTTCATAAAGATAATAGAGACACTAAAAAGTGGCAAATACAAGGAAGAGGGCAAGTTTCTTCCTTGGGCTATGCGTATTGCCCACAATCTTTGCGTAGATTATTTTAGAAAACTAAAACGTTTTCCGTTTGCAAAGAATCATACCAATCATGAAGTATTAGATACCATTAACTGTACAGAGCAAAATGCAGAAGATAAGATTATCAAAGTTCAAAGTTTAGGTAAAGCCAAAGACTTACTAGAACAACTGCCCGAAGAACAAAGGGAAGTTATTATACTAAGACATTTTGCCAATCTTAGCTTTAAAGAAATCGCCGAAATTACAGGGTGCAGTATCAATACCGCATTGGGGAGAATGAGATATGGCCTGTTGAATTTGAGAAAACTAATGTTGGGAAAATAAGTATTAACAATACAATATCAACGAACTCATAACAAAGCTTTCAGATTTTCGTTTTTTTTAAGAGCAAAAGAATTTTAGTTCCTAAAAATATTGTCATCTTGACCTTCCGATAGGAAAAAGAATTTCGCTGATGAATCAACCGGATATTCTTGCCGAAAGCCAACCGGTTAGTTCAAGATGACGCCTAATTAAGCCATTCAATTTTTGAATGGTTTTTTTTATTTCATTTTTTAGATTTGGAACATTTTAAAAAAAAGCCAGAGCTATGCTCCGGCTTGGTATATGTACAGATCTTGGTTTATTATGTGAATACTGATTGTAACCTATAAGGTCAAATTCCAGCCATCCCTATATTCTCTTTTTACAAATTCGTTGGCAGCATCAAAGTTGGTAACGCGCATATTTGCAGCATCCCACAAAAGTTTCTTCCTGCCTACATATTTGGTTTTTCCCCAACCAGATATTTTTGGATCCAGATACATCGCACTTCTTATAGCAAGATTACCCATTAATATGCTTTCTGTAAAAGGACCCGCATATTCAAATGGAGAACTAACTTCCGCATTGCCATAACCTGCAAAGCAGGCATTCACCCATTGTTGATAATGCCCCCCCATGCCACCTGGTACACGCTTGATAGTTTCTTTTGGCAACTTGGTTGTCTTCATCAATTTGGTAGGCAATAATCTTGGATTCATTCCATAACAATCCATCAATAATTTCCCTTTTGTTCCAATGAACAAACAACCTCCATCCCAGTTACCCATAGGTTCATCAGGAAGCAATTCGTCCGGACGTTGTGGCATCAAACCACCATCATACCAGGACACTTTTATTTTTCCCTTATTATCGGTTCTTGGATAAACCAGGTGAATAATGGAAGACATAGGACAGCTGGCATTGAAGTTGGCTTCCTGATTCATCCCCGTCCATTGATCGGTGATGCAACACTCTGCCGATTCAGGATATAAAATGGGTAGGATCCGATAAATTGGATCCATCACATGGCAAGCCATATCGCCTAAAGCTCCTGTGCCATAGGCCCAGAACCCACGCCAGTTGAAGGGTACATAAGCAGGGTTATAATCATCTAATTTTGCTGTACCCTGCCAAAGATTCCAGTCCAATTCTTTGGGAATATCGTGTTTACCAGTAGGCTTAGGAACACCTTGTGGCCATATCGGACGATTGGTCCAGGCATGAACCTCGTAAACATCACCTATCAATCCAGACTTAACTATTTCTTTTGTACGGCGTACTCCATCACCAGACGCTCCCTGATTTCCCATTTGGGTAACCACCTTGTATTTCTTTGCGGCCTGAGTCAGAATACGTGCTTCATAAATATCATGAGTCAGTGGCTTTTGGGTGTACACGTGTTTACCCAGTTGCATAGCGGCCAATGTAGCCACCCCATGAGTATGATCGGGAGTACTGATACTACAGGCATCAATATTATTTTTCTCTTTTTCCAGCATTTCTCTAAAGTCTTTGTAGTAATTGGCTTTAGGAAATCTTTCTCTGGATGTTTTTGCTTCTCTGTCATCCACATCACAAAGTGCTACGATATTCACTCGCTCATTTCTGATGTACGGATAGTTGCCTTTTAGATCCTTATTAGGAGATTTCATAAAGGCAAATTCATACAGATCACTGGTGCCTTTGCCTCCTACTCCAATACCGGCAATATTCAGTTTGTCACTGGGGGCTACAAAACCCTTACCGAGTACATGCCTGGGCACAATAGTGACACCTGCTCCTATTACCGCGGCATTCCTTAGAAAGTTTCTTCGCGAATTTGAGAGATTCTTTTTCATTTTTTTTTATTGTATTTTGAATATTTACACTGTTTAGTTTTAAATAAATTTATGGTAATGGATCTTTCAAAACTTTACTTTTCAGATCCTTACTAAATGTAATATCTACCTTCAGGTCTAACTGTGCATAATAGTCGGTCAAAATTTTTTTGATTTTTTCCTTTGTCTTTTCTTTATAAATACTATTCCTATCCAGTTGTTCTCTGGACTGTGTATATAATTTTTGCATCAACTCACTATAGGATTTTTCGTCAGAGGCATTCAACAAACCTACACTGGAATTCGCAACCCCTTTATCTAACACCAATTCATAACTCAACAATTCCGGTTCTGGTAAAACGATAAATATCTGTTTATTTTTTTCCTCAATATTGATCTTTTGTTTATTCAAATCCACACCATATTTAGCCACATAGGGTATAGAAATATTTACCGTTTTTTCTAAAAATATTTTTTTAATAGCGTCTGTCAAACTTCCATCATTAGCAATATTGCTACTTTTAACGCTGGTACTTCCTCTTACTTCCAAGGAAGAAAGTTCTGCTATTTGCTGCACAAAAACATTGTTCAGTACAATATTTTCTATAGATTTTGAAGCATTTTTTTTTCCGAGAAAGTAGGCCAGGATCCCAACTCCAAGCAAAAGCAACAAAATAAAAGTGGAGGGTAACCGGTACCGCATAAACAATCCTTTGAATTCCAAAGTTTAGTGATTTTGGCCAGTTTGCCAAAAATAGCAAATTCTATTTTGTAAATTCTACATTAATATTGTACATTGAATTTTCAATAACATAAATGTTGAGCGATATGCCAGACTTTCAAATAAAGAAACAATCAAAAAAATATGATGTAGTAATAGTAGGCTCAGGAGCTGGAGGAGGCATGGCGGCCTATGTGCTGGCAAATGCCGGTTTGAGTGTGTGTATGTTGGAAGCAGGTCCTATGTATCATCCGCAAAAAGAAATATATCAATTAAAAAATCCATGGGAATCTCCACGGCGTGGAAGATCTACAAAATATCGGCCATTTGGCGACCTGGATGCATGCTATGGCGGATGGGAGCTTGATGGAGAACCTTATACCAAAGAATCCGGAACAGAATGGGAATGGTTTCGTGCCAGAATGCTAGGAGGACGAACCAATCACTGGGGGCGAATTTCTCTTCGCTTTGGCCCAAGAGATTTTAAGGGATATAGCCACGATGGTGTAGGTGCCGACTGGCCCATTAGTTATGATGATATAAAGCCTTACTATGATAAGGTGGACAAGCTTATAGGCATTTTTGGTACTATTGAAAATATGCCCAATGAACCTGATGGAATCTTTCTTCCTCCACCCAAACCTAGGCTGCATGAACTTTTTTTGAAGAAGGGGGCTCAAAAAGCCGGTTTGCCGGTTATCCCATCCAGACTGTCTATTCTCACCCAACCTATCAATAGTGATCGTGGCTCATGCTTTTTTTGTGCCCAATGCGGTAGGAACTGTAGTATGGCCAAGGCAGATTTTTCGTCCTCCAATGTGTTGATTTATCCGGCCATGAAAACGGGCAAGTTGGAGGTAATTGCCAACGCAATGGCCAGAGAGGTACTCACCGATATTGAAGGAAAAGCAACAGGGGTGTCTTATGTGAACAAGGATGATATGTTGGAGTATCAGGTGGAAGGTCGCGTAGTGATTCTGGCTGCCAGTGCTTGTGAAACAGCAAGACTATTGTTGAATTCAAAATCAAAAAGACATCCAAACGGATTGGCCAATAAGAGCAATGTGGTGGGCAAATATCTTCAGGATAGCACAGGTGTGTCTTTGGGAGGATATCTGCCAGAGTTATTTGGAAGAAAGAGGTATAATGAAGATGGCGTGGGGGGAATGCACGTATACACTCCCTGGTGGGGCGATGATAAAAAATTAGATTTCCCACGTGGGTATCATATTGAGTATTGGGGTGGCTTTGGACAACCATCTTATGGTTTTGGCATGGGTGTGGAATCCATGAATGGAAAACATGAGGTGAATGGAAAAAAGAAAGAAGCCGGTGGGTATGGCAAATCACTGAAAGAGGATCAGCGATATTTTTATGGCGCTAGTGTGGGAATGGGCGGTCGAGGTGAGGCAGTGGCCTTCGAACATAACAAATGCGAAATAGATCCGAAGGTGGTGGACAAATTTGGAATTCCGGTGCTAAAGTTTAATGTAGTCCAAAGTGATTATGAAATAAAACAAGCCAAACACATGGTGGAAACGTTTAAAGAAATCATGCACAATATGGGAGCCGTTATTACTTATGGCGGCAATGCTGGTCCTGAAAACAACTGGGGACTTGATAAACCCGGTTTAATTATCCATGAGGCAGGCACTGCTCGCATGGGGGATGATCCCAAATCTTCCGCACTGAACAAATGGAGCCAGGCGCATGATTGCAAAAACCTGTTTTGTGTAGATGGCAGTCAGTTCACTTCACAAGCCAACAAAAATATCACCTGGACAATTTTGGCCCTTAGCATGAGAGCGAGTGAATATATTATTGATGAAATGAAAAAGCAAAATTTGTAGTGTAACTTGGCTTATTCAATTTGCATTTTCGAAAACTTAGGATAGATAATTTATAGATCAGCATTAAAGCATTCAATACCTGAAATAAAGTCATTAAAATGAAACGTCGAGAGTCATTAAAGTTTATTGCCGCCTCTGCTCTGGCGAGTGGAGCGATGGCCGTTGGTTGCAAGCCAGTTGAAAAAAAAGTAGTTGATAAAGTTATTCCCCATAAAGAAAAATATCCGGTACATAGGTATGCCGAAGAAGAGCAACGGGAAGATGAGGTAGCCAAACTATCCAAATTTTTCTCAAAGCATGAAATGGAAACCTTGGTGATGCTGGCAGAAATCCTAATTCCCAGAGATGAATTTAGCGGCAGTGCCACAGATGCCAAGGTAGCAGAATTTATAGAATTCACGGTGAAAGACCAACCTCAGTTGCAAACTCCAATGAGAGGTGGACTAAGATGGGTGGACATGCAATGCCTGAATCAATTTGAAAAAGCCTTCAAGGATTGTGATAGCGGTCAGCAAATAAAAATAGTAGATTCGATTGCCTATCCAGACCGTGCAAAAGATAAACCCGAACTGTCTCCGGGGGTTTCTTTCTTTTCGCTGATGCGTAATCTTGCCTGTACAGGTTTTTATACTTCCGAAATGGGCATAAAAGATCTTGGCTATGCAGGAAACGCTCCAAACAAATGGAACGGCATACCAGATGATGTTCTAAAACAATATGGGCTGGCATACACTGAAAAAGAATTGAAAGAGTGTATCAGTTTCAATGTATAGCCCGCCGCTGTTTTACTTTTTAATTTCAATGATGTAATCAATTTTTTCATTTTTGGCAGCCTGAGGAATCAGTAGCTGCCAATTGTTTTTTAGACGTCTTAATTTCACTTCACTCCCATCATTTAAGGCAGTTGCTTTCAACTTTTTTTCTGGTAAAGGCAGCTCAATCATGTCGATAGAGTCTGTTTGTAGAATATGTATGTAATAAGCCTTTTCATTGGCTGTTATCAGCCCCCATTTCTGTGGTGCCATTACTGCCCCTCTCGTGCCATAGATCGATTGCCCATATTTGTTGAGCCAGTCTCCAGTGGTGTACAGGGTATCGAGAAACTCCTGTTGAATGGCTCCATTGGGCATTGGGCCGATATTCAATAGCAGATTGGCATTGCGTCCTGCTGCTCCCACCAAATATCTGATAATAGTTTTAGCACTTTTATACTTATGGTCTGCCAGATCAAAGCCCCAGGATCCGTTCATGGTTTCGCAGGTTTCTAATGGCAGATTATCAGATGCTATCTGAAAACTCAGGCCAGCACTATTTTCACCAGGCAAGTCGCGTTCAAACATTTGAAAATCTTCGCCAGGAAAGGGGGTTTGATGATGATTGTTCCCTATCATACATTGTGGTTGTAGCTGATGAATTAGAGAATAGATCTCATCGTATTTCCAATCTATTCTGGACACAAGATCCTGATGTCCTTCCGCATTGGTTTGATCCCAATGACCATCAAACCAAATGGCTCCTATCTCGCCATAATTGGTCAGCAATTCTGTAAGCTGCCCTTTCATGAACTGCAAATAGCTATTGTAATCTCCTTTGCCTGTTCTGCCGCTGAACTGCCCAGTGCGTCCAGTTCGCCAAGGATAATCTTCACGGGTCCAATCCAACAGGGAATAGTATAAACAAAGTTTAATATCCTGTTTTCTGCACTCATCGGCCAGCATTTTCAGCACGTCTTTTTTGTAGGGCGTGTTGGTGATTTTCCAATCGGACATCTTTGTATCCCAATTGCTAAATCCATCATGATGGCGTGTTACAAAAGTGATATATTTCATACCAGCGGCTTTTGCCATCGACACCCATTGTTTGGGATTATAAGCTACGGGGTTATAAAAATCTTTCAGATGAGTATACTCCTGCACTCTTATTTTACGATTATTCATCACCCATTCCCCGGAACCTGGAATACTAAAAATGCCCCAATGCACAAACATTCCAAACTTCATATCCTGAAAGGCTGTTCTCGCCTGTAGGATTTCCGACGATGCCTTGTAATTTTCCTGCGCCTGCATTTGTATAGAAAAAAACAAAATGGACAAAGCAATTAATTTATACTTCTTTAGCATGTAATAAATTTTTACGAATATAATATTTACAAAGGATTTGGCACTATTACAAAATGCCTTATACCAATCAATATAAAATATTATCTTCCCAAAAAAATATAAATAATGAATAACAGATTAGGTGCTTTATTAATTTGTTTGGCTTTTTTTGTTCTGGCTTCCTGCTCTTCAAAAATACCAAACCAAGGTTCAGGTAAATCTGAATGGATGGCACTTTTTAATGGAAAAAATCTTAATGACTGGTATGTAAAAATTCATCATCATAATACAGGAGAAAACTATGGAAACACCTTTCGGGTAGAGGATGGAATCATTAAAATTCGGTATGATCAATATGAACAATTTAATGAGCAATATGGTCATTTGTATTATAAAACGCCCTTTTCAAAATATCATCTAAAGTTGGAATATCGGTTTACAGGAGAATGGAGAAAAGATGCGCCCTCCTACACCATTCTAAATAGTGGGGTGATGTTTCATTCCCAAGATCCGCACACCATGCCCAAAGAACAAGATTGGCCAATCTCGGTAGAGATGCAGTTTCTGGCAGGACTGCCAGATGGAAAGCCTCGCCCTACGGGCAATATGTGTTCGCCTGGTACTGATATTTTTTATCAAGGTAAATTGTATGATGGCCATTGCCTGAGCTCTTCCTCCAAAACCTATCCACCAGGCAGATGGGTGAAAGCGGAATTGATCGTGTTGGGCGATTCCTTAATCACACATATCATTGAGGGTGATACCGTATTGCAATATTCCAAACCGATGGTTGGAGGCGGTGTTGCCAATCGTTTTGATCCTAAACAAAAGATAGATGGGACAGCTCTAAAAAGTGGGTTTATCGCCTTACAAAGCGAAGGGCAACCGATTGATTTCAGAAATATCTATTTAAAAGATTTGTCTAAATAGACCTCAGAAATGGAGAAAATATCTTTTGGCCAACATCTAATTTAAATCCAATATTTTTTTTCTAGCATATTCAAACTCTTCCCAAACCATATTTACAATATCAGCGGCTGGTAATAGTTGATCAAGGAGTGCAGATATTTGCCCAATTTCAAGTTCACCTTCATCCAGTTCGCCATCAAACATTCCTTTTCTGGCGCGCCCTTTGCCTAAAAGTTCAGACAATTCTGCTACTGTGGCAGCTCTATTTTCAGCCTCAGCCACTTTATGGAAAAACTCATTTTTCAATAACCTCACAGGCGTCAATTGTTTTAAGGAAAGTTGAGTATCGCCCTCGCCAGCTTTTTGGATCAGGTTTTTGAAATTAATATGCGACGAACATTCTTCGCTCAAAACAAATCGGGTGCCCATTTGCACAGCCTCGGCGCCTAAGGCAAAGGCTGCCAGCATCTGACTCCCGGTGGCTATTCCGCCTGCGGCAATAACCGGAATTGAAACGGATTTTTTTACTAAAGGAACAAGCACCATGGTCGTGGTTTCCTCCCTCCCATTATGGCCACCGGCTTCAAATCCTTCGGCCACCACCGCATCGCATCCAGCTTCCTCGGCCTTGATAGCAAACCTGCTACTGCTAACCACATGCACCACTTTTATCTCTGCTGCTTTCAAGACCGGTGTAAACGTTTTTGGATTTCCGGCACTAGTAAAAACGATCGGTACTTTTTCTTCAAATATCACTTGTATGTGCTGATCTAATAGACGATAGAGTAAAGGAATATTGACAGCAAATGGTTTATCACAAACCGCTCTTAATTTTTGAATATGTACTCTCAAAATATCTCGGCTCATGGAACCTGCACCAATGACACCCAGACCACCGGCATTGCTGACCGCAGCAGCCAATCTCCAACCGCTGGCCCAAACCATGCCTGCCTGAATGATAGGATATTGAATTTTAAATAAATGTGTGATGCGATTGGTAAACAAGTTGCTGCAATTTTTTATGCATTGCAATATACTTAGAATGTTCAAACAAAGGGCTATCGAAGCCCTTTGTAGGTTTCTTGAATGGAATATTTCCGTTTCGGAAATTTATGGAAGATCAATGGTTACAAAAATGAGCTTCTATTGAATAGGACACTCCTATCTTACTTCTGCAATAACTACTTTGGAGTAGGATTTATTTCCATCTATATCATTTTGTACTACACGGATGTAAATTTTTTGTGTGGATGAGTTGCTGATAATTTCGTTTTTGCGGCAACCAGAAATGCTCAATGCAATAAATCCTGTAATCATCAAACCACCCATCAAACATCTGTGTTTTTTTCTGCCTGCAAAAGGAAACAGCAGTGCCAAGAGACCAATAGCACCCATGATGGCCACTTCCTGCAAGGATACAGAAGCCTCGTAGTTTAGTGGAGAGGAAGAGTTGCCATTATTAGCCTTTGAAGATACAGTAGCAATTTTTGTAAAGTTGTTGCCATCTTTTGAAGCTTCAATATCGAAATGACTGTTATTGGTTTCTTTGAGCGTGGACCAGGAAACCAAAAGTTTGTTATTGGAAATGGAAGCATTGATAGCACCAAAACTTACAGGCAAAGGCTGATCAGACAGAGCCAGGAAAAATGCTCTGCACTTTCCACCAAACTTTTGAAAATTACCGCCAACATAAATGGTGCTTCCATAAACAGAAACTTCCTTGACAAAACCATTTGCTCCAGCTCCGGCATTCCAGCTAGTGGCATTTCCGGTACTAGGGTCCACTGATCCTAGATAATTTCTGGGTTGCCCTCCTATTTGTGTGAAAGTACCACCAGCATAAACTAACCCACCTGCAATTGCCATTCCAGATACAGTAGTAGGAGCAAATGGATTCCATGCGGTAGCATTATTATTTCCTGTATTTATAGCAGCTATTGCATTTCGGACCTGACCCCCAATATTGTTGAAAAACCCACCCACATAAGCTATGCTCCCATTTATTTTTATTTCATAAACTGTGCCATCAGCATTCGGATTCCAAGAAGTGGCATTGCCAGAAACAGCTTCAATGGCTCCAATTTTGCTTCTTGAAACGCCCCCTATTTGCGTAAAATTTCCACCCACATAAACTGTATTTCCTACAACCTCAATTGTCTCAACAGCACCTGTAATATCAGGGTTCCAAATACTCAAATTGTCTATGAGTGTTCCATATCTTGCTATCCCTTTTCTGGTTTGTCCGCCAATTGTAGTAAAACCACCACCCACATATAAACTGTTCCCTACAATTTTCATTGCACTAATGGGTGCGCTTGGATTGGGGTTCCAGCTATCCACAGTATTATTTCCAGTATTCAGCCTGGCTAGAAAGTTTTTACCGACGCCTCCCATTGAAGAGAAATTTCCTCCTACATATACTTTTGATCCATCAATTCGAATTATCTCAACGCCTCCATCAGCATTTGGATTCCAGGCAGTAGCTTGGCCTGAGGTCGCATCTAATGCAGCAATATTATTTCTAACTACACCGCAGGCATTAATAAAATTGCCGCCAATATAGACTGTATTCAAAATAACTGATATAGCCTGAACCCGTCCCCCAGCACCGGGGTTCCAGCTTGTGGCATTGCTGTTTGCTTTGTTCATCTGGGCAATATTTCTCCTTGCCTGTCCGCCTATGTTTTCAAACTCACCACCTGCATAAATGGTAGTACCACTTAATAACAAAGAATAGACAGTACCATCTGAATTTGGGTTCCAGGCCGTAGCACTGTTATTGGCAGTGTTTAAGGCTGCAATACGGTTACGGGCCAATCCACCAATAAGAGTGAAGCTGCCTCCAGCATACACTGTAGAACCATCCACTATAATAGATCGAACAATACCACCACTAATTGGATTCCAACTGGTAGGGACACCAGTTCCAGGATCTAATGCGGCAATATTGCTTCTGGACTGACCGCCAATAGAACTAAAATTACCCCCTGTATAAATAAGCCCACCTGATGCAAACATTGTGTTGATAGCTCCCGCTAATGTATTTGGATTCCAACCAGTAACAGTCGAAGTGTTTAAATCTATTGCGGCACCACCTACCCTGGCTTGTCCACCAACATTGTTAAAACCTCCGCCCACATACAAAGTATTGTTGTAAATAATCATTGCATTGACCGACCCACCAGTTGCCCCCGGATTGAACACTTCCACCGCTCCGGTCATTGCATTTATAGCAGCTATTCCATTTCTTGGCTGACCACCTACATTATTAAAACCACCACCAACATACACTACACCACCATCAACAACCATTGTATTGACTAAATTGCCTGCACCAGGATTCCAGCTATGTAAACTACCATCAGCATTTATGCGAGCCAGCCTGTTTCTTGGTACTCCGCCTACTTCAGTGAAATTTCCACCAATAAACCATCCTCCTGTACCAGTGGGCACAATCGTGAGCACCGGGCCATCTGGTTTTAGGAAATTCAAGTCTGGCAAGGCTGTAGCATTATTGATTGCTGCTGCGTTAGGTGTATTGTACCCCCAAAAATCAAATTCTCCTCCAACATAAATGGTATTGGAAACATTTTGAATGCTACGAACATTTCCATTTGGCACCCACATATTTTCCTGCACTTGCTGGGCAGAAAGAAAGGAAAAACAAAAAACAACTGAAAGTACCAGCAGAAAGATTCTTTTTTTCATAAAAATGGCGTTTAATGTTTTTTGATTGAATTTTCGGGAATAGGAAAAAGCATTTGGATCACATTTTTCACCTATTGTGGCTTTTTTATTATTCATTGACTTTTGATTTTATATATCAAAGATGCATAGCCAGCCAAGCGATAAAAAGTTTATGAAAGTCAAGTGTAGAAAAAATGAATTGAAATGTAGAAATCCTGTTTTTGAGATGAAGCAGAAAGACTTGGATGTATCCAGTTGTGAGAAGTATTAGGTTGATTATTTTCTAGCTTATCCAAAAAAAATGCCCTTGAAGCCCTATTCATCGTATTGCTACGCAAACATTTTTGAAAAAAGGCCAGACGGTACTATTGCCTCCATTTTTCTTGAAGGCTTAAATGCTCAATTTCTGATTCAAATAGATTGAGGATCAATTGCAAAAGTAAATGACAAAAAAAAACCCGCACAAAAATGCGAGTCTTTTTTTGGTGGAGGATATCGGAGTCGAACCGACGACCTCTTGCATGCCATGCAAGCGCTCTAGCCAGCTGAGCTAATCCCCCATTTTTTTTGGTGAGCGAAAATAATGGAATCAATTTATTTATCCAATAAAAAGGAAGCTATTATTTATTATTCTCTTTTTTCTGATCAGATAGTTCTGGAAAATTAAAATTTCGAATGCCTTTGGCTGCATTTCGAAGAATTGTTGCAATACGCTTATCCGGTTTATGACCTACTAATCTGGAGGTGGTTTCCTTCACAATATATGGTACTACTATGCGCGGCAGCCAACCTGCTTTTTTCAAAAGTACTTTTCCTAATAACCATTCAGTGGCTTTGTTTATTCCAATTTTTATAATAGGGTTAGCACCGTTGGTTTGAAGCATGGCACCAGCCGATTTTTGCACACTGGAAAATGGATTGATCTCTTCTTTTAAAGCCTCAAAAGAATGATTGATGCCCGCTTTTCTTTTTTTTAATACATCTCTTAGTCGATCCTTTTCCTGCAATAATTCTTCAAGATTATTTATGTCTGATTTAGCCATATATTTTTTTGATAATAATATTTCTTATAAAGGGTATGATCACTTTTCCGCTCAACAAAGCCACAACAGTTAATAATATAAACAAACCTCCGGAAACAATAAAAAAGCCCAAAGTCTGATTTTGCAATCTTTCTCCAACCCACCAACTTATACCCAGGCAGGCAAAAAGCAGCGCGAATAAAAACAATCCAAATAAGAACATCACAATTATTAATGATGCCCCCACATTACTTCCTTTATCCGCTACTTTCACCACTGATAACTGGTAATAAGTATTGGCAATCGCTTCCACATTATTTACTATATCTTCTACTTTATCTTTTATTTCAAACATACCAGATTCATTAAAGTATTAATAAAAAAGTTGCCAAATTTATTTAACCATAATTATTGTAACACAATTTATGAAGAAATACTCCAGCAACCTTTGGCACTAAGTTTAACTTAGTTCTATCTAATTTTGATAATCATCGGACAGATCGTTATAAGCATCCTGCGTCTGATTCTTTGTTCTTTTAAATTTGTTCTTGGCTTTTTCAAAAGCTTTATTAGAAATGTCTGATAAATTTTCTTTACCAGATTCTATCAGGCTACCCAGAGAATCGGCCCAGTCATGAGTAGTATTCTTAATTTTTTTTCTGGTTTTTTTCCCTTCGTCGGTGTAGAATAATAAACCGATGGCTACTCCAGCTGCTGCGGCACCTAAAATGCCTAATAATATCTTGTCCCGATTTTTCATGATTAAACTATTTAAATTAAAATAAAGTGGTTTAAATACTGATATAAAACTAATCTATAATCCTAAATACCTGAAGAATCATTTAAAAATAACAATAGTAAATTACTAAAAATTCATCAACGATGCAGTATTAATCTCCCAAATTTTCCACTTCCTTATTTAACCAGCGTTTCACAGCAGCAGTTGTTACAGATTTTGGTCTTTCCAAAGGCATACCCAATGCCCTGTCCCAACATAGACTAGATAATACTCCTAAAGCCCGGCTAACAGCAAAAAGTACCGTGTAATAATCATACTCTTTCATGCCATAATGCACCAACAATGCGCCACTATGTGCATCCACATTTGGCCATGGGTTTTTTACCTTGCCTAGTGATTGCAAAATTGGAGGCACTGTTTCATAAATTCTCCAAACAGTATTTACAAGTTTATCATCCGCCATGTGCTTTTTGCCAAAATCCATTTGGGCAGAAAACCGAGGGTCGGTTTTACGCAATACGGCGTGTCCATATCCGGGCACCACTTTTCCTTCTGCTAATGTTTTTTCCACATAGACTTTTATCTGTTCTGCCGTTGGATCTTCGGTTTGAAGTTCTTCCTGCATTTCAAAAATCCATTTTATCACTTCCTGATTAGCCAGTCCATGCAATGGTCCAGCTAGACCATTCATTCCGGCGGCATAACTCAGATAAGGATCGCTAAGAGCAGAGCCTACCAAGTGGGTAGTGTGGGCTGACACATTACCACCTTCGTGATCCGCATGAATCACCATATATAAACGCATGAGTTCTTTAAACTCTTCATTATCGTACCCAAGCATGTGTGCAAAGTTTCCAGCCCAGTCCAACATGCCATCGGGCTGTAATGCTTTACCACCTTTGTATTTTCTGCGATACACATAAGCAGCAATATGCGGAATACGTGCTATTAGATCCAATGTGTCTTCGAAAGTAGCTTCCCAATAATCTTTCTTGTTCATGCCATCGGCATACTTTTTGGCAAAATTGCTTTCGCCTTGTAAGGCCATTATACCCACTACAAACATGGTCATGGGATGGGTTTCTTTTGGGAGCGCACTCATGGTGTCGAAAACATAATTGGGGACATGGCTACGTCTTTGTAAAATGGCTGTAAGGTTTTCAACTTCTTGTTGGGTTGGAATTACGCCAACCAGCATCAGATAAAACAATGCCTCTGGCAATGGCTCATGGCCACCTGGAGCTTTTGGAAGTTTATCACGTAATTCATCAATTGAGTGTCGTCTGAAACGTATGCCATCCTGTGCATCTAGCAAAGAAGTTTCGGTTATCAATGCCGTCATTCCCCGCATTCCCTGATATACTTGTGCTAACTTGGTTTCACCAATTATTGTTTCGCCATGCTCTTTTAGCATGGCTTTTATTTCTGCACTCTGGTGTTCGGCCTGTTCTTTAAACTTTTGCTTTAGCGTGTCCATATCGCTTATATTATTTTCTTTTTGATTATTTGGTAGGCATCCGGGCTAAAGATAAATAAAGGTGGGTGCTTATGCAAATTATCTTAGACATTTTACCCTAAAGAATTTCCGAAAACGATTGCGTACAAATATTGAAATAATTATAATATGGCGAGCATCATAGAAATGGAATAAATAATAAACTCTCAACTATTTGGTTTCAGAACTTTGACTCTCACAATAAACACATGAATGAAACTTCCCCCAAAATATTGAAGAGTGAGGAGGATGAAAACAATGATCTTTTGCTTGTAATTTTAAGGTTGAAAATAGGCTACTATTTAGGTGCGTCTTTGTACAACTTTAAGGCTACCAGAGAGAAAAATATATTCGGCAGCCAGGCGGCTAACCCGGGAGGAAAGTTTCCCTTGACTGAAAAGACTGTAGAGAATTGATCTGCAATAATGAATATTGCTGCAATAATAATACCCAGTGCCAAATGAATTCCACTTCCGCCTCGTGTTTTTCTGGCAGCGATGACTGCCCCTATAAAGGTTAAGAGTATCACAGTAACTGGTGTAGCCGTTCGTTTATGTTGTTCTACCTTCAGGGAATTGAGCCCTTCCGTACCGCGAAGCTGTTCCCTCTTTATGAATTTCACCAGTTCTGGTGTGGTTAGTTTATCCTTTTGATATTCATCCTTTATCATTTCGGATGGAACCATATTCAACTTGATAGGCTGCGAATCATACCGATGCAATTTCTCACCCAGACTATCCACTATTCGAACTAGTACATTTTTTGCCAGCCATTTTTGTTTTCCACTTGTGGTGTCCCATTGTATGGATTCGGCTCGAATATTATACACCACTTTGCCATTTTTTACCCTATCCAGGAAAAAGCTTCCACTGGTCTTGGTTTCCGGATTGTAGTTCTTTACACCAATATAGGTGTTGCTGTCTATCCGTTTGAAAATACAATTGTAACAACTGGTTTCCTGTCTGTTTTTTAATGGGTTATGCTTATCCAATTTTTGCTGCATAAAGGTGGTGTAAATCACATTGGCCTTGGGAATAAAATAATACCTTCCTGCAAAAAGAATGGATGCAAGGAAAATACCACCGATGATATAGGGGCGCAAAAATCGGTTAAAGGAAACACCACTGGCCAGGATAGCAATCACCTCACTACGCATGGCCATTTTACTGGTAAAAAATATAACAGCGATAAAAACAAATAATGGAAAAAGCAAACTCCAGATGAAAGGGATGAAACCAATATAATATTGGGTAAATATTTCCCAGTTACTCAGACCTGTTTTCACAAAGTCATCTGTTTTTTCGCTACTATCTACTGCTACGGCTATAACAGTAAAAAGTAACATGCAAAAAACGAAGGTAACCAGCAGACGTTTTATTATGAACCAATCTAATTTCTTCATTCAGCTGCCAAAAATAGTAGAAAATTAAGATTTACAATTTTTGAATTTACATTTTAGGAATGATTTATTAATTCCTACAAACCAGATCGCTGCATAAATTCCTGCAACATGATGGTAGCTGCAATTTCATCAACTAGCGCTTTATTGCGTCGCTGCATTTTTTTTAGCCCCATTTCCAGCATGGCATCCTTAGCCATTTTGGATGTGTAACGCTCATCAACTGTTTCAATGGGCATTTGTGGAAAATGTTTCTTTAGCTCTTTGATAATTTTTTGAACCATCGGTGTGGCATGGGTATCCGATTCGTCCCAATTTTTGGGCATACCAATGATAATTTTTTCAACTGATTCTTTTTTAAAATAGTCTTTTAAGAACGTGATCAGTTGTTTGGAATCCACGGTAGTTAGGCCGGACGCAATGATCTGAAATGGATCGGAAACGGCTATGCCTGTGCGTTTGAGACCGTAGTCGATACTGAGTAACCTAGCCATAGGATTTATGGATTAATCGTATTGTTTTTTATCAAAAGGTCGCAAATCACCAACACAGCGAAGACTACCGAAGCAAGGCCATTGGCCGTCATAAAAGCTATATTTACCCGATGAAGGTCATTGGGCTTCACGATAATGTGCTGATAGATCAACATGCCCACAAAAACCAAAATTCCTGCCCAATAAAACCAGCCAAACTCCCCCACAAAGCCTACTACCACTACACAAATACCACTAAGCAGATGCAACAATTCGGAAACACGTAAGGCTTTTCTTCTGCCTAACACAGATGGAATGGAATACAAATTATTGGTCTTATCAAACTCATCATCCTGTAGGGCGTAAATGATATCAAACCCGCTAACCCAAAATATCACGGCAAACGAAAAAAGAACAGGCTCCAGATCGAACTGGCCAGTTACAGCTAGATAAGCACCAATAGGTGCAAGAGACAGGCCCAAGCCAAGCACTAGGTGACACAAAGGAGTGAACCGTTTAGTGTAACTATATCCCAGAATAACTGCAAGAGCCACTGGAGAAAGAAAAAAACAAATTGCATTAATGAACCAGGTGCAAAGAATAAAAAGACCTGCATTGACAATAGTAAACCATAAGACACTATCCGCTTTAAGAATACCTGCCGGAATTTCCCGCACAGCGGTTCTTGGGTTTTTAGCATCGAAATGCCGATCCAGATAGCGATTGAAAGCCATGGCTGCAGTTCTTGCAAAGACCATACATAATACAACTAATACAAACAAATGCCAGTTGGTGGAAAAAAAATTGCTAAAAGAATTATTATTTGACAAAACAGCGGTATCAGTGGAGGTTTGTGGCAAAGAATGACTGTACCAGAAGACGCCCAGAAAAAAACCAATTAAAGCAAATGGCATTGCAAAAATGGTATGGGAAAATTTGATAAGATTTAAATATTTACCTGCGATTGTCATACTTATTAATTCGAATTTAGTTTTTGCCTTACCATTTCCCATAGAACTACACCGGCTGCGGTGGCAATATTTAATGAATGTTTCATTCCCAACTGAGGAATTTCCAAACAGTTATCACAAATTGAAATAGTGGTTTGCTCCACTCCTGTCACCTCATTTCCAAAAACTAGAGCCAATTTATCGTTCCCGTTCCAATTTAATTTATTCAAAAATACACTGTTTTCCACCTGCTCTATGGCATATACCCTATACCCCTTGCTTTTCAAATCCTCAATCGCTTCCTGAGCATTGGAAAAATGCTGCCAATTCACCGAATCTTCAGCTCCAAGGGCTGTCTTCTTTATTTCTTTATGCGGTGGTTTGGCCGAATATCCGGTTACATAAATAGCTTCTACCAAAAAAGCATCACTGGTTCTAAAAACGCTACCCACATTGTACGCACTTCGTATATTCTCCAGTACAACCACTATGGGCATTTTATCGGAAGCTCTAAACTCCTCAACAGACTTGCGCCCAAGTTCCTCCATACTTAATTTTCGCATCGGGCAAAAGTAATAAAATATCAAAGAGCATACAGTTTGTTTTCAGGGAATCATTTTCTTTGTTTTTGATAAGATTAAGTCCAACTATCAGAATTGGTAGGAAATGCCAATAAGTATTTTTTGTGATCATTTTAGAGGATTTCCATCGCCCCATTGAAGAACTATTCACAATTTTCACAATTTAGGTAGCTATATAGCAAATCACCTTAATATATTTGCATAACTTTTTATATTATTTTCATGGCAATGATGAAACAAATTAGTGTATTGGCGGCTCTTATACTCTTACTGTCCTGTGGTAGAGAAGAAGACAAAGTCTTACCGAAAGAAAAAATGGGGAAACTTTTGTGGGAGGTGTCGGCAGGTGGCTCTTATATTACAGGATATATTTTACCAAACAATCCTTCCATCAATCAGGCAGCTGTGAGCAATCAGATGCTGGATCATATTCTTAAAATAAACAAGGTAAATAAGAAACAGTTTGACAATAGTCTGGAATTTTATAAAAATCATCCAAAGGAACTAAAGTTGATTCTGGATTCTATAACTGCCAGGAAAAAGAGAATAATTGATGCCGATACTGCTTGGAAAAAACGTGACAGCCTGCCTGGTACGCAACCGCTGACACCAAAGGCATTATAAATTAATTAAAGGCGACAAAGACCCATGGCACTGATTTGTTTTAACGGAAATTTTTTGGACGAATCCAGACCGATTTTAAGATCGTCGAATCGAGGGTACAGATATGGCGATGGTTTTTTCGAAACAATTAGAATCGTCAACAACAGCATTCCGCTCATAGCTTATCATCAAAAAAGAATTGAGAAATCAATCAAACAGCTTGGGTACACAATACCTGAAAATCTATCGCTTGAAAAAATTCTTTTGGATATACTTGAACTTTGCAAACAAAACGATTGCACCAAAGCAGCAAGAGTCCGACTTTCTTTTTTTAATGGCCACGGCGGACTTTATGAGACAAATCAGGTTCTTAGCTATCTCATCGAAGTAGTGCCATTGATCAGTCCCCTGCCTTTTATGAATATAGAAGGTTTAAGATTAATTGTTTTTTCAGATGCAAAAAAAGATTGCAGTTCACTTTCAAATATCAAAACATCGTCTGCTCTGCTACTAAGCCAGGCTGCCAGATTTGCTATTCAAACCGGATATGATGATTGTTTGATTCTAAATTTCAAAGAGAATCCATGTGAGAGCAGTATTGCGAATATTTTCTGGATCAAAAATCAGGTGATCTATACCCCACCCCTGTCCGAAGGTTGTGTGGACGGTGTGCTTCGTGCCTGGCTTTTAGATCAATGGCCGGACATAAGAGAATCGCCCAGTAGGTTTGAAGACTTGTGGAATGCCGATGAAGTGTTCTTAACCAATGCAATCAGAGGCATACAATGGATTAAACAAATTGAATCTAAAGAATATTCCAATTCCATCACAAAACAAGTTTTTAAACAATCTATCCTTCCTCTTTTCGAAGGAGCTATTTAGCCTTTACCCTCTCAATTTTTCAAATATTTCCTTTAGCACAGCCACCGCAGTCCTCCCCTCCTCGCCCAGATCAAGGGTGTATTCGTTTACGTATAAGCCGATATGCTGGCGCATCACTTCTTCACTCATTTCCTGCGCATTTTGTTTTACAAAATTTGATATTTCAGGATAATGATCAAAAGAATATTGAAGGCTCTGCCTGATTAATTCATTCACTTTATCAAACAGCTCAACCCCTAATTTCTTTTTTATTACAATGCCACCTAGCGGAATTGGAACCTTCATTTTTTGTTCCCAATGAGCCCCCAGATCCAACACTTTATGCAGTCCTCTCACCTGATAGGTGAATCGATTTTCGTGAATGATGACACCGAGTTCGTTATCACCATGTAACACAGCATCTTCAATTTCATGAAAAACTTTGAAAACCTTTTGCTCTGCTTTCGGATAGGCAAAGCCAAAAAGCAGATGAGCTGTAGTGTTAATGCCAGGCAGAGCAACTGAAGCCTGGTTCACATCCGCTTCTTTATAAATTTTTTCCGAATTGGAAATCAGCAGTGGTCCCACTCCTTTCCCCAATGCGCTTCCGGCATTTAATAAATCATAGGTTTCTGCAGTTTTGAACCAGGCAGGAAAACTCAGTTTGGTAATATCCAACCTGCCTTCCAACGCCCATTGGTTCAAGGTTTCCACATCTTCCAGCACAGGTTCAAATTCAATGCCACTTGAATCAATTTTCCCATTGATGAGCGCATCAAAAATAAAAGTATCGTTTGGACAAGGTGAAAAACCAATTGTAATCTTCATGTACTAAGTAGAGGAATGAATTTTAAAAAATTAAAATTTGAGTGGCAAATATCGACATAAGCATTTTAAGATAAGTAAATTTTGCAGCTAAAAAATAATTCTAATGCCAACCAGCAAGAGACAAATAGCCAATATTTTAATAATGCTTTTGGTATTTATTTTATGAGAAATGAAGGCACCAAGCTGAGCACCAGGTATCACACCAAGACACAATCCCAACAACATTTTTTGTGTTACAGGATCATCATAACTCCCTTCCATAAAATGTATGCACACACTAACCATAGACATGATGGCCAGAATAAAATGTGAAGTGGCTGTAGCAACGTAAACCGGAAATTGCAACCATTCGGTCATGGCTGGCACATGAATGATCCCTCCTCCAATTCCTAAAATTGGGGAAATAAATCCAACCAGAACGCTTATCAAAATACCCAGCTTGGTATGATAAGCGTATTGATAAGTCGCCCCATTTTTATCCATCAAAATTTTCTGATTAAAACCTACGACCAAGGATGGCGGACTTTTCTTTTCACCACGGATAATTTGCTTTCGAAACAAATAAACCGCCAGAAGGATAAGTACCATACCAAAAACTACTTTGAAAATATGAAGTGAAATATAATCAACAAGATAAACGCCAATTATGGAACCCGGAACGGTACATGCACCAAAAAGTAATCCTGCCCTATAGTCTATTCTTTTCGCAAATGCATAAGCCACTGTTCCAGAAACGGCATTTGCAGCAACCACCGCCATTGATACTGCTGTAACCTCCTCTGGTAGCATATTTGGGTGTGTAAATAGCAACAAAGGAACCAGCAAAAATCCGCCTCCGGCTCCCACCAATGTTCCCATTGTACCAATCAAAAACCCGATCATGATTAAAAAAAATAAGCTATCTGTCATGATGATCCTTCAGGACTTCTTTTTTTGTAAAGAAATCCTGCCATAAATATGTTTGTAAAATATTAGATTGAAACACAATGAATCATTAAAAATTTGTTTACCTTGAAAGCAATATAACAATTATACCGATAAAAGCTTGTAACTGTTGATGAACTAATCCTACGTCAGGCATGGATATAAATGAGTTTAAACCAGAATAGAAATAGCAAATAATTTTCAATTCGATCACAATAAACTTACAGGTCATGTCACAAACCACCCAAAAGTATGTTATCCGTTTTACCAATGGTATCAAAAACAGTCAAATCGAAGAGTTTGACTTTAGCAAACCTGAATTATCCATAGGCCGAGACACCAACAACGATATTCAGTTTGACCCCGAAACTGAACTCGGAGTGAGTCGGGAACACGGCAAAATCATTAAAAAGGCAGATGACTGCTTTATTCTGGTGGATAATAATTCTCGTAATGGCACTTTTGTAAATGGAAAGAAAGTTACTGGAAAGGTTTTGATACAACCAGGTGATGAAATTAAATTAGGAGTCAATGGACCTACCTTTATTTTCGATTTGGATCCCAAACCCTATAGACCACCAATGCCCACTCAATTGATGGAGGTTGCACCCAAAACCAGCACTATTGAAGTAAAAAGCCGGGTGATGAAACCAACACCCAAATCACCACAAAAAATGATGTATTGGATGGCTATTCCACTCGCTTTGCTTTTGTGTGGCCTAGGGTTGATTTGGAAAGGTAATAACCAAAAAAATGTAGTAGACAGATTGGTAGGCGAAGGGGAATTGGAAGTAAAAATTTCGCCTATGCAGGCGGTTATGCCCGCAGCTTACAAAGTTTATTCCAATCCAATGGCATTGGATGGTAGATATTTTTTTTCAAAAATTGTAATAGACAATAAAGGTGGCGGAGAGCTTAGAGATGTAAAAGTAGAATATGCCATCCCTGGCTATATTAATTGGACCACCGCATCGGATATAAAATACATTTTGCCTCAGGGTTCTGCTGTTGTGACTATATATCCTCAATTCCCTCAAAAAATTACAGAAAAAACCACGGAATCCACCGAAAGAGCACAAATAAGAATATCCTATCTTTCAAATGGCAAACCTGAAAAATATGAGAAAAATTACTCATTTGCCATGCTCAGTCGAAATGACTTTTTATACACCAATGTTCCAGCCAGCGAGGTTAGAGGTGTTGCAGATCAGGAAGACAACAATGACCTTGCCCCAGTGTTTGTTACCCCGCAAGATCCAATAGTAAAATATTATGCTCAACAAGTTCAGGAAAAGTTGCTGGGAGGAGAAACAGCGGGCGTGGGTGGAGGAAATCAGGAAGCCATCAGATTTATGATGGGCGTATTTGAAGCAACCCGAAGAACCCACATGGTGTACAGTGCTACAGATGGTATTTGGGGACAAATCGGCGATATTCAAAGTACACAACAAAAAATAAGATTACCCCGAGAAGTAATTACTGGGAATACCGGACTTTGCATCGAGCTGTCATTCCTGTATGCAAGCGTGTTTCAGGCCGCTGGTCTTGAACCTCTTATTTTCTTTATCCCTGGTCATGCCTATCCTGGAATCAGGTACAATGGGAATATTTATGCTATCGAAGCTACTGCCATTGGCGGCGAAGGTCTAGGCAATATTTCTGGTCCTGGGGAAGCTTTTCAGACAGGCATGAAAAACCTGAAAGAGTTCAACCAGAAAGTGCAGCAAGGCGATCCTCGATATACTGTTGTAGATGTAGTAGCATTAAACAAAAAAGGAGTACAACAGATGGAATTGTCTGACGATGTTTTTCTTCGTACCAAAGTGGATGAAATGGCGGCAAAATTTGCCATAGGAGGACCTTTTGTTTTTCAAAACCAACAACAAAAGGTACAAAATGGGCAACAGGTTCAATAAGAAATTGTAGGAATATCTCTGAACATTTTACCATTTACAGAAAAGAACACCCCGTTAAATTTATTTCATCCAGAAAAATAAATCTGAAACTATTCCTAATGAATATAAATTAAATTCAAATGAAAAATAAAATAAACCTAGTAGTTTTTTTGACCTTACAAATCAGTCTAGCCTTTGGGCAGGGAAGCAATCAAACCCTGATGATCAACACCGAAGGCAGAATTGATTCAACCGGCAACGCTATTTTTGACGTATCCGGAAAACTTACGGCCCAGCAATGGATCAACTGGAACTATATGTTTGGCGGAGGCAATGCATCCAATGTGAAACGCACTTACGAAAGAGCATTGAGTTTCTTTTATGTTTACGACTTTAAATACAACCCTAATGAAATGGAAAGAAGTTTCACCATACAGTTCAAAGCTAAGGGTGTTATAGAATATCTGGGCAAAGATAAGTGGGTAGCCAATTTGGGTTTAAGAGAGGTGCAACCCGTTAAACTTACTGAGAATTCTTTCAATTGTGTATTGGCTCAGGGAGATGGAAACAATATCTTACAAAACAATATGCGGTTCACTTTGCCAGCCAATGCTACAAATATGGTGTTTGACAAGGATGAGTTCAACAATGTTTTGGTGTACTATAAAATGCCAACAGAAAGTGTTACTACTTTTGGCGATTCAGGAATGAAAACCGCCGGCTACTCTCTACTTGGGCTTGGCCTACTTTCGTTTTTGGGAATCCTGGCTTTCAGAAAAAAAATATCCTAAAACAGTTTTATAAAAGTATAAAATAATGGGCTGGTTTGGGAAAAAGAAACCTTTAAAATTGCTGCATTTCAGAAACCGCCTGAAACTCGGTAAACTAAGCACGGTAATCATTTCCGATTTGGGATGCGTCAGAAAAAACAACGAGGATGGTGCATTGGTTTGCTATGCTGATGATGAAACTGTATTTAAAAAAAGAGGGACATTATTGATTCTTGCAGATGGCATGGGAGGGCATAACAGCGGAGAAGTGGCCAGCGAAATTGCTTTAACTGTTTTTGCCGACAGCTACTATCATTCAAAAGGTGGCATTGAAGATGCCTTGAAAAAAGCCTTTTTAGATTCGAACAATCATATTTATGAAACAGCACTTGGCAATGATGTATATGCCGGTATGGGAACCACACTGACTGCGATAGTGAATCATAAACAAAATCTTTATCTGGCTCATATTGGAGACAGCAGAGCCTATTTATTTCGCAATAATGGTATCGAACAGCTTAGTAAAGACCATACCGTTGTCCAACAATTGATAGATCTGGGTGAAATTTCAATGGAAGAAGCGCCACATCATCCACAAAGAAATATGTTACTCTGCGCACTTGGCACACAGCCTGACATAGAACCTGAAGTACATAAGATCAAAACTGCACTGAAGGAAGAGGATATTCTTCTGCTCTGTTCTGATGGACTTTACGATCTTGTATCTGAGGAAGATATGATAGTCATATTATCCTCAGATAATTCTCTGGAACAGATGGCAAACCAATTAGTGAATTTGGCCAAGCAACATGGTGGACACGACAATATTACTGTTTTGCTAGCTTCGGAAAATGAACAATTCTCCATTCCACAACTACGAAGCACAAGTGAATTTGATATTCCCATAATGAATGAAAACTAACAAATATGATTGGTACAACACTTCAAAATTATAAAATAGAAGCACTGATTGGCGAAGGAGGAATGGGCAAAGTGTACAAAGCAATGGATACTACCCTTGGCCGAACAGTTGCTATCAAAAGCCTGAATGCCTCGCTCACCAACCAACCCTCCTTTCAGGAACGTTTTAAGAATGAAGCAAAAACCCTTGCAAAACTTGCTCATCCCAATATTGCCGTTCTATACAATTATTTGCAGGAAGGAGATGATTACTATATGGTGATGGAATACGTCGAAGGAAAAAATGTGGATGAAATCATGCATCGATCCAAACCAATCCGTCATGAAATTGTAGTGCCTGTCATAACCAGTGTGCTGGATGGATTGGAACATGCTCACCGCAAAATGGTGCTGCATCGCGATATAAAGCCAGCCAATATTATGCTGACTCCAGAAGCCAGTATAAAACTTATGGACTTTGGTATTGCTAAAGTTTCCGATCAGGCCAAACTCACACAGGTCAGCAGACTCATTGGCACTCTTGAGTTCTTAGCACCTGAGTTAATCGAAGGAAACGAACCCTCTCCTGCTTCAGACATTTATGCCACTGGTATCACCATGTTTGAAATGCTGACAGGGAGGCTCCCCTTTACCGGCAAAAGCGACTATATGCTGATGCAGGAAATTGTAAAAGAAAAACCTGTAGTACCCGACAACTGGCAGGACATAGTACCAGAAGCTTTGTCCAAAATCATCTTACAGGCATTAGAAAAAAAACCTGAAAACAGATTTAAGACAGCAGCAGAATTTGCGAACGCTCTTAGATCAGCTTTCCCTGATTTAAAAACTGTACCCTCAGATTTTGTAAACAGTTTAGTATCAAATATCGCCGCACCCATTACCCATATTGTGAAAGATCCGATACAACAAACAGTACTTCAGCCATCTGTCAAATCAATATCTGATCCACCACCTACTACTTTATTCAGCCAATCCCAGCCAACGCAATTGGCTGAAATAAAAAAGAAGGAAAATGAAGCCCCTCTCCCTTTCTACAAAAACAAGTTGGTGCTCATTGGTGGTATTGTTTTATTAATCATCGTGTTTACACTTTTCAAAGTATTTTCCGGAAATGATGAGGATCCTGCCGAATCTTCTGGCGCAATTGGTTCATCATCCGTTTCGGCCTCCGAACCAGACCTGGTAGAAGATTTTTCAAGTAGTACGAAAAAAAATGACTCTGCAAATTTCCTTTTCGATAAAAAAAAACTAGAGGATTCCCTCGCTAATGTTCAAATTACCAATCAAACATCTGAAAATGTACGGCCCAATAAAAAGCCATCCACTCAGGAAAACAAAACCATAAAACCCAAACCCGAAGTCAAACCCCAAAAGGTGGAGGAAGAGGACAATAATAGCGCCTCGGAATCTTTCAGAGAGCCGATCAGCTTAAGAGGTAGAGGTGTGCCTGTAACCTTGGTATTGAGAGAAAATCTGACGAAAGAAAATGCGCATGAAGGCGATCGGATTAGTTTCAGAGTAGTAGAATCCGGATTGTATAAAGATGAAGTGTTGATACCTTCGGGCTCTGTGGTACATGGCACCATCAAAGGAATCGGTGTAATCAGAATGAGTATAATTTTTAATTCGATTACTATCAAAAGCCGAAGTTTTCATTTAAGCAAATCTGAGGCTGGTGCCGGTAAGGAAGCTGTATTTTCTGGCAAGAGTTTTAAATCCAGTATTCGAGGCACTTTATCTCCCTGACAAGACAACCGATAGTTTTGAGCTGAGTTCAGGCAGGTATTCAGAACATATTTTGTCTATTTCAGCCTCTAATTTTATGCAACGATTCTTCCTTATATCTGAACAAAAAAGCTATCGAAAAAACAAATTGAAAACAAAAGAATTGCCGACTTCTATATTAGACCAGAAAATTAATTCTTAGATTTGAAAAACAGCATTGAGGGATGACCAACAATTCTAAAGTCAGCATTAAGAGTTTAACACACCATCATTCTATTTATGATTGAACTGAAATGTTTAAAAAAAACGTATAACCAACAGGAAGCTCTGAAGGGCATCTCGATCGCCATTGATAAAGGAGAGTTTTATGGTCTCTTAGGACCCAACGGTGCTGGAAAAACTACCACTATTTCCATCATGAGTTCAATACTTCAACCCGATAGCGGGGAGGTAATGATCAACGGTCATAATATTTATGCCCATCAAAACCAAACCAAACAAATAATAGGTGTGGTGCCGCAGGAAATTGCCTTGTACAATGAACTTAGTGCTTACGAAAATTTAGTCTTTTGGGGTGGAATGAATCTGGTTCCTAAAAAACATTTAAAACAGCGTATAACCGATGTGTTGAATTTATTGCAATTGTATGATCGAAGAAATGATAAAGTGAACAACTATTCAGGGGGTATGAAACGGAGGATAAATATTGCAGCCGCTTTGTTACACCAACCCAGTATTCTTTTCATGGACGAACCAACCGTGGGTATAGATCCACAAAGCCGAAACCTGATATTTGAAGTAATAGAAAACCTACATCAGTCGGGCATGACAATCGTTTATACTACTCATTATATGGAAGAAGCAGAAAGGCTTTGCGACAGAATTGGCATTATTGACAACGGTAAAATTATTGCAGAAGGCACTTTGGCTGAACTAAAGACCAACAGTAAAATAAAAGAAGCAATTCTCATCACCTTTCACAATCTCACCGAAAACGCTATACATGAACTAAGTTCATTTTGGAAAGACCTAAGCCAGTTAGAAGGCCAGATATTTTTTTATACCACCGACTTAAAATCAGACCTATCAAAAGTCATTTTGAAATGCCAGCAAATTGGTTTAGACATTAGTAATATTGAAATTCAAAAAGCAAATCTGGAATCCATTTTTTTAAGCTTAACAGGAAAGCAATTAAGAGATTGATATGATAAAACTTACTATAAAAGATTTAAGACTATTCTTCAAAGACAAGAGAGCTGTATTGCTCACTTTTGCTCTTCCTATTTTACTCATTACTTTATTTGCTTTTGCCTTTGGCGGAGTAGGAAAAAATAAAAAGGAATCAAAGGTTTCCATGCAAATAAGTGATCTGGACAATAGCCAGGCATCCGGATTGGCTGTGGGTGTATTCGATTCTTTAGAGCGCATTCAATCCACCTTCCTGCCGCTAAACGAAGCACAGGAAAACATAAAAAAAGGAAAAAAATCCTGTGTACTGGTTATACACAAAGGCTTTTCCGATTCACTGGCTGCTGGAAAAACATTGCCATTGGAACTGCAATTCGACGAGGCAAATGAAATTGAAGTGGGCCTATTGCAACAATCCCTAATCCCAACTGTCTCAATGCTCCCCTTCAAAATAGGTGATCCTAAAATAGTGATGGGAAACCGGTTTAGCAGTATCATCCCCAACTCGGATACAGGTTTAAAAAAAGATATTCAATTAAAATCAGATGACTTGTTTGAGGATGTAGCCAGGGGAATGACTTCAAGTAATGAGTCCAATCTGGCAGCTTCCTTTTTTGGTGATTTAAAAATGACGAAATTGGTGGCAGCCAAAGAAGATAATAATTTGGGACTGGTACAAGCCGTAGCAGGAACCGCCATCATGATGCTTTTGTTTGCAGTAGTAGGAATCGGTAGCAGCATTCTGGAAGAAAAACAGGAAGGCACGCTTAAGCGATTACTATACACTCCAATGAATCCACTTGGAATATTATTTGGGAAAATGGTTTATGCCAATACAATTTCCATTCTGCAATTGACTGTTATGTTTTTATTTGCAGCAATAGTATTTGGATTGAACATCTTTAGCCATCTGGGAAGTTTGATGGTCACCATACTGGCCACAGCCTTTGCCTGTTCTGCATTTGGGGTATTCCTGGCATCCTTCTCCAAAAGCCGCCAACAGGTACAAGGTCTATCCACTTTAATTGTGCTGGTGATGAGTGCCATAGGAGGAAGCATGATCCCCATATTTTTTATGCCCCCCATTATGCAGAAAGCTGCCATACTATCGGTGAACTATTGGAGCATTCAAGCGTTTTATGACATCTTTTGGAGAGATCTTTCATTTTTTAGTGCCACCTTTTTGACACGTATTCTCATACTCTTACTTATTGGCAGTGTTCTAAATGGTCTTGCTATTTATATGTTTAAAAAGAATATTCTTAAACTCACTTAAACACCTCTTTCTACTGATCAGGACAGATAGAAATGATTGAAAGTAGAAAAAAAACACTTGCGAAACATGCAAAGTAATGTTAGTTTGATTTGTTAATCATTCCTGCTCTTACCTAATGTTTTATTATATCAAACTCAACGATAGTTTTATTATTGCGCTTCGATTTGCGGTATCCACTGTGGCGAAAACGCATATTTGAACACCAGCATTTCTTTCAACATCATTACCCTACCAGCACTAAATTGGATGCACTCTTATAACTCAACTCCAGGTTTTCTAAGTTCTTTATTTGTGGTAGAGAATCCCTCTTAAGCCGAACTTTTAATATTTTTTGTTTCTTTGCGACATGCAAACAATAAATATCCCTTACGATAAATTACTCGAGTTTACGATTTCTGTTTTTAGACAAATTGGCGTTGGACAAAATGATGCAGAAACAGCCGCAAAGGTTCTACTATCCGCAGATTTGCGTGGTATAGATTCGCACGGCGTAGCAAGACTTAGTGGTTATGTGCGGCTATGGGAAGCTGGAAGAGTGAATGCAAATCCTGTTGTAAAGATCATTCATGAAACACCATCCACAGCAGTAGTAGATGGAGATAGTGGACTTGGCTTGGTCGTAGCCCCTTATGCCATGAAGATTGCTATTGAGAAAGCAAAAAAGGTAGGCACGGGATGGGTCAGCGTACAAAACAGCAACCACTATGGTATTGCCGCAGCACACGCTATGATGGCACTCAGTGAAGACATGATTGGCATATCCATGACCAACGCAAGTCCACTGGTAGCTCCCACTTTTTCTACTTCAAAAATGTTGGGAACAAATCCCATTTGTGTTGCCGCCCCTGCAGGTGAACAACCACCTTTTGTAGCGGATCTTGCAACCACCACGGCAGCGAACGGCAAACTGGAAATTCTACAAAGAAAAAATGAAGAAACGCCACCAGGCTGGGTTCAGGATGCAGAGGGTAATGCCAGCACCGACGCATCCATTTTGAAAAAAGGAGGTGCTTTATTACCGCTCGGCGGCGACAAGGAGCATGGCAGCCACAAAGGGTATGCATTGGGTGCTATTGTAGATATCTTTTCAGCCATACTCAGTGGAGCCAATTTTGCACCTTGGGTGCCCCCATTTCCGGCTTATGTACCCATGCCTCAAAGACAACCAGGCAAAGGCATTGGCCATTTTTTTGGTGCCATGAGGATAGATGCATTCAGACCCGCCACAGACTTTAAGAAAGATATGGATGACTGGATCTCCGGATTCAGAAGTGCAACTACCCTTCCGGGATATGACAAAGTGTTAATACCAGGTGATCCGGAAAGAGAAATGGAATTGGAACGTACCCAAAATGGTATTCCGCTTTTATTATCCGTAGCGCAGGATTTGAGAGCACTGACTCAAAAAATTTCATTAGCACCATCCGCTATACCATCCGAATTTTCTGAGAAATGATGTGGATGAAGAATAAATGGATGATGAATAGCCATTAAATTTTGTCCGCCAATTTGAAATCCAATTACGAAGTATTGCGCTTAAATTTTGCGTTTAAAAATTTGGAAACAATAGCTAATAAAATAATTGAATTCAATAAACACATAGTGTTTAACCAACTCCTGCCTCAGGGGTTTGCAGTGATGAATCCATTTGTAGAAAATCCTGAAACAATGCAGGTGATGGCGCAGTTTTATAAAAAATTTTATGATGATCATTTCCCAAGACATTTTATCATAGGCATAAATCCCAGCCGACATGGAGCAGGTCTTACCGGAGTGCCATTTACCGATACAAAAAGACTGGAATCTGCCTGCGGCATCCGTATGCAATCGGCCTATTCGCACGAGGTTTCATCGGTTTTTATTTACGATATGATCGACCAATATGGAGGAGCGAAAAAATTTTACAGTAAGTTTTATATCAATTCTCCTTTTCCTCTAGCCATTATTAGAAATAAAAATGGCAAATGGATCAATGCCAATTATTATGATGATGCGGAACTTTTCAAAGCTGTAAAACCATTTATGATACAAACCTTGAGACAACATATTGCCATTGGACTTGAAACAAAAATTGCTTTCGTACTAGGTAAGAAGAATGCAGTATTTCTTAAATCGATCAATAGAACCGAAAAGCTTTTTGGCCGACTGGAAGTATTAGAGCACCCTCGATTTATTCAACAATACCGCTCCAAATACAAAGATCTATATATTGCTAAATACTTTGAAACACTGGATCAGCTCAAAGGATAAAGATCATTTTATATTGTATATCAAACAGTTAAATATTTTAAGACCTTTTTGTCTTATTTGGGATTATCTTTGCAATCCAACATTTCAAACAGCAAAATATGAATCATTCCCTAGAACAAAAGCCATTGATTTATTCCTGTTCGGGTTGTTCCAGCGCAGCCCAAATGGCCAATCATTTAGCCATAAAAATAGATAGAAGCGGTAGTGCCGAAATGTCCTGTATTGCAGGTGTGGGAGGAAATGTGAAATCGCTTGTTAAAACTGCCAACTCCGGCAGAAAGATTATTGTGTTGGATGGATGTCCTCTGGCTTGTGCCAAAGCTTGTCTGAACAATCACAACATAGCTCCGGATGCTCATTTTGATCTGACCAAATTTGGGGTTAAAAAGCAAAAAGGGGTGGACTTTGACAGAGATGAAGTGGAAGAAGTTTTTCAAAAACTCAATCATCAGCTTTCTGAAATGCAGGTAATAAGAGAGTTGGAAGTAGTAGAGTAAACGCTCGGCGTTCTTTCCAAAATCGTAAATGGCCACCATACAAAGAAGACTTCTGTTTAAGTTCTTTCTATGGTGGCCATTGTTTTAGGATAATTTTTGTCTGCTATTTATTTTACCAGACTTTCTTCCCATAATTTTCTGCCAATGCCTGGAGTCACATGACGTTCGCTATGATAGGACGATCGAACCAAAGGCCCACTCTCCACATAGTCAAGCCCCATTTCATAACCGGCATCTTTATAAAGAGCAAACTCATCCGGGTGTACAAAACGCTGAACCGGCAAATGTTTTTGAGAAGGTTGAAGGTATTGGCCAATGGTGATTACATCACAACCATTATCCTTCAGATCTTGCATGGTTTGCAGCACCTCTTCTTTTTTTTCTCCCAATCCCAGCATGATGCCACTCTTGGTGCGCATGCCTCCCTCCTTCAATATTCGGATCACTTCCATGCTACGCCAGTACTTTGCCTGAATACGAACCTGACGGGTAAGTCTTTCAACAGTTTCAATATTATGCGAAACCACTTCTGGCGCTGCCTCCATCACCCTTTCAATATCTTCCTGTTTTCCCTTGAAGTCAGGGATCAGGGTTTCCAGAGTCGTTTCGGGATTGAGTGCCTTTATTGCCTTGATAGTATTTTGCCAGATCGTAGAACCTCCATCCTTCATATCGTCCCTGTCCACCGAGGTAATAACCGCATGTTTACATTTCATTAGATAGATGGCTTCTGCCACCCTTTGAGGTTCGTTCCAGTCCGCTTCCAATGGGCGGCCGGTAGCTACGGCACAGAAGCCACAACTACGGGTACATATATTTCCCAAAATCATAAATGTGGCCGTGCCTGCTCCCCAACATTCACCCATATTGGGGCAGTTGCCGCTTTCACAGATGGTATGTAATTTATGAGTATCCACCAGACCCCTAACGTGCTTATATTCTTCCCCAATTGGAAGTTTCACGCGTAGCCAGTCAGGCTTTTTTATTTTACTTGTTACCGGTAATTCAGTCATGCAGCGAAAATAATACATTTTAGGTTAAGGATTATTTCAAATGAATGAGATCTCCCCCTAGTCAAAAATCTACCTTCAATCCATCATATTTAATGAGCTAATCCATTTGATAATAACCGGAATTATTTATCTTCCCCAAAAATAAATCATGCGCATTATTGCAGTTCTTTTGTTTTTCTATTTTAGTATTTGTGTTCATGCTCAGATTGATGGTCACCATTACCAAATAAAAAAAAGAGTCATAGCCCAAAACGGAGCCGTAAGTAGTGCCCACCCTTTGGCCAGCAAAGCAGGTATCCTGGTTTTGAAAAAAGGGGGTAATGCTTTTGATGCAGCTATTGCTACCCAGTGGGCATTGGCTGTGGTTTATCCGGGTGCAGGGAATGTGGGTGGGGGTGGATTCTTGGTGGCCACTATGCCAAACCAACCGGCCATCGCCATCGACTATCGCGAAACAGCTCCAAAAGCAGCTTTCAGAGATATGTATCTGGATGAAAATGGAAATCCTATTCCAGAAAAAAGTTTGAACGGCCATCTGTCTGTGGGTGTTCCTGGCACGGTGGCAGGACTTTTTGCTACACATAAATTCGCAAAGCTTTCGATGAAAACACTGATCGAACCTGCCATTGAGCTGGCCGAAAAGGGTTTTGCTCTAACCCGATCAGAGGCACAACAGTTGAATAGAACCCGCGAAGCATTTATTAAATACAATACTGTGAGTCCGGTTTTTGTGAAAGAGAAGCCCTGGCAGGAAGGAGATATTTTAATACAAAAAGAGCTGGCCAATACCTTAAGAAGAATCAGAGATAAGGGTCATGCTGGGTTTTATGAAGGAGAAACCGCCAACCTGATTGTGGCAGAAATGCAAAGAGGTAAAGGATTGATTTCGGTAGACGACTTGAAGAACTATAAAGCTAAATTTCGAAAACCATTAATATTCAACTATGCTGGCTACAAAATAGTTGGTATGCCAATGCCCAGTAGCGGAGGCCTGCTATTGAACCAAATGTTGAAAATGATAGAGCCATATCAGATTGCAAAGAAAGGTTTTCAAAGTCCTGCATCGGTGCAGTTGATGATTGAAGCAGAACGAAGGGCTTTTGCAGATCGGGCTAAATACATGGGGGATGCCGATTTCACGAGCGTACCTTTGGACACACTCAGAAACCAGAGCTATTTGCAAAATCGGATGAAAGATTATTCACCAGACAAAGCAGGAAATAGTAATGCCACCAAAGAAGGAAATATACCCGGGTATGAAAGCGAAGAAACCACCCATCTGAGTGTGATAGATAAGTTTGGAAATGCGGTTTCTGTAACCACCACGCTAAACGGTGGTTATGGTAGCAAAACGGTAGTAGCCGGAGCGGGTTTTTTATTAAATAATGAGATGGATGATTTTAGTGTAAAACCCGGATCGCCCAACTTGTATGGTGCCGTAGGTGGCAAAGCCAATGCCATTGAGCCAGGCAAAAGAATGTTGAGTTCCATGTCACCGACCATTGTATTGAAAAACAATCAACCTTATTTGGTGGTGGGCACACCGGGTGGCACCACAATACCCACTTCGGTATTTCAAACCATTGTAAATATTATAGATTTCAGGATGACAACGACCGATGCGGTCAACAAACCCAAATTTCATCATCAATGGCTGCCTGATGAAGTTTTTATTGAAAAAACTTTTTTGCCTACTACGGCTGATGCACTAAGATCTATGGGCTATAGGCTTATATCAAGGGGCGAAATTGGTCGCACTGAAGTAATAAAGGTTTTGTCCGATGGCCGATTTGAAGCGGTAGCAGATTTTAGGGGTGATGATAGTGCGGAAGGGTTTTAGCACTATTGGGTTCTCAAGAATGTCATTGCCGGCTTTTTTGTTGTGAAGAAATTATTTCCATTTCAAAAAATTCTGGTGCGGAAGATAAAGATGCCATATTCTGACAGGCTGTTTCGGATCATTATTGTCTCCGACTAACACAAAAACAGGTTTTAGGAGGAAGCTGAAACCTATACCAGTACTGTATTTTCTTTTTACGTTTCAATCCCGAATTAAAAAGGTCGGGTTGCTTGGTTGATGATTTTCTTTGTTGTTGATAGTACACTAGCAATGACTGGATACTGATATAGTTAAACAAATGCAGTCTGATAACCGTTACAAATACAGGAAAAACCATTATAGATTTATGCTGATGCTGTATTGTTGATAACAATAGCAATGCTTTTAGTGCACACCAAATCTGTATTTCGATAGCGTTTTGTTTGTCTCCAACAAAATATTGTAGTGGGTAGTTTTGTTTCAGTTTTTTGAAGAGTAGTTCAAACTTCCATCGGTACTTATGCAAAAGGGCAATGGAGGCAGCATCCAGTTCAATATTGTTGGTAATGAACTCAAAACTGCGTTGTTTATCCTGATCTCACCAGGCTATATGCCACATTCGAAGTGTTAGCTCCTGCCCGTTTTCGTCCTTATAACCCTAGCTTCTTTTTAAGATATTATTTGGCGAGCTATCATGGTGCAAGCATTCCACCAATTTGGTAAAGACGGTGGCCGTGTGATGAAGTAAACACCAACGTGGGAGAAGGCGGCAAATTGCTTGTAATTGTTATATCCTTTATCAATAACGATGTACGACTACGTAGGCAGAATTAATTTTTTGTAAATAGGCTGATCGCTGTCTTCTGCTGCATCAAACTGAATAAAGGATGGCATTGGCGAAGCGGCTTCAATATCCGTTTTTTTTTGATTCCTCCTTTTTTCGTGCCATTGGCAGCATATCGACCCGATGTTTTTAAGATAGCTTTGAACAAGATAAAAATCTTTTCGTTACAATGAACAGATTCGTAGAAAATCAGAACAATTGATAAGGTTATTTAGTAAGCGTAAGGGTAGAAACTTCCCTGTCCACACCCATAAAGGGTGGATCATTTTTTAACTCAATCTTTATGACCATTTTATTTGCTGTTAATTCCAAAATTGGAGATGAGGTAAACTGAGTTTCGTGTTCATATTTAATGGAAAGTGTTTTAGTCGTCGCATCAAACTTATAGTTTCCCGATTCGGGTTCTTCACCATTTGGGCCGGTCGCTGTAAATGTTCCATCGGACCGGAAGCTAACTTTTCCAACATTTGTATTGGTGTATTCCCGAAGTTTCGTATCCTTATTATACTCTTCCACTTTTTCGGTTGAAATGATCCATTGACCCACAATTGAATGGCCTTCATTGTTCATGTGCTTGTCTTTCTTGCACGATACGAAAAGAATGAATAGGCTTGCTATAAATAAATAATATAGATTTTTCATGTTTTTATAATTTGTATTTGAAAAGGAAGAATAAAGCTGGAATTGCTTTTAGCACATTCAGATCATACACACAGCAACTATATTTTCAACCCCCAATTCTAAATTTCTATTACCAACAATTTGTTTTTGTTTTTTGATTGCATCATTCGAATCCTTTCTACTCTTATTTCTCCTTTGGCTGATTGCACTTCACCGATTGAATTTGGATGTATTAGTTTATTTTGATTTGGGAAGCATTGAAAAAATAAAATGACCCTTCTTATTGAAAAAATGATTGCCAGGCTGGAAAAAGCCTCTTATAACAAACCACACTTTTCCAGTAAAACAAAATATTAAAAATTCAGAAGGGTCAATTGAAAAACCCAAACAAACTACCTTGTAATGGTTGTGGTAATGACTGTTTTATCTGCACCGTTATCAGGAGGATTGTGTATCATATCCAGTCGAAAAACCAATTTGTTGCTTGTTTGTTCCTGTATGATACCGTTTGTAAAATTGGTATCTGTACTTAACTTAATGTTCAGTGTTTTACCAGAATCTGAATAAACATAATTTCCGGTTGCCAATGTAGTTCCATTTAAATCTATGTACGAAAATGAACCATTGGCATTGAACAAAACTATTCCAACATTAGTATAGGTTTCATCGCCAATTTTTGTGGTGCCATTGTACTTCTCATGACGTTGAGAGGTAATTGACCATTGTCCAACAACTGAATACGTTTTTGTTTCATTGTTGTCATCCTTGTCACAGGAGATAAAAGCTAAAGATATCAGGGTGATGGTAAGGAGCAAAATCTTTTTCATGATGGCGCGTTTTTGGTAGTTACTAAAAGGATTCAATTGTAAGCGACGTGTTCCCTGATGTAAATTTACCAAAAGATACCTGATTGGTGGCAGATGCAGAAAAATTATCAGTTTGATACACCTGTTTAGGACTAATGGTGGTAGTGGTGGTAGAACCTCCAATGCAGAAGAACAAAAAGCAAAATCCAGCCTTCGTTGTTTTTGTTGATTTCAATGGTTCTATAAGATCTATAGAAAAAGAGGTATTCCGATCATAGATATTCATGGCTAGTCGTGCAATGCCGGCAGTCTTATTCTGGGAACTGCTACAAATATTCTGCAACGATTTTTCAAGATATACGGGTCCAATCTTTTCACTTCCAAATGAGTTCAGCGTCTGAGTAATACCTATAGCTACTTCGCCACAAATATTGCTGCCTGGTGAAATTTGCAAAGAGAGGTACACCTGTTTGAAAATATATACTTTTATTTCTTTATTGTGCTTTTTACCAGATTCCACTTCGGTAAATTCCACATTCAGTTTTCTCACACCAATACCTACACCTTGTTTTTCCAAAACTATCGGAGCCAGATTTCCTGAAGCAATCGTGCTGCCATCTACTTTCCATTTCACGTCTTTCACTTTTGCAAAGTTCTCTTGTATCATTAGTGTTAATTGGTTTGCCACAGGCAATGTAATACTCCCATTCATTTCCTGAATATTGGTAGTGGTATTGTTTAAATTTGGCATTGCAGCTGAAATCTCAAAAAAATTATCCTCAAATCCCTTACTAGAAAAGGTAGAACTATTGTTATAATTTTTTAACGGTGGAGGTACTAAATCTCCTTTCGAACAACTGACTAAACATGTAATGATGGCTGCTACGGTAATTTGTTTTAAGTTTTTCATAAAAAATAATTTAATTGAAATAATATTTTTTTGTTTGAATCTTTAGAACAAAGTAACAGCACCAGACGAGCAAAGTCAATCCCGAAAAGGATGATTTTTGAAAATACACAAATCGGGTTAGTCCCTCACCATTTCTGGGTATTTTTTATATAGTGATTGTTTTTGTGATCAAAGATTGTAATTTGGATTGTCATGTTTTGTATAAGACCTTTCACAATCATTCTTATTATGTTATGCTTTCTGTGGCATACAGGTAAGGCTCATACCCAGCTTAGTCAATCTCACCCGTTTGTTTTACCAACTTCTATAAAAAAAATTCCAGGAGATATTTTTATCACAAACGGAGGTTCTGTGAAACCTGTAAGTTTCGGATTTAATTTGAGATTAGGCGCAAAAACAAATTGGCTGCAATGCGACCTGGTAAACTCCGACACACTCGAATCCGAAGCTATTATTGAACTTACCAATCCTTTTTTAAAACAGATAAAGATCTATTCTTTGGATTCAGCAGGCAAAACAGATAGTATGATTAGTGGCGCTGAATATGTGTATATTGACAGGCCAAAAAATCATCCTAATTTTCAGTTTCCAATAAAAATTGCACCTGGACAAAAAGTAATTTGCCTGATAGGTATTGAAGTGGGCAATGTGGCCGGAGATTTTAAACTAATGATTTGGAATAAGGAATCGCGAAACGAATTTCAACTTCTGGAAACAAAATACTTGAGCTATTTTTTCATTATCAATATCAGTTTTTTATTGCTGATTGGTATTGCCATTTTTATTACCAAACAAAGATTTCATTGGTATTATTTCATTTATGCCTTGTTTGGATTTATTTATATCTACACCGAAGTGGGGCTAAGCTACAAAAATGTATGGGCCGAAAACCCATATTTTCAAAGCATCAGCATATTATTGGTAGCCGATATATACCAAATCTTCGGTTTGCTTTTTGTGCGAAAATATTTCAATACAAAATTCAGATTGCCCTTTATGACCAGATTGCTTGAACTGTTAATACTTACTGGTCTTATTTTTGAACTTGCTATCATAGGTTTTGGGTTATTTCAAAAATCCATTCCTGTTTGGTTCGTCTTTAGCAACACCATTGTATTTATTTTGTCCGGAATAGTTGTATTTGGCGTTGCGATATTTTCCATTTGGCTTAAATATCTAAAGTTTGATGCTATCTGGTTTATGATAGGATTCACGCCGCATGCCATCAGTATTTTGCAGCTATGTATGCGGCCCTTCAGATTGTACAATACTTCTGATGAAGGCTGGTTTCAACATCTATCCCCTATTTACATTGACACAATTCATCCTCCCAATTTTCTTTTGTGGTCGGTACTTTGGGAAAGTATCATTGTTTTCTGGCTCATCATAAAAAGATTGAGACTTTTGTTTGAAGAGAATAATCGAATGACCCGGCAGTTAGCTTTTCAACGAGAAAAAAATATGCAAACGCTGCTAACTGGTGTGGAAAAGGAGAGGCAACGTATTGCCCAGGAACTGCATGACGGAAGTGGTGTAGCTCTTTCTGCTCTTAAGATGAAATTAAACCTGCTCAAAGAAAACACAGATAAAAAAGACCCTTATCAAATAGTGGACTTGATGAAAGAGGTGGATCGAATTTATGAAGATATCAGAAATATATCTCACAACCTAATGCCCAAAACTCTGAGCAAGCTGGGTCTGTATCCGGCCATTGATGATCTGATCAACCAATTTCGGGTAGCTGCTCCGCAAATCAGATTTAACTATTATAAAAAGACAGACATTATCGTACTCAATGAAAATGCCAAAATCAATATTTTTAGAATGATGCAGGAACTGCTTACAAATATTGTAAAACATTCAGGGGCAAAGGAGGTATCACTACAGTTGATAAAACACAATGACTCGCTCATGATTTCGGTGGAAGACGATGGGGTTGGATTTGACACAAGGGAATCAAAAAATGGTATTGGGCTTACCAGTGTCGAGTCTCGTGTGCAAATGTTCGAAGGGAATTTATCTATTGATTCATCCCCACAAAACGGCACTTTTGTTTCAATCTTTTTACCAATAAAGAATTTAAAATAGACTGTCGATTAATCAATTTAAAGTAGTCAAAGTGGCTAAAGCATTCCGTTTTTATTTGCAAAACTGATCAACTCTGCGGTATTTTTCACATCGCATTTTGCCAAAATATTTTTGCGATGCGTATCCACAGTATTGATGCTAATGAAAAGTAGAGCAGCTATTTCTGCACTTTTCTTTCCTTCAGCAATTAGTTTCAACACCTCTTGTTCACGCTTGGAAAGCACGCCTTCCATTTGGTTTGACCCAGACACTTGTACATGGTCTGCATTAGTAGTATTGGTAAAAGATTGAATTACTTTGTCCTGTACATGGTAATCCAAAAAACGTGTACCAACTGCTACTGTTTTGATAGCAGTTATTAATTCTTCCTTGCCTATATTTTTCAACACATATCCAGTTACGCCCTGCTTCAAAGCTTCTCTGATCAAGGCAATATCATCATACCCAGTCAGCATAAGAATTTTCTGTTCTGGGTACAATTCCATTACCTCTTTCACACATTCTATCCCATCTTTTCCAGGCATATTTAAATCCATCAAAATAATATCCGGTACATATTTTTCTACCATCGTTATAACCAAAGATGGATCATTGCAACCAGCGGCTATTTTAATTTGGGGAACATCAGATAACAATGCCGTGAGTCCGTCAATAATAATTTGTTGATCATCCACGATCAACACCTTTAGGATATCGGAACTGCTATTTTTCATACTATGTGTAAACTTATGTAAAATATGTTGTTCATCAAACTCTGTACCTTACCTGGTCCGGCATTGTATTGCCGAAAAAGGCAACACAAAAAAAACTAGTTTTCCAAAACTTGAAAAGTACTTTCCTTTTTTTATTTTTGATTCATATTGACACAAGGTAAAAAATAATATGAGCAATTTACTGGAACGACATCAACAAATACTGGAATTGATTAAGAAAGAAGGCAGTATCAAGGTGAACGATTTATGCACCGATTTTAATGTGTCTTCGGTTACTATAAGAAAAGATCTTCAATTTTTGGAGGACAGGAACCTTTTGTATCGAACACATGGAGGAGCCACTCTGAGCAATCCATATATTGCCGACAGGCATGTGGATGAAAAAGTGGCATTGCAGGCTGCCGAAAAACATCGAATTGGAGAGTTTGCGGCTAAACTGATAGAACCCAACGATTGCATTTTGATTGCCTCTGGAACAACGGTTCAGTTTTTTGCAAAAAATATTTTTGCAAAGGATAGCCTTACTGTAGTTACTTCTGCTCTAAACGTTGCACTGGAACTCATGAATCATCAGAATGTGGAAGTGATTCAATTAGGAGGAATCATGCGGAAGACTTCCGCATCAGTTACGGGGGTATATGCAGAAAATTTATTAAAAGATTTTTCTTGCAGTAAACTGTTTTTGGGTGTGGACGGAATAGATCTGGAATTTGGGCTTACTACCTCTAATATGATGGAAGCATTGCTGAATAAAAAAATGATCGAGGCTTCCCAAAAAACTATTGTTCTAGTGGATTCCAGCAAGTTTGGCAAAAGAGGATTTGGAAAGATTTGTGGACTGGAAGATATAGAACAAATTATTACCGACAGCAATATTTCCGAGCATACCGTCAATACACTGGAAAGTATGGGTGTGGAAGTAACTGTTTTGTAATCAATCCTTGTGTGTCGAACGATACTTCACCGGGGGCATCCCAGTAACTTGCTTAAACCTTTTTGAAAAATAATACGGATCATCAAACCCAAGTGTGAGTGCAATTTCTTTGATAGATTTATCTGTAAAATCTAATTGCTGGCAAGCCTGCTGAATTTTCATCTGCATAAAATAATCCATTGGAGCGTAGCCAGTTTTTTGTTTAAAAAGATTTGAAAACCTGGAAACAGAATAGTTTGAATGAGTACTAATATCTTTCAACGTCAGCATCTCGGTTACATTTTTCTGCATATATAGTATAGCCGTGTCCACAGTATCCGGGCGTGTGCTTTGGGCAGTTGGATAGTGTCTTGAATTATATATAAACAATGACAAAAACTGTGATAAACAAAAATTGGCAAATAACAGATTGTCGATACTAAATCCCAATTTGAGCGTATTATAAAGCCTATTGAATAGCGCAATGGCTTCTCCATTTTCTTTGGCATGTGCTGGCCTAAAATGTTCTTTTACCGTATGCATTTCATTAAAGGTGGGCAAACTATTTCCACCAAAATGAATCCAATAAATACTCCACGGATCGTTGGCCGAACTACCGTAAGCATGTTCCACATTTTGAGGCAAAATAAAAAACTCATTTGGCCCCACCTGATATTTCTCACCATTCAGCTCAAAAAAACCATATCCATCCACACAATAAAACAAAAAGTTCTCATTCAAACCATGACGACGTTTTGTAAAATGCTGTTTAGCTTTAGGATAAAAGCCTATGCTGGCCACATATAGCCCATTCAGCAATGGATTATTAATCACATTAGACTTTAAGATGGGGCGGGGTATTTCGATTCGCTGACGGCCCACGCCATACCATATATTTTTATGAGATCCTTGTTTTACATCATTCATAGCTACAAAATTTCAATCTAATTTGTTGATACCTCCTTATAAAAATAAAAATAGGACAATTATAAAAAATATGAGTTTAAAAAAAATCATAAGGCACAATGGAAATCATTAAACGTTTCAACTCAACAGATATTGCAATTATCTGTAAAATCTTATCAAAATGATGGCTTAATTTCTTGAACAGAAATACCAACGATTAATTTTACTATTTTCGACAACAGCCTTTTGTTTTGCAAACCGAATGCTTATATATAAACGACCATATTAAAATTCAGCAACCGGCAAGATTATTTTGAAGGCCTACTATTTGAACTAATAAATTTTTTGAATGAAAACAATCTTTACATTAATATTTGCCGTTATTGTTTTTACTACCGGCCATGCCAAAGTTCGCTTGCCCTGGTTTTTTAGCGACAACATGGTTTTGCAACAGCAGGCTCACCCAAAAATATGGGGTTGGACAAATAATAAGACTACAGTAACTATTTATACCTCATGGAACAAGAAAAAACACATTACTAAGCCGGATGCTAATGGGAAATGGGAAACTATCCTTTCCACAACCAAGGCCGGCGGCCCTTACCAGATAAGCATTTCAGACGGAGAAACTACCACCATAAAAAATATTCTTATTGGTGAAGTGTGGATTTGCAGTGGTCAGTCAAATATGGAAATGCCGATGAAGGGATTTAAAAATCAACCTATCTTCAATTCTAATGATTACATTTTTTCATCAGATAATAATGAAATTCGACTTTACACCATTCCACGTTCCGTGCAAACTAAATTGTTAGACACAAGCAAACAGTCTCATTGGAAAATTGCCAATCCTTTGGACGTTAGTCACTTTAGTGCAGTTGGTTATTTGTTTGCCAAAATGCTTTATGAAAAATTAAAAGTACCCATTGGGGTTATCAATGTAAGTTATGGCGGCAGCCCGATAGAGGCTTTTATGGATGAAGCAACTTTGAGAAAACTGGATGTAAAAATTCCAGATTTCAATGCGCTCAAAGACATTAACAACAGAACCTACACTACGCTATATAATGGAATGATGCATCCACTAATTGGTTTTATGGCCAAAGGATTTATATGGTACCAGGGCGAATCAAACGCCAATGACCCGGATGCGTATGAAAAAGTTTTTCCAGAATTTGTAAAAATGCTCAGGACTCAGTTTGGATATGGTGAATTTCCTTTTTACTATGTGCAAATAGCTCCTTACAATTATAATGGAAATAAAAAAACAGGCAATGTTTTGCTCAACTCTGCTTTCTTAAGAGATGCCCAGCGAAAATCATTATCTGTCATAAACAATAGTGGAATGGTCGTTACTATGGATATAGGTGATGCTACCAATATACATCCTGGCGACAAGGAAACAGTGGCAAAAAGGTTAGCTAAACTGGCACTTAGCAACACCTATGATTATAAAGGATTTGCCAGTACAGGGCCACTATATGAATCAATGGAAATAAAGGACAATACGGCTTTGATTAAATTTAAAAATGCACCTAACGGTTTTACAACTTTTGGTGCGCCCATGAATGATTTTGAAATTGCAGGGGCTAATAGAATATTTTACCCTGCTAAAACTAAAATTACTAATAGTGGTATTGAAGTAAGTGCATCTGAAGTAAATGTTCCGGTTGCAGTTCGTTATGCCTTTACTGATTTTGCAAAAGGCAGCTTGTTTAACACCGAAGGTTTTCCTGCTTCCTCTTTCCGAACGGATGACTGGAAAGATCCGGAAACTAAAAAATAATTCTTAATCAAAGGCATATCTTTTTTTGAGCAGCTTTATGAATCTCATATTAAAATATTGTTTTTATATTGTTCTTCTGCTATCAGGTAGTGTAAGTTACGGACAACCTGTTGCTATCGATTCCTACAATCAAATCTGGACTACCCAAAGCCAAAATGCCAGTGAATCTATGCCCGTGGGTGGTGGTGATATTGGTGCCAATATTTGGGTAGAAAACAATGAGTTGTTTTTGTACTTTATGAAAACAGGAAGTTTTGATGAAAACAGGAAGTTTTGATGAAAACAATACCTTGCTAAAAAGTGGAAGACTAAGACTAAAACTTTTTCCCAATCCCTTTATCAATAAGCATTTCAGCCAGGAACTGATTTTAAAAGATGGATATGTAAATGTTCAATGTGGAGAAGGAAGGTTAAAAACCAATGTGAAAATTTGGGTAGATGTGTTTCATCCGGTTATACATCTGGATATTAAGAGCAATAGTAAATTATCTGCCGAAGTAGTGTATGAAAACTGGCGTTTTCAGGACAGATTACAAACAGGAAAAGAAAACAATGCCAATTCATGGAAATGGGCAAAACATGTTTCTGTCATTACTAAAAAAGATGAATTTGATTACAGCAACAACCAGATTCTTTTTTACCACAGAAATGAATCGCCCACGGTTTTTGATGCCAGTATCAAACAACAAGGACTCGACTCAGTAAAAACTAATTTGTTCAATCCATTGGAAAACCTGACATCCGGAGGCATTCTTTTTGGAAAAAATTTTATAAAAGGAAAAACCGGCGAAGGCATCTACCTAAATACCGCCTTTAAAAGTTGGAGTTTAAAAAGTAAATATCCCGACAGAAATCATAGTATAAATATTGTTTTACACAATAGTCAGACAAAGGATTTAGACTCATGGAAAAATGAGTTGAACAGTGTTGTAACAAAATCAAACGACTCTCCTACCGCTAGTATTTCCTGGTGGAACGAATACTGGAATAGAAGTTATATTTTAATAAACCCGAATAATATCAATAAAGAAGATGAAGCCTGGCAGGTGGGGCAAAACTACCAACTGTTTCGCTACATGCTGGGATGCAATGCTAAAGGAAGCTATCCCAACAAATTCAACGGAGGATTGTTTACTGTAGATCCTGTATTTACTGATTCCACCATCAAAGGCACGCCGGATCATCGTAACTGGGGAGGTGGAACATTCACCGCACAAAACCAGCGATTGGTTTACTGGCCTATGCTAAAAAGTGGTGATGCAGATTTGATGAAACCTCAGTTTGATTTTTATAACCGGCTTTTACCAACTGCTTTGTTACGAACCAAAATTTACTGGGGACATGCTGGTGCAAACTTCAATGAACAAATAGAAACTTTTGGCCTTCCTAATCCTACCGAGTATGGCTGGAAACGCCCGCCGGGATTTGATTCTGGCCTGGAGTACAACGCATGGCTGGAGTATGAGTGGGATACTGTTCTAGAGTTTTGTTTGATGATTTTGCAAAGTAAATCCTACGCCGGAGCTAACATAAAAACCTATCTGCCATTAATACAAAATTCCCTTCGTTTTTTTGACGAACATTATCAATACTTGTCAAAACAACGAAGCAGTAAGCCATTGGATGGCAAGGGGCAACTCATTCTTTTTCCGGGTTCTGCTGCCGAAACTTTCAAGATGGCTTACAATCCATCCTCTACCATCGCAGCTTTGAAAACGGTGACCGAAAATTTACTACATATAGGAGGTGATTATTTAAGCAAAGAAGAGAGGATTTATTTCAGTGGTTTTTTAAATCGACTTCCACCACTTCCGTTCATGCACAACAATGGTAACACCACCATTGCTCCAGCCATTGTGTGGAGCAGGGTGAACAATGTGGAAACACCACAGCTTTATCCGGTTTTTCCCTGGGGCATTTTTGGAATAGGAAAACCAGGATTAGACATAGCTATCAACACTTACCAGTTAGATACATTTGCACTCAAATTCAGGAGCCATACAGGATGGAAACAGGACAATATTTTTGCAGCCAGATTAGGATTAACCGAAGAAGCAAAAAGACTCACTCTACTTAAACTAAAAAACAGTGAGCGTCGTTTCCCTGCCTTCTGGGGACCAGGTTTTGATTGGGTACCAGATCATAACTGGGGAGGTAGTGGTATGATAGGACTACAGGAAATGTTGTTGCAAACAGCAGATGATAAGATTTATCTGTTCCCTGCCTGGCCAAAAGAGTGGAATGTTCATTTTAAAATACATGCACCCAGACAAACCACCATTGAAGCCATTTTAGAAAAAGGAAAAATAATAAGCCTCAATGTATTTCCATGGTTTAGAGAAAAGGATATTGTTATTTTGTTAAAATAATGCCTAACCTATTGAATTAATTTTTGGGACTGCAAATAATATAAGCTTATACTCAAATCTTTGTTATAAAATCATTTTTAAAGATTTCTTTAAACTTATATGATAATAAAGGAAAGCCTTTTTAGTCCTCTACAAATTCAGTAAATTTATGCCATCAGCCTGTTTCGACTGGGCTATGAATGTTTATCAACTCAACACTTTTGAGTTTCTTTTAACCTAACAACTTATCGACTTTTACCCGATAGGTAATAAATAAGTAGCCCATGGTAACAGTAATTATACCCACATTGAATGAACAAGAAACCATAGCTTCTGTTATCAAATATGCTTTTTCCAATAAGTATGTAAGCGAAGTGCTTGTAATTGATGACAAATCCTTAGACAATACTGTGCCAATATCAAAAAATGCAGGAGCCAGTGTTTATACCAGTGCTAGTTTAGGAAAAGGAGCTTCCATGCGCGAAGGAATACAGCTTGCCCAAAATGAGTTATTAGTATTTCTGGACGGAGATATAAATCCCTATCCTCCTAAAATGTTATCCAAATTAATTGACCCGTTAATAAATGAACAGTACGACTTTGTAAAATCCGGTTTTGACAGAAATAGTGGCAGAGTTACAGAACTGGTGGCCAAGCCATTGTTAAGTATTTTTTTTCCGGAAATGGTAAAATATAATCAGCCTTTAAGTGGTATGATTGCTGGCAGGAAGTCGGTACTTCAACAACTTCACATTCCCAACGACTATGGGGTAGATATTTCAATTCTGATAGATTTAATAGAAAAAGGGTGTAGTATAAAACAAGTGGATATTGGTTTCATTGAAAACCGAAGTCGTCCTCTGAACCAAATAGGGAAAATGAGTAAAGAAGTAAGTGCAGCCATTTTAAAAAAAGCAATTCATTACAAACGATCACTAAACCTTGATGAACTTTATGATTTTGAAAAAATAACTGAACAATTACGTTTTTCAGTAAAAGATAGTATTCGACATCTTAATAAAATGATGATACTGGATATGGATGACACGGTACTACAGGGAAGATTTATCCAAAAAGCTGCCGCACATTTCAGGTTTGAAAAAGAATTGCTAAAACTTAGACGAGATTTTGTGGATGATCCTGTTGCACTTACCAAATCAATTGCTCAACTTCTAAAAGGTAGAAGTTATAAGGAGTTTATAGAAGTAGCTGATTCCATCCCTCTCACAGCAGATGTAGTGGAAGTACTAGCAAATCTAAAGAACAAGGGCTACATCATTGGAATAATTAGTAACAGTTACACCATCGTAACGGAGCATATTAAAAATAAGATTGGAGCACATTTTTCACTTTCAAACGAATTAGAATTTTCCGAAGCAATTTGTACAGGTGAGGTTAAACTTCCTTCCTATTTTTTTAAACAGGAGAACAGTATTTGTCAACATAGTTTCTGCAAAACCAATGCCGTACTTTCCATTGCAAAAGAGTATCGTATTGAAATGAAAAATATAATTGCAATGGGCGACAGTCAGCCAGATTTATGTATGATATTAAAAAGTGGATTAGGTATATCTTTCTGCAGTAAGAATGAAATCCTTAGAGAGTTTGCAGATATCACTATTGAAACACCCTCCTTTAAACCATTATTAAATTTAGAATAAGAATAGCTTATTCTCATTTTTCAATTACTTTCAGGTACCTGGCCATCCAGTAGGGCAACAAATACTCTGCCCCAGATAATTCGGTGAGGCCACCTTCACCGCCATCCAAATTAAATTCATTTGAGTTGTATCTGTGAGTTGGTCTTTCTCTTGGAGATAACACTTCCATTGTAAATTGTTGTCTGAAATTGGGTTCAAGAAAATCCAGATCCTTTCTCATTGAATTCTTTATGTCCCAACGAACCAAATCCACAGGAAACTCCCTCAAATACCATAGCGTTGAAGCTTTATCAAATGAGCCTTCTGTTCCATAAGTAATCAAATTCCAAACCGGATTTTTTTCAGGCTTTTCTATCTGCCAAAACTCCTGAATGGCTTTTCTGTATTGCTTTTGAAGGTCTTTATTAAAAGCATAATGGTAAAGTACCCAGAAGGATAAAAACTCCATTTCGTCGTCCGAGTGATTCCATGGTCCCATGCCCATATCGGCGTGTTCGTAAATATAACCTGGTGTGGCTTTTATATTATAGGGGCTGATTAAGATATTCTCCAAATATCCATGCGCCTTCATCAATCTGTTGGCTTCGGTTTTAAAAATGGGTTTACCGGTTAGCTTAAAGGCCAACTGTAGGCCGGCAATAATATGTGTGGCACCTAATTTGCGATCGCTAATGGTTTTTGCATAGCTGTTGACATAATCCGGATGCCATCTGCCCCACAACGTTGGCTTGCCATCTGCATCTACAAAATTGTAATTGTTCTCGATGATGTGGGTTAGTATTTTATCTACAAAATCGGCCACCCTTTTTTTCTCTCCAGGTGTTTTGGCGATAAACTGATCCATTACCGCACCAATAAAAATGTGACCCACAAATTCATCACTACTGGTTGTGCCTTTCCATTCCCAGGAATTGTCTTTGGCTATTCGCCATGCTTCAGGATCCGATACCTTAAACCCTTTGCGTTCGTAGGTTCTGGAAGGAAAACCCTTTAAGGGATTGATAGAAATCAGTCTTTCATAAGCAGCAAAAGTTTCCCATGTATAATCTCGAGCAATTTTTTCGCCAGTAACTGCATACCTAAATGCCTGACTGCCTAAATAGAAAGATGACCACAATCCATCGTTATCAGTATCCACCAACTCAGCAGTAGTAAGGTCTCCGGGAGATGCTAACCTAAGTTCTGCTAACAAACCATAACGAATATGGCGCTGACGAATTTTATCCTGAAAGGCAGTTGCTTTGCTGTGATAAGTATATTTTTTGGGTGAAATTTTACTTACCCCATTTTTACTAAGAAAATAAATCTCCCCATTGTTTCCTTTTGTAACCCCGATGATTTTATCCTCAAGCAACCATCTTTTAGATGCATAATAATCATAGCCACCATTCCCTCTATCCATAAAGGCTCCCTGAGGTGTAGCAGCCCAAATTTTATTGTTCAAAGAGGCAAGAAAAGAAATATCCTGAATTGGAATTTTTGTTTTTAATTCAACTGTTTTTTTACCGTCTGCACGATTGATCCCATAATATCCATTGGCTGTACCCACTACAATTTCATTGCCTTTGAAACCTAATGCCTGCAAGCCTTTGGATTGATGCAGCACTTCAAACTTTTTATTCTTTATAACATATACTGCGTCTTTGTTTATTGCGAAAAAAACTCCTTTGTCAATGTATATGTTTGTAAAGCCTATGGACGGACGGGACAGTTCCACCCACTTTCCATTTTCCAATATCATTGTTTTTTCATCTCCGTTTAAAAGAACGGTTTTGTTTTTTGAAATAAGAAAAGAACTAAAATGACCTTTCGGAAGTGTAAAATGAATTTCACCTGCTTCTTCATTTGTAAGCAAAACATCATCATATAAGTAATACAAAAAACCAGTACCATCCTGTATGGCTATATCCTTTGGAATGCTGTTTTGAAGTGGACGATACCTCAAATCCTTTATCACCTTATTTTGAAAAATCCTTCCCACTCCTTTATTCGTTAGCACATATACCACTTCATTAAAGTCCACTACAACCTTTGACGGTACTGCATCTTTCAATGAGGAATGAAAAACACTTTTCTCAGAAGCGGGTTGCAGGAAACTGGAATCTTCTACAAGCGCTTGGCTCCCTTGTGAAAAACAGAGCATAGCAGTAAAAATGAAAATCATTTTTCGCATGGCGGTACAATTGTTTTTATTGAATCCTATGGTGATAAAATTTCTTCCTTTATCTATTTGATCAATGAAGCATCCACGGCTACATATTTTATGGACTCATTGGGTGAGCCTTTTTTGTAGGAATAGGTGATGTGCAATAAACCATCCATTCCCTGTATCATGGAAGGATAGGAAAAACTCCCCTCCCCTTTTTCCTCATCTTCTAAAAACATTTTTGATTTCCAGGTTTTACCTTCATCCTGCGAAATCCAAAGACTTAGTTTATGCCTGCTACTATTTAAAACATTGCCAACAAAGGCCCAGTTTCCATTCTGTAAAACTTTCACCTGCACGCTTGCAATATTTGGTATATCGGTCTTTTCTGCTGCTGACCAGCTTTCTCCATTATCTTTAGAAGTACTAAGCTGCACCTTTGCAGGCGCATCTCCATTGTCCCGCATAAAAGCCACTAACTCTCCATTCTTTTTTTTAACCAAAGAAGGTTGCACGTTTCCACGTCCAATGATGGGTAATGATGGTCGCCAGGTGAGTCCGTCATTTTCCGAAATGGCTATCAGTGAAAAATTGTACCCATCAGAATAAAGTGGTAGCAATATTTTCTTATCCTCTAATAGCAAAGGATGTATTCTTGTCATCCAGCCTAAACTTCTTTTCGAAATGTCTTTACTGGCATCCACTATCATGCCATCGTACTCTGGAGCAAACCCACTCCAGCCCGCAGTATTTTCTGGAAGTTCTTTAAACTTCCGCTCCGTTTCTTTAGAAAAATTGGAATCGGGTTTCAGAAAAATATTGTCCTGTCGGTTCCATTTTGGGGCACCGCTTTTCAAATAATCATCGGATGCTTTGTAAACCAAAACCGAGTTTTCCCATTTGTTAGCTAGCACAGCAATCCACACCAAAAACAAACTGCCTTTATGATTTAGAAACAACACCGGATTGCAATCTGGTATCTGATAGGTATCTGCCATCTCAAAAGGTTCACTCCAGTTTTTTTCACCGGCTCTAAGTCTGGCCCCTTTTATGCGAACATTGTCTGCAGTACGTTCGCCATTTCCCTGAAACCAGCTCACCAGCATATCTCCATTAGAAAGCTGTACAATGCTGCTTCCATGAGCATGTTCAGGCTGTTCTGGGAAAATAATCATTGACTTTTTTACAGCAGGATGTGTAGTTTTTTCAATCTGACAAATTGAAAAATGAGATGTGAAAATCTCCATAAAAAAAAACAAACAAAACTTCCTCATAGTTCTGATTTGGTTTAAATCTTTATTTATTGTCTGTAATTTCTGTAATCACTTCGCCAATACAGCCACTGGGCATTTGAATTTGAAGCATTGCAGCCACTGTTGGCGCAATGTCAGTCATACCAATGGTTCTGTTGGTTTTGCCGGGTTTAATTCCTTTTCCCATCCAAACAAGTGGAATATGTGAATCGTAAGGATTCCAATCGCTGTGTGAGGTTCCTTTCATAGAGCCAATTTTCCATCCCGCAGATTTCACTACCAAAATATCGCCACTGCGTTTTGCATTGTATCCATTTATAAACATTGATTTTGCTGGTTCGGGAATTGTAGCTCCGGACAATTTTTCATTGTCAAAAACATATAGGACGCCACGTTCCTTTTTTAGCTCCTTTGCAATGAAGGATACTAAATCGTCTCGTTTCAAATTGCCTTTTTCCATTTCCTCATAGTTGAGATATAATTGGCCATTGGCGAAAGCAATAACTAGTTTTGGTCTTTCAAATTTTTTCTCAAGGACTGCATTTAAATCCTTTACCAACTTGTCGCTCAGTGCACCGGTTGGCAATTTATTCTCCTGAAGAAACCCAGGTGATTGATTTCCGCCATGATCGGCTGTGATAAAATAGATATAACCATCCTTTCCAAATTTCTTATCCAGATAAATAAAAAAATCTTCCAGATCCTTGTCCAACCTTAAATAATTATCCTCCACTTCCACAGAGGTGGTTCCAAACTGATGACCAATTCCATCAGGACTGGAAAGACTTACAGCCAGCATATCAGTATAGACTCCTTGTCCCAGCTTGTAACCTTCAATAGCACGCTTTGCAAACTCCAGTGTAAATGTGTTTCCAAAGGGAGTACCGGTGAGTCCGGCTTTGGTATGCGGGAACACAGGTTTCTCCTCGTCTTTGAATGAATTTTCATACTCCTTATCATCCTCATTGCTGAGTTTGTAGGTGTTGATTGGATACAAAGTATTCCAGCCGTTGGGCATTAGTTTTTTTTGCCAATCGGTTTCGTTAAACTTGATGGCCCAATCTGGCAACTGTTCCATGTAATAGCTACTGGTAACAAACTTATTTCCATTGTTCCAAAAAGCCCCATTAGCAGTATGTCCCCCCGGTAAAATGGCTCCTCTGTCTTTAATAGATACACTTACCACTTTGCTTTGAAACTGGGTAGCCAGTCTTAGCTCATCGCCAATAGTAGTTACCAATAAATTATTAGGAGATTTACTGTAAGTAGATTTTGAACCCACGGCCTTTGAGGTAGAATCTTCTACATTTGAAATAAATCTCTTCCATTCTCGATCATACCAATCATTGCCGGCAATGCCATTGATAGCCGGAACAGATCCAGTGTAAACAGAGGCATGACCGCATGCTGTAACTGTTGGTGCATGTTTAATCATCGTGTTCTCACAACTAAAGCCTTCTCTTATTAGCCTGTTGATCCCGCCTATACCATAGCGAGCTTTATATTTGTACAAATAGTCCCATCGCATTTGATCCACCATCATACCTACAATAATTTTAGGTGTTTGAGTTTCTTTACCCTTCACTTTTTGAGCAAATGCCATTTGTTGCAAAAAAGGAAAAACGATCAATAGGAAAAAGATTCTTTTTCTGATATTACTCTTCATATTTTAAAAATTACTTAAAAAAATGTACAATTTTGATATCCCCAACCTGAGTATCTATCAAATATAACCTAATCCTTTAAAGAGCTTGTCCACTTTATTCACAGAACAGTTCATTTTTTTGTTATCAATTCCTATCCTTTTTCAAGAATATAATTGTGAACAAAAAGAGTGAATCAATAGTCAATTTAGTAGAACAATTTTTTTTGAACTGAATTTACATTTGAATTGTTTGTGTGTTAATTGTTTTGACAAACAATTAAGCATCCCATATTCTTTTCAAACTTTCTGTTCAATCTAATTTACAAATTATGCAAACGAATAGCTTACCCGGTGGATTGTGGCCTGTAATGCTTACTCCTTTTCTGCAAAACAATGAAGTAGATTATGATGTATTGAAACGGCTAACCGAATTCTATATCAAGTCTGGGGCTAATGGACTTTTTGCCAATTGCCTGTCCAGCGAAATGTTTCAACTTACCGAAGCAGAAAGATTGAAAGTGATTGCTACCGTAGTTTCAATGGCTGCCCAAGCAAACATACCTGTTGTAGCATCCGGAACATTTAGTGATGCAGTAGAAGATTGCGTTGCATTTTCCAAAAAAGTTTACGATACAGGTGTTTCGGCAGTGGTTATTATTTCCAATCAACTTGCCAGGGTAGAGGATAGTGAGGATGTTTTAAAACAAAATATCCAATCTTTAATAGACAAAACCAAAGAAATTCCTTTAGGGATTTATGAATGTCCCTATCCGTACAAGAGATTGATTTCATCATCCCTCATTAACTGGTTGGGTAAAACAGGCAGATTCATTTATATAAAGGATACCAGTTGCAATCCCGATTCTATTCAGCAAAAACTAAGGCAACTGGATGGCACAAATTGTTCATTATATAATGCAAATACGGCCACAGCACTCAGCTCTATGGAAATGGGAGCCCGAGGCTTGTCGCCTATAGGTGCCAATTTTTATCCGGAGCTATATAGTTTTATGATGAAAAAATACACTTGCCCAGAAAACAATGAAATGCTTCAAACACTAAACCACCGGTTAAATGTAATGGAAGGTATAGCCTCAAAGTGCTATCCTTTCTCAGCAAAATTATTTCTAAAAGAAAGAAATTTATTCATCAATAGCAGATGCAGAATTCAACATGAGAACATGAAAAAGGAGGATTATATCAATCTCAAATCGCTGGAAACTATGTATCGCACAGCTCTATACGATTTTGGGATTGGATAAATTCGAACAAAAAAAGCTCCATCAAGGAGCTCTTTTTTATATTGAAACAATATTCAATAGTCAATATTCAATAATCAATATTCAATAATCAATATTCAATAATCAATATTCAATAATCAATATTCAATA
>DAORWU010000009.1:0-73567 GCA_035434405.1 Niabella sp. | reverse complement strand
ATGAATAATAGATCAAATCCTAGTTCAATTTGGACAGTGCATCTTTTATTCTTGCCCATCCTCTTTCAATATTTGGTAAGCTGTTGGCAAAAGAGAATCTTACACAGTTTGGTTCGCCAAATGCAGCACCCATTACTGAAGATACATGCGCATTATTTAAGATATACATACACAAATCGGCCGAATTGTTGATAGTATGCTGGCCATCCGATTTTCCAAAATAGCTACTCATGTCCGGGAAAATATAAAAAGCTCCTTCCGGATCAGAACATTTGATACCAGGAATTTCACCTACTAGTTCTAAGACCCGTTTTTTCCTTCTCGTAAATTCGGCAGACATTTCCTCGGTTGGTTTCATATCCTCTGTCAAGGCAGCCACACCCGCTTTTTGTGCTATGGAACAAGTACCACTGGTAATTTGCCCTTGAAGTTTTTCCATTCCTTTTGCTATTTCTACAGTGGAGGCGGTATAACCAATACGCCAGCCCGTCATGGCAAAACCTTTACTCAATCCGTTTATAACCACCACTCTGTCTTTTAGATCATCGAACTGTGCAATGCTCTCATGCTTACCCACATAGTTGATATATTCATAAATCTCATCAGAAAGAATAGTAATATTCGGATATTTCCTAAACACATCTGCCAATGCGGTTAGTTCTTCTTTGCTATAAACTGCTCCGGAAGGATTACAGGGTGATGAAAATAAAAATACTTTTGTTTTAGGGGTAATGGCCGCTTCCACTTCGGGTGCACTAACCTTAAACCCTTTGTCAATAGAACTTCTGATTTCCACCACTTTACCTCTGGCTATTTTCACCAATTCGGAATAAGTAACCCAATAAGGAGTAGGTATAATCACATCATCGTCCTCATCCACTAGTGCAAGAATAGCATTTGCAAGACTTTGCTTTGCACCAGTAGAAACAACAATCTCCTCGGGTTTATAATCTAAATTATTATCTCTTTTTAATTTGAAACAAACAGCTTCGCGCAAATCCAAAAAGCCCGGAACCGGTGTATAGTGACTCCAGTTGTCGGTAATAGCCTTGATTGCAGATTGTTTTATATGTTCTGGCGTATCAAAGTCCGGTTCTCCAAGACTAAGATCAATAACGTCAATACCTTGCGCCCTTAATTCGCGACCCAATTTTGCCATTTTCAGTGTTTCGGGTTCTGCAAAACGTTGTAACAAAGAGGATAATTCCATTGTTTTGAGTTGTTTTCTGTGTATATAAAAAAAATCACGCAAAAGTAATGTTTGATCTGGTTAAATCTCAAAAAGATTAGAAAGAAATTTATGCATTTGTCTTTTTTGTAAATAAATTTTAATATCAAAGGCAGTATATTATTAACTAATAATATTTCAATTGTGCTAAACCTTATCTTTGCCACCTTTAAAAAATCTGGATAAGGTTTTTTTGATGCTTTGCTGTGTCAGAAAATCTTTACCAAACTAAGTGAATTATAAATATTAAACTCGTATGCAATTAAAAGGCCTGGTTCGTTTTTTTACGATTTTGCTCATTATTTATTCCCTTTACCAATTGTCTTTTACATGGGTAGTTCAAAACCATGAAAAGGAACTGGAAAAGCTGGCGCAACAATATGTTGCTAAAAATTTCCCAACTGCTGCGGAAAAATATCCTACCCAAAAGGACTCTCAGGATGTTTATCAGGAAGATCTGAATCAAATCTACCAAAGCCGACTAGCCAGATTAAAAGATAGTACCAAGGAAGAAACCGTTCATTATGGATTCACTGGCCCTATCAGCTATCAAAAGGCTAAAGCAGAAGAGTTGAACCTGGGTCTGGATTTGCAGGGTGGAATGAATGTGATTATGCAGGTGGAAATGAGTGGCGTGCTCAAGTCTCTGGCAAATAACAGCAAGGATCCAAACTTCACCAAAGCTTTGGCTAATGCAGACATAAGAATGTCCAAAGGAAATGCCAAATATGTAAATCTGTTTGTAGAAGAATATAAAAAATTAGTTCCCAATGCCAGTCTGGCCCCTCTGTTTGCCAGTGCCGGTACTGAAGGCATTAAGGTTACAGATAGCGACAGTAAAGTAATCGACTATCTGAATGAACAGGCCAAAGCGGCATTTAATAATACAGCTAAATTAATAACTACCCGAATCGATAAATTTGGTGTAGCACAACCTAGTATCAACCCGGATGCAGAAAAGCAAATCATTTCAGTAGAACTGCCTGGTATTCAGGACAGGGAAAGAATAAAAAAGAACTTACAAGCTAGCGCAAATCTACAATTCTGGGAAGTGTATAATATTAGCGAGGTAATGGCTAATATTCAAAAAGCGGATGATTTGTTTTTTGCTTCTAATAGTGGCAAAAAAACAGAACCCGCTACAGTAAAAGCCGATACTACAACTGCTAATACTGCCAAAGCCACAGATACTGCAAAAACCGCCACCGTAGCCAAGGCCGATACAAGCAACCTACAGGATAAATTAAAAAACCTGGCAAAAGGCGAAACGCCAAAAGCTGAAAATGCGGCAACAAATAATCAGGAAGCTGAAGCTAAAAAACATTTATATGGATGGATAGGTTTATCTGTCAATCCACAAAACGGTCAGCCTATCAACAACGGTATGATTGGCCAGGTAATGATTAACGACACTTCAGCGGTTAGACAAATTTTGGAATCTCCAGCCTTAAGAGCTCAGTTTCCAGCAGACTTAGTATGGATGTACGGAATTCCTGAAAAGAAATCACCGGCAGTTTCTTTATATGCCATCAAAACCTATGGTCGCGAAACTGCAAAATTGGGTGGTGAAACCATTACTAATGCAGGATTCGATTTTGACCAAACCGGTAAAACAAATGTAACGTTGGAAATGAATCCTACTGGTGCCAGAATATGGGCCGACTTAACCAAAGCCAACGTGAACAGATCCATAGCCATTGTCGTGGATAATACAGTTTATTCTGCACCAAACGTAAATGAACCAATCGAAGGAGGTCGTTCCAGCATTTCCGGAAACTTTTCACAAACGGATGCCAGTGATCTAGCCAATATTCTTAAAATTGGTAAACTACCTGCACCAGCAAAAATTGTATCTGAACAAACAGTGGGTCCAACGCTTGGCGCAGCAGCCATTAAAGGAGGGTTGATGTCGTTTGTGATTTCCTTTATTGTAATATTTATATTGATGATTATTTACTACAACACAAGTGGGTGGATAGCAAATATTGCATTAATATTAAACTTATTGTTTACAGTGGGTGTATTAGCCGGACTGGGTGCTACCCTTACAGCTCCAGGTATTGCGGGTCTGGTACTTACCATTGGTATGGCGGTGGATACAAACGTAATTATTTACGAAAGGATAAAAGAGGAATTAAGAAAAGGTAAAGCTTATATCCCAGCGATCAATGAAGGATATAATCGTTCTTTGGCTCCAGTTTTAGATGGCCACATCACTACTTTACTTACTGCCTTTATCCTATATTATTTTGGATTGGGTCCTGTAAAAGGATTTGCGACTACTCAGATTTTAGGTTTATTCCTTTCTCTTTTCTGTGGTATCTTGGTGAGCCGTTGGGTTACCGACTGGTTTACTAACAAAAAGAAACACCTTAACTATTTCAGTAAGATCAGTAACACCATTGAAAGAAAATCAAATTTCAAATTTATCGAATTCAGAAAAAGAGCTTATATCATTTCAATTGTAGTAGTTCTACTAGGTATAGGTACTATTTTCAACGGATATGATTATGGTGTGGAGTTTGATGGTGGTCGTAGCACTATTGTTAAGTTTGACAAGAAAGTAGATGTAGAAAAAGTACGTGATGACCTGAAAGTCGCATTTGACAATGAAAGTCCAATCATCAAAACGGTTGGAGATGCAAGCACGTTGGATATCACTACTGCCTATCTGATCGCAGATCCAAACGCAGCACAAGCCGATTCTATCGTGAATCACAAATTGTTTGAAGGGCTAAAAAATCATTTGCCGGCAAACACTACATTCGAACAATATGATAAGAGTTTTAAATCTGGTAGCAAGAAAGTGTTACCTACCATTTCTGATGACTTAAAGAAAGGTGCATTTAAGGCTACTATTCTTGCATTGATAGCCATCTTCGTGTATATCTTCCTGCGCTTCCGCGACTGGAGATTCTCTCTGGGAACAATCTTCGCGTTGTTGCACGATGCGCTGGTAACTTTGATCGTGTTCTCTTTCGCAAGAAAATTTGTTCCATTCCCGCTGGAGATTGATCAGCATTTTATCGCAGCCATCCTTACCGTGATAGGTTTCTCTATGAACGACACGGTGGTAATCTTCGATCGAATCAGAGAGGATATGAAACTACATCCTGAAATGGAACAAAAGACACTTGTTAATAAAGCCATTAATGAAACCCTAAGCAGAACGATAATGACCACACTTACCGTATTCCTAACCATTTTGATTTTATTCCTGGTGGGTGGAGAAGTGACCAAAGGTTTTGCCTTTGCGATGCTGATTGGTGTGATCACCGGTATTTATTCCACGGTGTTTGTGGCAGCACCAGTATTAGTGGATCTGAAAGGTGGTATTCGCAAGAAAAAAGTGCATGTGGATATTCATGCGCCTAAAACACAACAGGCAGTTAAACATTAATATTTTAGTCAAATCAAAATACCAAACCGGAAGTCAAAAACTTCCGGTTTTTTTTGCATTCATTTTTATTTCCTTTCAACAGACTGATCCTGTTTAAGGGTAGAAGTGTACACATCACATTGGATTCAACCGAATAAAAATCCTAAGAAGGTTTGCAATTTGCTAAGAGTAATAATTGTATATTTCACCATCCAAAATAAATGATGCATTTTATGAAACAATTGCTCGCCATTATCAGTATAAGTTTGTGCTCTTCATTTTCCTTTGCCCAGACAGGATTTAGTTTTCAGGAACATAAGAACCAGGTGGAACTCCTATTTAACGGAAAACTAATGACAGCCTATTGTCATTTTGATAGCGTAGCAAAACCAGTATTATTTCCAGTAAATACAATTGATGGCATCACGGTAACCAGAGGATACCCCCTCGCACCCAGGGCAGACGAAAGAACCGATCACCCACACCACATTGGTATTTGGTTGAATTATGAATCGGTAAACGGAATAGATTTTTGGAATAACTCCACGGCTATCGCTCCAGAAAAAAGAAACCTTTATGGCTCCATCAGACATCAAAAAGTGATCAGAAAAAAAGCCAAGGGCAATGCAGCCGAATTCATTGCTTCTGCTGGCTGGTTCAACCATCAATCCAAACAGTTTTTAAAAGAATTGACCCGTTTCAATTTCAAAATAGAAAATGACCTATTTATTATAGATCGAACTACTACCTTGACTGCACTAAAGGAACCTGTTGTTTTTAAAGATATTAAAGATGGATTTTTTGCTATTCGAGTAGCTAGAGAATTAGAAATGCCCTCTAATAAAGAAGATGAGTTTATAGATGCACACGGCAACAAAACCAGGATAGTACCTTCAGGTAATATTGCCACAGGCATGTATTATAATTCCAATGGACTCAAAGGCGAAAGTGTGTGGAGCAGTCAGGCACGTTGGGCTGTTTTGAAGGGGCTAAAAGACGGCAAGTCCATTTCTATTGCCTTATTTGACCATCCTCAAAACATTGGCTACCCTACTTATTGGCATGCCAGAGGTTATGGCCTATTTGCATTAAATCCTCTGGGAAGAAAAATATTCAGCAATGGAAAAGAAACCCTGAATTTTTCTCTCAAACCAGGTCAGTCGGTTACGCTCAAATATAGAGTGGTTATAGCCTCCATAGATTTAAGTAAAAACACAATAGATGCTTTAGCCGACTCCTTCAAATAATAAAAAAACTGGATTCTATTTCGATTCTGTAGCACTAACAGGCATCTTTGTTTCCTTCTTTTTGGGATAGTTGCCATTGAAAGAACATTTCAAGGCTCCCATTCTGGAACCACATCCTTTTACCTCAGATAGTTTTAAACTATTTTTTGTAAAACTAAAGAGCAGGACACAAGGGTCACCTGCTTTCCGATATTCAAAAGTATTACCTGAAGTGATGATCCCCTCCCCTCTTAGTTCTCCAGAACAATCTGAGTTCTTGTCTTCCAGATGTATAAAAAATTGAACTCTTTCAGGATGGCTGTCGTCCCGAATGGAAATGATATTCTTTTTACCACTTCCATAATCACCGGCATACTTATATTTCCTACTCAGGGTATCTATAGGATTAATCAATTCCGCTTCATCGCCAAGCGAATCTGTCATCACCAGCATAAATTTTTTAGCAGCAGAATTTAAAACATACACATCATCGCCACTTATTTCCTGATCGTTGGCTACTTGCTTCACCTTTTTCATATTTATATTGAACAAGGGATCTATGATGATTGAAGTGCTGACTCCACCAGATTGTTTGTTTTTGAGCAAAGTAAACCCAGATAAAAATTCATGCTTGCCATTGAAGGCTGTAATGAGCAGTTCTCGCCTACCTCCTCCTACCGCTTTCGACATCAGATACAAATTGTCACTTTTATCCTTAAACTTCCCAATGGCATATAGTTTCAGCTTCTCTGTCTTGAACTCATTTTTCAAAATACTATCAGGTGTAAACTGATTGAATATCTCCTTACTAATCAAAAGACTATCGTGCGTTTTGGCCTGCAGGGATGTATCTCCATAAATAAACGGAAGATTTGCCTGAGGATAAAAATCCACAAATTCCTGAAGATTTACAGAGTCTTCTCCCGACATCGTTTTTTTCTTTTGTTTACAGGAGGCGAACAGAAAAACCAAAATTATCAGAAGGCAAGAGCAGTATCGCATAACTCAACATTTATTTATACAAATAAACAATACTTGGCGAATACTAGCATTTATTTTTTAAAGACTTGAGAATATATATAAAATTATTTTTGATTACTAGAAATATAATTTTAGATTTGTCTAAATTTATTTTTAGAGTGTATGAATAATACTTTTACCGAAGAGAATTATTTAAAAACCATTTATCATTTGCAGCAGAGCTCTGGTACTGTAAGCACAAATGATTTAGCATTTTCATTAAACACTTCACCGGCTTCCATCACAGATATGCTTAAAAAGCTTAGTCGAAAAAAGCTAATCAGTTACAAAGCTTATTATGGCTGCTCACTCACCGCCAAGGGTGAAAACACCGCTCTGGCCATCATTCGCAGACACCGGCTTTGGGAGTATTTTCTATCACAAACACTGGGGTTTGGTTGGGACGAAGTGCACGAAATAGCGGAAGATCTGGAACATATCAGCAATGAAAAATTAATAAACAAACTAGATGAATTTTTGAATTTTCCACAAACAGATCCGCATGGCGACCCTATTCCTGATGCAAGAGGTAGAATGTCAAAACAACTTCAGATATCCTTGTTCAATTTGCAGGAAAAGAAAGTGGCAATTGTTACACAAATTGCCAACCAATCTACACAGGTATTGGAGCTGCTCGAGAAAAAAAATATTCATATAGGCACACATATTGAAGTACTCCAAAGATTTCCGTTTGATGAATCAATGGAAATAAAGACTGATAAAAAACATCTTTCCAATATCACCAAAGAACTATCAAAAATCATTTTATTAAAAACTAATGGACAGGCATCATTCCGAAATTTCACTTAGTGAAGTTCATCAATCCGTTGATACAACCATCCCCCACAAATCACGCTGGAAAAGGGTTTTGGCCTTTTTTGGTCCGGCCTACTTAGTTAGTGTAGGCTATATGGATCCCGGCAACTGGGCCACCGATCTGGCTGGAGGTAGTCAGTTTGGTTACTCGCTGCTTTGGGTATTGATCATGAGTAATATCATGGCATTATTGTTACAAAGTCTTTCTGCAAGATTGGGTATTGTGCGCAACCGAGATCTGGCACAGGCAAACAGAGAAACCTATCCAAAGAAAGTAAACTTTGTGTTGTACATTCTAGCCGAAATAGCTATAGCTGCCACTGATTTGGCAGAAATTCTAGGCATGGCCATCGGACTTCAGTTGCTTACCGGAATGCCACTTATCTGGGGTGTGCTCATTACCTCGTTGGATACATTTTTACTCATGCTACTACAACGATGGGGTATGCGAAAATTGGAAGCATTCATCATTGGACTTATCTTCATTATCGGCATGTCTTTTCTGATACAAATAGTGGTCGCCAAACCGAATGCTTCGGAAGTCATTTCTGGTTTTGTACCTCATTTGGAAAACGAAACAGCCCTTTACATTGCCATCGGCATCATTGGCGCTACTGTAATGCCGCATAACCTTTATCTCCACTCTGCGCTTGTACAAACCAGAAAATTCAAGACCGATGAAGCCGGTATTAAAAAAGCACTTAAGCTAAACTTTATTGATAGTGCTGTGGCGCTGAATTTGGCATTGCTGGTAAATGCAGCTATATTGATACTTGCCGCTACTGTTTTTTACAAAACTGGCCGATCGGATGTGGCTGAAATAAAACAGGCCTATGAATTGCTTCCTCAACATTTGGGCAGTGATTTTGCTGCAAAACTTTTTGCTGTAGCTCTAATTGCTGCAGGACAAAGTAGTACCATCACTGGCACTCTGGCCGGTCAAATAGTCATGGAGGGATATTTACGACTGAGAATCAATCCCATTATGCGAAGACTCATCACCAGACTGATTGCTATAGTACCCGCCGCACTAGTCATACTAATCAATGGGGAAAATGGAGTTGATAGTCTTTTAATTTTTAGTCAGGTAATACTTAGTATGCAATTGGGGTTTGCCGTGATTCCTCTAATTCATTTTGTAAGTGACAAAAAAACGATGGGCATATTTGCCATCAAACCCATTGTGAAAATTGCCGCCTGGTTAATTACCATCGTATTGGTTTACCTCAATACAAGATTGATAGCTGAGGAAATTTCAGACTTTTTTGGAAGTTCAGGAAATATTTTTTGGAAATCAATGATCGTGTTAGGTAGTGTCGGCTTTTTGGTTCTTCTTGCATATATCGTCATCTTTCCATTTAGGAAAAAACTAAGACTGCAAAACATCTTCATTCATGATAAACGCTCAAAATTAAAATTGCATCCTGTGCAGCGTTTTGACAAGATAGCTATTACGCTTGACTTTGGAATACTGGATGAAAAAGTCATCAACTATGCACTCTCTCAGGGCAGCAAAAATGCAAAGTATTTCCTCATACACGTCACAGAAAGCGTGACTGCTACGGCTTATTTTAGTGAGAGCACGGACAATGAAACAAAAATGGATAGAGAATTTTTGGATGATTATGTCAACGAGCTGCGTCTTGCAGGATATAGTGTGGAGGCGAGATTAGGATTTGGAAAAACGGCCAATTCAATTGCATCCATTGTCAAAGAAATAGATGCCAATCTGTTGGTAATTGGAGCTCATGGTCACAAAGGATTTAAGGATTTCATCTTTGGAGAAACCATTAATAATGTGCGGCACTTAGTGAAGGTTCCTGTTTTGGTTGTTCAAGGATAGCTAGTAGTCATCACCTTTTATCTGCACAAGAAAATGATTAATCTCTTCTTATGTCCTGCGTTGAGAGTCTGTTTGGAATATTTCCAAAATATTGAAACCTTTAAAATATCTCCCTGGGTTTAAAAAGTCGATAAAAAGAATGAGTGGGGGGACAATACACTACAAATAATTGATATCACTTCTATTATCAGGAAGGTTTAGTCTGGCTCCTCCATTCCCGATCTCTTAAGAAAATAATTTATCCCAAAAAAAAGCTTTGAGATCATTATTTACTTTATCGGTTTTCTACTTAATATTGTACAACTGTGAATTGGTTTAAAAAAATATTTGGCAAACGAAAAGAGGTTCCGCCTGCGCCCACCAAACCTCGTAAGGTTTATTTTATTCCAGGCTTTGGAGCCGATGAAAAGATTTTTTACAATCTTACATTAGACAATGTGCTGCCAGTTTATGTGAACTGGTTAGACCCACTCCATCATGAAACGTATCAATCCTATGCCGAGCGTATGTCGGCAAGTATTGAAGACGAAGAGCCTATCATAGTGGGTGTTTCCTTTGGAGGCATGCTCACTTTGGAAATAGCCCGAACAAGACCGGTAAGGCAGGTGATTCTGATATCAAGCATTAAATCCTCAAAAGAACTTCCTTTCAAATGGAAATTGGCTGGTAAATTAAGGCTTAACAAAATAGTGCCTTTGAAACGTATTCAGGAATATGAACGTTTTTATGCAAGTGCCAATAAAAAACTGGGTGCATTTACTCCTGAAGAACAGAACTTTGCCAATTCCTACCGGCGTACTATCAAAAAAGGATATCTGCTTTGGGCTTTGGATCAAATAATAAATTGGAACAATGAACAATACCCCACCAATGTGATTCATATTCATGGAGATGAAGACAAAATTTTTCCAATAAAATCTACGCATCCCACCCATATTATTAAGGGAGGCACCCACATGTCCATTGTGAACAGAGCAGATGAAATCAGCCGAATTTTGAATGATGAACTATCTAAAATTCACTAACCCTGAATATAGCTTTGTAGTTGATTGATTGTTTCTCTTTGTTGCATGATAGTCTCTGTAACCACATCACTAATAGATATAATGCCAGCCAGATTGTCTCCTTCAAACACAGGCAGGTAACGAATGTTTTTATCGGACATCAGTGCCATACAACGTTCAATGGGGTCGTTGGGTGATACACTAGGCATATCGGTGGACATGATTTCACCTACTGTGGTATCATTGGAGTGTTTTCCTTTTAATATTACTTTTCGTGAATAATCCCTTTCCGTCATAATTCCCAAAAACTTTTCAGCTTCTTTCACTATCAATGAACCGATATTCTTTTCAGCCATTAATTGAAGTGCCTCAAAAACGCTGGTTTCTGGTGATATACTTATTGCGTTCTGTCCTTTACGTGCTAATATTGCGGCCACCTTTGTCATACAATCAATTTTAGTTTTTTAAAAATATTAAAAAAAAAGCAAAGCCTGAAATTTCAATTCACAAAAGTTCATAATTAATAGATGATACATCGAACTTAAAGTACTCTCTCCTACCCTGTAGTTTGATAATTGGATACTTCTACCAGACCCTTATAAAAAAATCTGCTAAGCAGAAACTATATCCCACCAGTAGATTCACGAACTACCAGGCGTGGCGGTAAAATAATATGTTCGGAAATAGCTTCTTTTTTTTCGGCCCTTTGATATTGTAAAAATATTCGTGCTGCTTCCATACCCAACTGTCTGCCTGGCCTTGCCACAGAAGTAAGTGAAGGTGAGATATATCCGGAAATGGGTGAATCGTCAAAACCCGCCACTGCTATCTCCTCTGGAATTAGCAGTCCCTTATCCCGAATTACTTTCATCGCACCAATTGCTGTCTGATCGTTTACACAAAAAATGGCATCCGGCACTGAAGGCAAATCCAATAATTGACAAACCGGCTTAATAGCACTCTCTACCTTAAAGTCCGTATATATAATTAGCGATTCATCCTCTTCAAATCCATATTTCCTTAAACATTCTATATAACCTCTATATCGCTGCTCGGCAACAGACATGCTCTGGGGCCCTCGCAGGTGGGCTATTCTTTTGCGACCGGTATTGATAAGATGTTCAACTGCAGCAAAAGCCCCATGATAATCATCAATAGTAACACTGCCAGCCGCAAACCCTTCATACTCCCGATCAATGAATATCAATGGCAGATTCCTATGGTATATATTTTCAAAATGCTCGTAATGGCCAGCATCATAGGTTTCCTGTGATACCGATACAAAAATACCTTCCACTCGGTTGGACAATAATTTTTCTAGATAACCCTGCTCAAGTAAAAACTGTTCTTTGGTCACGCAGATATTCAGCGAATATCCCAGCGGTTGCAGCACAGCATCAATGCCTTCGATGATGGCTGATTCATAATAATTGTTGATGGTGGGAACAATTACGCCAATGCTGGCTGTCTTTTTGTTAAGCAGACTCAAAGACACCTGATTGCGTTGATACCCCACTTTTCGGGCATATTCCTGAAGATTCCTTCGGGTATCCTCATTTATGGCCAAATGATTGTTCAATGCTCTGGAAACCGTGGAGGGTGAACATTTAAACTTTTTGGCAATATCTTTTATCGTTACAGGCTTGCTCATTTAATGCTTAAAAATAATCAAAATGTAATTTCAGGATTTCTTCTTAAATTATTTCAAACGTTTGCATTTAAATCGGTTAAAATTTATTGAATTTATAGATTAAGTTTACTTATCTAAAAAGAAACGATGCCTAACGATTCCCTGCTTGTGAAGCCGAATGCTCAAAATAAGCTGTATCATCATTTTACTGCAGCAGATGCCGGATGGAAATATCTCCACTTCGAGGCAAGATTACTCAGCAATACCGAATCTTTTTCAGACAATACCGGCGACTATGAATATTGCATTGTGCTGCTGGGGGGAAATTTCAAAGTAAGTTCCAACAAAGGTGAATGGGAAATCACCAATGGCCGGAAGAATGTATTCAGTGGTATAGCTCATACGCTTTACCTTCCGCGCCGGACTTCATTTACACTCACCGCCACAGCAGACAATACCGATATTGCCATTTGCAAAGTGGCCACCGACCAAGATCACCCCCCTTATCTGAAGCAACCAGAAGAAGCAGCCATAGAATTTCGCGGGGGCGATAATGCCAACCGGCAAATCAACAGTCTGCTCCAGCCTGGCTTTGATTGTCATAAAATTGTGTGTGTGGAAGTATATACACCTTCCGGCAACTGGAGTTCTTATCCGGCACATAAACATGATGAAAGAAAAGTTGATCAAAACGGCAACCTGCTGGAAGCTGAGCTGGAAGAAATTTATTTCTATAAAATTGATAAACCCAACGGTTTTGCCATTCAGCAGGTATATACAGACGACCGCTCGCTGAATGAATTGGTAAAAGTGCACAACAATGAAGTGGTACTGATTCCCAAAGGGTATCATCCGGTGGTGGCCGGTCATGGGTATAATGTGTACTATCTTAATTTTCTGGCAGGCAGCGACCAGTCGCTGGCAAATACCCCCGATCCACAACAGGAATGGATATTCGGAACTTGGAAAGGCCAAGATCCTAGATTGCCGATGGTTACCGCTGAAATGAATCAGAAAGGTTTTTAGTTTGAAGTTTGGGGTTTATGGCTTGGGATCGGGCGTTAAATATTAACTATTTGAAAAGCAGGATTCACCTGAATATAAATGCAAATTTGAATGAACAGAAAATACGATTTACTTACCATAGGAAGGTCTTCCATTGATCTGTATTCCGCCAATGTAGGCAGTCCGTTTACTGATATTAAGGCTTTCAACGCTTTTGTTGGCGGATGCCCCACCAATATAGCAGTAGGTGCCACCAGGCTCGGCTTACAAACGGCTATCCTCACCGGCATCGGTAATGACCAGGTGGGTGCTTTTATTAAAAATTTTTTACAAAAAGAAAAAGTAACCACCGATTTTGTACCCACGATAGATGGCACCCGGAGCTCGGCTGTTATCCTTGGTATTGAACCACCCGACAGGTTTCCGCTGGTATACTACAGGGATAACTGCGCCGATATACATTTACACATCAGCCATGTGGATGCAGTACCGTTCCATGATTTTAAAGCGGCTATTTTTTCGGGCACTGCGTTCAGCAAAGACCCAAGCAGAACAGCCATGTTTTATGCACTGGAACTTGCAGAACAAAATAATGTAACAAAGTTACTTGACCTCGATTTCAGAGCAGATCAGTGGGACGACCCGAGGTCGTTCGGTATTACCATTCGCACCATACTTCCCTTGTTTAATATTGTAATGGGCACTGAAGAGGAAATACTGGCGGCTTATCTTACAGACATCAACCAGGTTTCTATCAAGCACCAGCAAATATCGGCGCCCGAAATAAAAGGGAATATAGACAAAGCCATTCAACGCATCATGCATTCAGGTGTGGAGACACTGATTGTTAAAAGAGGAAAAGAAGGTGCTTCTATTTTTGAAAAAGGGAAGGCTGAAATAAAAGTCCCCGGTTTCCCGGTTGACGTATTGAATGTGCTCGGTGCTGGAGATGCTTTTGCCGGAGGTTTTTCTTATGGTTATCTCAATGGATGGGGCTTATACAAAAGCGTACGCATGGGTAATGCCTGTGGGGCAATTATTGTAACACGTGAAGGCTGCGCCAACTTTATGCCCACTTTGGAAGAAACTATTCAGTTTACGAATGATCGGGGTGGACTGTAAATTCCTAATCTCCCGTAAACATCAATTATCTTTTATAACAATTATCAAATAAGCTATCATGAATATCTTACAGAATTACATTAACGGACAATGGGTAAGCAGCCAATCAACAGAATATTGGGATGTGGTTAACCCAGCCAGCCAAGAGGTAATGGCAAAAGTACCCGCCGGATCGAGTGCCGATGTTGATGCCGCCGCATCTGCTGCCGCAGAAGGGTATAAAGAATGGAAAAGAATACCTGCCGGTAAAAGGATACAATATCTTTTTCGGCTTAAGCAACTTCTCGAAGATAACATGACGGAATTGTCTAAAACGATTACACTCGAATCAGGCAAAACATTTGCTGAAGCGAAGGCAGAATGGGTACGTGCTATCGAAAATGTAGAAAATGCCTGCGGCATCCCCGCACTCATGCAGGGAGATTTTTCTGAAGATATCGCAACCGGAATTGATGAGTATATGATTCGTCAGCCATTGGGGGTTTGTGCTTGTATTACCCCTTTCAATTTTCCGGGAATGATACCCTTTTGGTTCCTGCCTTATGCCATCGCCTGTGGCAATGCCTTCATCATAAAGCCATCCGAAAAAGTGCCCATCACTATGACGAAAGTGATGGAACTAATCCATCAGTTGAACCTTCCTGCCGGTGTGGTAAATATGGTGCATGGCGGAAAAGCAATTGTAGATGGCATCCTCGAACATCCCGATATCAAAGCCATTAGTTTTGTTGGTTCGTCTAATATTGCCCGTTATGTGTACGGCAAAGGTGCCGCCAATGGCAAAAGGGTGCAGGCTCAGGGCGGAGCAAAAAACCCGGTGATCATTCTGCCCGATGCAGATATTGATATGACTTCTCAAATCGTAGTAGACAGCGTCTTCGGTTGCGCGGGTCAGCGCTGCCTAGCAGCTTCCACTATCATTACAGTAGGGGAACATAAAAACGTGACCGAAAGCCTTGTGGAGTTAAGCCGCAGTCGTGCTACCGGTTTTGGATTGGATGAGCATGTAGCCATGGGACCGGTCATCACACCGGCCAGTAAAGTGCGGGTGAGTAATTTGATTGATAAAGGAGTGGCGGAAGGCGGCCAGATTTTAGTTGACGGACGTAATGCAAAAATACCCGGATATGAGCAGGGTAATTTTATTCAACCCACCATTATAGAAAACCTTCCACTCCATGGCGAACTCGCCGGTACTGAAATATTCGGACCAGTGATGAGCCTTGTACATATCCATACGATCGAAGAGGCCATCGCTTATGTCAATGGAAATAAATATGGCAACATGGCCTGTGTATTCACCAGCAGCGGGCTCCATGCGCGTAAGTTCCGCAATGAAGCAGATGCAGGTAATATCGGTATAAATATTGGCGTAGCGGCTCCTGTGGCACAGTTCCCATTCAGTGGCTGGAAAGAAAGCTTTTTTGGCGACCTGCATGGGCAGGGTAAACACGCCATTGAATTTTTCACCCAAACAAAAGTAGTCATTGAGCGATGGATGAATGAATGGACCAGAAAATTTTAGACATCAGACAGGCTTGTCAGCAACATAAACCTTAAATCCAAAATTCCAGCATCAACTTTATGTCAAAAAAACTTAAAATTGGCGTTATCGGTCTCGGCCGGATCGGGCAGATTCATCTTGCTAATCTTTTGCATCATACCCCCAATGCAGAAGTTGTAATTGCATCGGATGTATCCACTGATGCGCACCAGCCGGCAAAGCGATCAGGTGTGGCCACCACAGAAAGTGCAGAAGAAGTGATTGGTCATCCGGATGTGGAAGCCGTGATCATTTGCGCTCCCACTCCAATGCATGTGCCATATACCATTGCCGCCGCACAAGCGAAGAAGCATGTGTTTTGCGAAAAACCCCTCGATGTCTCCATTGCTGATATCAAATCGGCTCAACAGGCTGTGACCGACAATGATGTAAAATTGATGCTGGGCTTTAATCGACGATTCGATCCTAACTTTTTACGGGTACGTCATCTTGTCGCATCGGGAGCCATTGGCGATTCACATATTCTGCGCATCACCAGCCGCGATCCAGCGCCACCACCTTTGGAATATGTAAAGGTTTCCGGTGGTATTTTCTTGGATATGGCCATCCACGATTTTGACATGGCCCGCTATATAACCGGCAGCGAAGTAAAGGATGTTTATGTCAAAGGCGATGCATTGATTGATCCACGGATTAAAGAATACAATGATGTAGATACGGCTGTGATTGTGCTGAGTTTTGAGAACGGTGCCATCGGTGTAATAGACAATAGCCGCCAGGCTGTTTACGGGTATGACCAGCGGCTGGAAATTTTTGGATCAAAGGGAATGGCCAAGGCAGAAAATAATACAGAAGATAATGTAAAGCAATACAACCTTGAAGGCGGCACAAGTGCCCTACCGTTGCATTTCTTTTTGGAACGTTATGAAAAAGCCTATCGCAATTGTATGCAGATATTCGCAGACTGTGTCCTTGACAACAAACCATCTCCCGTAGATGCCCACGATGGGCTAATGGCCACCGCCATTGGAATAGCGGCAGGTATCTCTTTACGTGAAAAACGAACTGTGGCAATTAAAGAAATTTTATAAACAATATAACGATGAATAAACCCGGCTTGCACAGTATTGACATTTTAGTTTTTGCCCTCTATCTCGTAATTATTGGCGTATATGGATATTGGATCTATCGAAAAAAGACTAACAAATCAGACACCGCCTCAGGATTTTTTCTTGCCGAAGGCTCCCTTACTTTTTGGGCCATCGGTGCTTCGCTGATAGCCAGTAACATTTCAGCAGAACATTTTATCGGAATGTCGGGCTCCGGTTTTGCCATTGGGCTAGCCATCTCTTCCTACGAATGGATGGCAGCCGCCACTTTAATTATTGTGGCTGTTTTCTTTTTGCCTGTGTACCTCAAAAATAAAATATATACCATGCCACAGTTTTTACGGCAACGGTATAGCCCAGTAGTAGCTACCACGATGGCAATCTTCTGGTTGCTGCTCTATATATTTGTAAATCTCACTTCTATCATCTATCTCGGTGCGCTAGCATTGGAAGTGACTGCAGGAATTAATTTCGAAATAGCTGTCATTGCTCTTGCCTTGCTGGCAGTCCTTATTACCATCGGAGGCATGAAGGTGATCGGCTATACAGATGTAGTGCAGGTAATTGTATTGATTGTGGGCGGGCTGATGACCACCTATCTCGCCCTAGACCTGGTGGCAAAGGAATTTGATACCAATATTCTTGGCGCATTTGGCACGCTGACAAAAGAGGCAGATTCACATTTTCACATGGTATTAAAGCCAGACAATCCTTACTACAAGGATTTGCCCGGCCTAAGTGTGATCATCGGTGCCATGTGGATTAATAATCTTGCTTACTGGGGTTGCAATCAGTATATCATTCAGCGCACACTGGGTGCCGATCTTGAAACAGGCAGAAAAGGAATTCTATTTGCTGCCTTTTTGAAACTGCTAGTTCCCTTAATCGTTGTCATACCCGGTATTGCTGCCTTTGTTTTATATCAAAATGGTATGTTTCAACAAGAAATGGTGGATGCCACCGGCACGGTAAAACCAGATCATGCCTATCCGGTGTTGTTGAACCTGCTACCCGTGGGATTGAAAGGAGTAGCTTTTGCTGCCCTCACCGCTGCTATTGTGGCCTCACTTGCCGGTAAAGCCAACAGTATCTCCACCATATTTACACTTGATATTTACAAATTATATATCAGGCCCCACGCTTCAGAAAAACATTTGATACGGGTGGGACGCGCTGCCGTATGGATATCTATGTTGATTGCCGTGCTCATTGCCCCACAGTTACGCGTACTCGAACAAGCCTTCCAGTTCATTCAGGAATATTCAAGCTTTGTCACACCGGGTGTTTTTGCCATTTTCTTTTTCGGGATGTTCTGGAAAAGAGCAACTGCCAATGCAGCTTTGATCACCGCTTTACTAACCATTCCATTGTCAGCACTTTTCAAATTCTGGCTACCGGAAATTCCTTTTCTAAACCGGATGGGAATCGTATTTATCGTGCTGTCGGTCATGATGATCAGCATTAGCCTTATTACCAAAAAGGATCAAGTAAAGTCGAATATAATCGTAGAAGTACCTACCTATAACCTAAGTCGGGCCTTCATAATTGGCTCCATCATTATTTGCGGCATACTGGTGGCATTATATTCCGCTTTCTGGTAACCACATAGAGATTGAATATTCTCTTGAAAGGATAACAATACTCAAAAAAATTTAGGCAAATGATTTTACCAGCTTCAGTAACACTATTCAGCTTTACTTGCGACGCTCCGTTCAGCAGCATTGCCAAGCTGAGCCGAAAAGAATAGAGCTGCCGACTAGTATACTTTACTCATTGAAACCATGTTAAAAAAATAACAAAACAAAATTTCAAACTACTAAACGATATTGATAGTAAGACATTTCAAATCTCAAATTACGCCATGCTTGTAACTACGAAACAACTATTTGATCACTGTTATGGCAAATATGCTATTGCCGCTGTGAATGTCTTTTTCATGGAAGAGATTCATGGGTTGTTTTCGGCTGCGCAGGCGGCTAAGGCGCCTTTTATTGTACAAACCACTCCGTTCGCAAGAGATTATGCGAATGCAAAAATGTTGCTGGCTATGATCCATGCCGCGGCGGAGATATACCCAGATGTGGTATATGCCGTTCATCTCGATCATGGATATGAGGAACATATATGGAGCGCCATTGACAGTGGCGGTTATACTTCCGTGATGATAGATGCATCACATGATGATTTTGAAAAAAATAGTGCAAGAACAAAAGCAGTAGTGGATAAAGCGCACGCAAAAAATATTAGTGTGGAAGCTGAGTTGGGAGTGCTGGCGGGCGTTGAAGATGATCTTACTGTACACCAGGATCACTCCTTCTACACCAATCCGGCCGATGTAGAAACTTTCGTGGCGCGCACCCATTGTGACAGTCTTGCCATTGCGGTGGGAACAAGCCACGGCGCATATAAGTTTTCAGGAGGGCAGGGACTACAACTACATATTTTGAAAGAAATACAGGAACGCTTGCCCCGGTTTCCGCTGGTATTGCACGGGGGCTCTAATGTTAGCGAGGAGGTAGTAAAAAGGATTAATGCAGCAGGCGGAAAAATTAAAACGGATGCTAAAGGGGTGCAGGACGATGAGTTGAAAAAAGCCATAGCTTTAGGTATTTGCAAAGTGAATATAGCAACAGACATGCGGCTTGTATGGACGATGGTAAACCGGGAGTTTTTCAGGGACAAGCCGGAAGAATTTGCGCCAACAACCCCGGGAAAAATATTTATGGAAACCTATAAGGAGTTTATTGTAAAGAAATTTGAATTGCTGGGTGCGGTGGGGAAGAGTATAGGGTTTGAGCGTTTTTAGTTTAAGGTTTGAGGTTGATCAGGGAGATAAATAAATAATCCAGATAAAGAAAAAAATTATTTGAAATGAATAAAAGATTAACGGTGGCACAGGCAACAATCGAATTCTTGAAAAACCAATACGTAGAGCGGGATGGAATAGAACAACCTTTCTTTGCCGGTTGCTTTGGAATATTTGGTCATGGCAATGTTGCCGGGTTTGGTCAGGCATTACAGGAGAATCCCGACTTTCGGTACTATCAATGCCGCAATGAACAGTCAATGGTACACACCGCTGTTGCTTACGCCAAAGTAAAAAACAGGCTGAGTACTTTTGTATGCACTACTTCAATTGGCCCCGGTGCCACCAACATGCTTACAGGTGCTGCGCTCGCCACCATCAATCGTTTGCCTGTCTTACTGTTGCCGGGAGATATTTTTGCAACCAGGGCGCCTGCACCGGTATTGCAGCAATTAGAAAGTGCCGCCACACAGGATATTTCTGTGAATGATTGTTTTAAACCCGTTTCCAAATATTGGGACAGGATTAACCGTCCGGAGCAACTCATCTATGCACTGCCTGAAGTAATGCGGGTACTTACATCTCCTGCTGAAACAGGTACAGTGACCTTATCCATGCCGCAGGATGTGCAAACCCATGCCTATGATTTTCCCACATCGCTTTTTGAAAAAAGAGTGTGGCATATCGCCAGAACAAGACCCGATATAGTGGCCCTAAAAAAAGCGGCAGAATGGATCAGAACTGCTAAGAAGCCGGTAATTGTTGCCGGTGGCGGTGCGATCTATAGCGGCGCTTCTGATTCATTACATCATTTCGCCACACAAACCGGTATACCTGTTGGTGAAACCTTTGCCGGCAAAGGCTCAGTAATGTATGATGCCCCATACTGCCTGGGCGGACTTGGCGCCACCGGAACAAAATATGCCATTGAAATAGCCAATGAAGCCGATGTGGTAATGGGTATAGGCACACGGTACAGCGATTTTACAACGGCTTCAAAATCCATATTCAAAAACCAGAATGTCCGGTTTATCAATATCAATGTAAATGAGTTTGACTCGCATAAACATAATGCACTCGCACTAACCGGCGATGCCAAGGCAACCATAGAAGAACTCATGTTGCTGCTGAAAAACTACCAGGTGGCAGATAGCTATCGCCAACGGGTAAGCGAAATGAACAAAGCCTGGGATGATGAGGTAACAAAGATATATGCCGAAGGCAATGGCACCGTGCCGCCGATTGACCAGGCCGTTGTTATCGGCACGCTCAACAGTTTTATGAATAAGGAAGACATCATGATCAACGCTTCGGGTAGCGCCCCCGGCGACCTGCATAAACTCTGGCGGGCAACCAACCCTAAAAATTTTCACCTCGAATACGGCTATTCTACTATGGGCTATGAAATAGCCGCAGGGCTGGGTGCAAAAATGGCGGCTCCTGAAAGAGAAGTGTACATTATCTGCGGTGATGGCGGCTACCTCATGAACAATCATGAAATTATCACGTCAATACAGGAAGGATACAGGTTTACCATTTTGCTGCTCAACAATAACGGCTATGCAAGTATCGGTGGCTTATCGGAGAGCATCGGCAGCGAGCGGTTCGGAACAAAATATTTGTATCGCGACGAACATTCCGGGAAATTATCAGGAGAGGAACTGCCGGTGGACCTGGCAAAGAACGCGGAAAGCCTAGGTGCAGTAGTGATCAAAGCCACAGACGCAGCTTCATTGCAAGCCGCACTGACCGCTGCAAAGCAACAGCAACGCACAACCGTAATCTATATAGAAACACACCTGCACCGTACCGTAAAAGGTTACAATGCCTGGTGGGAAGTGCCGGTGGCTGAAGTGTCCACATCACCCCTTGTGCAAAAAGCTTTCGAAACATATAAAGAAAATAAAAAACAACAACGTATATTTTAACACTATGAACTTCGATAATATTTCGCTTGGAATAGCCCCTATCAACTGGACAAACGACGACATGCCTGAGCTTGGCGCAGAAAACACTTTTGAACAATGCATCAGCGAGATGGCACTTGCAGGATATAAAGGCTGCGAAGTAGGAAACAAATTCCCCCGTAACGTGCATCTGCTTAAAAAAGCGCTTGTGCTGCGTGGACTGAAAATATGTAACCAATGGAACAGCTACGAGCTTACAACCAAATCGCTGGAAGAAAATAAGAAAAACTTCATTCAACTGCTCAATTTCCTTGAAGCGATGGACGCAAAGGTGATTGGAGGCGGTGAAACCGGCAACAGTTGCCAAGGTAAAAAAGACGTGCCCGTGCTTGAAGGGAAAGGCATGCTTGATACCAATGAAGACTGGAAAAAATTCACTTATGGATTGAATGAATTGGGGAAGATAGCCCGCGACCGTGGCGTGAAACTTGCATTTCACCATCACATGGGCACCTGCATACAAACTATGGCCGAAACCGAAAGGATGTTAAATGAAACGGATCCTGAAAATGTATACCTTAATTACGATTGCGGCCATTTTTATTTTACCGGAGAAGATCCTGTAGCCTGTCTTAAAAAATTTATTTCACGCACAGCTCATATACACCTCAAAGACATTCGCCCCAAAGTGTTGCATCAGGTCCAAGACAAGCGGATGAGTTTTCTTGATGCCGTAAAAGACGGCGTGTTTACTGTACCGGGAGATGAAGAAGGCTGTATCAATTTTCCTGACTTATTCGACATCATCAAATCATCGGATTATTCCGGCTGGATGGTGGTGGAAGCCGAACAGGATCCCGCAAAAGCCAATCCTTTTGAATATGCATTGATGGCGAGAGAGTATATCAGGAGATTGACGGGGCTGTAGTAAAAAAAGTTTAATACAGAAATAGATAGCAGTGAGTAGCTTTCATACTCATGATGGAAAAATAGGGAATGTATTGGGCGCAATTAATTTTTCCCCTACTACAATTCATTTACCTTCACTACTGTTTGCTTCATTTATTATTCTAAAATTTTACGTTTTGAGTAAGATATTTCCTGCAGGTCTATTCGTGTTGTCCATTCTATTCAATCTATGTTTTAGTTCACTGAAAGCACAAAACACGAATGAGCCATTATTACCATTTCTGATCAACGAATACTCTAATGATGTGGCAGATTTGAACAGAGTATATATCTTCCCATTTAGTGAAGAGTATTTCAACCGATTTGAACAATTACATGCCATGTGGACAAAAAAAATGCAGGCCATTGATTTTGACAAATTGGAAGTTTCTGCTCAGGTTGATTACTTATTACAGAAAAGAAATATTGAAAACGATCAATATGAGTTGGCTCAAAACAAAACGAAATTTGAACAAGTAAGCTACGCTGTTCCTTTTGCCCATATGATAATGGATTTGCAAAAGAAAAGACGCAGAGGCACCACTCCTGATGCTGGCCAGTGGGCAGCTTCACTCAGTCAGGTAAAGAACGAAATTCAAAAAGCGAAAACGATTATCGCCAAAACACCCATCCAAAATAATGCCTTAAAGTCTGTGGTCAATCAGATGATTAGAGATCTTCGTGCAGGACTACAAAGTGTGCATTCTTTTTACAATGGATATAACCCAGAGTATAGTTGGTGGATGCAGAAAACCTATCCGGAAACAGATTCGGCATTAGCATCCTTTGCGAGTTGGATAGCAGCACAACCAGTAGCTGAAAAGGAAAAAGCTTTAGATAATTCAGGCATCATAGGTCACCAGGAAGGAAGGGAAGAAATGATACGTCTTTTGAAAAGTGAAATGATTGCCTATACACCAGAAGAACTTGTAACAATTGCCGAACAACAATATGCATGGTGTCAAGATCAGATGATCAAAGTATCAGAGCAAATGGGGTTTAAGAAAGACTGGAAATCCGCACTTGAACAAGTGAAACTTCATTCATTAAGACCGGGAGAGCAACCAGCCTTAATCAATAGATTGCAGGAAGAAGCGATTTCTTTTATCGACAGTCTGGATCTGGTAACCATTCCTGCACTGTCGAAAGAGCTTTGGCGAATGGATATGCTTTCAGTGCAAATGATGAAGTTTGCATCCTATTTTTTAGGAGGTGCAGAAATCTTAATCGCGTACCCTCATGCTGATCAGGACTTCGAAACAAAAAATATGATCATGCGAAGTGGCAACTATGGATTTGCCCATGCAGAAGTATTTCATGAACTAATTCCCGGCCACAATCTGCAACACTTTATGTTTAAAAGATATAAGACATACCGTAGACCCTTCAATTCTCCATTCTCCACCGAAGGCTGGCCTTTCTACTGGGAAATGCTTTTGTGGGATAAGGGTTTCAATAAAACCAATGACGAAAAAGCAGGAGCCTTGTTTTGGAGAATGACCCGGTGTGCACGTATCGTATTTTCGCTCAACTACCATTTAGGGAGATGGACTCCCCAACAATGTATAGATTACCTGGTAGAAAAAGTGGGACTGGAACCGTTTAGTGCAGAATCGGAAGTACGCCGATCCTTTACCGGAGGCTATGGGCCACTATACCAGCTCGCTTACATGACAGGTGCATTGCAAATGTATTCGTTGCATCAGGAACTGGTGGGTTCAGCGAAAATGACCAATAAACAATTTAATGATGCCTACCTGCACAATGGTAATATTCCGATTGAAATGTTGAGAGCCATTCTTCTAAATAAAAAGCTAAAGAAAAACTATACCACAGAATGGAAATTTAATACCCATTGAAAATAGGGTGCATACTTTGTATGGAGCGCCTGTTTAAAACTTGTTGTTCATTGGATATTATTAGATACATATCCAGCCATCATAACGCATTTATTGAACAAATAATCAGGTCCCCGTTTCAATTTTAGACAAGTGCTGGAAACAAGCAATTACAATGAAGACATCATTAAACTTTTTCTACTAACATTCTTTCACAGACAGTCTGACTCAGCGTTTCAGCAGCTCGTTTGGCATAACTTACTATCATAGAACCATCAAAGGTTTCTACAGATTTAATTTTCATTTTGAGTCCAAGGCTTATGTCACGGTTGTTCAAAAATTTCAAAAACTCATCCGTTGTATTAAGGACCGCCGTCAACACTACCACATGTCCTGCCTTACATTCGCTGAGTTTACTGTATTCCTTCCAAACCATTTTTCCATTTTTATCGGGAATAGGTGATCCGTGCGGATCTAATTTGGGGAAGCCAAGTAATTCATCCATTTTAGCAAAAAACTCAGGAGATTTTATATGCTCCATCTGTTCTGCAATATCATGCACCTGTTCCCATCCAAATCCCATTCTTTCCACCAGGAACATTTCCGTGAGCCGGTGTTTACGAACAATCAGTGCCGCATCCCTCTTCCCTTTATCTGTTAGCTTTAAGGGCTTGTAACTTTCGTAATGAACCAAATTCTTTGCGGCCAACTTCTTTACCATACTGGTGACTGTTGGCATTTTTAATTCCAAACGTTTGGAAAGTTCATTCACATTCACGTCCCCTGTTTCATTAGCCAGCGATAGCATGGCCTTTAAATAGTTTTCTTCAGTCAACGAGTTCATGAAGCAAAGATAGGGATGCAAGGATTACCTAATCATTGAAAAAGAAATATAAAATAAATATTATTAGATCCGTCTAACTTTTTATATTTGCCTACTCAAACTATAATATTTTATGTGGCATAAAAAATATCTGGCTTCTTTTTCAATCTTGTGCGTGGTGATGGTGATTGCCTATTCCTGCAAAAAGTTAATGCCTGCTGCCGCTCCTGAAGAGCATATATTAGACGGGTTTGTGGAAGGGCTGAATGCACAGCAATCTGCACAATTTTTAAAAGGAGACTTTGCCTTTAATGATGAACTATTCAATTCAACCACCGGATTGGGACCCTTATTTGTAACCACCAGTTGCGCAAGCTGTCATGCTGGCGATGGAAAAGGTCATCCTTTTTCCACCCTGACTCGCTTTGGCCAAACAGACAGCACAGGAAATAAATTCCTTCATTTAGGTGGACCGCAACTGCAAAACAGGGCTTTGCCTGGCTATAGCCCTGAGCGCATTCCCACAGGAGCCACTTTTTCCAATTTTACACCACCAGCAGTGACTGGATTGGGTTTTTTGCAACATGTTTCCGATGCAGACCTATTGGCCATGGCCGACCCTACCGACCAAGATGGAGATGATATTTCGGGAGTTCCTAACTGGATTGATATTCCTTCTTATATTTCAGTTCCATCTAATTCCATCACCAAAAATGGCAAATACATTGGTCGCTTTGGTAAGAAAGCCAATGCTTTCGATCTCCTGCATCAAACGGTAAATGCATATAATGAAGACATGGGTATTGCATCCACTTTTCACCCCATTGATGTCTTTAGCAATCTGGAGATAGACCCTGAAGTTTCAAACCAAACGGTACACAATGTGGTTTTCTATTTACAAACCCTTAAAGCCCCCATTCCACGAAACGCCAAGGATGGACAAGTGATATTTGGAGAAAAAATATTTAAACAAATAAAATGTGATGGCTGCCACAAACCAACACTTACTACTGGATATTCCTCCATTGCGCCTCTGTCTTTTAAAACATTTCACCCCTATACCGATTTGCTTTTGCATGATATGGGTAGTGGTCTGGACGATGGATATACAGAAGGAAATGCCCTTACGAGTGAATGGCGAACACCTCCTTTATGGGGTTTGGGGCTGTCTGAAAAATCTCAGGGTGGACAATATTTTCTAATGCATGACGGAAGAGCTATAAGTATTGAGCAAGCCATCGAAATGCATGGAGGGGAAGCTGAAAATAGCCGGTTGCAGTTTCAAAAATTAACTACTTCTGATAGGCAAGCTCTTATCAAATTCTTAAAATCATTATAATGGACAGAAAGGGATTTATCAAATCTTGTGGCATGGCCTGCCTGGGAGGGTCAGCTATGGCAGTATTGCTGGAAAGTTGCGCCACTGGTAGCTATTTTGCAAAATCAAACAATACCCAAAATCAAATAATCATTCCAAAATCTGAGTTTATTAGTTTCTCCAAAGGGAAAACCAATGACCGGAAATATGTACTGGTAAAGCACGAAAAATTTAGCTACCCAATATGTATTTACAAACTGGATGAGGAAAATTATTCTGCCTTGCTCATGCAATGCACACATAAAGGTTGCGAACTGAAGCCCCAGGGAAATTATCTGGCCTGCCCTTGCCATGGCAGCGAATTTGACAACAAAGGAGTGGTGCAAAACCCACCTGCTGAACAGAACTTACAAAACTTCCAAACCAAAGCGGATGACAAAAATGTTTACATCAATCTTTAAATACCTACCGATAATATTCATTGCAATGTATTCTGTTGTAGAAGCAAATTGCCAGACCGATACTGCAAAATATATTAGGCGAATAGCCAGCGATACAACGCAATCCTCGTTAAATATGGATGCAGCATACAACCGTCCAGTTTTTTCAGTAGGAAAACTGCCTGTAGCGATAGGCGGCTACCTGGAAGCGAATACGCAATATGCCACTACAGATGGTGTTTCAGAAGGTCTGTCCTTTCAGGCAAAACGCTTTACGATATTCCTTTCCTCCACTATTGCACCCAAAATAAAGTTTCTTTCGGAACTGGAGTTTGAAGATGGGACAAAAGAAATCAATTTGGAATTTGCAGCAATGGATGTGGAGCTGCACACGCTGTTGAATGTAAGAGGAGGCATTATTATGAACCCTATTGGTGCATTTAATCAAAATCATGATGGGCCTCGTTGGGATTTTGTCGATCGGCCTATTGCTGCTACTACCCTCATTCCGGCCACCCTGTCGAATGCAGGTTTTGGACTGCATGGAAAACATTTTGTGCATGAATGGACTTTGGGATATGAAACTTATATTACCAATGGATTCAATGATAAGATCATTGACAATGCAGAAAACAGAACTTCTCTGGCCGCTGGAAAATCTGATCCGGAAAGGTTTGAAGAAAACTTTAGTGGTGTTCCAATGTTTACAGGCAAGATTGCTGTGCGAAATAGAAAAATTGGCGAATTCGGTTGTTCTTATATGTCTGGAGTGTATAACAAATGGCGGGATGATGGGGTTGTTTTGGATAAGAAAAGAAGGGCGAAAGTGTTGGCCATTGATTTCAATACTTCGCTATTAAATGACAGAGTATATGTGAATGCTGAACTTGCAAAAATAATGGTGGATATTCCAGACACTTACAGCCAGCAATATGGTTCCAAACAGATGGGTGGCTATCTTGATATTGTTGGCACCCTGCTAAAAAGGAACTTGATGAATTGGCGAAATGCGAGGTTGAATCTTGGTTTTCGGTTGGAATATGCCGATTATAACAGGGGGAAATTTTTGGAAACTCAGGGCAATATAGCTGATGATCTTTGGGCAATTGTTCCGGTACTAGCGTTTAGACCGGTTGGCAATACAGTAATTCGGTTCAACTATCGCCATCAGCAGCAAAGAGATCTTTTAGGCAATCCTGCTTCAAAAACAGGCGCTGTTCAATTAGGCTTCTCAACCTATTTTTAGGTTGATGATTTCTCATGACCATTGTTGATTTGACTGTGTTGATACACCATGAATTGACAAATATGTTTGTGTAGATTTTTTGGACCAGAAAGAAAACATAGATGAACCGATTGTATCAAACTTTCGAAATATACTCATAGATGGCAATAAAATATTGGTCTCCTTTTGCCTCCTTAGTATTTTAGGAGATATTTTAATAGGCCGGTTTATTTATTTACTTTTACGCAAAGAGTATTGTATGCATAGCATGATTTCAGAAGGCATAATGGTGAATGTTGAGGTTTTTTACCAACCGGAATACAGCAATCCGATGCAGAGCGAATTCATGTTTGCCTATCGCATCACACTTGAAAACTTTAATTCCTTTACTGTTAGACTGCTTCGTCGAAAGTGGCATATTTTCGATAGCAATGGCACTTATCGGGAAGTGGAAGGTGAGGGTGTGGTGGGCGTGCAACCTGTGCTTCAACCCGGAAAAAGCTATCAGTACACCAGTGGTTGCAATCTAAATACAGATATGGGAAAAATGAAGGGGATATATGAAATGGAGGAACTAGATACTTTTAAAAAATTTCAGGTACAAATACCTGAATTTGAAATGATCACTCCAGCCAAAGAAAACTAATTCCTTCTTTCTATAAATATTGCTCTACTTAAATCACCAGTTATCACCCTGCTCTTCATTTAATTTTTCAGAAACATCTTCGGGTGCATTTTCTTTCCAGTATGGGTCGTACTTTACGAATCCGGAAAGCCAAAGGCTACGGGACAATCGCATCAACCAGGGTTGCAATAATATCAAAAGCAGGGTATTAAAAATAAGCCAGTAGATGAATCGATTGTCGGAAGCCGAGAAACCGATAATCACCCACCAGGCAACGGCAGTGGCCACTGTGAGTGCAAAAGAAATCATATAACTGATATAGCCAGTTCCATAATAAAAGCCGACTTCCAGTTCGGTTGGTTGACTACAAATAGCACATGTTTTGTTCATCTTGAGCAGGCTGCTTCCATACTTAAAACTAAAGGGATTCTGAAATATTTTTCCTTCTCTACACCTGGGACAATAACATCCTAAAACTGTACTTAACAAACTCCTTTTTGCTATGGTGGTTTCTTTGTCCATACTTTATTTATTAACGATTGCGTTTAATATTTCTTCCATTTTTGAACTGCGGCTTCCCTTTATTAAAAAATAGGTTTGATCAAAATTTTGTTGGCCCACCCATTTTGCTGCATCGGTTGAATTTTCAAAATGGTGATACCTTGTTTTGAATGGTTCAAATGGCTTTCCAACCAGAACTACCTGATCCCAGTGGTGTTGTTCAATCTGATCGATTAATAGCTTATGTTCGCCTTCGCTGGCCTCCCCCATTTCGGCCATGGCCCCCAACATCAAAACCTTTTTGGGTGCAGAAATATGGGAGAAATTTTCGATGGCCAGTGCCATGCTACTGGGATTGGCATTGTAGGCATCCAGAATAATTTTATTGTATCCATCTTCTATCAATTGCGACCGACTGTTGGAGGGCGTAAAGGCTTCAATGGCCTTTTTTATATTTTTCAAAGGCACACCAAACGCATGTCCAACAGCTACTGCTGCCAACACATTTGGCAAATTGTAATCTCCCACCAGCTGGGAATGAATGCTTAGAGGTTCATCCTCAATCATAATATCCACTATTAACATGGTACTGGACTGATCTGCGATGTTTCCAGTAATAGTTGCCGCACGGGTACCGTAAGTGATTACATTTTTGATGCCAGCACTCATTGCACCTAGATACTCATAATCCTTCATCATAAAAATGGTGGCATCCGGTTTTGCTCTCAAATATTCAAACAACTCCCCCTTCCCTTTTCGCACACCTTCCAGGCTTCCAAACCCTTCCAAATGCGCTTTACCGCAATTGGTGATAAGCCCATGAGTAGGTTCGGCAATCACACAATAACTTGCTATTTCCCGAAGATGGTTAGCCCCCATTTCAACAACAGCTAATTCGGCATCAGGCTTTATTTTTAATATCGTCAATGGAATACCAATATGATTATTCAAATTCCCTTCGGTGGTATAAACCCGGTATTGCTCGCTCAGTACTGCATGAACCAATTCCTTAGTAGTAGTCTTTCCATTACTTCCGGTGATGGCTAAAAAGGGTATTGAAAATTGTTTGCGATGGTGGTTAGCCAATTGCTGTAAAGCCACTAATACGTTCTCTACAAGTATAGTTTTTCCGGGAATTTCAAATTTTGCATCATCAATAATCGCATACACTGCCCCTGCATCTAGTGCCTTTTGTGCAAAAGCATTTCCATTGAAATTGGGTCCATTCAAGGCAAAAAACAAATCACCGGTTTTGAGCTTTCTGGTATCTGTTTGCACACTGGGGTACTGTAGAAAAATATTGTAAAGTGCCTCTATTGTCATAGGCGCAAATGTAATCAAACCTAATATGTTTAGAATAATTTGTTGCCTTACCTTAGCAGGAAATTTTTTGATATGAGTTTTAGAATTGGAAGCGGTATAGATTTTCATGAGTTGGTAGAGGGGCGTGATCTTTGGATAGGAGGTGTTTTGATTCCTCATACCAAAGGTGCCCTTGGACATAGCGATGCGGATGTGCTGCTTCATGCTATTTGTGATGCTTTGTTAGGGGCTTTGGCTTTGGGCGATATTGGGGTGCATTTCCCAAATACGGATGAACGTTTCAAAGATATTGACAGTAAAATATTATTAGCCTCCTGCGTACAACTAATAAACGAAAAAGGATATCGGATCATAAATATTGATTCCAGTCTATGTTTGCAGGAACCCAAAATAAAACCTTATGTCCCCACTATGCAGGTGGCTATTGCGGGTATTTGCCAAATTGAAATTTCGGATATTTCCATAAAAGCAACTACTACTGAACATTTGGGATTTGTGGGCCGGGAGGAAGGTTTGGTGGCGTATGCCACAGTGTTGTTGGAAAAGAAACGCACTGTGTAAGTTTTACAGTAGATTTTTCGAAAAATATTTCCTATATGCCCCTTCCTTTTTCTATATTTGGAGATCTTACGCCCTTTGTATTATTAAGAACCAATATCGTTGTATGACAAAAAACAGGTTGCCCTTCCCCATTTTTAGACTGGTGCTTCTTTTTTTATTGATAAGTATGGCTCAATTCGCAGTTGCCCAAAATGCAGTTTGTGGTTTCGATCCTATTTATCAAAAACAACTTAGAGACCCCATATTAGCGCAAAGAATCAATGCGGCTAACGAAAGAATAGGCCAAAAGCAAAAGTCTATTCAGGCCATGTTGCAATCGGGCAAAAAACTAGATGTCATAACCGGACCGGGTGGTAGTCTTTATGAAATTCCGGTGGTAGTGCATGTGATCCATAAGGGAGAGACTATTGGTTCTACCAATAATCCAAGCGATGCTACTATTGGATCCATGATTGCTTTTTTAAATGAGGTTTATGCAGGCGCCAATATTCCTTCTGGTGGAGTAAGTACCCCTGTTCGGTTTACACTGGCAAAGAGAGATCCAAACTGCCAATCCACCAATGGGATAGTTAGAGTAAATGCCAGTAATGATGCCGAGTATGTGGCAAACGGTGTAGGCGAAGGAGTAACAGGACAGGGCATTTCCGATGCCAATCTAAAAAGCAAGAGCCGTTGGCCGGCAGATGCCTATTATAATATTTGGATCGTATGGCAAATTTGGGACAATGACCCTTCAACCACTACAAACGGCTATGCCTATTTTCCAGGAGCTGGTAATTTGGATGGAACTGTTATGATTGGCAATGTAGCCAATGGCACAGCTCAAACCCTTACACACGAAATGGGACACGCCATGGGTTTATACCATACCTTTCAGGGCAATGAAACAACCTGTGGTGTGGAAACAAGTTGTACGACTCAGGGCGATCGGGTTTGCGATACCGACCCTCATAGAAAATTGTACACTTGCCCTCCTGAAACACACGCAACAAATAAAAATGATTGCACTGGAAATAACTGGGGCTTGCTACCTAAAAACATCATGAGCTATTTTAGTTGCAGAGATAGATTTTCCGGAGGTCAGGGAGCACGTCTTTTGTCCACTCTGCTTACAGAGCGATATAGTTTAGCTACCTCGCTGGGTGGAACGCCTTTACCAATAAATCCAATACCTACTGTTCCACATCCTACTACTGTGGCTAATAATGCAAATTCTGCTATTGGTCCCACCATAGTGAAAATTCTAAATCAAAACCTCTATCAGGAGTCTGATGCAAACTATGCAAATGCGACCATTGCCTACGAGGATTATAGTTGTACAGCTGGAGCCTTTCTCAACTCTACCGACAATCACACACTGGAAGTTACAACCAGAGGCAGCAATCGTCAAAGAGTGAAAGTGTGGCTCAATCTGAATAATAATACCACCTTTGAACCAGATGAACTCATCGCTACCAGTATCACCCCTTCGGGAACCACTGGAGAATATATTCACGTTTTCACATTGCCTTCTTCTAAATTAAATGCAGTAGGCACCCACAAAAACAAACCTTTAAGATTAAGAGTGGCCTCCGATTATTTAAACTCGCCAGATTATAGTTTTGATACGGAGTTAAAATATGGCCAAATGGAAGATTATTCCATTACGCTTTTAGGTGGCCTTCCTGTTACATTTGGTAATTTTAAGGCCGGCATTTTCGGCAATCAACTCAAAGTGAACTGGCAATCTCTCACAGAAAAAAACAATAAGCAATACCTGATTCAGGTATCTCAGGATGGCAAAACATTTTTCACCATTGGAGAGCAATTGTCCAAAGCCACCAATGGCAATAGCGATGAGGCCATCGACTATGAGTTTTCTGGATCTCTTCAAGACTTTAATGGGGTGTTTGCCACTTTATTTTTGATTTCCTTATTTTCCCTCATTAGAAATAAGAGAAAAAGAATATTGAACTTTTCGTTGATCATTGGAATATCTTGTTGTCTTGTATTCATTGGAAACTCCTGCAACAAAAAAGCCATCGAAATGCAACAGGAGCAATCGGAATTGTATTTAAGAATTGCTCAGGTAGATAAAGACGGAACCACTCAGCACTCTAAGGTGATTCGGGTAACTAAACAATAAGTATCAATAATAAATTTTATAAGAGGCAGTTCAAAAAATGAGCTGCCTCTTCTGTTAGAAGCAATAGGGAAAATGCCAGTTCAGTCGAAAATCCAGCTTCTTTGAAATCCAATGATCCCAAATCCTTTGATAGTTGATTGCGATGATCATCATTTTCAATAAGATTTCATTAGCTTCATTTTAATAAAAAAATTTGTGGGAAGATTTTTTGGTAACAACGTACCGCAGGTAGTCTGGGCGTTTTATACTGGGGGGTATCAGCTGGCTCAAAAACTGAAAAGGCAGAACGCTGAATTTTTACGACAAGCTGTCTAATTAAAAAAATTATTTTGGCTTTAACGGAAACAGACAGACTAAGCACGGCATTAAAAAAATTGATATCGAATAACAAAAGAAACCCGGCTTTATATACTGCCAGAAGTTGTACGTTTTTGGAATATTTTTGCCCGATTCAAAAAAAAAAAATTTATTACCCAATAGTTTAAAATAAATCCCTCTTTGTCTGGAACTACTTTAAAGTGATCAGAAACTGGCAAATCGGCTTTTTAAACTATTTAATATTTGAACTGTTATATTCATTTTCAATTCAATCTTGTTCAACATTTATCTTTTAGAATATGAATTTATCTTATCAAGAATACTTACCAGCAGATTTTGATGCCCAGTCCAAGGTTTGGGTATATCAATGCAATCGAATCCTAACCATGCAAGAAGCATTGGAAACAGAGGCTCAAATTGAGTCTTTTGTAGCAGAATGGGCAAGTCATGGCGATCAGGTGAAAGCCGCTGGTTTCTTGTTCTTTGGTCAATTTTTGATTTTGATGGCAGACGAAACCGTAACCACAGTAGGTGGATGCAGTACAGATGGCTCTATGCGTTTTGTAAAATCCTTGGAAAAAACCTTTAGCGTGAATTTCTTCGACCGGACATCTTTGGCTTTTGTTATCAAGGACAAAGTGCAACTACTCCCCTACTCGCAGGTGCAATATGCCTTGGATAATAAATTCATTTCGCCCGACACACTATATTTCAACAACCTGGTGGCTACCAAGCAAGAGCTGGAAAACAATTGGTTGGTACCTCTAAAAGAAAGTTGGTTAAAAGATAGATTAGCCATTCCGGTTTAGTCAGTAATAAGACAATCATTATTTTCTGGCCGTTATCCAATCCCTTTTCATTGGATAATTTTCATTGAAACCCAACCAGAAAAGAACAGCCGCAAGCGAAATCAATATCAATTTTGAGATTTGGGGCAGGCCCAAGTCCTAAACCCCAATAACCAAAATATATAACTTTGTAAAAATTAAAATACATGCTGGATACTATAGAAAGTGCCATTGAGGCGATAAGAAACGGTAAGTTAGTCATTGTGGTGGATGATGAAGATCGGGAAAATGAAGGCGACTTTATTGCTGCAGCGGCAGGCATCACACCAGAGATTGTAAACTTTATGGCCACGCACGGCCGTGGATTGATCTGTGCTCCTTTGCCAGAAGATCGTTGTGATGAACTGGGCTTGGAACTGATGGTAAGTAACAATACAGCGCTTCACGAAACGGCTTTTACCATTTCAGTGGATTTGTTAGGCCATGGCTGCACCACGGGTATTTCGGCGCATGACAGAGCAAAAACGATTGAAGCATTAAACAATCCATTCACCAGTCCAGCCAATCTGGGCCGACCCGGACATATTTTTCCGCTTCGTTCCAAAAAAGGGGGCGTATTGCGTCGGGTAGGCCATACCGAAGCCGCTACCGACCTAGCCAGACTTGCCGGTTTTCCTTACCCTCATGGAAGTGTGCTGGTAGAAATCATGAATGAAGACGGCTCTATGGCCAGATTGCCCGATTTGGAAAAAGTGGCCAAAAAGTTTGATCTGAAATTAGTGTCCATAGAGGATTTGATTGAATACCGACTGAAACGCGACACCCTGATTGAAGAAATCGTGCGTGTAAAAATGCCTACGAAATATGGAGATTTTATCCTTGTAGCTTTTAAAGATAAAAACAGCAACAACGAGCATCTGGCGTTAATAAAAGGTGAGTGGGAAAAAGATGATCCGGTGTTGGTGAGGGTTCACTCCTCTTGTTTTACCGGCGACATATTATCCAGTCTGCGTTGCGATTGTGGCGATCAACTTCATGCAGCTATGGAAATGGTGGAAAAAGAAGGCACGGGCGTGATTTTGTACATGAATCAGGAGGGACGAGGTATTGGACTCATGAACAAACTGAAAGCTTATAAACTTCAGGAAGAAGGATTAGACACTGTGGAAGCCAATCTTCATCTGGGTTTCAAGATGGATGAACGCGATTATGGTGTGGGAGCCCAAATCCTGCGTCATCTGAACGTGACCAAACTCAGGTTGATGAGCAATAATCCTAAAAAAAGGATTGGTCTGATTGGATATGGATTAAGTGTTGTGGAAAATGTGCCCATAGTGATCAGCCCCAATGAACACAACGAAAAATATTTAAATACAAAACGCGAAAAACTGGGCCATGAGTTTTAAGCTTGTCCAACGCTGAATGTCAGCAAAGCCAGTCTAAATTTCTATATGTCAAAGCCATCATTTGAATTCTGACAAGTTCATTGCTATCACAAAATCAGATTTCTGATATCGTTCTGTCAAAAGGACTTTTCACTAACTAGTAAAATTTTATTTGACAGTATAGTGGTTAGCTTTTAGTTTTACTACTCAGGCAATAGTAAGATGAAATTTATTGATTCCTTTTTATTGGCATTCCGAACCATCAAGAGCAATACCCTACGTACTGCCCTCACGGTGGCAATTATTGCGTTCGGCATTATGGCCCTTGTGGGTATCATTACCGCTATCAAAGCCATGAACCAGAAATTCACAGAAAGTTTTGTGAGTATGGGTGCTAATGCTTTTACCATCCGGTACAAGGAAAGAAATGTGAGGATGGGGTTTAGCGACGGCGATGGCGGTAAATTGTCCGTTTCCAAAAAAAACAAGAAAGAAAAAAAGTCAAATCTGGATAAACGAATCACTAAAAACGAAGCCGAATATTTTGCCACTCATTATAATTTTCCCGGCACCAAAACAAGCCTTTCTGTATTTGGAAACAATTCCAATATCATCTCCTACAATGACAAAAAGACATCCCCAAATATCATGATGTTTGGTGGGGATGAAAACTATCTGGAGTTGAATGGTTACAACCTTTTGAATGGAAGAAATTTCACAAAGCAAGAGATCAACAACGCAAAAAACCTTTGTGTGCTGGGATATGATATAGCCAAAAAATTTTTTGCCGAAGCCGTGGATAGAGCCGTTGGAAAGTCAATCCGGATCAATAACCTGGCCTATCAGGTGACTGGTGTATTGGAGAGTCGGGGAGCTACATTTGGTTTTAGCAGGGACAATATGGTCATTATCGGTTATCGAAATCTCAATAAAAATTTCACTGGCAAGAATGCATCATTTGTATTGGCTGTAAAAGTAGATGATATCAATACAATGAATGAAGCCATGGGCGAGGCAGAATCCACATTTAGAGGAGTAAGAAAAAACGGCATAACAGAGGAAAGCAATTTTGTTTTGGACAAGAGCGATAGCATAGTAGAGCAAGCCATGAACAGTTTAGGATTCCTGACAATTTCAGCTTCCGTCATTGGTCTGATCACATTAATTGGAGCAGCCATTGGTCTGATGAATATTATGCTGGTGAGTGTGGCAGAACGCACCAAAGAAGTAGGCCTAATTAAAGCTATCGGAGGCAAAAGCAAAATGATAAAACAGCAGTTTTTGTTGGAAGCTATCATCATAAGCATATTAGGAGCAATACTCGGCATCCTGTTAGGAATTATGGTAGGCAATAGTTTCTCATTGTTATTGGGAACTAGTTTTGTAGTACCCTGGGACTGGGTGGTTTATGGAATATTGATTTGCACAATAGTAGGATTGCTGGCCGGTCTATATCCTGCTATTAAAGCAGGAAAATTAAATCCAATAGAGGCTTTAAGATATGAGTAAGAGAATCGGGAAATAATAATTTTCCTGAATTTGTAAACTGTATCATTGTTCAGTACAATCCTTATATTTGTGCCTCATCTAAACATCTTCAAAAATATATGTCAGAAGAGATAGAAGACTTTGATGCCGATTTAGCAGGTGAACAAGGTAAAGATCAAAAGACGGGTTGGTTTCGCAGAATAAAAAAAGGCATTCTAACTAAAACCTCAGAGAAGAAAGAAATACAGGAAGGTCTTTGGACCAAATGTCCTGAGTGCAATTATATATCCACACTGGCAGAACTGAATGAGCAATTATATGTTTGTCCCAAGTGCGATTATCACCATCGATTAAATAGCTTACAGTACTACGAAGTATTGTTTGATAATAATGAGTTTGAAGAGCTATTTACTAATATAAAAAGTAAAGACTTTTTAGGCTTTACCGATTTAAAATCCTACAACAAAAGGTTGGAAGATATCTGGTCAAACACCAGCCTGAACGACTCCATGCGTGTAGCCGTAGGACATGTAGATGGAGAGAAAATGGTGATTGCTTGTATGGATTTTGAATTTATTGGCGGTTCCTTGGGTAGTGTGATGGGTGAAAAATTTGCCCGTGCAGTAGATTATTGCATTCAGCACAAACTTCCATACATGGTCATCAACAAAAGTGGTGGTGCCAGAATGATGGAAAGTGCTTTCTCGCTGATGCAAATGGCCAAAACCAGTGGAAAGCTTTCTCAATTGAGCGATGCAAAGCTTCCTTATATTTCATTACTTACCGACCCTACATTTGGAGGGGTGTCAGCATCCTTTGCCATGCTGGGCGATCTGAACATTGCCGAACCATGTGCCCTGATCGGATTTGCAGGCCCAAGGGTCATAAAAGAAACTATCAAAAAAGACCTGCCTGAAGGTTTTCAGCGCAGCGAATTCTTATTAGAACATGGATTTTTAGATTTTATCGTAAACCGAAAAGAACTAAAAACAAAATTAGGAACCGTTGTGCGCCTGTTTAGAAACTAGCACTTCGGGCTTCATTTTATTATCCAATTAATTTTGAAGAGAAAAATTGCCATCACCAATTTCCATAAAGAATCGGTCAGCCTTTCATGAGTATTTTATAGATGATACTTATGTGAGTGGAATGATATTGTTAGGCACCGAAGTAAAATCATTAAGAGAAGGCAAAGCCAGTTTTAATGACAGCTATTGCATTATCCACAAAGGCGAAATATGGATCAAGAGTTTGCGTATTTCCCCTTATTCTCATGGCACCGTAAATAACCATGATCCAGACCGGGACAAGAAAATATTATTGCAAAAAAGGGAGATCAGAAAAATTCAATCAAAGCTGAAGGAAAAAGGCTACACCCTGATTCCATTGCGCATTTTTATGAACGACCGCAATTTTATAAAACTTGAATTGGGGCTGGGAAAAGGTAAAAAACTCTATGACAAACGGGAAAGCATCAAACAAAGAGATACTGAACGAGAGATGAAAAGATACCTGAAATAAATCAGCGATATTTATTTTCTAAACCACCATTTTTAGTAGCTTCAATAGACTAGTTATATCTGGCGGTATATTATCGATACTTCAGTACACATATTGTCGGCAACCACAGTTGGTGTATGATTCTCTATACTCTTTTGGCGTACACCCTTTTTTCTTTTTAAAGAGGCGGTTAAAATTTGAAATATTATTAAATCCACAATGGTAGGCAATCTCAGCCACAGATTCGGAGGTATCAATCAACCTACGTGAGGCATGTCCTAATCTTAGTTCCATAAGACAATCAACAAAGGTGATACCGGTTTTGCTTTTGAAAAACCTGCAAAAGGATGGTTCCGTCATGCTCACCAACTTTGCCACCTCAGTAAGGGTAATACTACGCCTAAAATTCAGACTCAGATAGGTCTGCACTTCCTGTATCCTACTACCCTGGTAAGACAACTCATTCATTGCATATTTCGTATTGGAAAGCGTTTGCATTTTTGTAGAAACAGATAATTCATGAAGTATTGAGATCAATTCCAATATTGAATCAAATCCTTGTTTCTGATTCAGTGTCCTTAACCTTGGCAACAACTTTTTTACAGTATCACTAGAGAACAAAATCCCTTTGGCAGAAAGCTCAATCATTCTATTCATTAAAAACATCTGGTTCCTTTTCAAAAATTTTTCATCCAGAAAATCTTTATGAAATTGAATGGTAATTTCTTCTATCTCTTTTTCTTCACATTTATGATTTTCCCAGACATGTGGTAAATTGGAACCAATTAACACCAACTCTACATCTTCGATCACACTAACATGATCTCCTATTCTACGCAAAGCTCCTTTGCCATTAAATATGAAATTGAGTTCCAGCTCCTCATGGCAGTGCAATGGAAAATCAAAGCCATTTTTGATCCTAGTAAAAATAGTAAAACAATCACTCTCCGTAAGTGGAATAATTTCCCTTAGTATATTATCAAACATAGATCTTGTATTTAGTAGAAAAACTGAAATCGTTTTCTGGTAAACTCCTGATTAGACCATCGCTTACTGGTCAGATAGTTTGGTACACTTTTACACACCTCCAGCTAATTAGCTGTATCAATTTGATACACTTAAATCAAAAAAAAATGTAATCGAGTAACATACGTTAAGAATTTGATAAATTAATACAAATCTCTGTTAAAATAGTATTAGTACTACAAGAATCAAAAATAATATTTTTGAAGCATTAAATTTAAATCGGTTGTAAAATATTCTCATGCTGTTTAAGCGAATAAGTTAGATTTTTTTTCTTTTATATCCAGCATATTCAGCAATTATTGAAATCGGTTGTTTATTTTTTTATAAACGTTTGCTTCAATTTCATGGGAAAAAACGCACAGATTGTTGCCATTAATTTATCATTCAATGAAAAAAATCAGCTATTATGAGTAAAATTCGATTCCTTAAAATGATCCCCGTTTTGCTGGGGTTATTTTTCTATTCCACTATTTGTTTCGCTCAAAACAGAAACGTTTCCGGAATAGTAACCGACCAAAATGGGACACCGCTTACCAATGCCACTGTTACGCTCAAAGGCAGTAAAATTGTAGCCCTAACGGATGCAAATGGAACTTTTAAGATGTCGGTTCCGCAAAATGCACAGACTATTGAAATTACTTATATTGGTGCATCACCGGGTGAGTTTTCGCTGGAAGGACGCACCAATCTGGTTTGCGTGCTGAATGTGTCCGAAAACAAAATGAGTGAAGTAGTTGTAATCGGTTATGGTACTGCCAAGCGAGCTAATGTATCTTCTGCAATTTCCTCCGTCAAAGAAAAGGATCTAAAGGATTTGGTTACAACCGGTGTGGACCAGGCTATTCAGGGCAAGGTGGCCGGGGTTACTGTTACAAACAATAGCGGACAACCAGGAGGTGGTGTTTCGATTAGAGTTCGGGGCATTACGACCATTAACAGCAATGATCCGCTGATTGTGATAGATGGAGTTCCCTTTACATCCAACACTGTTTCCAACACCGGGTTCGATGCTTTAGGAGGATCTAACGGACAAACAGGCAATAGCGCAATGGCTACTTTAAACCCGAACGATATCGCTTCTGTAGATGTCTTAAAAGATGCATCAGCACAAGCCATTTATGGTTCGCAGGCAGCCAATGGAGTAATATTGATCACTACTAAGAAAGGAGTAAAGGGAACTGGCAAAATTTCTTATGATTACTATTTTGGACAGGCGAAAATTGCGAATAAGTTAGATGTGATGAACCTACAGGAGTTTGCTATCTATCAAAACCAATTGGCTACACCTGATGGTGTTACGCCCTTTGTGCTGGACTCTGTAGCTGAGTTTCGAAATACAGATATAATTGGTGTAGGTACCGATTGGCAGGAAACCATTTTCAGAAAAGCCAATGTGCAAAGTCACCAGGTAAGTTTTTCCGGTGGTTCGGACAAAACCAACTATTATATTTCTGGAGGGTATTTTAATCAGGAGGGCATTCTGATTGGCTCTTCTTTCAAAAGGTACTCTGCAAGGTTTAGTCTGGATAATCAGATTAAATCCTGGGCAAAAATCGGAATGAGTGGAAATGTTTCTCGTAGTGATCAAAAGGTTTCATTAGCAGATGCTGCTGAAAGTACTATCTGGTGGGGATCTATTCTAAGTCCACTTGTACCAGTTAAAAACATGGATGGTACCTGGGCCGGAGCTAGTCCTAATTCAACTGCTGGCGTTTATAATGCGAATGCATTAAATCCGGTAGCCAGTGCCAATCTAAGAGGAAACAAAACCATTGATAATAACATTTTTGGAAACATTTATGCTGACCTGAGTTTGCTAAAATGGTTATCCCTCAGAAATGAAGTTTCTTATTCGATGAACTTCCAGAACAACGATGCCTTTCAAAAAGAAGCTACAATTGGTACCTTCTCTCAACAAAGCAAGTTGATACAAGGTCGTGCTAATTCATATTACTACAATCTTCGCAATTATTTTACAGCCAATAAGAACTTTGGTAAACATAATATCAATGCTACATTGGGTCACGAAGCACAATATGGATACTGGGAGCAAATCAGAGGCAGCAAACCTGATTTGGTAAATGGAATTCTTGATTTGAATGCCGGAAGTACCGATGCCACTACCTGGTCTTTATCCGGTGGAAAAAGCGATTGGGCCATAGAGTCTTACTTCGCCAGAGCCAATTACACGTTCGACAACAGATATAGTTTATCGGCCAGTATTAGAAAAGATGGTTCTTCTAAATTTGCACCTGAAAAACGCTGGGGTTACTTCCCTGCGGTTTCTGCAGCCTGGACGGTTACCAATGAAAAATTTGCCAAAAGCATGAAAGATGTTGTGAACTATTTGAAATTTAGAGTCGGATACGGTTCTGTAGGCAATCAAAATCCTCCTGGCGGTGCACCCAATCCATTGTTTAATGCGGGCGTGGGTGTATGGACTGGAGCCACTGGTTTTGGAACATCTACCTATCTTAATGGCATTGCAAATCCAGCGGTTACCTGGGAGTCTGTGAACTCTACCAATGTAGGCGTTGATTTCTCCATGCTTAAAAGCAGGTTAGAAGTAAGTCTTGATTTTTATAAAAAGACAACTAAGAACATGCTGATATTTAGTACAGGTGCCGCTTATCTGGGTATTGGTGATCAGTGGAATGACTTGAAAGCTCCTGTAGGAAATGCCGGTAACATGACCAATACAGGTCTTGATCTGACCATTAACTATGCCGCAATTTCTTCAAAGGATTTCAATTGGAAGATCACGGGTATCTTTTCCACTTTCAAAAACAGGCTGGACAATCTGGCCAATCTTACCAGCAGTTTAGATGGTAAAGTTTACTATGATGGATACTTGCTTACACATACCACACCTGGAAATCCGGTAGGAACTTTCTGGGGATTGAAAACAGATGGTTTGTTCCGTACACAGGCAGACCTTGATAATAGTTTACCGCAGTTTGGATACAGTAAGGATATTAAACACACCTGGCTTGGTGATGTAAGGTTTCAGGACATCAGTGGTCCAAATGGCAAAGCAGATGGCATCATTGATGCCAACGACTTCACTATGATCGGATCGCCATATCCAAAATTCACTTATGGTTTTACCAATACTTTTAATTATAAAAATATTGATCTCTCTATCTTCTTCCAGGGCAGCTATGGTTCTAAGATTTACAACTTTCTTCGTTGGCAAATAGAAGGAATGGCCACCCCTTACTGGAACCAAACCAGAAATGTATTATATGATCGTTATACAGCTGCCAACCCCGATGGTTCCTTACCTCGCTTTACTCCGGACAACGTAAACAACCGATATGTCAGCGACCGCTATATTGAGGATGGTTCCTATATGCGTATCCAAAATATTACTTTAGGATATCGTTTGCCATCCAGACTCAATGTCAAAAACATTTTCAGCAATGCCAGAATTTATGTTACTGTTCAGAATCTGCACACCTTTACTAAATACAGTGGATATGATCCGGAAGTTGGTGCTTATAACAATAGCATCAAATTGCAAAATGTGGACATGGGACACTATCCAATGCCTCGTACTATCACCGCTGGCATTAACCTTGAATTCTAATTAATAAAAATTAAAAAACTTATTATGAATAAAATATTTCTAAGTACAGCGGTTGTAGTTTTATTCATCTCATTCGTGTCTTGTAAGAAGACTTATTTGGACGATAAAGGTGATTTGGCAGGAACTACATTAGCTAATTACTATAATACTGCCGAAGAGGCCAGGAGTTTAACAGGCACTTTGTATAGCGGCCTTCCCTGGGCTGGCTACGAGGCAAGAGCCATGCCTGCCATCGGAGATATCATGAGTGGAAACATATTTGTTTCTGCCGGCAACAATGATGACCTGGTATTTCTAAACTTTTCTGTTGCCGCTACAGCCCTGCGTTTGGCGGATTCATGGAAATCGCTCTTTAAAGTAAATGGTTGGGCTGCCTCGTACAAAAAAGCATTAGAGTTCAAAAAATCTACTGGTGGCGATGCTACTTTTCTAGATCCAGCAATTGCAGAATGTGATTTCATGATCGGTACCTGTTTTTTCAATCTGGCTAGAGCCTGGGGTGCTGTTCCCATTGTAACGGATCCTGGTAAAGTAGCATTGGAAGGCACTTCCAGCAAGATTCCACGCTATTTGCAAAAAGATGTATTCCGTTTTGCCACCGAGCATTTTAAATCGGCAGAAGCTAATTTACCCGAATCTGATGTGCCTGGCAGATTAACTAAATATTCTGCCAAAGGTATGATGGCTAAACTCTTCCTCTATCGTGCTACAGCTTTGGGCGAAACAAAATATTATGACAGTGCTAAATTGAAAGCGGGCGAAGTGATTGCATCCAGCAAATACAATCTGCTCGAAAACTTTGCCTCTTTATTCAACTCCAGCTTAAACAATAATAGTGCTGAATCTCTTTTTGCTATTCAACATGCACTTAACGGAAGTAGTCCTTGGGGAGGTCCCAGCCTGCTTCAACCAGACTTTGGGCCAAACAACCTCAACACAAAAGAGGCGAGTATGTGGGAACTCTACAAGCCATCATTAGATTTAATTAATTCATTCGAAGGTGGAGATCTGCGAAGAGCAGGTTCTATCATGGAACATGGATGGACTTTCCCTTCCTGGAAACCTACAGTTGATGGGAATACAGGTTATAATACTTTCATGGCAAATGGTTACAGATATGACACCCTACAACCTAGTGCCGAAGGTGGGCAAAAAAATGAAGTAAGGGCAAATGTGGCGAAATTTGTAGTAGGTCCTGGCAAGAGCTTTGGCGGAGAAACCGTTTTGGGTATGCAGACAGGTCTTAACACCATGTTTTTACGATATGCCGACATATTATTGATATATGCCGAAGCAACTATCGCTCAAGGAGCTTCAACCACTGATGCCACAGCTTTGAAAGCATTTAACGATGTGAGAAAGAGAGCTGGGCTTCCCATTAAAAACTCAATCACTACAGCAGATATTTTTAAGGAAAGAAGATCTGAGTTTGCTTTTGAAGGAGACTATTGGTTCGACATACAACGTCAGGGATTTGCCAAAGCAAAAAGCATAATTTCAGCTCAAAACCGAGGTTCTGTTACCAATCCCAACTATGTGACCAGTTTCACACAAGCTATGATCAATCTGCCCATTCCGGCAGGAGAAATTGTAACCGATCCGGAGCTTGCAAAGGATGCAGTCCCTTATTACCAATAAAGTTTTCTTAAACAACAAAAAAGTATTGAAATGAAGTATTTATATATAAGAACATCTTACCTGTTTCAGATAGTTGCACTCCTTGCCATTTCTGTGATGGTGCATTCCTGTTCCAAAGATTCTGATGGGTCAAACTTTTCGGAACCTGGAAGCCCTGTTTTCAACAGCATAAGTATCGATAGTGCCTCAAATGGAACAGTGGTTTATATTACAGGTACAGGATTGGGCGATATCAGAAGCATCATCTTTGATAAGAAAAGTGTTCCTGCTATTATCAATCCCACATTAAACACAGCCACGTCCATTGTTTTTAATGTTCCGGATACCGCTAAAGGCGGGCCTCAAAACATAATACTGACCAATAGCCAGGGCAACAGCATCTCGGTTCCATTCAAGGTAATGGCATTTGCAAACATAGCTGATGTTTCTCCGGCAAAGGATTTCATGACTGGTTCTACCCTTACCTTAAAGGGTGTAAATCTGGAAGATGTATCCGAGGTAAAATTGACTGGCACTAATGACAAAGCTAAGATCATAACTAAAGAGGAGAAAAAATTAGTAATTGAAATGCCTGTAACAGCAAAACCACGATCCACTTTAGACATTACTAATTCAACAGGAACCACAACTACTTCACAGGAGTTTGTAAGTGTGGCCAATGCCAGAGTGGTTTATGATGATGCCTTGAAGAGTGGATTCCAATCCTGGAGCTGGGGTGTAGATAAAATAAACCTTTCTTTTACCGGAGATAAAGTTTGTGGTACTAGTTCATTAAGTTCCGGCTGGACAGGTGCATGGGGCGGGCTTCAGTTAGGTGGCGGAATGATAGACCTAACTGGAATGGAATACCTCACCTTCTATGTAAAAGGAGGTGCAGCCAATCAGGCATACACCATATTCTTAGATTGGGGACCTCAAATTCAGGTAAATGTACCCAAAGGAGTTTGGACCTATTACAGATACAAATTATCAACGCTTGCGCCAGGCAAAGCAAAAGTGGAGAACTTTACCATTCAAATAAACGGAGATCCAGTGGATGGCAATTTGTGGGATAATATTATGTTTATAAAATAAATCCAAAAAAAAAATCCCGATAGCAGAAAGATTTGCTTATGTATGACTATTACAAATCTGCTATCGGGATTTTTTTTACATGTACTTTTAAAAATTTGTAGTTATTTCATTCCCTGAGTATAGAGCTTTGTTTTCTTTGCAGAAAGATAAATGTTGTTTATACTCCCAAAGAAAAAAATGAAACAACTATCCTGCATTAAAAATATTGAACAATGAAGATTCGACATCTTAGGATATTACTGGCATTAGTTCCAATTCTTAGTTTCTGTACCAAGAAGGATCCTGGAAATAATAACAATAATAATCCTCCCGGAAAAACCGATACTACCATAGCCATCAAACCTCAGATCGATCCTGCACTTTCGCCTACCATTGGTTTTTTTATGAACGACTGGCAGGAGAAAAGTTTTAATATACCCTCCTCCTTCAATCAAACCACTGCTCCAACAAACACTGGTTATACTATTTCCATCGACAGAAGTAATGTGCTCACAAAAATATCCCGTTCCATTGCTGGTAACAATGCCAATGGCTGGATGGGCGACATGATTAGTGAGCCTAACTTACTAAATCATATTACTGCTCTTAACCCTCACATCATTCGTTTCCCAGGTGGGAGCACTAGTGATATTTATTTTTGGAATGCGCCTGCCTACCAACCTCCGGCTGATGCGCCTGCCAAATTGGTGAATGCAGATGGTACAACAACTGATGCTGGTTATTGGTATGGAACAAACAATGCCAACTGGACTATTTCGGTAGATAAATACTATCAAATGCTCACACAAACCGGTAATCAGGGTTTGATTACGATAAACTACGGATATGCCAGATATGGAACCACAGCCAATCCGGTGGCAACAGCCGCACATCTAGCGGCAGACTGGGTGCGTTATGACAATGGCCGAACCAAATACTGGGAAATTGGCAATGAAAATTTTGGTGATTGGGAAGCTGGATATAGAATAAACACAGCTAATAATAAAGATGGTCAGCCCGAATTTTTAACTGGTGCGTTGTATGGTCAGCACTTTAAAGTTTTTGCCGACTCCATGCGCAAAGCTGCTCAGGAAATTGGAAAAACAATCTACATTGGCGCAGTTGCGTCTGAAGCCACACCTCCCTCCTGGGGTACACCAACTTTAAAAGGTTGGAACACTGGCTTGTTTAGCGCAGCTGGAAGCACTCCTGATTATTATGTGGTGCACAATTATTATACAAACTATAAAACCAATGCATCTGCTGCGGAAATATTAGCCACACCTCAAAGTGTTACAGGTACCATGATGGACTATGTAAAGCAGGCAATGGCTAGTGCCAGTCTGCCTATAAAACCGGTAGTGCTGGATGAATGGAATATTTTCTCTACTGGATCTATGCAGCAAGTGTCGCATATCAACGGGCTACATGCCGTCTTAATTTTGGGTGAAGCCATTAAGAATCAGTTTGGTCTTACCGCTAGGTGGGATCTGGTCAATGCCTGGGAAGATGGCAACGATCATGGTATGTTCAATGCTGGCGATGAGCCGGGAGGTGTTCCAAAATGGAATCCCCGACCAGCATTTTTTCACATGTATTATTTTCAGAAGTATTTGGGTGACCGACTCATTGCTTCCTCATCCTCCTCTGCCGAACTGGTAAGTTATGCATCTTCCTTTAGTTCTGGACAAACTGCTGTGACGCTGGTCAACAAAGGCAATAATGCCAAATCGGTCGAAATAAAAATAAGCAACTTTAAAATGGGCAGCCGTTTTTACTGGTACACTTTGACAGGTGGAGGAGACAATGGAGAGTTTTCCAGAAAGGTAATCGTCAATGGTATTGGACCCGACTTTATTTCCGGAGGACCGACAGACTATACCAATATCAAACCTTATGCTGCGACTACCTCCAATGGCATTAAAATTTCTGTGCCAGCTCATTCTTCTGTTTTTATTGTAGTAGATAAAGGATAAAAAATAGCTTTGATACTGGCCGCTTAAGCTATAAAAATGAACCGTTCAGCCCTTCAATATTTGAATGGGAAACAGGTTCAGATGACAATTTTATAGATTCATAGAAATAATAAATAAGTAATATGACTTTATTCAAAAAACTAATTATATCGGCATCATTATTCATTGTTTCAGAAAGCATAATAGCCCAGGCATATAAGTTCCAACAATTGGAAGATGGTATCAAAATTTATCCAACGAAAGAGCTTTCGGGAAATGCTCAGGCAGTACAAATTCAATTTGTAAGGGACAATATTGTACATATTATCTCATCTCCCACTGTGGATATCCATACCAGAGAAAGCCTCCTCACAGTGTACCAGCCGGAGAAAGTTTCTTTCAAAACCGAAAAGCAGAATAATAAACTTTTGCTCATTTCAAACTCAATAACAGTTACTGCCGACCTGCAAACCGGATCAGTTTCATTTGCCGATTTAAACGGTCAGCCAATCCTGACCGAAAGATCAGCAAATGGCCGAAATATCCTTCCTGCCGTTTTTGAGGGCAAGTCTGTTTATAGCCTGAGGCAAACTTTCGAAACAAATACCGACGATGCTTGGTATGGACTGGGACAGCATCAGGAAGATGCGTGGAACTACCAAGGCCGTCAGGTTTCGTTCTTCCAAAACAACACCCAGGTAGCTGTTCCTTTTTTAGTGTCAAAAAACAATTATGGAATTCTTTGGGATAATTATTCGCTAAGCAAAGTGGGTGATACCAGAAATTATCTACCACTGTCTGCCTTGAGTCTTTTTGATAAAACTGGACAGGAAGGATGGTTAACTGCCTCCTATGCCAATGACAAAAACAATAAAGACGAAGTCTATTTGGTGAAGGCAGAATCGGAAATTGCCTATCCTTATCTGAATGATACTAAACTTAAACTACCTAAAGATTTTGCTATTGAAAAAGGGATCATCACCTGGCAGGGACAAATTAGCAGCGAGATAGCAGGTTTACACAAAATCAAAATTGATTATGCCGGATATTCAAAAGTCTGGATAGATGGAAAACTGGTTTTTGATAAATGGCGTCAGGCCTGGAACCCCGGCACAGGAGTCATTGACCTGCCGATGAGTAAAGACAAAAAATATTCTATTCAAATAGAATGGATCCCAGATGGTGGTGAATCTTACCTAAACTTTGGTTATCTGCCACCCGTTCCAAAGCAGGATGAAAACACATTCACTTTCGATTCAGAAGCAGGCCGTCAGATTGATTACTATTTTGTTCATGGGCAAAACATAGATGAGGTGATTAGCGGATACCGAACCCTAACAGGCAAAGCCCCCATCATGCCCAAATGGTCAATGGGTTTCTGGCAAAGCCGTGAACGCTATAAGACACAAGAAGAGATCTTAAATACAGTGGCTGAGTTTAGAAAAAGAAAAATCCCTTTGGACAATATTGTGTTGGATTGGTTCTATTGGAAGGAAGACCAGTGGGGAAGTCAGCTTTTTGACAGTACCAGATTTCCCAATGCTGCTAAGATGATTGAATCCCTGCACAAAAAACACCATGCACAATTGATGATTTCGGTATGGCCAAAGTTTTATAAGGGAATTGATAATTACAAAACCTTTGACAACAAAGGCTGGTTGTATAAACGCAATATTGCCGATGGTCAAAAAGACTGGGTAGGCAAAGGTTATGTTTCCACTTTCTATGACGCTTTCAATAAAGAGGCAAGAGATGCTTTCTGGCAATTGATCCATAAGAATCTCTACACAAAGGGCATTGATGCCTGGTGGATGGATGCCAGTGAACCAGATATTCTTTCCAACGTATCTCCCCAACAGAGAAAATTACAAATGACTCCTACTGTAATGGGTACTGCAGCCGAATTTCTTAATGCATATCCACTTCAAAATGCAAAAGGAATTTATGAGGGTCAGCGAAGTGCCGATTCTGATAAAAGAGTTTTTCTGCTTACCCGTTCTGGCTTTGCTGGTTCACAACGATATGCTGCTGCCATCTGGAGCGGAGATATCGCTTCTCGTTGGGAAGATATGAAAGCCCAGATAAGTGCCGGACTCAACTTCAGTATTTCGGGCATACCTTATTGGACAATGGACATTGGAGGGTTTTCTACCGAGGTAAGGTACAACAAGGTTCCTATGCTGGCAAAGGACGAAGCAGAATGGCAAGAGTTACAAACAAGATGGTATCAGTTTGGAGCATTTGTTCCCATCTTTAGGGCACATGGCCAGTTTCCAGTTCGAGAGATTTTTAATATCGCTCCCGAAAATCACCCTGCTTACAAAAGCATTTTATACTACGACCAGTTACGGTATCGGTTAATGCCTTATATCTATTCGTTGGCTGGCAGTGCTTACCATCAAAACAATACCATGATGCGGGGATTGGTAATGGATTTTTCCAATGATAAGAATGTTTGGAATATTGGAGATCAGTATATGTTTGGAAAATCTTTACTCATCAATCCTGTTTACCAATACCAAGCCACAAAAAGAAAACTATATCTGCCTGCTGGACAGGGCTGGTATGATTTATATACCGGACAGTATTTAGAGGGAAACCAATTTATCAATGCCAATGCTCCTTACGAACAGATGCCTGTATTTGTAAAAGAAGGTTCAATCATTCCCACAGGACCCGAACTACAATATGTGGCCGAAAAGAAAGCAGACCCCATTACTTTATTTGTTTACACTGGCAAAGATGCCTCATTTAGTCTTTATGAAGATGAAGGCAATAATTACAATTATGAAAAGGGCTTATATTCTATTATCAATTTTCATTGGAATGAAAATGACCAGACAATGGTAATTGATGATGTCAAAGGCAAATATCCTGGTATGTTGAAAAACAGAACTTTCAAATTTGTTCTCATCAGCAAGCAGCAATCCAAACCCATGTACTTTAGTTTAGAGGCTGACAAATCCATCCGGTATAGCGGTAGGAAAACAAGCATTCTTTTTAAGTAATAAAACACCTGCTATAAAATTATTATGAAGTCTATTTTAGTTGGCAGTTTGTTGCTACTCACCTTTATTTTTTCCAACTCATCTTCGGCACAGTCTATCTATAGAAAGTCATTTAACGACAACTGGAATTTTCAATTAAATGATGGAGCAGTAAGAAAATTAAACCTTCCCCATGACTGGAGTATCGAATTGCCATTTGACTCTACAAGTCCCACAGGCACTGGTGGTGGCGCATTACGTGGCGGCTTTGGGTTGTACGAAAAAACCTTTTCAGTATCTGAACAAGATCGAAATAAAAAAATATATATAGATTTTGATGGGGTATATATGAATAGCGAGGTGCTCATCAATGGTCAGTCTGTGGGTACCCGACCTAATGGATATATTTCATTTCGATATGATTTAACTCCATATCTCAAATATGGCAAATCAAAAAACAAGATTGTAGTGAGAGTGGACAATGGCCAACAACCCAATTCCAGGTGGTATAGTGGCTCAGGCATTTACAGAAATGTTTGGCTCACCTCGGTAGAGTCTGTACATATTGACCATTGGGGCACTTATGTTACCACTCCAATGGTGACTAAACAATCAGCTACAATTCAGCTACAAACTAAAATAGCCAATGGCGATAGGAAGTCAAAAAATGTAGTCCTGATCACTACAGTTTGGAATAGTGCAAACCAAAAAATTCTGGAATTTAAAAAGCAAAAAACAGTAAATGAGCAATCCTCTGGCTTATTAGAAAATAGATTTGAAATTAAGAATCCTCAGCTTTGGTCAGTGGATAATCCACATCTCTATAGAATTGTCTCCAGGGTATTGGTAAATGGTACCCTGATGGACCAATATCAGACGCCACTTGGCATTAGGAAAATACATTTTGACATTGATAAGGGATTTTATCTGAATGACCAGCCGCTTAAGATTCATGGTGTGTGCAATCATCATGATTTAGGAAGTTTGGGCACAGCCATTAATAAGACAGCACTTCATCGCCAGCTAAAAATTTTAAAAGAAATGGGATGCAATGCAATCCGAACCTCACACAATCCACCGGCGCCTGAGCTTTTGGAACTTTGCGATCAAATGGGCATTCTGGTTATGAACGAAGCCTTCGACATGTGGAAAATATCCAAAACAAAATATGATTATCATTTATATTGGGATGAATGGCATAAAAAAGATTTGGAAGATCTAATCCGCAGAGATCGAAATCACCCATCAGTTTTTGTGTGGAGTGTAGGCAACGAAATTATGGAGCAATGGGAAAACCACGCTGGTCAATCGGGCAAGAAAATATTGAAAGAGTTGTGTGACCTAGTGAAGCAACTAGATTCCACCCGACCTACCATCACGGCCAACAACAGTCCTGAATCGTATAATCTATTATTACAGGCTAACCAAACAGACTTGATTGGCTACAACTATGCGCATCCCCAATGGGATAGTGTATTTCAGCATTGGTATCGAAAACCTTTCCTAGTTACAGAATCCACCTCCGCCTTGCAAACAAGAGGGAGATATGATATGCCTGCTGATTCCATCAGACGCTGGCCTCTTAAGTGGGATGAAATATTTAGGACGGGTAATCAAGATTTGACCTGCTCTGCCTACGACAATTGTGCAGCGCCGTGGGGTTCTACTCATGAGGAATCTTTGAAAATCATGGAACAATCGCCACATATTTCTGGCATGTTTGTATGGACAGGTTTTGATTATATTGGCGAGCCCACCCCCTACCCCTGGCCAGCCCGTAGCTCCTATTTCGGTATCATTGACTTAGCAGGTTTTCCTAAAGATGTGTATTATTTATATCAAAGCCAATGGACAACCAAACCAGTATTGCATTTGCTTCCACACTGGAATCTGCAAGGCAATGGCAACGAGGGTTGGACGCCTGGGCAGACCATTGATGTAAAGGCATATTACAGTCAGGCCGATGAAGTTGAATTATTCATCAATGGCAAATCTCAAGGCATAAGAAAGAAAGAAGGTGATGCCATGCATGTCATCTGGCGGGTAAAATATGCCCCAGGAATTCTAAAAGCAGTTTCCAGAAAAAATGGTAAAATCATTTTAAGAAAGCAAATAATAACTTCTGAATCGCCCTTTAAAATCGTGCTTAAAGTTGATCAAAATAAAATAAACGCTGATGGATCAGACCTGTCTTTTATCACTGCCAAAATTGTAGATCAGGAGGGGAATTTTGTACCAGTTGCTAATAATTCAATCACATTTTCCATTGAAGGGCCGGCCTCTATCCTATCAACTGATAACGGGTTGCAAACAGATCTGACTTCTTTTCAGTCCAAACAAAGAAAAGCATGGAAAGGACTTTGTCTGGCGATCGTTAAGGCAGGCAGTCAAAAAGGAATAGCAAAAATAAGTGCAAGCTCAAAAGGGTTGAAACCTGCACATGTCAGTATAAATCTGAAATAATGAAAGTGTACAGACTTTATCTGAGTGCGCATGATTAAACATATTTTTCTATTGCCTCAAGGGCTTTCAATTTTTCATTAGAGGAATGGAAACCAACATTAAATCGCTGTAGAATTCAAGTATCGTTCAGAATGATATGAGTTTTGGAATATTTGGCCCCAAAAGATCGACATAAAATCAATGGAAAGGAACGTTTAAAAAAACTCATTCATAAAAAATCAAGATCAACACATAATTGGATTTACTTTCATTATAAAAAAAATCAATCTCCTTAATCCAATTGGTTTCATAAAAGATCTGATAAGCACCTCTCCTTTCTGCCTGCGGTTATTTCAAAGCGTATCAGCATGAATGAATTCAAGTCTATGGAAATCTAATAGAGTAAAACAGAAAAGTATTTTTTTTATCAATCTATCTGGTGCTAAACTCTTTCCAAGTAATTTGTTCTGCAAATTCAATTGAAAAGTTAGCTTTTCAAATATATTTGCACAAAGCATTTCTTCATGGCATATCAGAAAAAAGAAATTTACAATGAAGAGACTACAGAAGGTCTCATTAAAAACTATAGAGAGATATTAGGGATGATTGGAGAAGATCCCGAACGAGAAGGTTTACTAAAAACACCAGAAAGGCAAGCTAAGGCGATGCAATACTTAACACAGGGATACGATTTGGATGCCCATGAAATCATCAACTCGGCAAAATTTCACGAAGAGGTAAGTGAAATGATTGTAGTAAAAAACATTGAACTATATAGTGTCTGCGAGCATCATATTTTACCTTTTTTTGGAAAAGCACATATAGCCTACATCCCAAACGGATGGATTACAGGATTGAGCAAAATAGCCAGAGTGGTGGATGTATATAGCCGCCGTCTGCAGGTGCAGGAAAGGCTTACAGTACAAATCATGAATGCCATTCAGGAAACATTAAACCCACTGGGCGTAGCCGTGGTGATCGAAGCCAAACATCTTTGTATGATGATGCGAGGAGTGCAAAAACAAAATTCGGCAACCACCACATCAGCCTTTCACGGAGAATTTCATAAAAATTCTACAAGAAGCGAATTTTTAAAATTAATTAGTGCAGATTTGTATTAAATCTATCGAAGGGAATTAAAGATATCTTTAAACCAAAATAATAAACAATCATTATGAAACATGCGTTTGTTTTTCCTGGTCAGGGATCGCAGTTTGCAGGTATGGGAAAAGAGCATTATGAGCAGAGTGCGTTTGCCAAAAAATTATTTGAGCAGGCAAATGAAATATTAGGTTTCCGACTGTCCGATGTAATGTTCACAGGTACCGATGAAGCATTAAAACAAACCAATGTGACTCAACCAGCCGTTTTCATGCATTCAATAGTAGCCTTTAAATCGATAGAAGAGGCTAAACCCGATATGGTCGCCGGCCATTCCCTGGGAGAATTTTCTGCTTTGGTTGCAAACGGCACTTTAAGCTTTGAAGATGCTTTACAATTGGTATCTATTCGTGCAAGTGCTATGCAGAAAGCCTGTGAGATAAAGCCATCTACCATGGCCGCCATCATCAATTTGTCTGATGATAAGGTGGAAGAAATTTGTGCAGAAGTTCAAAAGGAATCCGGTGAGATTGTGGTTTCGGCCAACTATAATTGCCCTGGTCAGTTGGTGATCAGCGGTAGCCTGAAGGGTATAGAAATTGCCTGTGAAAAAATGAAAGCAGCCGGTGCAAAACGAGCCCTGGTATTACCCGTAGGAGGTGCTTTCCATTCTCCGTTGATGGAATCTGCTAAGAAAGAATTGCAGGAAGCCATCGAAAAAACTAATTTCCATAATCCAGTTTGTCCTGTATATCAAAATGTGGTAGCCAAAGCCGTGATGGACAAAGAAGAGATCAAGGAAAACCTGATCGCACAACTTACCGGACCAGTAAGATGGACCCAAACAGTGCTAGCAATGGTAGCAGCAGGTGCTTCAAGGTTCACAGAAGCTGGCCCAGGAAAAGTATTGCAAGGCCTGGTACAAAAAATAGATAAAACAGTAGCCGTTGATGGCGTAAGCTAATCACAATAATTTATACTAATTTAGGCCAATGAAGATAATAACATGCTACATTGGCCTTTACTTTTTTTATGTTTTTCCATTGCAAGCTCAGGACCTTTCTAGTGTCATCAAATCGAAATCCGAAGCCCTTCAATCGAAACTTAGCGAATGGCGACAACATATTCATCAGAATCCTGAATTAAGCAATCGGGAGTATAAAACACAGCAATATATTCTAGCGCATTTAAAAGGGCTGGGTATAGAAACAAAAACGATGGCAAAGACTGGGGTTGTAGGCATTCTAAAAGGTGGAAAGCCAGGACCTGTGATTGCCTTGCGCGCTGATATGGATGCCCTGCCAGTGTTAGAAAGGAATAACCTTCCATATAAATCAATAGCAAAAGGAGAATACATGGGCCAAGAAGTACCCGTGATGCATGCCTGCGGACATGATGCTCATGTGGCTATTTTGATGGGAACTGCTTCGCTGCTAGCCTCCTTAAAAAAAGACATACCGGGTACTGTCAAATTCATTTTCCAACCGGCAGAGGAAGGCGCACCTCCGGGAGAAGAAGGGGGTGCTCCACTCATGGTAAAAGAAGGCGTGCTGGAAAACCCAAAAGTGGATGCCATATTTGGTCTGCATATAGAAAGCTGGATTGAAGAAGGAAAAGTATTTTATAAACCAGGTCCTTTTATGGCCGCTAGTGATTGGTTTACTATAAAAATAAATGGTAAACAATCTCATGGAGCACAACCCTGGCTGGGTGTGGACCCTATTGCGACCAGTGCCCAAATCATCAATAGTCTGCAACAAATTGTCAGCAGACAAAGCAACCTCACTCAGGCACCTGCAGTAATTACGGTTGGAAAAATAAATGGAGGTGTTCGAAGCAATATAATACCAGAAGAATTGGAAATGGCTGGCACTATACGCACTTTTGATACGGCCATGCAAAACGATATTCACAATCGTATGCAAAGAATTGCAGAGCATGTGGCTGCTGCAAATAATGCTTCAGTGGAAGTAGAGATCAATCGAATCACACCGGTTACTTTCAACAATGTTGAACTAACAAAAAAAATTGTTCCTATTTTACAAAAAGCAGTAGGAATAGAAAACGTACAAGAAACTAATTGGGTTACTGGAGCAGAAGATTTTGCTTTCTATGGGGTCAATACACCAGCTGTATTTCTATATTATGGAGGTATGCCTAAAGGAAGCGATCCGTCCAAAGCTCCGCCACATCACACTCCCGACTTTGTTGTATCAGATGCCCTGCTATATAATGGGGTAAAAATATTCTGCCAATTAGTGTTCGATTATAGCAAATTGTAATCTTGCACTTGAAGGAATAGTCAATAATTGGAACCCATCATCTAAATGATCAGTATGAAAAAAACAATTGCCTCTGTCTTATTTTTTACGCTGTTTCAATACACTTTTGCACAGAAAAAAGTATTAGACCACTCGGTGTATGATGGCTGGCAAAGTATTGAAAAAATAGCCTTAAGCAAGGATGGTCGATGGATAGTGTATCAGGTCAAAGTACAGGAAGGGGACGATGAACTGGTGATACAATCATCCGAAAATACCTACAAAAAAATAATATCCAGAGGTTATGATGCGGTGATAACAGGTGATAGTAAAGCAGTTGTTTTTAAAATTAAACCCTGGTTCAATGATACAAGACAGGCAAGGATCAAGAAGAAAAAAGCAGACGAAATGCCAAAGGATTCCCTCGGTATTTTGTTATTAGGCAAAGATGAAATTGAAAAATACCCGAATCTGATTTCCTATAAAACATCCAGGGAAGCGAATGAGTGGGTAGCTGCATTGTTCAAAAACACTCCTGCAAAAAAGCAAGGCTACAAAGCGGACGCAGAAAAAGACAGTCTCCACCAATATATCGATTCATTGAACTATGTGATTCAAAATTTGACATCCGATGATAAAAAGGAGATAAATTCAGATCACCCAAAAAACAATCGATTGCTTTTGGTGAATACAACTACCGGAACGAAAAAATATTTTTCAAATGTGCGTGAATATCTTTTTAATAAAAATGGGAATAAGTTGCTCACGGATCAAATTCTACACCTTAAGGACAGTATTGCCTCAGCAAGAATTGTATTATACGATTTGATTATAGACCAGGCTGACACTCTAAAACGCGGGGGCAAGGACTTTAAAGAGCTTACGCTTTCTGACGATGGGAGTAAAGCAGCCTTTGTTGCCCAAGCAGATTCCAAACTTATAGCAAACACCAAATATTATACCCTTTGGTATTTCAATCAGGAGATGGATTCTGCTAGGTTAATAGTAGATACGCTGACCAAAAATTTTCCCAAAGGGCATACAGTGAGCGAATATGGTAAAATAGAATTTAATAAATCCGGCGATCGAATCATCTTTGGCACCGCTCCCCTTCTACCACCAAAAGATACTACCCTGATAGAAATTGACAAAGTGAATGTGGACGTGTGGCATTACAAAGAAGATTACTTGCAGCCCTACCAATTGGAAAACCAAAAACGAGATCGTGAAAAGTCGTACTCCGCTGTTTATGATCTACAAAAAAACAGTTTTTTCCAAATCGGAACCAGCGGTTTACCCAATGTTTATCTAGCCCCGGAAAGCGATGGAAGATTCTTCATGGCGGTTACTGATACTGGAAGACGAGTAGCATCGCAATGGACAGGCAATACCTACAAAGACATATATAAAATTGATGCTGAAACAGGACAACGCCTATTGTTGATAAAAAACTTGGATGGAGACACCAGACCTAGTTGGGTTTCTCCATCCGGAAAATATGTATTGTGGTACGACAATAAAACCAAACAATATATATGTGCCGATGGTTCTCATAAAAAAGATATTACCACTGGTATAAAGCATCCCTTATACAACGAAGAAAATGATGTACCAGACAATCCTAACCCTTATGGAATAATGGGCTGGGAAGAAGGTGATGCGTTTGTACTGATCTATGACCGATACGATATCTGGCGGGTAGATCCATCTGGTAAATCAGCTCCGGTAACCCTGACTAAAGATGGCAGAAGGCAAAAAACTACTTATCGGTATATTCAAACCAATCCGGATGAAAAATATATCAACCCAAAAAACAAGAACCTTCTGAGTGTATTTGACAATAAAACTAAAAAAGCAGGTATTGCATTTTTTGAAAATAATATGCTCATAAAAGAACTTTTCAATGATAACTATTACGGTACTCAACCCTACTATTTCGACCAGATAACAAAGGCTGCTTCTAGTCCGGTATATGCTTATACCAAAGAGAACTACAAGCACTCACCCAACGTGTTTGTGTATAATGGGCGAGTAGAAATGAAGCTATCTTCTATCAATCCGCAACAGGAAAGTTATAATTGGGGCAATGCCTCCTTATATTACTGGAAAACTTTTTCAGGCAAACCAGCCACCGGCATCCTCTATAGACCCGAAGATTTTGACAGCACAAAAAAATATCCGGTCCTTTTATATTTCTACGAAAAACTCTCAGACGGGTTGTATCGATACCATCCTCCATCACCTACACCCAGCAGGTTGAACATTTCCTTTTTTGTAAGCAGAGGCTATATAGTGCTGGCTCCTGATATTTCCTATACTATTGGGCATCCGGCCAAAAGTGCCTACGATTTCATAGTGAGTGGAGCCAAAGACTTGACAAAGCACAATTGGGTGGATAGCCGACATATCGGTATTCAGGGGCAAAGCTGGGGAGGAATTCAGGTAGCACAACTCATCACCATGACCAATATGTTTGCCGCAGCATGGGCCGGAGCACCAGTTGCGAATATGACTAGTGCGTATGGTGGCATTCGATGGAAAGGTGGTGTAAACAGGCAGTTTCAGTACGAAAAAACTCAGAGTAGAATTGGTGCCACACTTTGGCAAAAGCCAGCATTATACATCGAGAACTCTCCACTTTTTCAAGTGCCAAAAATAACTACCCCATTGGTGATCATGGCCAATGACAACGACGGAGCTGTACCCTGGTATCAAGGCATTGAATTATTTACAGCCATGCGCCGATTGGAAAAAAAAGTCTGGATGTTGAATTATAATGGTGAAGAACACAACCTGGTACAGCGCAAAAACAGAAAGGATATTCAGATAAGAGAACAACAATATTTTGATTGGCTGCTAAAAGGATTCAGACCTGCCAAATGGCTGACAGAAGGAGTGCCAGCCGTAGACAAAGGAATTCAATGGGGTCTGGAATTGGAAGAATGATTCTATTCCCTAACCAAACGCTATTAAACAAAAACACCTCACAATGTGAGGTGTCCAACATCTTAAAAAATCAGCACTTAAACCGCCTGTGGGCTTGCACTTTCCTTTACAGAAAAGAAAAGCTTATCATTTTCCTTATCAAAATTCACTAATAGTGTATCACCCGGCTTCACATGCATATTTAAGATTTCTTCTGCAAGTGGGTCTTCCAAATATTTCTGAATGGCTCTGTTCAACGGTCTTGCACCAAATTGTTGATCGTATCCTTTATCTGCCAGAAAAGCTTTTGCTTCTTCTGTTAGTTCCAGAGTATAACCCAGATTTTGCACGCGTTTCAACACGCCTTTCATGGATATATCTATGATACTAAAGATATTTTCTTTGGAAAGACTGTTAAATATCACCACATCATCAATTCGATTCAAAAACTCTGGAGAAAAAGTACGTTTCAATGCTTTTTCTATCACCGCTTTGTTTTCATCATCTTCATTAGCCACACGGGATTGGGTGGCAAAGCCCACTCCAGCACCAAAGTCCTTTAACTGGCGAACACCAATATTGGAAGTCATAATAATGATGGTATTCTTGAAATTCACTTTGCGGCCAAGGCCGTCTGTTAGCTGGCCATCATCCAGCACTTGTAACAGGATATTATAGATATCAGGATGTGCTTTTTCAATTTCATCCAACAATATTACACTATAGGGTTTGCGACGAACTTTTTCGGTAAGCTGTCCACCTTCTTCATATCCCACATATCCGGGAGGTGCACCAATCAGTCGGCTTACGGTAAACTTCTCCATATATTCACTCATATCAATTCTTATCAAAGCATCTTCTGAGTCGAAAAGATATCTGGCTAGTGATCTGGCCAATTCAGTTTTACCCACACCTGTTGGTCCTAAGAAGATAAAACTACCTATTGGCTTTCTTGGATCTTTTAATCCAACCCTGTTTCTTTGAATAGCCTTTACCACTTTTAGGATCGCTTCGTCCTGACCAATGACCATACCCTTCATATCCTCACTCATCTTTCTAAGCTTCTCAGTTTCTGCTTCCACCATCTTTCTTACAGGTATGCCGGTCATGATATTGATAACCTCGGCTATATCCTCCTCTCCTATTGGATAACGTTTATGCTTGCTTTCCTCTTCCCACTGTGCTTTGGCACGCTCCAACTCTTCAGAATATCTCTTTTCTTTATCCCGAAGTGAGGCCGCCTCTTCAAACTTTTGGCTTTTAACCACTTTGTTTTTTTCTTCCTTTACTTCTTCTATTTTCTTTTCTAGTTCCACGATACTATCAGGCACATTGATATTTTTCAGGTGAACCCTGGCACCGACTTCATCCATCACATCAATAGCCTTATCTGGTAGTAAACGATCTGTAATATAACGGTCACTAAGTTTTACACAGGCATCAATGGCTTCATCGCTATAATTCACACTGTGAAAATCTTCGTACTTAGATTTGATATTGTTCAGAATCTGAATGGTTTCATCCACAGTAGGAGGATCAATCATCACCTTTTGAAAACGACGATCTAGTGCACCATCCTTTTCTATGTGCATACGATACTCATCCAGTGTAGAAGCTCCAATACATTGCAATTCCCCACGAGCCAATGCAGGTTTAAAAATATTACTTGCATCTAGTGAACCACTGGCACCACCTGCCCCTACAATGGTATGCATTTCATCAATAAACAAAATAACATCGCGGTTTTTTTCCAACTCATTCATTATTGCTTTCATTCTTTCCTCAAACTGTCCACGATATTTTGTACCCGCTACCAGAGAAGCCAGATCCAGCGATATCACTCTTTTGTCAAATAACACACGACTCACTCTTCTTTGAACTATGCGCAATGCTAAACCTTCCACAATGGCCGTCTTACCCACTCCTGGTTCGCCAATCAAAATGGGGTTGTTTTTTTTGCGACGACTGAGAATTTGCGATACTCTTTCTATTTCTTTTTCTCTACCTACGATAGGATCCAGATTACCACTTTCAGCCAGTCTAGTCACATCGCGGCCAAAATTGTCCAAAACCGGAGTCTTACTTTTTGTATTGGATTTAGAGCTGCCACTCTTAGATTGTTGAGAATATTTTTTTTCTTCATCAAAATCTTCGTCGCCCTCTTCACCAAACTCCAACTTGGGGTCGTTGGATTTTACAATTCCTAATTCCTGTCTAAACATATCGTAGTCCAAATCGTATTGATTTAAAATTTGAGTGGCAATATTTTCTTTGTTCTTAAGGATTGACAGCATCAGATGTTCGGTTTCCACCTGATTACTTTTTAGCGCTTTCGCTTCCAGCACGGTTACTCTTATTACTTTTTCGGCTTGCTTGGTGAGGGGCAAACTATTGATATTAGCAATGTTCTTTCCTGTCTTATCCTTTATTGCCAATTCAATTTCTTTGCGAAGCTCCAAGATATCAATATTAAACCCTTTTAGAATTCTAATAGCGGTATTATCGCCCTCACGAATCAGACCCAACAAAAGATGTTCAGTGCCGATAAAATCGTTTCCTAACCGCAAGGCTTCTTCCCTGCTGAAAGAAATGATTTCCTTTACCTGATTTGAAAAATTATTATCCATAATAGTAGATAAAATGTTTAGTTACAATATTAACAAATATATTTGGTACTGGTTTCCGTAATTTCAGGACAATAGTACCAAAATTTCCAATTCAAATATGCAGGTCAAAATAGATACCAAAGAAAAATTTCACGTCATCACGCCAATTGAGCCTGTATTGTCTGCAACTATGACAGACGAAATAAAAGATTTGTTGCGCACCTTCATCAAGCAGGATGTTAAAAATGTAGTATTGGATATGAGTAATATTGATCAGTTAGATTCTTCTGCTGCAGAACAACTTCTGCTTATTCAGAAGGAATTCTATGAACATAGTGCCTCTTTTGTTACCTGCGCTTACAAGGAAAACATAACTACCATTTTGTCAGATCATGAACTTTTGGAGTTGTTAAATGTTGCACCCACAGTAAGCGAAGGAGCAGACATAGTGCAAATGGAAGAAATAGAACGTGAGCTTATGGATGGCGATGCGTTTGAGGAAGAAAAGGGTTGATTGGTTTGATAATTTGGAAGGCTTAGTAGTTAAAAAGTTTATTGGTTTGTGGATAGAATGTTGAATAATCTAATAGCCAATATTCAATATTCACATTTCAATATTCAATATTCAATTTTCAATATTCAATATTCAATTTTCAATTTTCAATATTCAATATTCAATATTCAATTTTCAATTCTAAACACCTATGTTCGGCGTTACTATATTGGGAAATAACTCGGCTGTTCCTGCATTTGACAGGCACCCAACCAGCCAGTTACTGACCACATCAGGACACAATTTCTTAATAGATTGTGGAGAGGGCACACAAATCCAACTGATAAAATACAAAATAAGACGTAACAGAATATCACACATCTTTATTTCTCATTTGCATGGAGACCATTATTTCGGTCTTATTGGACTGATTAATTCGTTTGCTCTATTAGGCCGTCAACAGGATTTAACTATTGTGGCACCCGAACCATTGCAAAAGATAATTGAAATGCAATTGTCAGTAGCAGATACCCGGATGGGGTTCCCATTACATTTTTTAAACATTTCTCAACCAGGACATCTGATTACTATTGATGACATTGAAATCAGTTGTTTCAAAACCAATCACAGAATAATTTGCTATGGTTTCACTTTTAAGGAATTAAAAAAGCCAAGGCATATAGACCCCGAAGCAGTAAAAATTTACAATGTTCCGGTGAGTTCATTTAATGACTTGCAAATGGGTAAAGACTATTTGGATCCGGATGGAAATTGTATAAAAAATGAGCTGTTGACAACTCCAGGCAACAAAGGCAAATTTTATGCTTATTGTGCTGACACTTGTTATGATGAAAGCCTAATAGACCCTATCAAAAATGCTGATATGATCTATCATGAAACCACCTATTTGGACAACTTTAGTGAAATGGCTTTCCAGCGTTTTCACTCTACTACAAAACAGGCGGGAAAGCTGGCCTCATTGGCTGGCGTAAAAAAATTATTGATTGGGCATTTCAGTAGCAGATACTATGATTTGGAAGAATTTGAAAAGGAGACTAGGGAAATATTCCCCAATACGGATTTGACCCTTGAAGGTGTTTGCTATTTGATGCCCTGATCAGGATAAGTTGTAGATTTTTTGTCCTTAATTATGGCTAATCATCCACATAGTGATTCCGAAGCCAATATAATAAGGAGTATTTCCACTATCCGCATTTCCTCGTTGATATTCGTAGAGTTGAAAGTCCTTGAACACTAGACCTACTCCCTTGGCATATTTTTCTATTGAAACCTCCTTAGAACCATATTGAGTTCCAGTGGTAGGCGGAATATTCAGCGTCTCATTGTTTTGCTCCACAGTCCATACATCTAAGTACTGCTGACCTTCGTATGTTTCGTTGCCAAAACCAGTATATATGAAATTCCATTTATTCATATCGTTACCAGCTCCCATCTCGAACAATTGTGCATAAGGGGCAAAGGACAACTTGCTATTCCCTTTCCATTCAAAATCACTTTTCAGAGGAGCTTGCAGCACTGTTACTCTAAGATTATTGTCAACCACTTCTATACTCTTATCTGTGGGAGTAATCATGAAGGTTCCATCACTTTGCCAGACTCCTGTTCCAAATTCATTATTGATGAAACGCTGAACGATAAAAGTTTTCCGGTTTGCATTGTCCACGGTTTCCTTCACCACTGTATGCCTCACCTGATATCGGTGTATTTCTACCACAGAACCGCTTTTGACAAATACCGTTGAATCCAACCGGTAAGTACTGGACTTCCCCACTTGCAATGGAAAATAATCAGCTAAAGAATCTGCCTTAAACTCAACAGTTTCCTGCTGGCAGGAAGCAAACATAAAAAACAGAATAATTAGGCTGATATGATTTTTCAAGGAAATAAGAATTTGAGGTTACTATTACTACTACAAATTAATAAGAATTTATTGAATTGACTTACTAAAATCTATCCGGCAATATATAAATCATCCCACAGTTTTGCCAGACTGTATGATGCCTCCACCAATTACATCATCTCCTTCATAGAAAACAGCACTCTGTCCAGGAGCAATACCTTTTGCATTTGAATAAAAATTCACACGCATCAGGCCACCCTCCGGATACAGATTCCCAAGTGTTCCACTATCCCTATACCTGATTTTTGTTATCGCTTCCATTCCAGGGGTGATGCTATCATACTTTTGCAGATTAAGCTTATAAACAAACATTTCATTTTTGTCCAAATCTATCTCATCACCCAGTGTCACCGTGTTATCAGCGGGGTTTATATCCGTAACAAATACCGGTTTACCAAAAGTGATATCCAGACCCTTTCGCTGCCCGATTGTATAAAAGGGATACCCTTTATGCTTGCCCAGAACATTACCGGCCTTATCAATAAAATTGCCACCATTCACTCTTTCTTCCAAACCATCTACTTTACGTTTCAGAAAGCCCCTATAATCATTGTCTGGTACAAAACAAATTTCATAACTCTCACTTTTTTTTGCCAGTTCAGGATATCCATAATCAAAAGCCATCTGGCGGATTTCACTTTTCAAATAACCTCCCAATGGCAAAAGTGTACGACTCAGCAGATCCTGTTCCAATCCCCAAAGCACATAACTCTGGTCTTTGGTTTGATCAACCGCTTTGCTAATGACATAGTTCCCATTTTCAAATTGTCTGATTTTGGCATAGTGACCGGTGGCAATAAAATCACAACCTAGGGCATCAGCCCTTTTCAACAACGCTCTCCATTTGATATGGGTATTGCACAACACACAAGGATTGGGTGTGCGACCAGCCAAATATTCTTCAACAAAATTATTCACCACAAAATCTCCAAATTCATCCCTTATATCTAATATAAAATGAGGAAATCCATTCTGCACAGCAGCCATGCGGGCATCATTAAAACTATCCACATTGCAACAGCCGGTTTCCTTTTTGCTGCCTCCGCTTTGTGCATAATCCCAGGTCTTCATGGTTATACCAATCACTTCGTATCCTTCATGATGCAGCATCAGTGCCACCACTGTACTATCAATGCCTCCACTCATGGCCACCAATACTTTTCCTTTCTTACTCATAACGCTAAAAAAAATTAATGGGCAAAGATACAGATTTATAGATACAGGGATTTGTCATCTCCGCATCATTCCTTTCCAGCACCCTGTACCTCAAGTAAGGAAAATCAGAATTTCTCTTCTTTTTAAATTTTCCAAATTTGTATTTTCAATCAAGGGATACCTGCTATGTTTGCAATGCAAACGGGGATATTGATTGACCATATAAATACTTGTTAAATGAATATTTGGGGCATTGATTTAGGCGGTACAAAAATTGAATGTGCTGTTTTGAATAAACAATCGCTGGAAGTAATCCTGCGTAAGCGTATCCCAACTGAGGCCGAAAAAGGGTACTCTCATATCTTAAATCAGATAAAAAGACTGATTGCTGAAATTAGTGAAGCACTGAACGAAGCACCCATTCAGATTGGTTTTGGAACCCCGGGAGTATTGGAACCAGAAACAGGCACCATGAAAAACTGTAACACCACCTGCCTGAATGGGAAACCGTTGAAAAAAGATCTTGAAGAAATGCTGGGCCACCCTGTTAGAATGGCAAACGATGCCAATTGCTTTGCCCTTGCCGAAACATTGCTTGGAGCCGGCAGAGATTTTCCAGCCACCGCTGTAGTCTTTGGAATTATAATGGGCACCGGAGTAGGTGGAGGCTTAGTGGTTCATCAAAAAATCATCAACGGACATCATGGTATAGCAGGTGAATGGGGACACAACCTTCTGGAGTATAACGGTGCTCCATGCTATTGTGGTAGAAAGGGCTGCGTAGAAACGGTAATATCCGGCCCATCGCTGGAAAGAAAATATAAAGAGCTGACAGGCGTTTCTCTGAAACTAAATAAGATACTGGAACTACATTTAGAAAAATCCGATCAGGCAGCCAGTGATGTCATTGAAAGATTGCTGGAAAACTTTGGTAAATCCGTAGCCACCCTGATAAACATTATCGATCCTGACCTCATCATTGTGGGTGGTGGTGTGGGCAATGTGGATTTGCTGTATTCAGAAGGATATGAACGGATAAAAAAGTTTGTTTTTAATAATGGCAAATTCACCACACCTCTGTGCAAACCAAAATTAGGTGATAGTGCCGGCGTGTTTGGTGCGGCCTTACTCTGGAATTGATATAAAAAATATTGTACAATAAATCTATACTCATGAACCGCAAATCTTTTTTGCAGCACACTGGTATACTTAGTGCTGGACTTACCCTCAACCAATTTGCCATTGGCCAAAACACTTCCACTGAGTTTCCTGAAGTACGCTGGCCCGAAGCTAAAAGACATTTTAAGAGTGAAGCCATTGAAGTAGCCATCCGATCCTTTCAATCCAAAGTAAAAAACAAAGAATTGGGCTGGTTGTTTGGCAATTGTTTTCCCAACACATTGGACACAACTGTAAATTACTCAGAAAAAAATGGAAAGCCTGACACTTATGTCATCACCGGCGATATAGATGCCATGTGGCTAAGAGACAGTTCGGCTCAGGTTTTTCCTTATTTGCAGTTCACAAAACAGGACGCCAAATTGCAACTGCTCATAGCAGGAGTGATTAACAAGCAGGTTCATTTCATTTTAAAAGACCCTTATGCCAATGCTTTTTATGATGATGATAGCAAGGTGAGCGAATGGAAAGAGACTGATATCACAGATATGAAACCTGGCGTTCATGAACGCAAATGGGAAATAGATTCGCTTTGCTATCCCATTCGGCTTTCCTACCATTTCTGGAAAAAAACCGGAGACAGTTCCCCATTTGACAAGAACTGGAAAGAATCTATTGCACTCACTTTAAAAACCTTTCGCGAACAACAACGCAAAAACGGGCTGGGTCCCTATGTTTTTCAGCGTAGAACCTCCTGGGCTACGGATGGCGTGGCCATGGCCGGATATGGCTATCCGGTAAAGCCCAATGGCCTTATCTGTTCTATGTTTCGGCCAAGTGATGATGTTAGCTTATTCGCTTATCTCATACCCTCCAACTTCTTTGCTGTGGTGAGTTTGAGACAGGCCGCCGAAATGGTGCAAAAAATTCATCATGATGACACCCTGGCCGCGCAACTGACCACCCTGGCCAACGAAGTAAGTGCAGCACTGAAAAAAGAAGCCATCACCACCCATCCCCGATATGGAAAAATTTATGCTTTTGAAGTGAACGGATATAACAGTTACAACCTGATGGATGATGCCAATGTACCCAGCCTGCTAGCCTTGCCCTATCTGGGTGCGGTAGCCGCCAATAATGTCATTTACCAAAACACCAGAAAATATATCTGGTCGCTGGACAATCCATTCTTCTTCAAAGGCAAAGTGGCCGAAGGCATTGGTGGCCCACATATTGGGCTGGACATGGTGTGGCCAATGAGCATCACCATGAAAGCACTCACTTCCAACAACGATATCGAAATAAAAAACTGTATTCAGATGTTGCAAAAAACGCATGGCGGCACTGGATTCATGCATGAGTCTTTTCATAAGGATGATCCCAAAAATTTTACCCGCAAATGGTTTGCCTGGGCCAATACCCTTTTTGGAGAACTCTTGTGGAAAACATTCACAGAAAAGCCACACTTGTTAGGCTAATATTTCAACCAGACTTGTATGTGGTTTCAAATAGCGGTTCGGCACTTGGTGAAGTAGCGGCATTTTAGCACTACTGTTGTTACGAAGCTGAAAGTTCAAATATATCACAAATGTTGATACGAAGCACTTCATCCACCATTTCGCCAAACCCTTTTAGGCTGTGGTTCTTTGTCGTCCGTTATTGGGTGAAACATTTTTGTTGAAACGGCAATCCTATTCCAAAAGTTTATTTGATTAATTACTATAATAATTTGAGCAATTTGGTTGTCTGTAAAATAGGTTTGAACGTTTTGAAAGATGACATCACCAACTCCTTTGTCAGCTATTCTTGTTATTTCTTCTGTTAGAGAAAGAACAGCTCGTTCTTCGGTTGTAAAAAGTGGACTTTCTTCCCACGCGGATAAGGCATAAATTCTTTGTTCCGTTTCACCTGCTTTTCTTGCGTCTTTGGTGTGAATTTCAAGACAATAAGCACATTTATTTATTTGTGAAACTCTTATCTTAATAAGTTCACGAAGTTGCAGGGTTAGGCTTGTTGTCGATAAATATTTTTCCATTGCAAACAATACCTCGTATACTTTAGGTTCAAGTTCTTTTATATCTATTCGTTGTTTCATTTTCATAAATTTAGTTTTGCACGTCTACCAAAAAATAAAAAGGAGAGAAAGAGAAATTTTATTTATCTGTCTGGAAAGGGACAGGCTCTTTTGCAAACTTTGGTCAGTGTGTCAGCTTGTAGCAGTTTGTAAATGTGCTTGATTTTTTGATTTATTCACTTTGCTTAAACTTCTGCACCCGTTCCTTTTTCAACATAGCAAACTGATATTCACTTCCCCATTTACCTTTAAAAAATATATTTTCAATAAAGTGACCTTTCTGCCTGAATCCTGTACTTCTAAGCAAATTTATTAAAGCCATATTTTCAGCATCTACAATTTCAACAACACGATGTATGTCATTCGTTTCAAATAAAAAAAATAGAATCCCATTCAATGCTTCTTTTGCAAAACCCTTTCTTTGTTCAGTAAGTTTCAAACAGTAATATTGTGTCCCAATAGTGTAACATAATACTTTCGAGGCTTCCTGAAGGGCTGGAATTGTTGCAGAGTACCACAAACAAGTTAAGCAGATTAAATTTACTGTTTGAAGCTAACGACTAAAAGTCAAATATAATTCGGGCAGCACGATATTTGTTGATAGTAGAACAACTTCCGATTGCTATTCCGTCTGCTTGATTTGAGGCAAATCTTTTGTTGCCCGCTGTTTTACTTTAAATATTCATTTGTGTTTTGTAAATCAAAGTCAGGTGAAACGCCAAAAAAAATATTGAGCAAACTCATATGCCCTGCACCAAAAATAACTAATATTCTGTCGTTAGGTTTAGCTCCAATTTTTTGAATATTCCTGAAAATTCGAAGATTTCTGTTAAACCAATATCCTGTAGTATAATCGGCACCAAAGTATTCATCGCCTTTAGTTTGATATTTAAATACAGCAATTAAATAATTACCTAAATCTTTTTCTATGTTTTTCTTTTCGTTCAATAACCGTAATTGTTGTAAAATCCCTTGAGTCTTAAAAACATCTTTTACGAAAAATTGCTTTGTTGTGTCAGGATTTTTGTAGAAAAAATCTATAAACTTATTTAATTCTTTAGGGTCATTGTCTAAAAGACTATCAATATTTTTATAATTACGCCCCCAATCATTTACACAAAACAGTTTTTTTAAGTTAAACATTTTTGCAAGCCTGAAGCCTAACTGTTCATATTCCTCTCTGCGTAAATTGTAAGAGTTAGTCAAATATAAGTTATAAAGGGAGTCAATTTTATCCTGTGATTCAGGGTCTTGCTCTATAACTATTATAGTAGGTTTAAATTTTGCAATCCGATTGACAATATCTTTAATTTCATCCTGATATTTCTTATCTAGAATATTTATCTGATCTTTTATGTCAATTTTTTTAACATCACGATTGTAGAATGCAAAATGAAAAGACCCTAAAGTCAGAACCTTTGTAGTTTGCTTTTGTCCAAAACTAACGGTTGATAAAACTAATAGTAATGCAGATAAATAACTTTTCATAAACTTATTTTTTGTAAAACGGGTATGGTAATTCAAATGTTACATGGTCAAAAAAATGCAGCCAGCGGTACTTGGATTTTCGATGGCAGGTATTACGAATCACTAAGCTGTCGGCAAGCTTCCCGATAGATATCGGGATAAAATAAAACCACAACACTTCAATTAACCATTCCCTGCCCGATATTGCTAAGCCTCTATGCTATAAAAAAAGGCGTTTCGAAGTTAGTAGCAACTAAAATCCCTTAAGAGCTACAAAATAATTCTTTTCATATTAAAACCTCTAAACACCATAACTAAATTTAAAGTAAATTTTGAAAATCAAATTTTTATGTTGAATTAGACATCCACATACGCAAGTACAATACCGCTGATAATACAAGCTCTCATTAAAAAATAGTGTATAAAATACCAGTTTGTTTATCACTTGCTTTCGAAAGAAAATAATAGATTTACTATATAAACGTTCTATGGCCTATTTACATAGGAAACCAATGTTTTACGTTCACCCTTCATTTCGGTCATCTACAATGTGGGTCTGTGTCGCACCTAATAATGTTGCCAGTGCGTTGGCAGAAGACAGGTTCTCTTGCAAGGTTGGCTTTGGCGTGTCGGCTTTGTGTGCCTTGCAAATGTGCCTGACTTGATGCACTGACTGTTAGTGTTTTTCAAAAGATTCTGCCATAGCTGTTTTTACAATTGTCTCAAATTCTTTCAAGGGCTTTGATTCAGGTCTCAATCCAATTAAACAGTGAATTTGTCCCGCAAAACATTTCTCCCAAACTCTTACCCCAGCATCTTTCAATTTAGAAGCATACAGTACACCATCATCCCGCAACGGATCAAATTCCGCATTAATGATAACCGCCGGGGGCAAGCCGGAAAAATCATCTGTTAAAATAGGCGATACTTCCGGGTTATTGGATTGATTTGGCGCGTATGTTTCCACTGCGAAATAACATAATGCTTTTGTTTGAAAATAGCCCGAAGCATTTTGCTGGTATGAGGCAGACGTTTCCATATTTTGCGGTCGCATATCAGCCGGAAGCCCATTCAGTACCTGCAATTTTATTCGCTTGCTGATGTTTTCTTTCCGGGCTTTTTGTGTAATAACCGCCACCAGGTTTGCACCCGCACTATTGCCCATAAGTACCAACCTGCCTGTATCCCCGCCAAACTTACCTGCATTTTCAGCTATCCATTTGAAACACTCATAGCTATCATTGACTGCTGCCGGAAATTTATTTTCCGGCGCTACCCTGTAGTCAACAGCAAAAACAACCGCAGCATAATTCTTTGCGTCTTGCCATAAGTCATATTCAAGACCGGGTACCAACGGAGATATAAAACCGCCTCCATGATAATGAATAATTACAGGAAGACTATTCTTATGCAGTGGATTAAACACCAATACGGGAATACTATCCTTCGTAATTTTTATTCTCTGCACATCCTGTTTTGGAAAGGGTATTAATGGAAGTTGCGGATATTTTAATTGTTCAATTGGCAACGCTTTGAGTTCCTCTACTGTCAAATCTTTATAACCAATGACATTTAGAAAACCGGCAATCTCAGGGTCTAAGGTTCTATTACCACATTGCTGACCGTTACTATTGATTGTTAATAAGGCTGTTGCTAGTAAGCACAAAAAATGAGCAAACCTTTTCATAACGGAAGTTTTAATTTTAGTACATCATATTTTCATGAATCCAAATTATTTAATTGCACCCATTCCCTTTTCAACATAGCAAACTGATATTCACTTCCCCATTTACCTTTAAAAAATATATTTTCAATAAAATGCCCTTCCTGTCTGAATCCTGTACTCCTAAGCAAATTTATTGAAGCTTTATTTTCGGTATCCACAATTTCAACAACACGCTGTATGTCCTTCGTTTCAAATAAAAAAAATAGAATCTCATTCAGTGCTTCTTTTGCAAAACCCATTCTTTGTGCAATTGGTGAAATGGTAATTCCTATCTCGGAAATTCTTGCGTCTTCTTGTTGTAGTTTGATTGCGCAGTCACCAATTAATTTTCCAGTCTCTTTGTTTTCAATTCCATACTGCACCCATTCTCCTGGTTTACCATAATGCTTTGTTGAGTTGTCTTGAATAAATTCTTCAGCTTGTTCAATGGTCATGACATCAAAGCCCTGATATTTTGTAACTTCTGCATCAGAACGATAAAAGTGAAAATCAGCCAGGTCTGATAATTTCAGGGGACGAATAATAAGACGCTTCGTTTGAATATTCATTATTTCCATAATCAAATTTAGTTTTTGGTTTTATGATCGGATGATTTTCTAACACCTTTTGCAATAAAATAAATTCCCAGGGTAAATTCAAAAAAAGCAACCATCAATGCAGACGCTGCAGTGAGCGGTGATGTACGTTCTATTAAACCAAACATTAAGGCAAGGTATCCGGCAAATAGTGGAAAAGCTCCTACAATGCCAATGACCGAAAGCCAACGAGGGGCTAAACCTGATTTGTATAACAATATGCCCAACAACAAATCATTTATCGCAGGCATAAATCCTTGTCCTAACACAAAAATACGGTTGTAAAGTGCCACCAATGCACGGCCTGTGGGTATAGCACTTTCTCCGGCTCCTTGTTGATGCAAGGTTACCACTCCTAATAGGAAGGCAACACCAACAAATATTGTACAGGCTTCCAATATACGGGCCGCAACCAATCCTAATGCAAGCATTTCATTTTGCTTCTTCAAAACAGAATGCAGAATAATGGATGAAATGATACAACACAAGGCAACAATAATTTCTAATATCCCGCCCATCACAATCTTGTTGTCATTGACGTTGCTCAGCAAATAGTTAGGTTCATGTAAGGGTTGATAAAGAAATAAAGTAGGTCATTAGCGTTTTGATGTTATAAAAATAAGTTCTTTGAAAGTATTGTCAATATTGC
>DAORWU010000008.1:0-170342 GCA_035434405.1 Niabella sp. | reverse complement strand
TTAGAAAATATTGTTACCTGAACTGGTGATCTACTAATTCTGGAGGAGGAAGACACTCCGGTTACCGTCACATTTTCATTTTCAACAATCGAAGGTTGTAAAGAAAAGTCTTTCGACAACTCACTTTTAATGATAATCGTTTCAGCAATTGTTTTGTAACCAACAAAAGAAACCATAATCGTAAAAGTCCCTTCAGGCAAAGATTTGAAAGTATACTCACCGGATTTGTTGGTTAATGTGGATAGCTTCACTTCTGGAATTGAAATGGTAGCCCCCTCCATAGGTAATCCTGTTTGAGCATCAATAACAAGACCTTGAATAGAGCCTTTGACTTCATTGGCATTAATAGACATTGAGAATAGTATCAGCAAAGCTGACAAATATATTTTTAAACGCATTTTAATAAAATCTTTTGTGAAACCCGGCAGTAGCAGGTTTTATGATTTGGAAACAGAAAGACAATTGGTTACAAAAACTATCAAAAAACAGTCTTTAACCACCCTCAATTAGGAGAGAAAGAATTTAATTAAATAGCGGGAGGACCTCGGTGGGAAAAGCATTTAAAACTGCTGTCATTTGCAGGATTATAATATGGCGAAACGCAAGAGGGAGACTGATGATTACTACTTTCCGGATGGAAAAATGGTGAAGCTATAAAAGGCTGAGTGGAAACAATTTCCACAAAACCACAATTAAACTTATAGGTACTAAGATGTTTATCTTTACCTTCCGAATGATGCGAACAAAAATCTGTATGATTGCTAAAAAAAGTATGCAGATACTTTCTGGGAGTGACCCCAATTGAAAATACCAGCAACAAACAAATTGCAAATAGTTTTTTATGGAAATAGACAGATTTCACTTTTGAAACAATGTTGCAAATATAGTTTAACCAAATTAAAAGCCATGAAAACTTCATAGCTTCTAGAAATTTTTATTTAGGACAATTTATTGTACTTTAAGATTTAGTACAATTTCATCTTCCAGAATACCTTCCAGCTGATCACCCGGCAACACTTCGCCAACCCCTGCGGGTGTTCCTGTGAAAATAATATCTCCGATGTTCATTGAAAAATATTTAGAAATATTTGCCACCACAGAATTGAATCCATAAATCATATTCCCCGAATTGCCCTGTTGCACCAACTCATCATTCTTATAAAATCCAAAATTGATATTCTTCGGATTTGGAAAATCACTGAGTGGTCTCCATTTACCTATCACAGCAGAATTATCCCAAGCCTTCGCTTTTTCCCAAGGAAGTCCTTTCTTTTTAAGTTCATTTTGGAGATCGCGTGCTGTAAAATCAATTCCCACTGTGATTGCATCATAATATTGATGTGCAAATCGTTTACTCACATATCTTCCGTTTTTACAAATCCGCAATACCAGTTCACTTTCATAGTGAAGTTCGTTAGTAAATTCAGGATAATAAAATGGCAAATGTGGCTTTAATAAGGAGGATTTGGGTTTAAGAAAAACAACTGGTTCTTCTGGCACCTCATTATCTAATTCTTTGGCGTGCGCCACATAATTTCTACCTATACAAAAAATTTTCATATAACTTTCTTTTTGTGCTTTATAGGCATCTAAACAATAAATTCTATATTATTAATTTTATTCATCGCAGCGTTCAAACCTTGAGAGGCAAATATTTCAATTGCTTCAACCGATTTTTCTATTTTCAGTTTCACAAAAGGCTCTTCTTCTTTGGTCCATTTTCCCAATACATATTCAGACTGCATTCCTTTTGGGAAATTTTGTCCAATGCCGAACCGAAGTTTGGGATAATCTGTGGAACTTATTGTTTCCTGAATACTCTTTAATCCATTATGACCTCCAGCACTCCCAGTTCCTCTCATTCTTAGTTTTGTTATTGGCAATGCCAACTCATCTACAACAGTTATGGTATTTTCTATTCCAATTTTTTCTTTGTCAAGCCAGTACTTGAATGCTCTACCACTCAGGTTCATATAGGTGGTAGGGCATACACAAACAAAAAACTTGCCTTTCCATTTCACTTCCGCAACATAGGCTAATCGATCCTGTTTAAATTGGCCACCATGTTTATGCACAAAAGCAGCAACTACATCAAAACCTATGTTGTGCCTGGTATGCGCATATTCATTTCCAATATTGCCAAGCCCCACAATTAAAAATTTCATGTTGCAACGTAAAATTACAAAATCTAAGCAAAAAAATAGCTTAGAAATTTTTCGATATAATAAAATTTATTTTAGAATCAGGGTCGAAAACAGTTTGTAAAATTTTTTACTATTCTATCCTTAACTTCTTCATTCCCAATCGTTGTTGATGTTAGTTCGAAAACCAACAAGACTGAATGGCAAATCGTATATTCTAAAAAAGAAAATGCCCGCAGGTGCAGGCATTTTATCAAAAACATAATAATACTATACTTATTTCTTACCAGCGGCTGCTTCTTCTTGTTTCAGCTGTCTGGTCATTTCTACAGAAGCTACAGGAATACGTGGTGAGTTCAGAATATCCATTTCCTGAGTTTTGATATCTTCAATTCTAATGTTTTCATTGATATCAAGATTATCAATAGGCACTTCAATTACTTCAGTAAGATGTTTTGGCAGTGCTTTTACTTTTACAGATTTGATTTTTGAAACAAATCTACCACCAGCACGTACACCTTTAGCGGTACCTGTAAATTTCAAGGGAATAGCAGCAATAACTTTTTTATCCTCTACTAATTCCAATAAATCCAAGTGAATGAGTTCATCGGTTACTTTGTCAAATTGCAAATCTTTTAGGATACATCTATAAGTATCACCTCCAACTTTCACTTCAGCTATTTGGAAATTTGGCGTATAAACTAATGGTTTAAACGCTGCTGCCGGTGCACTAAAGTTTACTTCCTTAGCACCCCCATAAATTACAGCAGGCACATTTCCCTGAGAGCGAACCTGGCGGGTGGCTTTTTTGCCAAACTCGGTCCTCAGTTGTCCATCGATTGTAATTGTTTTCATTTTTATGTTGTTTTAATATTTACTATTTAGGTTGTTGTTCGCAAGTTAGAATGAACAAACAAACTGGTAATACTCTTGTTCTCAAAAGCGTGTTTAATAGCTACAGAAAATAACTCAGCTACAGAAATCACTTTTATTTTTTCACTCGCTCTAATCATCGGTATAGTATTACAAACTACTAATTCTTCCAAAACGCTGGCTTCAATAGTCTCGTAAGCTTTACCACTCAATAGTGGGTGAGTAATCATTGCTCTCACACTATTGGCACCTCTTTCTTTAATTAGTGCAGCACATTTAGCTAGTGTACCCCCTGTATCGCATATATCATCAATAATAACCAAATCCCGGCCTTCTACATCACCAATCAAACGCATACTAGCTATCTCGTTTGCCCTTTTCCTATGCTTATCACAAATCACCATATCGGCATTGAAATAACTAGCTATTTCTCGGATTCGATTGGTAGCTCCTACGTCAGGGGCCGCAAAGGTAAGGTTTTTGAGCTGCAACTTTTCAATGTATGGGATAAAAACAGCATGGCTATCCAAATGATCTACGGGGATATCGAAATAGCCCTGAATCTGAGGTGCATGCAAATCCATAGTGATAATGCGATCTGCACCGGCTGCGGTAAGCATATTCGCAATGAGTTTACTACCAATAGCCACACGAGGCCTGTCTTTTCGGTCTTGCCTGGCATAACCATAATATGGCAATACCGCAATTACTTTATAGGCTGAGGCTCTTTTGGCTGCATCTATCATGAGCAATAGCTCCATAATATTATCAGCCGGCGAATAGGTACTCTGAACTAAAAATATATAATCTCCTCGTACACTTTCTAAAAAGTTGGGAGATATTTCACCATCGGCAAAACGTTGAATATTTAATTTGCCAGAATCGCAGCCAAAATGTGAACAGATTTCTGAAGCCAATGCCTCAGAAGCGGTTCCGGAAAAAATTTTTGCTGCATGTGGAATGGATTGTGCTACCTGCATAGAAGTAATAAATAGGCGGCGAAGATATTTTTTTATTTCATATTTTGGTTTTGAAATTTGATATTTTTATACAAGAAATTGATATAGTACAAGTAACAATAGATTATTTGTTTATTATTCTTGAGAAAAACTGACGTTTGAAAAAGAACTTTTGAATATCAAAAAACAATACTGATATTTTACACAACTGATTGATTTTAATATTATTACAAAACGCTATGGAACCTAAAAATACCATTAAACAATGGGCTAAAGATGATCGACCACGCGAAAAACTTTTAGCAATCGGATCAAACAATCTGAGCAATTCGGAGCTGCTAGCCATTCTGATTCACAATGGAACACCTAAAAAATCGGCTTTAGATTTAGCAAAAGAAATTTTGAAACTGGGCAATGACAATCTGAATGAACTGGGCAAACTCACTATTAAAGATCTAACAAACATTAAAGGAATTGGTGAGGCAAAAGCAGTTACTGTAGCTGCAGCGCTGGAACTTGGCAGACGCAGGCAAGATGGTTCTATTCCTGAAAAAGAATTTTGCAGAACCTCCGATGATATAGCCAATTTCCTAAGAGAAAGATTGAAAGATTACGCACATGAAGTTTTCGCCGCCATCTATTTGAATCAGGCTGCTAGAATTATCAGTTTTGATATTATTAGCCAGGGTGGAATTACTGCCACTATTGCGGATCCCAGAATAATACTTAAGAAGGCACTGGAAAAAAATGCGGTGAGTATTATTATTAGCCACAATCATCCATCCGGAAATCTGACTCCAAGTAAGGCCGATGAAAAACTAACCCAAAAAATGAAAGAGGCTGCCTCCTATTTGGACATAAAACTTCTTGACCATATCATTGTAAGTGAATCCGGGCATTTTAGTTTTGCCAATAGTGGTTTGCTGGATTAGCTGAAAGACATTCTATAATCCACCCTGATTTTTCCATTGGATATATCATTCAGTTTACTTTTTAAAAGCTTTCTTTTTAGTGCGGGCAAATGATCTATAAATAACTTCCCTTCTATATGATCATATTCGTGCAGGATTACCCGAGCAGTAATTCCTGTAAAGGTTTGTGTATATAAATTAAAGTTCTCGTCCTCGAACTCAAGGGTCACAGATTCAGGTCTTTTTATATCCCCTCTTATTTTGGGAATACTGAGGCAACCTTCGTTATATATCCAAGGCTCACCGTTAAGCTCCTTAATATAAGCATTGATAAACTCTTGTTTAATTCCTAAATCTCCAGGATACTTTTCCAGATCCTCATCTTCATCCTCTACCATAGCTTTGATAATCTGCTCAGAATCCACCACAAACAACCTGATGGGCTTATTTATCTGAGGAGCGGCCAACCCTACCCCATTGCTGGCATACATTGTCTCCCACATATTGGCAATCAACTCTTTCAATCCTGTATATTCCGGATCGATTTCTTTTGCTACTTTTCTTAAGATTGGATTTCCGTATGCTACAATTGGTAAAATCATTGGGCAAAAATACTGGATATATTTTGATTGCAAATTGTGATTGAGCATTGAAATTTGAAAACCCCCTTTCTAGCATATAGGCTATTCTTGTCGGGATCTAAATGCTGGTCTAACAATCCGTTCAATTAGAAAAAAATATTGCTTATTTCTGAATCTGCTGATGGCAACCTCCCCGAAAAAGTATATTCCTTTTTTTTAGGAAACACAATACATACAAATGGAAACAATGTTTGGTTTTGTATGAGAATAACAATAGGTTTGATTGTTCAAACCGAAGTAACAAACACAAAAAGGAAGACACTGCTTCAAGTTTTCAATTTGCACTCAAAAAATCTGAATCAGATAATTTTTAAACTTTAACTTGGCGTAAAATAAATTTACGTGCATTACGATACCACTTTCCGGGAGCAAGACCTGATACCTTTTCTAACTATTATTTTATCTACATTCTACTTTAGTATTTACTGGTTTATTTTTGCCTCTGAAAAAATAAAACAAAGATTTTATAATAAATACACTGGAGATGAAGGAACCATTCGTCATGTGCTATTCACCAAGTATGCTGGTTTTATCATTATGGGCATCCTGCCCGCTATTACCTTTCTTATCCTTAATCCCAAATATAGTTTAAGTAATTATGGCATTTCCTTCAGCAAAGGCACGAATTTAGTAACCCTCAATTGGTGTCTGGCACTATGTATTCCCATTATTGTAATGAACTGGTTTGTTGCAAGGCGTTCAAATAATTTCTCAAAATATCCACAAATACGGGCAAAAACCTGGGATAAGAATTTAATTTTTCGTTATTCTCTTGCCTGGTGTGTTTATTTGTTTGGTTACGAATTCTTGTTCCGTGGCATACTATTAATCCCCTTGGCAAACTCAATAGGTGTGTGGAATGCCATTGGCATCAATATAGCTTTGTATTCCGCCACGCATATACCAAAAGGCATAGACGAAACCATTGGTGCCGCTGTACTGGGACTAGTTTTATGCCTGATCACCATGCAAACAGGAACCATTTGGGTGGCATTTTTTGTTCATGTGGCATTAGCATTGTCCAACTCTTTGGTAGCATTAAAATTTCATCCTGAATTTAAAATTGTAGATAAAAGAACTATATGAAGATTTTTGTAACTGGTGCAACAGGATATATAGGTTCTCATCTGGTAAAAAAATTATCAGAACAGGGACACACCATTCATGCGTTGGTTCGCTCTTTGGAAAAATCGAAGCATATCCACTTTTCCAACATCCTTTTTTTTCAGGGAGATATTTTGGATGCTTCCTCCATTGAAAAAGCGATGGAAGGTTGCGATCAGGTTTATCATCTGGCTGCATTTGCAAAAGTTTGGGCAAAAGATGCAAAAACATTTTTCGATATTAATGTATTAGCCACCAATCATATTTTAGATGCGGCCAAAAAACACAAAATAATACGAGTGGTGGTCACTTCCACAGCCGGTGTGTTTGGAGCCACTTTGCCTAACCAAACGATTACGGAAAACTCGGTACGCAATTTTGATTTTTTTAATGAATATGAAAGTTCAAAAGCCTTCTCTGAATCAAAAATAAAAGATTATGTAATTGATGGTTTAGATGTGGTAATTGTTTCTCCCACTCGGGTCTATGGCCCTTACTTATTTGGCCAACCAGAATCGGTTACTCAACTCATAGAAAAATATGTATTAGGAAACTGGCGTTTTATTCCGGGAGATGGATCTAAAATCGGAAATTATGTTTTTGTGGAAGACGTAGTTCTGGGGCATATACTTGCGATGGAAAAAGGGAAAAAGGGACACACCTATATTCTCGGTGGCACCAATCATGATTACAATACATTTTTCGCAAAGCTTTCAAAAATATCGGGAATAAAAAGAAAAATGATATATATGCCTATCCTCTTCCAGATGGCTTTCGCTCGCTTGCAATTAATAAAAACTTGGTTGGGTAAAGAGCCCCTCATCACACCGAAATGGATAGCTAAAGGCAAATACGATTGGCATGTTACACCCCAAAAAGCCATTGATGAATTGGGCATAAATCTCACCTCTCTCGATGAAGGGTTGAAAAAAACTGTAGAATGGCTGAGAAGAAGGTAGGTGTTCAAAAAATGGAATCTAATCACCTGCTATTAAAATCAATTATTGGAGGCATCCATTCAACTTTATTTCAAATCAAGGGCCGACCTAACTTCATTTACCAACAAACCCATCTCAGCAAATCATCCATACCACCATTTGCTTTATAAAGTCATTTTCATGTAGATGGCTGATATTTTTAGCACCTATGAAAACATTACAACAGCATGATGCCACTATTCAAAATGGATAGGAACTGCTGCCCTTAATTACTCTATACAATCCAATAACCGATTGAAAATCTATACATAAATACTCCATCAGCCTATAGTCTAGTCTTCAGCCTTACCACCATTTCTTCTTTCCAGGAGGCAAAATCACCTGCCACTATATGCTTTCTAGCTTCACCCACCAGCCACAAATAAAAACTAAGATTATGGATGCTGGCAATGCTTAAAGCCAGTAGTTCTCCACCTTTGAACAAATGTCTTAAATAGGCTTTGCTATAATATTGACTTACTTCGCAGGGCAATTCCTCATCCACTGGAGAAAAGTCGAATTCCCATTTTTTATTATCAATATTGATTATTCCGTTTGAGGTAAACAACATAGCGTTTCGTCCATTTCGGGTGGGCATCACACAATCAAACATATCTACGCCCATACTAATACATTCCAGAATATTCCAGGGCGTACCCACTCCCATCAGGTAGCGGGGTTTTTCAGCAGGCAAATGCTGGCAACACCAATCGCAAATTTCATACATTACTGGCTCTGGCTCACCCACACTGAGTCCACCGATGGCATTTCCAGGAGCCTCTTTGGAGGCAATATGTTCACAGGATTGTTTTCTCAGATCTTTGTAAGTAGCCCCTTGCACTATTGGGAAAAGATTTTGGGTATACCCATATTTATCTGGAGTAGCACGGAACTGTGTGACACAACGATCCAGCCAGCGATGGGTAAGCTCCATACTTTTTCTGGCATATTCGTATTCACTTCCACCAGGAGGGCATTCATCAAAAGCCATAATAATATCGCCACCAATACTTCGCTGAATATCCATTACCCTTTCCGGACTAAAAAGATGTTTGCTGCCATCAATATGAGATTGAAAAGTAACCCCTTCTTCCTTTATTTTTCTGGTGCCAGCTAAGGAAAAAACCTGATAACCGCCGCTATCGGTGAGTATGGGTCTGTCCCAGTGTATAAATTGATGTAGTCCTCCTGCTTTCTCTAGCACCTGGGTACCGGGTCTCAAATACAGATGATAGGTATTGCCTAGAATAATTTGTGCTTTTACATCCTTCTTCAAATGTTGTTGAGTTACTGCTTTCACACTTCCAACTGTACCCACAGGCATAAAAATGGGGGTTTGTATTTCCCCATGATCGGTTGTGATAGTGCCGGCTCTTGCATTGGAGCCTTTGTCCTGATGTGCTAACTTAAAACTTAATCTTGCCATTGGCGCAAAAGTAAACAGATTAAACAAGCAGGGCGGTAGGTGCCACAAATATTTTCAATGTTGATAATTTTGCAAACTATATTTGCCGCCATGCTAATTGCTCTATCGGATTATCTGTTTTATGGCTGTGCAACAATAAGCGCAATATTGTTGTTCTACTACTTGTATTTTTTTTCCAGACTAGCTTTTTTCAAACCAAAAGAAACAGACACCCATACAGATTCACCGGTATCCATTATTGTTTGTTCCAGAGATGAGCTTAACAACCTTCGACAAAATGTACCTCAAATTCTTCAGCAACAATATGAAGCACCTTTTGAATTATTGGTCGTAAATGACAATTCATCGGACAATACCAGACATGAAATGCAATGGTTGAGCCTTCAGCAGCAGCGGCTCAAAGTCATCAATATAGATAGCGAAGCTTCCATCTATACCGGCAAAAAATATCCATTGTCTATTGGTATTCGAGAGGCCACTCATGGTCATTTATTGCTTACTGATGCAGATTGCGCCCCGGCCTCCGAAAACTGGTCTAGCCTGATGATGAGCGCCTTTTCGCAGCAAACAGAAATCGTGATAGGTTATGGTGCCTACCAAAAACTACCAGGGTTGCTAAATAAAATTATTCGTTTCGAAACTTTTCATAGTGCCCTTCAATACTTATCCTATGCATTAGCTGGACTTCCATATATGGGGGTGGGTAGAAACCTAAGTTATAAGAAAGAATTATTTTCAAGACATCGGGGGTTTGCCTCCATCAACCATATACCCGGTGGGGATGATGATCTTTTCATAAGTAAAGCAGCCACAAACAAAAACACAGCCATTGTGACCAACCCCAATGCACACACAATAAGTATTCCGAAAAAATCCTGGGGCGATTGGAAACGCCAGAAAACCAGGCATTACAGCACTTCGAAATATTACAAACCCAAACACAAGTTTTTGCTGGGGTTATACAGTTTATCACAGTTTTTGTTTTACCCACTGCTCATTACTACGGCTATTTTATTTTCTTGGCAAATAGCTGTTGGCATTTTTGTTGTAAAATCTACTATCCAATATATCGTTTTTTCAAAAGCGATGAAACAACTAAATGAATCGGATTTGATTGGCTGGATAGTTCTGATGGATATGTGGATGTTTTTTTACTACCTGCTTTTTGCCAAAACACTCTGGAAAAAAGAAAAGAAAAAATGGTAATCGCTAAATTCTATTGTCATTAATTCTATATGCGAAGAAGGGGCATTTGTTATCACTTCCTTTTAGGTTCTACAAGCAGGATATGATTAGGAAAATCGATAATTGTTTTATACTGTTTTAAGAAGTCCAATCCCAACAAACCATCTATTTTTATGGGCAATGACTGGTTGATTTGCCCCATGGCTCTATCATCAAAAGAAAATTTCATTTCCTCGTAGGAAAGCGTATCTATTGTAAACTTGTTCAGTACGCCTTCCCTTACAAGTATGGCAGAATCTCCACCACCCCTGAGAATGGTATTTCGCAAATGACTGATATTGTAAAACCTGGACAAACTGGATGCATAAAGCAAACTCTGTGAATTACCACAATCTATCCCCATCAAAAGTGTATCTTTTTCCAATACTATTTTCACCACAGGCAAATGCTTTACCATTTGAAAAGGAATAGCTATTTGATTAGATTCAAAATCCTCCCTTGATATTTCGTTATTTGCACGGTTCAATTCAAGCCAGCTACTATCAAAATTCAATTGAAATTCATATTCCTTAAACACATCATAGCCAATCAGTCCACAGATACTATCTCCTAGATTGGCGAGATTTGCAGCGACCGCCTTAAACTTTGCTTTTTGAATACCCTGCCAGTTAAACGAATCGATAAACACTGTGCCAGACTCTATGACACCACCTATACCCCTGGCATAAATACTGCTATCTGATTTCATTTCCCAATGTCTGGAATTGATCACCAAATATGGACAGGCATTATCCAGTATAAAAAGCTCCTCCTTTCCATTGACAAATGCTTTCACCTGAATCAGAGAATCCTTTGTAGAAAAGGGGGCCCTTACACTGTCGGGTTTAACAGCATCAGAAAAAACAAAATCTGTTTGAGCTGTAAGCGAAAAAAAAGCAAATAGAAAAACAGACAGTAGAAATCCTTTATTTTTTAATACCATGCCAGAACCAAATTTTTATTACAAAACAAACATCGGAGATTATTTCCTACCAGCAATATAATAGCTTGTTATATTTCAGCTGAATATTTATTTGAATCGGTACTGCAAATAGTTCTAGTTTTCTATAATGAGCCAAACGACAGTTCTACTATTGAACTTCGTTGCAGCTTGTCCGCCGTGGAGAATCGCATACTTCAACTTCAGGGCTACTATCCGCAATATTTAAGTACCAAAACTAAATTGGCCGATCCTCATTATGCTTATACCAGTTCGAACTCGAATAAAGTTTTCCATCCTTTCTATTTGCAAATTGTGGATGAAAAATTTCATGTACGTTTGTTGCAATGGAAGTCATACTTAAATATTTTTCAGATTTTACTGATACGCAAATAAGACAATTGGAAGCACTTGAAACGCTATACAAGGACTGGAACGAAAAGATAAATGTGATAAGCAGAAAGGACATTGACAGCCTTTATGAAAGACATGTCTTACATGCTTTAAGCATTGCAGCACTATACCCTTTTGAAGCTGGTTCCAAGATAGTGGATCTGGGTTGTGGAGGTGGATTTCCTGGAATTCCGCTAGCCATTTATTTTCCTGAAATACATTTTCACATGGTGGATAGTATAGCCAAGAAGTTGAAAGTGGTAAATGAGGTAGCCGATGCCATAGGCTTGAAAAACATCACCACTCAGCATACCAGAATAGAGGAAATTAAGGATAAAAAATTTGATTATGTAGTATCCCGTGCTGTGGCTCCCTTAAAAGATTTATGGCAATGGAGCAAACTTCTCATTCAAGGTTCAAAGGAAAGAAATTATGATGAAGCACCTGCTCCTGGCCTGATTTGTCTGAAAGGTGGCGATCTGGCAAAGGAAATTCAGGAAAGTGGCACCAGACCTTATGTTACTGCCATTAGCGATCTTTTTAAAGAAGATTTTTTTGATCAGAAATATGTACTATATGTGCCCAAGTAAGTCATGAGTTATGGCTAATGGAATAGGGGATTTTTATACCAATTAGATGTTATTAGTGGCCAATTAGATTGGACTATTACGAATGCGCAATCGGTATTAGAGTTGGATTGGGAAATATAGTTATCAAATAAACAAGCCGCCAAGATTATTACATCTTGGCGGCTTTTGTTATTATATTTTTAAGTTGCTGATAGTAGTACCTCGGTACAAGCGTGCGATCCTCCACGGCAGACAAGCTGCAACAAAGCTTGATAGTAGCACTAAGCAGGGCGCATGATTTCAAAAAATATGAAAACCTTTTATGCTATTAGCAACGAACTATCAACTATGAACTAATCCTGTTTCAGATTCAGCTTTATTTGTAGTTCGGTGAACTGTTTGTCATCGATAGAAGATGGGGCATCCAACATCACATCGCGACCACTATTATTTTTAGGGAAGGCGATAAAATCGCGAATGCTTTCGCTCCCGCCTAATATAGCACAGGTCCTGTCGAACCCGAATGCGATGCCTCCATGAGGTGGTGCGCCATATTCAAAAGCACCCAACAAGAAACCAAATTTATGTTGTTGCTCCTGCTCATCCATACCTAATGCCTCAAACATTTTTTGCTGCAAGTCCTTTTGGAAAATACGAATACTTCCGCCTCCAATTTCATTTCCATTCAATACCATATCATAGGCATTGGCTTTGATATTGGCATAAGGATGCTTCAGGTATTCGGCAGCATTTTCGATAGCAGGATTATTATTGATCATGGTTTCAATATCCGAAGGTTTGGGCGAGGTAAACGGATGATGTCTTGCCACCCAACGATTGTCTTCCTCGGCATATTCGAAAAGTGGAAAATCCAATACCCAAAGAAGTTTAAACTCATTGTCTTTTCTAAACCCTAAGCGTTTGCCCATTTCAAGTCTTAGTTCGCTGATGGCTTTGCGGGTTCTTTCTTCTGCTCCTGCCAAAATCAAGATCAGGTCTCCTGCATTAGCATTAGCCGCATTGGCAATGGCCTTGAGCCTTTCTTCGCTATAAAATTTATCCACACTGCTTTTGAAGGTACCATCGGCATTGCACTTGATAAACACTAATCCTTTCATACCAATTTGGGGGCGTTTTACCCAATCAGTTAGTTCATCTGTTTGCTTGCGGGTGTATTCGCTGGCACCCGGAACCGCAATGGCTACAACGGTTTCAGCCGAATCAAAAACCGGAAAATCCGCTCCGCTAATCAGTGCTTCGTGGTTTGCCTTATCCTTAAATACATGGCCCGGATATTTCAGATTCAGGAGTTTCATATCAAAACGAATATCGGGCTTATCATTTCCATATTGCCACATCGCTTCCTGCCAGGTCATTCGTGCCACTGATTCTGAATAGTCAATTCCCTTAACTGCCTTAAAAATATATTTGATTAACCCTTCAAACATGCTGAGTACATCTTCCTGTTCCACAAATGCCATCTCACAATCTATTTGCGTAAACTCCGGTTGTCTGTCAGCACGCAGATCTTCATCCCTGAAACATTTTACAATCTGATAGTAACGGTCGTAACCACTCACCATCAACAATTGCTTAAAGGTTTGAGGCGATTGTGGCAATGCATAGAACTCTCCTGGATTCATACGGCTCGGCACCACAAAATCTCTGGCACCTTCAGGGGTAGATTTTATTAAAAACGGAGTTTCGATATCCATAAAACCATGGCCGTGGAGGTAATCGCGAGTAGCCCTGTTTACGGCATAACGAAGTTCCAAATTACGTTTTACTGCATTGCGACGCAAATCCAGATATCGATATTTCATGCGCAAATCATCTCCTCCATCGGTATCATCCTGAATCGTAAATGGAGGGGTGATGCTCTTGTTCAGAATTTTGAAACTGTTTGCCAAAAGCTCTACTTCGCCCGTTGGTATATTTTTATTTTTATTACTTCTTTCATTTACTACACCAGTTGCCTGCAACACAAACTCGCGCCCCAGTGGATTCTCATCCAACTGATCATTTAAAGATTCATTGAACAACAATTGGGTGATACCATATCTGTCGCGCAGATCCACAAAGGTGATGCTGCCAAACTTGCGAACGGTTTGCACCCATCCGGATAAGGTTACTTCTCTATTTGCATCTGCGATTCTCAACTCGCCACAAGTGTGTGTACGAAACATTGCTATTTACAATTTATAATTTATGACTAAAATCTCATCCCTCTTTTCTATAATTGATCGGGTGAAAATTCCATTTTTTAATGGGGTGCAAATATACAGTATTGACAGGTTTGCCGGTTTTGATGTTTAGAATCATTTGGAACATCTTATCATTATTGTCAAATTTAAGCCCCAGTCAATGGAAGTTTTCATCCTAAGGGTAAAAGCAATATGAGCTATGCCATACGTTTCATAGAAAGTTTTAAAAACTAACTAATATATGCGATAGGGCATATTTGATTCCCCTTATAGTTTTTTATACCTTTCGGAAAGCCATGAATGCCGCTAAACAAATATTCTTTTCTTACTCCGACATTGCTCAGGACAAAGATCTGTATTCCAAAATAAACCGGCATTTTTCCTCCTATGTGCGTAGCAAGATCATTTCTATTGTTGACAAAGACACCATCTTTAAGCAAAGTGCCGACAAAACAATTGCATTTGAACTCATCAGAAAATCCGATTTGACAGTGCCCCTGATAAGTGCCGACTATCTGGCCAATGACGAATGCTATGAACTTCTGAAAACAGCTATCTCTGAAAAAAAAGACATTGTCCCTATCCTTATCAGAGACGTAGATATCGAAAGTGAGCCAGAACTAAGGTTATTAAAAAACAGATTTCTTCCTGAAGATGGGAAATCAGTGCTGGAACATTTTGATCAAAAGGAGGACGACGATATCATCCTGGTGGCCATCTCAAAACAAATCAAGGATTCCGCTTTCAGGGAATTCAAGACGGTAAGGATTGCCAACGATTCGAAAACATTTTATTTTATTCTTGCTGCTATTGTGCTAGGAATGGGCATAACAGCAACTATTTATGTAAAACAAAAACTGAACGATACCACCATTACCATATTTACGTTTTTACTTTTTTTGAGTATTGCTTTATTCGCTATTAAGAACGCATTGTTTCCCACAGGTTTTAAAAGAAATTGAATATGGAAAAAGCACCCAGCGATTTGATAGATCAATATCTGAGTAACTACAATAAAGCAAAAAGATGGACTACCATTTGGGTATCCATCCTATGCCTATTGGCCTGTATCTTGATTTATTTGTTTATCAAGAACAAGGAACTAATGGAAGAAAACGCAATATTAAGGGCACAGCAGGCTATCCAAAGTGCAGACTCGGCAACGGTGGTAGCGGAAGCAAGCCTTTTAAACACCACTCGTACTGTAGAAATTCTAAAGCAACAAGACTCTTTAAAAAATTATGAAATTCAAAAACTAAACCTTTATAATAAAAAAATAGTAAGTCTTCAGGAAAACCAGCCTGTACAAAACATAGACGATTCCATAAAGAAAATTCAGGCAAAAATGGCTTTGGTACAAAACAATGTAACAAACAAAATACCTGTAAAGCCGAATGCCGCACCAGATGCTAGTGGTGTTGGAAATTCCAGCATTCGAAAAAACATCCTAGTATATATTCAATACATGCCTGAATTCAATACCCAGAAAGAAAAAGTGATTTCAGCTTTGGGCAGCTATCGATTGCAAACACCTGAAGCCATTGAAAGTATCTCTTTCAACTCAGTAATAAAATATTTTAATGAAAGTGATAAAGCAACCGCTTTTGAAATTGCAAAACTTGTAAGTAGTGCAATAGGCAGTTCAGTGGACGCTAGGCTAATAAATCTAAAAGCACCATCCAGACAAATTGAAGTATGGCTAGGTAGGTACAAAATAGAAAACATTGATGTACTCAAAAGAAAAGTGAATAAAATAAATAATTATAATAAAAATTGAGCTATGCCCAAGGCCCTAAAACTTTTTATTTCTTACGCCCATGCCGATGAAGCCATGAAAAGTGAAATGGACAAGCATTTGATTGGCCTGAAACGTAGCAATAAGATTGCAGTTTGGCAGGATCGAATGTTGATAGGTGGTGATTCGTGGAATGATACCATTAGGAAAGAATTGATGGAAGCCGATATTATCCTATTACTGATAAGTATAGACTTTTTAAACTCCCAATACATTTGGGATAAGGAGCTGGCAGTGGCACTACAAAGACATGATCAGGGTTCGGCAAGAGTAATTCCAATTATTTTAAGAAAATGTGATTGGCAGGATATGCCTTTTGCAAAACTACAGGCATTACCAACAGGTGCGATGCCTGTAACAGATTTTGAAGATAAAGATGCCGCCTATACCAATATTGCCAAAGAAATTTCGCGGGTGGTAAACTTCCTAATTGAAAAGTAAAAATTGTCCCATAATATTTCAATCACCACAAAATAAAAAGTTATGCCTTACGCAATCTCACTACACATTGGTCTCAACAAGATCGACCCCAACCATTATGGCAGCGAATATCCACTGGCGGGTTGCATCAACGATGCAAAGGATATGCTGGCCATTGCTAAACAAAAAAAGTACGATAAAACTGATTTGCTTATCAATGAGGAGGGGCATTCGGAAAATGTTTTTAGGTCTATTCAGGCAGCAGCCAAAAAGTTGAAGAAAAATGATATGTTTTTTATCACCTATTCCGGCCACGGATCCTTTTTGCCAGACAATAACAAAGATGAAACTGATGGTTATGATGAAACATGGTGTTTGTATGACAGAATGGTCCTTGACGATGAATTGGCTATACTGTGGAGTAAGTTTAAGACAGGTGTAAAGATTTTTATGATATCTGACAGTTGCCATAGTGGTTCGGTCTCACGAACATTTGGCTCTGATGAATCTGCTCCTGATCCAGCTGATGATATCAGAAGTAAACTAATAAAAGAAGGTCCGGAAATTTATAAAAAGAATAAGAAAATTTATAAGTATTCGAGCCCATCCGAAAAAAATATGGCAAGCTCAGAAAAAATAAAGGCTACTGTAATTCTTCTTTCTGGTTGCCAGGACAATCAAACCTCGCTGGATGGTGAAAAAAACGGACTATTCACCGAAAAATTATTAAAAGTTTATAACAAAGGAAAGTTCAAAGGAAACTATGCTGGTTTTCTTGCAAAAATTCTAAAGCTAATGCCATCAGATCAAACACCAAACTACTCACTAATTGGAAAAGCAAATGCGGCCTTTGCGATGAGCAAACCATTCGATAAATGAGGAGAATACAAAAATTGAATCAAAAAGAATAGCTTAACTTTAAGAATGATCCATTCCAAAGCAAGCTATTTTTTTTTACACTTATTTTTCTTTTTTACAATTACCTTAACTTTCAACTTTCAGGTTTCAGGACAGAGATATCTGGATAAAGTTTTCAACTCTATAACCATTTCCAAAAACATTTCCTATGCCTCCGAAACGCATGCTACATCCAAATCAAAATACCATCTCCTAGACCTTTATCAACCAGCCCAGGATACAGTTTCAAATCGTCCGGTTATAATCTGGATTCATGGCGGGGGTTTTAGATTCGGGAACAAAACTTCAAGAGGAACACCCCGATGGAGCCGTCTATTTGCTGAACGAGGATATGTGTGCGTAGCAGCCAATTATAGATTAAACAAGAAAATTTCTTTATCAAACCGCGAAGAGATCATGAATGGTTGCGTGGATGCCATGAGTGATATTCGACAAGTGATTGCCTATCTTAAAAGAGAAAATAAACGTTTCCGGATAGACACTACCAAAATAATACTGGCCGGAAATTCAGCAGGAGGCATGGTTGCTTTGCACTCTGTGTATAGCAATACTGAACTAATGAATTCTATAAACACACTAAAACCAGGGGAAAGCTTTTTTAATCCAGACAAAATAGTGGCTGTAGTGAATTTATGGGGAGCCTTATTTGACAGCACTTGGCTTCGAAATCAGCATATTCCCATAGTAAGTGTTCATGGACTCAGAGATAGAGTGGTGCCAGCCCAAAAAGTTGACAAAGGATTATTTGGAAGTATAATTATATATCGATACGCCAACGCATTACACATTCCTTCTTCAATAAAAATTTATGAAAAACAGGGGCACGAACTTCAAAGACATTTTAATCCGTTATGGGCTGGCACTTTGGCGCACAAACGATGGAAAGAAGTCAGTGAATTTGTAGCCAATTTCCTATACAGGGTATTGATTTCTGAAAGTCCAAATTCGAATTAATACTTAATTGAAATTCTGCAATGTGTTCTATTGTCTGTTCTATAGTTTGATTACTATTACTTTAAAATTAGGACCCAGATTGCCTAAAGGGTACATTTCATAGGAATAATTACTTAGAGAAATACTTTTAATATCGCCTATATTACAGCAGTTTTCATAGCGAATAGAATAATCATAGTCAAAACTGATGGTTTGGGTAGTGTTAAATATTCGAATGGTGTTTTTTCCATTTCTCGAGTAATCCATAAAAACTATTGCATTTTCCAAAGTATCTACATCCAGTTTATTGGTAACGAGTAGCGGATAACTACCACCATTCATAATTTTTATATGACTTTTTTCGATTGTTCCATTTTCCACCAGATCTTCACCGGTATTTTTATCCACAAATCTTAATGCGAAGTTGGCATTGCTTGATAAACAATTTACACCCGGACAATCCAGCGATTTCTTTTTGCTAAGATCACAACCGGTAAAAAGTAATATAACTAGTCCAAAAAATATCAGTCTCATAATTAAAAAATAATAAGGGTTCAAAAGAATATGCAAGATTAAGCAATAATTATTCCAAATATTGAATTGAGGATAAATACCACGAAACTTTTATATTTAGAAACTTACAATATTTCATGTGTTTGCTTTACAACGCCCATCACGAATGTGCTTTTTACATGGCCTACATTTTCCACCTGACTTAGCTTATTTACATGAAAATCATAATAAGACTCCATATCACTTGTTAATACTTTCAACATAAAATCAAATTCTCCAGAGATGCTGTAGCATTCTAAAATTTCTGGTAAAGCGATAATCGACTTTATAAATTTTGTACCAGCTACCTTATTATGTTCTCTCAAAGAAACATGACAAATCACCATTAGCTTTTTCCCCAGAAGAGCAGCATCCAACCTTGCCGCATATCCTACAATTACTCCAGTCTGTTCCAAGCGTTTTACTCTTTCATGAACCGGCGTTGTACTCAGGTGTATGGTGTCTGCAATTTCTTTTACAGAAATTCGTCCGTTTTTTTGCAGCAACCTGAGAATTTCAAAATCTTTATTATCAAACAAAACCTGACCAATAGCCGCTTTTTCTTTTGTGGGTTTACTATTTGGCATTTGAAATATTTATAACCTATGATATTGCGAAATTATATTATTAAACCCTAAAAAATCAATTTCATCCTATTATTTTATCCTAAATGGTAATTTTGGGGCTTCAAAAAGAAATTGGAAAAAGCAGGATAAAGATTTCTAATACACCAATTCTTTATGAAAACCCAAAAACACAATAATCGAAAATCTTAAATACAAATTATGTCAACTGTTACAAAATCTCAAATTGACTTTGACTTGAAGTACAAAGTAGCCGACATCAGTCTTGCAGAGTGGGGTCGCAAAGAAATTCGTTTGGCGGAAGCTGAAATGCCAGGCTTGATGAGTATAAGAAAAGAATATGCAGCTAGCCAACCACTACAGGGTGCCCGTATTGCGGGTTGCCTGCACATGACCATCCAAACTGCGGTATTGATTGAAACACTTGTGGCTTTGGGTGCTGAGGTAAAATGGAGTTCTTGCAATATTTTTTCTACACAGGATCATGCGGCGGCGGCCATTGCTGCTGCTGGTATTGGCGTGTTTGCATGGAAAGGGCAAACACAACCCGAAGCGGATTGGTGCATTGAACAAACTTTGTTTTTTGGTAGCGCAGAGCGTCCGTTGAATATGATTTTGGACGATGGTGGCGACCTTACCAATATAGTGCTGGATACCTATCCGGAGTTGGTGCAGTATGTAAAAGGGATTAGTGAAGAAACGACTACGGGTGTGCATCGTTTGTACGAGCGTGTGGCTAAAGGCACTTTGCCTATGCCGGCTATCAACGTAAACGACTCGGTTACCAAATCTAAATTTGATAACAAGTATGGTTGTAAAGAATCTTTAGTGGATTCTATTCGTCGTGCAACGGATGTGATGTTAGCCGGGAAAGTGGCTGTAGTAGGCGGTTATGGTGATGTAGGTAAGGGTTCGGCAGCTTCATTGGCTGGCGCAGGTTGCAGGGTAATTGTTACCGAAATTGATCCTATATGTGCATTGCAAGCCGCTATGGATGGTTTTGAAGTGAAGAAAATGATTGATGCCGTTAAAGAAGCCGACATTGTGGTGACTGCATCTGGCTGCCGCGATTTGATTACTGGCGAACATTTTAAACTGATGAAGGATAAAACCATTGTGTGCAATATCGGGCATTTTGATATTGAAATTGATGTGGCCTGGTTGAACGATAATTTTGGTAATACAAAAGACACTATTAAACCACAGGTGGACATTTACAATGTGAATGGCAACGATATTATTTTATTAGCCGAAGGTCGTTTGGTGAACTTAGGTTGTGCTACCGGACATCCTAGTTTTGTAATGAGCAATTCCTTTACTAACCAAACTTTGGCACAAATTGAATTGTGGACGAATAATACACAATATGAAAATAACGTGTATGTATTACCCAAACATTTGGATGAAAAAGTAGCACGTTTGCACTTGGCAAAAATTGGTGTACAATTGGAAGAACTAACTGACACACAAGCGGAATATTTGGGTATTCCTAAAGTTGGTCCGTTTAAAGCAGAACATTACAGGTATTAATTTTGTAAAAATTAAGTGATATAAAACCCGCTGTACTGGCGGGTTTTTTTATTGACCACCGTGTATTTATTATACTATTTTACAGCAAAGTACCACAGAGGAATTCACGCTAAGACATTTTCTATTTTCCATTGTGTATACTTTGCACACTTTGTGACCTTAGCGGTTTGTTTTTTCAGCTGCAAAGTACCACAGAGGAATTCACGCAAAGTCATTTTCTATTATCCATTGTGTAAACTCTGCGCACTTTGTGACTTTAGCGGTTCGTTTTTTACAACCACAATGTAGGGCAGAGGAATACACGCAAAGTCACCTTAAACAAACCGCAACAGAATCTTTGTGTCCATAGCTGTTTATCTCTCATAACACGATAAAAAAACCAATTTTATAAATCAAAATTTATAGTATATATTTATACACATTGTAGTAAATTATTATACTATGCTAAAAGAAAAATCTCAAAATGTCGTTACCAGCAAAAAAGTAATCTCGTCAAAAAAACGATCGAGTGCAGGAAAGACCAAATTGTCCAAATCAGTAAAGGGAAAAGTTCCAAGTTCAAGTACTGTAATTTTCCCAGGCTTCAAAAGGAAAGCTGAAAGTCGTTTAACAGCAATGGAAAAAATGGAAAGATTAAAAGTAGGTATTAGTAAAAATGAATTAGAAAAACTTAAAATAAGGGCTAAGTTAGATTATGATAAACTTTCCAAATTACTTTCAGTAACAAGGGTAACCCTAATTAATAAGCAAGGTTCTGAAAAATTCAATATTGTTTTAAGTGAAAGGATTATTGGATTAGCTGATATCTACTCTTATGGATATGAAGTTTTTGAAAACGAAGAAAAGTTTAATCAATGGATGTTTAAAGAAAACCAGGCATTGGGAGGAAAAACACCTTACGAGGTTTGCAACAATCAGTTTGGAAGAGAGGAGGTGAAAAATATTATTGGAAGGATTGATTATGGTGTGTACTCTTAAAACAAGTTACCATGTTTGTTTATCGAATTGCCAAAACGAAACTCAGTAAAGATTTTTCCGGAGAAGGCGCCAAACTACATGGAGGGAGATGGAATCATATTTTAACTCCTTGCATTTATACATCTGAAAGCAGAGCACTTGCAGTTTTAGAATTTACTGTCAATGTTAATATAGATGATATTCCAAAATCGCTAAGCCTTATAACAATTGAAATACCTAAAATCCAAATTCAAGAGTTAACTATACATGAACTCCCTGAAAATTGGCAGGTATCGCCTGCACCAGCTTCCACAAAAGACTTTGGGACAAATCTATTAACGCTGGCAAAGACTGCGGTAATCAAATTTCCATCGGTTGTAATTCCCTGCGAATTCAATTACCTTCTTAATCCACAAAATAATCATTTCAAAAAATTTAAAATTACTAATGTGGAAGATTTTTTTTACGATACCAGAATTAAAATGAACAAATAGATATTGAGGCCAACGAATTAGATTGGCTTCCTGATAAAATTCAGCAAACAGAATACTTAACTTGTTTTTGTCTTTTAAAAATTTTAGGCGCAATTTTTAAATCAAACAAAACAATCAAATATGGAATGAAATCTGTTACCTGATAAATAAACACAAAAGATCAAACTCAGATGAGTTGTAATTTCAAAACGAAATAGAAAATATTTTTGAAAAATTAGGATGGGCAAGGTATAAAAATGAAATCATATCGTAACAAAGAATAAGAGTATGGTCGGTAAATACTTTAGAACCAGATATAAATTTTAATTTACTGCTTCAAAATCGAATTTCCAATGGCACAGTGCAGACATTTCTTTTGATCGCAGTACTGCGTTTTTAGTTCAATCAAAGATTGAGATTGCCATGCCGATTTTACTGTAAAACCCAACGTTTTAAAACCTTTGGTTATGGTGTTTTGTTCAGCAGCGGTTTGTTCAAGCCAAGCTAGTGCTTTGTCTTTCAATTTCTGATTTAGATGAAAGCTACCATAAGCAAAAAGCATAGGAACTATGGTATTTATGACGATATTATGAACCATATCATTTCCAATAGTTTTGGTTTTGAAATGAGTTTCATCCTGAAGGGTGTAGTGATAATTCCAGAAATCATTGGGAGGAACAGCAAACCATTTTTCCACCTCTGACAAAGAAGGCTCTTCTACAATTTTTGAAAAAAGATGTACGGATTGTGATATCAATGCAGCTAACTGCGCCAGCCTGATGGTAGGAAAATTACCAGGCCGCATCCTTAAAAAATGTACTGGAAAATGAATGGGTGTTAATTGATACTTTGCTTTTAAAAACTGATACTCTTTCTTTAATAGTAGTACATATTTCTCATCAGAATTTAGGCCTAATAAACCAGCCTGCCCCAGCAACAAAGCCTCTAATTGTATGAGCTGATTTTTATGCTTTGCCAAAATGTTGTTGGATAAAGACTTTGCTAATGCTTCAAATGCCTGAGCATTGGTCTTAATACCGAAGTTTTTTGCTAATAACCACCAGAAACATTCTTCCCAATGCTGATGGGTTTGCAGTAAATAGTCATCAATAACGGCCAGTTTTCTTTCTAATCTTTCTGTTACCAATCTAGTTTGCCACATATTTATTGTTAATTCCGGAACAGTATCCACCATCTTTTCACAGGGAATAAAATGTTGCTGACGCATCAAATTTCGGTAACGACTGAGTAGGCTGTTAGCAATTCTGTCCTTAAGTTCAAGTACAGGTATTTCGTTTGTAGACTGGTCATTTTCAAACACTACATGAAGTATGATATTCTTATAATTTTCATCATTTGTGTGGCCATGCTTATTCCAGTCGGATGCTTTTAGATGCAATTCAATATTTCCCGCCCAGGTTGTCGTACCAATTAGTATTTTGGCATTGGTAAAATCTGGTCCCTGATGCCTGTTCAGTTGCCCTGGTGAAATGACCTGAACGGCGGCTCCATCGGTGGTACATAGTTGTACATTATTGAAATATTGAAACTGCCATATAAACTGGAATAGTTGTTCATTCATAGCCGCGATTTTTGGTAATAAGGAAGAAGATACTATTCGAAAATTTCTTCTTTTTAAAAATACAGAAGAAAAACGATAATACAACTATTTCTAATTTCCTTATTCATGCCAGTCGAGATGCACTTGTACAAATGGCAATTTTACTTTACTTTAGAACAAAAACTGCCATATGTCCAATTCAAGAAGAAAATTTATTAAGAATAGTGCCTTTACAAGTGCCGGTTTGTTCTTAGGAGCCACTGCTTTTAGTGCAAAAAGTTATGCCAACATTATGGGATCCAATGACAGAGTACGTGTAGGTGTTGTTGGGTTTTCCGATCGATTTCGCTCCTCTTTGTTTCCTGCGTTCATGAACCACCACAAAGAATTGAATTTTGATATTGTAGGTGTTTCAGATCTTTGGAATTATCGACGCAATCTGGGTATGGATTATATCAAATCTCAACTGGGACACGATATCAAAGGATACAGGAATAACGAAGAATTGTATGACTCAAAAACAGTAGATGCCGTTATCATCAGTACAGCCGACTTTCAGCATGCCAGACATACAATGGAGGCGGTGAATGCGAACTGCGATGCTTATGTGGAAAAACCATTTGCCGAAACCATGGAAGATAATCGTGCTGCATATAAAGCGGTAAAAGCATCTAAGCGTATTATTCAAATAGGTTCTCAGCGCAGGAGTGGCGAAAATTATAAAGCAGCCGAATCATTTATAAAGTCTGGACAGTTTGGCGATATTAATATGGTGGAGCTTTCCTGGAATGTAAATCAGCCCGGTCGTTGGCGGAGGCCAGACCTAGTAGCCAAACTGAAAAAAGAAGATACCGACTGGAAAAGATTTTTGATCAATCGACCCGATGATCAGTGGGATCCAAGAAAATATTTAGAATACAGATTGTTTTGGCCCTACTCTTCCGGACAGCCAGGACAATGGATGAGCCACCAGATAGATACCGTGCATTGGTTTAGCGGATTACAACATCCACGAAGCGTAACAGCTAATGGTGGTATTTACAATTGGAATGATGGTAGAAGCAATTGGGACACAACCACTGCTGTTTTTGACTATGGCCCTCAAAACGAATCCAACAAAGGCTTTCAGGTGGTTTTTATGAGTAGGATGGGTAATGGAGAAGAAAGACCTTCAGAAATATATTTTTCTAAAGGAGGCGAGTTGAATCTAATCACAAATAAGGTTTCACCCATTGGTGGACTTCAGGAAAAATATGCCAAAGCCATGAATATGCAGCCCATCTTATTGCCAGAAAGGGCCCTTGTGGAAAAGGCAGAAGCAGTGGTTGCCAGTGCCAACACAGGTGCTGATTCACTCACTAGCAATCACATGCGCAATTGGCTGGAGTGCATCAGAAGCCGCCAACAAACCAATGCACCCGTAGAAGCAGGCTACAGTCATTCAATTGCAAATATTATGACCACCGCAGCCTCCCGCACCGGTATGCGTGCTACCTATGACGAGAAAACCCAGGAAGTGATGGCCGGAGGAAAAGTATTTAGATACTAAAACTATTTGCCAAAAGGCCATTAAATCATTGATTTATAAAAAAAAAGTGTCGGAAAAAACCGACACTTTTTATATTTTAACCAACCCACCAGACAAAGAAAAACATTCCAATGACGGCTTATAATTGCACTATTTTTTAGTTGTCTTAAACTGATTATTTAATCCTTTCAGAACAGTTTGAGTTATATCAAATGTAGTATCCTTGTAATAGAAAAATCCTGGCTCGTAGGAGAAAATAAATGAGTACGTGCCATCAGCATTAAATTTTTTCAGATAGTCCTGAATATCTTTCATCACACTTAGATTCTTAGATCTTACCCATTGGCCAAATTCTTCATCCAGGTTTTGCCTGCGTTCACTCATTTGCCGCATAGAATTATCCAGATCCTGACGTGCTGCATTCACCTCCTCCTCCGTCATGGTCGCACCTTTTTTTTGATAGCCTTCCATCTTACCTTTATAATTGGCTTCCATTTTTTCCATCTCTTTAGAAATCGCTTCCCTCCTTCTCTCCACTTCATTCGTCACTTCCTTTGCCAGCTTATATCCGTTTTCTATGGAATCCATATTGATATAGGCAATTAAAATTTTTTTACTATGCGCAGATGAGTCTTTCCCCACCAGCGTATCTGCCGCTCTGGCATTTCCTCCACTTTCTAAAGAAAATTGCTTGTATAATAAATAGGAAACTGCAATAACCAGTACCGTATTCACAACCAATAAAGACTGCTTCATAAATACTAAAGAAATTTAAACCTGCAATATAAGCATCAATTAGACAAAATAAACAATTCTGTAATTTTCTTAGGAAAGGCTTAACGACAAAGACTATATCCTTTTATTTCATCCGGCAAAATCCTGAAAAATGGAACCCTAACTGTTGAGTTGAAACATCAGCCTCTTGTTAGTTTTAAAAAATGAGAATAAAATAATAAATAATGTGTACTCGATACACATTAACTCTTTATCTTTGTTATTCTAAAATTTGTTTGAATATGAAAAAATATTTGGTAGTGGTTTGCCTCATCCTGGTTACCTCGGTTCTTAAAGCGCAAACTATTAGTTCTCCCGATGGAAAATTGCAAATGAAATTTGAACTTTCGGACAGTATCCCTTATTATACTTTAAGTATTGACAAAAGGGAAATAATTGGAAAAAGCAAACTCGGATTGAGTGTAGCCAATGGCGAATCCTTTCTAAATGGATTTGGGATAAGAGATCACAAAATATCCAGCTTCAATGAAAACTGGCATCCTGTTTTAGGAGAACACAAAACTATAAACAATCACTATAACGAATTGCGTGTGATGCTGGCACAGCCAAAGTTCCAGCGTGAAATAGCGATTACTTTCCGACTTTTCAATGAAGGGCTTGGCTTCCGATACGAGTTTCCTCAACAGGCAAATCTCAACTATTTTGTAGTAAAAGAGGAAGAATCTCAATTTAAATTGAAAGGCAATCATAAAGCCTGGTGGATTACTGGCGATTATGATACCCAGGAATATAGCTACACTACTTCCAATATTTCCTCCATTCCTTCCCTATGGGCCAAAAGTTTTGAGCAAAATGCCTCCCAAACACCGGTTAAAAACTCGGTGCAAGCTCCCTTGATGATGAAATCAAATGAAGGGTTTTATATCAATATTTCAGAAGCCGCATTGATCGGATATCCTGCCATGCATCTGGAGGTGAATGCAGAAAAGCTTTCATTGAAATCTCACCTTACACCTGATGCTCAGGGCATGAAGGGCTATATTCAAACTCCTTTCAATACACCCTGGAGAACTGTTGTGGTAACCAACACAGCCGCTCAAATGCTGGAAAAAGGACCTCAACTCATCCTGAACCTAAACGAACCAACCCAATACAAAACGACCAACTGGATCAAACCTGTAAAATACATCGGAGTATGGTGGGAAATGATAATGGGGAAATCTACCTGGGCTTATGCAGATATTGATAATGTTCATCTAGGTAAAACAAACTATACCCAACTCAGTCCCAATGGTAAACATGCAGCCAACACAGCATACGTAAAAAAATACATTGACTTTGCCTCTAAAAATGGATTCGATGCTGTATTGGTGGAAGGCTGGAACCAGGGTTGGGAAGACTGGTTCGGAAAATCGAAGGAATTTGTTTTTGATTTTGTAAGCCCCTATCCTGATTTTGATGTGAAGGAATTAAGAAATTATGCCCATCAAAATGGAGTAAAAATAATAATGCATCATGAAACATCCGCATCCGCCACCAACTATGAAAGGTGGATGGACACAGCATTTAAGTTCATGAACCACTATGGCTATGATGCAGTAAAAACAGGGTATGTAGGCAATATTATTCCAAGAGGTGAACATCATTATAGTCAATGGATGATCGATCATTACCAACGTGTGGTGGAAAAGGCCGCCGAACATCAAATCATGGTCAACTCGCACGAATCCGTTAGACCTACTGGACTAAACAGAACCTTTCCAAACTGGATGGCATCTGAAGCTGCGCGTGGTACAGAATACGAGGCATTTGGCGGAAACAATCCGGAACATACCACCATACTGCCTTTCACCAGATTGATGGGTGGCCCTATGGACTATACTCCTGGCATTTTTCAAACCAAATTGGATTATTATTTCCCCGGCGATACCCGTTTTGTAAAATCTACTTTGGTAAAACAATTAGCACTATATGTTACTATGTACAGTCCGCTTCAGATGGCTGCTGATATGATAGAAAACTATGAAAGATTTCCAGAACCCTTTCAATTTATTAAAGATGTACCTGCCGATTGGGAGGATACGAAAGTATTGTTGGCAGAGCCTGGCGACTATATTTTAATTGCCAGAAAGGCAAAGGAAAGAGACGGTATTTACCCTTCAGGTGAGTGGTTTGTTGGAGGTATCACGGATGAGAACGCCCAATCGCTAACCATCGACTTTAATTTTCTTGACCCATCAGTTTCCTATATCGCCACCATATATGAAGACGGAAAGGATGCTGATTATATCACCAATCCTCAAAGCTTTCATATCAAAAAAAGAATTGTAACCAGCAGAACAAAAATTAATCAAAAACTTGCCAAAAGTGGTGGCGTAGCTATCAGTTTGAAAAAGGCAGGCAAGGAAGATTTGAAAAAATATCGAAAGAATTAGTCTCTATAAAAACTTTGGGAAATGCTGTTAAAAGCAGCATTTCCCAAATTAAATTGTTATTCCCCTGTGTAAACTAAAACATCAGAGTCCCAGAACCACCTTTAATTTGCCATACCCATTACGGCTTACATTTATTTTAGCTCCATTTTTCAGAATAGCCACATGGCCATCTTTTTCATAAGGATCTATACGGGTAATCTCCTGAATATTTACAATAAAGGATCGGTGACTACGTACAAACATATCGGCTGATAAGAAGCTTTCAAAAAAAGACATAGTCTTATTTTTCAAATAGTATCCTTCTTTTGTAAATATTTTTACAAAATCATCTGCCGCTTCAAGATATAAAACCTCCTGAACCGGAATGATTTTTATTTTGCTTCCATTCTTCACCACGATGCGGCTGTTGCTTCCTGGCAATTGAGCATCATTGAGTAAATCTTTGGTATTGTCGCTTGCTGTTCGGGTCTGGGACAAAAACTTAGCCACTGCCTTGTCCAATCTTTCCTGATTAAAAGGTTTGAGCAGATAGTCAATGGCATGTGCTTCAAATGCTTTTATGGCATACTCATCAAAAGCAGTGGCAAACACCACTGCCGGTGGATTCTCCACCAACTCCAACATTTCGAAACCACTAATTTTTGGCATTTGAATATCCAAAAAAATCAAATCGGGTTGATGCTCCTGAATAGCTTTCAACCCTTCAAAACCGTCGCCACACTCTGCCACAATTTCCAACTGCGGGTGTTTTTTCAAATATTCTTTCACCATACTCCTGGCCAAAAACTCATCATCAATAATAACTACTTTGCTCATTGTGGAATTTTTATGATTGTTTCAAATACATTTTCTTCTGCCGCTGTAACCAGTAAATCATTTCTGGCAAACAACAAATATAATCGTCTTTTTATGGACGACAATCCAAACCCTGTCCCCTTCTTTGGCGAAGAGGTTTGAGCATCAAAAGGATTCTTTACACTGATCATCAATTCTCCATTTTCCATTTCACAATCGATGGTGATCAGGGTTTGTCCGGTGGTATCGTAGAGTCCAAATTTAATCGCATTTTCTACGACTGGCTGCAGAAGCAAAGAAGGTAAAAGGGCTTGCTTACAATCTTCACACATGTCAATACTGGTTTGCAGACGATTTCCAAATCGCACTTTTTCTATTTCGAGGTATAAATCCAAATGCTTTACTTCTTCCTCCAGCGAAACCATTTGGGACTCCTCCTTCCTAAGTGTGCCGCGTAAAAAATCTGAAAGTTGCTGAACCATTTTTCTTGCCTTTTCTTGATCCAAACCGATCAGGGCATTAATGGAATTAAGGCTATTGAAAAGAAAATGGGGTTGCAGTTGTTGTCTGAGCTTAAACAATTCAGCCTCTTTGGAAAGTGCTTCAACTTCCGCCTTTCGCTGTGATTCTTTTTTACGGTCCTGCCAATTGTACCAAAGCACAGAGGCGGTGGTCACAATCAATAGTATTACAAAAGCAGCCACAAAACGAATGGGAAGAGAGTTCTTCAAAAAGGAGATATAGGCTATGGAATCGTTGTAAAATATTTTTAGAAAACTATTGGAAATAAAAAGCCACAAAAGTGATAATACCAAAGCAGAAACAATAATGCCTACGAACTGGTAAGCCGTAGGCATATAATATTTGGTAATATTTAGAATAAGAAGACTTGCCAGCAATAGCAAGGTATTGCTGACCAGGCTATCTCCAATTGAAATACTTAAAGGGAAACTAAATATGTTTAAAGTGTACACTTGCACATTCACCAATACAATCCATCCCACTATTAATGTGGCAATAAATCTTTTGGCAGAAAGCGGTGAAGGCATGTATGATTTTTAATTATTAATTTTTAATTGTTCATTACAAATTGAAGATTGCAGATTAAAACATGGCTATTGAACTCAAAATCACTTTCCACCATTAACCATTTACAACTCAACATTCGTTATTATTTAAAACTCTTTATATCTATACCGCCAAAAATAACAGTCCCTTTAATTACCAGCGTTTTGTTCATCTCAGGCTGATTGGCAATGATTCTTTTATCTTTCACTTCGCCCATGATGGCGGTAGCCTCCGAAATCACATTCCAGTTAGACGGCACGATTAAGGTAGCGCCTCCAAAAAGTGCAGTAACGTCCAACATGGCTGTTCCCTGAATATCGGCCAAACTAAGGTCTATCTCTGATCCTCCGAACACATTGGTAATATCCCCACCTTTAAAGTTTTTAGAAAATACTTTCTTTTTAGAACCTCCAAAAATAGAAGTGGTGTCTACATAATCTTCTCCAGAAACTCCCGCTTTTGGATTGGTTCCACCTTCATCAAACTGAATATAATTTCTGGATCCACGTGGTCTGAATATAAAGAACAGCCCGGCACCGATAAGAATAATAGGCAGTATAAACCTTCGCAACTGATCAAAAACAAAGAATTCATTGATCATGAATATGGATCCGATCAAAATCAATATCAACCATCCGGCACCTTCAAAGTTTCTACGCACGCCAATGAAAACGCCCAGCGCAATCAAAAACATTTGCCAGGAAAAAATAAAATCAGGTATATAAATACCTATTCTTCTAAAAAGATAAACCACTCCTAAAAGCAATAAAAAACCCCCAATCCACAAATGGCCGTTTGGCTTTTTAGGATGAAAATTTGTTGGGTCATTCAGCGGTTGGCTGCTTTGTGACTGACTGCTACTTACTTCGGTAATGTATGGATTATTTTCACTCATTTCTGTAAATTTTTAGTAAAAATAGGCTGGCACAACTTTTATTGCAACTGCTTTATTGTGTACAGGCCGTATATATCGGTAAATTACGGATATCTGTCGGTGGGCAACATTAATCCTTTTCATCAACCTTAGTTTTAAATATCTGATCGATACACGAATTCAAATTTATCCCCATCAAACAACCCTTTATCACTCATTTTTAAAGCAGGAATTACCAAAAGTGCCATAAATGATAAGGTCATGAAGGGAGATTGCAATGTACATCCAAATTCCTTAGCCATTGCATCAAGGGCTATATATTTTTCAGCAGTTTCATACCCATCCAGATTGGTCATGATACCAGCCACCGGAAGAGCCAATAATCCCTCCACCTCCTGGCTTTGAGAACTACTTTTTCCCGACACACAGCACACACCACCATTGGCACTAATAATGAGATTAACCGCCTTGCATATACTTTCATCATCAACACCCACCACTACAATATTGTGGCTGTCGTGTGCCACCGAAGAGGCGATTGCCCCCTGCCTCAAACCAAAATTTTTTATGAATCCAACAGCCACCGTAGCTTCCTGATAACGATTTACCACCGCAATTTTTAATATATCTCTTTCCACATCACTCTCCATGAATCCATTCATTACATTGGGAGAGCATTTCAGGTGGTTGGTGATGAGCTGACCATCCATTGCTTCAATCACCGAGATTTTTTCCTCGCCACGATGCTTGATGGCAAATACTTCCTTTAGTTTCTTGTTCACCTTAAAGTGATTGATGATGGGTGCTGGCTGGGTTTGAATAAGGCTTTTTCCATTTTCGGCTACTTTCTCTCCAATGATATAAGTAGCTAATATTTCAAAATCTATAAGATCTTTGACCAGGATAAAATCTGCAGGATCCCCTACATTTAATAGTCCCACATCTAGCTTGTAATGAACGACTGGATTTATACAAGCTGCCCGCAACACATGAAACTTATCAATTCCTTTCGCCACCGCTCGCGCACATAGCTGATTGATATGACCTATCAGCAAACTATCCGGATGTTTGTCATCGCTGCAAAACATGATCTGGTTGGGATGATGATGGAGCAGTTCGATCAATGCCTCAAAGTTCTTGGCGGCACTTCCCTCCCGAATCAAGATTTTCATCCCTGCATTCAATTTATCCTGTGCTTCCTCTAGTGTAAAACACTCATGATCGGTGGAAATCACTACTCCAGCATTTCCAGAAGCCTGAATATATTTTATCGCATCCTCCCCTTTTAGACCCGGTGCATGACCATCAATAGGTTTTCCAAGAGCCTTTGCCGCTTCTATTTTTGCCATCACTTCTTTGTCCTGAAAAAGTACGCCAGGAAAATTCATCATTTCAGCTAAGTACTTTATTTCCTCCATATTCAGCAGCGTCTTTACATCTTCCACACTTAGGGTATCGCCGGCTGTTTCAAACACAGTAGCCGGCACACAACTGGGTGCGCCAAAATTGAATTTGAAAGGAACTGTTTTTCCGTTTTCGATCATATACTCTACACCTTTCAGTCCGCACACATTGGCTATTTCATGCGGATCACTCACCGTACTTACTGTACCATGAACCACCGCCATTTTTGCAAATTCTGATGGCACCAACATACTGCTTTCAATATGGACATGGCTATCAATAAACCCGGGTAAGATGTAGTGATCATATTGCTTTTGAGGTGTGGGTTCTATACCGATAATTTGCCCTTTCTCTATTCTGAGTACACCGGCGTAAACACTGCGGTTTTCAATGTCCACTATATTTCCTTCTATAATCATGGGCATAAAGTTATAGGGGAAATTGCAAATTGAAGATTAGAGATTAAAGATTACAAATTGCAGATTACAGATAGTGGTGTGGTTGACGATTTCGCTATTTGTTTGTGTAGGAGCCACGGTGTTATGCATTGGGAACATTGCGAAATTCCAGAATATCGCCGGGTTGACAGTCTAACGCTTTGCAAATGGCATTAAGGGTATCGAAACGGACGGCTCTTGCTTTACCGGTTTTGAGGATGGAGAGATTGGATAAAGTGATACCCACCTTTTCGCTGAGTTCGTTCAACGACATTTTGCGTTTGGCCATCATCACATCCAAATTTACAATAATTGCCATGCTATACTGTTAAGTCGTTTTCAGATTTCATATCTACACCCTTTTGAATAATGCTTTCGAACAGGACAGCAGCAGTACCGCAAATGACTGCAACAAAAAGTAACAAAAGCCCCATGGCCACTCCACCAGCTATATCTTCTCCTTTTGAAGATTGAAAGATAAAAAAATAAACTTCTGCACCTAGGATGAATAAGATGAGGGCAATAGCACAGTACTTTATTTTTCGCAGAGACAGGACAGCTTGTGGAGAAAAAACTCGTTGATGCCTGATATAACTCAACAACTTAAAAACCTGGTACAATGCTATAAAAACTGAAACAGAGGCGATATATGCATAGATCAGGAAAGGATCCTTAAAATAGATTTCATAAATGCTGGCCTGTTCATTGCGGCCTTCCAAATGAGGTTCCCAAAGCATGAGGGCAAAAATGGCAAGACCCATTAGGACCACAACTGTTTGGAGGAAAATTATGGAAATAGATTTCATTCTAAAATAATTTAAAAATTTTTTGTCAAAAGGCGGTTTCAAATCTAAACGGTTAAGTCATTTTCGGCTTGTAGTGCCATGCCTCTTTTAAATATCTGTCCAATTACAAACAGCACCACAGCCATCAACCACCAAACACCAGCCCCATCAAAATACATCTGTTGCAAATCAGGCATTTTCAAGCCCAATCGCATCAATCCTTCGGCATAACTACTTCCCCAGGTGGAGAAAAGCCCGATCAAGAATGAAACAAATGACATTTTCAGAATGAACCGCTCTATGGTTTTATTAAATGGAGAAGACAAACTGAAGTTTTTGTCAGGCAGGATGATGATAATAAAATAAAACAACACTGCTTTCAATATTGTAACGACACTAATCAATAGGTGAAGCTGAAGAAAATACATTCTGTCGTATTCAAAAACAGCTGAAAGATCTGCCTGTTGCCACAAGCGCGGCACCACATCGGGCTTGAACCAGGCAAAAAAAGTATTTGTAACAAACCCTCCGGCCACTATGCTGAGGCCGACAAATATGATCCAAGAAAGGACGTAGAGCAATAGGATGATGTGTTTTGTTTTCATTAAAATTTTAGTTTAGTAATTTTTAAACTATTATCTGTTAGAATACTTTTTTGATTTTTTAAAACGGAAGGTTTCAAGATCTTCTAATGGCAAAGAATTTATAGGATGCCATATATCCTTTTGTTCAAGTGTGCGACGCAAGGTAGATGCTTTATGTTTTTTGCTGTAAACAAAAATACTAATCTCCGAGTTTTTATGAAGTTCAAAATCATTTCAATTTTTGTCCAAAGCTAATCATCCATTTTGTATTTATCAAAATTTATTTATTGTTTTTCAATAAATTTTTTCCTTTAATAGAAAAATGCCTTTAGGATGTATTCGACCCAATAGAAATCTGAAACAGATATTTCTATTCCATAAAGTTTTGCTTCGACTGGCAAGATGGGCAGGGGATAAATTGATGGTGAGATAGACTAGGGAAACTTCTTAAATACGGTATAGGACAATAACACTTCGAGCATCAGGAAGAACAACGCAACAAGTACCGGCACTACAAACATCTCTAGGGTATCCTTATATTTTATGATCGTGACTTTGGATTTTTCTAGGTTGTCTATTTGTGAATAGATGGATTGCAAGGTAGCTTTGTCCCCTGCCCGATAATACCGTCCGCCGGTGGAATTGGCAATACTTTTTAGCAAAGGTTCATCTACCTCATTTCTGACTACATTTCCCATTACATCTTTTACCATCTGCTCGGCGGCAAACATGGTGGACCCTAATGCAATACAATACACTTTTACATTGTTTGCTTTGGCAATTTCGGTGGCCATTGCTGGTTCCATGATTCGGGTAGGTGGTGCCATTTCCTTTCCATCTGTCAGCAAAATCACCACCTTGCTCTTGTTGCTGCCTTTGCTGATTCGGCTCACCGAAGTAGCCAGTCCTTCACCAATCAGGGTACCGGTTTCCAAATAGCCACCATCCATTATTTTCAGGCTTTGTAGTTGACTTAGCACTGCGTTCTTATCAGATGTAATGGGACATTTTGTAAAACTTTCACCTGCAAAAATCACTAGACCCATTCTATCTACCGGACGATTTTTTACAAACTCGATGGCTACCTCTTTGGCTACTTGAAACCGGGATGGATAAACGTCTTTGGTACCCATACTGCCGCTGACATCCATACACAACACGATGTCAATTCCATCACCTTCGCTTCGGCTTTTGGGTGTCTGATGCTGTGGACGAGCCAGGGCGATAATGAGACAAGTCAATGCAATTAATCGAAATACAAAAGGCAGGTGTCGGAATCTGACCTTGAAGGTGGATGGTGTTTCGGGCCTTATCCCAGAAACCAACAAGGTGGAAGATGTACTGTTGCCTTTCTGAATATACCTCCACAGAAGCATGGGTATCAATGCCAGTAAAATAAAATTTTCCGGCCAGATAAAAGTGATATTTTGCAACCATTCATAAACCATGTTGTCCTGATAATATTTTACAAAAATTTATTCAACTATTTTGCCAGACTTCATCCCTTCTTCGATATACTTTATGGATTGGGTGGTGATGTCCAATGCAGACCTGGTCTCTGTTTTATCCGGATGATACTTTGCAAATTTTACAAAATGGCATAGCTGCAATACCTGACACATATTGCGGTAGGCTGTTTCATCCTGAAACAAATGTTTCATTTTCTCAATCATATCATTGGTAGTCTGCTGCATGGAGCTGATGCCGGCTCTTTCCAATATATACCGTCGGTAGATTTCTACCAGTCCAGAGAAATAGATGCGCTCCTCCACCTTTGAGGAATTCAGTTCTGCCAGGCTTTTCATGGCTGTTTGAAAGGCTGATTCGGCCGCTTTGAATTTAGGGGTTGAACTGTTTTTTTTATTTCCAGTAATCAGATAAACCAGTATCACAAGAAGGATGAGGCTCAGTGCTATCCAGTACCACCATTTTTCTATGCGGGCATCCAATCTGAAGGGAATATCTTTTATTGGCTTTACCTCTTTATAGGGTTGTTGCGGATTAAACCCGGAGGTATAGCCCACATCTATCAACACACTATTGGTTTTCACAAATGGCCTTAAAACAATAGGTGGTATCACCCACTGACCAGAATCGAAGCTGGTTAATTGATAATATTGCTTTAGGATAATGGTATCGCCGTTCACCTGTCTGGTCAGGCTGTCATGGGTAATAAATTCAAAATGAGGAATACTACCAATATCAAATCCTTTAATGCCATTATCTTTTACAGCTTTGGTTTCTAATGTGAGCCAGAAAGGTTCTCCCAATAAAATTTTGTTCTTATCGGTGGATGCCCGCACAATAGTGGTTTGAGATATGGCTCCGCTGGTACATACCACCATGAAGAGGCATATAGCTACAATCACCCTAAGAGGGAAAAAATAAAAATTCTCGATTTTCAATGCTCAATTATCAATTTTCAAAGTTCACATCATCTCTGTTTCACTCTGCTTCTAAAAAATCTTTGCATGGCTTTTACATGATCATCGCCGGTTTTGATATGCAACAAATCGCTGCCGGCTTTCTTAAATACTTCTGTACAATAAGCCGTAGCAGCAAAGAAACCTGTTTCATATTTTTTTCTTACATAGGCATTATTGGTGTCTATCCATTGCACTGAGCCGGTTTCCGCATCTTCTACCTGGAGCAGGCTCACCGATGGCAATTCCATATCCATGTGATCATACATTTTTATTCCAATCAAATCATGTTTCTTACCCACAATGCGCAAAGCATCCTCATAGTTCGAATCTAAAAAATCGCTGAGTATAAAGGCAATGCTTGTCTGTCTGATGGCATTACCAAAAAATTTCAGCGCCACATTGAGTTGTGTGCCTTTTCCCTGGGCAGTAAAACTCAACATTTCTCTTACTAAATACAAAGCCTGCTGTCTTCCTTTTTTGGGAGCAATATATTTTTCAACTTCATTACTGTAAAAAATAGCACCTACTTTATCTCCGTTACTTACTGCAGAAAATGCAAGCAGGGCGGCAATTTCAGTGGCCACCAATCTTTTACTACCATAATGAGTGCCAAACAGAGAACTGTTACTAATATCAATCATCATCATGACTGTAAGCTCCCGCTCTTCTTCAAAAATCTTACTATAGGGATGCCCAAAACGAGCGGATACATTCCAATCTATAAACCGAACATCATCGCCAGCTGCATACTCCCGCACTTCCTTAAACGACATCCCTTTTCCTTTGAAGGCACTATGATACTCGCCGGTAAACAAATCCTTAGCCAGCTTCTTGCTTCGAATTTCAAGTTCTCGAACTTTTTTTAATATTTCAGTTGTCGTTTTCACCTATAAACATTTTCCGCTATGGCACTTTTACTTTACCCAAAATTTCGTCGATCACCTTTTCTACATTCACATCCTCTGCCTCTGCTTCGTAAGTGAGTCCAATACGGTGGCGAAGAACATCGTGTGCAACGCTTCGTATATCTTCAGGAATGACAAAGCCACGTTTGTTCAAAAAGGCTCTAGCTTTTCCGGCAAGGGCCAAATTGATGGAACCTCTTGGCGAAGCACCATAGGAAATCAAAGGAGTCAGGTTACTCAGTCCATATTTTTCCGGAAACCTGCTGGCAAAAACAATATCCAGAATATATTGTTCCACCTTTTCATCCAGATAAATTTCCCTAACCAAATCTCTTGCTTTCAGAATTTCCTGAACATCCACTACCGGTTTCACTTCTGGAAGTTTCATGGCTTGCACATTAGAACGCAAAATCAATTGCTCTTCCTGCATTTCGGGATAGCGAACAACAACTTTCATGATGAACCGATCCACTTGAGCTTCGGGCAAAGGGTAAGTGCCTTCCTGTTCCAAAGGGTTCTGGGTAGCCAATACCAAAAAGGGTTCGTCCAGCCGATAAGTGGTATCGCCAATGGTTACCTGTTTTTCCTGCATTGCTTCCAAAAGAGCCGACTGCACTTTGGCTGGAGCACGGTTTATCTCATCTGCCAAAATAAAATTAGCGAAGATGGGACCCTTTCGTACCACAAAGTCGTTCTGCAGTTGATTGTAAATTAAGGTACCTATTACATCCGCAGGTAGTAGATCGGGTGTAAATTGAATCCGGCTAAATTTGGCCTGAATAGCTGTTGCCAGAGATTTGATGGTCAGTGTTTTGGCCAGACCCGGAACACCTTCCAACAGCACGTGGCCATTGCTCAACAATCCAATCAACAAACGATCCAGCATGTGCGACTGACCAATAATAATATGGCCAACTTCTTCTTTCAGCTTGTCTACAAACCTTCCGGTTGTTTCAATTTTTTCGTTTAGAATTCTGATATCCTCTGCGGTTTTTACCATTTTTTAAATATTAAAATATGCAACTTTCTCTCTTTCTGTTTTTCTGAAAATGAATCTTACTAGCTCAAATACTTTGCCACAATTGGCAATCTCCTTCCCACACCAAAGGCTTTATAGCTGACCCTTATAATGGGGCAAAACTGATTTCTTTTATACTCGTTAAGGTTCACGATTCTCAAAATACGGTTCACTAGGTTTTCGTCAAAACCCTGTGCTATCAACGCTCTTGGGCCTTGCCTTTCTTCTATGTATTTGAAAAGAATATTGTCCAATTCGTCATATTCCGGCAAACTATCACTATCCTTTTGATTTGGTCGTAGCTCGGCAGAAGGTGCCTTAGTTAAAATATGATTTGGAATAATTTCTTCTTTTTTATTAATATATTTTGCCAGCGCATAGACCTGGGTTTTATATACATCACCCAAAACACTTAATCCACCAGCCATATCGCCGTATAAAGTTCCATACCCGGTAGCCAGCTCACTCTTATTGGACGTGTTGAGCAGGATGTAACCAAACTTATTCGCTATGGCCATCAATAGATTTCCACGGGTGCGACTTTGGATATTCTCTTCTGCTACACTGAAAGGCAAATCCTTAAACATGGGTTTAAGGTCGGTCAAAAAGGCATCATATATATTTTTAATGGCAATGATCTGGTAAGGATTGTCCAGGTTTTTACTTAACTCAACAGCATCCTCTATCGAGTGATTGGAAGAATATTGTGACGGCATTAGTACGGCAAGTACATTTTCCTTACCCAGGGCTTCCACGGCCAGGGCGATCGTTACAGCACTGTCAATCCCTCCACTAGAACCTAAAATGGCTTTTGTAAATCCCATCTTAGCAAAATAATCTCTGATACCTAAAATCAATGCTGAATGGATCTCGGCTATATTTTTCTCATCGACTAAATACTCCAACACATTTCGCCCCACCCCCACATCGGTGGCAGAATAAAACACCTGCGTTTCATCCAAATCCGGTGCATCTGTATTTTTATTGACTAAAGAATCAACATCTACTACCCTGAAATCTTCTGCGAAATAAGCAAGTTCTTCCATTTTATTTCCCCCATCATCATAAACCAAGCTTCCCCCGTCAAAAACTATTTCGGTTTGTGAGCCCACTGTGTTGCAATAAATCATGGGCAATTTATATTTCAAGGTATGGGCTTTCACAATACTATTGCGCACAATATCCTGCGCATAATTGTAGGGCGAAGCCGAAAGATTAATCATGATATCCGGCTGAAATTTTATTAGTTCTTCCATGGGGGTAATGCGGTACAGAGGATTCGTACCCATATTCCAGATGTCTTCACAAATGGTGACGGCCAATTTCTTCCCCTTAAAGGTAAGCACGTTCCAGTCGTAGGCAGGTTCAAAATATCGTCCTTCATCAAAAACATCATAAGTAGGCAAAAGCGTTTTGTGCACCTGCCCTTTTATTTCCTGCTCATGCAATAAGAACACCGCGTTAAAAAGGTCTTTTCCTTTGGGATTCTGATTTTTTTCTGGCACACCAATCAAAACACCAATGGTGTCTGCATGATGGCGAATGGTGTCGATAGCCGTATTGCACTGATTGATAAAATCATCAAACTCAAGGAAATCACGGGGAGGATATCCGCATACGCATAACTCAGAAAAGACTACCAAGTCAGCACCCTCAGATTTTGATTTTTGGATGGCTTCTATGATCTTTTTTACATTCAGGTCAAAGTTTCCAATATGATAGTTTTGCTGTGCTAACGCAATTTTCATCCGTATAGTTTTTATTTTTTTTTGGAAGAGTGTTGTGTTCGAAAAATATTCCTCCCAAAAATCCCTTATACGTCATAATTATTTTTTTCGGGGTAGGGAATATACTTAATGAATAGCCAGCTTTTTAAAAACCAGCAATTTCCACCTCATTCGAAATCAACATCATCACAAATGTAGCTTTCTGCAATAGAAAAAAAATAGAAATGCAATAGTGTACTGTTAATAAAATATTTTTTTAACAACATCTGCCACCCTTTCTCCTACTTTTGCATCTCGAAAACGGTCTGCCGGTTTTCCGGCTTAGTTTTTGTAATTTTTAGTACCGAAAAATTAGATTGATGAAGAATATATCAGTTACAGGTTTGTTTTTATTTTTTTGCCTCAGCATTTTTGCACAAAACGACATAGCTGCTGAAAGGGAAAAAGCAAGAAAATTTATGCAATCCGGTGATTTGGATAATGCCATTCTGGTGCTTTCCAAAGCCGATGAAGCAAACAAAGACAATCCTGAAATCCAAAAGGATCTGGCTCTGGCCTATTATTATAAAAAAGAATACACAAAGGCACAGGAAACGGCAAACCTTGTTATTGCCAGTCCCGATTGCGATCCGGCTGCCTATCAGCTATTAGGTAACATTTTGAAAGCTCAGGAAAAACTAAAAGATGCAGAAACGAATTATAAAAATGCATTGAAAGATTTTCCCAATAGTGGCCCTCTGTATAATGACTACGGCGAATTGTTGGACATTCTCAAAAATCCAAAGGGAGCCATAGACATGTGGCAAAAAGGAATGCAGGTAGCTCCATCCTATGGCAGCAATTATTACAATGCTGCAGTGTACTACTATAAGCAACCAGAAGACAAAATCTATGCGATCATCTATGGAGAGATTTATGCCAATATGGAGGGATTGAATCCTAAAGCAGTCGCCATAAAAAAAATGGTGCTGGATGCCTATAAACAAAAATTATTTATTTCACAGAACCTAAATGCTGATGCTGATCGTGAGAAAAACGAATTTGTAAAATCTGTACTTCTCACTTTTGCCAAACAATCAGGCATTTCTGCGCAGGGTATTACACCAGAAAGTCTGGCCATGATTCGTACCAGATTCATTCTGGACTGGAATGCCACCTTTGCAGCAAAATTTCCATTTCATTTGTTCGACTATCACCAACAGATGATGCGCAGCGGTTTGTTTGATGCTTACAACCAATGGATGTTTGGCCCTGTGAATGATAATGCAGAATTTGAAAATTGGGTTAATACACATAAAGAGGATTATGATAAGTTTACCCTATTTCATAGTTCCAGAATATTCAAGATGCCGAAAGGACAGGTTTATTCTGCTAAATAACTTTACACATCATTTTTTCAAGCCGCTCTTCTTCTGGAAAAGCGGCTTTTATTTTTGGTGAAGAGGAACTGCTACCAAGACATCTGGTTTGCTTTTTTCTTTTTGTCTATAACTCTATATTAATAAAAAAAATATAGGTAGAAATGGAATAAGGAATTTATGATCAAATATTCCTTATCTTGTTTTACCAACTAAAACGAAGCATAAAATATGGAATATCCGAAATACCGATTGTTTGATGCTATTAGTCATCAGATGAAGCATTTCTCCAAAGACAACACTTTAAATGCTAAAGTAAATGGCGTATGGAAATCTTATGGAAGTAAAGAAATTCAGGAACTCGTCAATAAACTCTCTGCGGCCCTGATATCACAAGGTGTGGGTGCCAATAATTTCACACCAGAAGGAAGTGACAAAATTGCCATTATCAGCAATAATCGACCTGAATGGGTATTTACCGATTTAGCCGTACAACAAACCGGAGCCATTCTCGTACCCATTTATCCCACCACCGGCCCACAGGAACTGGAGTTCATTTTGAAAGATTCAGAAGCAAAATATCTTTTTGTCAGCAGCAAAGAGCTTCTGGAGAAAGTGCAATCGATCAATACTCCATTTGTAAAAGCTATTTATACTTTCGACCATATACCAGGAGCAGATCATTATGGCACTTTATTTGAATTGGCTACTGAAGAACTTTTGCAGCAGGTGGAAGAGATAAAAAGTACAATCCCAAATACACACTTGGCCACAATCATTTACACAAGTGGCACCACTGGCACACCCAAAGGTGTGATGCTAAGACATAGCAATATAGTAAGCAATGTATATTTTTCAAAAGCCAGTTTTCCATTTCCAGATGCTCCGCATTTAAAGGTATTGAGCTTTCTGCCGCTCAACCATATTTTTGAAAAGATGATTACCTACCTCTATCTCTTTAGTGGTATTGGTATCTACTATGCCGAGAGCATGGACACCATTGCAGACAACCTGAAAGAGGTGAAACCCGATGGATTTACGACCGTGCCCCGATTGCTGGAAAAAGTTTATGAAAAAATAATGGCTAAGGGTAGTGCCCTCACAGGTATTAAGCGAAAACTTTTTTTCTGGAGTGTAGAACTAGGTATGAAATATGATAATCATCAACCACCTGGTGGACTATACGGTCTTAAACTGGGCATTGCTCGAAAATTAGTATTTCGCAAATGGCGTGAAGCTTTGGGAAATAATATCAGTTTTATTATTACTGGAGGAGCTGCAGCATCTGAAAAATTATTACGGGTGTTCAATGCAGCAGGCATTCCAGTGTATGAAGGTTATGGCCCTACGGAGAACAGCCCTGTAATTTGTGTCAATCGGAAAATGAATAACGAAACCAAATTCGGAACTGTGGGACCTCCAATAGAAGGTATAGAAGTGAAACTTGCTGATGATGGAGAAATTCTGACCAGAGGCCCCAGCATGATGGAAGGCTATTACAAACGCCCCGATCTCACGGCCGAAGTAATCATGGATGGTTGGCTGCACACAGGCGATATCGGCACCATTGTAGATAACCGTTATTATAAAATCACCGACAGAAAAAAAGAACTCTTTAAAACGAGTGGTGGAAAGTATGTGGCACCTCAGCCCATCGAAAACAAAATGAAGGAAAGCAAATTCATTGAGCAAATAATAGTACTAGGGAGTGAAAGAAAATTTGTGAGTGCGTTGATAGTTCCCACTTTTTCTGCTGTACGCGAATGGATGAAAGAAAACAATATTGCGGATCAGACGAATGAAGCAATAGTTAAAAATGAGGCAGTTAATAATTTATTTATTTCAGTGATCGACCATCACAATTCAAACTTTAACCATGTGGAGCAAATTAAAAAATTTGCCCTCTTACCCAATGAATGGAGCGTGGATGGAGGAGAAATGACCCCAAAACTCAGTCTGAAACGAAAAGTGATTATGGAAAAATTCAAAGACACAATCGAAGGCGTTTATAGTTAAGGCCATTGCAGGGTTTTAATACGCCTCAACCCAGAAACTAATATATCAAAGGGCTGCTCCAAGCCAGACACAATTTCTATAAAGGCATGTTTCAACCCCGATATTTTATGTTGATTCAGGATCCGCTGAAAGTCTATGCTGTCCTGATTTTCAGATGGTGCAATCGTACAATCAATTTCTTCATTTCTGATATGCCAAAGCGGAAAACGATTGGGGTATCTTTGAAAATAATCCGGTGGGTTATATCCCCCTTTCACTATCCATGCCAGATCAGCTTGAAAAAAAACAGTAGAAGGATCGGTTTCATTTAGCAAGATATCAAATGGTAATTTTTCTTCTATTTTTTCAAATTCAAAAGCATGATTATGGTAAACCAATTGCAACCCGTAAACTTTTAGAATTTCCGCTTTCCGGTTCAGTTCATCAGCTATTGTTTTATAAAAATCTACAGTAACCAACCGGGGTAGAACCAAGGTGGGGCAAACCACATACTTCATGCCCAAAGCAAGCGCCGTTTCGCAAATCGGATCTGTGTCCTCTTCTAAAACTGGAAAATGCCCACTATGCATTTTCAAGCCAAAGTCATCCGCCACATTCCTTAAAACATGGAGCTCAATCCCTTGCATCTTTCCAGATACCGAATTAAAACCAGCAGGTTCGATGGAATCAAATCCGGCAATGGCCAATTGTTCAAGAACCCTGGCAGGATTACTGCTCAACAAATTTCTTAATGCCCAAATTTGTGCGCCAAGTGTAGGACTCATTTTTTTTACGTTAAAGAGATAACAAAGGCTGCAAAATAAATAAAATGATCAGGTAGTACTAAATTCATTTTATCCTATGATTATTGTTTAGTCGGCATTCTTTTTGCATTAATCAGGTAGAATAAATGTAATCCGGCTATGATACCATTGCTGATGATGATGGGCCATTTCGTTCCCAGCATGATGCCATATATTACAAAGAATATACAAGCAAAAAAATTGATCCCGCGTATGTACAAAACTTTTCGAGGAACAAAAGAAATAACAAGAAGGATGGTGGCCGTGTACCCTACAATATCCACTGGTTGCATATAATCAAATTTTTAGAAGTAAAATACTGAATTAAAACAAATCGTTCTATTTTCGTAGCAATTAATTTATTAATCTGTCACCCATCATTGTGACATCAATCCTTTGAAAAATGAAAACATTTCTGACACTTTTTTGCTTCCTGACTTTCATGAGTAATGGCTTTGCCCAAACTGAAAGTACGGTAGTCGTTCACAAAGATCCAAGAATTGATATCCTGTTGAAAAAGCAGGCAGAAGCAAATGATTTATCTACCAGAAACAGCGCCAAACGAAGAACTGCCAGAGGCTACAGACTTTTAGTGGTAAGTAGCAACAACCGGGCAGAAGCTATTGCCGCTCGCACTAAGATTCTCACAAACTTTCCTGAACTGAAAGCAAGAATGGAGTATCGGGCACCATACTATCGGGTGAAGGCTGGTGATTTCATTTCGCGCAACGATGCTCAAGCCTATCAAAAAAGAATGGCCTCCATGTTTCCAGGAAGCATTTTCATCATGAGCGATGTAATCGAGGTGAAACCTGAGGAAGCCGACAAGCTCAATGACAAGAACTAAACTACCTACCTGCTCAATCATTCAATGTGCGAGTCAGTATCATATATCCTATTCTATTTTCATTGAATAAAGATTTGAAATAGAAATTTCTTTAGGTTTGCCCAATGATTGAAAAGATACAATCTCTTGCAAAAAAATTAACTCCAGAATTTATTTCGGTTAGAAGACATTTGCACGCTCATCCCGAATTGAGTTATCAGGAATTTGAAACCTCTGCTTTTGTGCAACAAAAATTGGCTGAACTAAATATTCAGTTTGAGGTGAAGGCCCAAACCGGTGTGATTGGACTTATAAAAGGTCGAAATCCTGAAAAAAGAATTATTGCTTTACGGGCAGACATGGATGCGTTGCCTATTTTGGAAGCTAACGAAGTTGAATATCAATCTAAAAAACCCGGCATCATGCATGCCTGCGGCCACGATGTGCACACGACCTGCCTCCTGGGTGCTGCGAAAATATTACAAGAACTGAAAGATGAGTGGGAAGGCACAATAAAACTAATATTTCAACCAGGCGAAGAAAAGAATCCGGGCGGTGCCAGTTTGCTGATAAACGAAGGAGTATTGGAAAATCCTGCTCCCACAGCTATTTTAGGACTACACGTGCATCCGGCTCTAGAGACAGGTAAGGTCAGCTTCAGATCTGGTAAAGTAATGGCCAGTGCCGATGAATTATATTTTACCATCAAAGCTATCGGAGGACATGCCGCTGCTCCCCAACTTACGGCTGATCCCATTTTGATTGCCTCTCAATTGGTGGTGGCATTGCAACAAATTATCAGCAGAAATAAGAATCCTCTTTTCCCGTCTGTACTTTCCATTACTGCTATTAACGGCGGTACCACTACAAATGTGGTTCCGGCTGAGGTAAAATTGATGGGAACTTTTCGGGCCATGGATGAAGCCTGGCGTTTCGAGGCCCATGAACTCATCAGGAAACTCTCTCATGGTCTGGTAGCCTCGATGGGGGCTGAACTGGATTTGCATATCGACATTGGCTATCCAAACGTGTACAACAATAAAGCGTTGACCACAAATGCCGCAGAAAATGCAATAGCTTATCTGGGCAAGGATCAGGTAAAGGAAACAGAAATAAGAATGGGTGCTGAGGACTTTGGATATTATACACAAAAAATTCCCGGTTGTTTCTATAGGCTGGGGGTGATGATTGATTCGGAAAATATTAGACATGTGCATACCCCCATTTTTGATATTGATGAACGAGCTATTGAAACAGGAATGGGAATGATGGCCTGGTTAGGCGTATCGGTAAACAACGAATGAATATCATATAATAAATAAATGAAAAAGTTAGCACCCCTTGCGATTCTCTCTTTAGTCTTTGCACTTACCAACTGCTGCCCCAGCAACAGGCAAAGTAAACAGCCACCTGCAAAAGAAGCATTGCCTGACAGAAATACCAAAGACTCGAAAATTGACAGTTTGGCTAACAAAAAAGTAGAGGTAGCCATTCCAATCAATGACTAGGCATTATTTTACTGGTGTGGATATCATGTCATGTATCTGAGCCACTGGCCCCACCGGAATCGCCTCTATCACCACTGGATAAACCGATCTGGCTGATGCGGATGGACTATAATTGGGGTTGCCGGTAATCTTCTGAATGGCCAGTTTGAAACAACTTTCATTTGGATCGCCAAAATTATATTTCACATCATCGAAGGCTTGAAAATTAGTTGTTATTCCATCGTAATACCCACCTTCTCCATTCTTATTTTTAGTTTCGAAGCTTACTAAAAACACCGTGTATTTTCCAAGTCTAAGATCAAAAAAGCCAACCGGCTTACCATAAGTCTTATATCCAAAATCACTAAATCTGGCACCAATCAGATAGACATTATAAAAAGGTTTTAGACTATTGATCAACAATTCCGAGGCGGATGCTGTGCTGCTACTCACAATAAAGTAAATATTTTTTACACTATTGTCTCCATTAAAAGAGCCTCTTTTATTCACTTTGGTCGTATTGCCGGCTTGTGAATAATTAACATCATAGTAGGTATAATTTTGTTTCACATTGTTTATGAAAACAGGTTGCGTCTTCAATATGAATGCCTGTTTGTTCACAAGGGTTGGGGTATAATGCTCCACAAACCCCACTTCTCCACTAGCGGACTGGGGGGCAGCCAGATTCATAAAATATTGAGCGGTAGAAACATAACCTCCACCATTGTGCCGAAGGTCAATCACCAAATCGGTCGCATTGGCAAATTTGATAAAACTAAGATCCAGTTCGGGGTTAGAATTAGTAGAATTAGTAAACGATTGGTAGGCGATATACCCTATCCGTTTATCTCCTACTGTGATTAAAGTATCCCGAAACACTGGATTAAAAGTATAAATGCCACTGGTAATTTCGGGCAGGGTATCTCTTGTTTTGCTGGCAGGTTTATACACAATAATTTTTTGCGAATTTGAATTGAGTGCCGTTGAAATAGCCGATGGGTTCGTATTATAATTCAGTTCAGCGTTGGCAATCACATCCCCCCTTTGCAATCCGGCTTTGGAAGCTGGACTTCCATTGGTAACATATCGTACAAAAACCACAAAACTATCTTTGTTCAGGTATGGGATACTTACACTGGTGCCTGTGGTATTGCTCACTCTAACTAATCCAACCGTAAAACCCAATCCACTGTTTTTACCGTCCAGTGTCATTTTAGTTTCGGTTATTTGAGACTGGTTGGTAATAATATTAGAACTTTTTCCCCCATTGATCAGATCACTAGTTTTGATGAGGTAGGAAAATTTGGCCTCGTTATTATAGTCCACTGCATTTCCCTGGCTATTGTATTTGATCGCCTGTTCAAAAGGCTTGAAAGCACTATTCGGATTTTGAGGGGTTCTGGCCAGGGTCAATAATTCCTTACTCAATCCGGTCATGGTGTCGGACTGAGCATAGCTCAAAGGGTTGAAACTGGCACTATCCAAAAGCATGGTATTCCAGTAGTAAACCTGTTGTGCTAACTTATATAAAGTGTCTGCCAGCAATTGCTGGTAAGTTTTTGAAGTTCCGGTAGGTGGGTTGGGTATTGGATTCTTTGGATTATCGGCAGGCTCTTTTGCACAGGAGAAAACAAGCAATAGGATCGATACAGATAAGAATAGATTTTTCATTATTTCAATTCAAATCTAAAACTACATTATTCCCTAAATATGAAGGACAGTTTTGTGAAAAAATTAAATACGCAAAATATGGAACAACACCACAACCGAACCATTTACACCTGTTTTAAATAAAGGGTGTATCTTGCGCCTCTTTTTAAAAATCAGAAAGCAATGTTAGATCTAAAAAACTTTGATCAGAACACGGTTAGTAACCCCGATAATAATGTTTTCGGATTGCCCAGTACGGAGGAAAATGCCGATGTCATCATTGTAAGTGTGCCTTGGGAAGTAACAGTAAGTTATGGATCCGGAGCTGCCAAAGCGCCTGAGACCATCGCAAGAGCCAGTTTTCAGGTGGATCTCTACGACCCTCGTTTCCCTGATGTTTGGAAAAGAGGATTTTATCTGACTCCTACCGACAAACAATTGCAACTGAAAAGTTCCTATCTGAGACGGGAGGCCGAACTGTACATTGATTATATTTCCAGACAGGAAGTGCTGGAAGCTAACCAGTTCATGTGCAAAACTATCAGAGAAGTAAACGAAGGTGGCGACTATCTGAACAATTGGGTGTATGATAATGCCAAAAACTATTTGGACAAAGGCAAATTGGTGGCTTTGTTGGGTGGTGATCACAGTACGCCATTGGGATTGTATAAAGCATTAGCCGAAAAGCACGACTCTTTTGGAATTCTGCAAATAGATGCTCATTGCGATTTAAAAAAAGCCTACGAAGGGTTCAATTATTCACATGCCAGCATCATGTATAACGCCCTGAATGAAGTACCTCAGATAAAAAATATCGTTCAAATTGGATTGAGAGATATTAGCCAGGATGAATGGGAATATATGGAGACCAACCCCGACAGGATTGTCCCCTATTTTGATCAGGATATAAAGGAGCGAATTTATGGAGGCGATACCTTCAAAAACATAGTGGATGAAATCATCAGCAAGCTGCCTCAAAAAGTGCATATCAGTTTTGATATCGATGGGCTGGATCCTAAGCTTTGTCCAAACACTGGCACACCTGTACCAGGAGGCTTTGAGTTGGAAAGTATATTCTATCTATTCCACGAAATCATAAAAAGTGGAAGACAGGTTATTAGTTTCGATTTGGTGGAGGTAGGATTTGGAGAAACCGAATGGAATGCCAATGTGGGAGCAAGAGCCTTGTTCAAGCTTTGTAATCTTCTGGCTGCCAGCAATCCATAGGTAATTGAATATTGTGTAATTTATTATTGAATATTGATTATTGAACATTGATTATTAATTATTGAATATTAATTATTGATTGTTGAATATTAATTGTTGATTCTTTCCTCCCAAAAAAGATCTTTTTTCATGTATCGTTTTTCTATCCCTAATAAGAAATTGGTTATTTATCAGGTTTTTGCCTATGGGATTATTGTATTAAATATTCTAGGTTTTTATTTATACAATCTAAAGGCGGGAAATAATATCATCAATATTCTGCCTGTTAGCATTGGAGTAGTTGGCATACTGTTGTATGATTTTTACCGCTATCGTAGTAAAAAGCTGTTACTTTCAATTGGCGTTTTTCTGCTACTCTGTGCCATATTCTGGTTACGCATTGGTGTCAATGGTTTATTATTATTAAATATTCTTTTCTGGGGATTATATACTATCTCCAAAAGAAAAATGATCATAACCGTAGCACAAACAGGTATTTCCTATCCTTCATTTCCGGTTAAGTCATTAGATTGGAATGCTCTAAATAATATTATCCTGAAGGATGATATACTCACGATAGATTTAAACAACAATAAAGTCTATCAACATTTGATCGATTATCCCGAAGGTGAAATTTCAGAAGCGGATTTTAACGAATTTTGCCATCAGCAGATGCAGCGTTCATCCACTTGATTTTCTACAAAAATTAAAATTGTCACATGTCACTATCCTCCTCCCCTTACATTTTATACTCCGACGGTAAAGGAAATATTTTTGAAGACACATCGCTCTTTGTTACAGGGCGCACAGGATGGGATGCTTTACCTGTACCTGATGAGGAGTGGATCCTTTTGCCTGAGGGAGGCTCCTTGTACGAACTACCCGGCAGACGAGGTATTGGTACAGATGTGGTAACTGGAGAAATGAGACTTTGTGAAAAAGGCTGGGCTGTGGCAGCTTTCATTCCACCTGCACATACAGGTTTTTATCTGGCAGCTTATGAAACCGCAAAGGATGCACCCACACTACCCCTTTTTTGTTATACCGCTGTGGGTTGGCAGAACGAAAAATTCTATGTGCCAGCCATCAGAATAGAACAGGACATCAGACAGGAATGTAAAGGATTTAGCACAGAAAAAGTAGAAACTGGTGTGGAGTATTTAATGCAAGCTTATCCACACAATAGGTTGGTGAAACATTTAGCACACAACTGTGCACTCACCTACCATTGTCCGGCGGCACGAAATTATTTTATGGGTCGATGGGAATGTCCGGTTCCTGCATCCCCGGCCTGCAACGCCAATTGTATTGGCTGCATATCTTTTCAGCCCAGCGATGAAACGATTATTTCCACGCAGGATCGACTTACATTTAAACCAATGCCCGAGGAAATTGTAGAGTTTACAGTTCCTCATCTGGATTCGGCACCTTTTGCTCTAATTAGTTTTGGTCAGGGTTGTGAAGGAGAACCATTGCTGATGTGGGAAACAATCGAAAAATCTATTCTTGAAATAAGAAAACATACCGACAAAGGAAGTATCAATATCAACACAAATGGATCGAAACCAGATGCGGTAAAACGCTTGTGTGAAGCCGGCCTGAACTCCATCAGGGTGAGTACCAATAGTGCCAGACCAGAAATCTACACGCCTTATTATCGACCCAACAATTACAAATTCGAGGACATTGTAGAAAGCCTGAAAGTAGTCGACAGTTTTGGTGGTTGGACCTCGTTAAACTATTTCGTTTTTCCGGGAATGACAGATAGTATAGCAGAATATGAAGCCCTCAGAAAGTTGATAAGAGATACCAACCTAAAAATGATTCAATGGCGCAATTTCAACATCGATCCCGATTGGTATCTGGGAAAAATAGGGGTAACCAACACCGGCGAATGCATGGGTGTGAATCAACTACTTTCAGAAATCAAGAAAGAATTTCCTGAACTGAAATATGGTTATTTCAATCCGCCAATGGAACGCATCAAAGGAAATTTTGATGCTGATTTTGCACATTTATAATACCGATCAAAACGTATTTGGGGTTTGAGTGGTACCTTGTTTTTGTACCAATCAAACCCCAAACTCTATTTTCAAAATAGTTTTAGAAAAACATTCCTAAATGGAGAGCCCATCTGTTCAGGGTCACTTTGCCATCTTTCCATTTTCCATTGGAAGTAATATCGGTGAATCCATTTTCGAAGCCCAGCCCAAAATAAGCATCGGTTTTATAACTTAGGTTATATTCACCACCCATCCCAATCAGCAAACCAATGTTCACTTTATTAGTCTGTTTCATCACTCTTTCATTAGAACCTTTGCCCAATGCAGCAGCATAATCCAGTCTTGCTCCAAGTAAAGCATCTACATAAGTGCCAAACTGTCCCCACCAGCGCACCCCATTAATCATATTTGATTTCAACTTTACGCTTAGAGGTATTTGCAAATACTGAAGTCTTAAATCGTAATCCCCTTTGCCATACAATCCTCTGTCCACCTCGGTGGTAGAAAAACTACTGCGCGCATGTTGTACTTCAAGTCCGGTGGCAAAAGCACCTCTTGCATCATTAAAAAGTATATCTGCCATCAATCCATAGTTGATGCCGATGCCACTTCCGTCTTTTACCGTTCCATTGTCAAATGGTTTCAGTGTGTTTGGAAAAACAGGTTCCACCTTAAATCCCAATCGAACAGGCCGCCCATTGTAATAGATCTGTGCCTGGGAACTTGCTCCAAAACAAATAGTGATAAGACTTAATAATAAAATTCGTTTCATAAAGATTTTAGGTTTTAACTGTTTCATAAATCAAAAGCCAGAATATTGCCAGATCTAAAAGAAAAGGCCTTGGTCATTGGAACATACAGTTCTGTGATGCGTTTCAATATCCAGCTTTAAAAAAGCGTTCAAAGATACTATTAAAGAAATATTGATCGCTATCTGATTTTAATAAATATTCACCTCCGGATGCAGGATCACATCAAAGGTTTCCCTCACCCTATTTTGAACATAATGACACAAATCCTCTATATCCTTTCCAGTGGCATGGCCATAGTTCACCAACACAAGTGCCTGCTTTTCATGAACACCCGCATCTCCCAACCGAAAGCCTTTGAGTCCGCACCGATCTATCATCCAACCAGCAGCCAGTTTCATGGTTCCATCTTCATTTTCATACGCCACTATTTCAGGAAAATTCCTTTTCAGGTTTTCAAACTGATCTTTGGTCACAGAAGGATTCTTGAAAAAACTTCCTGCATTGCCCAACTTAGCAGGATCGGGCAACTTGGAGGTTCTGATAGCCATTACTGCCTTTGCCACTTCCTGAATGGACAACTCTTTGGTACCCTCGGCTTCCAGTTGCTGTTTTATTGCGCCATAAGCTATATTGAAACGGGGTGTTTTATTGAGTTTATAGGTTACATCCATAATCACAAACTCATTTTTGAATTTGCTTTTAAACACACTGTCTCTATACCCAAAAGCGCAATCGTCTTTAGAGAATTTTTGCACTTCTAGGGTAGATCTATGTAAGGCCGTTAGTTCATAAAACACTTCTTTCATTTCTACACCGTATGCTCCAATATTCTGCATAGGCGATGCACCTACCGACCCTGGAATAAGTGCTAGGTTTTCCACACCGGCATAATTATTTTTCAGACAGTACAGAACAAACTGGTGCCAAACCTCCCCTGCCCCAACTCTCAGATAAACATGGCTTTCGTCTTCTGTAATTTTTTCAATTCCGGTCAATTCGTTTCTGATTACCAGCCCCTCTACATTCTTTGTGAACAACACATTACTTCCACCACCCAAAATCAGGGTGGGTAGTTTTTGTTTTTCAGACCACTGCAAATATTCTTTCAGATCGTCAATTGATTTAGCAGCCGTAAAATTTTCGGCTACACAATCTATACCGAAACTATTGTATTTTTTTAGGGAAAAATGTGGTTCCATTTATAAAGAATGTTATTGCAATGTTAGCATAAATAAAAAGAACAGGACGAAAATTGAATAAGCTAATGTATGAATAGAATATGCATCAATCAAAATAACCTCAGTTCAAAACTTCCTAAACCTTTCATATCAATCTGAATGACCAATTCTCTATTTTACTTCCGCTGTGTTGGCAAAAAAACCAATTACTTCAAGATATTAATTTGTATCAAAATCCAAACAAACTTTTCAAGTGTTGGAATAATCCAAATGACTTCCAAATGAATCAAAATCCATTTGCCCCCATGAACTAAGTTTATCACAGAATTGTAAAAAAAGACAAAATCATCACTTTTTAGCACTCCCGGCACCTGCAACAAAAAACCTTTTACCAATGATACTGTTTATCTGTAGATAATGATACCAACAGTATAAATGAAAAAACTGAAAAGAACCAATCGTTAAAAAATAAGATCGCACAAAATGATTAGCTTTGAAACAATCAGCCCATCAGGATTGCCAAAGTATTTTTAAAAAACAAAAGTTATCATGAGCAACAAAATAATCGATAGCGAACAGGGACACTGGCTATTGGCAAAAATGGGTAAGCGTGTGCTGAGACCTGGTGGAAAAGCATTGACCCTAAAACTGATAAACGGCCTGAACATTACCAAAGAAGATGAAGTGGTGGAGTTTGCACCCGGCATGGGATATACGGCTTCAATCTTACAGAGCAGGCACCCGAAAAAATATACAGGCATAGAACTCAATCAGGAGGCGGCCAATCGTTTAAAAAAGCAGATACACCAGGAAAATTACGAGATAGTGAATACAAGTGCAGCAGACACTGGTTTGCACTCATCGTCGGTGAACAAAGTGGTTGGAGAAGCTATGCTGACCATGCAACCAGATCATCGGAAATCCGAAATCATTCAAGAAGCATATCGGATATTAAAACCCGGAGGCTACTATGGCATTCACGAATTGGGACTGACACCCGATCATTTGGATGCAGAAGTGAAAAAAGAAGTGCAGCAGGGATTAGCTAAAGCCATAAAAGTAAATGCCCGACCATTGACAAAAAGTGAATGGTGTTACCTGCTGGAACAGGAAGGGTTCAGTATCAAAACAATTGCAGAAAATTCTATGGATTTACTGAAGTTAAAAAGGATCTTAGCGGATGAAGGTATTTTGAGAACGCTAAAAATTTGTTTTAATATATTCACACATTCAAGGGCAAGGAAGAAGATTCTGACGATGAGAAAAACCTTCAACCAATATCAAGATCATCTAACTTCATTTGCAATCATAGCAGAAAAAAAATTTAATCATTCATAAACAACAAAATTAAAAAGATGAAGAAGCACAATGCTTACGCCGTTTGGAACGGCTCTCTTAAAGAAGGCAGTGGTACTTTAACTACCGACAGCAAAGTATTTGACAAGACACCCTATACCTTTAGTGGAAGATTTGAAGATGGAACAGGAACCAATCCTGACGAATTGATAGCAGCAGCAAATGCCGGATGCTATGCCATGTTTTTGAGTGCTATTCTGGGTAAAGAAGGTATTACACCCGAAAGTCTGGATGTGCATGCTATAGTTACAATGGATGCCGACAAACTGGAACTTACCGGTTCTCATCTAATTCTAAATGCTAAAATTTCTGATATTTCTTCTGAAAAGTTTTTGGAATTGGCCAATTTTGCCAAAGACAATTGTCCCATCAGCAAATCACTAAGCATTCCCATTACGCTGGAAGCAACTCTGACATAAAACGCTTACATGAAGTATTTCCCCGGGTTAGAAAACTGATTCGGGGAAATTTTCTTTATCTGAAAATCAACTACAATGAGCCAAAATAAAGATATGTACCCCGAAGCAACCGCAGAACGAGCAAAGCTAAAAGCCGATCTGGCTCCCAAGCAGGTTGAAGCCTGGCGAAACTTTAGTAGAACGGTGTTTAAGGAAGGCGTGTTGGATGAAAAGACCAAGCAACTTATTGCGGTAGCTGTGGCACACGTAACCCAATGTCCTTATTGTATCAAGGCTCATGTGCCACAAGCGATGAGAAAAGGAGCCACTAAACAGGAAATCATGGAAGCCATCTGGGTGGCTGCCGAAATGCGGGCAGGCGCAGCTTATGCTCATGCCAATATTGCTTTTGAAGCCATGGAATCAGACAAATAACCGTCCAATCCATTTGCACCAGTCAGTTTTTGTAACAGTCTGTTTCGGAAAAACCATAATCTTAACCAGTAATATTTTCCAGCATTTTTAAATGGTATTGAAAAATAAAATAGCTATCCTGACAGGAGCCAGCCGTGGACTGGGTGCGGCAATGGCACATGCACTCACCGCTAAAGAAGTAAAAGTGTATGGACTAGCAAGGAACAAACAAAGACTGGATGCACTCAAACAAAATCTGGGAGAAAATTTTTATCCGGTGGCAATAGATATCACCAACGAAACGGATATCAAAAATTGGGTGCAACAAACTTTCAGCACAGATTATTCGCCGGATATTCTCATTAACAATGCCGGTGTTGGGTCTTTTCATCAAATAGATGAAATGACTTCTGATAACTGGTACAGCATGATCAATACCAACCTGAATGGAATGTATTTGATCACAGCACCATTAGCAGGACTGATGAAAAAGAAACCCGGTGTTTCCCATATCATCAATATTGGATCTATATTAGGAAAAACCGGAAGGACAGATAGTACAGCCTATTGTACCACAAAATTTGGTGTGCAGGGATTTTCAGAAGCACTCTATCAGGAACTGAGGCATTTCAATATCAAGGTAACCTGTGTGAGTCCGGGATCCATTGAAACGGATTTTTTCAATAGCTCTGGCGTGATGCCACATGACAATATGCTGCATCCGGAGGATATTGCTCAGACGGTGGTGCATATTTTGGAAACACCAGACAATATGCTTATCAACGACATCACCATACGTCCCCTGAACCCCAAACCAAAAACTCAGAACCAACCATCATCATAATCGAACAAAATGAACAAACCGCTCTATAACTATTTTACAAAAGATCATCGCCGGATAGAAGCCTTACTGGACAAAGCCACTCAGGATATAGATCTGATAAACATGGACATCTATCATCATTTTCGTGTGGGATTGCTCAAGCATATCAAGATGGAAGAGAAGGTGCTTTTTCCTGCTGCACAAAAAGCAAATGGCGGCACGCCTCTACCCCTGCAAGCCAAGCTACGCCTAGATCATGGAGCCCTGACTTCACTGATGGTGGTGCCTCCCAGTCCGGAAGTCATCAAGGTAATTCGCCATGTTTTAGATCTTCATGATATTTTGGAAGAAGAAGAAGGCGGCATGTATGATGCCTGCGAAATATTAACAGAAAAAGAAACAGAAGCCTTATTGATCCAACTGGATCAGGTTACGGAAGTGCCTGTGCATCCTCATAACAAAGCAGACTATGCACTAAACGCAGCCAGAAACTCACTTACCCGTGCCGGTTTTGATTTTGATAAAATAGTGGCTGGAAGTGAAGAAAGGAATTTTTAATGGTGAATTTTTAATGGTGAATTGTTAATGGTGAATTGTTAATGGTGAATTGTTAATGGTGAATTGTTAATGGTGAATTGTTAATGGTTGATTGTTAATGGTTAATGGTTGATTTTTGATGGTGAATTTTTAATGGTTAATTGTTAATGGTTGGTTTTTAGTGATTATTAGGCAATACGTCATCAGCCATCTACATGTTCTTTTTCAACAGGGCGGCAAACATGGTATCTGCTTTTTTATCATATCCTTTCAAAATCTGCTGATCGATGACTGCAAACCCTTTTTCTAAAACATATTTCACTTGTGCTTCATTTTCCTTTTCAAACACCGAGCAGGTTATATAAAGCAGGTAACCGCCGGGCTTTAGAAACCGAAGCACATTGTTCAAAATTTTTTGCTGAAGCGAGGCATATACTGCCACTTGTTTTTCATCAAAAAAAATCAACTGTTCTGGCGTTCTAGCCCAGGTGCCACTTCCAGAACAAGGCACATCGGCCATGATTAAATCAAACTGCTTCTGTGGATTTATTGTGGTGGCATCGGCTACCAGGAGTTCCACCTGGTTTATTTGTGCTTGCTGCAATCTTTTTCTTAGATTCGTCACGATAGATGGACGCAAATCCGAAGCAGTCATTCGGGCCTTTGGCAGTAAATCCTTTGCCAGCATTGTTTTGCCCCCACTGGCCGCACAGCAATCCCAAACAGATATTTTATTATCAGCGTTCTCCGTTTCTGTAGCAAACCTTTGCAACAGATCACCCACCTTCTGAGAATTATAGTCCTGCACCACTGCCTCCCGATTCATGGAAATGAGATCATCCAATTTAAAACTATTAGGCAGCCGAAGACAATTGCCTTGAATACTTATCGCCTCATTTGCGGCACTTAGTTTTTTCATCACCTGATTTTGGCACCCTGGCCGGATACGCAAAAACAAATCGGGTTGTATCAGGTGTGCCTGTTCAAAAGCTGCGCAATCAATCTCCTTACTCAATATTTCTTCAAAAGCAAAAATCCGGTCTGGTTCGGTTTGGGGCAAGTGGTATTGTAGGAAAACCTCCTGCCATTTTTCATTAGGTGGCGGGGTACTCAGCGATAGCCCTTTTAGGATTCTTTCTTCCACAGGATAGCTAGCGTAAGATTTCCCCAATCTAAAAAATGCATAACAAAGATGACTGATTTGTTTGCGGTCGCGACCTCCGTACTTTTTATTTTTAGAAAAATAGTTTTTGATAAAATGTGCAAATGGAAGGCTCCCCTCATATTGATTGAGGATAGTGGTGGCACTGTTCAAATAAGAATACAGGTGCCCGAGTCCTTTGATACTGGTAGAATCCATCTGCAAGTTTCAATAATAAAAATGGTTCGCGTCTTTCACACGAACCAGATAAATAGGTGGATGCGCTTTCCTATGAAATGAAATAGAAGCGTTATCTTTTACAATTCTAGCAAGGCTTTTACTGGATCTTTCTGCACCAGCAACAATGCCGGGTTTTCCAACAATTCTTTTACTCTTACCAGGAAACTCACCGACTCACGTCCATCAATAATTCGATGGTCATAACTCAGTGCCAAATACATCATGGGCCTGATCACCACCTGTCCATTGATGGCTACCGGACGTTGAATAATATTATGCATACCCAAGATGGCACTCTGAGGTATATTGATGATCGGTGTGCTGAGCATTGATCCAAATATGCCTCCATTGGTGATCGTGAAAGTGCCGCCAGTCAAATCCTCTGCGGTCAGTTTGCTGTTCTTGGCTTTAGTGGCCAGTTCTACTACTGCTTTTTCAATCTCGGCCATACCCAGACTTTCCACATTTCGAATCACCGGCACAGTCAGTCCTCTTGGGGTACTTACGGCAATGCTGATGTCGGCATAGTCATGAAAAAGAATCTGGTCACCATCAATATAAGCATTCACCGTTGGCCACTCAGAAAGTGCAATGGCACAGGCTTTCGCAAAGAAACTCATGAAACCCAGATTGACCCCATGTATTTCTTTGAATTTATCCTTATACTGTTTTCTGATATCCATGATCGGCTGCATATCCACCTCGTTGAAAGTGGTGAGCATAGCCGTCGTATTTTTTGCTTCCACCAGTCTGCGGCTAATCGTCTTGCGCAGGTTGGTCATTTTTTCCGGACGCTTGTTGCGACCAAACAAACCTCCCCCATCAAAGGATTTTCTTCCCGGATTGGAGAGTGCCGCCAGCACATCATCCTTTACAATTTTGCCAGAAAAACCCGTAGGGGTTACTGTTTTTGGATCTACTTTTTTATCCGCAATCATGGCAGATGCCACCGGTGTAGCTTTCAAATCTGATTTTACGGTCTGAGTGGTGGTGGTAATTTCTACAGGCTTAGGCGCAGGTGCTGCCGCTTTGGGTGCGGCTGGTTTTCCTTCTGTTTCCTTGATCGTAGCAATCACATCCCCAATCTTCAGGGTATCTCCTTCGCTCACGCTTATGGTGAGCACACCCCCTGTTTCAGCATTTACTTCAAAAGTGGCTTTTTCGCTTTCCAACTCTGCAATCACTTCGTCCCTACCTACATACTCACCTGATTTTTTCACCAGTTTCAACAGGGTTACTTCTGAAATTGATTCGCCCACTGTGGGTATTTTTACTTCCACTTCCTTGCCTGTGAACTTCAGTGCTTCGTCTGCTGTGGCAACCGGTGTTTCAGAAGCTGGTGGTGTGGAAGGAGCTTCGGCAACGGGAGCTGCGTCTGTTTTACTCGCTGGCTTTGAGGCTGAATCATCAATGGAGGCAATGATATCTCCAATGTTAATCGTATCACCTTCGCTGATCAAAGTGGTAAGTACACCCGCTTTTTCTGCATTCACTTCAAAAGTAGCTTTCTCGCTTTCCAGCTCTGCCACTACTTCATCACGTTCTACATATTCTCCAGACTTTTTCACCCATTTCAATAAGGTAACCTCATTGATTGACTCGCCAACGGTAGGTACTTTTATATCAATTGCCATAAATAAAAACTGATTTTTGAATTGAGCGGCAAATTACGTAAAAATGACAATAAGAAGAAAGATCAATCCCTGGAACCTGCCAATAATTTACGCCTTTCGATTGCGTAAGTTTTAGGATAGAGAAAAAAGGCATCTTCCTAATTCCTAACGATCCTATCTTCTTATGACAAAGTTTTATTCAATAAACGATCACCAGTTAAAAGTGTGTGTATCTTTTCGCTGACCTTTAAACTTTTCAAAGCCTCCAGATGTCTTCTATGGTGCAGATCTGTTCCGGCAAAATCATAAAAGTCATGATCTGCCAGATAGTTGGCCATCTCCAACACCACTTTTCCATATTGACTGGAAAGGGATAACAGGTTCAATTGAAACATACATCCATTTTCTTTAAACTCATGTAGTGCCTCATAGTTTTTATGCAGATAAGTGTACCGTTCGGGATGGGCAATCACTGGTTGATAGCCCGCCATTTGCACATCAAACAGCACTTCTTTCATGTTCCCGGATAGATGCATAAAAGAAAATTCCACCAACACCATATTGCCTTTCAGCGTCAGCAGTGGCTGGTTGGTTTTGAGCAACCGACTCACATAATCATCCAGATAATACTCTGCGGCTGCATGTAGGGCAATATCTATTTTATTTTTAGACAACTCCGCTCTCACCAGATCCAATTGCTTTTGAATACCATCCGGTGTGTTCTTAAACATATCCCATCTGATATGTGGGGTAGTAATGAGTGTAGTATAGCCCAAATGTTTCAAACCCGAAATAAGTTCCAATGTATTTTGCATGCTTACAGCACCATCATCTATTCCAGGAAGCAGATGAGCATGCATATCTGCTTTCAGCACAGCATAATCTAAAGGGTATGATTTATTATTATTCTTAAAAAAATTAAAGTTCATTAGATACCAAGGATATTTAGATGACCAATAAAGTATTTTTGCCTGCAAAGATGCCTGAACTTTTTTATACTTTATAAAAGGGCTAATTCTTATTTTGAGATTCTGTGCTATCATAGTTTTTTAAGAGGTTTTTCTTTGCTCCGTTGGAACATTTGGTCGGAAGAAAAGACGGATAACCCTGTGGCCAATGGTTCCGTTAGGAAGGAATGGTATTGCCCTTGAAATTGAATGGGATGCGCCATATATTTTTAAAGAATTGGAATAGCACCAAGCGTTCCTTTCGGCACACTCCTGCTAAAACCATTGACGCAACTACCCACGAATGGTTCCTGCTGAGCATAGCTGGATTGACCAGATTTTCAAAACAAGAATTAGAAATTAAAAGGAAATAGATGCTGAAGTAAAATTGAGTTACCCCAATTAACCTATGAATAATGGACTCCTTCTTTATCCTATGAACAAAAAACAACCCATAAAAAAAGTTCATTCCGACAGACTATTGCACTCTGTTAATTGCTTATTCCAACTACCTTTTTTTTATGACACTGATCAGTATTCGAAAGCCCTTTAACTCCTTCAAAAAGTTCCATCAAAAAGATCTTGATTTTAATCAATCAAAAATTATAATTTATTAAACCTAAGCCTCTTACCTTTGCGCTCGAATTTTTTAAACCCTCAAACATTTCAACGCAATGAAAAAATTGTACACAGCCCTTTTTGTGTCTTCTCTGGCACTATCTGCAACCGTAAACGCACAAACTGATGACAAAGATGACAACCACACAATTGGAATCGAAATTCCTGAACTAGCACTTGTGGACATCGAACCATCCGGAAGCAAAAACATCACAATGGACTTCACCTTGCCTACTGAAGCAGGTTTACCCATCGTAACTCCAACCAACAACACAGCACTTTGGTTGAACTACTCTTCTATCAAGTCTGTTAGTGATCCTACACGTACCATTAGTGTAAAATTAGATGCCCTGGTTGCAGGTGTTGACATTAAGGTAACTGCTGCTGCTGCTGTTGCTGCAGGTGGTGGAACTAAAGGGTCTCCATCAGCTCAACTAACACTGACTGCTACAGATCAAACTATCATTTCTGGCATAGGAAGTGCTTATACTGGAACTGGTGCATCCAGCGGTCATAACCTTACTTACGAATTGGCTTTTGGTACTACAGGTGTTGCTAATTATTCCGACTTAACAGCAAGCACTAACACAGCTACAGTTACCTATACCATTTCGGACAACTAAACTGTTTATTAATTTTGAATGATTAATTGTTAATAATTAATTGTTTCATCACTAATTTTCAAGAACTCTTATTCAATAGCGAAGCTTAGTTTTAAGTCTTCGCTATTGTTCTATTATATTGGAGTATATCAACTCCAGCCCCTCTAAGCAATCACTCATGTCAAAAAAACTACTTTTTGTACTGCTACTCGTCATACAGGGCAACCTACTAAAAGCAGGTATTGTAATTAGTAATGGACTCACCCATCATTACAAAGTAGAAAACAACCAGGTGTATAAAGGCAAAATCAGTTTGGAAAACAATGGCCGCGAAGCACAGACGGTAAAACTATTTTTACAAGACCTAAAATACGAAGCCAATGGCACTATTCATTATCTGGAACTGAAGCCAGGTGCACTAAGAAGCAATGCCGACTGGATAAAATTTTCCACCAATTTACTGACCTTAAAAGCTGGAGAAAAAACAGATTTTCTCTACGAAATACAAGTGCCTTCTAATACTACGCTGCCTGGCAGCTATTGGAGTGTGATAATTGTGGAGCCAGTAAAACCCATTAATCCATCTGAAAAAGGAGTCAGTATCCACTCAGTGGTTAGGTATGCCATTCAAATCATCTCAGATTTACGAACAGACAATGCGCATACCGATTTGAAATTTGAAAATGTAAAAATCAGTTCAGAAGGCAATAAGAGAATATTAAAACTAGCCATTTCCAATACTGGTGAACTCTTTTGCAAACCTCTAGCCTCTATTGATATTTACGATAAAAAAAATGGCCAAAAGCTGGGCACTTTCACCAGCACTGCTATGGGATTATTGCCCAACAATTCAAAAACATTTTCCATTGATATTACCCAAGCTCCGACCGGACTATTCAATACGATCATCATGGCAATGGACGAAAACGAAAACACATTTGCTCTAAAAGCTGAACTGGATATAAAAAATGATTAGATGCAGGGCTTTATTGGTTTTGCTACTTTTTCCGGTTTTTCTTTTTGCACAAAGCACTTCATTAGTGCCCTCAAAAACAGACAGCTTAAGACCGGGCAGCTCTAGTACTATTTCTATCAGAGTAGAAAATACAGATCCCTTAGCCAAAGAATATGCTATAGCTGTAAAAACTAGCACCCCTTCTATCACACCCGTTTTGCAACAGGGTGAACTCAGTATTCCTGCACACGAAACCAGCTACTATCTTATCCCCCTGCGGATAGCATCCGAAACCCTGCATGGTCAGTATCAGATTTCTTTGCAGGTAACCGACAAAGCAAATGGGAAAACATTTTTGGCGTCGAAAGAAGTGAGTGTGGTTCGACACAGCCATATCACCCTGACCACTATTTCAGCACCTGAGTACGTGCGTTCAGGCCAAACCTATACGGCTAACTTTTTACTAAAAAATGGTGGGAACACCACCGAAACCCTTTCATTGGTAAGCAATACCAATACAATCGATCTGCCACCTACCATAAAACTATCTCCCGGCGAAGCCCAACTAATTACCATAACTCAAACCACTCCTTCTGATTTGGCGAAAAACAATCAGCAGGTGATGGTGCTTACTGCAAAGTCCAATATCCATCCCGATCGGAACATAAGTGCTTATAGTAGCGTCACCATTATTGCTACAAAACCAGTGGAGGATGACATTTACTTGCGAATACCAGTGATGGCATCCGTGAGTTATATAGGTATGAAAAACGGCGGTCAATACCAAAGCGGCTTTCAGGCAGAACTCAGTGGTGGTGGTAGTTTCAGCAAAAGCAATCATGATTATTTGTCCTTCAGAGCTTTGTCGCCCAATCCGGTGGAACTAAATGCCTTTACCCAATATGAGGAATATTTTGTTCATTATAAAACCAGGCAGCTTTCCATTCATCTGGGTGATAAATCCTATGCATCCTCCTACCTCACAGAGTTTGCACGCTATGGACGAGGGGCCTCATTGCAATACGACATCAACAAATTTTCTATTGGCGGCTTCTACAATCATCCCCGTTTTTTTAAAGAAATAAAAGACGAGTTCAATATTTATTCCAAATTCCGTCCTATCAAAAAAACTGAATTCACCGCCGGATATTTGTATAAAATTGCCAATCAAACCCCCAGTCTTTGGACCAAACCACTTCCCTACCGATTTGCTCATTTGCCCTATATCAAAACAAAAACAGAGCTATGGAACCAGGTTACCCTGAGCGGCGAACTGGCGCTGAGCAACACACCCATCTCTCAGGGCATGGGCTTTATGCTGGAAGGTCAGGCCTATCTGAAAAACCTGAGCATGAATGGCATCTACCTAAAAACCAGTCCGGATTTTGCCGGATATTTTAGCCGCACTACTATGCTGAACGGGAACACACAGTTTCGCCTTTTTAAAAAATTATACCTTACGGCCAATTTTATTCAAGATGCCAAAAACATCCGCCAGGATACCTTGTTCCTGACTGCGCCCTATAGAAAATATTATCAGACCGGAGCCCGGTATCAATACCTGTCTCAAGGATCAATTTCGGTGCATAGTGGCTTTCAGCAATATGAAGACCGAATGCTGGAGAAAAAATTTGATTATGAAGAAACTTTTGCCAGAATCAACCTGAACCAGCGTATTGCTATTTTCGATATCAATCTAGAATCCCAGTGGGGAAAAACCGATAATAAGCTGACATCATTCAGTGGCCGTTCTACTACCCATACAGCCAATATAAGTCTGGAAAAATTAAACACTTCCTTACAGCTTTATAGTAGTTATTCCAAAAACTCCCGATATCAGATCAAGGATCAGGAACAGTTTTATTATGGAGGCAGACTGCTCAGTCACTTTACTATTGATAGCTATCTAAGCATTTTTTATCAAAACAATTACCAGCCCGAAGAGTATTTTAACGATCGCAACCTTTTTGAACTACGGTATCACCAGTCATTCTTTAAGATCCATGAAATAGATGTATCCGGAAGATATACTTTGCAAAGAGGTGCTATGAACGACAAAGATTTTATGTTTTCGCTCCGCTATGGCGTTCGACTGAATATGCCGGTAAAGAAAATAGCCGAATATGTTACGCTTTCCGGAATGGTGATGAATAAAGGCGTGCAGCAAATCGAAGGCATCAAACTGATGCTGGGCAACCATACTACATATACCGATAAAAACGGTTTCTATATTTTTAAGAACCTGCTCCCCGGCCCGTATGTGTTAGAAATGGATCGTGGCAGCACAGGCCTGCAGGACATTTCAGATATTCCCATGCCGGCCCCTGTGGAACTCATCCAAAAAGAAACTCAGTTTTATTTTGGATTGACTACTGCTACCCAAATCATGGGCAGGGTTCATCTAGAAGAAGAAAAAGAACAGGCTGTGGCCAGTTTTACCCACCATCTTCCCGAAAGAAAAAAGAAAGCTTCCAACAGTATAATCCTGGAGGCAAATAATGGCACCGAAGTTTTTCGAAAAATTTGTACCCTAGGCGAATCATTTGATTTCACTTATCTGCGACCTGGCTACTGGACTTTGAAAGTATATAGAAACGGATTGGATAAGCGCTATAAAATAGCCGCTGAAACTTTTAGTTTTGATTTAAAGGCGGGTACCACACAGCAAGTGTTGATTCAAGTTGTGAAACAAAAGACAGAAATAAAATTCCAGGAAGATGGGATCAAAATCAGTTACACTCAAAAAAAATAAGATGAAGTATATTTTTCTGATCCTTCTATTTTTTCTGCAAACACCGCCGCTCTGGTCACAGCACCGAACAGTTTCCATCACTTTGCCTACTGTGGCCTTGCTGGACATTCACCCCAGTGGATCGATCAATTTGAAATTTTCAGCACCCACCGAGGCAGGCAATCCCTTGGTGAATCCATCCAACAATACCAAATGGCTTAATTATACTTCGGCAGTAACTGCAGGAACCAGCAGAACCGTTACGGCACAGCTCAATCAGACCATTCCCGGAGTGGCCATTCGGGTGCAGGCCGCCGCCGCCAGTGGTAGTGGTGGTGGTATTCGTGGCGTTTCGGCCGGATTGGTTACAATTGGCACCAGTCCCAGTATCATCCTCAGTGGCATTGGCGGGGCATTCACCGGAAACGATGTCAACAATGGGCATCAGCTCACCATCAGTCTGGCACCAGGTAACTATGCCAACCTGTCGGCGCAAACCAATTCGGTAGTTATTACTTATACCCTTAGCGATATTTAAAAATATGAACTCATTAAAAATAACAATATGGAAGCAGGCATTGCTTTTCATTCTTTTTTCAGGCATTACGGCACTCGATGCCCAAACTGTTACTGTTGGAGGCAGCAACTGGATTGCCAATGCTGCACCGGTTACAGAAGCTGGAAATAATTACAGTGGTACACTGGAAGCATCTACCAATCAGATATTATTAAGCACGAGTGTGTCTGGCTGGTTCAATGCGGCTGCCGTATCGGTGCAATATCAGGCAGATCCTATATGGCATGATGATTTAGTCATCTCTGTAAAAAGAACAGGCAATGGCACACACACCTGTTTGTTATGTTACCTGTCTGGTGGAGATAATTATGTTATAGTACCCAAAGTGGCCAGTACACAATTCTATATCATCAATACAAATCTTTTTCCCGCTAACCATAATAATACACCTGTACAAATACAAGTCAGTGGCATATCAGTTACTGTACCTGCCGCCGCTTATAAAGCAAGAGTTATTTTTACCATTAGTAGTATTTGAGAAGAAATATTGGAGGGGGTAGAGATGTTGGAGCCGTGCATGTAAAATGAAAAGGTTTCTCCTTCGTTCCTGCGGGGCAGGAACGATAGTCGAAACGGCGATTTTGAAAAAGATGGTTTTCAGTAGGAGCTTTTTGTGGAGCAGCTTGCTCATCCCACACGAAATGTCTTTTCGACCGGAATGAAGTGGAGGGAGAAAACTAATCAACTACATTTTGGAGGGGGAGATGTGGGGGCTGTACAAGATAGAGAGGGAGGTTTCTCCTTCGTTCCTGCTAGCGCAGGAACGATAGTCGAAACGTCGATTTTGGAAATGATAGTTTTCCGTTGGAGCTTTTTGTGGAGCAGCTTGCTCATCCCACACGAAATGTCTTTTCGACCGGAATGAAGTGGAGGGAGAAAACTAATCAACTACATTTTGGAGGGGGAGATGTGGGGGCTGTACAAGATAGAGAGGGAGGTTTCTCCTTCGTTCCTGCTAGCGCAGGAACGATAGTCGAAACGTCGATTTTGGAAATGATAGTTTTCCGTTGGAGCTTTTTGTGGAGCAGCTTGCTCATCCCACACGAAATGTCACTTTCGACCGGATCCGCCGCGGCGGAGGAGGGAGAAAACTAACCAGCTACATTTTGGAGGGGGCTTAGTAAAGCAGCGAATAAATATCATTATGCACTTCCTCATTTAAAAACCGCCAATCGGGATTTTTGGTCACGATCAGAGCGTCTTTCTTTTCCCTTCTCCATTTTTTCAATTCCTTTTCACGGTAAATGGCCGTCAAAATATAATCGAACCATTCATAGTAAGTCAAAAACTCTACGTTGTATCTGGCCGTAAAACTATTTTTATAAAAGTGCGTTTCATGCTGCCAGATTCTTTGTCTCAAATTTGACGTAACTCCAATGTAAAGGACTGTTTTGTTTTTATTTGTTAGTATATAAATAAATCCTCCTTTGGCCATCGCTTTTCATTTTGCAGCCTAAAGTTCTTGATAAATTTTGAGATTTGGAACAGATGCTAGTGTGGCCTTCGATGGCAGGAGCAGTTTGCCCATCCCACACGAAATGTCCTTTTCGACCGTATCCGCCGCGGCGGAGGAGGGAGAAAACTAATCAGCTACATTTTGGGGGGAGAGGTGAAGGCAGTGCATGTAAAAGGAGGAGGTTTCTCCTTCGTTCCTGCTAGCGCAGGAACGATATGTGAAGGCAGTGCGTGTAAAAGGAAAAGGTTTCTCCTTCGTTCCTGTTGGGGCAGGAACGATAGTCGAAACGTCGATTTTGGAAAAGATGGTTTTCAGTTGGAGCTTTTTGTGGAGCAGTTTGCCCATCCCACACGAAATGTCTTTTCGACCGGATCCGCCGCGGCGGAGGAGGGAGAAAACTAATCAACTACAATTTGGGGGGAGATGTGAAGGCAGTTCAAGATAGAGAGGAAGGTTTCTCCTTCGTTCCTGCGGGGCAGGAGCAGTTTGCTCATCCCACACGAAATGTCTTTTCGACCAGAACGAAGTGGAGGGAGAAAACTAATCAACTACATTTTGGAGGGAGATGTGGGGGCAGTGCATGTGAAAGGAAAAGGTTTCTCCTTCGTTCCTGCGGGGCAGGAACGATATGTGGGGGCAGTGCGTGTAAAAGGAAAAGGTTTCTCCTTCGTTCCTGCTGGCGCAGGAACGATAGTCGAAACGACTACTATAAAAAAAACATTATTTACAAACCAGACGTATTGCTCTGCCGCAGATCAATCCTAGGCCCGCACCGAGTGTCCCAAAGCCTATATCCCCAATATCGAAATTTCGACTGGGCAGGTAAACCTGTCCGGCTTCGGCGATCACTACCAGCCCCACCATCACCAACCAGCAGACCAGATAAAATCGAAAGGAGCCCGACACCAACCCACCAATCACCAGCCCCATGAACACAAAAGGTACTGCCGTCCGAAGATTGAAATTCTCGTTGCCCCAAGTGGCCAGCCAGTTGGGCATGAGCCAACTCGTTTCTATATCGGGATTCCCCTTCCAGCTAAAATAAAAGACTATTGCTGCCCCGATCAGAAAAGTAAGAAAAAGTAAAATTGGTTTCATTGTTTGGTTTTGCTGTGGTTGTTATCTTTCGGTAGGTGCTATTGTTATGCTTCGTCAAACTCAGTATGACCACACAATTTGTCACCCTGAACCTGACGAAGGAGCCTTACGAAGGGCTAACGAAAAGCCACGCTTCATGGCTCGCCAGGCCTGTCTGCCGAACAGGCAGGCTCACCATGAAAATACCCGATCTTCCATTTAAGCAGATTTCTCCCTTCTCCGTCGTGGCGGATAAGGGAGAAAAGAAGATTAAGGACAGGCCATCAAATACCCATGCCAACCGGGCTATGCATCCAGCCTCTCTCTCACCCATTCCTCTTCACCCGCAACATGTTGGTGCTTTTGCCACCGAGCCGCATTTTTAACACCCACCCATTGCTGTCATTTTAAGAACACGTGTTATTTAATTAAAAACTAACACGTATTTTTGCAAAAAAAGATGAGCACTAAACTAACATTAACCATCGAAAAAGAAGTTATTGAAAATGCCAAAGAATATGCAAGGGGAAAAGGACAAAGTCTTTCGGAAATGGTGGAGAATTATTTCAAATTTGTAACGGTCGGACGAAAACAAATTAAAGAAAAGCAACTTTCACCAAGAGTCAAAAAAACTAAGAGGCATCATCAAAACCGATACCAGTTTTGACTACAAACAAATTTTAACTGAAGAACTTGCAAAAAAATATGGTATATAAACTTTTTGTGGATGCGGATGTAGTTATTGATTTCTTTACCGACAGAGAACCCCTCGTAAATCCAGCCAGTGAACTCTTTGACCTTAATGAAAAAGGTTTAATTAAGCTCTATATTTCGGCAGTGTGCATAAACAACATTTATTTTATTGTCAGAAGGTTTTTAGGACACAAGAAAGCCTTAGAAATTATTGAGCTTTTAACTGAAATGGCCGAAATAATTGGTACTACAAAAAAGGAGATTGTTCAATCGCAGAAAAATGACTTTTCAGATTATGAAGATTCGATCCAATACGCCTCTGCACTAACCATAAGTGGTTTAGATGCAATTATTACCCGAAATATAAAGGATTACAAGAATGCAGCAATGGCTGTAATGACACCTTTAAATTTCTTACAAATGAAAGAAAAAAATGAAAGCTAATCTGCTGAATTGATCAGTGGGAGACGTGTAGCGGGTAGAAAATAGCAGGTTTATGGCTCCTCAGGCCTGTCTGCCGAACAGGCAGGCGCACCATGACAAGGCCCGCTCCTCCATTCGAGGAGATTTCTCTGTTGCGCTACGAAATGAAGTCGTAGTTGTTTTTCCGGCCATTTCTATGGAACGAAACATAGAGGAGTGATGGCGAAATCTCATCAAAAAAAAAACATTGTCCCCTTCGCCAAGCTCAGGGTGACAAAGAGTTCTGCAGAACATGAAAATCAAGCTCAGGAGGACAGGGGCTTAGAGCGACATTACGACCTCTGATCTACATTCTGCACCAAAGTGGTAGTACCCTTGTTATCCTAAGCTTGCCATCTGTGTGCTACAACTTCTTCAAATAACCCCCATATCCGCTCTTAATCATTTCATCACCCAACTCATTCAATTGTTCTTTGGTGACGAACCCATTTCGCCAGGCTATTTCTTCTATACAACCAATCTTTGTGCCTTGTCGTTTTTCTATCACACGTACAAACTCAGCAGCATCCGTTAGCGAATCAAAAGTACCTGTATCCAGCCAGGCGGTGCCACGGTCTAAAACTGACACATGCAGTTTCCCCTCTTGTAAATAAATTTTGTTTACATCCGTTATTTCATATTCACCACGTGCAGACGGTTTTAATTTACTGGCAATTTCTACCACACTATTATCATAAAAATAAAGTCCCGGTACAGCATAATTTGATTTGGGCTGAACAGGTTTTTCTTCAATAGACATTGCTTTCATCTCTTCATCAAACTCTACCACACCATATCTTTCAGGATCACTTACCTGATAGGCAAATACATACCCTCCATCCACATTCGTAAGTTGCTTAAGCTGTGAACCTAAGCCAGTCCCATAAAAAATATTATCCCCGAGGACCAATGCTACTTTATCATTACCTATAAATTCTGCACCAATCACAAATGCTTGAGCCAGTCCATTGGGAACTTCCTGAACTGCATACTCAAACCGGCAACCTATACGACTACCATCACCCAAGAGCCTTCTAAATCCTGCATTGTCTTCGGGTGTAGTAATGATCAGTATTTCATTGATACCCGCCATCATCAAAACCGATAATGGATAATATATCATGGGCTTATCATAAATAGGCATCAATTGTTTACTGATAGCCATTGTAATAGGATACAACCTTGTGCCGGAACCTCCGGCAAGAATAATTCCTTTCATTTTTTTAGTTTAAAAAAGGCAAATCCAAATCTTTTTCAGACAATAATACTTTATCGGCAGGCAATTTCCAATCTATATTCAGTGATGGATCATCGAAACGAATTCCTCCTTCCGATGCCTTATGATATACATTATCGCATTTGTATGCAAAAACTGCTGTAGAACTGAGCACAGAAAAACCATGTGCAAATCCACGGGGAATGTACAACTGCGTGTGATTGTCGGCTGATAGTTCCACTGCTACCGATTGTCCATAAGTGGGTGAGTCAGGACGGATATCCACTGCCACATCCAGCACTTTTCCTTCCAGTACTCTAACCAACTTAGCCTGGGCATATTCTCCCTGCTGAAAATGCAGACCTCTCAATACACCATAAGAAGAAGCGGATTGGTTATCCTGCACAAAATGTCCATGTTGTCCGGTGAGTTTCGTGAATTTTTGTTCATTATAACTCTCAAAAAAGCAACCCCTACTATCTTTGAATACATCGGGTTGAATAATAAAGCACCCCTTTAGTTTTGTTTCTGTTACCTGCATTTTTATCTAATTGGAAATAATTTAAATGACAGCATATTGTTGTTCGTAATAGTTCTGATAGTCGCCGCTGGTTACGCTGTTCAGCCATTCCTGATTTTCCAAAAACCAGTCGATTGTTTTTGATAACCCTTCCTCAAAAGTTACCGAGGGCGACCATCCAAGTTCCTGATTTATTTTTGTAGCGTCAATAGCATATCGTAAATCATGACCGGGACGATCTTTTACATAAGTGATGAGTTGTTGGCTCGTACCTGGTTTACGTCCTAATTTCTCGTCCATCTGCTTGCAAAGCATTTTTACCAAATCGATATTCTTCCATTCATTAAAACCACCCACATTGTATTTTTCGCCTTGTTTTCCTTCGTGAAAAACAAGGTCGATGGCACGTGCGTGATCTATTACATATAACCAATCTCTTGTATATTTTCCATCACCATACACTGGGAGGGGTTTGTTATTGATGATATTGTGAATCATCAACGGAATTAATTTTTCGGGAAAGTGGTTGGGCCCGTAATTATTGGAGCAATTGGTAAGTACCACCGGTAAACCGTAAGTATCTGCATAAGCATACACAAAATGATCGGATGCCGCTTTAGATGCAGAATAAGGTGAATGCGGATCGTAAGCGGTATTTTCTGTAAAGAAACCTGTTTCTCCTAAAGCACCATATACTTCATCGGTAGATACATGGTGAAAACGCGGAAACGCTATTCCATCGTTTTCAGAAACGTTTTTGATGTGTTGCCAAGTTTCCTTTGCTGCATTAAGTAAGTTTACTGTACCGATTACATTGGTATAAACAAAATCTAATGGCGAGGAAATGGATCTGTCCACATGGCTTTCTGCAGCCAGGTGAATGACACCATCCGGTTGATATTTGTCAAATACTACCTTCACGGCTTCGGCATCTACAATATTTACTTTTTCAAAAATATAGTTGGGTTTGTTTTCTATATCCCGCAGGTTACCCAGATTGCCTGCATAAGTAAGTGCATCTATATTAACGATGGTATAATCTGTGTATTTGTTTACAAAAAGCCTCACCACATGCGAGCCAATAAAACCGGCACCACCGGTGATGAATATAGTCTTGTTTGACATGTTATATTTTTTAGTTTATTTTTTTTGGGAAATACACTGAGAGTAAGTGCCATTAAGACTTTTTTGCAGCCATTATTTCTTCAAAATGATGTAGGTATTGGTCAACAATAATATCCCAGTCATATACTTGCTCTATTTTCTTTTCATTATTAGTAATAAAATTTTGAAATGAAGATTTTACTTTTTGATCTAATAAATTCTGAACCTCATTACTATTTGAAAAATAGAACGCATCACTACCTAAAATAGATTGATTAAAGATATTTGAATGTGCACAAATCAGTGACTGAGATGCCATAGCTTCTAACAATGAAGGGTTAGTTCCTCCAACCGTATGGCCATGAAAGTATAAATTGGAAAAATGACGAAGATTGTTTAAGATATTAATATCATAAATACCTCCTATAAACATTATACGTTTGTCAGTCTTAAACTTCTCTTTCAGGTAAGCTCCAAATTTTGTTTCATGCTTACCAATAACAAGAAAAGGCCTTTGCGTATTGCATTTAACAACTCCATCTAATATCATTTCAATGCTATTTTCAGGCTCTAAGCGTGCAATCAACATATCATATTGAAAGGATTTAACACCATATTGATATATTTTAAACTCCTCGGGAGACGTGAATATATGTGCGCCATAGGGAATAAACACCGAAGGTTTTTGATACTTTTCCTGTAGGTATTGTTGAATACCTATGGAATCTGAAATAAGATAGTCACTAAACCGAACGCCCAGTTTTTCGGCATAGAGTAGGAATTTTTGAATTTTACGAGAATACTTGGTACGTTTCCATTCCAATCCATCCATATTAGTTGTTACAATACTTTTGCTACGTGGCAATAACCATCCCCACACTGAACTACTGGTATATCCTAACTGCAAAATAATATCAACATTTCTTTTACGGCTATCCAAAATACAATTGAAGTCATATATAAATTGCCCTACAGTGCCCATTCTTTCCTCTGGATCATAGCAATGTACGATGCGTACTCCATTCCACATTTCCTCCTGATATGGATGTGCATGAGAATTATAAACAATAACTTCATGACCTTTTTGCACCAGTCCCAATGAAAGATATTCTGCAAATTGTTCAAATCCTCCGTAATAATTAGGTACACCACGTGTGCCTATAATGGATATTTTCAATACGAATTATTTTATCTTTAAAATGTATAATCTTTTTAATACACAAAAATTACACGATAACGAATATTTTACTTTTCAATTGAGCCCTTTTCAATAAAGAAAAAGGCATCAATTTAATAATACAGAAACTTAAAAAAAAGAATGTCTATCGGGTAATATTAATAAATTTTGATCTTAAAATTATGGTAACACGCTACGGTAGATTTCCATAAGCTTCTCGTAATGTATTTCAGGTTCAAAATGGTTATGTGAGAACTCAATTGAAGCTCTTGACATAGCAACATACTCGTCATTGCTTAAATTATGAGCAGTTGTTATCGCTTGTCTTAAAGTGTCTATATCTCCGCTTTCAAAAAGATATCCCGTTTTGTTTTCTGAGACAATTTCAGGAATTCCACCAATGTTCGCCGCTATTACTGGTTTCCCTAATCCATAAGATTCAATTATTGCCATAGGATTATTCTCATACCATTCCGATGGAACAATGACAAAAGAAGCTTCCAAAATTAATCTTCTTAATTGTTCTGGTTTTTGAAATCCTAAAAAAGAAATATTCGGAGGAGCTGTTGTTTTAAGATCGTCTATCAAATCACCACTGCCAGCAATTTTTAGTTCAATATTAGGCGATTCTTGAAAAGCACTTATTAAAGTATTCAACCCCTTTTCTTTAGACAACCTTCCTGCATATAAAAAATAATCCCCTTTGATATTATTAGGTTCTCTTTCACTTAGAGCAGGGTCAAAATTGTAAAGATGTGTCGAAATACTATTGAGCTCCGGTTTTAATCGATTGTGTAATTGTTTCGAAAAATTACTTACGAAAATTAATTTTCTAAACATCTTGTGTATTGGGAAAAAATAATCTCTATAATAGGCTTCCATGGCAAACATAGAACTAAATAAATAACTATCTTTTACACATTTTTTTTGAATTGCTTTAAAAAAATGTTTCCCTTTACAAACTTCGCATATATTATTCTTACCATCTAAAAGAAGATATGACGGACAGACGAATTTATAATCATGAACAGATACCACTGCTGGTATTCTTTCATCATTAAGAACTTTTAGAATAGAAGAAGTAAGACTTCCATAAAAAATATGTAGATGGGCAATATCAGGTTTTTCCTTCCTTACCAATGCCCTAATTTTTTTTGCTGCATCTTTATTATAAAAAAATGAGGGAGCGTTTTCAATCTTTTGCTTTAATGAAAGTTTTACGAAATCCATATTTCTAGCAAAATAATAGCTTTCACTTGATGCTTCATTTTCATTAAAATTCATTGCAAAATGAATAACCTGATGTCCGTGTTTTTCAAGTAGCTTTCCTGTATTAAAATAAACACTATCAGACCCTCCTCTAACGTAATGATACTTATTTATTTGTAGAATTTTCATTTATAAAATTTTAAACTTAGGCCCACTCTGAAAATTGATGAAACTCTTTACAAGTCTAAGTAACTGATGGTCTATCATAAAATGTAGTATCATTATTATGTAAATTCTTGAATTGCCTAAATTTGGGCACATAGGGCAATCCTAGCTTGGAATATGAAAGACCCAACAGAAAAAAATGTAATGATGTTATTAAAAAATTATAGTAAAGATTTTCAGTGAAATGAAAAATTGCTATGGCCAATAAAAAGAGTTTAAAAAAATCACTTTTCACCTTGAACAAAATTCTAAAATAGGCAGACAATAATAAAAGAGAAGGTATGAGTCCGAACTCGTAAATTATTCCTAAATAGTCATTGTGTGCTACTAGCTTTGTAGATGTAATATTAGGTATAGAAAGAAATCCACTGCCCCATAAAATATGCCAAATATCTAATGATTTATAACTATACAATATTTCTGACCAGTTTTTAATTCTAAATAGAAAAGATAAATCTCTCTTATCTTTTGCATAATTAATCGCCTCCGAATATTCAATATCTTTAAAATTACCCCAAGAACTACTATTTAATATTTCCTTAAACACAACGGAAGAATTCCTTATACGCTCAAATATCTCGAAATCTGAGTAAATCAATATACTACCAAAAAAAAGAATACAAATAATAAATACTATAAAATATTTAGAAACAAACAATCTATTTCTATATAAAAATAGAGCACTTAAAAAAATAGATAAAAAACCTCCGATTGTTTTTGAAAGCAATATTCCTATTACAAGATAAATTATTGTCCACTTCCTTTCTTTTGTTATTACATAAAAAACCAAGGAAGAAACAATGATATAATAAATAAAATTGTTTGAATTTACAAAAAAGGAAAAAGTAGATTCGTCTGGATACCTTGCTAATATCTGAAATAATCTTAAAAAAATTGGCAATAAACAAATAAGCAAAACTAAAACCTTATTATACTTCCATTTTCTCTGCAAATTAAAATTGCAATACATCCCCATTCCCAAAAATACAATTGGAGACAAAATTTTGATATATGAAAGTAAATCGGATTGAGGGGAAGAAACAAAGTGAACAATAGAAAAAATAGAAAAAAATATGATGAATCTATGATCATTTTTCGTCAATAAGTTATTTTTAAACAAAAAAAATAATCCAATCATCATCATTATTAATTCAAAAGAAATCAAAACTGAGGAAATCATACTGTTCTTGACAAGAACCGATAAGATGGACATAGCAAATAAAACACTGAATCCCCAAAATATTTCTTTAGCCTTCATATAATATTTGAATTAAATTTTCTATTTGTTAAAATATAGGGCATCTCCAAACTTATTAATCCCTAAATAGTCCATAAGAAGATAATACTTCTCACTATCAGGATATCTTTTCATTTCCAACGGAGTATAATAAATAAAGTCGCTTCCGAATTTAAGCGATAAGTTTACTATAACTGATGAGTATACAGAAAATAGCATAGTAGGACGTTTGTTTGCATAATACTCCTCAACCCCTTTTCCTTTATCGATTATCTTTATATAACTCAACCCACTTAACTTATTCTGATCTTCTTTTGGGTGAGGAAAATATGTTAATTGGTTTCCTATTCTTTGAGAAATCGCCTTCAGTAAATCCAAATATTCATTTAAGTCAATTTGATTTAACTCAACAAATGGCTGTCCCACGAAGGCATATTCTTTGGTAATCGTTGGATTATTAACATGCTCAAATAATGGCACAAAATATGTATTATAGGGTTCATATGTTTTATGATATATTGAATAATAATTCTTAATTAACACTTTTAAGTCAGAAGAATTATTCAACTTTTCTTTGCCTGCTAAGTTTTGAATTACATTAATTAGGGAAAAAATATTTTGTACTCGAGGGCTTTCAAAAATTCTCTCAAATTCTAAACTATACAAGGTTCCCATACCATCATCAATTAAACCTAGTTCGCTATAATTAATATGCCTTTCCCAAAAAAGACTATTCAATCCTGTTAGAAAGGAGGCAATAAAAATCCGGCATTTAAACTTAGGAATTGGCTTTGTTACTCTTCTTATAAGTGATAATGGCAGTTTTTTATACCCATGTAAATCCATATAAGTTTTATAGTATTGAAATTCTCTTAGAGTTTGGGGCCTAAGTGTTTGATTTGGAGCTATGACAAGTGTCGTATTTTCCTTAAATATATTATCTAAAAGCCAAGCTGCTATTTTTGATTGTAATCCAGTTTCAACAAAAATTATGACATCAAACTCACTGGTACTCATTATTTATATATTAATAAAATTTGGGTTCTTAATTATTGCCAAAAGAGTGTAAAAAATATTCCTCACCCTATTTAAATTCATAAACATAAATACACAAAAGGGAATAAGCAAAAGCATTCCATTTGCTTTTAATAATATGAGTACCGCACTTATCAAATAGGGTATTAAAAAGCTGACAGGAAACGAAACTTTTAATAGTCTGCCCCATCCATTAAAATGTAATATTGTTTTTTGTCCAATATATGTTACAAGAATAAGGTACAAAAAATAAGATATGATAGTAGATATAATTATTGTCTGATACTCAACTCTATGTATTGCTAGCAGCCATGCTATAATTATGTTTACACTCAAACATGTCGCAGCTATCATACCTAAAGGTTTTTCTTTATTTTTCGCTATTAGTAGTGCAGAAAAGCCAAAAGAATTTGTATACAAGGCAATTGTTAATACATTTAATCCAAAGCTGTATTCAGATCCTTTATACTCTGGAAAGAAATTTAGAAAAACTGGGAAAAGAGGAATAGCAATAAATACTAACAAGTATGCAATAGTCATAAAATCATTCCTAATCTTATCAAGAAGATTTATTGCATCTTGGCTTGCTTTGGATGCTAATCGGTTTATTACTTTAGGGAAAATTAAAAATGAAAACGATTCAAAAAGTAGTTGAATAATATTCGCCATAGAATATGAAAAAGTGAAGTACCCAAATTCATCTACTTTATAATAAGAGCTAATCACAGATCTAGTAGAAATAATTATAAAATAAAAAGCACTGTTATAAATAAATAATGGCAACCCTTTATGAATAATTGATTTCAAGATTGATCTATTAACTTTAAGACCAAGAGGAATTGGCGATTTTAAAACAAAGAGAAACAAGGAAAAAAGAAACCCAAGACAATTTGCAGCAACTAGATAATTCAAAAGATTTTCACCTCTACCAATTATTAAACAAAATATAGTAAGAATAGGGAAAATTGATTGTGCGAAAGCTATTTCTCTAAGTTTGTTAAAAACACGGAAAAGATTCGAAAATAAAACAATGAAATAATTCATTACAGCTAATATACATACAGGCCATATATACTTGGAAAAACCAAATTCTTCACCAATTGTATTGCCTTGAAAATAGCTTCCTGTAAAACAAATGACTACACCCATTGCCAGTATAAATAATAACGCAAGAGAAGTATTAAATGCCTTAATCACATACTCTGTGTCATTTTTCTTAATGGAAATAAGGGCATTGAAGGAATGTGCAATACCAAAATTAATTTGTAAAAAGTATTGAAGAACCAAATTTATAAATCCCCAAACACCTAAATAAAATGGGCCTAGATATAAAGCTATAAATAGCGAATTAACAAATTGAATAAAATAAACAAAATATCTAGATGCAATATATTGTACAACTTTATTCGAAATGCACTGCTTAAATATGTCTTTAGTTTTAGATATCACTTTGTTTTCACTAAATTTAATTCGAGTAGTGATTCAATAGTTGTCTCTCCGCTTTTTTCAATTAAGGTTTCCACAAACTCTCTAAAAGCCCCCGCCCCTCCAATCGTATTAGTTACAATTTGCACTTTTCTTTTAATATATAAAGGTGCATTCTGTGGTGCTCCACTTATACCTACTTGTTCCAGCAAGTTGATATCTCCAATATCATCCCCTATATATGCAACATCAGCTAGTGATATGCCTAGGATTTGGCATAATTCTAAAGCCACACTTAGTTTGTCATCAATCCCTTGAAATAAATATTCTATTGACAATTTTGATGCTCTTCTTTTTACTATCTCAGTATCTTCTCCTGTTATTATCCCTACGGGTATTTTGAGTTTTTTACAAAAAAGAACACCTGCACTATCAGAAGTATTAAATTTTTTCCACTCGTTCCCGGTTTGGTCATAGTACATTCCACCGTCTGTCCAAACTCCATCAATATCAGTTAAAACTAATTTGGGTAATTTAAACATTTTATGCAGATATTACATTTGAATAAATAATTTCATTTGCTGTGATATCTTTAAGCACAGTCTGACCAATAATCTGATCCTTTTCAGCCCATTTATAACCATCACCAGGGGATAGTAAATGGATGTCACTTTCTAAAATTATTGACCCAGCTGGTAAATTTTTGTTTGTAGCAATTGATCGCTCCAGTTTTTGTTTAGCTGATTTCACAGACGGTTCAATAAATATATCCTCAATACCCAATGATTTTTCAAGCATTCTAATATCTCGTACCATTCTATTCACACCATCTGGCCCTAATGATCCTGCCTGATCTGTGCCCTTCATTCTTCTATCTATCGTGATATGCTTTTCTATAATTTCTGCACCCATTGCCACAGCAGCCAATGGAGTAGCAATTCCAATTGTATGATCCGAATATCCAATTTTATATTTAGAATAATTATTCTGTAAATACTTTATCGTATTTAGATTAACATTCTCAGGATGAGTTGGATATTGAGATACGCAATGCAAAATAGAGATATCGCTATGTCGCTTACTTATTATATCAATAGCTTGATCCAATTGGGCTTTACCAGCCATCCCAGTTGAAACAATAATAGGAATTTTGGTTTCAGCCATTGCTTCAAGAAGTGGGTGATTTGTTAGGTCTCGACTTGCAACTTTTAAAAAGTCTGGCGTGAATAATTTCAATAGAGACAAGCATCCTATAGCACAAAGAGTTTCTACAAAATCAATTCCTTTTCTCTTTGCATATTTATACACCTCAAAATGCTCTTCATCTGAAAGTTCAAGAAAATCCCGATGCAACCCATAAGTTTTTCCAAAGGAATGTTGAGTATCATAAGGTGTATCCATTTGTGATTGAGATAGCTCATTTTTTAAATCCCTTTTTGTAAGCTTTACGGCATCCATTCCTTTCAACTCTAAGTTAAAAAGAGATTCCTCAATTGATCTTCCAGCTAAATCAATAATTAGCTTAGCTATATCAACAGAACCATTGTGATTTTGTCCAATTTCTCCAATAATATACGTTTTCCTCATTTTTATTTTATATTTAATGTTATAGATTTTTTCATTTCGATTAATAAAGGCTCCTGTTCTGATAGATAAGTACACAATTCCATAAGTCTTGCATCTTTTAATTCAATATTGACCATTATATTTTTTGCAATTTCATAATCCCCTGGTGTATCCACAGTTAATCTAATATTATCAAACATAGAGTAGTCTTCTAATAATGGGAGTAACTCTATTTTAAATATTTCAGGATTGCTATATACACCAATTGTAACGTGTTCTTTATAGCCAGGCATTAATTCAAATTGAGAATATATTCTGCAAAGAGCATCCAGTGAAACAATCTCTGCAAATACCCCAAAATGAGATAGAATTGTTGGTTTATTGTTGAATTGATACGAAACATAGTCCACATTTTGCTTTTTTTCAAAAGCTGAAACAAGCTCCTTTAGATATGCTACGTCCAAAAATGGATTATCAGAGCAGACTCTTACTATATGTGTTAATCCAAACGTTGAAGCCGCTCCTATAAACCGATTAAGTACATCATTCTCGCTACCCCTATAGTATAATATCCTTTTTGATTCTAGCAAATCCACTAATGGATCATCATTCGAATTTGTAGTCGTTGCTACAACTATGGGTATATTTAATATTGAACATCTATCATAGATGTGTTCAATAATGGTCTTCTCTCCAAGAGGTAATAAAACCTTACTTGGTAATCTTGTTGAACCAAGACGAGCTTGAATTATTACACCAATTTTTTTCATTTTTTACTTAATTTTTCATTAAAATGCCTTCCCCAAAATCCCCCAATAATAACAACATTAGTAAACTTCAAAAACAAAATATTATGACTCATTCTAACTCCTATCCGACATCCGTAGGGCCTCCCGCCACGGCTTCGCCATCGTCAGTAACATCTATGTCACCAACCCACCTGCTCTATTTTATACATCCTTAGTCCGCTTTTTTGCGAACTAAGTGTATGTCTATCTCCACCGAGGCAAAGCAGCCTAAAGAGGGAATGGCTATCCTGATCTTGGGTTTGTCCCCCTGCTCTGTCATTGTTCCCTTTAGTCCTGTTAGTTGGCCGGCCATAATCTCCACTTCGTCACCTTCCTGCAAACTTCCGTGGTGGATGCTTACAGGCTCTTCGGCGGCACACAATTGTTGTATGCGGTTGATCTCGGTTTCCGGCACTTCGGCTACTTGTCCATTGAAGGATACAAATTTTAGTAACCCACCCACTTCAAAAACGCGGCTGCGCTGTTGTGCTTCTACGTGTACAAATAGATACCCGTTGAACAAAGGCAGCTCCACCCATTGCTTCCGGTCGTGCCATTGCCGCAACTGCTTTTGCAGGGGCAAGAAATGCGCTATCCGAAATTCGGTCAGTCTTTTACTGATCTGCTTTTCGGCACGGGGCTTGGTGGTGACGACAAACCATTTTTTGCTGTCCGGTTTAGTTTGCATAAGACTTTACGAAACCTGCTTCCTGCTTCTTTTTTTCATTTTTCTGGAGAACCACCCGGGCTTAAGAGTGGCATCATCCTGGTGGTAATATCCGTAGCCATAGCTGTAGCCATAGCTGTAATAATCGCCACCATAACGTTTGGGCTTTATATCATTCACTACCAGATTAAGTCTGGGTAGCTTTTCACCTAATTTCAAATTATTGATCAGTTTCAACTGGTCTTTTTGGGTATGCTCCAACCGAACCACATACAGGGTGGCATCTGCGTGCTTGCTCAGCAACTGCGCATCCGACACAATATTGGGCGTGGTATCCACCACAATGACATCGAATTTGGTTCTCAGGTAGGCAAAGAGTGCATCGGTACGCTGGTGCAGGATCAACTCCGAAGGATTGGGCGGTATGGTTCCCGCCGGAATCACAAACAGGTTTTCGTTTATGCCCGAAGGTACAATGATGTCTTCTATTTCGGCCTTACCAATCACATAGTGGCTAAAGCCTTTTTTTACATTTAGTCCCAGTCCAGTAGAAATTTTGGGTTTGCGCAGGTCCATTTCCAGCAGCACTACTTTTTTGTCCGTGAGGGCAAAAACCGTAGCCAGGTTGGAGGAGATAAAAGATTTTCCTTCGCCACTCACCGAGCTGGTCACCATAATTACTTTATCGGTTTTATTGGTAAGCAAAAACTGAATATTGGCCCGCAAAACCCTAAACTGTTCGGCCACTAAGTTTCGGGTGCTGGTGGTTACAATAACCAATTTATCTTCGGTTTTATGTCCTATTTCGCCCAGCACTGGCAGGGCGGTATTTTGGTCAATGTCTTCCCGGGTGCGCACTTTGGAGTTGAACAGGTTGTACACACTGTCGAAGCCAAAGGGCAATATTAATCCAATCAAAACAGCACCAAACAATATCAGTTTTCTTTTGGGGCTGATGGGATTGTTTTCGCTACGAGCAGGGGCTATCACACGAGAGTTGGCCAGTGTGGAAGACTTAGCCAGCATGGATTCTTCTCTTTTTTGCAGCAGGAACAAATACAGTTCGCGCTTGATGAGTTGCTGACGGCTGAAATCGCCAAAGGCTCTTTCCTTGGCCGGCACCTGGCGCATGAGTCCTTCTAAGGAAGCATTTTGAGATTGCACTTTGTTGATCCCTGATGACAGGGTAAGCCGGATAGATTCCAGGCCAGAAAAAATACTGCTTTGCAATCCACCAAGTTGTTCATCCAGGTTTTGCATCACCGGATTTTCGTTGGTAGCACTCAGTTGCAGCCTTTCTTTTTGAGCCAGTATTCGGTTATAATCTGTGATGGCCGAAGAAATATTTTCATTGTTCACCACCAAAGAAGCCGGTATCACACGGGGATTGCCCCGATTGGTTTTTACATAATCAATCAAAGTATTCACCATACTCAGTTGCACTTGTTGTGCATTTAGTTCCTGGTCGCGTTTGCTTAGGTTGTCCACCAGGGCCTGTGACTGCATGGGCAGGTCGGCCAATTGGTTGGCCTGTTTGAAATGCTGAATTTTTACTTCGATAGAGTCCAGTTCATTGCCTACAATGGATAAACGCTGATTGATAAAAGTGAGGGTACTATCGTTGAGTTGGTTGTTATCATCTACCGTGGAGTTTTGGTAAGAGGACAGTAAACCATTGAGCACATCCTGTCCCTGTTGTGGCAAAGTAGTAGGCAGGGTAAGGTTGATGATGCTGGTTTGTTTATTAGGAATATCGGCGCTGATATTGTTGGCTAAATATTCGGTTACCGCTTCGATGGATTTGATATTAAGCAGCACAGTTTTCCCCTTTGGCCAGTTGGCGGTAAGGGTGTTTTGCTGCAGCACCAAACGGCCAAAAGGCATTTGCAATGGGGTGTTCCACTGGCCTTTCACCTCGCCGGCTTCGGATTTCAAAGTGAAACCAGCATTGTTCCAAGCCATAGCATATTTTAGATCTTCCTTTTGTTTTTTGCTCAGCTTGCTAAGGTTGAAGTCCACCACTTCGGCCTTAAAAGGCAATTTTGATTTGTGCAAGGGTGCCTGGCGAAAACCTTCTTTTGCCGAAAAGGAAAGGAACAATTGCTGATCCTTTACCACCTGCTCTACCAGGGGATAGCTGGTAAGCACCATCTGCTCGTTGTTCACGTTGCTGGCACCACTGAGCAGTCCCAGGTCCTGTAGGGAGGACAACATATTGCCGGAGCTACCGCCTTTTTTTTCATCATCCTGAATGAGGATGGAAGCTTTTACATTGTACACCGGATTGGTGCGGTACAGGTAGAACATAGCGGCTGCACCCAACAACAAGGCACATAAAACACTGAGTGGCCAGTAGGCTTTTACCTTACGTAATATTTTTGAAAAATCAATTGCTTTGCCTTCATCTTCTTCCCAGATATCCAGCGCACCTTCTTTAGAAACTTTCATTTTATACAATGGTTTAGAAGTTAATTCTTGTGAGCAACACAATCAGCACAGAAAGAATAGATCCGGCTATTGCGTAGTTTCGGGTGTTGGCCATGTCTGTGGAGGCAGCTTTTCCTTTGCCTGGTTCCACATAGAGCACATCGCCCTGTTTCATATAAAAGAATGGTGAGCTCATCATTTTTGTTTCGTTCAGATTCATGCGCACCACTTGTTTGTTTTGTTCACCATCCTGACGGATCAGCATCACATTTTCGCGTTTGCCATAAATGGTCAAATCGCCCGAAAGGCCCAGGGCATCCAGTACTGAAATGCGTTCGCCATCTACATTGTAGGTGCCGGGCTTGGCCACTTCGCCCAATACGGTTACTTTAAAATTGGCTAGGCGTACATTCACGATAGGGCTTTTGTAAATCACGGAAGCTTTCTCCACAATTTTCTCTCTGGCTTCGTCGATGGTGAGACCACCCACTTTCACTTCGCCCAGGAGCGGTAAGATAATATTGCCTTCTTTGTTCACCAGATAGCCATCAGATACTTTGGCACCTGTACCGGGCAAAGCAGAGGAAGTAGCCGGACCAGAAACCAGATTGTTAGCGGCTGTAATATTAGCAGCACCGTTCACATCCTGATCAAGGGTAGTAACGGCCACCCGCAGGATATCATCGGTTTGAATTTTTAGAGAAGTAAATTCCGTAGCTGGAATAATTTGAGCCTTGCTGTACACAGTGGCAGAGGTGTCCACATCCTTAAAGTAGCTAATTTTTTTATAGCTGGTACAAGAACAAAGGCTGATAAGAAGACTTGCAATCAGGACTAAAGAAATAGTAAAATACTGCGATTTCATCATATAGGTTTAGAGTTTAAAGAGCTTAAGAGCGTAACAAAATCGCGCAAATGTCCGTAAAAAACCTGAACCAATTTCAATTTTTAATGCTCTTTTTATTAATAAAAAATTGATTAATGGATAAATACCTGAGTATCTATCCATTAATCATTAGTATTCTGTTAGAGAAATTTTGAGATCAAAATCAATTAATACCCATTTTCGGAACACACTTCTTTCAGCATTTCCAAATTGGTAGCACCTGCGATGGTACCAATCAGCTCACCAGAACCATCCCCTACGGTGGCCGTATTATCCTGACTCACTTGTTTGTTGCTAGCATATTTTACGTAGGAGCCCCATACTGCTTTAAAGTCATAGTTTTTAGATGTGCTTAAAAGCGTGGTGGAAATATACCCTTTGGTTACGGTTCCCAACATCTTGAATGAAGAAGCGGGAGCTCCTGCGTCCTTATAATATAAATAGAATGTAGGCAGCAGTGTGACAGCCTGTGTGTTTTTTGGACAACGCACATATAGCTGCATCGTTACTTTTGGATTACCGGAAATAGGAGAAGTGTTCAGGGTTACGGCCTGTACACCGGAAATATTACAAGGGTTCTGTACAGATTGTGCCGCCAGTTCATTGCCTTCAATATCATAGTAGGCAATGATTACCGCCGAAGAAGGCAGTTTGCTGATGCTGGCTTCTGTACCGTTGGTTACAGTGAAAGTACCTGCAGACAATTGTTTGTCTTTGGAGCCATTGGCTACAGAGAACACTTTGTACCCAACAGGATGCGTGGAGCCATTGGATAACCAAGTAGCAGCAAATTTCACCTGATAGGTATTGCTACAATCAGCCACCAGACTACCTGCGCTAAACCAGGTAAGGTGGGTAGTGCTTAATTTCAAAGCCAGTTTACCAGCCAGGTTTACCACTGTACCGGTTCCTTCCTGAGCCCAAACGCCTTGGTCGTTGCTATAGCTTAAGATCTGCAATTGATCACCCGCTTTTACTACCGCATTGGTCACTGGATTTAGATAATTCTGATCCAACTGCAAAGTCACTTCAATCGGCTGATTGAAAGTTTTAACAGGGGTGTTTCCAGCAGACATGCTAATTTCTGTCAAGGCCGCCGGAAGAAAAGTACCTGAAGTGCTCCCACCAGACGCGGACTTCACCTCGGACAGGCTCAAACCACCGCCAGGGAACAATTCCTGCACATCGTTGCTAGATGTGTTGGCTACCAGCGTGCTTACAGATAAAGCACCGGCACTGATGATATTGCCACTGGCATCTTTGAACTGAGTGCCGGTAGGAAGTGCAATGCTCACCGTTTCTGTAACGCCACTACCTGTGTTGGTATTGATGGTAACGGGTGCTGTGGTGGTACCATTTGCGCCCAAAGAAACAGCGCTGGTTTTTACCGCCATGCCCTGAGGCAGACTATTCTTATTGATCATGATCGCGGACACCATAGTGCTTTTGTTTTCCTTGCTGATGATCACCGGAATACTAACAGGCATAAAATTATTAGCGGCTACGTCCACATTAAATTTGATCGGGTTGCCATCCTGAGGCACTACTTTAGGATCCAGATTCAACAGAATCATGCCGCCAGAAACAGTGAAGGATTTTTTTCCTTCGGCATTGTAGATTTTATCAGCATCCTGGCCACGAAGGGTAACAGTGGCATTGCTCAAAGGCTCGCCAGTACTGCTTTTCACCTCTACCACGGCACTGTATTTAAACACATTGGTATCTACACGAATGTCAAGATCCTTTAGTGGATCGGAGCAACCAGTAAGGATACCGGCACTGATAAATAAAAAGAATAACGGGAAATAAAAACGTTTCATTCTTATGATTTTTTATTTGAAGATTTTTGGGGGTGAAGGCTTTATTTATATTTCTATCAAGAAAAAAATACTTAGCCATTCATCCGCTGTATTAAAAATTATAACTGGTAAGAAAGCCCCAACTGCACCACTGGCAACCAGCGATAGCTGCTTAGGTTATTTTGCAAAATTGCCTGGTTGGACTCATTGCCAGAAAGTTGTTTGTCGCCCGTGAGGGTCACATCCGGAGAAGACAGATAGTGGCTGCCCAGGTCTGCATTTAAAGAAAGTTTATTTTTAATTTTCATTTGTCTCAAACCCAGTCCTGCATAAGGCGCAAAGGATTTCCATTTGGTTTCTGTCTGGATAGTTCCAATATCTTCCTTGTTGATGGTTAGATCGCCCAGGGCATAATTGTTGGAAGGAGTTCCGGTGGCATTGGCCTTGCTTTTAAAGAAATAAGCAGCACCCGCAGTTACCGCCAACTTTTGAAGGAAACGACTTTCGTTGGCAAAGTTGAACGGACGATACTCTGCTTGCAGCATGGCATTGCTAAACTTAGATTTCATATCCAGGTTATACTCATTGCTATTCCAGGAACGCACATCGGACATTCCGAAGGAAGCCATATTGGTGGACAAGCGAAGTCCTAACTGGTTGGTGAAGGCATAGGCTCCATTGATGCCCAGGCCCTGTGTACCACCTTGAATACCCAGTGCAAATTTTTGTGCGCTGGCATCATCCTGATTCTGAGCTACCATTGTGGTGGCAAATAAAAGCACCATTGGTAAGATTAGTAGTTTTCTCATTTGTGATTGTTTACTATTTATAAAAAATATTTAGCCGTTTTTAATAGGCGTTTTTTTCCCCACGGATTACATTCCAAACCGTGAGAAATATGATTTTAAGATCCATCAAAAAAGTCCAGTTTTCTACATAGACAATATCGTGCTCTACGCGCTTCTGCATGGCTTCCAGTTCTTTGGTTTCTCCCCGATAGCCCCTCACTTGCGCCCAGCCGGTAATGCCTGGTTGCACATAGTGTCGGATCATGTAGGCATTTACTTCTTCGCGATACTGATCGGTATGTGCCAGCATGTGGGGCCTGGGACCCACTACAGACATATTGCCCATGAGCACATTAAAAAACTGGGGCAATTCATCCAAACTTGTTTTGCGCAGAAAAGCACCCACACGGGTAATGCGTTTGTCGTTTTTGGAAGCCTGTTGTGTATCAGAGGTTTTGTTATTGGCCGTCATACTTCTGAACTTGAAGCAGCTAAATGCGCGGTTGTCGATTCCAGATCTTTTTTGTTTGAAAAACAAAGGGCCTTTGGATTCCAATCGGATGGCTACCCAGATAATGGGAATCAACCAGCTTAAAACAAATACAATGACCACCAGCGAAAAACAAATATCAAAGGCTCTTTTCAGTATTCTGTTTCTATCTGTCAGGAGCGGTTCGGGCCTCACGGTGAGTACGGGAATATTGCCCAGTGCTTCAATCTTTACCTGGCGATCAATGACATTTAAAAACTCCGGCAGAAATTTTACCCGAATCATATATCGATCTGCTTCGCTCATTAACTGTTGGATATCCTTTTTGGAAAAAGCAGAAATACAACAAAAGATTTCATTGATGCCACGCTTTGCCATCCAGAAAATATCTGAATGATCAGGCTCGCTATAGAGTTGTATTTGGGTAGGGCTGTATTTACTATGAATGGAGTAATCGGCACAACCTTCGCTGATATAGGTTTCCAGTTGATCGGAGTACAGGTTGCTACCAATGATTGCCACCTGTCGGTTTTTAACAATCAGGTGCTTATGTTTCTTTCTAAGTGTCAAAAACGCCACTCTGATAAAGAAGACGGTGATTCCTGTCAAAATCAAACCGAAAAAATATCCTCCATTGACAAATACATGATCGAAAAAGAAAGGATACAAAACGGCGGCTACCAGAGAAAAACTTAACCAATGGTAAAAAGATCTTCTGACAATTACTTCTGCATCCTCGATGAGTACAAATGTGTAACAATTTTTTACATACCCGATGAAGACCCATACCAGCATCAAGAACATAGACTCGATAACATGTAGTTCGGCAGAACTTTTGGATGCGGCCAAAAACAACATAATGCCTAATGCCAGCACATCTAAAAGCAGTAGCTGGTATTTACTCTTACGAATCCAAAAACTTCTGAATAGCCTGAAGCTAGTTGGTAAGTTTAGTTGTGGCCTGCCGGGTAGATATAACTCTCCCGCGGACAAAGTGGGCTGTACTTTGTTCATAAAATTGGTTTAGGGCTCAATAAAAAAAAGGGTCTTCAGAATTTATGGTTCCAATGCTCAGTTATAGTTTTCAATCTTACTCATTATCACCAGATTAAGTTCTGAAGATGGTTTAGAATGATGCAAATGTAGTAACTGATTCATATTAATGTACTTATGTAAAAACATATATTTCATTGTAAATCATACAACACTGATAATCAACTCATAGGGGAATAAATCGAATAAAAAAAACTTTAGCAGTATTTTATTTTAGGAGGAAAATATCTTTTATTGAAGGGTCAAAACCAATTCGGCGGAAGGCAAATTTGAACAAAGAATACTAAATTTTGAAAAAACACCGGGACTAATCGGCTATAGAAAGTCATAGTTTGGCGTGTTTAAAAGTGCCCGGGACTGGATTCGAACCAGCACGTCCTTGCGAACGCTGCCACCTGAAGGCAGTGCGTCTACCAATTTCGCCACCCGGGCATCATAAAACAAAGAACAGTTTTCAGGGCGGCAAAACTAGGGAAAAGAAACGAAGAATGCAAGCTAGATTTTTGTTTTATTTACGCAGGGCAAAACTTTGGTTTGAAAATTTGGGGTTTGCTATTGGCAACTAAAATTTGCATTAGAAATCAACATTAAAAAATAAAAATTAAACTTTTGTTTTACATTTTTCAGACAATTTCATTTATACTTTTTAGTACAAATAACCTAAATTTGCGCCATGAATACGGAAACAGAACAATTAATACCTACTCAAAGCTCCGAAACTGAGTTTGATCCCATAGAAAATCAGGTCAACAGCGAATACAAATACGGATTTGTTACCAATATTGAATCCGAATCTGCACCAAAGGGCCTGAATGAAGATATCGTAAGATTTATTTCTGCCAAGAAGAACGAACCGGAGTGGATGCTGGAGTGGCGTTTGAAAGCCTTTGCGCAATGGAAAAAAATGAGCCTGCCTCATTGGGCCAACCTGACTATTCCAGAAATTGATTTTCAGGATGTGATTTACTATTCAGCCCCTATACAAAAAATAAAACCCAATAGTTTGGATGAAGTGGATCCGGAGTTGATTAAGACTTTTGAAAAACTGGGTATCTCGCTGGCAGAACAAAAACGTCTGACAGGTGTGGCGGTAGATGCGGTCATTGACAGTGTGTCGATTGGCACTTCGTTTAAAGAACAATTGGGTGAACTGGGCATTATTTTTTGCTCAATGAGTGAAGCCATTCAGGAGCATCCGGAACTTGTGCGTCAATATCTGAGCTCTGTGGTACCGGTAACCGATAATTTTTATGCGGCACTTAATGCTGCAGTTTTCAGTGACGGATCTTTCTGTTATATTCCCAAAGGGGTTCGTTGTCCGATGGAACTAAGCACTTATTTCCGGATCAATGCAGAGAACACCGGGCAGTTTGAACGCACGCTGATCGTAGCAGAAGAGGGATCTTATGTTAGCTATCTGGAAGGATGCACCGCACCTCAGCGCGATGAAAACCAATTGCACGCAGCGGTCGTGGAAATCATTGCGATGGACAATGCCGAAGTAAAATACAGCACCGTACAAAACTGGTATCCTGGTGATAAAGAAGGTAAAGGTGGTATTTACAATTTTGTTACCAAACGGGGCATTTGCAAAGGTCATCATTCCAAGATATCCTGGACTCAGGTAGAAACCGGTTCTGCCATCACCTGGAAATACCCGAGTGTGATTTTACAAGGCGATAACTCATCGGGTGAGTTTTATTCGGTAGCTGTTACCAACAATTTTCAGCAGGCCGATACCGGCACCAAGATGCTACATATTGGAAAAAATACCCGTAGCCGTGTGGTGAGCAAAGGTATTTCCGCAGGACGTAGTCAGAACAGTTATCGTGGATTGGTGCGAGTAGGCAGGAATGCTAAAAACGCCCGCAACTTTAGTCAGTGCGATTCTTTGTTAATAGGCGACAAATGTGGTGCACACACATTCCCCTACATAGAAGTTAAAAACAATACTGGTGTGGTGGAACACGAAGCCACTACCTCTAAGATTGGAGAAGACCAGATTTTCTATTGCAACCAACGCGGTATTAATACTGAAAAAGCGGTAGCCCTTATCATCAATGGTTTTGCAAAAGAAGTAATGGATCATCTGCCAATGGAGTTTGCAGTAGAAGCGAAGAAACTATTAGAAGTGAGCTTGGAAGGCAGTGTGGGGTAAGTGAATTGAAAATTGATAATTGATAATTGATAATTACAGATTACAGATTGCAGATTGCAAATTGCAGATTGCAGATTTGTTATCGAGAAATGGATTCTGAACTAAAGATTATTTTTAAAATAGAACAGACAATAGTTGGTAAACTTTTTTATACTCAAGTAAATGCTATCAGTAATCAACAATCAATAATTTGCGATCTGTAATCTAATCAAAAATAATGCCTGGCAAAATTGAAAAATATGAAGATTTGGAAGTATGGAATTTAAGTATGCAACTGTGTTCAGAAATTTATAAACTTACCAATACGGATTTATTTTCAAAGGATTTTGGTTTAAAAGATCAAATTCGCAGGGCAGCGGTTTCCATACCATCAAACATAGCAGAAGGATTTGAAAGAGATGCTAAAAAACAATTTTTATATTTTTTATCTGTGGCAAAGGGCTCCTGTGGAGAAGTTAGAACCCAATTGAAAATTTCTGAATCATTAAAATATATTTCAACAAACGAATTTGCTGAGTGTAATGATAGGTGTTTAAATGTAAGCAAACAACTAGCAGGATTTATCCGGTATCTAAAGGATTACAAAATTGATCAAGAAAATAATCAATAAACTATAATCTGCAATTTGTAATATGTAATATGCAATCAAAATTTAAATTTTAATAATAAAAAACAATAAATATAGATGTTAACAATTAATAACCTGCATGCAGGAATCGAAGGTAAAGACATATTGAAGGGTATCAACCTAAATATAAAAGCGGGTGAAGTTCATGCCATCATGGGACCTAACGGATCGGGAAAGAGCACCATGGCTTCCGTATTAGCTGGCAAGCCGGACTATGAAGTAACAGAAGGTTCGGTGGAATTTTTGGGGAAAGACTTACTGGAGTTATCACCCGAAGATAGAGCTGGAGAAGGCGTATTTATGAGTTTTCAATATCCGGTAGAAATTCCGGGATTGAGCACCACCAACTTTATGAAAACAGCCGTGAATGAAATTCGTAAATATCGGGGTGAAGCAGAACTGGATGCCGTAACCTTTTTGAAAAAGATGAAGGAAAAAATGGCACTGGTAGAAATTAACCAAACCATGTTAAGCCGTTCTTTAAATGAAGGTTTTTCGGGTGGTGAAAAAAAGCGTAACGAAATTTTTCAAATGGCGATGCTGGAACCCAAATTAGCTATTTTGGATGAGACTGATTCTGGTCTGGATATTGATGCCATCCGCATTGTAGCCAACGGAGTAAACAAGTTGCGCTCTGCCGACAATGCCATTTTGGTCATCACCCACTACCAGCGTTTATTGGACTATATCGTTCCGGATTATGTGCACGTTTTGTACAATGGTCAGATTGTAAAATCAGGCACCAAAGAACTAGCATACGAACTGGAAGAAAAAGGTTACGACTTCATCAAAAGTGAGTTGGTATAAGGCTTTTACTGTTTCTAAAATGGAAAAATCAGAAGTACAGACGACATCCATGCTGTATTATAATTCAATCCAATGATCCAAACAGCAAGATTTCTCACATTCAAATTTAATTAATGGATACAATATCATATTTCAAAGAAAGATTTGAGCAAATGCAGTCCGATTCGGTATGCGAACACGTGAAAGGCATCCGGGATGAGGCTTTCAGCGAGTTTGCACAAAGTGGCATACCCACCGTGAAACACGAAGAATGGAAATACACCCGCATCAATGACTTCTTTAATAAAGATTATCATTTTTCAACCGACCTATCGGAGCAGGCTTTTACCATTCAAGATCTGGAAGCTTTACAACTTCCGGGGCATGAAGATGCCAACCTGATCGTATTTGTAAATGGTCATTATCATTCCGAACTATCCCATACCCGATCGGAGGAATTGGAAATACTTCCTTTGCAGGAAGCCGCTCACAATCAGTTTGCTCCTATTGTGGAGAAACATTTAGGACACAGTGCCGACTATCATAAAGATGGGGTCAATGCATTGAACACGGCTTTCATTCAGGAAGGGGTGTTTGTGCATGTGCAAAAAGGCAGAACGGCAAAACATCCTATTTATCTGTACAATATTACTGATGCACGCAATGGCAACATCTTTGCGCAACCACGGGTACTAGTTCATGTAGCAGAAAACGCTCATGTGCAGATGGTAGAAACATTTTCCACCCTGGGAGCGGACGAAAGCTTTACCAATCAGGTAATAGAAATGGCTGTGGAAAAAAATGCAGTTTTGGAGTTTTATAAAATTCAGAATGATGCCCCTAACTCTACTGTGGTAAGCACTACACACGTGCATCAGGTGGGTACCAGCATTGCCAATGTGATCACTATTTCTTTGAGTGGCGGATTGGTTCGCAACAATTTGAATATGGTGATGAGTGCCCCTAATAGCTTGGCCAACCTGTATGGTTTGTATTTGCAAAATGGACACACGCATGTGGACAATCATACGGTAGTGGACAACCGAGAGCCGAATTGCGTGAGCAACGAATTATACAAAGGCATCTTAGACGACCACGCTACTGGTGTATTTAATGGGAAAATATTTGTGCGTCAAATTGCACAAAAGACCAATGCCTACCAAAGCAATAAAAATATTTTATTGTCGGAAAATGCTTCGGTGAATACAAAGCCTCAGTTAGAAATATTTGCAGATGATGTTAGATGTTCTCATGGCTGCACCGTAGGTCAGTTGGATGAAGAAGCTTTATTCTACATGAAGTCGAGAGGCATTTCAGACAAAACAGCCAAAGCCTTGCTGCTACAGGGTTTTGCTTTAGATATTTTGGAAAAAATAAAGCCCAGTGCCATTCGTTTGTATGTGGATGAACTGGTGCAAAAGCAATTGAGTTTGTAATATAAATTCGTAATTAGAATGAAAGAGAATACGAATTTATTTATTTTGTATTCTCTTTTATTTTTCACCCCTCTCCTATTTGGTTTGGCAATATAAATAAGCATGATTTCTTCAATAACCGATATTAGAAAAGATTTTCCTATTCTGTCCCGTACAGTAAAGGGACATCCACTGGTGTATTTCGACAACGCCGCCACTACTCAGAAACCTCAGTCGGTGATAGATGCCTTGGTGCATTATTATACGCAGAACAATGCAAATGTGCACCGGGGAATTCATTCGCTGGCAGAAGAAGCTACTGCGGATTTTGAAGCGACCCGGGATACGGTTCAGCATTTCATCCATGCGGCCCACAGAGAGGAAATTATTTATACAAAAGGCACTTCCGAAAGTATCAACTTAGTCGCTTATACCTGGGGCAGACAAAACCTGAAGGCAGGCGATGAAATCATAATCTCCGGCATGGAGCACCACTCCAATATAGTTCCTTGGCAAATTGTGGCCGAAACAGCCGGTGCAAAAATTAAGGTAATCCCCATTACGGATAGCGGCGAACTGGATATGGACAGTTTCAAAAAACTACTGAACGAACGCACCAAATTAGTGGCCGTAAATCAGGTTTCCAACGCAATGGGTACGGTGAACCCGGTGGAGGAAATTATTAAGCTTGCACATGATCATGGTGCCATCGTATTGATTGACGGTGCCCAAAGTACCATGCATTTGGATATTGATGTGCAACAAATGGATTGCGATTTTTTTGCCTTTTCATCACACAAGGTGCTAGGACCGACAGGTATGGGTATTTTGTATGGCAAAAAATCTATTTTAGATGCCATGCCCGTGTTTAATGGTGGCGGTGAAATGATTAAGGAAGTAAGCTTTGAAAAAACAACTTTCAACGAACTGCCTTATAAGTTTGAAGCCGGTACGCCCAATATAGCCGATGCCATTGCGCTGAAGCCAGCATTAGACTATATTACAACTATTGGTAAAGAAAATATTCGGCAGCACGAAGACGCTTTGCTAAGTTATGCCACTACCCGTTTGAAAGAAATTGACGGGCTAAAAATTATTGGAGACAATCAGCATAAAGTATCGGTAGCCTCCTTTGTCATAGAAGGTGTACATCCGCAAGATGTGGGCATTTTATTGGACAACAAAGGTATTGCCGTTCGCACAGGACATCATTGTGCCGAACCCTTGATGAACCGGTTTTGTATTCCGGGCACCATCAGGGCATCTTTTGCTTTGTACAACACGAAGGAAGAAATAGATTGTATGATGGATGCCTTGAAAAGAGCAGTAAAAGTGCTTAGGTAAAAATTCAAAAGAAACTATAAATGAACCACAGCATAGCAGCAACAGAAGCCGAAATAGTAGAAGAATTTTCACTGTTTGACAGTTGGGATGATAAATATGAATATATCATTGACTTGGGTAAAAAACTGGCACCCTTACCGGAGGCATTCAAAAAGGATGAAAACAAAGTGCGTGGTTGTCAGTCTACGGTTTGGTTAGTGGCCAATTTTGAAGATGGAAAAGTTTTCTATCAGGCCGAAAGTGATGCCATCATTGTGAAAGGATTAATCAGTATGCTGATTAGAGTGCTTAGCGGGCATACACCGGATGAAATATTAAATGCCGAAATGGATTTTATTAATAAGATTGGCATGACCAGTCATCTGGCTCAAACAAGATCGAATGGTTTGCTGGCGATGGTGAAGCAGATGAAACATTATGCATTGGCATTTAAGAGTTTGAAGTTTGAGGTTTGAAGTTTGAGGTTTGAGGCTCAAATCAACTAATAAGAAATGAATTCTAAATTTTAAGTGATGAATCAGGAAGCAATAGAAGAAAAAATAATTGAGGTTTTACAAACCATCTACGACCCTGAGTTGCCGGTAAATATTTATGAACTGGGGCTTATATACAAAGTGGAAGTGAATGAAGATGGGAATGCTTTTGTGTTAATGACCCTTACGGCACCCAGTTGTCCGGTGGCACAAACACTTCCGGTGGAAGTGGATGATAAAGTAAGAGCTTTAGAGGGCGTACATGACGTGATAGTCACCGTTACCTGGGATCCACCATGGGACAAATCTATGATGAGTGAAGCAGCTCAATTGGAATTAGGATTTTTATAGCATTGGTAGGAATGTATTGAAACATTCTACCATCAAAATTCAAACCCACCTCAAAAACAAATATTTTGAAAATAACAGCACAGGAAGAATACGGGTTGAGAATACTGATACGCATTGCCTCCTGCAAGGACAGCGAAGGTATGAGCATTCCGCAACTGAGTGAAACCGAGCAATTGGGCCAGCATTACATTGCCAAACTTACCCGCCTTTTGAGAATGGCCAATTTCATTAGAAGTACACCTGGTAACAAAGGTGGCTATGTGCTGGCCAAACCAGCTTCGGCCATTGTCATTAAGCAAGTTTTGGAAGCATTGGGCTCTTCTTTCGAAAAAGAATTTACCGATGCGGATGGTGCGGTGATGAGGTTTTGTACCAATTCGGTGGACTGCTCTTCCAGGTCGTTGTGGCAAATGATTCAAATGACGGTGAACAATCTGCTGGAAAAAATCACACTGCTGGATCTGGTGACCAATGAGGAACCCAAAATCACCATTTTCGACACCCTAAGACCGGATTTTTTGGAAAAAAAATGATATATATTTAAATTCAACTTGTAAGTGTCTATAGATCAACAGATAAACTTTAAAAAAAAATATTTCAAGTTTCGGGTTACCTCTTTGTCTTTTTGGTATTAATACTCAAATTATAATTTTCAAATTACAAAAAAGACAATCATGAAAAAATTATTCGCAATTGCATTGATCGCTATTTCTTTCGCAGCTTGTAACAGTGGTGAAACTACAACTGAAGAAGCTACAACTGATACAACTGCTGTAGCTCCAGCTCCTGAAGTTGTTGCTCCTGTTGCTGATTCTGGTGCTACTGTATCAACTGATACTACTGCAACTGCAGCTCCAGCTGATTCTGCAAAATAATTCTCAAATAACCATTATTTGAAAACCGGTTGCGCTTGCAATCGGTTTTTTTGTGCCTTTAATCGACCAACGGTAATAGTACATGAAAAGTGGAACCTTCATGGAGTATCGAATCAAAATAGATCTCACCGCCCGCCCCTTCCACTATGCCTTTGCACATAGCCAGCCCAAGTCCGGTGCCAGAACTTTTGGTAGTGAAATTGGGCATAAATATTTTCTCCTTCATTTCATCTGTAATGCCAGTGCCATTGTCCCGAAAACTAATGAGAATTTTTCCTGTTTGCAGTCTTTCCTGAATGATCAGTTTGCAGGGAGTATCCTCTCGTCTGGCTTCAATAGCATTGGCAAAGAGATTGGTAAACATCCGGTTCATTTGTGTTTTGTCGGCCAATACAAATATGGGTTCAGAAACCGGCAACCACAATAGTACCAACATAGGATTACTGTTGTGAATTGCCACTAGGGACTGAAGCATTTCATGCAGATCAAAAATCTCTTTCTTCCCTTTATTGATATCGGCAAACTGAGAAAAATTAGCCGCAATTTTTGACAAATGATCAATTTGCTCTACCAAGGTTTTAGATACATTGGCCGCCAGAAGAACCACATTCGATTGGTTATTGTCCACCGCCCTTTGCAGGTATTGCAGACTTAGCTTCATGGGTGTAAGTGGATTTTTTATTTCATGCGCCACTTGTCTGGCCATTTCTCTCCAAGCTTCCAGTCTTTCCGACTTTGCCAACATGGCGGCACTCTCCTGCAACTTGGCTACCATTTTGTTATACTCCGCCACCAGGCCGCCAATCTCATCATTTTTTTCCCAGGATATCATCTCATTGTGTCTGGATAAATTCACATGCATCATCTTATCTTTTATAACAGCAAAAGATCTTGTAATATAGTTGGCTATTAAATAGGCTACCAGCCCTGTAATCAGAAAAATAAAGGCATTCAGGTTAATCAGTGTAATCAGGAATTTTGAAATCTCATCACTCAGTTCCTGTTGAGAAGTAAAATATGGAATGCTTAAATAAGCAGAAAACGCACCACTGCTATTACGCATGGGTGCATACATGCTGGTAAATTGCAAATTTGAAACCTGCTCGGTTTGTGCGTGTTGGATATGTCTTAGCTGAGAGAGATAGTAGTAGGCCCGTGGATCCATCAATGGACTCAGAAATCCATTCTCATAAAGAAAAGGCTGGCTGGTTCCAATCAGCATTCCGGAGTAGTCATACACGTTCACATCCAGTCCATGAATATCGGCCACTCGTTTTAAAATACTTTGCAACTCTATGGTTCGGGTAGAGTCCTGGTGACTTCTTTGCTCATAGATTAGGGTTGTCAGCTCTTTCTGCGATTGCATTTCATTGAGCATGATGTCCATTGTTCTTCCCAATCTTTCCTTGTTTGCATCGTTAAAACTTTTTGTAAAAAATGAAATGGTTGCCACACCAATCACTATAAACGACAATACTGTGATAAGAATAAACGTACTATGAATCTGAGAACGAATGCTGGAAACTAATTTCATTCGCCTACTGAACAAGCTAGCTTTCAGTACCACACTCAGTAATCCAGAGGATAATTGTATCAATGCCATCATAAAAAGAAAAGCACAGAACAAATAGGAAAAAAGCGATGTAAACTGAGTCCATCGCTCATTCTTTCTGGTCATCACAATCACTTTGTTTTTACCTGGCCGATACCACAGTTCGCTATAGCCTTCTTGCTCTCTTAGTTCAAAACGATAGCGTGGCACTTCAAACTCTTCGATGGTAGAAGTGAATGGATACTTCTTGGAAGAAGACACCAGCAATCTGTTAGCATAAATAGCATAATTATATACCACAGAATTTGTAAACTCCCAATCTTTATACTGTCGAAAGAGTTGAGGACTCATGGAAACATTGGAGAACTGTTTGGGTTGCGACACAATACCCACCGTACCTATTTTTTTCCCTAAAAGATCTTTCACTTCTCGATAGGTGATATAGGCAAACTTGTCATAAGCGGTTTCATAGAAAAACAAATCCGGCTGGTCGGTTGGTTTGGACAACCGCGACACTATTGTGTTCACAGACTCGTAGGACAAACTATCGGTATTGAACAAAGGCTTATTCAGGCTATCATAGAGATATAACCTTCCTGTAAAAGTTTTCAAATACCTGGCGTAATTATTTGACAGAATACTATCTCTTAAATATCTGTTTTCGGGTTCGGCGTAGAATCTATAAAAATTATTTCTAAAAAAATTACTATCCAGAAAGGCATGTGCAATATTAATCAGCCGCTCGGTGGATGGATCGGTTTGTGTATTTAGTTTTTCTATAAACACTTTTCTTTGTCTTAATTCTGCCTTATTAATTTCTGTAAACAACAAAGCACTTATGCTTAAAGAAAAGAGGATCACCCATAGCACCACACTAGGGATGTTGAATCTGATAAATTTGTTTAGCCAGTATTCATGATTAAATAAGAAGGTGAATGCCAGTACCCACAACAGATAGAGTATATTGAACCTTGCTTCTGCATGGCTTACAAAAATGGCAATATAAATCAATCCCAATAGGCTCATCAGAACATATATCCAATGCTTTTTTTTTCCAAAAGCCCTGAACAAAAACCAAAAAAGGATACGAGCACTGTTCAAAAACCCAACTCCTATGAACACGATGATCATTAGCCCTATAAATGTAAAAACACTCAGGCTAAAGAAATTGGTAACATCAAAAGAAATTTTAGAATTAGAAATGAGCCCATTGATGATGTTGATACAGGTAAAACTAAGAGCCAGCAGCATCAGAATAGCCAGCACGCCCTGTGTTAGGTTTATCCTTTGTATCTGAAAGGCAGACTTAAACTTTTCAAAAATCTGAATTTTTTTCCAGAGATAAACAGCCAGCCACCAAAACAAAAGACTGTTGATGAGCAAATCTCCCAGGCTGGGAAGAAGCGCATTGCTGGCATAAACTTGTGGATCGAACAAAGCCGTATTATCCAGACCAAGAAGGTGTTTGAACACATACAAAAACAACCGTACTACCATCAGCAAAGAAATCAGGAGAAATACTCTCTGCCAGGCATTTCTGCCTGAAAACTTTCTGTTCAGTAAAAAATAAAGCGCAACAAAAATCAGAAAAAAACCAAGCAGCCTGACCAGAATTGTAAAAACACTGGTACTGCCAATACTAGTGTTTGGTTTTTGCTTCAGGTAAATTCTTTCCTTTCCAGATAATGACTTCAACTCAAGAGAAGTGGCTTTATCGCTGACCACCGCAATGCCATCCAATGCTCGGTTTAATGGAAATGATTGCACAAAATGATTGTCGGAAACAAAAAAGTCGGACTTCACAAGAACCACGAAATAAATGCTCAGGCTTACATCTTTCTTGTCTTTGAGGCGATGCACATAATAATATCCATTTTGCAAATGAACAAACTGTTCTGCTTTACTATTGTCTAAAACACTGTCCGGAAGCATGACCAGATCGGTACTCCAAAACCTTAAGTATTGCGAGTCTGCATAATTCTTATAGACATACAAAAAATAGGGTTTGGTGTGCAGCTCATTTAAATCGGCAATTGTTTCATTCTTGTTGGTCAGTTTACTGATTAGGTTGGAGTCAGCTAAGAGCTTCACAGCATCCTGTTCCTGCCGATGCAATTGCTGCTCCAATTTTTTTACCTGATGATCGATAGAAACATCACTAATGGAAAATGATTTGAAAAAAAAAGTAATAATAAAAAGGAGGATCCCTCCTACCAGAATGAGGTAGTTTCTATCATTACTATTTATTTCATGCTTGTACATGCTATTTTTCTGCTTGCTTAATATTATTCCAGATGGCATCCATCTCTGACAGTGTCATATCATTTAGTGTGCTGCCGTTTGCATGGGCCATTTTCTCCATGCCCATAAATCGTCGCTTGAATTTTTTGTTGGTATGTTCCAAAGCGGCATCTGCATCTATTTTCAAAAATCTGGAATAGTTGACAATAGAAAACAGCAGATCACCCAGCTCTTCTTCTTGTCTTTCTTTTGAAGCAGTATCCACTACCTCCCTTAGCTCACCCAGCTCTTCTTCTATTTTCAGCCACACATCTTCCTTTGTCTCCCACTCGAAGCCCACCTGCTTTGCTTTTTCCTGCAGTCTCATGGCTTTTACTATGCTCGGTAGTGAAACAGGCACTCCACTTAATACAGATTCTTTTCCTTCCTGCAATTTTATTTTTTCCCAATTCTTTTTCACATCTTCTTCGTCTCGCACCTGCGCCAGATCTGCGTGTGCCACTTGGGGTGGATAGACATGTGGATGGCGAAGGATTAACTTTTCACAAATACCAGTAACCACATCTTCTATCGTAAACCTATTTTGCTCTGAGGCAATTTTGGCATAAAAAACAAGATGCAGCATCAGATCCCCCAATTCTTCTTTTATATTTTTCCAGTCTTCATCTATAATCGCATCGGCTAACTCATACGTTTCTTCTATCGTCATCTGACGAAGCGATTGTATGGTTTGCTTTCTGTCCCAGGGACACTTTTCGCGCAAATCAACCAAAATATTTACTAGTCTTTCAAATTCCTGTTGTGCCATCTGTGCCTTTTGTTTGGGGTAATAAAATCATCAACAATTTATTATTATTTCTTATTAAAAAACTTATTAAAGAACATCAACTGATAACTCACGGCATTTTGCCAATAAGGCCAGGTATGCCCTCCGGGTCTGGTAATATAGTCGTGCTGAATATTTCTTAAAAGCATTTGGCGATGTAGTTCTTCATTTACATTATAAAAAAAATCTTCGGTGCCACAATCAATAATGATGTCCAGTGTCTTGGGTTGAATCAGATAGAGCATATTGATGGCAGTATTCTTTTCCCATCTTTCAGGAAACTCGGCATAGCGACCCAGCCGTTTGGCCATGTCCCAATTGTTTGGAAAAGGGCGAATGTCCACGCCACCACTCATGCTGCCACAGGCTCCAAACACATCTGGATGTTTGATCGCTAAATATAGTGCCCCATGCCCTCCCATGCTCAAACCAGCAATAGCTCTGGCTTTGGCAGATCTTATGGTGGCATAGTTTTCGTCCACCCATGACACCAATTCTTTTGACACATACGTTTCATATTTATACAAAGGATCCACCGGACTATCCCAGTACCAACTGCTAAAACCACCATCGGCACAAACAATAATCATGCTATATAGATCAGATGCCTGCAAAACAGCTTCGGATCGGGACCATCTTGCATAATTGTCGCTGTAGCCATGCAACAGATACACAACCGGATAGGTTTTGCTTTTTACATAATGATCGGGCGTAATGATTACTGCCTTTATTTTTTTATTCATTGACTGGCTTACCGTTTCTACTGTATCCACTTTTGAAGCTTGTGCATAAGTAAAAAGTAGCACTAGAAAAAAAGATAGACTCCATTTTTTTTGCATACAAAAATTTTGCTGCTAATTTAAACCATAGCATCTGATTATTTAGGATTGTACTCCTTAAACTGTATCTTAATATTTGATCGTAGTGCATGTACAAACAATGCAGCTACTCCTTAAACATGCCCAATGAATGCACTACATAAATATAATCACACAAGATCATCTTTCCCTAAAACATCATACTTTACTTCATTATCTTTAACCCCAAAGCATTCAAACATGGGATTAAAAAGAATAACAATTGGCGAAGACTGGGTAGTGGTTCTGTTGGGATTTTTCATTATTGGTTCCACCCTTTGTGGATTGGTTATCACCCCACCCACCTACAGTTGGAACAACTGGTCGTCGTTGAGTACTGAAATTTTCGGATTTCAGAATCTTAAAAACATTTTATTTCAATTTGTATATGTCTATTTTGTAGCGTTGATGGGTGCAGTAATTTTGGGAAAACCCGTTGGGAAAATGGCTAAAGCCTTTCCCATAATATATCTGCTTACAATGATAGCTTCACTGGTTGGCGATCATCAGGGAGTGAAGGTGCTGAATATGGAAACCGTCATCTTTTGTCTGGCTTTGGGCCTGATGATTGGGAATGTTTTCAAACTACCCACCTGGTTGAAAGAGCCTGGGGCCTCGGAGTTTTTTGTAAAAATTGGTTTGGTGATATTAGGCACCAATGTCATCTTTTCCGATATCCTGAAAGCGGGTTCGTTAGGATTGATCCAGGCACTGGCAGTAGTGCTAGCGGTTTGGTATTTTGCATACTGGCTTTGCAAAAAACTAAAAGTGGATGAGGAAATGAGCCTGATGCTATCCAGTGCGGTGTCTATCTGTGGCGTGTCGGCAGCTATTGCCACCTCTGGAGCCATCAAAGGCGACTCTAAAAAACTTTCGCTAATTGTGTCGCTGGTATTGATTACTGCAGTGCCCATGATGATTGCCATGCCTTACCTGGCAAGAGCTATGGGACTAACCGAAGAGGTAACTGGAGCCTGGCTTGGAGGGACCATTGACACTACTGGAGCAGTGGTGGCATCGGGCACTTTGGTGGGAGAAACGGCTCTGAAGGTGAGTACCATTGTAAAATTCTCGCAGAATGTTTTATTGGGCGTTGCAGCATTTGCTATTTCGGTGTATTGGTCTTACAGCAAAAAAAGCAAGGATGTTGCCTTTGAAAAGCCCGGATTGAAAGTGATCTGGAATCGATTTCCAAAATTTGTTATTGGTTTTATATTAGCCTCCTTAATCTTCTCTTTCCTATTGTCGGCAGATACTGTGGCAGCCGTAAAAGCCCCCTTGAAAAATATACAGTTGCTCTGGTTTGCGCTGGCCTTTACGACCATCGGGCTGGAAACCAATTTCAGAGATTTAATAGGAGTGGAAAACCGAAAACCGGTAGTGGCCTTTTTGGTAGCACAATTCTTCAATATACTTTTCACTTTGCTGATTGCCTCCTTGCTGTTTAGGTAGTTAGATGCAAATGAAAATTTACCACTTGAAGGCTAGACCAAAATGCACAGATAGAATGACTTCCCACTCCACTCTTTCGTTCTGATCCAACAGAATGATTATACTCGATTATGTTCTATTTTAACTGGCACAAGTTGATCGTTATTCCTTCTTATTTATTTGCCAATTTATAGCGTCCCTTTATATCCTCTTAGCGGATACTCAAAAGATGGATATAGCTCATTGATGATGGATATGATGGTGTCAAGCATCAGAGGTTTGTCTAGTAGTTTGTGTACAATTTTCTGCTTCCTGATTTTTTCTGCATCGTTTTCATCAATAGAAGAGGTAAGAATAAGTATATGGCTATTTTGCCGATATTCTTTTTGTATATTTTTGAAATGATCCAGAAACTCAAACCCATCCATCTCGGGCATTTGCAAATCCAAAAGTATGATGTCTGGCAACAAATCTTTATTAGCTTCCAAAGCCTGCAAGTGCCGAATGGCATATATAGGATTTTGAAAGGAAATTATTTCATCAAAAATGTTCACCTTCTCAATGATTTTTCTACAAAGAAGTAAAGCCACTTTGTTATCATCTATCAGCATGATAGATTGGGGTTGGTTGAACTTAGATACCATTGCTTATCATCTCTTTTGATTTAAAAATTTATACATTGTTTGGTAATCGTACAATAAAGCGGCTCCCGGCTTTTGGCAATGAATCCACTGTGATGGATCCGTTCAGCTTAGAAAGCGCTTCTTTTAAAATAAACAATCCCAGCCCGGTTCCTTTTTCGCTCTGTCCTCTAAAAAACTGATTGAATATTTTGTCATGTATTTCTTTTGGAATGCCCACCCCATTATCTACAATATTTATGAGGGCTTCCTTAGCATTGACACGTATCAGTACGTCAACTTTCTTATCAGTCTCTTCTGGATTTTGATACCTGATGGCATTGGAAATAAGATTGCTGAAAATTAATTCAGTCCTGAATTTATCTCCAAAAAAAGTATTTTCCTGCACTATATCAGTAAAAAATTTGACATCCAGATCCGATTTTTTATGAATACTTATGAGCCTATCCACTAGTGCTTGAAAATCGATATTTTCTCGTTCTGCCTCAAACCTGCTATTCTTATAATAATCCAGAATATTATTGATATAATAATCCAGATCTTTTATACAGGTTTCCATCAGTTCCCAGTAGCTTCCTGAACTATGGTAGAGGTCTTCCAGTTTTATGAGATTTATGATACCAATGGCCGATGTGAGGGGTGCTCTTAACTCGTGGGAAATGCTATAAACAAACCTGTTCAGCTCATCATTGGATCTTTGCAGGCTGATCACTTTTTCTTTCAGTGAGGCTCTGGCAGCATAGGCTTCATAGGCATTGGCTATACTTTGTTTCAAATCCAAGTCATTCCAGGGTTTGGTAATATAATGATAAATATCCCCATGATTAATCGCATCGGCCAATACCTGAACATCTACAAATCCTGTTACCAGTATGCGCAACGGATCGGGATATTTCTCCTTTAAGCTTTTGAAAAATTCTACCCCTGTTATATCGGGCATTTTTTGGTCGGACACTATTACATGGACTTCTGTTTTTTCAAGTATGTCATAGGCTTCCATTGCCGAACTTGCTGTGAATATTTCATATTGCCGTCGGAACATAGCTCTGAAAGACTCCAGATTGTACGGCTCATCATCTACATATAATACTTTGATAGAGGGCATTTTGATCAATTTATTTTTTTGGTCTGAGTGATAGGCAATATAATAATAAATTCAGATCCTTCGCCTTCTTTTGTTACTACTTTAATAGTTCCGTTGTGCTGTTTTATGATACTCTGGGTAATAGACAACCCTAGTCCTGTACCTTCCCCTACCTCTTTAGTAGTAAAAAAAGGATCAAATATTTGATTGAGCCTTGCCTCGCTGATACCAGTTCCATTGTCCTTGAAAGAAATATGCACCTCCTGATTTTCTGTCCATGTTTTGATGTGCAACCTACTATGAAGCCTTTTACTTACATTTATTTTCATGGCATCAAGTGCATTTACAATAATGTTCATAAATATTTGATTCATTTTTCCTGGAATACATTCCACCAAAGGAATACCTCCCTTTTCTCTTATCGTCTGTACATCAGCGGAGAGTTTATGTTTAAGTATCAGGAGCGTGGAATCGATGCCATTTTCCAGATCTGTAAACTTCATTTGGTCTTCATCCACCCGGGCAAAATTCCGTAGTTCTTTTACTATATCTGCGGTACGATTTGCCCCTTCGCTGATACCGGCAAGCAATATTTCTATTTCTTTTTTCAGGTAATCAAAATCTATTTGTTTTTTATATTCTTCTACTGCCTCCATCTGCAGAGGCACATTATCAGTTAGATCCATCTGTTCGTATTTAAGAATAATGGATTGCAGATCCTCTATGTCCATTTGTAATGGTTTGATATTGGCCGTAACAAAATTAATAGGATTATTTATTTCATGAGCAATTCCTGCTGTGAGTTGCCCAAGAGAAGACATTTTCTCCGAATTTACCAATTGCGCCTGCGTATTCTTTAAGGTGGACAGGGCTTCCGTCAGATCGTTGTTGGCTTGTACCAATTGCTGGGTTCGCTTATTCACTTCCGCTTCCAAAAAAATATTTTGCTCCCTGATCAGTCGCTCATTTTCCAATGAAATGCTTAATGCTTCTTGCCTTGCCGCAAATTGTTCTCTTCGGTACGTATTAATCTTATCTGCCAAAGCCAGAGATAGTAGAACTATTTGTATGGCAGATCCTATTTCAAGTATAAATGCAGTAAATCGGTTATACTGGATAACATTAAAATTGGACAAAACGAAGAGTATAATGGCTACAAAAAAAACGGAATAAGCGATCATGAAGAAAGTGGCCGGGCGATATTTTTTTCTTACCAATACGAATCCAAGAGCCAGGCAAAATATGGAACCGGAAAAAGCTGCAACCTGCAAAAGCAAAACACCAATGGTGAAACTAGAAAACAATCCTGTTATACAACTCAAACAATATAGTCCCACAAATAGGTTTATACCAATATTCCAGCTGGGTACAAGTTTTTTGGTTTGTAAAAACTTTTTCAAAAACATGGCCATTGTAATGCCGGAAAAAAACGGCACGATGATCGTACTGTAGTGGGCCATAATGGGAAATCGGGGCCACAAATACTGAAACCCGTATCCCCTTAGTGTAATCTGACTCAACCCAACACCGATAATAAAAAGCACATAGTACAGGTAAGACTGATCTTTTACTGTTGTATATATCATTAAATGATACAGAATCATGATGACGATTATACCTAAATAAATACCAAAAATGAGTGCCGTTTCGTTTTCATCCTGAAAGATCCCTTTTGCTGTTTTGAGGGTTATTGGTATCTGTACCGGATCAGATGATTTTATACGAAGAAAAAACTTCCCAGTTTTTCCAGGAGCAATGTTCACTGGAAAAATATAGTTGGGGCTTTTGATTATTCTTTCGTTGAATGGTTTGTCCTCCCCCAGATCTTTAACGACATAGTTGGTATCCGATGAACTAATGTAATAAAGCGTAATTCTGTCTATTGCTGGTTGAGCTATTTTTAGATACAACTTTTCCTCTTTAAACCGATTGGTTACTGTGAAAGTGAGCCAAAAGCCATTATTTTGAAGGCCCAAATTGACAATGCCTTTTTCCAACTTTGTGTACCTGGCATTTGCGGCATCTTCAATACTTAACTGGGTTCCATTTTCATAATAAATGCTAACACCAGAGTCAATGCTCATACTTTCGGGATCATTGATGGCATAAACTATTGTTCTGTTCAAGACCAGCAATACAACCAATAACAATATTAATTTGAAATATCTTTTAAGATTGAACATGAGGGAATAGGTTTGGAATACTCAGGTCATACTCAATAGGATTTGTTCCTCTGGGTCCGGCCTCTTCAATAATTTGGCGAGGGTTTTTACGTAATGACAATATCTTAGTCCTTTCAATGGGACTGGCAGTTCCAAGATCATAAATATTGCGCAACCGCATGGCAGTGGCAATAAGGTCATCCTTGGGATAATAAAACAATCCATTGTTGCCCAAGTCCGTTTCCACCACGGCACCTACTCGCTGCCCCATACGTACCGTGATCGGTGCACACAATACAAAAATACTAGAAATGGGCAATTGTGATGCAATGGTAGCACCCACTCGTGACAACATATAACTGCCTACCCCCATTCCTGCTACTTCTCTAGAATTCCAAAGCCCACACAATTCACTTGTTCCGCCGTTGTTTCGATCCTCTTCCACCATCGAGTATATTTTTTCATCATACAGGCCAAGGGCAATTTCTATTGGCAACTGATACTTACCTGTTGCCATCTGCAAACGGGCACCGCCGTACACTTTTTTGGATTCCTTATCTTCTACCAATATGACAATAGTATCCTCATCCTCCATCCAGTCTTGGCGGTTGGAGGTGATTTTTGCAATTCCGAATATTTCCAACAGGGTTCGGTGGCCTGTTAAAAACCTTTGACAGGCCTCTGGATCATCCGGAGCTTTAAAAGTTCTGATATGAATCATCAATGAAAATTTTAAGGATCTTACTGGATAATTTGTTCTAATCCTACAAAAAACCTACCAGAAACTTTCAATTTATTTAGTAGAATTCTTCTGCATACATCTGTAATAATTGCTCCTCCAAGATTGACGGCAGAAGCAAGCTGTGGCCAACCGGTAATGGACTTGTTCATTTCTCCAAGCGACACCAGCATTTCTTTAGACACATTCTCCATACCGATGATGCTGGCAAGGTATCCTATTTTTTCCTCTACTGTCAGCATACCCAACTTTTCTACGAGTTGTTCAGGAGCCATAGATTCCAGTTCAGCAATGCGACCATGCAGAACAGGCCTGTTCGGTTCAAGATCAAATCTTTCAATATCTATCATGCCATTATCATTGGTGTCCATCACCACAGGAACACCCAATTCTTTAGCCTTTAACCTACTGAGTATCTTAACATCAATGCTATCACATTCTTCCACAAGAATATCGATCGGCCCATTTTGAGAAAAGAAAGCATCCATATTTTCATTTCTGGCTCCATTTGTAAAGCAGGTAACCTGGATATAGGGATCCAACTCAGCTATTTTTCTTGCAGCAAGAATTACTTTCGATATACCAATATCCTGTATTCCGGCACTCAATCTGTTCATGTTACCCAATTCCAACACATCAAAATCTGCCAGATGCATTACGCCACAAATTCTTTCGGTAGCAGCTGTTAACGCAATAGCCTGACCAACTGATAAGCCAATAATCCCGATCTTTTTTTTTGATAGAACATCTATTTCCTCCTGTGTGATTTTGTACATGTTCCGATTGGTTCGCACTGAAATAAAATCTTCTTTTTCCAATGCACGAACAAGCTTATTCAGCCATGGGAAAAAAACCCAATTACCATAATTTTCCAAGGTCTCGCCAGCTAAAAAATCTTCTATCAAATTTTCTATCTGAATTTTCGTCAGCACTTGGCTGGGATTCCTTAATTTTATTAACTCAGTGAGTTGTTGGGAGATTGTGTTGCAGACATGTAGGCTGCCATATTTCTGAATCAAACTGGCTGTCAATTCAATTTCATTCACCTCTTTAGCCTTAAACAACAAAGGTTTATAAATTGGTTCAAAGGGATCAACTCTCATATTTAGTTTTAGCGTATAAGAAAGATTAGTTTTGTAAATACATTCCATGCCAGAGAATCCAACATACACAAATATACTATACATTGATGATGAAGTACATAATCTAAATGCATTTAAAGCAGCATTCAGAAGAGAATTCAATATTTTTCTGGCAGAAAATACCATCGTTGCCAAAAAGATTCTGGACGAACAGGAGATTCATGTTTTGATTACTGATCAGCGTATGCCAGGTATGCTGGGTACCGAATTTCTTGCCTCCATCATAGACCAATATCCTGACTGTATCAGAATCCTACTGACTGGTTATGCAGATATCAATGCGGTGATTGATGCCATCAACCAGGGACAGGTGTACAAATATCTACAAAAGCCATGGAAGGAGGAAGAGTTGAAATCTACCATTCTGAAGGCAATAGAATTATATACTATAAAAAGGAAAGGGAAAACCTTAACGGATCAGCTTCTTCTGTCCAATGAACAACTGGAATTTTTATTACGCCAGAACCTGTTATCATAGGTTGAAGGATTGGGATGTCGATAAACACACAAATTGTATTTTCGCATTTTTCAAACAAAGGAAAGTCATACATCCAAAAGGTTATATTTCTGTCTTCATTCAGACTATTTTGCCAAAAATTCAACATGGGGTTTTGGGCTTTTTGATAGCGTTCAGAAATCTTTCCCGTATATTTTTCTTTGCGAATTCCAATTACCAACTGTATGCAAAAAATTATCAATCTGTTTGATTTCAAACAAAAGATAAATTTCAAAAATGAAGTCTTGGCTGGCCTCACTGTGGCTATGACCATGATTCCCGAATCCTTATCCTTTGCTATTTTGGCTGGACTCTCCCCCTTAACCGGACTATATGCCGCTTTTCTGATGGGTATTGTTACAGCCATTTTAGGAGGCAGACCGGGCATGGTTTCCGGAGGTGCTGGCGCTACTGTAGTGGTACTGATCGCATTGGCTGCTTCGCATGGTGTTGAGTACCTTTTTGCTGCTGTGATTTTAGCAGGATGCCTTCAATTGATGGTGGGACTCTTTAGGCTCGGCAAATTTGTTCGCCTGATACCGCAACCTGTGATGTACGGCTTTCTAAATGGCCTTGCCATCATAATTTTTATGGCACAGGTTGCCCAATTCAAAGTAGTAGAACATGGCGTTCAAGACTGGATGCAGGGCACTTCTTTGTATATCATGGCAGGGCTAACCCTGCTTACCATCGCCATTGTATTTATAGTACCCAGAATCACCAAAGCGGTTCCAGCTTCATTGGTAGCCATACTTGTAGTTTTTGGATTGGTATATGCATTAAACATAGACACCAAAAAAGTTATCGACATCGCATCTGTTAGTGGGTCTATGCCATCCTTTCATTTACCGCAAATCCCATTCAATTTCGAAACCTTAAAAATTATTTTTCCCTATGCGCTCGTGATGGCTGGTGTAGGGCTGATTGAAAGCCTCCTGACCCTCAATATGGTGGATGAGATTACCAACACAAAGGGCCGATCCAATCGGGAAGCAGCCGCTCAGGGAATAGCCAATATCACCAACGGCTTCTTTGGCGGCATGGGTGGCTGTGCTATGGTGGCCCAAACTTTGGTAAACATAGGGGCGGGAGCCAGAGCCAGACTTTCGGCTATCATTGCGGCCTTCACTATTTTGTTTATCATTTTAGTAGCAAGTCCAATTATAGAACAAATTCCAATGGCCGCTTTGGTAGGTGTAATGATGATGGTGGCTATTGGCACTTTTGAATGGGTAAGTTTTCGGATCATTAATAAAATGCCAAGGCATGATATCCTTATCGGGATGCTGGTGGCAGCAATAACGGTGGTCTTACACAATTTGGCATTGGCTGTTTTGACCGGGGTCATTATCTCTGCATTGGTATTTGCCTGGGAAAGTGCCAAAAGGATACGTGCCCGAAAATATGTGGATGAAGCCGGAATAAAGCATTATGAAATTTATGGTCCACTCTTTTTTGGATCCACCACCAGTTTTATGGAAAAGTTTGATATTCTCAATGATCCCCAAAAAGTAATCATCGATTTTAAGGAAAGTAAAGTGGCCGATATGTCTGCCATTGAAGCACTGAATAAGATAACGGAGAAGTACCAGAAGGCAGACAAGGAACTACACCTTTGTCATTTGAGTGAGGATTGCAGACAACTTCTAAAAAATGCCGAGTCCGTAATTGTCGTGAATATTATAGAAGACCCCACTTACCAGGTGATGACGAATAAATAATTGTATAAACAAAATCACGATGCCCAATTTGTTGTGCCCGTCAATTATTAAAGTCCTTTGGGTTTAAACCAGGCTCAAGCCCACACCACATTAAAAGAATCTTTGCTAGGTGAGTAAGCAATGTGGATAAAGGTGAAAACCCTAACAAGGATGCACTAATATGGAAAGGAATGTATGTATGTTCAGTTAATAAGAAATTCCGAAAGCCTTTATGCTTTTATAAAATAAGTTTTTCAAAAAATCAACTATTCCCCTTGCCTAATTACGTATACATTTTGCCCTTGCATCTAGACGTCTATTTGAATTAATATATTTTCTTTCCTCATTTTCCACTTCTTGAATCGTTCCACAAAATTTATACGGAGAGGTTATCTTTCCTGCTTTCCTAGCTGTACATGATGTACATAATTTACCACTGGAATCATTGCCCTTTTTGCATGCAGCAATTAGGTATAATGAAACTACAAAGACAATTAATATATTTTTCTTTATTACTAATAATGAGGTTTTAGAGCCAACAATACACATCATCTGGTGGTTCAATAATTAAGAGAAAATGTGCATCGGATTTAATAGCTATTGTACAATATTTATATTTCCGCCATCGTTAAGTGGCGATGCCGGCTCCATATTTATGGACAGGCTATTCGACGAACTACTAGAACTGCCATCTGTCATTTTTATAGTAATTGTAGTGAGCGTTTTCCTTTTAAATGTCACCGGTTGTTTGGCTATATTTGCCTCGATTCCAGCGTCATTAACCCAGTTAACCCAAACTTCCATTTGCTCAGTATAACCATCATTGATCCAATCTATGACACCTGAGGGATTAAAAAACGTATAAATGTCTTCGTGAATTTTAGGCTCCATATTTTTATCTATTATAATTTTATTACTTCCGTACTGGGAGCCTATTATTTGAATTTCAACTCGACCATTAGTGAGATTTTGAACAATGAACTTTGCACCAAAAACGACCCGCTTTAGGTTTATAGATATTGACGAGTTGGATTGACCGGGTGTAAAATCCGACACAGCCCCGTAGTATCTATCAACATTCGGTACACCTACAAATAGCTCTGTCCCAATCTTCGCAGGCCCTCGATAAATACCATACAAACCAAACGAGTTGGAATAAATGATTTTATTTTCCAAGGCAACGTTAAACGGATGACCATAACTCTCCCCTGTTTTTTTTATTCTATTCTTCCCATCAATCACAACACTTGCAATTATTTGATATTTATAACCGGCAAGCATTGTAATATTGATGCTGTTGCTGTTATCAAATAATCCATAAGCATAATCCAAATATGTATTTTCACCATCTTTTTTTGCCAAAATATATACTCCAAGTAAGTCGTTAGTTGAAACTGATCTTGGAACAGTGATTGTACCACTTGTTGAAAGTAAAGATTCACTAACTGAAAGTTCCCCACCAAGATTAAGTTTTACATTAAATGATTGAGTGATATTTTCTTTCTTTTCTGAGGCTTCTTTTTTACATGAAAAAGCTAAAAAGCTAAAAAATAAAAATAACGGAAGGATGAATTTTGTCATTTGATTAAATTGATGTTATAGTATTTAATTTATTCTGATAAATATTTATTTGGTAGCTGATATGGTTGAAAGATTAACTGCCCCTTGATGTCTTTTCATGTAGGTAACTGAAGATGGAGTGGTAACCACAACTTTAATTGATTTAATACAAGACCAGTATTTGGCCTGATTCAATGTTGATATTTTAATAGTATTTGTTCCTAAATTAATCATAACCACAATTGCTCCAACATCGTTTCCAAAAGTCCAGGCAGTGAAAGTAGATCTCATAAAAACTACTCTTTCCATTCCAGTACCTCCATATACATCGACTGCACCAACTTTGGTCCATACGGCAGGCTCCATAAAACTTCCAGTAAGTGTATCACTCCGTTTAGTTTCTAAATAAACATCAATTGCACCATTTTTAACATCACTAATACTAATATTAGGAAATAATGAAAAGCTGAAAATGTTAGTTCCAACAAAACCATTTACATACTTCCAAGGATCAGAAAAAATAAATGCCCTTACATTAGCATTTCCATTTTCTCCTTTTAGTAGTATGCCAGCTCCCCAACCCGATGTAGTTTTTGGGCCAAAAAGAGTATAGGTACTTTTGTTAAGATAGAAGTCTCCAATATTCCCAGTATAGCTCGTAGGATTATATGCTCCTGCCAAAATTGTTGCTCCATTCACTCCATCAGACCCATTTACACCATCTTTTCCTTTTAGTGTTATTGCTGTTCTTCCCCAACCATCTATAGATTTTGGACCATATAATAACGAATTCTTTATATCAATATAATAGTCTCCTTCTTTTCCAAAAATGTTTAATGGCTCACCATACCCATTAAGAATAGATACTCCATCTTTCCCATTTATTCCATCAATACCACTAGTACCATCTTTTCCGGCAGGACCTTCTTTAGTACAAGAAACTAGGATTTGAGCAAAAAATAATGTAAAACAAATAGCAGAAAAATACTTTCTCATAGTTTGGGATATATTTTATTTTCTTAGGTTTTAAATCTATTTTTCTTAGGTCGTACAGAAAGTTTGGCAGTGGTCTAAAGAAAATTTGGTTGCAAATAGTTTTAATATCACAGCAAAAATATAAAGAATTCTCTATTGTTCAAAATATTGAATTTTAATCACTTTGGAAAGTGAAGAAAGCTCGATCCAAGGGGTATTATGTGAATGAATCTGCTTTGATATTAATTGGTAAAAAGATAAGATCTATCAGATTATCACAGGATATTTCTATAGAAGCATTAGCTTATACAAGCGGCATGGATTATTCACAATTAGCAAGAATGGAAACTGGCCAAGTCAACTTCTGAATTTCTTATCTTTTTAGAGTAGCAGAAGCTCTAAAAGTTTCTCCACAGGATTTACTGCCTTGAATAGATACATTTAACCATATTGCATTGTAAGCTCATACAATAGGCACTACATAACCAAAATAAAAAACCCAATCAGTTGAAAATCAAAAGATTGGGTTCAATAGTGGGTGATCCGGATTGGATTCGAACCAATGACCTACTGCTTAGAAGGCAGTTGCTCTATCCAGCTGAGCTACCGGACCATTATTTTTGATTGCACATTTTTCAATGGCTGATTTTCAAAAACAAATCAGAAAAAATTCTGAGGCGCAAATATATAGTTATTTATTGAAGTTCATGCAAATATTCAGCCATTTCCTTTTGATAATTTATGGCTCTTTGTCTGGCTGCTGTGGCAAAATCGAATCCGGAAGAGGCATATAAAATATCACGGCTCACATTTACCAACAGCCCGCAATCCTGGTTCATGGCTTTCTCCGATATATCTTTTAAACTTCCGCCCTGAGCACCCACACCAGGCACCAATAGAAAATGATCTGGTACAATTCTCCTGATGTTCAAAAATGCATCGGATTGTGTGGCGCCTACCACAAACATGGTATTTTCTGCTGTGCCCCAGCTGGAAACCGTGTGTAGCACTTTTTCGTAGAGCATTCCCTCTCCTACCGTTTGTAGTTCAAAGTCTGCTGCACCTTTGTTGGAGGTTAAGCCCAACACAATCGCCCACTTTCCATCATACTTTAAAAATGGCTGCACGCTATCGCTGCCCATATATGGAGCTACCGTCACCGAATCAAAAGGCAGGGTTTCAAAAAAAGCTTTGGCGTACTGATCGGAGGTGTTACCAATATCGCCTCGTTTGGCATCGGCAATTTTAAAGTGTTCCTGGCCGATGTATTCTACGGTTTTTTGCATGGCCATCCATCCGGCTACTCCCTGTGCTTCATAAAAAGCGGTATTGATTTTATACGACACACATACATCATGGGTGGCATCTATGATGTCTTTGTTGAATTGAAAAACCGCATCATCGGTGCCTTTCAAATGAGTGGGGATTTTATTGATATCCGTATCCAATCCTACACAGAGATAGGACTTTCGGACTTTTATTTGTTGAATGAGTTGTTCGCGATTCATTTTTTTTGTTTGATGAGAAAAACTTTCTGGATTATGATAAGCGATGTACAGGTGTTGAAGTGAGTGACACAATACCGATGCCCTCTATTCATCTGCTGGTAAAAAATAAGTCTAACATTCTGGTAAGCTAAGCGGTACATTCACCGCTAGGCCACCATCGGCGGTTTCTTTGTATTTAAAGTTCATGTCTTTGGCGGTTTCCCACATGGTTTTGATGACATCGTCCAATGTTACTCTTGCAAAATCGGGTGTGCTTTGCAGGGCAAGCTGGCAGGCGGTGATGGCTTTGATGGCCCCCATGGTATTTCGCTCGATGCAGGGCACTTGCACCAAGCCTTTGATGGGGTCGCAGGTCATACCCAGATGGTGTTCCATTGCGATTTCGGCCGCCATAAGTGCCTGTTTTTGAGTACTTCCCATGGCTTCGGCCAAGGCTGCGGCAGCCATAGAGGAGGACACACCTATTTCGGCCTGACAGCCACCCATTGCGGCAGATATTGTGGATTCTTTTTTGAAGATGCTGCCAATTTCGGCTGCTGTCATCAGAAATTTGATAATTTTTTCTTCCGCATTGCCATCGCAAAAAATAATATGGTAAAGCAGTACTGCTGGTATCACCCCCGCCGATCCGTTGGTTGGTGCCGTTACTACCCGACCAAAAGCGGCATTCTCCTCATTGACGGCCAGAGCAAAACAACTCACCCAATCCAAAATATATTTAAAATCATGGCCCCCTTTTTGAATGGCAGCTATCCAACTTTCGTAATCCTGATAATCGGCTCCTTGTAGTAATTTTTGATTGATGGTGGCGGCTCGTCTTCTCACATTTAGTCCTCCTGGCAAAATACCATTGACGTGGCAACCACGATAAATGCACTCCTTCATCACGTTCCAGATTTTCATCACGCCCGTCCTGATTTCCTCCTCACTTCTCCAGGCCTGTTCGTTTTCAAATACTATATCGCTAATCGGCAATCCGGTTTTGATACACCACTTTAGCAAATCATCTGCATTATTGATTGGGAAAGGCAAACTGGCTGTATCTGCCGCCAACACTTCTTCCTGTTCTTTTTTGACGAACCCACCACCTATGGAAAAATAAGTTTCGGAAATAGTGTCACCATTGTTGAGTGTGGCGACAAATCTTAATCCGTTGGAATGATAGTCTAGTGTTTCTTTAAAAAGAAATTCGATATCCTTTGTCGGATCAAAGGCAATATGATGGTTTCCACCTAAAGCGATTCTTTTTTCGGTGGCAATTTGAGAGATGGATGGGAAAATCTGCTCCACATCAAAACTTACAGGATCGTATGTACACAAACCCATTTGCACGGCAATATCTGTTCCATGCCCCACGCCGGTTTTGGCTAGCGAGCCATACAACAACACTTTTAGATGCACTACTTTTTCCAGTAGTTCTTGTGTCTGCAACTCATTGATAAACCTTTCGGCAGCCCTCCAGGGACCCAGTGTGTGCGAGCTGGAAGGACCAACTCCAATTTTCAACATATCAAACACGGAAATAGGCTCGTATTGCATCATCATCAAATTAAAAAACAAAAATAAGGTAATCCCATCTGGAAGAATGAAGGAGTAATATATTTATGAAACAGGCAGCAGAACAGATGGAATCAGTATTGCCACAGGAGACCCAAATATTGGGACTTGTTTCAACACCAGAAAAATGGCTTTCAACAGTAAGGAACCTATGCCTCACGAAAAATGCCCACCAATGGGTTGGGCATTTTTACTTTAAACATCAAAACAATCAGACTATTGAACTTTCACTAATTCCACATAAAAATACAAAGGCGAATTGGCCGGAATAGAAAAATAGTTTTGGCATCCATAAGCCAAGGAGGAAGGAATAATCAACTTAATTTTGCCACCTTCCTTTATTTTAGGAATACCCAATTGCCAGCCTTTTATCACCCCGTTAAGCGGGAATGCAATACCATCGGGATATTTTGTGGTGGTGGAGTCAAACCCCTTACCAGATAAAAAACGACCCACATATCGGGCTGTAACTGAGCTACCGGCAGTAGGGGTAGCACCTGTTCCAGGTTCAATTATCTGGTACAAAATGCCACTCGCATCCTGTGTAGTGGTGATAGCACTATCTGTTGCAAACTTTGTCATAGCCGTCATCTCCTCTGCTATGGGTTTAAGTGTACATGCGGTTTCACTGTCCTGACTTTTGATACAGCCTATGGCTAGTAAAACAACACTCAACACAGCAGGTAACATCAACTTTTTGATCATAAAATGTATTATTCTGTTTATTTATTAAAAAACACTTCAAGGATGATTTGAAAAAACTACACTCATCCGACTATTGACGGTAGCGAAGATCCAATCCCATTCAAATAGGATTGGCTTAGGGTTTTTTTACATCGGTCAATGTAATTGTATATATAAATTGAGAGTTACCCGGTACCGTAGTTCCGTTGGTTAATTGCACCTGATTACAACCATATCCATTCAAAGAAGATGGAATTACAATTCGAATCACTCCTCCTTTTTTCAATTGCAATAAGGAATAGGTAAGCATCAAATCGTTATAATAGGAAAGTGGATAGGTAGCAGTGGCCGCAGTAGCATTCGCAATGGCTACACCACTCAGTGTTTCACCTATTGCGGTAAACGCCACCAAAGAGTCAGTAGAGGGTGTACTTCCAGAACCTGGGTTTACAATTTCATAATAAACCGATTTATCATAGTCCCAAACTAGGTTCCATCCTTTGTTCAAAGCAGCCGAGTCGATCACCTGTCTGTCTCTAGTAATCGTATTAGGCGTGCAGGGAGGGGTTTTATCTTTTTTGATACAGGAAGCTATCATGAGAGACATCATAACCGGAATACCCAGTGAGAATAGTAGTTTTTTCATTTTATTCATTTTATATTTTAAGAAGGGCCAATATCATCTTATGGCAATGGTTTATCTTTCTTACTCAATAACTCTTTATAATAGTTCTCATTGATATCCCACTTGTGGTAGGACGTAAAGATACCAGCGAATGCAACAATAATAATAGCGGCGACCACCAAAACAGGGAAAAAAGACGGATCGGAATTGGCGACCATAGTAGCCCGGGTAAACCAGCCACTAAAAAAATTTAGAAAAATGGCGATCACTAATATGGCTCCTGAGGGAATACCTAGTAATATTTGTTTAAATACTTTTCTCTTTTTCAACCGGTTCTCTCCCCAATATTTTATAAATTCTTCTTCTGCCTTAGTATATTTAATGTACATTTCAGCAAAGTTATAGTTTTGCCGTATTTTTGACGAAAGGATAAAAACTAAATATTTAGATTCAATAACAATCAATAATTTACAAGAGAAGACTTTCCCAATTCGACTATTTTAAGGAATAGAAAAGGGGGCTTTTTCTTTTAAAAAAAACGAATATAGAAGATGAAACTTGCTCCTGTCCTGCTCAAATATCTGGCAATAAATAAAGAATTGGAATTACCCGGCATTGGATCTTTTGTGGCTGAAAACAATGTTGACCCTGAAACTCTGCAAAATAAAAAGGAAAGCATTTCTCTTGACATTCGTTTTGAACAAAAGAAAATCACCTCGCTGGATGATAAATTAATTGACTTTGTTTCAAAAGAAACAGGCAAAATGCGCGTGCTTGCCGAATCAGATCTAAATTCACAACTTACTGGCGTACTTGATTTCATCAATACTGGTAAGCCATACTTTCTTCCAGGCATTGGAACCCTCACCAAAAAAATGAATAGTAAGTTTGAATTTCATAAGGAAAAGTTTCAACATATAGATAAACCCAAAACCATACCTAAAACAGAAAAGAATATTGTTCCCCAGGCATTTATCGATGAAAATAATAAGCGAATAAAAGCAAAACCAGTCATTATTATTCTGGTCTTTTGTCTTTTGGCAATAGCCGCATCTGTATGGTTTTATCTAAAAAACACCCACAAAGAGAGCCAGAAAGTGGAAGATATTACCGCAATCACCGAACCGGCTGAACAAACGAAAGAAGATACCACTTCCCAATCAAACCTGAGAGAGATGCCACAGACCGTAGCCAACTCCTCACCAGAATTTTATAAATATGTCCTTGAGTTAGCCAAACAACCAAGGGCATCCAAAAGATTCAATCAATTAAAAAGCCTGAAATGGCCCGTGGAAATGGAGACTTCAGATTCTTCCAATTACTCAATTTTTATCAAATTGCCAGTGGCAAATTCAGATACTATTCGAATAAAGGATTCATTGAGCGTATTATCTGGTAAAAAAGTTTGGATATCGAAATAAGACATTAATTCCTCTTCTTTTTTATGCCTTCTACCTGTTGTTGTAGGTTGGCCACAATATTTACCAGTTGCCCCACATTCCAGTTCTGTCCGGTGTTGGTTTTGGAAATGATATATTGAGCTTCCCACATCTCCAGCACTTCATCGGCATTGATGAAATAGGGTTGAAATGTAGGATTATCACTTACCAGTGTGAGGCGGCTTTTGGTTTTACCGTTTTTTTGAATTCTTTTATACACAATACCGTCGTTGCGAGAAACCAAAATACAGGCAGTATTATTTTTTACGGCATCCAACACCTCCACTTTTTCTCCCACGATAATGGAACCACTGGGTGTAGGAAGCATAGAATCACCCAATATTTCAAAGGCTCGGTAATTTCCACCACTCAGCATAGGAAGGGTGAAAGTATTAAGTTCATCGATAAATTCGTGATCGGCATAGCCCGACAAATAACCTGCAGCCGCTTTTACTGGAACAAAAGGAATATGTGTAACGACAGGAGCTAATTTCAAAGCCCGCCTTTTGGCCAGATAATTATCGGTTCCTGTGTTCACACTGAGATCTTTTCGAAGTATTTCATCCAGCGTCAATTTAAACATATCGCAAACCGTTTCCAGCACATCAATTCTTGGTTCGGCTCTTTGTTCTTCATAAGCACCCAGCAGGGAGCGTTTGATGTTCAGTTTTCCAGAAAACTCATCCTGAGTCCATCCACGAAGCTTTCTTAAATATTTTAGATTGATGCTGGCTATCGACATGGCTAATTATTTTAGTGCAAAATACTAAATCAATTGACATGACCAAGTTTTTTGCAAATATTTTTAGCCTAATTCAAAAAAAGAAACGCTGAATATTGAAACCGCTTTATACAGACTTCACATCTTTCACATCATATCCCTGAATATCTTCGATATAATTATTCATCACCAAAAAATCGAAAAGTGGTTTTGCTTCTGGCGAAACAGGCATATTTTGGAGGGTGATCACTTCATTACTTTTCTTGTTCAGGTAGGGATAGGCATATAGTTTTACGTTTCTACTGAAAACATCACTAATATATGTCAGCAATTCCTGTGTATAATTGGCTCCGTAATTCTTAGAATTGAAAATAATTCTGAGGTTAGAAATATTAGTAGAAATACCTACGTTATTGGGTTTGCATCTTGCCAGGTACTGTGCCAGTTTATTATTGCGCGAAAAGTTGGCTACAATCACATTGTTACCGGTGGCGCAAAGTTCTTCTGCACGGGCGGCAAATATTGCCAGGTCATTGTCATTATCAGGATCTTCATCCTCCAGCAAATTGCTCATCAGGACTTCGATCAGTACTATCAGGTTTTCTTCCTTCACCTGTTGCGATAGTTTAAACTGCTCCACTGCCTTATTAAAAAGATAAAAATTGGGTTTTGATTTTTGCAAATATCTTGTTCGCAAAATCATCACATCTTTTTTATACAACAGATCTTTGGACTGCATAGCATTTCCATTGGGATCGAAAATGGCTGCAGCCGCAAATCCTTTAGCGATCAAATACAGATTCACCAGCCGGTCGTTGGTTTCCTTAAAAGTTGACCCTCGAAGTGTGATCATATCTATTTCCACCGAACCCACAGACAGATTATCTACTAGAGACTCCACCATCAACTGAGCATCGCCCTGATGATAAAAAGCGGCATATACCAGATTCACTCCCAAAACACCTAAGGCATTTTGTTGCAAACCTGTATCGTTGTCTAACAATCGAACATGAAAGATAATATCGTTTGATTCGCCGCCAGGCCTGAGTTGAAAACGTAGCCCCAGCCAGCCATGAGCTTCATTAGTCTTGCTAAAATTGAGTGCAGCTACCGTATTGGCAAAGGCGAAAAATGTCTTATCAGCATATTTTTCCCCATATAGTCTTTCGGTCAGTAGATCGTATTCGTGCGTCAGCATTTGTTTTAGTCTGGAGCGACTTACATATCGGCCGTTCTCCTCCACACCATAGATGGCATTGCTAAAAGCCATATCATAAGCAGACATAGTTTTTGCAACTGTACCGGAGGCAGCACCGGCCGTGAAGAAATTTCTGGCTACTTCCTGCCCGGCTCCTATTTCTGCAAATGTGCCATAAACCTGGGTATCTAAGTTGATCTTTAACGCCTTTCTTTTTGTATCCAATACTTCTCTTGCCATGATGCCAAAACTAAATATTTAATGTGACAGTAAAGACAGAAAGCCATTTTTCGTTTAAATAATAAATCAAAAATTGAATTACCTTGATTCTCTGAATTTCTCAAATAGATCAAATCAATATCTTTGAAAAATTCATAGACCATTCTTATAATAATGACCCTGCAACAACTAGAATATTTACTTGCTGTTGATTACCACAGAAGCTTTTTAAAAGCCGCAGAAGCTTGTTTTGTAACGCAACCAACACTGAGTATGCAAATTCAAAAATTAGAAGAAGAATTTGAAATAAAAATATTTGATCGTTCCAAACAACCAGTGAATCCAACGGTATTAGGTGCACAAATTATAGAACAGGCCAGAAACGTAATCAATGCCAGCCATGACCTGTCTTTTTTTATCGAAGCCCAAAAAGGGAAAATGCGTGGTTTGCTACGCATAGGAATTCTTCCTACACTTGCTCCCTATCTGTTGCCATTGTTTGTCCCTGATTTCTCTAAAAAATATCCCGACGTGAAACTTCAGGTACAGGAACAAACCACCAATGTAATATTGGATATGCTAAAAGGCGGAAAAATTGATGCTGGCATTTTGGCCACTCCAATAAACAGACAGGAATTTTCTGAAGCCGTTTTGTTTTATGAAGAGCTAATGGTTTACACTTCTAAAAAACACCGACTTTTTCATAAACAGTATGTGTTGCCACGAGATATAGATACCAACAAGCTTTGGCTGCTGGAAGAAAGTCATTGTTTTCGATCTCAGATTATTTCACTTTGCGAACTAAGGAAACATGATCATGAATTCAACAATTTTGAATATGAAGCCGGCAGCATCGAAACACTGAAACGTATGGTGGAACTGAATGACGGCATCACCATCATTCCTGAACTGGCAACACTTTATATGACCGAAGAGGAACTACAATCCGTTCGTCAGTTCAAAAAACCTGTGCCTGTAAGAGAAATAAGTTTGCTATCACACGGCAATTTTGTAAAGAAAAGACTGATGGAAATATTGCATAAAGAAATATTAACAGTCATTCCGCCCAAACTGAAAAAGAATGAAAAGAAAAACATTTTGCCTGTGGGTTAATATTTGCAGAAGGATTTTCTAATGTAAAAAATCTATTTAGAAATATTACTTCAAAATTTCCTCTAATTTTTGGTCCAGGTCATCTCCACGAAGGTTTTTGGCTAGTATTTTTCCATCAGGCCCAATTAATAAATTTTGAGGAATAGAAGTTACTCTATACTTCACAGCTACTTCATTTCCCCAACCTTTTAGGTCGCTTACCTGTGTCCAGTGGAGTGCATCTTTTTTGATGGCTTTTAACCAATCGGATTTATCCTCATCTAGCGAAACCCCCAATACAGTAAAGTTTTTGTCCTTATACTTGTTAAAAGTTTTCGCTAAAAAATGATTTTCTCTTCGGCAGGGACCACACCAGCTTGCCCAAAAATCTATCAGCACATATTTACCTCTAAACTGCACTAAGGATACCGGATTACCTGATGGGTCGATCTGTGTGAAATCGAGTGCCACGCTTCCAATAGCATTGAACCGGGCATCCACAATAGCTTTTTTTAACTGACCACCAAAAACATTGTCCAGAGCTGGTGTTTTCAATTTACTCATGCGTTTGTCCAGCACATCCACATCATCTGTAATATTAATCACAGATAATATAGCTAAGGCACTTACAGGGGACGCCGGGTGTTTTTGAATAAAATCGTCGGTTGATTGTTGAATTTCATCCACCGCTTTTTGAAGTTTTTTGTTTCCGGTAATGGTTCCATCTGCTGCCTGCAAATCCTTTACAATCTTGTTAAGGGCCGTAAACTGAGGCACAAACAAATTTTGAAACTCTAAAAAATTATTTTGTACAGGAGAACCTGAATACTTCCATTCATCCGCTTTTTGACTAATGGCACCGGCTACCTTCACCGTTTCGTTACCCACAAAAATTGCTGTTTTGATACTATCCCCCACTCCCAAACCTAATAAAGACGGGGCTTCCAACTTTGTAGAGAGCACAAAGACACCATCCTTTGATTTTGTAGTGGCCAATGCAGATCCTGGGTTTTGCAGGTCGGTAAGCACAATTGTGGTATTGTCGGCCAAACCCGTAATTTGCCCATTTAGATTTAATTTTTGTGCTAACACAAATAGTGGAAAAAGAAAGAGGAGCAAAAAGATAGAATGTTTCATTACTGTTTTTTATTGGTCATTAGTTTTTATTTGATGTCAATTTCAATAACCCATGACACTATATTTAATGTTTTAGAATCGTTGAATTCAGATCAAACGCTACTGCATAGATAAACAAACCTAGTACAGGGATGTTTCAAAAATTTGTTAAGACTCTACCAAAGTGGATTAGGAAACGAAGCAAAACTCAATAACACAGTAGATAGACATCAATAAGCATATAATATTCTACCCTTCTAATTAAACCTTCCATTTTGTCTATCACATTGTGTAAAAAATCAAAAAATTGCACCTCTGGATATGCAAAAGGTTCAATTGGGCTAATTCAGAATACTATGCACAAAACTTTTAGTAATTGCCTCAGGTGATTGCGCATGCTGAATAATTTTTATGTATGCGGAGCCAATTATAGCACCATTTGCAAATTTGCATGCTGCATTAAAAGTCTTACTGTCTTTGATACCAAAGCCCACTAATATTGGATTCTTAAGTTGGTAGTTCTGCAGTCTCTGCAAATATTTTTCTACTTCGCTGAAATCCTTTTCATTTCCGGTGGTAGAGGAAGAAGAAACGGCATACAAAAATCCGCTGCTCAAACTGTCCAATTTCCTCACCCGTATTTCGGATGTTTCAGGGGTTACTAAAAAGATAAGGTCCAGATTGTTTTTCTCAAGAATGGGTCGATAGGTTTTTTCGAATTCATGTGCGGGTAGGTCGGGCAATATTAATCCATCAATACCTACTGCGGCAGCATCCTCACAAAACTTCTCAAAACCATATTGCAATACTGGATTCATATATCCCATGAGTACTACCGGAATTCCTTGTGATCCACCAAAAGCGGGAGTTGTTCGAAAATCCTTTAGTTGTTCAAATAATTTGTGAATGGTCATACCGTTGGCCAAAGCCACCGTACTGCTTTGCTGAATGGTTTCGCCATCGGCCAATGGATCACTGTAAGGCATTCCCAATTCGATAATATCGGCACCACTTTCCTGCAAAGATTTCATGACGGGTAGGGTGCTTTCTAACTTTGGGTATCCTGCCGTGCAATAAATATTTAGTATTTTTTTGTCAGACTTAAAGACTTCGCTTAACCTGCTCATTTGTTTTTGCTTTATGCTTTTACCTATTGTATTTGAAATAGGCTTCCAAATTATTTTTTGTTCAATTCTTTCATAAATGTTTCCATATCCTTATCCCCACGGCCGCTAAGACAGATAACGACAATGTCATTCTTGTCAAATTTCACCTTCTTCAGAGCGGCCAACGCATGTGCACTTTCTAATGCCGGAATAATCCCTTCCAGTTTTGCCAACTCAAAAGAAGCGTCCATGGCCTCGGCATCTGTTGCATTCAAAAATTTGCCACGGCCTGTAGCAAATAAGTTGGCATGCATCGGTCCAATTCCCGGATAATCCAAGCCGGCAGAGATGCTGTGTGGTTCTACCACTTGCCCATCCTCCGTTTGCATCACATAACTTTTGCTTCCATGCAAAATGCCGGGTTTTCCTAGTTGGGTGGTGGCAGCACTCAATCCGGAATGCACACCGCATCCAGCCGCTTCTACTGCATAGATATCAACCGAAGGTTCATCCAGAAAATGATAAAAAGTGCCAGCAGCATTACTGCCACCGCCTACACAGGCTATGACCGCTTTGGGCAACTCTGTTCCGGCCTGCCCGCCGGACCGGGTTTTTTCTTCTAGTTGCTCACGAATTTCTTTGCTAATAACACTTTGAAAACGAGCCACCATATCAGGATATGGATGAGGTCCTACCACACTTCCGATAATATAAAATGTATCTGCCGGATGGTTGATCCAATCGCGAATAGCTTCATTGGTGGCATCTTTTAAGGTTTTACTTCCACTGGTAGCAGGAATTACTGTTGCTCCAAGCATCTTCATCCTTGCTACATTGGGAGCCTGCCGTTCGATATCTTTTTCACCCATATACACTATACATTGCAATCCCTTCAAGGCACATACAGTAGCTGTAGCCACTCCATGTTGTCCGGCTCCTGTTTCTGCAATGATTCGCTTTTTGCCCAGGCGTTCGGCCACAAGTATCTGGCCAATAGTATTGTTCACTTTATGTGCGCCAGTATGACACAAATCTTCTCGTTTCAGATAAACCTGAGTTTGGTATTTTTCAGATAATCTTTTTGCAAAATACAGAGGTGTGGCTCTGCCAGCATAGTCTTTCAACAAATACTGATATTCTTTTTGAAAAGATTCGCTATTGATAATATCCAAATAATTAGTCCGAAGTTCTTCCACATTGGGATACAACATTTCCGGAATATAGGCACCACCAAACTCGCCATAATAACCCAATTCATCGGGCTCTTTAAAACTTGCCAGCATGTAATAATTTTTAAAAAGGGGTGTAAAGATAAGAAAACTGCGCACCGCAAAAGCGGTAAAATAAATGTGTGTTAGGCACGCCAACGCCACCATCGAAAACCAGTGCGATTATTGATAAAATGTTTGCGCATAGAGTTGCGAATATAGAAAAAAAGAAAAATATGCTTTGACAAATTTTCGGTATAGGTTAAAAGAAATTTTTCCTTTTTCAAAAATTTTGATAGAATCTGTTCTTTCATATTTCAACTTTCGATTAGGCAAAGACAACTGTATCACCCCCCAATCCGCAAATAGCACGTTGGCACCAAAATCTATTATCCCTTATGATTTTCTAATAAGGTCCCAAAATATTTGTAAAGGAAATTCTTTTATCCAAAGAGACTTAGGAAGTCTGTTCTTCTTTCTCTGTAAAGTTTCCTAGGCGTTCTTTTATTTTAGATTATCAACAATTCAATTTTTGCCTACCCCCTTTTTCTGAGGTATTTTTCTCTAATTACATCCTGTACTTTTATGTCGGAAATTTTACTTTCAAGCCAGCTAATGACATCTAAATAAGCGAATGCGCGGGCTTCAAGCCGATTGCTTTGATACTTCCTTAATTTATTCAGCAATTTTTCAAATTCGGTTTTTATGTTCTTTTCATTGAACTTAAATGCCCGTTTCAGGAAACGAAATATCTCCTCCTCCACCTTGCTCAGGTTTTTCATTTTAGCCATATAGCGATAAACAGATTTTATCAGATACTCCAGCAGACTATAATTTCCAAGTTCATAATGAGCAATCAGGTGCAATAATCTGGAATAGCATTGTAGATCAGTACGCAGATCATCCTTTTGGTGGATGATGCGATTTAGATAATCAATGGCCAGACCATTGTCACCGCTTCCAAAATACAAACAGGCTATTTTATAATAAAACACCATCACGCGATGCCTGTCCAGAAACCTTCCATACTCCACCAACATTGTCTCCAAAAAGGGAACCATCTTGATACCCTTTTGAAAAGCCCCTTCCAGAAAATGCATATTTATAACCGCCGTATATAGATACACATAAGTAATAATTCGATTATTATCGCTATCCTGAACAATAGCCGACTGACCAAACTGTTTAAACTTTTTGATACAAGCAGCCAGTTTATCATGATTCAACAAATTGAAATGAGCAGACATCAGATTATGCATGCCTTTGACATACATGGCTGTTTCGGTTTCTATCATCTTTGGGTTTTGGTCAAACGCATCCACCCATTTTTGACAATAGCGATAATACATCAGAAAATCCAATTTGATATAGGCATACCACACCTGACATTGATATAAATACACCCTTTCGTAAAAACTATCGCTGATCTTGTGGGGTAAATTTTTTTCCATCAATGCCTGAGCAGTATTCAAATCCAGTTCGTTCCTTGCATGACCATTTTGAATATACCAACTATACAGCAGTAGATTCAGATTGGAAAGCTTATTGATATTCTCCAATATCAAACTCACTTCATTCGATTCTCTGGTAAGCTCCAGTGCCCTGCTTTGAAAACTTCGGGTAATAAAAAGTGCTTCGATTTTTTTCTCAAAAAACAATGCCTGTTGCAAATAGGTGAGCTGAGAATGTGCACGGGCAAAATCTTTAATTCTGTCCAAGATTTTCAGAGTCTGATGATAAAGTCCTTTATTAAAAAGAATACGTGCATTGTCCATCATCTCATGAAGCTGCAGGTCAGCGTTGCGGTCATCTCTCAACACCCTGAGACTACTCAGAATCTGCCGATAAAGCAAAGCCTTAGTATTGGAAAGCTGTAGCTTACTGACAGAGGGCACTTTTTTTAGTAATAAAGCCTCGTCATACTCAACCATTTTGTCAAATGCATCAAATAGCTTCATGCTCTTCAGGCTCTCCGCTCCCGAGTTGCGGCTCACAAAAAGCTTTAAATTTCTCTTTTCTGATTTCTCCAGAGACTTAATTAACTGAAACAGTGCATCGGTACTCCTGCTGGGCATTGTAATTTATAATACTATTGTATAATGATTTTCAACACAATACGAAAAAATAACCTATTTATCCGGTGTAAATTTTTCTGCAATATAGTTTTATCTGCAATATATAAATATTTACTTTTAGGGTCGGATTATTGCAAAGGCGATTTGAACAAAAGACAATCCAAATAAAAACATTCATTCATAACGATTCAAATTTTATGGCACAAGACAAAGTCTTTATTTTCGACACCACTTTAAGAGATGGAGAACAGGTACCAGGATGTAAATTAAATACAGAAGAAAAAATCAAACTGGCATTAGAACTCGAAGCTCTTGGTGTTGATATCATCGAAGCCGGATTTCCTGTTTCCAGTCCTGGAGACTTTAAGTCTGTGGAGGAAATTTCGAAAGTAATTAAAAATGCTACCGTTGCCGGTCTTACCCGTGCGGTTCAAAAGGATATTGAAGTAGCCGCCGAAGCCCTGAAGCCAGCTGTACGTCCACGTATTCATACAGGCATCGGATCCTCCGACAACCATATCAAATATAAATTCAACACCACCCGAGAAAACATTGTGGAGCGAGCTGTAGCAGCCGTAAAGCTGTCTAGAAATTTTGTACCAGACGTGGAGTTTTATGCCGAAGATGCAGGTCGGGCCGACTTACAGTTTCTGGCACAGCTGGTGGAAGCTGTTATTCATGCAGGAGCCACGGTAATCAATGTGCCGGACACCACAGGGTTCTGCCTTCCACATCAGTATGCCGAAAAAATGGCGTATCTAAAAAACAATGTTCCCAATATAGATAAAGCCATTCTTTCTTGTCATTGTCACAACGATTTAGGATTGGCTACCGCCAATTCCATCGCCGGAGTAATTGCAGGTGCTCGTCAAATAGAATGTACCATCAATGGCATTGGTGAAAGAGCTGGCAATACTTCTTTGGAAGAAGTAGCCATGGTAATTCAAAAACATCCCGAACTTAATCTTACAACTGGTATTGATTCCAAAAAACTGCTTTACATGAGTCGCTTGGTGTCCGACACCATGCGCATGGTCGTTCAGCCAAATAAGGCAGTCGTCGGAGACAATGCGTTTTCACATTCTTCTGGAATTCATCAGGATGGTTTCTTGAAGGAATCTTCAACCTACGAAATCATTGCTCCCGAAGAAGTGGGTGCCGATACCAGCCGAATAGTACTCACCGCCCGTAGTGGCCGTAGCGCATTGGCCTACCGTTTCAAAAATCTTGGTTATGAGTTCGACCGCAATCAGGTGGACGAGCTGTACGAACAGTTTTTGAATGTGGCTGATGCAAAGAAAGAAGTAGAAGATGCCGACTTAAAAGAAATGGCAGATAAAATGGTTACGGCTAATTAGGAAAATTATGTTCCAAGCTTCAGTGCAAATAGCATCGAAATTGCGTCGCACTCTTGTACTGTTGCCTTTATAGCATCAATACAATTGGGAATCAGTCAATCTTTTGAAGATAAATATTCCCAAATTCAAAAGTTCTTTTAAAAAAAATTTGCAGAATTATTGGAAACCTTACTTTTGGGTACATTCAAATTCATGCAAAACAAAAGATTTATAATAATCAATAATAGCAAGCTACTTTTTGTGGTGAGCATTATTGTTGTCATTATTCCAATTTGTACGGAGGTGAATGGTTAAGCTGATTTAAAAATTTAATATCAAGATAGCCGCCTCCAAATGAGGCGGTTTTTTATTGCACATTATATATTTGATAACAAACCTCTAAAACCAAACTTAAACAAACAAGTAAACATCATGAACGAATTAAATAAATACTCCCGCACCATTACGCAAGATCCTACACAGCCTGCAGCCCAGGCACAACTTTATGCCCTGGGGTTAACCGAAGAAGATTTGGCAAAAGCACAGGTGGGTATTGTAAGTATGGGCTACGATGGCAATCCTTGCAATATGCACCTGAACGATTTATCACAAATAGTAAAAAAAGGTGTTTGGAACAATGATTTGGTGGGACTTATTTTTCATACCATTGGCGTAAGTGATGGCATGAGCAACGGTACACCCGGCATGAGATATTCGCTGGTAAGCCGCGATGTAATTGCCGATTCCATTGAAACCGTTTGTGGTGCCCAATACTACGATGCGCTAATTACCGTTCCAGGTTGCGATAAAAATATGCCGGGTTCCATTATGGCCATGAGCCGCCTCAACCGTCCATCCATTATGGTGTATGGAGGCACTATTGCTCCAGGTCATTATAAAGGCGAAGACTTAAATATTGTTTCTGCCTTTGAAGCCTTAGGTCAAAAAATTGCAGGTAACCTAAGCGAAGGCGATTTTAAAGGAATCGTGCAACACAGTTGTCCGGGAGCTGGTGCTTGTGGTGGCATGTACACAGCAAACACGATGGCTTCTGCCATTGAAGCCATGGGCATGAGCTTGCCTTACTCCAGCAGTAACCCTGCACTTAGCGATGAAAAGAAAAAAGAATGTGAGGAGGCAGGGAAGGCCTTACGTCTGTTGATGGAAAAAGATATTAAGCCCAGCGATATTATGACCCGTAAAGCATTTGAAAATGCCATTACAGTAATCATTGCTTTAGCTGGAAGTACCAATGCCGTATTGCATTTGTTAGCTATGGCAAGAACAGCAGGCATTCCATTAACTCAGGACGATATTCAGGCCATTAGTGATATAACCCCGGTACTGGCCGATTTTAAACCCAGTGGTAAATACCTGATGGAAGACTTGCATCACAAAGGGGGTGTACCTGCGGTAATGAAATACCTTTTAAAGAAAGGCATGATTGACGGTAGTTGTTTAACTGTTACCGGAAAAACAATTGCAGAAAATTTGGAATCGGTACCTGATCTAGATTTCGAAACGCAGGATATTGTTTACCCATTGGAAAATCCATTAAAGAAAAACGGACACCTGCAAATATTGTATGGCAATCTGGCCGAGAAAGGTAGTGTGGCCAAAATCAGTGGCAAGGAAGGCGAACGTTTCGAGGGTTCTGCACGTGTGTTTGATGGTGAGCAAAAATTAATAGAAGGCATTAGTAGTGGCCTAGTAAAAGCCGGCGATGTGGTGGTAATAAAAAACGAAGGCCCCAAAGGTGCACCGGGTATGCCCGAAATGTTGAAACCCACATCGGCCATTATTGGTGCAGGTTTGGGCAAAAACGTTGCACTCATTACTGATGGTAGATTTAGTGGCGGCACACATGGTTTTGTAGTAGGACACGTTACGCCCGAAGCCTTTGAAGGTGGGTTAATTGGCTTTGTTGAAGATGATGATATTATTGAAATTGATGCCATCAACAACAAGCTTACTTTAAAAGTATCGGATGAAGAAATTGCACGCCGCAAAGCGGGATGGGTGCAACCTCCATTAAAAGTAAAAAGTGGCGTGTTGTATAAATATGCCAAATTGGTAAAAGACGCTTCTGAAGGTTGTGTGACCGATGCCGATTAAACCATGCAAATTATTCAATCCATACAAAACCGAATTTACGAGTTAAGAGGCGAGCGGGTCATGCTCGACAGAGATTTAGCATCCATCTATGAGGTAGAAACCAAGTCGCTCAATCTGGCTGTAAAACGACACATAAACCGCTTTCCAAATGATTTTATGTTTCAACTTACTAAACAAGAATGGGACAACTTGAGGTTTCAATTTGAAACCTCAAGTACGCAAATAATTGATCCTCAAAAAATGAATGATACACACTTTGTAACAGGAAGAAAACATGGAGGGAACAGATACCTACCTTATGCTTTTACCGAACAGGGTGTAGCCATGCTAAGTGGCATTCTGAATAGTGATCGAGCCATTCAAATGAACATTGCCATTATGCGTGCCTTTGTGGAATTGAGAAAAGTATTGTTGCTGCAAACCGACATTAAAGAACAACTAAAAGAGTTAAAAGAACGAGTCTGTAATCATGATGGACAATTGAGCCAGATTTATGATGCTTTGGAAAATCTTTTAGACGAAAAAGCAGCCACCAGAAAATGGGATGAAAGAGAAAGAATAGGTTATAAACAACAATCAAATTAATTTAAAATAATTAGCTAAAGACTACTAAAAAGCCGGATCAGATATAGAAAATTGAGATGTATTCTACTGTTGAACGGAGCGTCGCAAGTAGGTTGATAGTAGTACTGAAGCTGAAACCATAAAAAGAAAGAAAGATATGGAAACAACAACTAAAGAAGAAAATACAAAACCAGCAACGGCTACCACTGAAATTACAGGAAGTGTGGCAGTGATTGAATCGTTGTTGTCGGAAGGCGTTGATACCGTTTTTGGATATCCCGGTGGAGCCATCATGCCCATTTATGATGCTTTGTATGATTATAACGAAAAACTAAAACATATTTTGGTTCGGCACGAACAGGGAAGCATCCATGCCGCTCAGGGGTATACCCGCACCAGTGGAAAAGTGGGTGTGGTGTTTGCGACCAGCGGTCCGGGTGCTACTAACCTGGTTACCGGTTTGGCCGATGCACAAATAGATTCCACCCCTGTGGTTTGTATTACCGGACAGGTTTTTGCCCATTTGTTAGGAACTGATGCCTTTCAGGAAACAGACGTGATCAACATCACAGCGCCTATTACAAAATGGAACTATCAGGTAACGGAAGCAAGCGAAATTCCTCATGCGATTGCAAAAGCATTTTATATAGCTGCTAGCGGCAGACCAGGTCCTGTCCTGATTGATATCACGAAAAATGCCCAGGCTCAAAAATTTGATTTTGAGGGCTATAAAAAGGTAAATCATATAAGGAGCTATCGTCCCAAACCCATAGTTCGAAAGGAATATGTGGAGAAAGCTGCCAAAGTGATTAATGAAGCTAAAAAACCTTTTGTGGTATTTGGACAGGGCGTTATTTTGGGTGGGGCTGAAAAGGAGTTTATGGCCTTTATAGAGAAAGGAAATTTACCGGCTGCCTGGACATTATTGGGAGAGAGTGCTATCCCTTCAGATCACCCATTAGGAATGGGTATGTTGGGCATGCACGGAAACTATGGCCCCAATGTGCTGACCAATGAATGTGATGTTCTAATTGCAGTAGGTATGCGTTTTGATGACCGTGTTACCGGACGTTTGGACAAATATGCCAAACAAGCCAAAGTGGTTCATTTGGATATTGACCCCGCAGAAATAGATAAGAATGTAAAAGCAGATGTACCGGTTTGGGGCGACTGTAAAGAAACGCTTCCATTGCTGACGGATTTATTAGAGAAAAAAGAACATACTGAATGGTTGGCCGAGTTTGCCAAATATGCTAAGGAAGAAGATGAACAATGTATTCAACCGGAAAAAAATCCATCGGACGAGGTGCTTTCAATGGCCGAAGTCATTGAAGTATTAAATGAATTAACAAAAGGAGATGCGGTAATTGTTACCGATGTAGGCCAGCACCAAATGGTGGCCAGCCGATATGCCAAATTCATCAAAACCCGCTCTACGGTTACCTCCGGAGGATTGGGAACGATGGGCTTTGGATTGCCGGCGGCAATTGGTGCAAAATATGGCGCACCGGACAGAACAGTGGTGGCTATTATTGGCGATGGTGGATTTCAGATGACTTTGCAGGAACTTGGCACTATCATGCAGTTTGGTGCTGAGGTGAAAATTTTGATTTTGAATAATGAATTTTTAGGAATGGTACGCCAATGGCAGCAACTGTTTTTAGACAAACGTTATTCATTTGTAAACATTACAAGTCCCGATTTTGTAGCATTGGCCAAAGCTTATTACATCGAAGGACAAAAAGTTTCCGAAAGAGATAAATTAAGAGACGCTGTAAAAACCATGCTGGATCATAAAGGCAGCTACTTGTTGGAAGTAATGGTAGGCAAAGAAAACAATGTATTCCCTATGGTTCCGCAGGGCTGCAGTGTGGCGGAAATAAGATTGAAATAAATTTTGAATTCTAAAGGAATCTTACATGAACAATAAATCAACGATAGAAGAAATAAGAGAGCGATTTGATAATGACGTGGCGCGATTTTCCAATTTGGAAACCGGGCAAATCTCTACTATTGATGCTACAATTTCGCTGGAGTTGATTACTGAATCTGCAAAGAGAATAAACCCTAATGCAACCCAATTATTAGATATTGGATGTGGAGCTGGGAACTACACCATAAAAATGTTGCAGAAAATTCCCAACCTGGATTGTACATTGGTAGACTTAAGCAAACCCATGCTGAATAAAGCTTTTGAACGGGTAAGCACGCAAACAACAGGTGCAGTAACCATGCTGCAGGGGGATATTCGAAGCATCCCTTTAGAACAAAATCAATATGACATTATATTAGCCGGAGCTGTGCTTCATCATTTGCGTGATGATGCCGATTGGGAACAAACATTTGACAAACTGTATAAACTTCTAAAACCCGGTGGTTGTTTAATGATTTCAGATTTAGTATCTCAGGAAACAGCATCTATTAGTGATTATACCTGGGAACGATATGCCGAATACCTGGAAGCTGTTAATGGAACAGCATACATGAAAAATGTTTTGGCATATATCGAAAAAGAAGATTCTCCTAGGTCGGTTACTTATCAACTAAATCTAATGAGGAAGGTTGGTTTCAATGCTACTGAAATCTTACACAAAAACATGTGCTTTGCCGCATTTGGAGCAATAAAATAATATCTCAACACTTATTAAACTACTTTACATAAATGAAACAATTATTTACCATCACCGTTTACACCGAGGATCAGATAGGAATTGTTGGTCGCATTGCCATTATCATTTCCCGGAGAAAAATCAATATAGATAGCTTAAACACCTGCCCTTCTGAAATTGAAGGCATTCACCGCTTTACCATTGTGATACATGAAATGGAAGAAGTAGTAAGAAAGCTGTGCCGTCAAATAGAAAAAAATGTGGATGTGCTGAAAGCTTATTATCATACCGATGCCGATATCATCTGGCAGGAAATGGCCTTGTACAAAGTGCCCACCTCTATTGTAGAAGAAAAGTTAGTGGTGGAGAGATTCCTGAGACAATACGGAGCACGTGTGGTGGCTATTAGAAAAGACTATACTATTTTTGAGGCCACAGGGCAGCGGGAAGAACTGAATGCGCTGGTAGAAAAATTTGCAAAATTTGGTTTGATAGAATTTGTACGAAGTGCAAGGATAGCCATCATCAAATCCAGTGACGGATTCCATCGCAAATTGAAAGAGTTTGAAAAAAGAGAGCCAGGCGAAGAATTGATCGAAAACGAGTTTCTAAGCCAGAATGAAAAAGTGTTTACGATGTAGGGCAGGCTATCATTAACAATAAAAAATTAATCATTATAGCAAATGTTTGCAATTGACAATATAGAACAGATCAGCAAGAGAATAGTAGAAATCATTTCCAATACAACTATAGAAGATATTAATCAAACGCCTCCAGGCTTCAATAATAATATTGCCTGGAACTTTGGTCATATCGCTACATCCTGCTACAGCCTTGCCTTTAAGGCCAATGGCACTGATCCTGATTTCCAGATTCCACACGCCGAAAAATATAGAAAGGGCAGTAAACCAGAAAGCCACACATCCAGACAGGAGATTGATGAACTAATCGAATTATTAAACAATTTTCCAACTGTGATAAAGGCTGCACTGGCCGCCCGGCGTTTTGATCAGGTGAAGGAATATACCACCGGAACCTTTGGTGTACCCATTACCAATATCAGCGACATGTTGGTAACAATTGCCATGCACAATACATTGCACTGGCAAACTATAAAAGACATCAAAACAATTTTAAATCACAAATCTTAAATATCAAATCAACAATGGCAAACTATTTCAACACATTATCTCTTAGAGAAAAACTTAACCAATTAGGTATAGCCGAATTCATGAGCAGCGACGAATTTGCTGATGGCGTGGATGCGCTGAAAGGGAAAAAAATCGTCATCGTAGGTTGTGGCGCACAAGGTCTGAACCAGGGCCTGAACCTGAGAGATAGTGGTTTAGATATTTCTTATACCTTGCGTAAGGAAGCTATCGAACAAAAAAGGGATAGCTGGAAAAACGCTACTGACAACAACTTTACCGTAGGCACTTACGAAGAACTGATTCCCTCAGCCGATGTAGTGATCAACCTTACACCCGACAAACAACATACCAGCGTGGTGAATGCTGTGATGCCATTAATGAAACAAGGAGCTACCCTATCCTATTCTCATGGATTCAATATTGTGGAAGAAGGTATGCAAATCCGCAAAGATTTGACCGTAATTATGGTGGCACCCAAATGTCCAGGTAGTGAAGTGAGAGCTGAGTATGTACGTGGTTTTGGCGTTCCTACGCTCATTGCCGTGCATCCGGAAAACGATCCTGAAGGAAAAGGATTCGATCAAGCCAAAGCTTACTGCGTGGGCACTGGTGGACATCGTGCCGGTGTCTTAAGATCTTCTTTCGTAGCCGAAGTAAAATCCGATTTAATGGGTGAGCAAACCATTCTTTGTGGTTTGTTACAAACCGGTTCTATTCTTTCTTTCGACAAAATGATTGAAAAAGGAATTGATGCAGCTTATGCTTCTAAACTGGTACAATATGGAGTAGAAGTGATTACCGAAGCCTTGAAACAAGGCGGCGTAACGGGTATGATGGATCGCCTAAGCAATCCTGCAAAAATCAAAGCATTCCAGATAGCAGAAGAATTAAAAACCATTATGCGTCCTTTATTTCAAAAACATCAGGACGATATTATGAGTGGCGAATTCAGCCGCATCATGATGGAAGACTGGGCCAATGGCGATGCTAATCTTTTAAAATGGCGTGCCGAAACTGGTGAAACGGCTTTCGAAAAAACACCTGCCGGTGATATGAAAATTGGCGAACAGGAGTATTTCGATCACTACACCCTGATGTCCGCATTCATCAAATCTGGTGTGGAATTGGCTTTTGAAACGATGGTGGAATCTGGCATTAAACCCGAAAGCGCTTACTACGAATCCTTGCACGAAACACCATTAATTGCCAACACTATTGCACGCAAAAAACTGTTCGAAATGAACCGTGTGATTTCCGATACAGCAGAGTATGGTTGCTACCTGTTCGATCAGGCTTGCAAACCATTGTTGGCCGATTTTATGAAAACAGTGGATACCAATCTAGTGGGCAAAAACTTCAACGAAGGCAAAGACGGTTCAGTGGACAATCAGCAATTGGTAGAAATTAATGAAGCCCTGCGCAATCATCCGGTAGAAGTGGTGGGTCGCAAACTGCGACAAGCCATGACAGCGATGAAAGCGATTAAGACGGCATAATATTTTTTGTAGGTCATCAAAGAATATATGGCATCGGTCTTGTGTCACTCACTTGTACTGAGGAATATAAATCAACCTACATTAACAAAGCTTAACAGGCTGTCAAAATTGTTGGCAGCCTGTTTTTATACCAATTATATCTCCACATAGGACAATTAGATTGTGGTATAATATCGATGTAGCCGTCGTTTAGGTCAATGAAATTGGACTATTACGAATACAATATTGGTATTACTTCACCACCTCCACCGGAAAATCATTGCCAAACCCATAGCTGGCGGGGTATTGAGCACCTCCTCCATATTTTTTAATAAGCTCCGGCACCTGCACCTGAAGGAAATTTTTTAGTCCGTTTACGGTAATCATTTTATTGGCGGCGGCCTGTCCTTTCAAGGCTTGCAGCAGTGTATAAGTAAATGCACCATGCCCTAGTTCGCCAAACTCCTTGGCTGTTTCTGTGCTGCCACTGGCGGCCATCCAGTGTGTTCCCGTACTGCGCGATACTACCGCTAAAGCTTTCTGTTGCTCCCCATCGTGTTTTAGCATTTGCTCAAAAGCACCTGCACTTTGGCAGGCATCCAAAATAAATACTTGTTTTTGGGCTGCTATATCCACCGCAAAACTTTGCAGTTCCTTAGCTGCTACACCATTCTTCAACAAACTTTCATTGCCGTCTTCCACATCGGCACTTACCAAATAAAACTCTTTATTGCCCGGATGAATATAGCCATGACCCGCATAATAAAACACAAACACATCTTGTGGTTTGGCGTTTTTCTTTATATCATTAAAGGCATTTACTATTCCGGTTTTGTCTGCCTGAGCATCGGTAATAAAATAGCTTTTTACATTGCTGATAACAGATCTTGCATCTTTTTCAAGTTCCTCTCTAAAAGCCGTGGCATCGGGTACTGCATAACCTAATGGTTTTATTTTTCCCTTGTAAGCATTTACGCCTACCACTACTAAGTGCATGGTAGCGTTTTTATCCACAGCATCTATGACTGTACCATTTGTGCTGCCGCCGGGTTTAGGTGCAGGCGCATTACCGCTTTGATAGTTTACCAAAATTTCATCGGGCTCACTTTCGGTACGCTGACTGTTCAATACAATGGCTCTGAAATTGTTGGCACCCGGTAATAAATTGATGGTGTATTTTTTAGAATCGGTTCCATCGGCATCGGTTACAAAAAGTCCGCGTGTGGCAAGATTTACAGCCTTTCCGTTGTGGAACAACCTGATTTCATCTACCTTATCCTCCGGTGCAGTAGCATTCACTGTGATCTCGGCTATGCCGGAAGTATTGCTGTAGGTAGGTTTATCATCTTCTACTTCCAAATTGCGTTTTACTTCGGCGTAAAGAATATTGGTTCTGGGTTTGGGTTTGAAGTCAATATCGGGTACAGGTTCAAACCCTTCACCTGCTGTAAGACGCTGAAACAGATTGGGCGTATAATATTTTTCAAATACTTTATCAATCGAAACAACCTCTCTTCCATTCAAATAATACAATCGGTTCATACCATCTTTTGTACCATCAAACCGACCATCAACGCCCATAAAAACCCAATCGGATGAATTTTCAAAAGTATATAATGTGCCATAATAAAATCCGGTGATTGCATTATAGGCACTGAAGGATTTGTTTTCGTTAACTGTATATAAAATACTATCGTTTTTGGAAAACTCAATACTATTTATTGGTGAAGCAAGATGGGTTAGTTTATACTGATAAGGTCCATAAATAGTTTCGGCAACTAATCTATTTCCTGTTTGATAAGTGCTGATGACAGTTTCCATTTTATTATTGGCAAACAATTTAATATTTCTCTTCTGACTAAAATACTGTGGTTGGATAATTTGAATTTCTTTACCGGCACCACCATTTAAATCAATTTCAAAAATTTTTTCCATTGCCAGCACTCTTGCCGTATGGTCATTAATCTTTTTTACCTGAGTGATGTAGTAAGGATAATTTTGAATACCTTCCTGTATAATGCCTGATGCACCAGTTGTATTACCTTTTGCATACGCAGCCGAGTCATAAACAAATGAACGCTGCCCTAGTGTTTTCCCGGTATTAAGATCCATTACCCGTACAGTGCCTTTATAATAAAACTCTGCAGAAGCGAGCAAATTGTTTTCCTGGTCCATTACCAATGCATTTTCCACTCGTGCCCTATTGTTCATATCATTTACTCTTTGTTCCCATTCATCACCTTGAAAGTACCCTGTAGAAAAAATTCTGGTGGACTGCTTAGTGTTTAAATTATACTTCACAAGGCCTGCTATATCCCTGCCTTTGTTGTCAGTTCCATCCTCTGTTATAAAGAAATTTCCGGAGCCTTTTGCAGCAAAAATGGCGGGAATTTTAGGAAAGGATCTCCATGTTGAATTTAGTGTTATTGGAAGAGATTTATTTTGGAAAGACACCGTTTTGCGTGTGCGCACATTGTACATAAAACGTTCATCATTAGGATTAGAATATGCCAATAGAAAACTATCCTTATTTAAGCGAACTGTATATAACGATTTTGCCTGTTTTATGGGAAGTGTATCAGCCGTTTTTACAGCCATGCGCATTAAATCCACTATATAATTCACATTTTCACTTTCAAAATTTATTGTTTCTCCCTTATCGTATTTTCTGGAAATACTATTGAAAATAAGATCATCATTTTTTCTTGTTACCGATGCCAAAGCTACATTTGCTGCAACTGCCGGTAATGGATTTTGAATTGGTTTTTCGAGATCATATTTATATAGTTTTTGATCTTCGCCACAGTATATAATCGTATTTCCATTTTTGCTAAGTGCAGCTACCTTTATTTCATTGCTTCCGGTAATATTTACCTTCTTAGCTATTTTATTGCCCTGTTCCAAAATACCCGCCTCTTGCTTGTCGTAGCGGCTGGATTTGTTGGCAAAAAGAAACCGGCCTTTTACATAGCTGTCATGAACCTTATAATTTTTATCTAATGGAAGAAAAGCAAACTCCTTATTATCATAAACGTCCCACACCAAAAACCCTAATGAGCCTTTAACCTTGTGCGTTTGAAAGCTAAACAGGCCCGAACCGAAAGCTACCTGAAAATAATGACGATTGAATCCTTCGGTATCAATTTTGTAATTATCTTTCAACTGTTCATGTACATTAGATTTAATGATTTCCTTTTTCTCATCCAAATCGAGTACCGTGTATCCCTGATTATCAAAATTGATTACTTTACCTGCTTCGATTGGAAAGAAATATTGGATAAAACTTCCCCAAATGTTCATATCCTTTTTGTGCCAGTAGTCTATAATTGCACCGGATTGAACATTAATTGTCCTAATCATCCTGCCATTGGTTCCTGGTTGTACATCGCCACCCTCCGGGCCTCGTACAAAATCGTAAATAGTTTTCCCATCTTTTGAAAAGTTTATTCTTGAAACAACGCCATGAATGGAGTTGATTTTCTTTCCCGATTCTGTAGAGTATATGACCAATTCGTCCTCAGATGTTGTGAAGGCAAGTGTTTTACCATCTGCAGAAACAATTAGGTCTCTAAGATTATGCACTTCGCTTCCAAAATGCTGGGTAGTTGCTTTATTTGAAATTGGAAAAGTGTACAATTGTTTTGCGGTATTAAAATCCCACATGATAACTTTCCACTCATCCGCCGTATAAAAGTATTTGCTTTGATTATCTATCATAATTATTCGCACAGCACCATCATGACCTGAGGGTATTATTATGTTCCCATTTTGAGCAACTCCACTTAGGGAAAATGCGAAAAATAAAAGAGACAGGATTACATTTTTCATGATACTATTATTTGAATAACTCCACCGGAAAATCATTGCCAAACCCATAGCTGGCGGGGTATTGAGCACCTCCTCCATATTTTTTAATAAGCTCCGGCACCTGCACCTGAAGGAAATTTTTTAGTCCGTTTACGGTAATCATTTTATTGGCGGCGGCCTGTCCTTTCAAGGCTTGCAGCAGTGTATAAGTAAATGCACCATGCCCTAGTTCGCCAAACTCCTTGGCTGTTTCTGTGCTGCCACTGGCGGCCATCCAGTGTGTTCCCGTACTGCGCGATACTACCGCTAAAGCTTTCTGTTGCTCCCCATCGTGTTTTAGCATTTGCTCAAAAGCACCTGCACTTTGGCAGGCATCCAAAATAAATACTTGTTTTTGGGCTGCTATATCCACCGCAAAACTTTGCAGTTCCTTAGCTGCTACACCATTCTTCAACAAACTTTCATTGCCGTCTTCCACATCGGCACTTACCAAATAAAACTCTTTATTGCCCGGATGAATATAGCCATGTCCCGCATAATAAAACACAAACACATCTTGCGGTTTGGCGTTTTTCTTTATATCATTAAAGGCATGTACAATGCCTAATTTATCTGCGTTGGCATCGGTAATAAAATAGCTTTTTACATTGCTGATAACAGACCTGGCATCTTTTTCTATTTCGTCCTTAAAAGCCGTAGCATCGGGTACAGCATAACCCAGGGGTTTTATTTTTCCTTTGTAAGCATTTACACCCACCACTACTAAGTGCATGGTAGCGTTTTTATCCACCGGATCAATGACCGTACCATTTGTGCTGCCGCCGGGTTTAGGTGCAGGCACATTACCGCTTTGATAGTTTACCAAAATTTCATCGGGCTCACTTTCTGTACGCTGACTGTTCAGGGCAATAGCTCTGAAATTGTTGGCACCCGGTAATAAATTGATGGTGTATTTTTTAGAATCGGTTCCATCGGCATCGGTTACAAAAAGTCCGCGTGTGGCAAGATTTACAGCCTTTCCGTTGTGGAACAACCTGATTTCATCTACCTTATCCTCCGGTGCAGTAGCATTCACTGTGATCTCGGCAATGCCGGAAGTATTGCTGTAGGTAGGTTTATCATCCTCTACTTCCAAATTGCGTTTTACTTCGGCGTATTTGATAGCAACCTTGGGTGCATCGTACAAACCATCAATATTTGGAGGGCTAAATTTTTCTCCATTTGCTTTTCGGCGTAAGAGCTCAGGCGTATAAAATTTTTCATACAATTTATCCAAAGGAATGGGGTTATTGTTTCTCACAAAATACAATTCTTTCATTCCTTCGGGGCTACCATCAAATAAGCCTTCTGGCGAAATAAAAACGTATTCCTTAGTCTTTTCTACAAAATAGTAAGTACCCAGTAGTTCACCTTTTGCCACATTCCAAACTTGTACGCCCTTTTGGGTGGTGGGCGTAAACATCAGTTTACCATCTTTAGAAAAGGTAGCTTTTAAAAAATCGTTATTCTTTTCAGATTTAAAAGCTTTAATAAGTTTTCCCTCCTTGGTAATGAGTTTAATATTGTGCGTCCCTACCTGAAACTGACCTACTTCTCCTATGGCAATAATATTGTTTTTTATATCGCCACCTAAAACCGAAAACTGGTTATAGTGCTCAACATTAAAAGTAGATGAATAAGCAGCATCATCGGCTTTATAAATGCGGACCGCCTCTTTTAGACTGGTAGTAATAATGTAATAACTATCATTTAGAAAACTAATGTCGGAGGGGCAATCCGCATCTTTGTACGGTTCGCAAAGGCGCTTATTTAATACTATTGCTTTTGATTCAAGGTTATAGACCGTAAGAAAATTAATATTGTTCTTACTGGTAATGGCCGCAAAATATTTACCATCAAAACTGGAAGACTCTCGCATAAGCAATGTACCTAATGTAGCAAGTTTTGTAGAAACACCCGTGGCAATATCCAACACATGAAGCACCCCCTTCAACTTTTCGGTATAAACTAATTTTGAATTGTTGTAATTGAAAAAGAAAAATTCAATTTCTGGATCAATGGTTGCCGGAAGCGGAATGGTTTTTACCACACCCCCGGTTATTCCATTTAGAATTGTAATTTTCTTATCAATCGAAGCCATTAATTTACCATCTGCACTAAGTATAATTCTTTTCATTGCCTGCACATACCCTATCGGTTTATAGGATTCAAAATCAAACTGACGAATACCATTGTCCTCCGTGGCAAAACGAAGGGTATTGTCTGCCAACAACCGCTGGGTTAAGTTTTTATAATAAAAGAATGGTTTAAAATCTGCAATCCTGTTGGTGAACTTTTTTTCATAAACTCCTGTTGAAGCATTAACTGTAAAAAGCTCATTGTTGTTGTTGTAAAATATTTTTTGCGTACCTGAAACCACGATGGGTTTTGTACCATAAAAAATAGTTTCAGGCACTTCGCTATCAGGCTGAGAAATTGTTTTGCTCACGGTTAGTGAAGGCAATTGCATCAACTCTATTTTATAGGACTTCGTTTTATAGTCATGGCTAAAAGCCAACAACTGACTGTTGCCCATTGCACACAACCCAAGCGGATAATAGATCGGCTTTTTTGTTTTCAAAAGATTGGCGGTTGGTACATCCAGTACTACATACTGATCATCTCGTAAACCTACAATGGTATTGCTACCTTTATCATAGTCATAAGCTGACAACTTTTCTGCATAAATATCTTTGAAAAACTTCTTTAATTCTATGTTTCCTGTTGCTGTATTTACGATGCTCCATCCAAAAAAATAAAGTACCAATAGCCGGTTATTCCCTAATTCGTAAAACTTACAATTGCCGGCTGAATTGTTTGCAAAATCATCAATTCGTTTTATTTTTTGCCCCGACTCGGCATCATACATTTGTAGGCCACCAAAATCAACTGCATAAACTACCGCCCCATCCTTACTTAAGGATGCGCCTGCAGTAACACCACCATCTTTAAACAATTTTTTACCTGTTTGAATATTGTAGCAATACAGCCCATCGTTGGAACTTACTACTACTTTATCCAACTTATCCGTAATGGATACTGAACGAATTTCAACTGCCGCCAAACTTATTTCAAGACTGATTTCATGAATCTTTTTATTGGCGGCCACATCCCATATCATAACCGTTTTATGTGAGATAGATGCCATATACTTTCCATTGGGCGACACAGCTATCTGTTCAATATTTTTAGCATGACCCGATGGCACAGTAAGTGATACCCGCTGCGCCATCATAGAAATACTCATAAACACTAATGCTACAAACATTAAGCATCTCATCATCCTTAGATTTATTTTTGATAAAAATCAAAGCCGCACTTAATAAATTAATTACGGCTCCGTTGATATTGCTATGTATCTTAATTATGCTTTATCTCCACCATCAAAGGCACTACACTGCCGCCTGTGGGAGTAGCAGGCTCATCATCCTCTACGGTAAGATTGCGTGAGGATATTTTCTTAGTACTAAATCCCACTTTGTCTTTGTGGTATTCAATCTTTGATTTATCAATGAGTTTATTGCCCAATACTGATTTTATTTTATCGCTAAACGCCCCGGTCATACCATTCATTTTTTCAGCAATATCCTTACTATCCAGTGCTACCGCCGAATAAAGAATCAATAAATAATCACGACCTTTTTCTTCATCCATTTTTACCACTTTACTATCCGATGGAAAAGCAATCACACTATTGGGCACCACTCTTGTACTTACTTTGTCATCAAAAGGCAAAATGCGGTTTACCTTACCTTTCAAATCAGTAGCAAACGCATATACAAAAGCATCCTTATCTACTGTCATGTAAAATCTAAACTTTGTTCCACTGCCATAGGTTTGCGCCATGGTGTAAGCCACCAAGTCCTCCTTTGCCTGTGGTTCATCATCTTCTACCGTAAGGTTGCGGGTAGAAGTTCTTTGAATGGGCATATCGTCGCCGGTATTCAATTTAAAATCTACCGAACCACTCAGTTCGAAAGTAGTTTCTGCCGCAGGTTTTGGCTGGTCTGGTTTTGGCTTGGGTGCTTCGGCTGGTGGTGCAGAATTAGGATCAGGAAAAGCTATGGCGGCATACTTTACAAACTTTGTAAAATCAGCATATCGAATCCAAATAAAGCCGTTGTCGCCAAAACCTGTTCCCCAGCTATTAAGCACTTTAAAGGCACCACCATCCACATTGTCATCATAGGCTACAATGACCATAGCATGACTGGCATGTTTCCATTGTGCCGGTGTTTCGTTGGGATCACTATGCCATACTTTTGAATTGACCTTCTGAAAACTTTGAGGCAACGTAAACGAAATGGCGATGGGGTATCCGCTGGAAAGTGTGAGTTTATTAAGGTCTAATTTTTCCTGATCGGATTTTATTAAAGTATTGTCTTTTAGGGAAGCTGCCAACTCCTCATTGCCGTAAAGAATATTAAGATTTGAAAATTTGTATTTCAAAGCTTCTTCATTCATTGCATTGCTGATACTAACATTGCAGGCATAAGGAACGGTGGACAGCAGGGCAACGCCTTTGTCATAGATGGTGTATAAACCACCAATGGTATTGCTTCCTCCCTGGCAGGTATTGTCGCCGGGCTGTTTAATTCTTTCATATTGGTGCGTAGGAGAAAAAGCATACTTGTTCACCATGGATTTATCGGTGATATTATGTGTTTTTGCATACAAAATGGTCGCCATTCCATAAGCTGTAGCCCAAGCTGCACAAGTGCCATAGGTTTTTTGATCACCAGGAGTAGGACACCATTGCTCTACAGATGCAGCCTTTGGCAAATCGCCAAAACTTCTTTCGGATAAATGCACCTGACGGGGTGTAGCATCTATTTGTTTCAGGTCAATGATTTCTCCCATAGCACGCTGTGCAAAAAGAGAAGAAAAGGTAAGCCCAATTAAACTGCTAGTTAGTAGTAAGTTTTTAATCATACACAGATTGAATTATTTTCAAATTTAATCTGAATGGGAATACAAACTATACCCTGAAACCTGTATTTTTTGAGGAGCTGAATATTGTTGGTACTCAATTTGAATTCTCTCTATCACTTGCATCACCCTCCTATTCAAAAGCCATAGGATATTGCTGTTGGGCTTCCTTATTCATAGATATACTTATATGGTGGACAGCAGTTGCTAGGTGCGCCAAAACTACAACGAGACCGATTAAGAATACATTCAGCCAAAAATTTCCCTGAGGATTAATTCCCTGCCATCTAAAGTATATATAGTAAACATTTGGAAACTGTAGTAAGATGCCTATGGGTCCAAAAGCAGATCCATACCGCAGCATCATTAATTTTCTTAAAGGTTTTTTGGTCTTTACATTCTGAAGCAAAAACAAAAGAAAGCCAAAAATTGCCGTGATTCCAGTTAAAGACAAATAGTACAAATCCAAATTAATATTCTTAATCAAATACAATGGGAGACAAAAAATAAATATCAGGAAAATGGTAAAAGCAATCTTTGGATAGGTAAAATTTGTTTTTAAATACTGCTTTCTTCTTTTTGAAATTCGTTTGATAATTGCTACTTCCTTATCTCTCACTACATGAGAAAATCCAAAAATGCCAAACCCTTTATAAACCTCTTTTAGTGCAGCGTCAAAACTAAGAGATGGAGTGTTTTTCATTTTTTCCTCTATGGCTTCTGAAAGATGATCTACCAGTTCGCATTGCAAATCGAAATAATAAACCCCCTTTCTCCGGCAAAAATCAAAAAGATACTGCACCTGTTCTTCATTCGGCATATTTGGGAAATTTAAAAAGTTGAGGATAGGATTTTTTTGCATTTCGATAGATGTCGTTTAGATAATTCATCCTTGCAAAAAAGGCCACTCCAAAAAATAATAGACAAAACACAATAAAATAAAAACTCATCTGCCCTTTTTCTTCTGAAATGGATTGAACATGATTGCCCTGAAAATATAAAATTCTAAAAACAATATAAATGATCGGGAATATCCAACCCCAAAGACTATCCATATTTAATACACTCAATTTTCTTCCTGGCTTTTTATTTGCTGCCTTATACTTTTGAAAAAAAATAAACAGAACCATCACCCCAGCCGATAGGTATAATAACTCAACGAAAATCAGTAATGTAGCATTTAAAAGGATACCTGGCAGAATGAACAAACCATACAGAGACAGAATTATTATTACTCTGCTCACCGTAAAATAACTCCATTCCTCTTTCGGTTCATAACCCAGTCCGGCTTCAAAGTTTTGTAGATTCAAATCTTTATTATTAAACATTTTCACCTCCTCATCAAAAGACTCCTCAAATGTGATGAGTTGGCATTTCATTCTTTGGATAATGGCTTCAGACAAATGATCTACATATTCCTGACGAAGGTCAAAGTATTTCAGTCCGTTTTCCTCAAACCATGCTTCTATCTTCTGTGTTTGAATGTAGGTAAGCATTCTAAGCCAGTTTTGGGTTTAATAAAAGTTGTAGTGTATTACTAAAATTTTCTAATTCGGTTAATGCTTTTGACTTTGCTTTTTTCCCTGTCTTTGTAAGCGAATAATATTTCCGAACCCGGTTTCCAATATTTTCCACCTCCACCTCCAAAACACCCTCCGATTCTAATTTATGCAGCAAAGGGTACAATGCCCCTTCGGTAATGACCAACTCACCTGCTGTTGCGCCTTTTACTTTTTGTGTAATTTCATACCCATACATCCTACCGTTATCATCCAGCAATTTTAGAATGATGGGTTCTAAACATCCTTTGTATAAGCCTGATTTTTTCACCAATCAAATATACATCATTATCTTATACATAAGAATATTTGGTATAACCTTTTTCTTGTAGGTAATAGTATAGTCGGTAAAAGAGATTTGACAATTCCCATTACCTTTATCATTGAATACATTTGAATGAAAAAAATTTTCAAATTCGGAAAAGACCAGCTTAATGCTTCGATTGCTCTGGCTATTGCAGAAGGAAAAATTCCTTTGGAAGTGGATGAAGCCACCAGAATAAACATTAGAAAAAGCAGTGAATATGTGGCGCAGTTTGTGGCATCGGGAAAGGCTGTTTATGGCATCAACACAGGCTTTGGCCCATTGTGCACCACCATGATTACAGCAAAGGAAACCGAAACCCTGCAAAGAAATATATTAATAAGTCATGCAGTAGGTGTAGGCAAACCCATTGATAAAATGCTATCCAAACTCATGCTGATATTAAAAGTGCATGCGCTTTGTTTTGGCTACTCGGGTGTACAGGAAAAAACCATTGACCGCATTCTTTGGCTTATTGAAAACAACCAGCTTCCAGTGGTGCCTTCGCAGGGTTCCGTGGGTGCTTCTGGCGATTTAGCACCATTGGCTCATTTGTTTTTGCCATTGATTGGCGAGGGTTTTGTTTGGAAGGATGATGAAATGATTTCCTCAAGTGATATGTTAGAACACCATCAACTTAAACCCATCACACTATCTGCAAAAGAAGGACTAGCATTAATCAACGGTACCCAGTTTATTGCTGCGCATGCAGTAATGGCTGTTGTTAAAATGCATGATGTATTCTTGAGTGCCGATATCACAGGAGCTTTTATGATAGAAGCATTGAAAGGATCTTCAGCTCCTTTCTTGGATGCACTTCATCAGTTGAGACCGTTTCCTGCCAATGTTCATGTGGCGGAAAGGATAAGGAATCTATTGCATCAATCTCCCATTGTGGCCTCTCACATTCATTGTGCAAAGGTTCAGGATCCATATTCGTTGCGTTGTATTCCACAAGTGCATGGAGCATCCTGGTCGGCATGGCAGCAATTGAAAGAAGCGGTAGAAATAGAAATCAATGCAGTGACCGACAATCCGGTTATCATCAACAATGAACTCACTATTAGTGGTGGAAATTTTCATGGCCAACCATTGGCCCTGCCCATTGACTATGCTTGTCTGGCGGCGGCCGAAATCGGAAACATATCTGACAGAAGAATATATTTATCACTTACCGGATATGATGATGAAGTGCCCAAATTGCTGATGAAGGAAACCGGTATCAACTCCGGTTTTATGATTGTGCAGTATAGCAGTGCAGCATTGGCCAGCGAAAACAAAGGGCTTTGCTTTCCTTCCAGTGCGGACAGTATTCCCACTTCTTTGGGTCAGGAAGACCATGTGAGCATGGGTTCTATTGGCAGTAGAAAACTTTTGCAGGTAATAGAAAATACCGAAAAAATTATAGGCCTGGAATTGTTTTGCGCCTGTCAGGCTATAGACTTTCATGCTCCGTTAAGACCCGGAAAAATTCTGGATGCCATTCATGTGGCCATTAGGGAAAAAATATCTTTCCTTGAAAAAGATGTACCACTAAAACCATTGATTGACGAAGCCATTCATTTTGTTCAACAAGGACGATTAGTACAAATGGCAAATGAAGTTTCGGAAAAAGATAATGTTCCTTTTGAAACCCATTTCAAAGAGGTTTACGATAACTACTAAATAAATATTAATGTCCGTGCCAATGCTTATAGGGCCTATTCATCAGTTATTGACCATGCAGGGTTTGCCAAGGCGAGGTAGCCTGAAAGACGAACAATTGCCTTTGTTGAATAATGCGGGAATATTAATAAAAAATGGCCTGATTGATGATATAGATGATTATGAAGTGCTCCTAAAAAAAACAGAAAATCAAGATCCCAACCATCATTTTTTAAATCAAAAATTTGTTGCAGTCCCCGGATTTATTGATGTGCACACCCACATTTGTTTTGCCGGAAGCCGTGCTGCAGATTTTGCCTTGCGCAATTCCGGAAAGACCTATCTTGAAATTGCAGCTTCTGGTGGTGGCATACGGCGTACAGTAACGCATACCAGAAACGCAAGCAGGGAAAGCCTTTCAGCACTTACTGCTAAAAATGCCAATTATCTTTTGAAGCAGGGCATTACAACCATTGAAGTGAAAACAGGTTATGGTTTATCTGTTGAAGAGGAGCTGAAAATGCTGTATGCCATTCGAGATGCTGATGCTGAGGTTGCGGCCGATTTGGTGCCTACCTGCCTTGCTGCACATACTATTCCAAAAGAGTTTAGTGAAAACAGAGCTGGTTATATACAAACAATTGCACAGGAGCTATTACCCAAAATAAAAGTTGAAAACTTGTGCAGGAGAATAGATGCCTTTATAGAAAAATCGGCATTTACCGGTATGGAGCTAATGCCCTATTTTAGTAAAGCCAAAGAACTGGGTTTTGAAATTACTATTCATGCAGATCAGTTTACAACAGGTGGTTCTCAAGTAGCGGTGGAGGTAGGTGCAATAAGTGCCGACCATTTAGAAGCCAGTACCGATAAGGAAATTGCCCTGTTGGCAAATTCTGAAACTGTGCCTGTAGTGTTGCCGGGAGCTTCTTTAGGACTTGGGATGTCGTTTGCACCAGCAAGAAAAATTTTGGATGCAGGTGGTAGTTTGGTGATTGCCACTGATTTTAATCCGGGGTCGGCACCCATGGGACAATTGGTAGCTGAAGCTTCCATACTGGCTGCCTACGAAAAACTTTCCAATGCCGAGGTTTTGGCCGCTATTACCTGCAGAGCCGCAAATGCTTTGGGGCTAACGGATAGAGGGGTGTTGCAAAAAAATAAAATTGCAGATTGGGTTTTTTATGATGCCGATGATTATAGGGAAATAACTTATCAGCAGGGAAGATTGCAGCCTGCACAAGTTTGGAAAAGAGGCGCACGAGTACTATAATGTATAGCAGAATGACTGTTCGACAATGCGTGAGGGATTGTAGCGGAAAGCCCGCTGAAGCTTTTGTGCCGGGCTTTGTGGCGGACTTGCAGCGAAAAGCCCGACCCGAACGAAGCAAAGCGGAGTGAGGGGCACGCCCAAAAAAATAAATTTAATTCTTAAGATACCATGACTTTTAAGGAACAAATAGAACAGGGAATTGGCCGGGAGTTGCCTTCACCAAAGCCGTATGATAAAACAGTAAGTCATGCCCCAAAAAGAAAAAATATTTTGACGGCAGATGAAAAGAAGCTGGCACTAAAAAATGCGCTTCGGTATTTTGATGCCCAGCATCATGCTGCATTATTGCCAGAGTTTAAAGAAGAACTGGAAAACCATGGCAGAATTTATATGTACCGCTTTAGGCCGAACTATGAAATCTATGCCAGAAGCATTGACGAATATCCCGGAAAGACTTTGCAGGCAAGGGCTATACAGTTGATGATTCAAAACAACCTAGATCCCGCGGTGGCACAGCATCCGCATGAACTGATTACTTATGGCGGCAATGGTGCTGTGTTTCAAAACTGGGCACAGTACAGACTTACCCTGCAATACCTGGCGCAAATGACCGACGAGCAAACCCTGGTGATGTACTCCGGGCATCCATTAGGATTGTTTCCTTCGCACAGAAACGCTCCTCGTGTGGTGGTGACCAACGGAATGGTGATTCCCAATTATTCAAGTGCCGATGAGTGGGAAAAAATGAATGCCTTAGGGGTATCGCAATACGGGCAAATGACGGCTGGAAGCTATATGTACATTGGGCCGCAGGGCATAGTGCATGGCACTACCATCACTATTTTGAATGCCTGCAGAATGATAAACAAAGAAGGAAGCAGTGGTAAAATATTTGTAAGCTCAGGACTAGGTGGCATGAGTGGTGCACAACCAAAGGCGGGTAATATTGCCGGTGTTATTTCCATTGTGGCGGAAGTGAATTTGGCAGCAACTATTAAAAGACATGAACAGGGCTGGGTGGATGAAGTGATGGACAATTTGGATGCTTTGGTAAAAAGAGTGAGAACAGCAAAGGCGGATAAAGAAGTAGTGTCCATTGCCTATAACGGAAATGTGGTGGAGCTTTGGGAAAAATTGGATGAAGAAAATATATATGTGGACATGGGTTCGGATCAAACCTCCTTGCACAATCCCTGGGCAGGTGGTTATTATCCAGTAGGTTTATCTTTTGACGAAGCCAACTTAATGATGGTGGAAAATCCTAATCTGTTTAAACAAAAAGTACAAGAAAGCCTTAGGAGGCAGGCCAATGCCATTAATAAACATACTGCCAAGGGCACTTACTTTTTTGATTATGGAAATGCGTTTTTGTTAGAAGCATCCAGAGCTGGTGCAGCAGTGATGGCCGAAAATGGAATTGACTTTAGATACCCCAGTTATGTGCAGGACATCATGGGGCCGATGTGTTTTGATTATGGTTTTGGTCCCTTTCGATGGGTGTGTGCAAGTGGAAAATTTGAGGACCTTGAAAAGACAGATGTCATAGCCAGCAAGGCATTGGAGGCATTGGCACTTAAAGCACCTGCATCCATCAAACAGCAAATGCTGGACAATATTGCCTGGATAAAAGGCGCAAAGGAAAACAAATTGGTGGTGGGTTCGCAGGCAAGAATTTTATATGCCGATGCCGAAGGAAGAATAAACATTGCAAAAGCTTTTAATGAAGCCATTCAAAACGGAGAGATTGGGCCTGTGGTTTTGGGACGCGATCATCATGATGTTTCGGGAACCGATTCGCCGTTTAGAGAAACCTCAAACATCTATGACGGATCAAGATTTACAGCCGACATGGCTATTCACAATGTTATTGGCGATAGCTTTAGAGGGGCTACCTGGGTATCCATACATAACGGAGGTGGTGTGGGCTGGGGCGAAGTGATAAATGGTGGTTTTGGTTTACTGCTAGATGGTACAAAAGAGGCAGAACAAAGACTAAGCTCCATGCTTTTTTGGGATGTGAACAATGGCATTTCCAGAAGAAGCTGGGCAAGAAACGAGGGAGCTATGGAAGCCATTGAAAGAGCGATGCATGCCGAACCATTGCTAAAAGTAACCCTGCCAAATTTGGTGGACGATTCATTATTGAACAGTTAAAATAAACCATGCGCTATTTTCAATTTCAATATTTGTTGTTGCAAGCAGGCTGGAAGGAAAATTGTTTTGTGGGGATAAATGCAAAAGGAAAAATCAATTACCTGTCGTGCGAAAATCCTGAAACCGAAGGCCACATTGAGTTTGTAGCCGGAGCTACCCTGCCGGGATTTGTAAACGCTCATTCTCATTCGTTTCAATATGCCATGGCCGGACAGGCAGAAACGCATGAGCCCAAAACCGATGATGATTTCTGGAGCTGGCGAGATGCCATGTATTCCTGTGCGCTTTCCATGACACCGGACAAACTTGAAAAAGTAACCACCCTACTCTATCAACAGTTGGTGGCAAACGGTTATACCAGAGTGGTGGAGTTTCATTATCTGCATCATGATGCCAATGGAAAACCCTATCATCATGTGGCTGAAATGGGGGAACGAGTAATAGCTGCAGCAATGCGTACCGGCATTAAACTTACATTGGTTCCTATCTACTATCACACAGGAGATTTTGGAAAACCTGCTTTTGAAAAACAACGTTGCTTTATTTCTAATGGCCTTGATAGTTATTTAAAGCTTTTAGAAGCCTCCGAAAATTTGGCTTCACAATTTGATGACCGCATAAATATTGGTTACGGGCCTCATTCATTGAGGGCAGTTCCTGCCAATGAGATCATAACGTTGTATGAAATTTTGAAAAATAAAAACCTACCGTTTCACGTTCATTTGTCGGAACAAATAAAAGAGGTGGAAAACTGCCAGGCCTTTTTAGGACAGAGACCGGTGGAATGGTTGCTAGAAAATCTTCCGGTGGATGAAGGCTTTAATCTGGTGCATTGTACGCATTTAACCCAAGAAGAAATAAAAGGACTGGCCGCTGCAAAAGCCAATGTGATTTTATGTCCTTCTACCGAAGGAAATTTGGGCGATGGTATTTTTCCGCTTACCCCATTTTATGAAGCAGGAGGCAATTGGGCTATTGGTACCGATAGCCAGATACAACTGAATCCTATGGAAGATATTCGCTGGTTGGATTACGCCCAACGCTTGACCAAACATCGTAGAAATACTTTTGACAATGGCGCTGCCACCATGGTTGAAAAACTTTTCATAGCCGGCAATCGGGCAGCAGGACAAATTGTTTCTGATTATTTTGCCATAGGCCAATGTTTTGATGCAGTTGTTTACGAACTTAGCAATGCGGTTTTAGCACAAGCAGATTTAAAACATCTGCTTTCAGCTATTGTTTATACTACTGATAGAAGCCAGATAAATGGCACGATAATTAATGGTGAATGGAAATACAAAAAATAATTTTATGCAGCCGTTTGACATCAATCTTCCAAAAACAATTCGCTATCCCATAGTCCTTAGTCTGCCACATATTGGCACACAATTTCCCCATAGTATTGCCAGTCAGATAAAACAACATTTACTTCCACCGGACGATACGGATTGGTATTTGGATAAACTTTATCAGTTTGCCACCGAACTAGAAATACCTGTGATAAAATCTGTTTACAGTCGCTGGGTTATTGACCTCAACCGACATCCGGATAACCAGCCTTTGTACCATGATGGAAGAATAATTACTGATACTTGTACTGCAACTACTTTTTTGGGAGAATCAATTTATGCAGATGAGCGAATAGTAGTGGAGCCGGTAGATGTAGCCCAAAGAAAACTTTTTTATTTTGATCCTTATCATAATGCTTTATCCAAACTGCTAGAAAAAGTGCTTCATCAGTTTGGAGTGGTGTTGCTTTGGGATGGACATTCGATTAGGAGGTCGGTTTCCACCATTTCAAATACGCCTTTCCCCGATTTTATCATTGGAACGAATAAAGGAAAAACGATTCCGGCAAGTCTTTCTTCCATCGTGGAAAAAGTGCTGAAGCAAAATGGCTTTGAAGTGGCCAGCAACCATCCTTTTAAGGGAGGATATATTACCAGAAATAATGGTAAGCCAAAATGCAAACAATATGCCATTCAGTTAGAATTGTCGAAAGATTTATATATGAGTAATGATGAAATGCAATACGATGAGGCCAAAGCCTTACCCATACAACAAATGCTAAAAACTATTTTTACTCAATTGGGAGATAGTATTGTTTAGCTAAACATTTTTTTAAATACAGTCTTTGCCTTACCACAGGAACTAAATTCATTTTGCATGGGCAGTAATAAACTGTAGTATGGGATATTGTTCAAATAGGTGCCACACGGGCTGCATACTTTGTTTAAAGAAAAGAAATATTTTGATGCCCAAGCGATTCCATAAAAAGTATAGAACCCACCTAAAACATTCCTAAGGGACATACATCCATTACAGTCTCAAAATTGAAGATATAAACATTGTCCGGAGTCGCTGAATAGTTCCTGAACTTGTCGAAAGAACCGGAATGAAAACCTGTCCCGATAATTAGAGGGAAAGCCCCGATCGTTTATGATCGGGACTTTCTTAGCATATTAAACTGGATCTTTTTCAAAGTTTTTCTTCTCATTTTTTTATATTTCATTTATGATTCAACTGTGAAATAAAAATTGTGTTTATTGTTCATTAATGAGTGTATTATAATCAAACTCGCGATTTGGAATTGCCCATGTCCATTTATTTCCATCCTCCGGTTTTATGGTTACTGCTAGAGCGGCCGGATAACTTCCTCCCTCGGCTGTTGATGTTCTGGTAATAGTATTGCCCCATCTTTTTTGATCGAACCAATCAAAGCCTTCTCCCCATAACTCAATTCTACGATAAAGCTTGATTTCATTTAGCAGATCTTCCCCAGTTTTAGTGGTTGTATAATCAGGATCTCTGCCTGATGTTTTGTTAAGCTCGATGAGTACATTTTGAATTTCAGATGCTGGTTTATTTTGAAAGTATTTTGCCTCGGCTTCAATTAATAACATCTCCGAAGATCTGAAATGAACCAGATTGCCTACTCCTGGCAGATCATTAGCTTTAAATTTGAACTGCATAAAAGCATAAATTGTGGCATTTGACTGAATGTCTGGGAAAAGTGTACGAGCCTGACTAGATAAAGCTGCTGAAGCCAATCCAGTATTTGCATTGTATGCAAACCCTTGAGGATTTAGAAAAAGTTTTTTTCTAATATCCGAATCAGGTATTGTAGCAAAGAGTAATTTGTTAATGCACTTTGGATAAATTCTTACAGCACTTGCGGTTGAGTTGTATGCAATATAGGATTGGAAAGAGTAAAAGTACAGGGTTTCATCAGAAGCACCGTAGCTACTCCAAATCCATTCAGAGGTTGGGTTTGAGAAACCATTTGAATATTCTGAATTGTTCATTATTGGGTATCCTGTCCTTGCTTTTTTTGCAAAGGTTTCTGCTTTTGAATAGTCTTGACGGTTCAAAGCAGTTCTTGCATAAATTGCATACGCTACATTTTTATCAATTTCAAAGTTTTTTTCCCGCAATTGATTTTGGTTTTCTAAAATTGGAATGGCTTCTTCAAGATCTTTGTAGATCTGGTCATAACATTCTTTTAAAGTTGATCTTGCTAAGTCATCCGTACTTTGATCCAAACGAAGCACTACAGCTTTTGTGGTTCCGTTTTGGGAATCAGACCACCTGTTTCCATACAGTTGGAGCAACATCATGTAGGAATAGGCTCTAAAGCACAATGCCTGTGCTTTAATTAGTTGACGTTCTTCCTCTGAGCCCTGAGCAGTTGAAATGATTTTAATAATAGTATTGGCATTCCCAATTATTTTATAGTAATAATACCAAGGATAATAAAGATAAATACTAGTAGTATTTTCATGAAATGTGGAATTAATGATTGGTGCCCAGGATGGCAGGTTAAAGTAAAAATCTGTACCAGGATAATTACCATAATACATTTTGATTGTACCTTCTCCATTAAAACCCTGAGATTCCAGATACTGAATAGTCATCATTTTTGCCAGGCCATTAATTGCTAATGCCGCATTGCCAGTAGTTTCAAAGACTGTTTCGGGACTGGCAGCATCAGTAGGTTTTGTATCGAGATAAGTTTTGCTACATCCAGCCAAGAGGATTACTAAGCAAACTGTTGAAATGCCATAATAAATATTTTTCTTCATAATTTTTATTGTTTTATATACCAATGTTTAGACCAATGGAATAAGTTCTTGGAGTCATAAAATGATCTTGATGGATTCCATTAAAAGATTGTTGAGGATCCATTCCTTGCAATTTTGTATAGGTGGCCAGATTTTCAATAGTGAAAAAAATTGCAGCGGATCTTAAGGAAGCTTTATCCAAAATTTTTGATGGGAAACTATACCTTGCTGAAATATTTTTTATTACCCCATACGATGCGTCTTGTAGAAACCTGGATGATGTGGTTGATGATTGCACATCTTTGGAGTAGTTAATACCCGGAACACCATTCGGATCTAACCTATTTGGGGAATCGGCTGTGATTCCGTCCGGAGTACCGTTCCATGCTTTTAAAAGATCAGTATGGAGGTTTTGAGGAATTCCAGAAACACTCATCAAATCTAAATAGGTATAGTCTAACATTTTACCTCCCAAACTGTAGGTAAACAAAGCGGAGAAACTTACACTCTTCCAATCGGCTTTGAGTGAAACGCCACCGAAAACTTTTGGAATAGAAGAACCACTCCAATTTCTTTTTGCATAGGTATAATTATTAACGTAGTTCTTACCATTGATACTTATGAGATTTGCCTGAGGAATTGGATTGCCAGAATTATCAGGATTGCCACCATTGTAAACAATGTCATCTGCTATATACAAAGCATCGCCATTCAATTGATCAACACCTGCAAATTGATACAACCAAAAATCATAAATACTGTGACCTTCAAAAAGCTTTTTTGTGCCACTTATTATTCCATTTTGCCTATTCTGTTCAGGAAGGCTAATGATCCTATTCTTAAGAAATGTGGCATTTGCACCGAGGTTTAGCATAAAATTTTTATTTTGGACTAAATAATAGTCTGCATTTATTTCCCAGCCTTTATTGGATAGTGTTCCCAAATTTCTAAGTATTGTGGCTTCTGCTGTTAAGGTAGAGGTGGCACCGGCTGACAGAGGAAGGTTTACAGGAAAAATAAGATCAATTGAACGTTTGTCAAAGTATTCAAAAGAAAAATTAAACTTTTTAAAAAGCTGCCCCTCCAAGGCGGCACCCCATGTTCCAACCTTCTCCCACAATAAGGAACCGGCACCTATTTGTGATAAATAAACAGCTGCAATGTTTGAATTTTGGCTAATATTATAGAGAGACTGCCAGGCGTAGTAAGCTGCACTACCATCATTACCTACCACACCATAACCAGCTCTCAGTTTTAAGTTATTAAAAACATTACTATTAGAAAGGAAATCTTCATTGGAAATAATCCATGCTACAGAAGCTCCCCCGAAATTACCCCATCGGTGTGTAGGATTGAACCTTGAAGAACCATCTCTTCTAAACGAGCCTTCGAGAAAATAGGTTTGATTAAAATTATACCTAAGTCTGCCCAAATAACTTTCAGTTCTCACCACATCCTCGTATTCACCAAATCTGATTATTTCTGTGAAGTTGTCTAATACTTCAATACCCGTAAAGGTTTGACGGCCTTTGCTTCCATAAAGATTACTAAAAAAGAAGTTGTAATTTTCATGCCCTGCCAAAAGATCCAGATTGTGTTTTCCAAAAAATCTGGACCAATTTAATTGTTGCTGAAAGGTATATATTTTGTTCCTGTATAAATCACGTTGTACCCTACCTGCATTACCTGCACCATCACCAATGATGGGGTTTTGGTAGCTTCGTAATTCAGTATTTTTTGTTGTCAGATCACCTGTGATAGTAAATGAAAAGTCCTTCAAAAACTTTATATTAAGAAATGCCTGACTTTGTAAAGAGGAAATAATATTTCTACGAGTATTAAGTTCATTTTCCCAAATGGCATTGCGTGCAACATATTGCCCTCTTGAATATAAGGAGCCGTCATCATACTGTTTGTTTCCATTTGCATCCAGCAGGTAATCGCCAGTTAAGGTATCATGCAGGTGCAATGGGAACACAGGGGCAATACTTCTGGCGTTTTCAATTGGATTATTAAATGCGTCATCATCGTCAGAGTAGTTATTATTTAGCTGACTGGAACCATTTATCAGAATACCGGTTTTTAACCATTTTACAGGTATAATTTCGGCATTTGCCCTTCCTGTAAATCGTTGAAATCTTGACCTTCTTAGAAATCCTTTTTCATCGAGATATCCAGTGGAAAAAAACAAATTGCTTTTATCTGTTTTAGCACCACCATTAATAGTAAAATCCTGACGATGTCCATTTTGCATAATTGAAGAATACCAGTCTAAATCATTTAAGTATCCCGGCAAAATAGTAGCATCACTCAACAATTTTCCTGAATTGTCAAAAAGTTGATTATATGGTTTATTGTAGATATTATATCTAATATTATCCTGAACCACAGACTCTGTAGCTTTTTGATTGGCCTTTTCAATGGTATTGTAAACAGAACTGGTGGAAAGCAGATTGTTTCTGTAACCTAACCACATGGTTTCCATATAATGATTTGGTGCCACGGTTGTATAATCTTTAATCCCTCTTGTATAAAAGCCTTGATTAACAATAGCATTAAAAGAAGGTTTACCCGATACCGCCTTTTTAGTGGTAATTAAGACAACACCATTTGATGCCTTATTTCCATAAAGTGCAGATGCAGCGGCATCTTTTAATACAGAAACACTTTCTATATCATTAGGATTTAAATCTGAAATACTACTACCTACATTAACTTCACTAATAACATCCATGCCCATAATCACGCCATCTACAACATATAGCGGTGAGTTGTTTCCATTGACGGAAGAAAAACCTCGAATCCTAATAACCGGACTACTACCTGGTTGTCCATTGGTGTTGTTGACCATGACTCCACTTGATGCCCCTTCCAAAACGCCTGTAACACTGGTTAGTGCTCGTTTTTCTATTTCCTTTGAATCAATAGAGCTTACAGACCCTGTAACAGATTTTTTAGTTTGTTTTCCATAAGCAGTAACCACAACAATCTCCATAGATTCTTTAGATCTTGATAATACAATTACAGTACCTGAATCATTTTCAATTGTTATTTGTCTGGTCGAGTAACCTGCTGAAGAAACTTCAATAATTTTTTTACCTGCTGGAAGATCAATTGAAAATTCACCTCGTTCATTTGAGGTGGTACCAGCATTGGTTCCCAAAACAGAAATACTGACGGCAGCCAATGGAGAACCATCTTCATCTGTGATGACACCCTTTACAATCTGGGATTGTGCCAGTAAAGGCAGAGTTTGAAAAAATGTGATTGCGAGTAATAAGCATAACTTTCTCATACAATTCTACTTTGAATTTTAAAAATTTTCATACCGCTAAAACGGGAGAGGCAGTCTTAATCGTTTTACTTAAAAAGATATTTGCTGATGATGCACCTATTACATAGGGCTGAAAAGTATAGCATTCATTACGCAGCAAACTTTTTTTGTAAACAATCTATATTTACAAAGGGAGCAAATTGAAGGGTTAAAATACTCACCCATTTAGGGGGATTTTAATAGATTGCTAAAGACGTTTAGAACCTACTAGTTCAGGTAAGTATAGCTTTCCAACAGGCCTTTTAACAAAGCAGAATATAAAATAACCTAATTTATTATGAGGGGCAACCCCCTGCGTTGCAACAATTTAAACAAACAATTACATGTAGAAAAGGACAATATCATAACTTACTTTTTACACTATTCTTTAATAAATGAATATAAAATCACTGAAGCACTAACTACCTAAACACCCCCCGTAAGGGGAATTCGTTTAGCTTGTATAGAAATAAAAACATGGCGTTATTAATAGATACTATCTGAAAGAATTGAGATAAGTATTTTTTACTATTTACTTAGGGTTGAGTTGGTTTGCTCTCTTTTATTCTTTCGCCAATCCCAGGTTGCTATTGGTGGTTGGGAAGATGACCAAATACCAATTTTATTTTTTTGGGTGCTTTTTGTTCAAGCAACTGTCTCGGTCTTAAAATTAGTTGACTCATTTTCACGGTTTCCACAGCGGGATAAGATAGCTGTGTTTTACGTTTTGAGTTTAGATGTTCATCTTTGTTTTATCAGATGAAGCGGACTTCATTCAAGTTCTGGGGAGATCTTGATGAATAGGAATAAGCTGATGCGACGAAGTATACTGTGCTTTAAAAATTGTTGCTGTATCCGGCAGCCATTTTTGTATATATATTTTGGAGCAATGCGCCTGGCGGGGAGTAAGCCATGTAACACTTCTATGCGGTCGTTGCTTACTGTAAAACTCAGAGAACTTCTTTACCTCTTTTCTTGCCTCGTCAATATTGCAAAACTTTATTTGCCTGTTGGTCGTAAATTCTTCTTTAATGGTTCTGTGTATTTTTTCGGCTACTGCATTTTCCAACGGGTCGCCGGCTTGTGTCATGCTGATTTGTCTGTTTTGTTTTTGCAAAAGCTTTACATCATTTTGTGTCCCGTTAAAGTTGACTTATCCACTTTTTTGAAGTCAACCTATTTCAGGACTATACTATTTAGTCTTATCCTTAAAAAAATTCCATATTTCAGTTGCCATTTCTGTGTCAGCATTTTGATTACCCACTAATGCCAAAAAAAACACACTATATCTTTGTGCAATACTTGGTTCAGTGTGTCCACCGCTATTAACTTTAATTAGAGCAACTTCAGTATTGCTCCCTCCGTTTTTGTATAGATATTTTTGAATGCTACAGTTATCAGTGGTGTTGATGTCAGGTAAATTCGTAATCTCTGGAACTGTACTGGTCTGATTTCTTGCCACCCAATATTTGATTGAGCTATCTGTAGATAAAACTTCTCCTCTGTTGGATGCCATTTGCCCTCCATTGAAAGGCATAATGGGGTCTGCGGTGCCATTCATGATTAGTGCAGATACTTTGACTGTTGAGTTTGCGCATTGAGAGTTTTTTGCATTTGCAGCAACAATAGCAGCAAATGCTGTGATCTTATTTGGAATTTCCTGTGCTAACCGAATTGCAAAGTGGCCCCCGTTAGACGTGCCAACTGCATAAACTTTTGAACTATTTGCCTGATATTTATTGATTACATAGTCAAGTAGATTACTTGTAAATAAGACATCATTCACGGTTGGACTTGTAGGAGCGTCTGCTCTGCAATCGTTCCAACCGCTTGAATTAGTTGAACCAAGTGAACCATTTGGAACTATAATGATCAAGTTCTCTTGTTGGGCAATGTCTAACCAAATTTTATAAGGAGCTTTTACTCCTGTCAAACCCAATATCTCATCATAACTACTTCCGTTTCCGTGAAAAAGAATTACGACTGGTGCATTAGTAGGATTGCTTGGAACATAGAGGTGGTAATTTCTGTCTAAGCCTGATATATTGATTACCTGGCTTTTTAATAATCCCTTTTCAATTGAGGGGTCGTCCTTTTTGGTACAACCGAGAGCTAAAGCAAATGTTAAGCACAGAAATATTTTGTTCATAATTTGTATATTATTAAAGTCTGAGGCTATATTGCCCATCACGGTTTACGGCTTTTCGAAGAAGCGGATTTAGAAGCACAAATATTCAGTTTGGCACAAATGCTCATTAGAATTCCGAATGCTCAATTTAGCACTTAATCCGTTTTTTCACAATACACATGATGGCGGTTCGTTCTCTATTTAGTTATTGTTTGAAGTTAGGGTTAAACCAAGCCATTGGAATGTCCGCTTCAAAATTATTCTCACTGTTCTTTATTCTATTTATCAATCTGCCTTCTACTTTAAACCCAATACTTTCATACAGTTTTATTGCTTTTGCATTTGATTCTCTAGCGATTAATTCAACCCTAAAGATATCATTTCGGTTTTCCATTATGTAATTAAGGACTGTTTCAAAAAGTTTTTTACCCAAACCTTTTCCTTGATATTCATTGTCCACCGCAATAGTCAGTTCACTTAAAATGTGCCCAAATACTCTCGGTTGTAATTTATAACAATGAATCTCTGCTACAATTTTTTCATGGTTATAATTATCAACGATTACAAACTGAATACCATTTTGTAATGATTTCCCAACAAATTCTTTTACATAATCCTTGGTAATTTCATTTTCAGTTCTTGCAAGTCCTCCAATAGTTTTACTAACAAGAGTATACAAGTCAACAATTTTCCCTAAGTCTTTACTTACTGCTTTTCTAATAAGGAATTGGTCTGTATTCATTCATTTGATAAATTTTAAACTCCGTTGGTCAAATTTCAGATTTTATGATTGTTATTAATGAGGTTGCTTTTGCATACTGACTAACGCTTTTTCTAGGCACATCATCAGGGAGTTGCAAAATTAAAGTCAGCAGGCCTAAGATCAAATTTAGTGATGTTTTCCCTTATTCTCTCTACGAGTTTTTGTTCTCTTTTCTGGTCAAGGAAAAGATATTCGGGGAGTGGTTTGTAAGCCATTTTTTTCAATCCGATTAATGCTTTGGCTGCTGTTATTCTTCATCCATTATCTTTAAAATTACATTACCTGTTTTCTGTCCTGTTTCAACGTATTTGTAAGCCTCTACAATTTGCTTTAATTCATATTGTCTGTCAATTACAGGTTTGTATTCCCCTTTTTCAACAAGTCCTTTAAAAAAATTTACGTCATCTTTGTTAATCGTTGGAATTGGAAATAATACTTTTTTACCACCCAAAATTGGTGTTGTAAGGGCAAAAAATATGTTCTCAGCATTCTTCCCCAATTCTGTTGAAATGTAAATTCCTTTTTTAGTTAGCAGTGGTTTGCATTGTTTAAATGAACTTTTTCCAACTGCGTCAAAAATGAAATGAAATTTATGCTCCCTCTTTGTAAAATCTTGTGTTTGATAATCAATCACGGTATCTGCACCGAGGGATCTTACCAGCTCTACATTTTTTGTGTTACAAACAGCAGTTACTTTTGTCCCAAAGTGCTTTAAGAGTTGGACAGCAGCAGAGCCGATTGCACCCGTGGCCCCATAAACCAAAACATTTTGTCCATTTTCAATTTTTGATGCTTTGATAATATTTAACGCATAATGAGCACCTTCGGTAATAGGTGCAGCTTCATCAAAATTTATGTTGTTAGGTAAAGTTGTAATTGCATCATTTTCTTTAATGGTCAAAAATTCTCCATGTCCTCCAAAGGTTTTGTCGTTGTAGCCAAACACTTTATCTCCTTTTTTGAATGAGGTTACATTCTTTCCAATTTCTTCAATTATGCCTGCAAACTCACAACCCAATATTTGATACTTTGGTCGTAAAAGTCCACTCCAAAATCTTGAAATAAAGTATTCAGCACTACGAAAACCAGAGTCTGTTCGGTTTACCGTAGATACACAAACCTTAATTAATACTTCATTGTCTTTGGGTATAGGTTTAGGAACATCCATTAATTTGGCAACTTCTGGAGGTCCATATTTTGTATATACAACTGCCTTCATTTTCTAATTTTTTTTATTGATATTGGGTGTCGTCTTACAGTTCTGACTAACGTTTTTATTTTGCATTAGCGGACATAAAGCCTCGGTCGTTTATGATAGGGGCTTTCTTAGCATATTTTAAAGTTCGATTGTTGGGGGCATTTTTCAACCCGCTTAATGTTGGCAGTGAAGCATGTTGCATTAATGTAAACTTATAACTCGGGTAATTTTCCATTGATTATTTTCTTTGTGCCAAATATGAACAAATTTCGAGAAATGGGTAGGGCCATTTTCCTTTTCTTGATTATTGTGAAATCCATGAAAGCCCATTTGTACTGCTCCATAGTCGGAAATTTGATAAACTTCAATACTACCTTTTAATAACTCTCTGGTAACTTTTCCACAAATCTTTTTTTGGACAGCTTCCATTGTTTCCTTCTTCGAATTGGAAAATCCTCCTTTGTCATGATAAAACTCTATATTTTCCGACATGAGTGAATCCATTACATCAATTTTACAGTGATTATAAGCATCAAAGAAAAGGCTGTCTAGATAAACTATGTTATTGTAAAATTCCTTCGACACAGTAATCTCATATTTTGGAATAGCAATCTGTGACAAAGATTTGATAGGATTCATTACCCAAAAAATAACAATCCAAAATATAAAAGAAGAAATTTTAAGTGATTTCATTTGTCTAAATTTATGTATGTTGCTACTAAATGCTTATTATTATTCTTCTGACAAACATTTTTCATTATCGTTCAAAGTCAATCCATTACCAATCCTACATCTTCCTTAGTCAGTGCGAATTTATCAATTTGTTTTCTAATGCGTTTCACTAAACCGAGCTTTCTTTTTTCATCAAGGAACAGGTAATCGGTTGGCGGTTTGTAAGGGATTTGTTTTACGATCATATTCCAAAGTATTACCGCAAGTTTACGGGCGGTTGTACATACGGCTACGGTTCTTCCTTTGCGGTAGCAAACCCTGTTGAAGAAGTTGGAAAGGTGGGTATCTTTTAGATTTCCTATTGCATTGGCCGCATTCTATTTTCATTAAATCTACACCGCCAAAATATTGATAAGCTGCCTGATTGAGGTCTATTCCTTTGAGTGCATTTTTGATTATTCTTTTGTGGACTTTATCGGATGTTTTTAGTTTTTTCTTATCGGGATTTGTATTGATTTGATTTTTTAAGCAGATACCGATTTGTTTATTACATGCTGCAATTTTCTTTTGATAAAACTGATACGATTCTAATTCCTCTTTCAATCCGAAAAGATAATCTTCGTGATTGTTTCCTTTTGGTGCTTTGGCAATCTCTTCTTTTGATTTTCTGCAATGCCCGTGTCGGTATTCGGAGAGTTTTTCGAGATCGAAGTTGCCTTTGCAGATGTCAGTGATGATGGCCATTCCGGTGAGCCCGCACATATCATTCACCACTACGTCTAAGCGGAAGTTGAGTATTAAAACTCAGGATGAAAGCACTACCCAATAACCATGTTTACAATCATAAAAACAATAAGAAAACCACCTAAGAGAAATCGGACATAAGAACAATTACCGGCGTCGCTGAACACCGGATTGTATAAAGCCCCGGCCTAAAGAAATCAGGGGTTTTTTATTTTTTCCAATCAGTTTGAAAATTGGGGGCTTTATTCAATCCGCTTAATGTTGTGCGTTCGGCATACTTGTTAGTAAGCCAATTTCTTGTTATTCAATTCAACGTTAAAATTCACTTTTGCACCCAATGCGTCAAAAACTTTTAAAATTGTTTCAAATCTTGCATTCTTAACGCTGTTCTCAATTTTAGAAATTTGAGCTTTCTGTACACCTACAAGGTCGCCTAATTGTTCTTGTGTTAAGTTACGTTCTTGTCTTGCTTGTTTAATAGCGTGTCCTAACAAGTCAATTCTCAACTCGTTTTCAAACGCTTCTCTTTTTTCGGTCCCTCGCTTACCAATGTGCTTGTCAATCATTGTGTCAAGCGAAACGGTTTTATATTTATTTGTTGCCATAGCTATTTATTTTTTGTCTTGTTTTCTAAGTATTGCTTTCTTATTTCTTCTGCTTTTTTAATTTCTTTCGGTGGCGTTTTTTGTGTCTTTTTCAAAATTCCGTGTGTCGCTACAACCAAAGTTTCTTTGCCGTCAGTTTTATCCCAAAAGGAAAAAAGTCTGTACGTTTTACTGTTATACAGTGTCCAAAATTCCCAAATGAAATCATTGAGTTTTTTGAACAGTTCATTGTCGTTTACCAATTGAGCCTTTTTGATGTTGTAGTAAATTTTTTCTCTTGTTCTGTCGTTAAGATTTTCCAAAAACTCAATGGCTTCGGGCAATAATTCTATGTCAAAATTTGGCTTCATTCATAATTTTCGTCAAAAATACTAATTTCCCGATTGGGAAACAAGTGTTTTCGAATTTAATGTTAAAATTGTCGAATGATTTTATTCTGTTGACGTCCCGGTGAGAGGTCGGAAATGCTGACGCACAAAGTTAGGGCTTGGCGATGGTGGAAATTTAAATTCTTCCGCCCAAACTGAAGCCGAATAAAGAACTAAAGTATAGAACAAGTAAAAAGTTCATCAAAAAAATTTCTGCCCGGAACTACTGATGAACAGCGAACCAAAAGTCGATGAAATGCACGTCAGCCCCGCTATTGCCAAACCTACTTGCTGTTAGCATTAGTTGTTCATTATTTTTACTTGAAGTTAAAATTTAGCCCTAAAGTCAAATATGAATGGTCTTGTCTAAAATTACTATTGGATAGATTCAAGCTGTAACCATATTGCAACTGTAGTTTTATTTTTTCAAAGCCGCCTCTTACCGTCAGAGCAGGTTCAATTAAGAAGTTGGAAGAATTGTTTTTTAAATAATTGGGTTGATTTACATTTTCAAAAATTAAATCTCCTTCGACATTACTATATGATAAATTGACAATTCTTGAAGATAGTGCAACAGAAAAATGTTCTGTTTTATACCCAAAACTGGGTTGCAATCCGACTCTAAACACATTTGCCGAAATATCTCCTACGGTTTGGGGGTTGTTGTTGGTAGTTGATGGAAGGTGGTTTTCAAAACTACCAAAGCCTAATATACCATATGCCTCAAATACTAAATTGTTTTTCAAAGGGGTAAAGTATCCACCACCTATTTCAAAAAATTTTCCTGAGCCTCCGTTCCCATTGTCCAAATCTGATGGGATAAACAGTCCTCCATTTGCTTTAATTGCGAAATTGTTAATAATTCCGTAGGCTCCTTGGAATTCAACTTGATTACCATTTCCAGAAAGTGTAAGGTTTATTTCTCCTTTTTCCGAAATCAGAGGTACATTCTGAGTATTTGGTGTGTAGAATTTAGGGCTACAAGAGGTAAATCCTGCTCCTATAACTATAATCATAACTTTTGCTAAATGTTTCATATTCTTTGTTTTATCAATTTGTCTCGTCCTGAAATTAGTTGACTCTTTTTCACGTTATCCACAGTTGAATAAGATGACTGTGTTTTACGCTTTGCTTTTAGTTGTTCATCATTGTTTTATCAGTTGAAGCAGACTTGGTGTTTTAGTTCTGGGGAGATCTAAAGCCGGGAAGGAATAAACTGATGCTGTG
>DAORWU010000007.1:0-172694 GCA_035434405.1 Niabella sp. | reverse complement strand
GTTTCTGTCCCATAACGCAAAGCTACAATAGCACCTCAAAAAAAGAATTAGCCAATTAGCCTTTAAAAGGAGGATTGGAATTTTTTCTGTAGGTTTGCGCATCTTAAAATAAACCAATAAAAAATGGCTCTAAAGGATATACAATTCACTGAAAAAAAAGATACTCGTAGCGGTTTTGGCGATGGTATTGCGGCAGCAGCTCGTAAGAATGAAAATATTGTCGCTCTAACAGCAGATTTGCTGGGATCAATGAAACTGAATCAGTTTGTAAAAGAATTTCCTGAAAGATTTATTCAGTGTGGTATTGGAGAAGCCAATATGATGGGTGTGGCAGCAGGACTTGCCATTGGAGGCAAAGTGCCCTTTACCACCACCTTTGCTAATTTTAGTACCGGGCGTGTGTACGACCAGATTCGTCAGTCCATCGCTTATAGTGGAAAGAATGTTAAGATTTGTGCGTCTCATGCAGGAGTTACCCTGGGAGAGGATGGTGCCACACACCAAATTTTGGAGGACATTGGATTGATGAAAATGCTACCTGGCATGACGGTGATTGTTCCTTGTGACTACACTCAAACAAAAGCAGCTACCGAAGCCATAGCCAACTATGAAGGCCCTGTTTATCTGCGTTTTGGCCGACCAAGCTGGCCCATTTTTACAAAAGAAGAAGACTTTCAAATTGGTAAGGTTCAATATTTTTCAGAAGGTACAGATATCACCATTTTTGCCTGTGGCCATTTGGTTTGGAACGCTATTCAGGCAGGTGTAATTCTGGAAGAAAAAGGTATCAGTGTAGAAGTTATCAATGTACATACCATTAAGCCTTTGGATGAGGAAGCTATCATCAAATCAATTAAAAAAACAAAATGTGCCGTTACAGCAGAAGAGCATAATGTGATTGGAGGTATGGGTGATGCAATTTCACAATGTGCCGCTAGGCACTTCCCTATTCCTATTGAATTTATTGGCACCCAGGATACATTCGGCGAAAGTGGCACACCTATGGAGCTATTGAAAAAGTACAAAATGGATGTGGTGGATATTGTAGCAGCAGCAGAAAAAGTGATCGCCAGAAAGGGATAATTCGGTTACATAAGAAATATTAAACGCCTCCTGAATTAAGGAGGCTTTTTTTTATGCTATCTTTAAACCTATCGTGGAAGTATTAGTCAATTCAGTACTATTTAATGCAGTATCAGGAAATTACAGACAAAGAATTATTGGATATGTTTCGTGATGAAAGCACGAAGGAAAAGGCTTTTACTCAAATAATCAATAAATACAAAGAGAAACTCTATTGGCATATTAGAAGGATGGTAGTATCCCATGAGGATGCAGATGATATTTTGCAAAACGTGTTTATAAAAGTATGGAAAGGCCTGGATAATTTTAGAGAGGAAAGCCAATTATTTACCTGGCTGTATCGGGTTGCAACGAATGAAAGTATCACACTGATTCAGAAACTAAAAAAGATGAGGGCATTTACTGTAAACAACTCCGAATCGATACTTAGTGACAAAATAAAAGCAGATGAATATTTTGACGCTCAAAAATTAGAATGGAAATTACAATTGGCTATACAAACATTGCCCGAACAGCAGCGACTGGTATTTAATCTGCGATATTTTGACGAAATGCCTTATAATGAAATGAGCGAAATATTGCATGTAACCAGTGGATCACTTAAAGCCAGCTATCATCATGCGGCTAAGAAAATAGAAGCATACCTTCTTAATCATTAAACTTTCAAAAAACCAGTTTGTCTTATACACATCATGATGGATAAGGATAATATACCAGATACACTGAAAGCACTAAAAAACAAAGGACTTCCGTTCTGTGTACCTGAAAACTATTTTACTGATTTAAACAATCAAATAATAGTCAATATTAAAAACGATGAAACGCATTCAGAACAGTTTCATCTGCCGATTCTGAAGAGTATAAGTAAGAAGATGCCATATTCAATACCTGAAAATTATTTTTCAGCGCAATTGAGCATACCTGATTTTCCAAAAGAAAATCCTTTCAAAGTGCCCGATTCGTATTTCACCTCATTAGAAAACAGAATTATTGAAAAACAAAAGAAGACGCACTCAAAAAAAATTACACCTATTAAAAAATGGTATAATGTGGCAATAGCGGCCTCCATCCTAATTTTTGTTTCTATCACATCTATCAAATTTTCAACGGAAATCTTCAATAAAGTACATTCATTTTCCAATACTGACATTGCTATGCAAAGTATTAGTAGTGAAGCATTGTCTGCCTTTGTCGGTTCAGATAGTATGGCCAATGCTGGAGTTGCTCAAAAATCCATTGACGAAAATCAACTTTTCAAGAATGTGAGTGATGAAGCTTTGCAAACTTTTTTAGACCAGATAGATTTTGATGATGACGCAGAATACACACTCAACTAACATGAAATATTTAAAATTCATATTTATCCTTTTCTTCTTTCCTATATTGGTTTCCCAGGCTCAAATCAGGAGAGACTCCACTACGGTGAATGACTTGTTTGAAAAATTCATTAGCCATAAATTAAGCTTAACTCGTGAAGAATCAATGCAAATGAAGCCTTTGGTAAAAAAATATATATTCCAAAGAAAAAGACTAATCAGGGCATATCCGGATCCTCTTGAAAGAGAGAAGCAAATCATCAATCTAAAACTAAACTTTCGCGACCAGTTTTCCTCGGTTATTGGCCAACAGAGGGCAAACGGATTTTTCATTTATGAACAATCTTTCCGACATAAAATAAAAGAGGAGCTCAAACAACGACGTTCTGGAAAAAAATTTTAAAATTTTGCCATTTATTTCCAAAAAAGTTTTTTTTACAAAAAATAATTTCCCTAGTTTTGCTCTTGGTGTTTTTCATAGGTTAGCAACGGCCAGCTCTTTTTAGGGCAGGCCTTCTTTCTTTTTAGACCTGTTGTTTTTTCAGATTTAAAACAGGCGTTTTTATATCATGATAGAATAGAAATTTCCAATCAGCACCCATTTCTAACCAGGCATCCCGAAGTTGCATCGCTTTTTTCCCGTCATAGTCGTATTTGGCCGCAAAACGTGTTTTCATTTGTGAAAGCTGTGGCGCATCATCACCACCGAAGAAAATAGTTTCATCCTCCTCCTTTATCCAAATTACCCGATGAAATTTGGAATGGGCTCCTGTCACTTCATAACTGATCATATCGTCAATGGAGCCTTTTTCATCTTCTTCCAGTATAACATTGTCAAAGTTTTTCAGATGTTCCAGTATTTCAGAATCGTAGGAGGAAGAATTTTTTTGTAGTGAAAATTCAAGTTCCTGTTTTTGGATATGGTAGGTGGCATGCTCAAAACTAAGTTGCCTCGTATAAGGATTAAACAATCCACCAGCATGGTCTTTGTGCAAATGACTCATCACAACTTTGGTCACATCATCCACATTAAAACCATGCTGCCGAAGATTTTGATATAACTGAATTTGCCCATTTTCATCATTCAATCCCAAACCAGCATCTAGCAGGATCAGGTCTTTGCTAGTAATTATCAAAAATGGCTGGATCTCCACTAACAAGCTGCCCCTGTTTCTGTTGGTCAATTCATCTATTTCTTTATCAAATGGAATAAATTTTTTAGATGCATCTACTGTAAAAGCACCTTCTGATAGGGGGATAATTCTCATAGGAGCAAAAGTAGATTTATTTGGCAATTAATGCCCTGATACATGCAAACATTGCATGATTGACACATTATATAAAAATATTCATTCGGTCAAATTATATCTCTGTGCTTGTATGCCTTAATCTGTCCATTTTATTTTCTCATACCTAATGTTTATCAATAAACGCAAGCACCTCTTTATTAAATTCCGATGGGTTTTCATATTCCAATCCATGGGTAGTATTAGGAAGTATTGCTTTTTCCCTATTGCTTAAACATCGGTCAAGTTCTTTTATAATCAAATTAAAAAACAAAGGAGACTTTTCGCCGGTTACCAACTTCACAGGTGTTTTTATATTCCGGAGATCATCACAGGTTACCATAGGAAATGGATTCTGAGTGTATAGTACACCTTTTAATTCTGTAATATTAGCCATCATAATTTCACGATCCCGTTGTGGAAGTTTTGAAAAATATACACTGTCGCCCGTTACAACTCCAAGGAAATTGCTTACAGCTTTTTCCTGTTCATTGTTTGCAATAGCTTCCACCGCTTTTGCAAAGGGATTAGCATCATTTGGTGAGGGAGGAGGCAACAACGACATTACGGGTGGTTCTCCAAGTGTGAGACTTCTCACAAGGTCAGGATGCTCTATAGTTGTCAATAACGCTGTAAAAGCCCCATAGGAGTGCCCTACCAGATGAACCGGTTCAAGTTTAAGTGCTTTAATAAATTCAGTAAGATCTTTAGAATTCGGGGTAACTGAAAAATCAGCAGACTCACTCACTGTTTGTTTGTTAGGATAGGCATAGCGGCGGCTGTAAGCTATTACCCGGTGGTTTTTAGCAAACTCATCCATTTGGGCATCCCAGGTTCGATAGTCTCCCAACCCGCCATGAACAAAAACAACAGGGTCGCCTTTGCCTATATCAACGTAATGAAGGCTGTCGCCGTTGATGAAAACACTTTTTACTTCCCGTATGTTGATAGCATCATTTTGTGTCTTTGTATTACTGCCGGAATTGCAAGAGCATACGTAGAACAACAAAATAAATCCGAAAGAAGAGAAATGATTTTTCATGTGTTTGTTTTTTATGGTGATCAATTTGAAAACTGGTTCAGGAAAACGGATTAACATCGGCTCACATCCTGCTTTTCACTTCTTCCGCTCCTTTATTTCAATCTTTTTTGTTTTAAAGTTTTTTATTACCGAACAGGTTGGCGTTTTTTTCTACTTCCTGCTATTCACATCATCAGCCGCTGTGGACCTTGCTCTTTTTTGTTTTAACACTGAATTGCCGAATCGATGGGAAAATGTGATCTTGAATATACGTTTGGAAATTAACCAGTCTCCCTTGGAATAAAATTTCTCCGCAGGCGAATCTGTAATCAGTATCCATCTCAAACCGGTTGAAAACACATCGTCCACCCCTACCGTAAGCGCACTGCCCGATTTACTGAATTTTTTTTGGCCTGCAATATTCAATGCGCCCAATCCGCTAAACGTTTGCACTCCCCACAGGCTTTTGCTTTGATACCATCCGGACAGTTCGATACCAAAATCGTTTGGCAGCCTGAACTGTTGTGAGCCTGAAAGGGAGGTATTGATTAAACTTATCCTAAACGGCGTTTGAGAATATGAAGCTTTTGCATATTGCTGATTGGCACTGATGTTGATATTCGATGTCCACCAGCTTGTTACAGCCAAGGGTATGGTAAGGCTTGCATTGATTGTTTTGACGTAGTCAATATTCTGCGATATGAAGTACTGTTTGTTGGCCAACGTATCCACCGATGCCTGGAAACGGCTGATCTGATCGGCCTCATGCGTATAGCTAACCGATAAAACAAATTGCCTGAAAATATAGTCCAGGCCGATCTTATCTGAAATCCCCGGCTTTAAAACAGAATTACCCGATAAAAATGTATTGGGATCAAAGAAATACAGGAAAGGCGCCAGTTCGCTGAATGCAGGACGCCTGATACTCCGCCTGTAATTAACATTAAACCTGTTACGGTCGTTGATCTTATGGCTCCAAAACAGGGTTGGAAAAAAGTTTCCGTAACGGCGGTTTACAATATTCTTTTCCGTTTCAGAGCTGAGTTTGGTGTAAGTATGCTCAAATCGCAGGCCCGCCTGCAAAGAATTTTTTTCGTTAACAGAAAATACCGATTGAATATAGGCTCCGAATATCCTTTCTTTTGAATGAATGATTGTGGTATAATCCGGATCGGGCTGCCACCCTGCCGGTTCCAGCCATTCTACCAAAACATCATTAGTGAATTGTATCGACTCTGCTTTCAGGCCTGTTTCAAGGGTTAATTTTTTGTTTATATTTCTTTTATAATCCACCTGCGTCGGGAAAGAACGGATAGTTGTCTTTTTTCCGCTGTTCAGTTCTTTTAAATACAAAAAACTGTTTGTTCCGTTAAAATATTCACTGGTATATTCCGTAGGATTGTTGTTGACGGTGGAAACATAATTCACATCAAAGCTGATCTCGCTTTTATTATCCGGTTTGTAGAGCAGGTTGCCGTTAAAGCTGGCATTCTTCCACCTGTTGATCTCGTAACTTTCAATAAAGATGCTGGTGTCGGTATTACCGTTCGTTTTAATTTGCGTGTGGTTCACCGCATCCATTTCCCATGTATTGTGATACCCGGTGGCAAGCAGGCCCAATGTTAGTTTTTTATTGATGTCATAATCAAATCCGAGATTAAGATTATGATTAAACTGGGAAAATTTACGGCTGGATCTGCCATCACTTTCCAGTATTTTATCCTGCAGCGTTATTTTCCTGTAGTTATATACCGATTGCACCTGCGCCAGGCGGTTGATGCTATAGCCTCCATACAGGTTTGATTTATTTTTCCGGTAGTTAAAGTCAAAATTACCTTCTGGCTTGGTGCCGTAAAATGCACCCATCGAAAGGGAATAACTGGCATTAAACCCTTCATCGGGGCTTTGTTGTAAAATGATATTGATATAGCCTGCATTGGTGCCTGCATCGTATTTGGCAGGCGGTGTGGTGATCAGTTCAATTTTTTCTACGTTATTGGCGCTCATGCCTCCCAGCATGCTCACCAGGGCATCGGCAGGTATATAGCTCATCTTTCCGTTGATCATTACCCGCACACCTTCCTTGCCTTGCATACTGATGACACCGTTTTGTTTATTCACCCGTACACCGGGACTGCGCTGCAGCACATCAAGCACCGTGCCCCCGGTACTGGTGATGCTGTTTTTTACATTCACCACCATGCGATCAATTTTTTGTTCAAACATGGGCTTGTATGCAGTAACGGTTACCTGTTGCAACTCTACGGTTACCGGTTGCAGTACAAGTATGCCAGCATATTTGGTAGTTTCATTGCCGATGACAACAGGTGAATAGTTTGTATTGAAACCTGTATAGCTTGCTGCAAGCAGGTAACTGCCGGGCGCATTGGCTTCCAGCAGGAATGTGCCGTCGGTTTTACTCATCGTACCTTTTACCAATGAAGAGTCTGCTGCGGCGAGCAACAGCACATTGCTGCCGCCAATCGCTTTTTTCAGGTTGTCGGTAACTGTGCCGGTAATGGTTATTTGGGCATAGAGGTTCTTCATTGCCGGAAAAGCAAAAAAGATCAGCAGGAATAAAGGTTTTAAATGGTTCAATGGATAGGTGTTTTGTGATAGCATTTGTAAGTATAAAAACATATACACGAATCTTATTCAATTGTACAAAATTTTTCTATTTATTTTGACTTAGCAGCCGCCATCTTTTTCCCCACATGCTCTATCACCTGAATAAATTTACCATCGGGGCTGAAGTCAATAAATTTGGCACTCTTTTCTATCACACCGGTATGTGGTGCCGGCCAATAAAACACTTCCCCTGCATGCACGGTTTCTTCTTTGCCACCAGGGTATTGTATTTTTACGGAACCTTCCAGCATATAACCCCAATGTGGAGAGTTGCACATATTCCCAGGCAGCCCTTCAAACATGGGCGTAAAATCTGCCGGGCCGGGTATATTCATATAGCTGATTGACATGCCGCCCAATCCATAAATATTGGTAAAACCGTTTTTGGGATTTTGTGGAATTTTATCAACAGGACTATGAAAGGAAGCTGTTTCTGGATTTGCAAAGGAGGATACTTCCACCACCGAAACATTCAAAATTTTCCATTTGCCATTCAATTTTCTCAGTGTTCTGGATTCCTTCTTCACCCGATCAGTACCACCCCAGTTATCCTGCTGATCAAAAATAACAAAAGCAAGATCTTTACCTAAGGTGAATTGGTAATTGTTTCTGCTAAGCTTTAATTCAAAAGGTTTCATATTCTCCATCATTTTGGAAATAGCGTTGAACCCTTTCATAAAATGTGTTGCTTCTTTGTTGGTAAAACTGAAGGATGCTTCATCTGAATTTACCCAGCAGGATGCCCATTTGGTGAAATCGGCTTTAGCAGCAAAAGAAGATTCATCATCAATGAGTTTTTTGATGGTTGCTTCTTCTGTTTTTTGGGCAAATGATAAGATCGTTGTCATGCTGAAAAGCAACATTAGATGTAGTTTCATATTATTTGTTTTTTGAAATTTAAAAATGGAAGTAGTCTGATTTTTACATTAACTACCATCCCTGTTTTGGGGTTTTATGTTTTGATTTACCCTGAATAAATTGTCAGGATCATATTTGGATTTGATCGCCACTAATTTTTCATAATGGTCTCCATAAGTAGCTTTTATTCTTTCCTCTCCTTCCTCCATTAGAAAATTGACATAAGCAGCACCACAGGAGTAAGGATGTAAAGCATTCCAGTAGTCTTTTCCCCAGGCTATTATTTTTTCTTTGCCTTCAGGATTGTCATCAATACCAACAATAACCATTGAGTAATTAGCATCCCGAAAATTCCAGGCAGTTTCGTCTTTTCCTACATGAGATGCTTTTCCATTCACCATGTACATGTGCATGGCACTAAACGGTGTAGGGAATTCTTTTGCATATTTCGAATGAATAGCTATCGCTTCTTCATTAATATCTTTTACAAAATCTCCTTTCCAATACCATAACAAACCGGGCGGAAACAATCCATCAAACAGGGTTTGCAAGGCCGGTACAGGAATAGGCCCAACAAAGTCCAACGAGGGTGTTTTTTTTGCCCGAATGGGTTTAAAAACTTCCTCGGCGTTTTCTAAATCACCAGCAAAAGTCCAAATTACCCCACACATTTTTCTGAGATGAAGATGAGCAGGAAAAGGTTCTACAGGCGGTACGGTTAAAGTAGCAAAATAGCCACTTAGCTCATCAGGTGCATCTTTCATAAACTGATGATGCCATGCAAACATTTCTTCCAGATCATCTAGTTCCCAAAGCATAGGACCAGCATATACGGTATGAGCCGGGTGCATTTGAAATGTAAAAGAAACGACTACTCCAAAATTTCCACCTCCTCCACGTAAGGCCCAGAACAGATCTACATTTTCTGTGGCAGAAGCTTTTACCAACAGACCATTCGCCAGCACCACTTCGGCCTCTAATAAACTGTCAATTGTGAGGCCGTATTTGCGTGTAAAATTTCCAAAACCACCACCCAGGGTAATGCCTCCAATCCCAGTACTTCCAAAAATACCCGAAGGAACAATCATCCCCACTTTATGGGTTGCTTCATCTATTTCCTTTAGCAAACATCCTCCACCAACTCTTACCGTATTATTGGCACTATTAATTTCAATGCTTTTAAAAAAGGATAAATCTATCACAAGGCCATCATCACACAATCCCAATCCGCCTGCATTGTGTCCGCCACCTCGAATAGCCAAAAGAATATTATTTTCTCTGGCAAAATTTATACAGGTGGTAACATCCTTTACATCCCTGCACATCGCAAAGGCTGCTGGATGTTTATCTATCATGCCATTAAAAACTTTACGGGTTTCATCATAGGATGAATCTGTTGGTAGCATTAAGTCGCCTTGCAATTGTGGTCTAAGAATTTCATATACATTAGAATTCATATAATGATATTTTGTTGGTTAATAAATCGAATAAACAGTATTAGCGACCTGCCTTTATATATCCCCATCCCTGTTGTTGCTTCTGTACAATTTCTGCAATACCATCAGGGACGGTTCCCACACCTGGTAGTAAATCAGCATTTGTCAACTGATGTCTTTTCATAGCAATTTCACAAACACGAAATGAAATGTTTTTGTTTTTTGCCAGAGTCTGTACATCAGTGGCCAAAGGAGACTTACCAATAGCAACCAAGGACAACGACTTGCCATACAATACCACTTCCAGTTGTGCTTCAGGATTCCCTTTGATGATGCCGTTTAGCCACCTGATTAGACTTTGATGATCGGTAGTATCGGAACTGGTAAGATCAAATACGACTTTGTACTCACTTTTTTGTGCCCAAAGATTTTGGGGAATTACTATGCTAAAAAACAAACCGATAATAGCTAGTATGAAATATTTATTTTTCATGGTGCTCTAGATTTTTGGGGTTATTGGATTTTCTAAATTCAACTATTGGGTCAAATGGCCCATATTTATGTTGATATTCCGAAAAGCTATCTGCGAATGGACCATAAGGATGATCTATCGCTTTTTTACTTATGTCAGGCCAGTCTCTCGGAAACTCCTTGTGTGGTCGGGGTTTGGAGACAATAAAGGCTGCAACATCCCAACATTCTTCATTGCTTAACTGGCTTTTTCCATAGGTGACACCAAAAGGCATATTGTTTTTTATAAACCCTGCCAGTGTGGTTATTCTATATAGACCGGCTGCGGTGTTAAAACTACCTTCGCCCCATAATGGTGGATAATAGATTGCAGAATCTACACTAAAACCTCCACTTCCATTTTTTCCATGGCACAACTGACATTTGGCTATAAAAACTTGTTGCCCTTTTAATGTATCGGCAGCCCTAGGAATAAAAGGAAGTTTTTCAATTTGTGCACTAATAGGTTTTGTTTTGGGAGCCACATCTTTTCCAACCCACATAATATAACTTACCATTGCTTTCATTTCCTTACTATCAATGTTAAGAGGTCTCCCATCCATGCTGCGAATCATACAGTCGTTTATTCTGTATTGTATAGATTCCATCATTCCACTTCTTTCTCTGTAAATGGGATAGTTTGCTGCTACTCCCAAAAAATTGGCACTAAATGCATCCGGTTTTGCCCCGGCTTCCAGATGACAACTTTGGCAATTTAGCTGATTAGAAAACTTTACTATTTTGCCTTCTGATCCAAGGTGTTTTCTGGTATTTACAACTAATTCTCTACCATACTGTATGAATTCAGCATTTGGTGATTGCCGAATTTGAGAGGTGTCAGGCGGAAGAAATGTAATTGCCGTAGTACTATCAACTAACTCAGTTGAATGCCTAGGATTTGGCTCTGTTTTGCATTGAAAATTTATTGCAGATAACATAGCAAACCCTACTAAGCCAATAAAACTTATTATGCTAATATTCTTGATACCCATTTCCGATGCTTTGAGCTGTTGAAGCTTAGTTTTCTTCTATCTCACAAAACAATAGCCACATCCTTTTTCCTGAGCTCTTCCCAGTGCCCAAACGCCAGATGGAACTATTTGAATGCCCGGAAGGACCCCAGCCACCCATTCCTTTTTCACAGCAGCAGCATCACCATTATTACCAGCAGCTACTGCACTATATACTGTTAAGGCAGCATCACAGACTAAAAATAGAACGCCACTTTCCTGTAATTCGTTAATCCCTATTTCCACCGTTCCAAAACCAGGAAATTTATAGGTGCCAGGTGCCGGTTTCCAATACGGATTTTTTTCTGCCTTCATATTCGTATTCACGTCAGTAACATGAAACATCTCACCTAAATTGTATTTTTCCCACAAGTGATGATCCATGGCGAAAGGAATGGCATTGTGTCTTAGAATAACTACAACACTACATTCTTTGGCTGGTGTTCCGGTAGCTTCATTAGTTAATAAAAAAACCCTGGGCCATGCAAAGGGAAACTGGTGATAAGGTTCAGTTACATCATAAACAATTCGATGTTTTCCGGTAATTTTTTTCATCCAATCTTCCGGGCCTTCTTCAACAGCCTCAATGGTAGTGGCTGTACCAACTAGGGGTGTGGAAAAAGCCGCTGCACTAAGTGCAACTGCACCTAAGGAAATGGATTGAAGAAATTTTCTGCGTGGTTGTAAAAGTGTTTTGTACATAAAGTTAAATTTAAATGTTAACTAAAAACAGAATTCGCATCTCAACTTGGCTACTACAAAAATACAATAAGTTCAACCTCATTTGTTAGCAATAAATGTTCAAACATTTGTAAAAATCATTCAATATTGGAGGTAGTGGCATCTATGAATTTTGTAGGAAAATTTAAGCATTTATGGTGAAGCAATAGGATTTATCTATTTCAATTTCAGTAGATATACCCTAACCGGTTTCTTACTTGCGTTAATGGCAATATGTGTTTCGGCTTCAAACCATAGAGTAAACCCAGCTTTAATTGTATATTCATTTGTTTTGCCATCAGTTGTGGTTACGGCGATGTTGACGGCGGTGAGAAAACTAGTTAATTGAGGAGCTTGGCTGTACATGCCCTTACCACATGTATCTTTTCCTGAACCGCTTACCTATTCCACCACTTTTAGTTTATCGGTTTCAAGAATGGTTTTGATGGTATCTGCCACCCGAATGGCAGGCTGACTGATTCCTTAGATAACAAGTACTTTTAAAAAAAGTAAAGGTGAAATAACTCGTTTCATAAAAAATGGTTTAGATGAAAAATATTTGTCACCCAAAACCATTTCCAAAAAAAAATCGTTTTTCTTAAAGATTCAAAAAATATGCTCACAGGTTCGAAAATACATTTCTTACATAGACCGATGGAGAATATCCATATTTTTCGGTAAAACATTTTGAAAAATAAGAAGTACTGCTGAATCCGGTTTCGAAGGCCACTTGGGAAATATTCAATTTCTGCTCCCTCAACATCGCTAAAGCCTTGTTCATTCTCAAACCTTTAAGAAAATCATTGGGTGAAAGCCCGGTTAGTTTAATAATTTTTCGATATAACTGCGGACGACTTACACATACCTCCGCACTTAGTGCGTTCAAATTGAAATGTTCATCACTAATTTTTTTCTCCGCAACATTTATAAGCGTTGAAATAAAATCCTCCTCCTTAATATTTAAAGAATTAATTGAACTATCTCCGATTGATAATCGTTGATGGTTGCTAATTTTTGCCAAAAGTGAGGAAGTAACAATTTGTCCTGGTGTTGCTATCATACAAAGCCGGTGTGCCAGCTTTATGGATTGCTTAAAAAAATCGCCATCGGCAGTGACAGGTTGAGAGGTACTGATACCAACTCTGAATATTATATCTGGGTTTGTTCCTTTCTTATGTTGCAATTCTTTTTGAGTTTTACCGGCATATTCTACTGCCATGTCAGGATCGTCAAAAAGCGCGATAATACTATCATCCATTACCCATTTCAATTCTCTTCCATGACAGGTGTCTATATTTCGATAGGCGATTTCTCTTGCCCAGGAGGGTTCCTTAAACTCGCAAAACTGTTTGAAACTAGTGGCCTTTGTAATTCCGGTTATGGCAATAACGACAATAGTTCTGTAACCGGTGTCAGTGGTTCCGTCCCCATACTGAACATGACCCTGAACAACCCTATGTCCAGCCCCCATCATTTTTTCATAAAAACTGGTTTCAACTTCTGTTATTGCACACGCTATACTGCCATGCGCCATTTGGTGTACCTTCTCACAGGTTTTCGCATCCGGGCCTTCCATCAGACAAAATACAGTTCCGGCTTCCTGATTTACCCAAAATTGATGATAACGAACCCCAAACTGGTTTTGTATGGCTTTATCTGCGATATGAGCAGTTTTCACATCTTCAATTGTAACATTGTCTATTTTGTGAAAATCCATGAATAATGGCATAATGCTGGTTTTAATTGTTTACAGAATGAAATTGTTTCGGCTAATTTTCTTTTACCTGTTTTTTAAATAAAAAAATGCTCTAGTACTTTCATTGACCTGTATGCAGATTATGGTATCACTAGGTGGCGTAGGCAAATTGCTTAAAGGTAAAAGCGGAAGGCCTTCTTTATAAAAGTTGCATAGAAATTCAACCAGAAAATAAAAAGCCAGCAACTCCCATTGAAAGTCAGAATTTTCTTGTTTCCATGCGCCTTTTTTTGCAAAATGGGTTGTTTCAACTGTCATGCTCCAAGATTGTGTTCCCAAATGAAAATTTTTGGTTCCCTGAAGCGTAAATACTATTTGGCTAAAATGATTATAAACATAGGCATACTTAGCTTCCTGAGGACATTTGTAATGTATAAAAAGAAATTCGTTTGCAGCCAATTGCTGAAACCCCCGTGGTCTGGTGGCGATATAATCAAATACGTTGTCCATACTTTCAAAACAGAAACGATGGCTGAAAAACTCGATCCCGAAATAAACGATTTTTTCAATAGAAACATCAACTAGTATTCAATCTAAACTTTGACTTTACCTAAAACTTTTTCTGTGGTTAACTTGGTACAATAATAATGGAACAGTTCAAATCCTTATCCTTTTTCAAAGGTAAATAATCTGCCTATAGAATGCGTTGCTTTTCAGGCATGTTTTTTCTAATACAACTAGAGTACTTTCCTTTCAAAATCAACCTTTTTATCTCTGAAAATTTATCAGCTTTACGACCAAACTAAATTGTAACAAAATACTTGTGGGTTGTTCAAAGATTAGGCAAATTTTAGAATTCCAAGTGCAAAAGCACCCAAATTGCACTTTGTCCTTTTTTAATTTTCTGGTGGCATGGAGGTTCATTTATCAGCTTACATATTTCTCCTGTATTGCCCTCCTACTTCATATAGTGCATGGGTTATTTCGCCTAGTGTGCAATATTTCACAGTCTCCATCAACTCATTGAACAGGTTACCATTTTTCAGAGCCACCAATTTAAGTGCCTGTAAAGCTGCGACACTTTTGGAAAAGTTCCGATGTTTAAAAGCCTCTAAGTTCCTGATCTGCATTTCCTTTTCCTGTGTGGTACTGCGAATCACCTCTTGTGGCAAAACGGTAGGGCTGCCTTCCTTACTTAAAAAAGTATTGACCCCTACTATGGGAAGTTCGCCACTGTTCTTCTGCATCTCGTAGTACATACTCTCTTCCTGAATTTTATTGCGCTGATACATTCTTTCCATGGCACCCAGCACACCTCCTCTTTCATTCAAACGCTCAAACTCAAGCAGCACGGCCTCTTCCACCAGGTCGGTCAGTTCCTCGATGGCAAAACTTCCCTGCATCATATTTTCGGCTTTTGCTGTTCCCAGTTCCCGATTGATGATTAGCTGAATGGCCATAGCCCGGCGAACGCTTTCCTCCGTGGGCGTGGTGATAGCTTCATCGTAAGCATTTGTATGCAATGAATTACAATTATCATAAATGGCGTACAATGCCTGAAGGGTGGTTCGGATATCATTGAAATCTATCTCCTGCGCATGAAGACTGCGACCAGATGTCTGAATATGGTATTTTAATTTTTGAGATCTTTCATTGGCTTTGTATTTATATTTCATGGCTTTGGCCCAGATGCGACGAGCCACTCGGCCTATAACACTGTATTCGGCATCCATACCATTGCTAAAAAAGAAAGAAAGATTTGGTGCAAAATCATCGATATGCATTCCTCTACTCAGATAGTATTCCACATAGGTAAAGCCATTTGCTAAAGTAATGGCTAATTGAGTGATTGGATTAGCACCAGCCTCGGCAATATGGTAGCCGCTAATACTTACACTATAAAAATTGCGCACTTTGTTTTCGATAAAATATTCCTGGACATCACCCATCAGCTTTAGGGCAAACTCGGTGGAGAAAATGCAGGTATTCTGCGCCTGATCCTCTTTCAAAATATCTGCCTGCACAGTACCTCGTACCATAGCAAGGGTGTCATTCTTAATATTTTCGTACACATCCGCTGGCAAAACATCTTCCCCACTCATTCCTAATAATTTTAGACCCAATCCATTGTTCCCAATAGGCAGGTCTCCTTCATAAACAGGTTGGGAGGTGGTAAACTTTTCCTCTATTATATTTTTCACAACCCACCATTGATTATTCTCAGTTAACCAGTTTTCGCATTGCTGATCGATAGCCGCATTCATAAAGAAAGCAAGAATGATGGGTGCCGGCCCATTGATGGTCATAGACACCGAAGTGGCGGTATCGCACAAATCAAATCCACTATAGAGCTTTTTGGCATCATCCACCGTGGCAATACTCACACCACTGTTACCAATTTTTCCATAGATATCAGGTCTATAGGCCGGGTCTTCGCCATAGAGTGTCACACTGTCAAATGCAGTACTGAGTCGCTTTGCAGGTTGCTCATGACTGACATAATGAAATCTTATGTTGGTTCTTTCCGGGCCGCCTTCCCCAGCAAACATTCGCGTGGGATCCTCGCCCTGGCGTTTCAGCTCAAACACACCAGCTGTAAATGGAAACTGGCCAGGAACATTTTCCTTCAACTGCCAAATCAATATATCTCCCCAATCTTTGTACTTGGGCAAATAAACCTTCTTCACTACACTTCCACTTAAAGTTTTGTAGGTAAGCGGTTGCTTAATGATTTTATCCCTTACCTGGTATTCCAAAAAGGGTTTGTTATACTTTTCCTGCAAAGCTGTCCACTGTGCTAACAAGGCCTTATTAGGATTATCCAATTTTGATTGAAACCTGGATTTTACTAGACTCAAATCAGGCGTTTCAGTTTCTTTTTCCACCCCATCTATTTTATAAAGGGTAGAAGCTATTTTAGCCTGATCCAACACCCATGCATTATAATGCCGGTTGATATCTGCAATTTCTGAAAGGTATCGGATTCTTTTGGGCGGGATGATTAAGGATTTTGCATACTCGGGCTGGTGGGTGGTAGCATTGGCCCACCCTCCAAAATCTTTTCCGGTTTTGTCTTTCAGCGACCTGATCAACAAGGCAAACAATTCGTTTACCCCGTCATCATTAAATTGAGCGGCAATAGTACCTATCACCGGCAGTTCCTCGTTTTTTGCTGTCCATAAACTATGATTGCGTTTGTATTGTTTGCACACATCGTTGTAGGCATCCAGTGCCCCGGCTTTATCAAACTTGTTGATGCAAATCACATCTGCATAGTCCAGCATATTAATTTTCTCCAACTGAGTAGCTGCGCCATACTCAGGAGTCATCACATACATACTCACATCGCAATATTCAATGATCGAAGCATCACTCTGCCCCACTCCGGCGGTCTCCAATATAATTAGATCAAATCCGGCTGCCTTACAAATTTCAATCGCTTCCCTGGCATGATTGCTGATGGCAGTATTGTCATCGCGGGTAGCCATGGAGCGCATATAAGCTCGCGAATGTGAGATAGCGTTCATTCGAATTCGATCTCCCAGCAAGGCTCCTCCAGTTTTTTTCTTGGAAGGATCGATGGAAATGACAGCAATCGTTTTATCAATAAACTGATTCAGAAAGCGTCGTACCAATTCATCCGTAACCGACGATTTTCCAGCCCCTCCAGTACCAGTGATCCCAAGGATGGAAGAAACGCCAGCCTTGCCAGCTGTGCCCAAGTTTTGCGACAACAGGGCTAAGGCAGAGGAGAAGTTCTCTCCATTTTCTGCCATTGTAATGGCTCTTGCAATCAGCCGAATATCTTTATGCTCGCCCAAGGGTGGTGGAGAATTCCAAGACATATCAGCATCCAAATTCACCTCCCGGCTTTTTGCTATCACCTCCTCTATCATACCTTCCAGCCCCATTTGTCGGCCATCATCCGGACTGTATATTTTTGCTATTCCATAAGTATGCAGCTCCTCAATTTCAGCAGGCAGAATAGTCCCTCCTCCACCGCCAAAAATTTTGACATGTCCACATCCGGCTTCGTTCAACAAATCCTTCATATACTTGAAAAACTCCAAATGCCCCCCCTGATAGCTGGTGATGGCAATGGCCTGTGCATCTTCCTCAATCGCACATTCCACAATCTCTTTCACACTTCGGTTGTGTCCCAGATGAATGATTTCGGCACCTTTGCTCTGTAAAATCCGGCGCATGATATTGATAGCGGCATCGTGTCCATCAAACAGCGAAGCAGCTGTAACCAACCTTAGTTTTTTCTGGCTCATATTTTCACTGACAATTGTGTTCAAAAGTAGGTATTTCTATTTTGTATGGCAGGCTGGGTGTTATTATCATTGGTCTATCGGCTACACAGCCAAAGAGGATTGCCTATTGAAACAACAACCTATTTATCTGCAACTTTCATATCACAGAACTATATCAGAGACACCTCAATCTTGGATCCTTACTTAAATATTTCTATCCCTCCATGCACATTGTAAAAATGTTTATCAGGATAATGGTTTTGAAGTAGTTCTATGGCTTTTGCACTTCTAATTCCAGATTGACAGATGCATGCGATATGGTTGAAGGCTTTAATGCGATCTAGCGATTGTTCCAGCAGTGGCAGTGGTATTTGTATGGACTGAAACTTAATGATGGCAGGCGTTTCGGTTAGGTTTCTGACATCTATGAGTGCTGCATTGTCAAAAGTCATCACTTTGATTAGTTCATCCAAATGGTAAATAGAATTTATATTCTTGCAAGAAAATTGATACTCTTTCCTTAGAATATCTTCTTTGTTTTTTGGAATAAAAATATTTTTTGCTTTGGTCAAAGATATCTGCTCAATCGAATTCTCCTGACTGTTGTAAAGCAATAATTTTCCAGTACAGGGCGTTCCGCAACCAGTAATGATTTTGATGACTTCGTTGGCCTGAAAAGTGCCAGCGATGCCCGCCAAAACACCCAGCACGCCTGCTTCGGCACAATTTGGAATTGCCTTTTTGTTGGGTATTTCAGCAAAAAGATCTCTTAGATTGAATGGCAGATGGCCAAAATGAAAAACAGAAACTTGTGCTTCATATTGAAAGATGGAAGCAAAAACCAAAGGTTTGTTCAACAAGGCACAACCATCGTTCAATAGATAGCGTATGGAAAAATTATCTGTACAATCCACAACCACATCGTAGGCAGGTAAAACTTCAAAAAGGTTGGAGGGGTCCAGATCAAAAGGATAGAGGTTGAATTGTACGTCGCTGTTGAGCAACAGTAATTTTTTATGCGCAACGATAGTTTTATTATAGCCAATGTCTTCCTGAGAAAATAAAACCTGTCGATGTAAATTGCTTAGGTCGATCGTATCTCCATCTGCCATACCGATGGTGCCCACGCCCGCAGCTGTCAGGTATTGCAATACTGGACAACCCAGTCCGCCAGCACCCACCACCAATACTTTTGCTGCTAACAATTTTTTTTGAGCCTCAATCCCAAATTGGGGTAATATGGTTTGACGCAAATAGCGCTTCATATTTGATATTTTATCCTCCGGAAAAAGGGGGTAGTAGTGCTATCACAGCATTTTCTTCGATTACAAAATCTTCGTCTGATATAATTTCTTCGTTTACTGCAATCCTATATTCCATTGCTGCCAATACTGAAAAATCTGCTTCTAATTTTTCTCTGAAGGTTTTCACAGAAATAGGAAATGCAATAGCTACTTCCTGAGGGACAATGTCTCTTATTCTTCCAAATGATTTAAGATTCATACTTAAAGTATTTTTCTGCTGTTACAAAATCTTCTGGTGTATTCAGATTTAACTGTTCAATTTCTGTAAGTGCTATTGATATCTTGTCATATCCCGACTCTTCCACAAACTGCATCAGTTTTAATCTGTCTGTTTTTAGTTGTGTAGCCAATTTATTTTTAAGGAGATATGGATAAACAGCTAATAAGGGTTGCATCATTTCACCAAAAAAAGCTACTGTTAATCGCCCACTCTTATGCTGCTGATATACACGATGAATGTTATCGGCAGACAAAAATGGGGTGTCCACACTTAGTACCAACAGATCTTCGCCAGCAATGTTCAATCCGGTATAAATTCCCCCCAATGGCCCTTTTCCGGATATGATATCTGCCACAACAGGTGGGCCGAATGCCATATACCTTTCGTCATTGGCAACAATGAAAACCTCTACATTCAAAAGGGCCAAAGTGTTCAATAAATGGGCCACCAGAGATTTTCCCTGAATCAATTTTAATCCTTTGTCTTCGCCCAAACGCGAACTTTTACCACCGGATAAAATACAGGCTTTCATTCTTGTTGTGCATTTTTTAAGTGGTGAATAATTTGAAACTGGCAATCATCAGCACAAGTGCCAATACATTTTTAATCCACTGCACTTTCCATTTCTTACTGCCATAGTAGCTTCCTAAAAATCCTCCTGCAATTGTAATCAGTAGAATGGTCAGAATATTGTCGGACAATTGGATGCCAGTCAGGCTCTTACCAAGCAAGCCAGACATTGAATTTACAAAGATAAATAAGGCACTCATTGCACTGGTTTGTTTTACGCTGGCCCATCCCAGCAATATCAGTATCGGACTCAAAATAATTCCTCCTCCAATGCCCAATAGTCCAGCCAATAAACCAATGCCTAGTCCCAAAATGATCGTAAGTAGCAGGCCTTGTTTTACTTCAAAATTTTTGTTGGGCAATAGCCCCAATAATTTAGCGATAGGAATTAACAAAATGACACCTAGAATAATTTTATATAGTTTATCGTTCATTGTCCACATGCCACCGATAAAAGCCATGGGCATAGAAAAAATAACGAGTGTAAAAAACAATCGAAAAGGGAATTCTTCTTTTTTAAAGTATTGGATAAATGCGATGAGGGACACAAATAGATTCAAGAAAAGTGCATTGGTTTTAATCTCCGTATGCGGGAATGCACTCAATGCCATCAAAGCAATGTAGCCGCTGGCACCACCATGCCCTACAGATGCATATAAAAAGGCAACAACAGCAAAGAGTAAATATAATAGATAAGTATCCATGGGTTAGGGTTGATTAAAATAAATGAGTTCAACTTTTTCACCGGAAAAAAATTGTTCCTGGTCTTCCGGAAGCACTGCAAAAGCGTTGGCTTTGGAATAGGCATCCATCTGGTAAGAAAGCTGATTGGGTAATATTTCTACCATATTGTGCTCCACCCTGGCTTTTACAAAATGAGTAAGTCCTGAATTCTTTTTATAACTATTAATTAAAATGCCAGATAGATTTTTATCGACATCTGGTTTTCCCATGGCCGCCCACAAATAGGGCTTGAGGTAGGCATGAAAACAGGCGACTACAGCACTAGGATTACCGGGCAAGGCGAATATGGCTTTGTTCTCCAGCTTCCCAAAATAAAGTGGTTTGCCTGGTTTTTGTTTTACTTTATAGAAATGCTGGAGTGCACCCAGTTCTTCCAAAACAGGTTTCACAAAATCATAATCTCCAACCGAAATACCACCAGTAAATAGGAGTATATCTACGTCTGGCAATCTTTGTTGAACCAGGGCTTTCAGCACATCGTGTTCATCGTCTATCCAGGAACAAAATAGGGGTGTTATACCCATCGACTTCAAAGCCAGCGAAAGAAAAGTGCCATTGCTTTCGTAAATCTGAAAAGGTTGTAGCGGTTGTCCGGCAGCCACTAATTCTTTTCCTGTATTAATAATGCCTACCCGCGGTGGTGCATACACTAAAATTTCACTTATTCCAAGAGTGGCCAAAAACCCCAAGTATTCTGCTGTGAGAAAGGTGTTTTTTTCTAAGACCAAACTGCCCTTGGAAGTTTGAGTTCCTCTGGGGCGTATGTTGGCATATTTTGCTATTTCTTTCTGAATATGCATTTCTCCATTTGAAATGGAAACCAACTCCTGCGGAACCACTGTGTCGCCATTGGGAGGAATGGGTGCCCCTGTAAAAATGCGGGTGGCTTCTCCTTTCTGCAAGGGGTGTAAGCTATGGGTGCCTGCTTGTATTTCGTTTCGAATCACTAAAGGCTGGTTACTTTTGTAATCCTCAAAACAAAATACATAACCATCCATTGCTGAGTTGTCAAATCCTGGTACATCCACCGGTGCAATAATTGGTGCTGCGGAAACCAGATGCAGGCAGTCAGCAATCATCAAGGACTTTGTCTTTGGCATAATACCCTGGTCGGATAGGATTTTTATAGCTTGTGGAACGGTGATCATATTTACATACTTACTATTCATCAACCCCCAATTCTTATCATACTCCTGTTCTCTAATTGTGTGGCATCTAACTGGGTATAGTCTACAAACTGACCTCCCAACATTTCATGTTTTTTATCCACTGCCTCCTGTATTAAGACACTAATATCTTCGCCATTTCGTAATGCTTTAAGAATATCAAATTCATCCTTGCCAAAGAGGCAGTTTTTTATTTTGCCATCCGCTGTTAAACGAAGTCTGTTGCAGGTGCCGCAAAATGAATCGGTGAGTGTGGAGATGAAGCAAATGGTTCCGGCATGTCCAAAAATGCCAAACTTTTTGTCCGTATCATTTTTGCCATCTTTTAATTTGAAGAATGGGTACTGTTCGCCCAAAGAGGCTAATACCTGCTGGTTGCTGATGACTTTATCTTTCTCCCAACGGTTTTGTGCAAAGGGCATAAACTCTATAAACCGAAGGTGGATGGGCAGCTCTTTGGTCAAATTGACAAAATCAAAAATCTCATCATCATTCACATTTTTCATCAGCACCACATTGAGCTTAATATGTATGCCTTTTTGTATACATGCCTGAATATTATTCCAAACTTTTTCAAGTCCATCCCGACGAGTGATCTGTTTGAATTTTTCTTTTTGTAGTGTGTCGATGCTAATATTTAAAGAAAGCTGTGGGATAGAAGCAAGTTCATCCAAATATTCGTCCAGAAAAAAGCCATTGGTGGTAATTCCCAATTGCACGGGAAGTAATGATAGTTGTGACACTATATGGCCAAAATCTTTTCGTACCAGGGGTTCGCCACCGGTAAGCCTTATTTTCTTTACGCCTAAGTTCACCATCGTTTTGGCGATTGAAAAAATTTCATCAGGCTGCATTAATTTTTGTTGTTTCAGGAAAGAAACCTTTTCCTCGGGCATACAATACAGACAACGAAAATTACAATTATCGGTGAGGGAAATGCGAAGGTAATCGTGAACTCTATTGTATCGGTCAATCAACATTATTTAACATTTTTCGGCAATAAGTACAACCAGATCACTCCTGCCAGAAACAAAATAAAAGAAGCGATAAAGGTACTCAATGCCACTTCCTTGTGCGAATTTAGTGCATTATTGAGTGCAGTATACAACAACCAGATCTGAATGAGTAGGTTGGTGAGTAGTACTACAATCAGCGTAGACATAATCATGCTTTTCTTTTGTGGATGCGCATTTTCCTGTGCGGTTCTAAAGCTGCTCATACATTCTCTTGTTTAGGATGTTGTACAAATATTTCTTCGTTTTCTATGGATACTATTAATTTTTTCAATGGCCTTGGTGGTGGGCCCTGCAACACTTCACCAGTCTTTACATCAAACCATCCGTTGTGACAGGGGCACTCTATTTTTTTTGTTCCGGGTTTGTAATATACCGCACAGGACAAATGTGTACATTTTTGTTCGTAGGCATAGAATTCTCCTTCTTCTGTGTGAATTAAAATATATGGAATTGATTCTCCTTCCATCACAAAGGACTTAGTACCCCCCACCGGAATATCCTGTATGGTACAAATGCCCTGTTTTTCATAATTAGTTTTGTCATCAGCCAGATACGCTCTGGCAGCGATTAAGCCATTACCGGCTACCATACCTCCGGATACGACAGCTAATAATTTTGCAAAATCTCTTCGGCTCACCTGATTAGATTGTGCTCTGTTTACTGGGAAGTCTTTTTTCCAATGTTTATCCTCGTTGCTCATTGTAGTGATATTTTTTTATGAGGTGGATGATTTGTGAACAGGTTTAGAAAACTTTCAACTCTGTACTGCCTTTGGGCATCATCAGGTTTACTTTTGTATTTACTGTTTCGTGACCAAAAATAAATTTGTTTACCGGTGAGGAATTGGGTCTCATTTTTTCTATTTGCTCTCTGGTGCCAAAGAACAAAGCACCACTAGGACACACCGTGGCACACATGGGCTTTTTACCAACACTGGTTCTGTCGTAACACATATTGCACTTCATCATCAGATCATATTCTTCCATTTTTTTAGGCACCCCAAACGGACAGGCCATCACACAATTGGAACATCCAATACAGCGTGAAGTATTTGCAGTATGCACTATACCAAATTCATCTTTAGTTATGGCATCTGCCGGACAAACATTGGCACAAACCGGATCCTCACAATGCATACAAACCTGCACCGTGGTTTGAATGGTTTGTGCTCTGTCCACATAGTTTACATGAATCATAGACTCGTGGCCATTGGTTTCGCACTCGGCACAGGCTGCTTCGCAGGCACGACACCCTATGCATCGCTGCATGTCCACAAAAAACTCCTGTTGTAAATTATAATGTTGGCTCATACTGCTTAAGAACTTTTATAGGCTTCAGAATTTTTGTCCACCACTACCAGTTTGCCGGTAGGAGAAAGCTTACAAGCACTCACCTTAAACTCCGGTATTTTGGAAATAGGATCCAAATGTCCACTGGTTAAGATATTGGCTGATTTTTTCCCTGGCCAATGGTAAGGTATGAATACTGTATCTTCTCTAATGGTTTCTACAATATTGGCAGGGAAAATGGCTTCTCCTCTTTTAGTAGTTACCATTACTTCTTCATTTTGTCTGATACCATATTGTGCAGCCAGGGTTGGATGAATCTCTAGCAGGGGCTGTGCAAATTGTTGTACCAGCTTGCCAATTCTTCGGGTTTGTGTACCACTCAGATATTGAGATACCACCCTGCCTGTAGTTAAAATAACAGGATATTCTTCATCCACAGGATCCTTACTGATATGATATTGTACTGCGTTAAAATGTGCCTTTCCATCCGGAGTCCTGAATTTTTTATCTTCCCAGAGTCGGGGCGTACCCGGATGGTCCAAATCGGGACAAGGCCAAAACACACCCATATTTTTTTCAATTTTTTCGTAAGTGATACCATAGTAGTCGGCAGTGCCTCCTTTGGAAGCTACCCGCAATTCATTAAAAATGGCCTCACTATCTTCAAATGAAAACTTATCTCCTGCACCCAAGCGATGCGCTAATTCTTTCAGTATATCGGTATCCGGTCTGGCATCCTTTGGTGGATCTACTGCTTTTCTGATACGCACCACTCTTCCTTCGGCGGTGGTTACGGTACCTTCTTCTTCTTCGTGCAAAGAGCCGGGAAGTACAATATTGGCGTGGCGTAGTGTTTCGCTCAAAAAGAAATCTATCCCCACAAAAAATTCTAATTTCTCCAATGCTTCTCTTACATAATTACTATTCGGTAAGGAGACTAAAGGATTGAAGCATATAGAAATGAGACCCTTAATTTCACCTCGGTGAATGGCTTCTATTATTTCATAGGCCGACAAACCCTTTCCTGGTAGGTCTTTTTCATCAATGCCCCAAACCTGCGAAATATATTTTCGATGTTCCGGATTTTCAATATCCCGGTTGCCTGGCAACTGATCGCATTTATGACCATGCTCCCTTCCTCCCTGACCATTACCCTGTCCGGTTATGGTTCCATAGCCGCAATAGGGTCGCCCAATTCTACCAGATGCTAAAACAATATTGATACAACTTAATACATTTTCAACCCCTTTGGTATGATGCTCAATACCGCGAGCATGTAACAAAAAAGAAGTAGATGCTTTGCCCCACAATTTTGCAGCAGCTTCAATTTTTTCCTTATTGGCTCCTGTAATTTCTTCTGCCCACTCCAGAGAATAATCCTTTACAGCTTCCTTTGCTTCCTCAAATCCGGAGGTGTAATTGTCAATAAAATCATGGTCCAGCATATCGTGCTGCACCATGTAATTCAGTATAGCTCCAAACAAGGCCGAATCGGTACCCGGACGAATATCTAAATGAATGTCTGCAGTTCTGGCTAGTGGTATTACCCGAGGATCTACTACAATTAGTTTAGCCCCATTGTCTCGGGCTTTCCATATCCAATGGGTGAGCGTAGGAAATGTTTCTGAAACATTGGCACCTGTAACAATGATCACTTCTGCCTTTTCCAAATCGGTATAATTGTTGGAAGTGCGATCCAGTCCAAAAGCCTTTTTATTTCCGGCACCGGCCGAAACCATACAGAGCCTTCCATTATAATCCAGATTTTTTGTTTTTAGTGCCAGTCGGGCAAACTTTCCTACCAAATAAGATTTTTCATTGGTAAGCGAAACTCCAGACAACATGGCAAAGGCATCGTGGCCGTATTTCGACTGTATTCTTTTTATTTCTGATAGGGTGGTATCCATTGCCTGGTCCCAGGACACCGGCTCAAACCCAACACCAGGCTTGCTTTGCAGTGGGCTAGCCAGCCGGTCGTGGTGGTTATTTTGCATGTATCGAAGTACCCCTTTGGGACAGAGTCGCCCTTCATTAAACGGAAACTCCATCCATGGTTCAAAACCAACTACTTTATTATTTTTGGCCAATAGCTTAATGCCACATTGCATACCACAGAAACAGCAATGCGTTTCTACCACTTTGTCCGGTTCATCTTTTCCAGATATTCCTTCTCGCTCCGGTAAATGGAGTGATGGACCATATTTTGCAATGATACTTTCAGCGTCAATTGGTAAGGTTGCCATAATTGAATTTCTTATTTTCTTAACCGAAAAATTGTCCTGTTTCTTTTCTTGCTTTTAGATGGGCCATAGCTAGTAAATCTCTTTTGCCTTCGGGACTATACTCCAATAGAGAGTCTCCATTTTCATTCCTGAAATTAAATCCCAGTGCTCTGGTGATAAGTTGAAGATCTTCCACATGCAATTGCGTGGTGTAAGGTTTTCCGGTGTGTTTGCAAACCTGCATTCCTTTTTGTTTGCCTACTTCTTTATAAATGTGTGCACCAATTTGCGCGGGTCTTTGAATGATATGAAAAAACTTTCCAAAGGGCATCCACACCAAAAAAACAATCACAAAGAATGCATGGGTTACGGCCATAAATTCATAGGCCTTTCCATGCATGAATTCGTAGTCCAAGGTGAGCCCAAGCCCGGTGAGAGATACCAGAATCAATAATAGCAGCGGCAATAAATCGCCTTCAAAAGTTTGGGTGGCTATCATACCCGGATCTTTTAATCTTTTTTGTAAAAAATAGGTAGCCCCAATGATAACCAGAATGGAACACCAGTTCAGCGCACCAAAGGTCAAAAAACCCATGACAGATTTTACAGGAAAACTCATCACATTAAATCCAAAAAAATGAGCTTCATAGATATCGATGGCCTGTGGATCTAAGCCTGTGTTAGGGACCAGTGTGAAATGAATCCATCCAAAGGTGAGCGGAACAGTAATAGCGAAAGCCAAGGTACAACCTACAGCCATCAATAAGTGAGCGACCCCTTTTCTCTTTCCACGCTTTATAATAAAACTTTGGAGCATAATATTTTTCACAAAGTCTTTTAGAGAATACCAGGAAAATTGAAAAAATTCTTTTGAAAACAAGACCTTAAAACTTCTGTTGATATATATCCATGTGGGAGGTCGTTGAATCCAAACCGTATAACGGTAAACAATTCCGAAAACAGCGAATAGGGTTCCAAAAAGATACGCTACTAAAGCGGCATCATAATTCTGCAAACTTCTGGAGCCTATAAATACTAAAATCACGGTTAGAACAGTAACCACCGTAGCGGTAACAAAGGCTTTTATATCTATCAGTTTTTTCATAACAAAAGGGGCGTAAAGAACTGTTTATGAATGCCCCAAATGTACAAAAAAAGCCTCTTCCAATTTCTGCTAATTTTCTATAGAATATATTTATCTAATTGCTTAATGAACTAGCTTTGTGGCCAAAAACTCTCTGCCATGAGTCATCCCCTCAATCTGTTGCGAAAAGAAGTTGCCAATCTTTTTCCAAGTTATTTTGCATTGGTGATGGCCACAGGAATAGTGTCCATTGCCTCTAAGCTTTTGAATTTTTTATTCATAGCAGAAGCACTATTTTATATAAATATTGTATCCTATGCAGCTTTGTGGATAATGGTGTTGTGGCGACTCTTTTCCTATTTTGGAGCGTTCATTAAGGATTTTTCCACTCATGCAAAAAGCCCCGGATTTCTGACCATTGTAGCAGGCACCAATGTGCTGGGTAGCCAGTTTATTGTTCTTTTCCAAAACTATCAGGTAGCTTCTTATCTCTTTTATCTTGGATGTTTTTTGTGGGTGGTGTTGATATATGCCTTTTTTATTATAATTACCGTCAAGCAGGGGAAGCCCACCCTGGAGCAGGGCATGAATGGGATATGGTTGCTCATGGTGGTTTCCACTCAATCTATTTCAATTCTCGGCACTCAATTGGTTGACCATCTACCTATTTCAAAAGAGATTTTACTTTTTTCCACCCTCACCCTTTTTCTTTTAGGATGCCTGTTGTATATCATCATCATCACTTTAATTTTTTATCGACTCACCTATTTTGAAATTCGTGCTGAGGAGTTTGCCCCTCCTTACTGGATAAGTATGGGGGCAGTGGCAATCACCACTCTGGCCGGTTCTGTTTTGATACTCAATGCCGGGCAATGGGATTTCTTACAATCCATCGTTACATTTTTAAAGGGCTTTACACTTATATTTTGGGCTATTGGTACCTGGTGGATTCCGATCATTGTATTTCTTGGAATCTGGAGACACTTGTTCAAGTTGTTCCCAATCTCTTATCATCCACAATACTGGGGAATGGTTTTCCCTTTGGGTATGTACACCGTTTGTACTTACAGGCTGGCAGAGGCAACCAATATTCAGTTCCTGTTTGCGATCCCTGACTTTTTTATTTTTGCCGCACTCATTGCCTGGGCGGCAGTTTTTTGTGGCATGATTTATAAGATAGTGGTAAATGTCGCTGTGGGAAGCAATCTGAAAAAGTAAAACTAATGGAGCCTTCGTTGTGTTGTCTTCATCAATTTGTATTCTAAACCAAAACTGATTTTTTATGGACTATAAATCTCCGTATGACATTGTAAAAGACCTAATCCAATCAGGAGCAATCAAATCCAAGCTAGCCGTCAAAGATATCCTGATCAGAGGCTTTCTGTCCGGAGCCTTTTTAGCCTTTTCCACCATTCTGGCTTTTACCGTAGCGATTCAATCTCAGCAAGGCTATATCGGAGCCATTGCCTTTCCTGTTGGTTTTGCCATGATCATTCTGCTTGGACTAGAATTAGTAACCGGCAACTTTGCTATCATCCCTATGGCAGTATTTGCAAAGCAAACCTCTATGTTCTGGCTTGTTCGCAACTGGACATGGGCTTTCCTCGGAAATCTGATGGGTTGTACCTTTTTGGGGTTACTATTCTCTATCTATATTACCAAACTGGGTCATCACTACGATGCAGAAATTGTTCAAAAGATAGTTGCCATAGCCGAAGAAAAAACCCTGGTGTATAAAAATGAAGGTAGTGCCGGCCTTCTGATTGTTTTTGTAAAAGCCATACTTTGTAACTGGATGGTAACAATGGGTGTGGTCATGGGCAATGTTTCCACTTCTACTACCGGAAAGATTCTGGCACTTTGGTTGCCGGTTTTCACCTTTTTTACACTTGGCCTGGAACATAGTGTGGTGAATATGTTTGTGATACCCACCGCTATCCTATTAAAAGCCAATATCAGTTTGTCCGACTGGTGGTGGTGGAATCAGATTCCTGTCACAATTGGAAATTGTATAGGTGGAGCTTTCTTCACCGGGGCATTGCTCTATTTTTCTTTTGGTAGAAAGAGGTAAGATTAGGTAGCTCCAGAATCGAATACTATTCAGATAGATTTTTTTTCATACAAGGAATATCTCTTAGAAGTAAATTATTGTTTGGGTGTTTTTTTTTGTATGATAGATTTTTACTTTCTGGTAAATAGTTTGTAACCTTTCTTTTTGTCGTTGACTCTAACCTGATATAATACAAAAACGATAAAAATGAAAACTACTAACACTACCCGATTATTATTCCGTACCAGAAAGTACCAAGCCACTTTATTGGCCATATTTTTAGTGCTTTTTACAATGATGAGTTGTAAAAAAGAAACAGTGCATGATGGTCACGCAAAAAGCAGCAAGTATGTAGAACTAAACAATGCCATGCATAAGTTATGGGCCGATCACATGCAGTGGACCTATGCTACGGTGGATGCATACTTCAATAATACTGATGCCTTGCAGTCCAATCTGAACCGTTTATTGCAAAACCAAAAAGATATTGGCGCAGCCATTGCCCCTTTCTATGGTTCGGCTGCAGGCAACCAATTGTCGGCCTTACTTACCACACATATCAATCAGGCAGTACCTGTTCTTCAGTCAGCAAAATCTGGCGATCAGGCGGCTCTGGGAAAAGCATTGGAAGACTGGAATAAGAATGCACAAGATATTGCTGACTTTCTCTCAGCGGCCAATCCAAAACAATGGCCTAAAAATGAAATGCGTGAAATGATGAGTGGGCATATCTCACAAACCACCACCTATGCTGTAGATTTATTAAAAAAGGATTATCAAAAAGCTGTAGCAAATTATGAACTCACCAACCATCACATGATGATGATGGCTGATATGTTATCCATTGGAATAGCCAACCAATTTCCAGAAAAATTCTAAAATAGAAAATAGAAGAAAAACCTTTTGTACCCAATTATTCAAGATCAAAATTTTCATGATATAAAAAATAAAATAATGGAAGCAACACTCAAAAATCAGAATCTGAAAATAACTTTTACTCTGTTGAGGTATCTTTTTGTCATCGTTCCTATTGTGGCCGGTGCTGACAAATTCTTTAATTTGCTCACAGACTGGACGCAGTACATCAATCCTGCTCTAGCTGAAATGTGGCCATTTTCATTACCCGTATTTATGAAAATAGTGGGTGTGATTGAAATAGCTGCAGGCTTAGTAGTACTAAAAAATGCTACCTATGGAGGGTATCTGGTAGCTACATGGTTAGTAGCCATTGCACTTACCTTGCTGGCAGGTTTTAACTTTGTGGATGTAGCTGTGAGAGATTTGGTGATGGCGGTATCAGCGTATTGTATGGCAAGATTATCAAAAATAATTTCATAAATAGCCTGTTACACATGAACTCATTTGAAAAATATACAGATGCTGAAGTGATCCAAAGAATATTGGAAGGAGATAAAAAACTCTATGAAATTATTGTAAGGCGATACAATCCCTATTTGTATAAAATCGGCAGATCTTATAACTATGGTCACGAAGACACTATGGATTTGATGCAGGATTCATACATAGATGCATACAAAAATCTTTCTAAATTTGAAGGACGTTCCAATTTCAAAACCTGGCTCATTCGTATCATGATGAATCATTGTTATCGAAAGAGACAAAAGTTCATGTATAAAAATGAAATAATGAAAGACATAAATGAACAAGCTGATCCACTCTTTGCAGATGACAAAAACAATACCAGTATGGTGGTTCAAAAAAGGGAATTGGGACGAGTGATAGAAACCGCATTAGCCGAAATACCCGAAGACTATCGTATGGTTTTTACCTTAAGAGAGGTGAACGGATTGAACGTGGCAGAAACAGCGGAGCTCCTGCAAATAACCGAAGCCAATGTGAAGGTAAGGCTGAATCGTGCCAAGACTATGTTGAAGAAGGAAATTGAAAAATCCTACTCTGCTGAAGAAGTATTTGAATTCAATCTTGTGTACTGCGATGCCATGGTATTAAGAGTGATGAATAAACTAAATGACCTATGACCCTAATAAAATCTTTAGTCAATACGGAATATAAGCATCATGACCAAACTGCTTCATCAATGGACGTGGGGCCAATACTTTCTGACACTGATAAGATAAAAATAATATCCGGTCATTTTGCTGAGATATTGGAAACACTTGGCCTTGACCTGTCGGATGACAGCTTGAAGGATTCACCAGATAGAGTGGCTAAAATGTTTGTAAACGAATTATTCAGTGGTTTGGATCCCGGCAACAAACCTACTCTGAGTCTGTTTGATAACAAATATGAATACCACAAAGTACTGTTAGAAAAAGACATTTCGTTGTTCTCAACTTGCGAACATCACTTTCTGCCAATTATTGGAAAGGTTCATGTGGCCTATATTCCAGCCAAAAAAGTGATTGGCTTGTCAAAGATCCACCGTCTGGTTCAGTACTATGCACATCGCCCACAAGTACAGGAACGGCTCACCATGCAAATTGCGGATGGACTGAAGGAGGCACTTGACCACGAAGATGTGGCAGTGATGATAGAGGCAGATCATCTATGTGTGGCAGCACGGGGCATCAGAGATGTAAGCAGCAAAACGATTACTTATAACTTTTCCGGACAATTCGAAAATATCGATATCCAACATAAATTCTTATCACAGTTGAAAGGAGGCCAATATCTTTAGTGTTTGCCATTCCCAGAATTTGTTTCATCATACAAAAAAAGCGGAGATTTCAAACTCCGCTTTCTAAGCCCTAGAACACTAATTGCTTTAATCCGCTTTCTATCCGCTTTATGGTTTCTTCTTTCCCTATCAGTTCGGCTATTTCAAATACACCCGGACCAAATTTTCCACCTACCAAAAATAGGCGCAAGGGTAACATCACTTCTCCCGGCTTCAACTGATTGGCTGCTGCAATTTCTTTAAAATTACTTTCCAAATCCTGTGCCTGCCACCCCGTTCCCAACCTAAAATTGCGAATCACTTCCTGAAAGAACAAAGACTTTCCTTCGTTCCATTTTGGCTGTATTGCAGACAGGTCAGGCGATTCGGGTGTTTTGAAAAAATAAGACAACTGCTCCTGAAAATCAGAGAGCAGGGTGCAGCGTTCTTTTACTAAATCTATAGACTTCAACAATAATCCATCATCACTCACTGCTAATCCATTTTGCAGCAAGATACTTTTTACATCAGGCAACAGCCTTTCAGCAGGTAGTTTCTTGATCCATTCATGATTGAACCACTTTGCTTTTTCATAATCGAAACGGGCTCCTGCATTGTGAACCCTATCCATCGAAAATTTTTCAATCAACTCCTCCATCGAAAACACTTCCTGTTCGCTGCCATCGTTCCAGCCCAGCATCACCAGCATATTGATAAAAGCTTCAGGCAAAAATCCTTTCTCTCTAAACCCTTCGGTAATCTCTTCTGTTTTTGGATCGGTCCAGTTCATAGCATAAACGGGAAAACCATATTTCGCACCATCGCGTTTGCTCAATTTTCCGTTTGGCCCCAGAATCAATGGAAAATGCGCCCACTGAGGCATCGCATCCAGACCAAACAAATATTTCCAAAGTAGGATATGGACCGGAGCACTAGGCAGCCACTCTTCGCCCCTGAAAGCATGAGTGATCTGCATCAAATAATCATCCACCACCACCGCCAAATGATAAGTAGGCATTCCATCGGCTTTCAGCAACACTTTGTCATCCACCAGCGAAGTATTAAAACTTATTTCTCCACGGATCATGTCGGTAAAACTGACTGTGTCGTTTTCCGGCATTTTCAGTCTGATCACATGAGGTGTGCCGTTATGAAGCATTTCGTGCAGCTCTTCTTCATCCAGCGTGAGCGAATTGATCATCTGCAACCGCACTTTATGATCATATTGGGGCAATGGATTTTCGGCAGTCTTATATTCCTGACGCATGGTGTCCAGTTCCGCCGGCGTATCAAAAGCATAGTAGGCAAGCCCTTCGGCCACCAACTGTTCTGCATAGTTTCGGTACAAATCCTTCCGTTCGCTCTGTCGGTAGGGGCCAAAATGCCCACCATGCTGCACACTTTCCACCGGCTCCATACCCGTCCATTTCAAACAATCAAAAATATATTCTTCCGCACCCGGCACAAAACGGGTTTGATCTGTGTCTTCTATACGCAAAATAAAATCACCCCCATGATGTTTTGCAAACAAATAGTTGAACAAAACGGTTCTTACACCTCCCAAATGCAGGCCTCCGGTGGGTGAGGGCGCAAAACGTACTCTTACTTTTTTATCACTCATGCCGCAAATGTACAGCGCAAATGCCAGTCCAGAAATTTGTTTTTAGGTGGTCATCTACAGAATATATGGCATCGGTTTTGCGACGCTCCGTTCAGCAGTAGTACATGTATCAGCAAAAAAACACCCCGCTCAAAATGCAATTTGAGCGAGGTGCCAGAAAACCAATTTCATAAAAACAACCTATCCTTTTAGACTCTTACAACGGTTTTAATTTAAGATTTTTCCAACGCACTTTGATGCCGCCTCCATCGTGTATTTGCAGCGCAATAAAACCATTGGCCGCCCCAATCTTTGCATCACTAAAATCCACCATCTGATGGCCATTCAACCAGGTTGTAATTCTATCCCCTACCGCTCTTATCTTAAGTACATTCCACTGGTTTACTTTCAACCATTTTTCATCTTCACTTTTAGGCTGTACCAGCCAGCCACGACCATAGGACTCATAGATACCGCCAGTATGGTTGTTTAGTGGTGCTACCTCCACTTGCCAGCCACTAATTTTTACCCCTTCGATAGAAGACCGCAAAAACACGCCACTATTGCCATTGGCCTCCTGCTTAAACTTTAGGGTAAGCTCAAAATTTTTATACTTTGAATTGGTGGACAAATAGCCATACTGTTTGTCCGGCCCACTTTCGCAAACCATTTCCCCATTTTCCACATACCATTTTTCTGTACCGTGAATCGTCCATCCATCCAAATTTTTACCATTGAACAGAGAGACTTTTTTTTGAGCCTGCACCACCGTAGCTACCATCACCACCAGTAGCAAAGCAATCATTCTTTTCATGTTTAGATACTTTTTTATATGATTAAATTGAGGCTCTAAAATACAAAGTTTACGGGAAGCAAGAGCTGTCTTATTATTCACCGAAATTTTAGACAACTTCTTTCAGCATGTTCTTAGGCTAAATTTCAGACAAATGCACAAGTGTTTGGAAGAAAGGCATCTGATAAAATGATATGGGGATGGAATACCTTTTTCTTGTCCTCATTATAAAACGCTGCAACGGTATTTGTGCTGAGTGACATTGACACCTCATTCTCAACACTTTTTGGAACAAGAATAGGCGGATTGGATTACAACGGCATTTACATTTTCGCTCTGTAAATTTCCTATCTTTCCCGAAAATATGAAAGTATGATGAAAGGTTTTTTTGCCCTATTTGCCTTGATGATGACAGAGTTTGTTTTTGCACAGGATGATTACTGGCAGCAGCATCTGGATTACACCATCAACGTAAGTCTGAATGACAAAGCAAATACACTAAAAGGGAATTGCACTATTGTGTATCAGAACAATTCGCCCGAAACCCTGAATTTTATCTGGTTTCATATTTGGCCCAATGCCTATAGAAACGACAGCACTGCTTTGTTTCAGCAATTAAAAAACGACCCAACCTCACAGGAAGATCTGACAAAAATCACCAAAGGAAATATCAGCGGTCTCCATTTCAAGGTGAATGGTAAACCAGCCAAAACAGCCCCACATGCCAATCCGCAGTATATAGATGTGTTGAAAGTGTTGTTGCCCAAACCACTCAGGCCAGGCGAATCCACTACCATCTCTACCAGCTTTACCATAAAACTTCCTTCCTATTTTTCCCGATCGGGATATGCCGATGGACAATTTATGGCCACGCAATGGTATCCAAAGCCTGCCGTGTATGACAAGAATGGATGGCACGAATTCCCATATCTTAGTATGGGTGAATACTATAGTGAGTACGCCAATTACCTAGTAAACATTACGCTTCCGGGAAATTATGTAGTGGGGGCCACAGGGGTGTTGCAGACAAAGGCGGAGCTTGAAAAATATAAATCCATTGGTGCAAAAAACACTGCTAACCGTACAGCGGAGCCGCAGATATATAAAAATAAAGTTGCTGTAAAAACGCTTTCTTATACTGCTAAAAATGTACCAGACTTTGCCTGGTTTGCTGAAAAAGGAGTAGTGATTCAGTACGATACACTACAGTTGGCTTCTGGCAAAATAGTAGATGCATTTACCTTTTTTAAAAACAAGCCGGAGTCCATCTGGCCCAACAGTATCGATGATGCAAAAGAATCTACCAGATACTACAGCAATGCGGTTGGAGAGTATGAGTATCCGACTGTAAAGGTATTTGAAGGGCCAAAGAACAATTCAAGTGGTGGAATGGAATATCCCATGATAACACTGATTACAGTGCCGGATGCCGATGATAAATATCTGGCAAGCGTGATCGCACATGAAATAGGGCACAATTGGTTCATGAGCATGTTGGGTAGCAACGAACGCCAACATACCTGGCAGGACGAGGGATTGAATACTTTTATTCAATTTCGTTTTGAAGCGGATCGATATCGTTATAATTCAATCTTTCGGGATCAGATTCCCGAACATTTTAAAAAACTTTCAGCCGACAATTTTCTGGCGGCTGTATATGGTGGTTTTAAACAGATACCCATGCAAACGGCCATTGATATTCCGGCAGCGGATTTCAAAAGTTCTGAGGACTATGGTTTGATCTCCTATATTAAAACTGCTGCATGGCTATATGAGTTGGAGAAAAAAGTGGGCAGATCGGCTATGGATAAAGCTTTTCAACAATATTACAAAGATTGGCATGACAAGCATCCGCAACCTTCAGATATGAAAGCATCTTTTGAAAAAGCAATGGGGATAAATTTGGATGAATGGTTTAGCCTGTTAAAAAAGGAAGGTTCTATTTAGTGTTTTGAAAAAATTTTATCACAATAAATGAATTCGGACAAATGGTTATTAGTTTAGCGAATAAGGTGGCCTGGGTAGGCGGTGCCACATCAGGTTTGGGAAGAGCTATTGCCCACCAATTAGCTGAAAGTGGCGCAACAGTTATTGCTGCTTCAAGAAATGAGGACAAACTCAAAGCAACTATTACCTCTCTTCCTGTAACGTTCGGTCAGAAACATCAGTTTCTGCAAGTGGACTTTGATCAGTTTGATGAATACAAGAAAATTGTTGATGCGTTCTTTCAAAACCAACAGGTAGATATTTTAGTAAACAATACCGGCGGGCCACCGGCAGGAAATGTGCTAACTAAAAGTGAAACGGACTTTCAAAAAGCTTTCAACATGTTGTTTCAAACGGTACAATACACCACTTCGAAGGCTTTGCCAGATATGGAAAGCAAAGGCTTTGGTCGAATTATCAATCTAACATCCAGAACAGTGAAAGAACCAGCAGATAATCTGGCTTTATCTAATACCATAAGAGCAGCGGTTACTACCTGGGGCAAAACCCTTGCCAATGCAGTGGCAAAGAACAATATCACGGTGAATAATATTCTTACCGGCAATTTTGATACTGAGCGACTTCATTCCTTATTTCAATCTTCGGCAGCGGCTCAAAATATTTCAGTAGAAGAAGTGGTGGCACAAGCGGCGGCAGCCATACCTGCCAAGCGGCTTGGAAGGCCAGAAGAGCTGGCTAACTTTGTAACTTTTTTAGCATCAGATCAGGCTTCCTATATTACCGGAACAAGTGTAGCTGTAGATGGCGGAATGATCAGGAGTTTGTAGCAGAAGAACCCATTTGAGACCATTTTTTTTACTTTTTTTAATGGATAGTTTTAGTCAAAAAGGTTAGGTGCATTTTTTAATAAGCTCAAATAATAATTTTACCTTTGGGTCTGTGATTCAGGAAAGTTTTTGTGCGATTTGCCCACACTCTAAAATCCTGAGTGATGAAAACACTTTTAACCTGTATAGTAATTTTTACAACTGCTATTTTCGTACTTAGGGGTACGCCTGTATTTGCGCAAGGAGAAGGAACTAAAGTTGGCGATAAAATTGAGAAGTATATCGACAATTTGAAAACTGCTTCTACGGATCAGGAAAAGGCTCAAAAGGAATTGAAAGAAGCCATCAAAAAAGCAAAAGAAGCCAATCCCGATAATGCGGAAAAAGTGAAAGAAGATTTTTATGAAGCCGCAAAGAAGATTAGGGATAAGTATAAGAAAAATCAAGAAACCTTTGAGTGGTTGAAAGAATTTCTAACCAAATTGTTGGACAATGACCTAGTGGCTATGCTCCCTAATCTTAATGATCTGACTAAGTTGGCTACAGTAAAGGCAATAGGAACAGGTAGAACCACCGGACATATTGCCAACTTGTCTATACAGAACAATACAGACAACCCGATCAAGGCACAAATAGGACCTCTGTTTATTCCGTCAGACGGGCAGTATCAGCCATATATTGTACCCACGCCAATAAGAATCATTGTAAACCCGGGTGCTACCACTACAGCTAAATTAAATGGTTATTGTACGGATATTCATTTGCCTCCAGTACCGGAGAATAAGCCAATGCCACCAATAGATTCATGGCTGGAGCAGCCATCAGCAGGGATGGATCTTCCAGAGAACTGGCAACCTCAGACTAATCAAGGCTGGCAACCCTTATCTGGGACCGATGCAAATAATGTAGCTGGTGATGGCCGGCCACAATTGTTAGTGCCAGGAACTAATCGTCCGCTAAATCATACCATCAATCAGATAACTCATCCAAAGGAAGCAGCACCAATACTTCTTTCGGCCATTAATGAAATTACAGAGGCGTATGAAAACATGTCGACGAGCGAGGAAATAAATACACCATTTAAAGGCAACCCGGAAAAAGAACGCGAGTCCGTAATACAGCAAACTTTCTGGATTTATACCGCAGCATTAACAGGCACTGTATATAAATTAAGCGACTTTGAAAAAAAGACCCACGAACAATTTGAAAAATCAACTGGCAATAAAGTATCTGGATTAAACCCCGAACAGAAAAAAGAATTGGACAAAGGTGTCAATGATTTCTGGAATACTTTTCAGGCGGTGGGTGCTGAGGCAAAAGTTATTTTATTAGCAGATGATGGAGAACAAGAAGTCTCTTATGATAAAGTGAATAAAAGAGACGATTTACCTAAACTAATAATACCAGGATATGACAGATATACTGTTGAGAGGGTGATAAATAAGAAAAGCCATGAGGAAGCCATGAAAAAAGCATTCAGTAGTGAAGCCGCTCGAAAAAAGTGGTCAGAGCATTTCAAGCGAATATATGGTAAGTGATAGATTTTTAAGCTAAAGAATAGTATCCATAATTGTTCATCAGACCTATTCAAAATGAACACAAAAACTGATATTACTATTGTTTTAATTAGATTACTGGTTATACTAATCTTAGTGACAACAATTTCGGTTTCTCAAGCCCAGGAGAAACTCCCCTGGCAAAGCATAGACGGGCTAACAGGCAATGAGTTCAAACTATTAAAAATTTCAAAATACCGTTTCCACAAGTTTGCCGTTATGGCTCTTCCAGGTGTGAAATTCCAGGATCAAAGCAAGCCTTTATTTTCCCAAAATACACAGGTGCTGAATAGCATTGTAAGCAACAATGAGATCAGGGAATATTTGGCAGAAATAATGGGGCCGGTATATAAGATTTTAGAAAATATGACGGTTCCTGATAAAAGTAATATTGTGGTCATTTTTAATTATAGACTGGCTGTACAAGGTTTAATAACGCCATATTTTGGTATTTATTTTGCGGCTACTGGAGGTCGCTTTAGCGAGACTTTGAATTATACGCTTTGGGTTCCAGAGTCTGAAGGAACCACTAGTGGAGTTTCAGAATCCATGGCAGCGCATTCTGGCTTGAAGATGTTTTCTATTGAACCTGGGATCAATTTGAATATTAATCCGTTTAATCGGGTTGTATTCTCAGTTGGCGCCGGATATGGAATATTGAAACTTAAGCAGGGTAAGGTTTCTTTAGAGGCTCCAGGAAGAAGTTTTGAACTTGAGCCTTTTGATAGAACGGCAAAACAACAACTGACCAACATAAAAGGAGGCATAATGATACGATTATCACAACAGATTGCTTTCCTGATGGAAGGGTATTACACTATTCCGGTGACCAATCTTGATAACAGCAGGGTGGACCGACTGTCTGGTTTTTCAGGCTTTCAATTTTCTTTCTGATCAAACTGTATGTTTGAACAATACTTTAGTTTATCAATTTGAACGACAACTCTTGAAGAGATTGCCAGATCTATTTTTAAACAACCTGCTTTCAATTTAAATCCTAATTTTACGGGTTAGAAAAATGAACCATTTACCCATGAAGAAATTATATTGTATTGCATGTTTAGCTACAACTTTCTTTTTTGCAGCTACACTTAAATCATTGGCACAGGATGAACCCAGGGTTCGAAATGCCAACCTGAATGAAACCATAGCGGTGGACAAAGGATTTAAAAAACAAAATCTTTTTACTGGTGGCGGACTCACTGCCTCCTTTTACAATGGTGGCTCTTTATTGGGAGTGAATCCGATACTTGGCTATAAACTGAACGATTATCTGGATGCTGGCGTGGTATTAAATTATGTTTTTAGTGGCTCACGCGATGTGTCCGAGTATAACGATAAGTACCGGCAGCATGTATTTGGACCTGGTGTTTTTGGACGGGTTTATCCAGTATCGTTTTTGTTTTTTCAGGCACAGTTGGAAGAGAATTTTACTAATATAGGATATACGAAAGCCGGGTCATCGAGACCTGTAGATAAATACAGTGCCAATGCCACTTCGCTTTTGTTAGGAGGAGGATATTCTACTGGCAGGGCAAAGGGAAGTACAACATTCTTCTATCTGTCTATTCTGGCTGATGTGCTGAAAAACAGAAATAGTCCTTACGTAGAGCTTTCCAGTGATCCAGTAACTAGGGTGGAACGAGTAAGAATTATTCCGGTAATTCGGGCTGGCGTAAATGTGGGCTTGTTTCAGAAACGGTATGGTTATTACGAATAATGCGGAGTCTAGGTTTAGATTCCTCAATTAATAATTAAGAATTAAATAATTATGTCATGGGTGTATTAAAACAGTTGGCGGAATATTTATTTCTGAGAAAAAAAGATCCCAACAGACCCAAAAGCAGTTGGGTGGGTTATATGCATTCCATCAATAGGATTAGTCTTTTTCTATTTATTATCTGCCTGATCATACTGGCTATAAAACTATTGAGAAGCTAGATCGACAATGATGGTTGCTGCTTTTTCAGAAGCATTTCCACCAGAACTAAGCAAACTCTTAAGTGCAGCATAATCATTTTTTATTTGTTCCTTTTTTTTCTGATTATGTAGCAACATGTCAAGCTCACGACATAGGTTTTCCACATTCATTTCTCCCTGTATGAGTTCTTTTACTACTTCCTTATCCATAATCAGATTGACTAGAGAAATATATTTGATATTGATTACCCGCTTTGCAATCTGATAGCTAATTTCAGATCCTTTATAACATACTACTTCAGGCACATTGAACAAAGCAGTTTCTAGTGTGGCAGTGCCAGAGGTGACCAACGCTGCTGCTGATGATTTTAGCAAATCGTAGGTTCGGTTATTCACAATACTTACATTGGGAAACGGAAGCGTGAAAGTTTCATAAAAACTTTTATCCAGTGCAGGTGCCTGTGCCACTACAAACTGATAATTGGGGAAGGAGGTACTTACTTTCAGCATCACTGGAAGCTTTTTCTCAATTTCTTGTTTACGACTTCCTGGCAATAAAGCTACAATTGGTTTTGTGTTTACAGTTCCGTCCGAAAGGGTGATGGAAAGATTGTTTTCTTCTTCCTTTCTTTTATCAATCTCTTCAATCAATGGATGTCCGGTGTAGGTAACATCCCAGTTCCATTTTTCTTTGAAATATTTTTTTTCAAATGGCAAAATCACCAGCATTTTGTCAATGCATTGTCGCATCATCTTTGCCCGGTTTTCTTTCCAGGCCCATACCTGTGGTGAAATATAGTACACCACTTTTATATTTTGCTTCTGGGCCCATTTTGCAATTCTCAGATTGAATCCCGGATAGTCCACCAACACCAACACATCTGGTCTATGGGATAAAATATCTTCCTTGCAGAACTTTAGATTTTTTAAAATGGTTCCTAGATTCAAGACAACTTCCAAAAATCCCATAAAGGCAAGTTCTCTGTAATGTTTTACCAGTGTAGCACCAGCCTGCTGCATCTTGTCTCCACCCCAACACCGAATTTCAGAACCAGGATCCTGTCTTTTGAGCGCAGCTACTAAGTTCCCCCCGTGTAAATCTCCGGAAGCTTCTCCTGCAATGATGTAGTATTTTTTATTCAAGATATCTGTTGTTTTTAATTATTAGCGACGAGAAGTTTAGCTAATCAGATTTTGGCATTGATTTTCGTACAATCTTCTTCACTGGTTTTTTAGAGACTACTGAATTTTTGTCCTTCCATTGGTCTTCCAATTTCTTTTTCACTGCATAATCCGTGAGGTCAAACTCCACAGGGACCACACTAACATAGTTGTTTGCCAAAGCCCATACATCACTATCTTTATCATTATCAAAATTGATGAACTCCCCGGTGAGCCAATAGTATTTTTTACCACTCGGATCTTTTCGCTCAATAAATTTTTCCTGATATTTTGCATAAGCCTGTTTACAAATCTTATATCCCTTTATTTCCTGAAGCGGCACATAAGGTATATTTACATTTAACAGAAGATGTTTGGAATTATTATTCTTAAGCATCTTTTCGGTTATCAATTTTACATAGTGCTGTGCGGCAGAAAAATCTGCATTAGCACTAAAATCCATTAAGGAAAAACCAATGGCTGGAATACTTTCTATAGCCGCCTCCATAGCAGCCGACATAGTGCCAGAATAAATTACATTGATACTATGGTTTGGCCCGTGGTTGATACCACTTAAGCAAATGTCTGGCTTGCGATGTAATACCTTATCTACAGCTAGTTTCACACAGTCCACCGGTGTGCCCGAACAGGCATAGGAATCGACACCCTCAAATAGATTTCGTTTTTCTAATCTAAGTGGATGACCGATGGTTATGGCATGCCCCATTCCCGATTGTGGTTTATCTGGTGCTACAATCACTACTTTCCCCAGATGTTTTACTGCTTCAAACAATGCCTTTATTCCTTTGGAATGGATGCCATCATCATTGGTAATAAGAATGACGGGGGCTGTATTTTTTATTTTTGAAATTGCCATATCAGGCAAATTTATAAGATTCAGAAAGGATTCCCTTTAATAATAAATCAATAATTGATTAATAATATTGGTAAATGAAAAGCCTCTCTCCACATAATCCGTTTTTTATTTGTCATCTTTTTTGCAGTGTGTTGAATTAAGTTTTCAGCTATGTTATAATGGTTTACTCAGCTATTTTTTCACTTATTAAAGCTAAGATCCATTCACAATAAAGTACAGAAACTGGCTTTGGACATCATTAAATAGTGCTATATAAACCATTGATAAACAGTATATAATATTTTTTACTGGCTATTTTAGCCTCCTATTTCCTTCCCAATTATGATTTGAAGCAGAAGTAATCAGTGCCTAATTTTGTGTTTCAAACACACAATCAGTACAAAACTACCGGTAAAGATTGTAAAGAGTTCAGAACAACCATTCGCTTGTCTCGTTTCGTTTGCCGCCTGGCGATTTAACCATATTGACGAGAAATAATATTTGATGACAAAAAAAAGGAGACAATTATGAAAACAGTAATTTCAAAAGCAAGAAACATCGCCTATCAATTAGGTGTATTATTTGCAAACACACTAACCACAAAGGATGTATCCAATGTGTACAAAAAAGGAACCTGGTATTAATATCAGATACCCAACAAGTGAATTAAAATTTTTTAACTTATAAAAACTTATAAAATGAAAACGTATTTAACAAAAACAAAATTCGTTGCTGTAGCATTAGCAACTCTATTTATGACAGGTACAGCCGTACCAGCCTTCGCAGGAAATGATGATGATAAAAAAGCAGAAGTTAGCTATGTTGGTAATCTAAATGAATTGCCCGTGTTCAGACTCACTTTGAACAATAAAGTGAAAGAGGCGTATTATGTTTCTGTTACCGACATAGACGGAAACATACTGCACAGCGAAAAAGTAAATGGTACCAATATCGTTCGTAACTACCAGTTTAATGGTGAATTGTATGGCAACTACAATCTTACTTTCACAATTACGGATGCAAAAGGAAAAGAAGTAAGCACCTACAATGTCAATAAAAACAAAAAGACAGTAGATGAAATTACGGTGAATGAAGTAAAGTAAGCCCTCTGAAATATTTAAGCTAAACAAAACCCCATTGCGAAATGGGGTTTTCTTATTGCTGCAATAGCTGAGTTATAAAATAAGAAGGCTTTACTTTGATCTTTTAATGAGTTTGGCTTTTTGAATAGTTACATCTTGCAAAGGCCGATCCTTGTCAGCTCCTTTACTGGTAGGGGTTGCGGCAATTTTATCCAGCACGTCATATCCCGAAATTAACTGCCCGAATACGGTATAATTTTGATCCAGATGTGGCGAACCGCCTTCTCGGGTATATATGGCTCTATGTTCGGCAGGTATTTTTCTGCCTTTCAAGCGGGTGTTTTCGAGAGTGTCCAAACCTCCCTCTGTCCATACTTTGCCTTGCACTATATAGAACTGGCTGGCACTACTTTCTTTTTTAGGATTGGCATCATCTCCTTCACGTGCAGCAGCCAAAGCTCCTTTTTTGTGAAACAAAGATGGTATGAACTCCGCTGCCAATCTGTAATTTGGCTCCCCTTCTCCCAAAGGTTTGCCAGCCGGCGCGTTACGACTATTAGGATCCCCACTTTGTATCATGAATTTATTTATTACCCGATGAAATAATACACCATCATAATATTTTGTCTTAACCAATTTTAAAAAATTGTTTCGATGCAGCGGTGTTTCATCGCTCAATCGCAACACCATATTGCCCATATTGGTTTCGAGCAACACATCTTTTTTGTAATCTCTCTTAGTCACCTTATTTCCTGCGCAGGAACTAAACAATATTACCATGCCCAGGGCAAATAAAAAATGACTACTAAAGGCCTTGTTCCTGAAAGTATAATAATACATGGTCTTTTATAAAATTTTCCTGATCAATTGGGTTCATATCTGGCATGGGTTTTATTTGCTTATAATGTGGCCAGCCTTCACTATCGGTTCCCTGCAATTCGTAATACCCACTTGGAAACAATACACGACAAACGGCTACATGCATCAAATCCTGTTTTTGTTCTTTGGAGTATTTTGCATCCGTTTTACCCAGTTCCTGAATACCAATCAAAAAAAGGATGGTTTCCAGATCGGGTTTCTTTCCAAATCGCTCTACCAATTGGGCTTCCAGAGTCCACCAGCGACTTTGTAAATCATCTGCTACATTCATCCTGCAAAAATATGGGTATTCATTCCAGCAAAATGGAATACTCAAAGGGTTTCATCGTTTAGGTTTATTCATTTATCTTTAGTCATAAATCATTGTTTGTTTAAAAATCCTGTTCAAATGAAAAAAGTATCCTTATTTACGCTGGTAATTATGCTCTCTATTGCAGCTTGCTCTCCCAAGTCTGCCCCAACAACTACGGCTCCTGTAAGTGCCGGCATGCCTGAGTTGGCCAACATTAGCGCCACCGAAGCTGATGTAACTGCCGGTCATACGCTGTTTACAACAAAGTGTACCAAGTGTCATAAGGCAAAGGATAAATATGTAAGTGAACATTCCTATAGTGAGGCAATAAGAGTGTTGAACTCAATGGTTAAGAAAGCCAAATTAAATCAGGATGAAATAAGCCAACTCGCAGCATATGTAAATTCTGCAGCTAAAAAATAACCATTTAGAGGGAAAGGTTGAGTAAAGTGTCAGTTTGGATTGACACTTTTTTTATTGTTCTTTCTGGAGCAAAAAACAACTCCGTTGAAGTTTCCCTTCAAAGTCAAATGGCGTAGTAGTTTTGGTAATATCTTTAATGGAGAATGCTTTTATGTTTTTTTCATCCAACAAAAATTTAGTGTAGTTATTGCTGAAATACAACTGTCCTCCCGGACTGAGCGTGTTGATACAATCGTTGATTAAGGACACATGATCTCTTTGAATGTCCAGAATATCGTCCATTTTTTTGCTGTTGCTAAAAGTGGGAGGATCCATTACGATCAGATCAAAACTGGAAACCGGAAGGGCTTTCAGATACTGTAGCACATCTGCTGCTATAAATTTATATTTCTCAGGATCGGTGAACTGGTTTAGAGCCATATTTCGTTGAGCCCAATTGATATAAGTGTTGGATAAGTCCACCGTAGTTACCTGGCTGGCATCTCCGGCAGCAGCATAAACCGAAAAAGATCCGGTGTAAGCAAATAGATTTAGCACTCGCTTATTCGCCGACTGTTCCATCACCATTTTTCTTGTTATCCGATGGTCCAGAAACAAGCCTGTATCAAGATAGTCATCCAGATTGACAATAAACTTCAATCCGTTTTCTAGCACTATAAATTCATTCTTAGTGGCATCCGTTTTTTGATATTGTCCCAGTCTGCCTGGTTTACGCTGGCGAATTTTAGTATAAATTTTGTCCTTGCTTATTTGTAATACCTGCGCAATGACCTCTACACTTTTTCGCATCCAGAATTCATGTGCTTCATCACTTAGGTTATGTTTTCGCTTATATTCTGCTACATAAATTTTTTGATCATAGACTTCAATAGAAAAAGGGAATTCTGACAAATCATGATCATAAATCCTATAACAACTCATTCCCTGTCTCCGTGCCGTTTTTGACAAATGACGATACACTTTTGTCAATCGATTTTGAAACATGGTGTATTTGGTATCTTCTGTCATGTATGATTTTTTACGAAATTAGCGGTTTGTAATTTTAGAGATTCATTTATGTAGTCCTTGGGTGTGCAAAAAGGAATTTGTATTTTCAGATTTTATTTGAATAAATCAGGAGGGTTTCATTTTTCTGAATTTTCAATTCGACTGACAGATACCGGATGCATTGAAGTGCATCAAATAAAATATTTATTGATAAATTTTTCAACCGCCAATAAGCTGGATGTATGCAATTGTAGATATAGAAACAACAGGCTCCTATGCCGCCGCAAATGGTATTACAGAAATAGCTATCGTAGTGTTTGACGGAAAGCAAATATTGCAGCGCTTTGAAACGCTGATCAATCCTTTGCAACATATACCTTCTTATATACAAGCAATGACAGGAATTACCAACGAGATGGTGGCTGAAGCTCCTGAATTTGAAACAGTAGCTGAGGAAATATTTGAATTGCTAAAGGACAAAGTATTTGTGGCGCACAATGTACATTTCGATTATTCATTTATCCATAGTCAGTTGCATCATTGTGGATATGAGCTCAATGCCGCAAAGCTTTGTACTGTAAGGCTTAGCCGAAAGTTATTACCTGGTCATCAGTCTTATAGTCTGGGAAAACTGTGCACTGCTTTGGGTATTCCACATATCCATTCTCATCGGGCTGGTGGCGATACAGATGCTACAGTAATGTTGTTTCAATTGCTTTTGCAAAAAGATAAGGATGGACATATTGAAAAAAGTTTAAAACGAAATTCAAAAGAACAAGTTTTGCCACCCAATGTGCCAAAGGAAAATTTTGAAGTCTTGCCCTACACCGCCGGGGTCTATTTTTTTCATGATGAAAAAGGCAAAGTAGTATATGTAGGAAAAGCTAAAAATATCAGATATCGGGTCAGTAGCCATTTTAGCAACAACTCCACCAGTCGTCAAAAGCAAAACTTCATGAGGTATGTGTTCAACATTAGTTTTGAAGAATGTGGTACCGAATTGATGGCAGCTATCAAGGAGTCCACAGAGATAAAAAGATTATGGCCAAGGTTCAATGCTTCACAGAAAAAGCGCGAAGAGCTGTTTGGCATTATTTCTTATTATGATCAAAATGGGTATCAAAGATTGGCGATTGATAAGTTCAACAGTCGGTATGAAATCATCAGTTCCTACCATCATATTGAAAATGCACAGGGAGCCATAAGACAACTGGTCAATGAATTTAATCTATGTCCAATACTTTGTTTCGTAAATAGGTTATTGTACAATGAGGAGATGCATCATGCTGTTTGCAAAGGAGCTTGTGAACAAAAAGAAGAAGCGCTACAATACAATAGTAGAGTTGAGCAGGCTATTGCAAGACTCAGCACCCAACCATCCTTTGCAATTGTAGATCGTGGGATTACATTTGATCAAAGTTCTTGTATCCTGGTTTGGCAAGGTAAGTTTTATGGAATGGGATTTATTCCTAACGATTTCAGTACCAACAGCCCGGAAGCATTAATGGAAATGATGACTCCGCACAAAGAAAACAGTACTATTACAAATATGCTTTTTGATTATGCCAAAAGATATCCATCAAAAATTATTCATCTTAAATAAATATAAAAACATGAAGTACCTATTGCTATTGCCCCTAATCGCAATGTTTGCGTTTCTGCCCGCTAAAAAGAAAAAGAAAGTGATTTTTTTTGGCGATTCTATTACCCAACAAGGAGCTTCCCCTGGAGGATATATTCCGAAAATTGACAGTCTGTGTATGTTGAATGGACAGCAAAATGATTTTGAATTTGAAGGAAAAGGAATAGGTGGAAACCGTGTGTATGATTTGTTTTTTCGCTTTCAAGAAGATGTGCTGGATCAGCATCCGGATATAGTGGTGGTGTATATTGGCATCAACGATGTTTGGCACAAAACCACAAGTGGTACCGGAACAGAAATGAAAAAGTTTAGTGCTTTTTATGACAAGATGATAACCAAAATGAAACAGCAGGGGATTCAGCCTGTCATGTGTACCCCATCTGTGATTGGTGAGTTCAATGATGACACTAACCTGCAGGACGGCGATTTGAATTTTTACTCCAAATGGATCAGAGAATATGCTGCAAAAAACAATATCCCTCTCATTGACCTACGGGCTTCCTTCTTGCAATATTTAGACAATAAAAATCCACAAAACTTAGAGAAAGGAATATTAACCATCGACAAAGTACACCTGAATTCAATGGGTAATCTGCTGGTAGCACAAACTATGTGGAAGACATTAAAGGATTTGAAATAGCATTGAGTCATTTTCAAACATCCATCACCCACCATTCACAATTCACCAGTTTCAATTAATCATTATTTGCAATCCATATTTTCAGATTATTCCGCCTTCAATTGGCTATTACTGTCCCTTGCGGCCTTCTTTATCGGACTTTCCAAAGCTGGCCTAAAAGGGATGGATATGCTCAATATAACCATCATGGCTCTTGTGTTGGGTGGAAAAGCTTCTACGGGTGTGGTGTTACCATTGCTTTGTTTCGCCGACCTGATGACTGTAAAATATTATCATCGTCATGCCGAGTGGATTCATTTTCGCAAACTAATCCCCTGGATGATTGTAGGCGTATTGATCGGTGTGTTTGTTGGTGAAAAAATGAATGAATCCACTTTTCGAAAAATGATGGCGGTTATTATTCTAATTACGATATTCATCATGTTGTTTTTTGAATATCGAAAAAAAGCTACGATCCCCACTCGTCCGGAATTTGCTATTTCTATGGGTCTGGTTTCGGGCTTTACCACTATGATTGGAAATCTGGCTGGTGCTTTTTCCAATCTTTATTTTCTGGCTCTTCGAATGTCTAAAAATAATTTTATTGGTACAGCCGCCTGGATATTTCTGGCCATCAATTATTTCAAACTTCCTTTCCAGATTTTTTACTGGAAAAATATAACCATCAACTCTCTGAAAACCGATCTGCTCCTGATACCGTCCCTCATCATAGGTTTTGTTTTGGGAATTAAAATAGTTGCCTTGATAAAGGACGACAGCTATCGAAAACTAATCATCCTGATGACTTTTATTGGTGCCATTTTTATTTTTATCAAAAAATAATCCCCTGCCCTATGGCCTGTCCAGCACCTCCAATATTATCGTACAGGCTTCCCGAATTTCATCTTCCAAAATCGTTAGTGGCGGACAAATACGCAAACAGTTAGAAGCAAATAAAAACCAGTCGGTAACGGCACCCATTTCAATAATGGCATCAATAATTTTTTTATTGGTTTCAAAACTGTCAAACTCCACTGCCATCAACAAACCCTCACTTCTCACCGCACTTATTTTTTGGTGTTTCAGCAAAGACAAAAAGAGCCGCTCCTTTTCTTTCACTTTGTCAATAATGTTTTCTTCCAGCAACACTTTCATAGCCGCCATCCCGGCTGCGCAACAAACTGGATGTCCTCCAAAAGTGGTAATATGGCCCAGTACTGGATTGTAGGCCAATTCCATCATCAATGCTTTGGAAGCCACAAAAGCTCCCAGCGGCATACCTCCGCCTAAGGCTTTTCCTAATAATAAAATGTCTGGCACCACGTCAAAATGTTCAAACCCCCATAACTTGCCCGTGCGGCCAAAACCTGTTTGAATTTCATCCAGCACCAGCAAGGTGCCCGTCTCGTGGCATTTCTTTCTCACAGCCTGCAGCCATTCTTTTTTGGGGGCTACAATGCCGGCTTCTGCCTGAACAGTCTCTAGAATTACGCAGGCAGTCTGCGAATCTATGGCGCTTATTAATCCAGCCTCGTTATAGGTAGCATGTACAATGCCTGGCAACAATGGCCGAAAGGCATTGCGCCAATACTCACTGCCCAAAATGCTCAATGCGCCTTGTGTAGAACCATGATAAGAGTGGTTGCAGGCAATAATCTTAGTGCGGTTTGTGGCACGTTTGGCCAGCTTCATCGCTCCCTCCACCGCTTCAGCACCAGAGTTGGTAAAATACACCGAACTCAATGTTTCCGGCAGGTTTGCAGCCAGCAAACTGGCATATTGCACCTGTGGCGATTCCACAAATTCGCCGTATACCATCACGTGCAGGTAAGCATCCAGCTGTTTTTGAATGGCTTCGATCACCTTCGGATGCCGATGCCCGGTATTGGCTACACTAATGCCGCCAATCAGGTCAATATATTTTTTACCTTCTGCATCATACAGATAGCAGCCCTCCGCTCTTGTAATTTCAAGTGCCAGCGGAGCGGAAGAAGTTTGTGCCACATGTCTTAAGAAAAGTTCCCGTTGGTTCATATTGCTGCGAAGGTAATGGACTTAGGGTTTTTCTTTTATGAGCCAGGCAGAGGAATAACAATCGGCTCTCTTGCGTCGCACACTTGTGCTGCACAATATATGGCAGCCCACATATTCTACGCCATAAAAAGCCGTAGCCATTTTATAAAAAAAAATCAGGATCAAAAATATTCTTTACCCGAAAAGGGGTCTGCTTGACTAATTCTTATTTGAAATGCTGATAGCATTGCGAACAAAATAAAATACATTTACAACCCAATTAATTTCCTCTTAAAAATGAAACGATTTGTTATCTTATGCATCTTGCTGATGATGGCCACTATCGCATTTTCGCAAAAAAAACCCAATATTATTCTTGTCTTAAGCGATGATATGGGTTATAGTGATCTTGGTTGTTATGGCAATCCTCTAATTAAAACCCCTTTTCTAGACAAGATGGCCAACGAAGGAGTAATGGCTACCAACTTTGTAACCACTTCGCCTATTTGTTCACCCTCCCGTGCCTCTTTGCTAACAGGCAGATATTGCACACGGTCCGGAATTACTTATGTGATTGGTCCGGGAAATAAAATCACTTTACCAGAAGAAGAAGTGACCATTGCAGAAATGTTGAAAACATCAGGCTATCTCACCGGAGCAGTTGGAAAATGGCATATAGGCGACTACGGCAGCGGATTACCTAATAAACAGGGCTTCGATTTTTTTTATGGGATGATGTATAGCCATGACTATAGACCCCCTTATGTAAACACAGACACGGTTATTACAATTTTCAGAAATACCTCACCAGAAATCTACAAACCTCATGATAGTATATTGATAAAAAATTACACCAAAGAATCGATTGGCTTTATTAAAGGAGCGGCTCAAAACCAACAACCTTTTTTTCTATATCTAGCTCATAATATGCCGCACCTGCCAGTAGCTTATGGGGCTCAGGTGCAACGCAAGCAGGCATCCGCCGGTGGCGAACTGGGAGATGTAATAGAAGATATGGACAATGGCATTGCTGCTGTTTGGAAAGCAGTAGAAGAAACAGGACAGGCCAATAACACCCTTTTTATATTTACCAGTGATAATGGCCCTTGGCTCAATGCACCGCAAAGAATGTATGATGATGGTGTAACCAAGCCCTACCATGTGGGTGCTGCCGGCATATTCAGAGGATGGAAAGCCACTTCTTATGAAGGCGGACATAGGGTACCTTTTATTGTTTATTGGAAAGGCCACACATTGAAAAAAGAGGTATTGATGAGTCCAATTTCCAATTTGGATGTGATGCCCACCATTGCCGAATGGACAGAATCCCAACTCCCGAAACGAACAATGGATGGACAGTCTATATCAAAATACCTGACCACAAAAAACTTTAACCAACCACATAAACCCATCTATTATCACAACCTAACTTTGGAAGGCGTAAAAGATGGTGACTGGAAACTAAGAGTTGTTAAAACAGATAATACAAACACTTTACATGAATTATTTAATTTATCCTGGGATCCTTCGGAAAGAGTAAACCTTTTTCAGGATAAAAAATATAAAAAGCAAAGAGAACATCTTATGACACTGATGCAGTTTTTTCCACAGGGAACATAGTACATGTAACCGCCAGCTATCATTTTGATCCAGAAGAAATGCATGTTAAAAGTGTTCTAAACAATCATTAAAAACTCAACTAAAAACCAATGACAAAGAAAAAGTTCAAAAAAACATTCGCTATTTTAAGCACCCTCTTCATGATGTGGCTGTTTATTTTTTCAAACAATATTTTTGCGGCGATCAGATTGCCCAATATCATTGGGAACAATATGGTGTTGCAAAGAAACAGCCAGGTATCTCTTTGGGGTTGGGCCAGTCCGGCAGAAAAAATACTAATCACTACTTCCTGGAACAACCGAACCGATTCGGTTGTTGCGGATGGAAATGCAAGATGGAAAATAGAATTACCCACCTCTAATGCGGGAGGCCCTTACACAATTACCCTGAAAGGCCAAAACAGCATTACATTAAAAAATATCATGCTTGGAGAAGTATGGATTTGTTCCGGACAGTCCAATATGGAATGGAGTAGTTACCAAAAATTGCAACAGATTCTGGACGAATTACCCCAAAGCCATAACAATGATATCCGATTATTTCAGGTGGCTAAATCAACTTCTGACTATCCACAGGACAATATTGAAGGGGGCTGGAAAGTTTGTGGCCCCGAAACATTGAAGGGATTTAGTGCCGTTGGATATTTTTTTGCAAAAGAACTTCAAAAAAAATTACAAATACCGGTAGGAGTTATCAACTCTAGTTGGGGTGGAACTCCTGCTGAAGCCTGGACTCCAGAAGCACTTGTAAATTCAAACAAAGATTTGGTAAAATCTGCAGCCATGCTGGACGTTACACCTTGGTGGCCGGCTAAATCTGGATACGCTTACAACAGTATGATCTACCCTATGATCAATTTCCAGATAGCAGGTGCAATATGGTATCAAGGCGAAGGAAATACGGCGGCCCCGCTTACATACAGCACTCTATTGGCCACAATGATAGAAGGGTGGAGAGCAGCCTGGAAAAAGAATTTCCCCTTTTACTATGTTCAGATAGCACCCTTTACTTACGGGAATAATAATGTGGGCAACCTCATTCGAGAGCAGCAAACCAAAGCCTTAATCACTCCAAATACAGGCATGGTGGTGATTACTGATTTAGTGGATGATATCAAAAATATACATCCCATAAACAAAATAGATGTGGCGAACAGGTTGGCCAACTTTGCGCTGGCAGAAACTTACCATCAGGATATTAATGCGTACAAGAGTCCTCTATATACCAGAATGGAGGTGAAGGGTAAAGAAATCGTTTTGTATTTTGACCATGCTGAAAATGGATTTAAGACAAAGGATGGCAAAGCACCTACAGCGGTTTACGTTTCAGGAGCAGACAGTATCTTTTTACCGGCCAGGGTGAAAATGGAGAAAAACAAATTAGTCGTATCAAATCCAAAAATCAAGATGCCGGTTGCTGTTAGATTCTCATTTAGCAATACGGCCATATCGAACCTGTTTAGTGTGGAAGGCTTACCTGTGGCACCATTCAGGACTGATGACTGGGAGGTAGATACCCAAAAGCTGAAATAGTTCATCAGGCGCAAATCCAGTAATATCACTTTTACAAAATAAAAAACCTTGTCAGACCATGCTGGATCCGACAAGGTTTTTCATCCTTAATGAATTCATCTATAACTGCAATTGGTGGATAGCAGCTTCCACACCACGAATTTCTGCAAGTCCTTTTAGGCGACCGATAGCAGAGTACCCCGGATAAGTAATTTTATTTAGATCGTCCAGCATCTGATGTCCATGATCGGGGCGCATGGGAATACTCCTCCCCTGTTCCATTTGCAACTGACATACATACTGAATGATGGACACCAGATTAGCGTTGCCCTCCAGATGATTAGCCTCAAAAAAGTTACCCTCTTCATCCCGCTGGGTACTGCGCAGGTGCAGGAAGTACACCCTCTCCCCATATTTTTTTAGCATCGCTAGCAAATCATTGTCTTTTCTAGCACCATAAGAACCAGTACAGAAACACAACCCAATATTCTTAGACGGTACATTGTCGAACAAGGCCTGAATATGCTCGTCCTTACTCATCACTCGTGGTAATCCTAAAATTGGATACGGCGGATCATCCGGATGGATCGCCATTTGAATTCCTTGTTCTTCCGCTACCGGCGCAATCTCGTTTAAAAAAGAAAACAGATTTTGCTGCAATTGTTCGGGGGTAATATCGCCATACTCACTCAAAAGTTCCAGAACCTGCACGGTTGTAAACAATCCATCAGAGCCCGGAAGTCCCATGAGGCAGGAAACTTTCAGTTTCTCGATTTCATTCAGGCTAAGGCTATCGAAAAATTTTTTTGCTTTCTTTACATCCAACTCTTCATAGTCATTTTCGGCTCCTGTTCTTTTCAATATATACACATCGAACGTAATAAACTCCGTCCACCCAAATCGAAGGCATTTTGCACCAGTGTCGGTGTCATAATCAAGATTAGTTCGCACCCAATCCAAAACAGGCATAAAATTATAAGTAACTATGCGCACATTATTCGCAGCCAGGTTTGCCAAACTAATTTTATAATTCTCAATCCACTGTTTGTAGTTGCCATTTCGTTTTTTTATATCCTCATGAACAGGAAGACTCTCCACTACATCCCAGCTAAGGCCTGCCCCTTCAATTTTTTGTTTTCGTTTTGCGATCTCCTCCATTGTCCACACCTCTCCCACTGGTATTTGGTGTAAAGCGGTAACTACTCCGGACGCACCGGACTGTCTAATATCGTTCAGCGACACAGTATCATTGTCACCATACCATCGCATGGTTTGTATCATTTTATAGCTCATTTTGCTAAAGTACAGCAAAAGTTGTTACGCAATAAAACTTAACCCAAAACTATCTTATTTGGATTGTCAGATATCGATTTGGCCTAGTTGCAGCGCAAATTCTTCGTTCGATTGTATCATTATTCAGTAATCAACCACACCAATCCGCCCATTGGATCATCGGTATAGAAAGCAAAGTCTGGATTGGAAGGAAGACCAACGCATAAACTTTTGATTTAGAGAATTAAAAAAGAAAATAGAAAAGTTTTTATTACATCAAAAAAATCATAATTTTAAAACATTATTAACAAACAAAAACAATCACAATGAAATTCATTAGACTCCTCGGACTGCTAGCCATTCCTCTAGCTATTGCCTCCTGCCAAAAAGAATTTGTTTCGGAAGAATCCACCATGCCTCCTAGAACGGAAGCTAGATCAGTTTCAAAATCTAAAACGTTAAGCCCGGAAGAACTGGCTACGATAAAGACCCGATTGGAAAATTTTATAGCTACCCATAAAATAAGTGATAACATAAAATTACCGGATGGACGGGGAGATGGAAACAATAACCAGTCCATTTTGAAAAACAATTTTGATTACCTCCAATGGAAAAAAGTGGCCGATCGGGCTATTAATCCCGGCGATTATTTATGTTCTTCCACAAATTTTAATGACTGGGTTGACAATTCAATAGATGACTGGGATTTTATAGACTATCTAAATTGGTATTTTTTTGGAGATCTACCTATGTATGAAGCATTATATTTTGACAATGAGGAAGGAGGTGACTATTATGGTGTAAATGATGAATATTATTACAGAGTTGAGGGCACCCTTAGCGATTTGAAAAAATTCTGGAACAAATATCCTGTCCGTATTCAGGCAGTAGATATGCATGGGGACCTATATGACAATATCCGTTACCTGACTTTTGTAATACAATATTTATATGGAATTAGCCCAGGTAATGCTTTAGATTTTGCAACAGACCTTAGAGCTTATTTTGGTCAGCCTCAGTTTGATAATTATAACCATCCTTTATTTAGTCTGAATGCCTTTGCCTTTTACGGAAATGAAGAATATATCCCTGGATTTGAATCAATTTTGGGTCCCTTAGCGAATAAGATCGTGATGGGTGATGGAATATTAATGGGTATCAAAGGAATTGGCTTTGATGATGTAGGTTGTGAGGCCATTATGGGACATGAGTTTGCCCACCAAATTCAATATAAAATGAACTATTTTGGACCTAACTCGCCAGAAGGAACACGCCGTACAGAATTAATGGCGGATGCATTTTCAGCCTATTACCTCACTCATAACAAGGGAAAAGGAATGAAAGGCAATCGTGTTAGTCATTTCTTTGAAGTATTCTATAATATTGGAGATTGTAGTTTTAGTAGTTCTGGACACCACGGTACGCCGAACCAACGTAAGAAAGCTGCTGAATGGGGTTACAATCTTGCTCAAAACACAAGAGGTCGAGTGTTAAAAGTGGAACAAGTTTTTGCCCTTTTTGAGGCAGCCTTACCTGGCATAGTAGCACCAGATGCATCTTAGTGTTTTTTAATCATTTAATTTTTTCATAACCACTTGAGCTGTTTAATTTCAAATTGAGCAGCTCTTTTTTTTATACTCTCAAATTGAAATGAGTTTATCCACTTTCATCCCATAAATTATAAAAGGTTTTGGAAAACCAAAACCTTTTATAAAGCTTAAATATAAAATCAACAAAAACAATACCCAATTAATTTCTTCTACTACTTCCTCCTCCACGGCTTTCAGTTTCACTTCTTCCACGACTTTCCATTCTGGGAACTGGTGCTGAATGTTGAATCTGAGATTCTCTTTGTTGGCGAACTTCCATTGATCTTTGCTGCACCTGACGTTCACGTTGCTGAGTAGCTTCATTGCGTTGTCTCATTTCCATAGAACGCTGTTGGGTAGCCGCTTCACGTTGCTGCATTTCCTGCCTGCGACTGCTTTCCATCTGACGTTCACGATTCTGAGTAGCTTCATTGCGTTGTCTCATTTCCATTGAACGCTGCTGGGTAGCCGCTTCGCGTTGCTGCATTTCCTGCCTGCGACTGCTTTCCATCTGACGTTCACGTTGCTGAGTAGATTCATTGCGTTGTCTCATTTCCATTGAACGCTGTTGGCTAGCCGCTTCGCGTTGCTGCATTTCCTGCCTACGACTGCTTTCCATCTGGCGTTCACGATGCTGCATCCCTTCATTGCGTTGTGGAGGTTCAATATCTCTCCGCTGTACTTGGTTGCGACGCTCATTCACCTGTTGGTCTCTTTGTTGCCTAGATGAAATTGCATTTTCTCTATCGCCTCTTCCTATGGCATCTTCTCTACGTGGAGCAGCATTCATTCTTTCATTTCTTATATCTTTATTACTGTTATTGATGTTGGCATCTATTCGTCTGTCCGAGTTTCTTCCAGCCACATTGTTGCTATGATATCTTTCCACAGATCTGGGAGAATAGGTATTATCTCTACTGCTTCTGCTTACGGTAGGTTTATAAACAGATATTGAGTTTCTACCTGTTGTTGTCCTTCCGGGTCTTTCCATATTGCGCACAGATACAGCATTTATTCTGCCAGTATATCTTTCTACATCAGCCCTACGAGGTCCGTTGGTGTAATAACTAATTCTTCCGCCCCGGTCATTTCTTCCTCCACGATCATTATAACCACGATGGCCATAGTAATTATTAATGATGGTAGTTCTGTTGAAGATGGATACATTATTGTGGTATGGATAATAGTATCGACTGATGTATGGAGATGACATATAACTACAAGGTGCAAATGTCCAGTAATCGTATGGAGGATTATATCCTCCAAAGCCAATATTGATACTGATTCCAGGACGAATGGGAGCCCATCCATAATAATCTCCACCACCGCGCCAGCTTACCCAGGCTGGAGACCAATCGTACCCTGGCACCCAAAGCCATCCATAGTAAGGATCATTGAACCAACGGCCGTAGTGAAAAGGTGCCCATCCCCAATCATAACCTGAATTCCACATCCAGTCATTATCATCAGTATAAGCCCAACTACCATTGGAAGAATAAGGTCTGAAATCAGATCCTAAACGAGGCCGCCAGGTGTATCCGTATTCAGGATAATCTATCCAGTCGCCATAAGGACTCAGTTCATCATAAAAAGTTTGGAAATTGATACTTACCCCAAAACTAGACTGAGCCTTTAAAGGTTTTGCCATAAACAAGCCAATGGCAACCACCAAGCCGATAACCAATAAGTTTAAAATTCTTTTCATTTTATTTCTTTTTATTCTTTAGATCCATTTTTTTTGATACTCATTTCGAAATAATGACGTGGTGTTGTTTCTAAAGTTGCGTTTAAAAAAATATAAAATAACGACAGCCATTTTTTTAAGATTTCTTTTAACATTTGTACCTACTTTTATTTGCTGGCATAGCCAGCTTTTATAGCCGCATCTTACAAAGCAAAATGGCAATAGATTATTACGAAATATTAAGGGTATCGCCTTCGGCTGGTTTGGCCGAAATAAAAGCAGCATACCGAAAACTGGCTTTGCAATACCATCCAGATAAAAACCCGGATAGTAAATTTGCAGCCGCAGAATTTAATCAGGTAAAAGAGGCTTATGAAATACTGACAAATCCGCAAAAAAAAGTCAAGTATTTACAGGAGCGATGGTTGGCTCGCGCCAATAATGAAGGGTTTGAAAAAGCCATTTCGACTCCCGAGCATATACTTATGGAAGTTCTTGGTGCAGGAGAAAAAATATGTAGAATGGATATTTACAGACTGCCGGCAGAAAATATCCGACAGGAATTAAATCATTTATTATCCCCAGAAAACATTAGTATTCTAAATGAGTTTATGGAAACAAGCATCAATGATGCTATAACTATTGAGATGCTACAAATTATCAAGGTATTACCCATTGGGGATCAGCTATTTTTTTTGGAAAAATTAAAACAATTTACCCACCACTACTCATCCCTCATAGAAGAAAAAGAATCGGAACTAAGTAATAAGTATTTCTGGGAAACCTGGAAACCGGCATTCATTATTTTGGCGGTGGTTTTATTGTGCATTTTAATTTGGGGGACCTCTTTGAATCGATAGTTGAACTGGCAAATTATTGATTATCTTTCCATTAATAAAAACATTTTACCATGCTTCCGATTGGAGATGATAATTCTGGCAGAACCATTCGACCTTATATCAACTACCTGCTGATCATAATCAATATTGTTGTATTTGTTTTGGTTCAGGGTATTGGCACCAATGAAGCTTTCTTAATGAGTTTTGCCACAGTACCCGAAGAGATACTTACCAATACCGATATCACCTCCAATGGTCTTGGCATCACACCTATTCCTGTATATAGCACCATCTTTACAGCCATGTTTATGCATGGAGGTATTGCCCATATTGCAGGTAATATGCTGTATTTATGGATTTTTGGCGACAATTTGGAAAATGCGATGGGGCATTCTCGCTATCTGATTTTTTACCTTTTATGTGGCATATTAGCCACATTGTGTCATGTGTTTTTATCTGGGTACACAGAAACAGGCTTACTTGTACCTAGTTTGGGTGCCTCAGGAGCCATTTCAGGAATTATGGGAGGCTACATCATACTGTTCCCTAAAAACAGAGTTAGAGTGTTTGCTTTTTTTAATGTTTTTTATGTAAATGCTTTATTGGCGCTAGGCATTTGGATTGCCATGCAAATTGTGAGTGGCCTGGGTGCACTAGGTCATGAGGGGGCAGGTGTAACTTATGCCGCTCATGTGGGAGGCTTTTTGGCCGGAATGATATTGGTAAAAACTTTTGCAGCAGGAAAAAGGATTAAGCATGATTATTAAGATCATCAACTGCACACCTTGTTTAGAAATTCACATTCAAAAAGTGGCTATGCCTAAAGTATTTTGGAAGTGACATACATGACTAATTAGAAACCACTAATCCCATAATCTCAAAAAAAAGCAGCCCCGATAATTGGGACTGCTCTATTAATTTTTACTTAATGAGGCAGATTTAGGAATTCCCGAAAAGATTACCTACGGCACCTTCCAACATAGGAAACTTTTCTACCACATATTTCTTAATCGCTTCTAATGCTTTTGCTGCTTGGTCTTCGGTAATACCTGCTTCAGCTACCAATTTTTCTACTAGCTCATTCATAATATCTTAAATTATTTTTATTTAAATTTTTATATCTCAGTACGTTATGCCGCCTTTACCAGATTCATCTTGCTTTTATTGAAATGCAGTTCCGCATATTCTATGGATAGTACAAATGACTTTACTTTGGATGAAGGCAATTCATACATCGCATCTGTAAGAATACTTTCGCAGATACTTCTCAGTCCGCGTGCTCCTAACTTATATTCTATTGCCTTTTGTACCATGAAGTCATACACAGCATCCTCCACCTTTAGAGTGATCCCTTCTAGCTCAAATAACTTTTTGTATTGCTTCATCAGCGCATTTTTGGGTTCTGTAAGAATAGCACGAAGAGTGGATGCATCCAAGGGATCCAGATGAGTAACCACGGGCAACCTCCCCAACAATTCTGGAATCAGACCAAAGGTTTTTAAATCCTGTGCGTTCACATATCGCAGCAAATTCTTTTTCATATCCTCTTGTTCGTCCTTGTCCACATTGAATCCGATGGTGTTGGTATGAACCCTACGACCAATAATTTTATCCACTCCATCAAAAGCCCCACCACAGATAAACAAAATGTTTTGGGTGTTCACTTTTATCAATTTTTGATCAGGGTGTTTTCTACCTCCCTGTGGTGGCACAAGCACATCTGTACCTTCCAGCAATTTTAGAAGTCCCTGTTGCACACCTTCACCACTCACATCTCTGGTGATGCTTGGGTTATCACTTTTGCGTGCCACTTTATCTATTTCATCAATATAAACAATACCACGTTCAGCGGCTTCCACATTATAATTGCAAACCTGTAACAAACGAGTCAGAATACTTTCCACGTCTTCTCCCACATATCCAGCTTCTGTAAATACGGTAGCATCCACAATAGCAAAGGGAACATTCAATACCTTGGCAATACTTCGAGCCAATAATGTTTTTCCTGTTCCAGTTTCTCCTACCATCACAATATTGCTCTTCTCAATTTCAATATCATTTTGTGAATCAATTTCCCTTCCTGATTTCTGTTTCAGCCTTTTATAATGATTGTAAACCGCCACAGCCAGTACTTTCTTTGCTTCCACCTGACCAATAACGTATTCATCCAGGAAAGATTTTACCTCCATCGGTTTTTTTACAGAAAGGGAATACCCCCCTTTTTGGGAAGGGTTATCTTTCAACTGCAACTCCTGTTCAATTATTTCCTGCGCATGCTCTACACAACTTTCACAGATATGTCCTTCCTGACCGGCGATCAGAATATCTACTTCCTCTCTACTTCGGCCACAAAATGAACAATGAATTTTTTCTTTTGCCATATTTATATTTAATAAAACTTTCGACAAAGGTATTGATTGTTTCCCGCTTTTAGCAGGTCGAATAGGTTTCAAAAGTGTCAAAGAAAAAAAAATAAAATAGAGGAGTTTTTTATCTTTTATATTAAAATATACCTATACCTTTGCGCAACAAATAAAGAAAAATGTTTTCAAAAACTTGTGAATATGCGATTCGGGCAATGCTTTATATCGCTCAAAAGTCAAAAGATGGAGAGCGGGTAAGCATTAAGGAAATTTCCAAAGGAATAGATTCGCCGGAACACTTTATTGCCAAAATATTACAGGAACTCAGTAGGAAAAATTTGGTATTATCCATAAAAGGACCCAATGGAGGATTTTATCATAACGAAACCACCTTGCAGTTTTCTCTTGCCGATATAGTAAAAACCATTGATGGCAATAAACTTTTTGAAGGCTGCGGATTGGGCCTGAAACAATGTTCAGAATCCCACCCATGCCCCATTCATACAGAATTTAAGAACCTCCGAAATGGCGTAACCGATTTGCTGGAGAACTCTAAGCTAGGCACTTTCACAAAAGAACTTGAGAAGCAAATCTTATTTCTTCGCAGGTAATAGACCCAGGTAAAAAATCCGTTTTAATAATAAATATATTAATCATGAGCATTACTGAACAAAGCGTGGTAGGCGAACTGGTAGCAAAAGATTACCGTACAGCAACTGTTTTCAAAAAATATGGTATTGACTTTTGCTGTAATGGCAACAGAACCATTCAGGAAGCATGTGACAAGAGAAAAGTAACTCCACAAACATTGATGACAGATTTGGAAGAAGCCTCAGCATCCTCTGGCAATGCCAATATTGATTTTCAGTCTTGGCCGCTGGATCTATTGGCTGACTATATCGAGAAAAAGCACCACAGATACGTGGAGAAAAGGATTGAAGAAATAACTCCATTTTTACAAAAAATAGTGCGCGTACATGGTGAGCGTCATCCAGAATTATTGCAAGTAGAATTTTTGTTTGCCCAATCAGCATCAGATCTCACCGAACACATGGCAAAGGAAGAACAAATTTTGTTCCCATTTGTGAGAGAAATGGTAACCGGCCAGATATCCAAAGCATCTTTTGGCACCGTTCAAAACCCCATTAGCATGATGATGAGCGAGCATAGTCAGGAAGGTGAACGATTTGAAAAAATTGCAGAATTAACCAACAACTTTACTCCTCCTGCAGATGCCTGCAACTCTTATCAGGTTACCTTTGCGCTATTAAAAGAATTTGATGAAGACCTCCATTTGCACATACATCTGGAGAATAATATTCTTTTCCCTAAAGCAATCGATCTGGAAAAACAAGCTTTACTTTCGTAAATATATTTTTAACTTTTAATAATTTAGAAACAATGAAAAAAACAATTCTTTCTTTAGCTGTAACAGCTTTGATCTTAGCTTCTTGTGGTGGTTCTGATACACAAGCCCCTGCTGCCGATTCAGAAACTTCTGCCCCTGCTGCTGAAACAACTGCACCGGAAGCTGCTACTGATGCTAATGTAGCGGAAGTGGCCCTGAATGCTGGCGACGACATGAAATACGACATCACTGAGATCAAAGTAAAAGAAGGTCAGACAGTAAAATTGACCTTACACCATACTGGTACCGCAGCAAAAGCAGCCATGGGACATAACTTTATCTTATTAAAACAAGGTGTAAAATTGGCTGATTTTGATGCGGCTGCAATCACAGCTTCTGCTACAGATTATATCCCTGCTGACAAAGCTGGAGATATCATTGCGCATACCAAATTGATTGGTGGGGGCGAAACCGACACCATTGAATTTCCTGCCCCAGCAAAAGGCACTTATGAGTTTCTTTGCTCCTTCCCTGGCCACTCGGCTATGATGAAAGGATCCTTTATTGTAGAATAATTTTTTGTGCGTTAATAAAAGAATGCCCTCCTTACTTTCAGTGCAGGGCTTGGTTCCTGCACTGATTAAATATTACCATGCAAATTGATTATAATATATTGATCGCTTACGGTGGCGTTGCCAGAAAAATAGATAAAGGTGAATTCGTTTATCATGAAAACACTATGCCTTTCTATTATTTTCAAGTGGTATCTGGAGAAATAAAACATTTTTCAACCAACTCAGAAGGCAAAGAACTCACACAAGGTATTTTTAAACATGGACAAAGTTTTGGTGAGCCCTCTTTACTTTTGAACAAACCTTATACGAGTACTTCACAAGCACTTACAGATAGTGTTATTGTAAAAATCAGGAAAGAGCACCTTTTAAAAATCTTTGACGATTATCCTGATCTTGTACGCAATATGATGTACAACTTTGCAGAACGAATTCTTAATAAATCTTCCGCCTTTCAAATCTGGGTGCAGCATACACCGGAAGAGAAGATTACAGAATTTTTGAAAAAAAATAAACAAAATAATATCAACGGATCCAGTCCACTCGTTAATTTTACCAGACAACAAATTGCCGATTTTACTGGCCTGAGAGTAGAAACCGTAATAAGAACGCTAACCAGAATGAAAATAGAGGGGAAGGTAAAAATAAAAGATCGTAAACTTTACTATTAATCTTCTATGGAAGCAATCAAACTTCATAAATGGTTTTACATTGGTTTAATCAACCTTGCATTTGTAGCTCTTTATGGCGTACTCATGCGTTACAAAATTGCATTTAGCTTTCCTTTTCTAGAGCAAAAATTTCTATTACACGCCCACTCACATTTTGCCTTTAGTGGATGGGTTAGTCATTTTATTTATACGGGTTTGGCAATACTTATAGCACCCTTTCTTTCTGTATCCAAACAAAAAGTTTACGACAAAGTCATATTGTTCAACATAATTTGTGCATACGGCATGTTGTTTTCCTTCACAATTCAGGGATATAAATTGTTCTCAATAATATTTTCCACATTAACCATTTTAATATCGATATTCTATGCGTGGATCTTTATTAAAGATTCGGCTCAAATGCCCACTCAGCATCCTGCCAAACGATGGGCCATTGGTGGTTTATTGCTCAATATTGTTTCTGCTGCAGGCCCGCTATATCTAGCCTATATGATGATGACAAAAAATATCCAGAGCGAATGGTACCTGGGGTCTGTATATTATTTTTTACACTTCCAATACAGTGGTTGGTTCTTTTTTGGATGCATGGCCATGGTGATTAAAACACTCCCCAATGATGACCCTACAGTAAAAAAATATTTCTGGATCTTGGTAATCACTGCTGTACTCACAGTGTTTCTTTCAATATTATGGGCTAAACTTCCAATATGGCTATATACAATTACAGTAGTGGCAACAATGATACAGTTGATCGCATGGATTGCCTTAGTAAAAAAGTTTTTACCCGCAATAAAGAAAACTATTTCAAACACTCAGCCTGGATGGATTCAACTTTTTCTTTATGGAGCAATTTTCTCCATGACAATCAAATTTATACTTCAGAGTGTGTCTGTGGTACCTTCTCTAAGTGAGTTGGTATTTGGAATCAGACCAATTGTTATTGCCTATTTACACCTGGTGCTTCTAGGTGCTTTCAGCCTTTTCATTATTGGTTATAGTTTTTCAAAAAAAATATTTCAACCTACCATATTTGCAAAAGTAGCCGCAATCGGGTTCTTTGTAGGTGTAGTCTTAAACGAATTATTTTTAGGTATTCAGGGTATGGCAGCATTTACCTATACTCCTGTTCCCTACATCAATCAATTGCTATTTATAGCAGCATTGGTTCTATTGGGCAGCGCAATCAGTTTGGCAATTTCTCAAAGAAAAAATATCGGGAAAAACTATCAAGACTAGGCTACTACATTTTACCTACCTGCTGTTTTGCATCGGTGGTTTCCAATCACTATCATTTTTACTTTTTTTATCAATAGATATAGCAAAATGGGCTATTCAATATCATTTACTAGGATGATCGCAATCATGGACATTTTTATCCTTAATTAATTTTCATTGCCTAGTTTTGCAGTCGAATTAAAACAACTGAAGAAAGATGAATATATTACCAACAGTTCGGCAACTATCAGCTACCGCAATACTACTTGTTCTAGGTTTCCAAAATGCAACTGCTCAGCATGAAACTGATAAAGAAAATCAAATTAATATCACCGCGCAAATTCGACCAAGAGCTGAATATCGCGATGGTAATTTTCAACCGCTAGAAAGTGGACTAAAACCATCGGCATTGGTTTCTCAAAGAACCAGATTAGGATTTAACTATCAGTATAAAAACTTATTGTCTCTACAAGTATCCCCTCAAACTGTTACTGTATGGGGACAGGATGGACTTACACAGGGAGCAGGAAATAGTAATGGCATGGCCTTTTTTGAAGCATGGGCGAAACTAAAACTGGGTCAATCTTCTGCATTGCAGATTGGTCGTCAGGTAATTTCGCTTGATGATGAAAGATTTTTTGGAGAATTGGATTGGGCACAGGGTGGTCGGGCGCACGATGCCATTTTGTATCAGTATGGTAGGAAAAAATTTGAAACTAAAATCTATGCATCCTATAACCAAAACCTTAAAGAACTTTACGGAAACAATTTAAATAATCCATCTGGCTCTTTGTACACTCCAAAAAATGCTACGCCCTACAAATGGATGCAAACATTTTGGAGCAAATATCAAATGGATGAAAAAAATGCTATAAGTGCTTTAGTTTCCAACCTGGGTTTTCAAAATGCATCGAGTGCAACAGATCAGATCAAGACAGCTTTTAGCCAAACGCTGGGACTGAATTTTTTCCATACAGGCAATGCATGGAAGTACAACGCATCTGCCTATTATCAAACAGGCAAAACCAGTCCAGCAGTAAGTACAAATGCCTATCTGCTTTCTGTTAGTCTGGATAAAAAATTAAACAAAGCGTGGAACTTGGGAATAGGTGGAGACCTGCTGAGTGGCAACGAGATTAGTGCTACTCCTACCACACACAGTCGTGCATTCGTACCCTATTTTGGCACCAACCATAAATTTTATGGTTCAATGGATTATTACTATGTTGGCAACGGTCATAAAAACTCCGGCTTGGGTGACATCTATTTGAAAACAGTTATAAAACCCAACACCAATTTGACCTTTGGACTTGCAGTACATCAGTTCCTGTCTCCGGTGGAAATAAAAGACGCTACAAAAACATTACCTTCGAATCTGGGTCAAGAACTTGACATGGACTTTGGCTTAACGATAAATAAATTTGCAAAATTGAATGGAGGATACTCATTCTATCTCAACACACCTAGCCTGCTATTTTTAAAAGGTGTGAAACAATCAGCAGATGCGCAACATTGGGCATGGCTGGCACTAAACATAAATCCAAAACTTTTTAGTCTTAAATATTAATCAAATCAATTTTTTTTAAACAACAAAAGCATGAAACACAATTTCATTTTATCCGGGCTTTTATTAGCGCTCACTTTAGGAGCCTGTAAAACCAATAACGAAGCCGGCAGTGCTGCCAATGGTCAATCCACTTTGGATATGGTTGCCGAAGGAGCTCCAGAGGTAGCCGAAGTAACAGGTGCCCCCAAAGTGCCTGCACCAATTGGCGATCGTGGACCTAAGAAACTAATTGTAAATCTGGAAACAACGGAGATAACCGGTGAAATTGCCGATGGCAAGCAATACACGTTCTGGACTTTCAACAATACAGTTCCGGGCAGCTTTATTCGTGTACGAGAAGGCGACGAGGTAGAACTCCATCTAAAAAATGCGGCCAATTCTGTATTACCACACAATATTGATTTGCATGCAGTAACCGGACCTGGTGGTGGAGCAGAAGCCACATCAGCAGTACCGGGGAAAGAAGCTGTGTTCACTTTTAAGGCCTTGAACCCTGGTCTGTTTGTTTATCATTGTGCGGCACCTCCAGTACCTATGCACATTGGAAATGGAATGTATGGCTTAATATTGGTAGAACCCGCTGGCGGTTTAAAGAAAGTGGATCATGAATATTATATAATGCAAGGAGAGTTTTATACCAAAGCAAAAACTGATAGCCTTCTGGAGTTTGATAATGATAAAGCTGTAGCAGAAAGTCCTGACTATGTTTTGTTCAATGGGAAAAAAGGTTCACTGCTTGGCAAGAATATGATCGAAGCGAAAGTAGGAGAAACAGTTCGTATTTTCATTGGTGTGGGTGGACCCAACCTTACTTCTTCCTTCCACGTGATCGGTGAAATATTCGACAATGTTTATCTGGAAGGAGGTTCCACCGTTTCACACAATGTTCAAACCACAATGATCCCTTCAGGTGGTGCTGCTATTGTAGAATTCAAAGTGGACTATCCAGGTGAATATGTTATTGTGGATCACTCCCTTTCCCGTGCTTTTAATAAAGGAGCCATTGGCAAATTAAAAGTAACCGGAGATAAAAATGCCAAAGTATTTAACCACGGCACTTTCGCAAAATAGAACCGATATAATGAATCAATCTTTTCTTGTATATTTTCTTTTATTTTCAAGCATTATGTTTACCTCCTGTGATAGACAGGAGGTAAAACAAATGCCAGTGGGCAACACAGAAAATGTGGCTGCAATAACTTCCAACACAAAAATGGTGAAAATTCCAGGGGGAAAATACAAACCGTTTTATGGTTCCGACACGTCCATGACCACAGTGACTTCCTTTCTGATAGATGTAAATCCTGTAACCAATGGCGAGTTTTTGGAATTTGTAAAAACACATCCGGAATGGCAACGTTCCAACATAAAAAGACTGTATGCCGACTCAAACTATTTGAAGGATTGGATTAGTGATACAGCATTGCCAAAGGATATAAAAGCCGATGCTCCTGTATGCAATGTTTCCTGGTATGCCGCCAAAGCTTTTGCCAAAGCCGTTGGCAAACGTTTACCAACATTGGATGAATGGGAGTTTGTAGCTATGGCCGACGAAACAACAGATAATGCAAGAAGCAAAAAGTCCTATTCGGATCATATTATAGATCAATACCTGATTAAGAATCGTCAATTTAATCAAGTAAGACAATCCAAAGCCAATTACTGGGGCGTGTACAATATGTTTGATCTGGTTTGGGAATGGACAGATGATTTTAATTCTGTTTTGATGACATTAGAATCCAGAGGAGGTGATTATAGCGACAATAATCTTTTTTGTGCCGGAGGAGCCACCAGCGCCACCGACATACTCAACTATGCAGCCTTTATGCGCTTTAGTATGAGAGCCGGACTCAAAGCAAATTACACGGTGGCCAATTTAGGTTTTAGGTGCGCCATAAATATGGATAGTTCCGCTTTAGGTTTTAATAAATAATCATTGGAACTTTTCGAAGTAAAATAATTTCATACCTGAAAAATATTAGTCTTTTGAAACACAAAAGATAAATTCAATACCCATGAAACAATCTCTTTTTCTTCTGTTACTAAGTCTGATACTTTTTTCCTGCAAACAGGAAAAAACAAATAAAGAATTACCCTCTGATTCTATCTTTCACCTGACCTCTGAATGGCAAAACCAAAAAGGAGACTCACTAAAGCTAAATGACTTGAGAGGAAAAACGCTGGTGGTGGTGATGATTTACACTAGCTGTAAAGCCGCTTGTCCATTGCTGGTTGCAGATATGAAAAAAATAGAGAAAAAAATAAAGCCAAACAACTTAGATAAAATCTCTTTGGTACTGGTAAGCATAGATCCGGAAACAGACACGCCTCAACGTCTGGCTGAGTTCGCAAAAACCGGTGGCATGAGTGCGCCTCATTGGGTTTTTCTTCGTAGCAACGAAGCATCCACCCAGGAGTTTGCCAACGTACTCTCCATGAAGTATAAAAAAATCTCTCCCATTGATTTTTCTCACTCCAATATCATCAGCATTTTCAATACAACTGGCGAATTGATCATGCAGGAAGAAGGAACAAATATTGATGTGGGAAAAGTGGCTGGCAAAGTAAATGAATTGGTAAAAAACAGCTAACCCATTTTATAACCCGGAACCAACACAGGAAATGTTTTCAAAATCTACAGAATATGCATTGCGGGCTACCATCTATATTGCCAGATGGGCATCGATTGAAAACAAAGTTAGTTTGCAAACAGTGGCAAACGGAATAGGTGCGCCACAATCCTTTACTGCAAAAATCTTACAACAACTTACCAATAAAAAAACAGGAATTGTCTCTTCTGTTTCCGGGCCGACCGGTGGGTTTTATATCACCGAAAAATCCAAAAAATTGCCAATCATAAAAATATTGGAGGTGATGGAGGAGATAGATACAATAATGGGATGTATTTTAGGATTCCCCAATTGTTCGGATGAGAATCCCTGCTCTATGCATCGTTCATACAAATCTATTAAAATCGACATTTTCGAACTATTTCAGGAACGAACCATTGAAGATCTGGCTAACGCCAAAGATCGACTTATGTGATGAGATTTAACCTTATCCGGCCTGCTCATAAGCGCTCTTTAACCATTGTATCAACTCTTCTCCAATGAACGTCTCGTTTTCTATTTTTATGCGATGCGTGCACATACTGTTCCAGCTACCAGCCTCTAAAGCAATACCAGAAGCGGGAACGCCTTTTATGTTTAGCCCTATGTCCAATCTGTCTTTAGTGGAGGGCTGAAGAATGGCAAATTGTTTTTTTCTTCTCAAACTCACATAGGCTTTCTTCGGTGCAATTTCCACATCAGTTCCAAAACGGTGGATGGTGGTCAAAATGGTATCGTACCATTGTTTTGGAATGTCCTTGCCCGCAAACTGGGCTTCTATCAATTCATCAGTATTCTCGACTGCTCCTGCATGACTTTGTTTGGCAAAGTGGACAATAGTATTAGCATTTCCATGAGTGAACCCATGTTTAGATTTTAAAAAGCTTACCAGTTCGCCATGCTTTTCAAAACCACTGTGGTTGACAATTTCCATCCATTGTTTCAGGGTTTTCCCGGAGGCTTTTTCTATATTGTCTATTTGGGTTTGCGTGGCTTTGTCTATCGTATTATTCATGACAATCAAATTTTAAATTGGGTTATTTTTTCTGATTTTTTAGAAACCTCGCTTCGTACAATTCAATCCATTTTTTTACAGTCATTTTGGCTGCCAGTTCCCCTACCAGATCGTATGGAATATCTTCCGGCTTTTTATATCGGATACAGCTTTTGCCCATGTCCAATTTTTTGGGTGATGCTTTGGTATGAGCTTCTACAAACCATTTATATAATTCAGGATCCGCATAAATGCCCATGTGATATAAAGAGATAAAATTTTTCTGAGAAGCTACACCCATAAAGGGAAGTGGGTCGGCAGGCTTGCAATGATAGCCAGCAGGATACAATGAATGCGGCACCACAAAACCAGGCATACCATAATTCATTTGCTCCTCAAATCCTTTAGGAAGATTTTTTTTAATAATGCTTCTAAGTTTTGACATGGCTTGTTGCCTATCTGCAGGGAGTTCTGCCATATAATCATCTACGGTAGTGGCATTGGATTGCATAAGTCTAATTTAAGATGGAGATAAATAATAAACCCGCACTTCAGAAAGGATAAAAGAAACAGACTCGCTCTGTTTGCCTACCTAAAGATCACGAATAAGTTCTTCCTCTACTGAACCTACTTCAGGGTGCTCTTTTGTTTTTCCAAAAGGGTTTTTAAATTGTTAAGTCCGATACTAAAATCGTCTCCGATTGCCTTATCCATATCCATAAATAATTTCATAATATTCATTGGATAAGCCATCTTACTATCAAATCCCCAGGTAACTTTGGTATGCGTCGAGTCGATAGCAGTAGTTGTCATGAATGCTTGAGCTTTAGATTCGAATGGCTCAATGAACCGCAATTCTGTTTCCAGTTTTTCGCCTTCCACAATGTTTTTTATTTCCTGTTCTCCCTTACCCACTCCATTATCCCCTTCCCATGCGCTCACAAATCCGGGTGTTCCATCTGTGCCTCGATACTCTATTTTCATATTAGGATCCATCTTGCCCCATTTGCTAAAACTATTTTGATTTTTTAGCATCTTTATAAAATTAAATACTTCTGCCTTTGGTTTGTTGATCACAATTTCCCGATTGGCTTTCATATCCTTACTTACAAACAAAGCCACTACCAAAAGGATAAGAACCAAAAACCCAAGAACAAAAAATAAGCGTTTCAAAAACTTCATAATGACAATATTTAATGATTAATAAATTAGAAATGATTGGTTATATTATTGTGGTGAAATATCCGAATTCCAGGTTTCCCTATAAATTTTCCACTTGCCACCTTCTTGTTTCCAGACAGCAATAAATTTTCCTTTATCTAGGCTTCCACCTTTGCCATCAGGAAAATGATAAATGCCATCTTCCACCACCAGTTCTTCATTGCCAAAAATATTCACATTGGGCAATTCAATTTTAGCTTCGGTATTTTTTCCTCCATTATAAAAAAAACTGCGTATTGAGTCTCTGCCTACCACAGTGGGCATATTGGGAGAATGGACTGCGGCATCAATGCAATATCGTTCATTGAAAAAATTGGAATCATTGCTTACAAAGCGTTCACTATAGCCCTCGTTCATTTTGAAGATATAAGCCCTTACCGAATCAATACTAAAAGCCTCCTTGTCCAAAGGTTTTATATTGCTGGTTTGACAGCCCACAATAGAGATTGCTATTACTAGCAGAATTGGAAAGCGCATTGTGCAAATTTTATAGGCAATTAAGATAATACCAAATGCTGAAGAGAAAGTTGCCTTATGGCAATATTTTTGTCTGTTTCAATTTCACTCCGTCTAAAATATACATTCTTTCCAAAATAAAGATGAAGAAGTAAGAATAAATATCATGACTTGAGCAAAAGAGATCAGTCATTTTTTACACAATTCAATAAAATCACCCTTGCTAAGTAATATCGAGCAGCTAAAATACATTCATGATTTACGAATAAAACCACTTGTTCCACTTGTTCAAAAAGTAGGGATGAAATGTTTCTATTGCAAAAATTATAAAGCAAATAATTTGTTCTTGAGGAGAGAACACTTCTGGTATTTTCAGGAGAGGTATCCAGATATTGCAATGCTATCCAGACAGTTCTGTCATGATCATCAAGCTACATTTTTTGTTGCATGACCGCGGCAATTGCCTTTGCATGTTGTTTCATTTTTTCTGCAAGTGGACCGGCAAAACTTTGCATTATAACCTCATCAAACAATTGTTGCCATCTGTCAAAATGTTCCGCTTGCGTACTATGTCTCGTATGTATCGATCTATGTGTATCCAAAGGATTGCCTTCGTAATCACCAGTATATAATAAAACATTCTCCCAAAAATCACACATTTTTGGCAAATGTTTTTCCCAGTCCACATTGATCACATTGGTAAAAAAGTGGCTAATCAATTCATCTGATTTCACCTTTTCATAAAACAAGTTTACGATTTTTTCAATATCAGCCCTGGTCGAAATATCTCTTTTCATCTTGTAGATTATAAATTATAAGCAATTGTTAGTGATCAAAGATCCTTTTTCTTAAACTTTCTCAAAGACCAGTAAAAGGGCACCAAAATCCACATGGACAGCAAACCGAAAGAAAGAAGCAGTCCCCAGTGATTCCCAAAATAATTTTGAAAGACAGCCCCGGTAAATCCCATCATAGCAGACACATCCAGCCTGAGTAATATTAATATACGACAAAGATCTACAGGACTCATGGCACTTAGACCTACTACAAATTTCTCGATGGGATAGTCAGAAAATTGGAAAAACAAAAACAGCACTAACCCATCAAACAACAAAGCAAAGTACAACCAAAGCATTATCGACAACCCAATACCCTTGGCTTTGTCGCGGGTGAGCATACTACATAAAAAGGCCACGGCTACAAATATTACCGAAAGCAAGATGCCTGCTGCGATCATGATGAGTGCTGTACCCAGATCGGCAAACAACAACAAGGGAATGCCGACACCTATCAGATAAGCCAGTGCCAAACTTGAGGCCAAACCGATAAACAAAGCTGTCCATATTTTACTTCGCTTCACTGGATGACTTACCAGCAATTCGATAAACTCATTGCTGTTATACACATAGATCGTGGAAAACAATACCGACACCAGAGGAACCGTGAGTAGAACAATATTGAGTACAGTCAGCAATCCTTTGGAAGCATTATCTTCCAAACTGAAAGCACTCCAGGAAAACAAAGCCAGCATAATCGTGTAGGCAATCACTATCTTATTCTTAAAAATATCTATGGCTACATATTTCAACACCTTCATCATACAACTTCATTTTTTAGCAGATGAACGATAGATTTTGCAATGGTTTCCTGTTGGGTATTTTGTTTCAATTCCTTCACGTTTTGATGTAATATCAATTTTCCATCCTGCATAAATACCACCTGACTCACAATATCTTCCAACTCACTTAGCAAGTGCGATGTGATCAAAATGAGGCTGCCCTTATTCCTGGCATCGATTATTTTTTGTTTAATTATTTCGGCGGCGATTGGATCCAAACCTGCGGTAGGTTCATCCAGAATCAATACACGTGGATTGAACATGAAAGCCAGTGTGGCACTCACTTTCTGGGTAGTGCCACCACTCAGCGTGCGCATCTTTTTATTCAGCATTTTTTCCAGCTCATACAGCTGATATAAATCATTGTCCCAGTCCATGTGTCCATCTCGAATCCCTCTAATCATTTCTATCACATGACCAATGGTCATATTTTCCGGATAGCGGCCAATCTGTGGCATGTAACCAATCTGCCTGCGGTATTGATTATCGTTCTTAATGTTTTTTCCATCGAAAATAATTTCGCCTTTATCAGGTAGCACCATTCCCAAAATAGCCTTAATTAGCGTAGTCTTCCCACATCCATTAGGGCCGATTAGTGCCACGCATTCGCCTAGGTTAAGCGTAAGGTTCAAATGATCTACTGCGCAGAGTTTGCCAAAATATTTTGTCAAGTTCTTTATTTCTATCATAGCGTGTATGGTGCCATCTTAGGCTTGTTGTCTACAAAGTTTTCAGGAGTTAAGGAGGGCAATATTTTTTCTGACCTGTCTAATAGATTTATCATAAAGCTTCGGAATAGGAGCATTGCTGGTGGATTCTTTTCCACAATCACCGCATACAAACTTAAGGGATGGTAAGGCACATCGCCTACTTTATCCTTGTTCAGATCATAGCCTTCATATTTATCCCAATAATTTTCGGTAAAATGATTCAGTGTGAGCGTTCCATTCGTTGTTACATCAAAAGTATTGCCCTGAAAGTTATTTTCCTTGACGATATTATCTACGCAGTTTGCCTGCATACGCATGGCCCAACCATTTCCTTTAAATATATTTCGTTCTGCCAAAATCCGATTGCTGCCATCAAAGAAAATACCGGTGGTGTTTTTTAAAAATTTATTCCCTGTTAGATGGCAATCAGAGAGCTCTTTGAATAGTAACCCATAAGCGGCATCGCCCCAGTTTTCCTCAAAAGTATTATTGAACATGTGCACTTTTTTGCTATACATTACCGCAACTCCTGCACCATTATTTTTAAAGTAATTGGTCACATAGGTATTGTTATGAGCAAACATAAAATGCAAACCATATCTCAGGTTGAATTTTGAAACATTTCTCCAAATGATGGAAGCTGTTACAAACTCAAAATAAATACCATCACGATGCCCCTGTATTTTGTTGCCAATGATTTGAAGACTGTCACTTTTCCAGCAATGAATGCCATTTCCCGATTGGTTCTCCTGTTTTTGTGAAGCAATTAAATTATTGTTTTTGATTGTGCAATGGGTGGCATATTGTAAATAAATACCAAAGTAGTTATTTACCAAAACATTATCCTCAATAGTCACAAACCGGGATTCATATATTTTTATTGCGCCATCATCCTTCATGACAGATCGGCCTGAATTCTGAATTTGCAACCCCTTAATTGTTACATCATCACTCTTAACGGATAGCACTTCATACTTCAATTGGCCATCCAGCACTGGCCGGTTTTGCCCCAGCAAATACACTGGTTTATCAATAATAATATTCCCTTCCTTGTACAGACCTTTTGTAATGATAATGGTATCATATTTTTGACTTGCTGCCAATGCACTTTTGATTGATCTAAACTTCTGATCCGTTCCCACAACAATTGTATTTCCGAAGCTTAGATTTCCTGTTGCTAAAAACAGCACTGTCCAAAAAATATGGAAGTAAACCTTAATCTGCCTTTTCATGTCCAGAGTTTGTGCCTTTAAGCACAGTCCAATCTATCACTTTTACACTATTCTTATCAGCATATTCCTGTGCAGCTTCCTTGCTGTTAAATGCTGCTGCATTGCCGCCCATCGGGCTCCGCAGATCATCATGCTGTACATACCAAGCAACAGAAGCATCTATCCACTCCTGACCATTTAGATAGTTCCCTACATACAAACTTTTCACTTCCTGCTTATTATCGCTATTCAAAAATTCAAGCATACAGGACATATCATCGAACTTATACACCCGACCTTTTTTGGTTTTGAACTGGGAAGCAAAACGACTTTCAGAAATGGACATTTTACAAAAATCACATGCATCCTTATTATAGTTAATGGCCACGGGTCCATCACTTGAGCAGGAAGTGAGCATCAATAATCCTATTGAAGCCACAGCTAATGAAATTTTTGTTTTAGCTTTTTTCAGTATTCTTATTTCAACAAATACCGCAACCACTAATAGCAAACCGGCAACCACGATCAACCATCCCCCAATGTCAGGAACAGAAAATGCGCCAAAATTCAATAATTGTTTGAACCCAAAAAGTGGTGGCTGATAGGTCATTCCTGGCACCTTAATGGCGGCATTGGGGTCCAGATTGTGTCCATAATCGTATTCCCATTTCCAGAAATCCACCATAGCCACTATACCAAACAGAATAAAACTAATCAATGAAGTGTACAATAATTTTCGTTTCCCTACCAATGCTGTAATCGCAAAAAAAGCAGCAAAAGCTACCAGAATGTAGGGCAATATTTTAAATTCAAAAAAATCATCAGTATGAAGTGTTTTCATGCCGATATAGTGATTCAGCCCATTTATGATATCTACATCCCCAGCCAGTTTGTTTGACCAGATTTGCAAACTTAATCCCTCCGGATATTGTGGCGCATCCAAATAAATGATCCAAACTGGAACAAAAAGAGAAATAATAATTAGGATTGCTGCTAAAAAAATAAGTGCTTTTGAGATAGCCGATAGTTTAATATTATTCATGATAAATATCATTTAACAGTTGTAAGACTGCTGATTTAATGAAGTTGCAAAACTATTTTATACCTCTTCAAACCTGTATGACCAAAATCATATACGACCATTCTTAAGGTTTGTAGTTTTGCCCTGTTTTTAAAGGCACTTCTTCTCTTTTAATTGATAATTAAATTGTTAGGTGTCTCAAATTTATTCTGTGCGCGTGTTGAACTTTTCTAAAATAGCAGCATCTTTACTACTGGGCATTATGTTTTTTTGCGTTTCAAAAAACAGCATACTGCTGGCACTTTACCAATTGGATACCGCCGCTTTTGTGACACTGTTTTGTGAAAACAAGGATCGTCCAAAATTGAAGTGCAATGGTCAATGTAAGATAGCCGAAATGGCTAAAGAGCAAGACAGAAAGGATGGAGCATTGGTCTTAAGCAATCTACAAACAGAGATTTTTTTATTTTACCAGGAGCCATTGGATCTCACCAAAGGGCTTCCAAATTCCAGAATAGCCAATAAGGAAATTTTGGATTATCACACATATCATTATTCCTTTATTTTCCTTTCCCGCTCTGACAAACCACCCGAATTTTTAAGCTAAATAAAGAATTAAAATGAACTGAATGATGCAATGCATTGCACAGTCAGTATTTATATGGCTTAAAAATTTTATACAATGAATTTAATAAAATACGCATGCCTGGCAATATTGGCATGTCTTATCCTCTCTTGTTCCAAAGAAGCTGTTATTTCTGAACCAGCTGATGAAACCACAGGTTTGACACTAGTAAAATCTTTCAACAATAATGCTCATACTATTTTCTTATACACAGAAAACGGCAAACTGCAAACCGGGTACAACAAAATTTACCTTCAAATAAAAAGTGCCGATGGAAAGTTTGTTAGCGATGCCGTTGTCAAATGGAGTCCGGTGATGAAAATGACTTCTATGACTCATGCCTGTCCATTTTCTACCATCAAGAAAACCATCAATACCGAAACGCTTTATGAAGGATATATGGTGTTTCAAATGGCGGGAAATAGTATGGAAAATTGGGAACTAACCGTGGACTATTCGATTGGCACAAGTAACTATTCTGCAAAAACCACTATCGATGTAAGCGAGAATTCCAAGAAAACTGTTGTGGTTTTCAAAGGCACTGATAATGTAAAATATGTACTTGCCTTTGTATCCCCTACACTACCCAAAGTGGCACTGAATGATATGGAAGTAAAAGTGTATAAGATGCAGGATATGATGAGTTTTCCTGTGGTTAATAATTTTACTGTTAAAATTGATCCTCGCATGCCAGGCATGGGGAACCATGGCTCTCCCAATAATGTGAATCCAAAACAAAAAGAAATCGAGGGTAGCTACTTTGGAAAATTAAGTCTTACAATGACCGGATATTGGAAAATAAATCTTCAATTGGAAAATGAATCAGGAACGATTCTAAAAGGAGAGCCCATCTCGGAAACAGTTGAAAGCAGTAGTATTTATTTTGAAGTAGAGTTCTAAATAATTCCATTTAGAACTTTTGATTCAGATTATTCCTCCGCAGACCCGAATGGTTCAGGTCTGCGGATTTACCCAAAAGCATTCGCTATGAATAAGTTTTTTTATGTGACAATATTATTATTGTTACCTCATTTGGTATGGGCTCAAAATAATGAATCCCCATTTGAAGACAGCACTTCAGCTAAATCTTTGGAGAATGTCATCATCATCAGTCAAAAAACTGTAGCCAACAAAAAAATAAAAGTCTTGTCATCCTTAGACAGTTATCTGGAGTCTAATAGTTCTATCAACATGATCAAGCGGGGAGCATACGCCTGGGAGCCATTGCTAAATGGCATGGCCACGGAGCGCTCGGTTGTTACAATAGATGGCATGCGGATTTTTGGTGCTTGTACAGATAAAATGGATCCTGTAACCTCCTATGTAGAAATCACAAACCTAAAATCTGCGGACATCCATAGTGGCCAATCAGGTGCAGCAAACGGTGCTACCATTGCGGGGAGTATCAACCTGAACCGACGACAATCGGGATTCGGAAACACAGGTTTGGGAGGTAGCTTGTTCACAGGATTCGAAACTGCCAATTTGCAAAAAATAGGTGGAGTAGCTGCACAGTATAGCACGCATAAATTTTTTGTGGATATGGATGTAACCTATAGGAATGCTGATAATTACAAATCAGGCGGTGGAATGGAAATACTCTATTCAGGATTTACAAAATACAATCTATCCACCATTGCAGGTTGGAAATTGAATAACAAACAGGAACTGAAAGCCTCCGTCATTTATGATAAAGCTACTGACGTAGGATATCCTGCCCTGCCCATGGATGTTTCGCTTGCGGAAGCTTTGATTAGTTCTGTACAATATGATTATCACTATTTATCTTCTCTGCTACATCATTGGGAAACAAAAATATACTACAATACCATTTCGCACAGAATGGATGACACCCAACGTCCGGTAGTGCCCATTAGAATGGATATGCCCGGCTGGAGCAATACCAAAGGCTTCTACTCAAAACTCATGGGAGAAAGTGAGCATCATCATTTCAACATAAATCTATCAGGACATTATAATATTTCCACAGCAGAAATGACAATGTTTTCTAACACCCCTGGAGAGAAAGATATGTTCATGATGACATGGCCTGGTGTACATACCGGATATTTAGGTTTGCATTTGGAGGATGATAGGCACATCAATGATCATTGGAATGTGGTTACTACCCTTGGTGCAGGAATTAATAATAATAAAGTGAGCAATGATTTTGGATTTGAAAGCCTTCAAATATTTTATAAAGACATGAAACGAGGCAAAAGCCGGTTACTTCCATCTGCCTCTGCAAAACTCAATTTTAATGATGAAGCATGGAATGGCAGTTTGGGATTGGCTTATGGAGAAAGGGCGCCCTCTGTTTCAGAAGGGTATGGATTTTATCTGTTTAATAGTTCTGACAAATACGACTATATAGGCAATCCTGGAATGAAAAATGAAAAGTCGTTGGAGCTGAATTTTGCCAGTTCCTTTACCAAAAAAGCTTTTTCTATACACACTAAGGCAGATTATTTCAGAGTATTTAACTATATCATTGGTAAGCCCAATGCTGATTATTTACCCATGACTATCGGGGCAAAAGGTATTAAACTATATCAACAATTGCCGGCAGCCGATCTCTTAAATCTTGGTATAACTATTCAATATCAGGTGATGCAACAATTAGGGGTTACAGGAAAAGGAATTTACCGATCGGGAAAAGGTGGTGATTCCAGATTACCACAGATACAACCTTTGAGTTATGGGTCCGGATTCAGTTATCAGCATAAAAAAATATTAGCCGAATTGATGATAGAAGGAGCAATGAAACAAAATCATTTTAGTAGAGAATTTGGCGAAACTGAAACGCCGGCCTACACCATTTTTAATGCTGCTGCATCACGGCAATTTAACTTCAACAGACAGAAACTGACCATGAAGGCAGGAATTGAGAATATATTTGACAGGCATTACACTACTTTCTCTGACTGGAACAAAATACCCCGAATGGGAAGAAATCTGTTCATAAATATTCTTTACTTCATATAACGCTTTTGAAAAAGCATTCTTTAAGAATCGCTTTTGCAATGTCCCTTTCATTGACCAAAAGGAAGGAACTTACAAATACCATTTCCCACTGAACGCACAACTTTATCTTCTAACATACGCTGTTTGAAAGCTTGTTGGCTCTAGTTTCTGGGATCCATACTTTGGACACTGTATTTTTTAATCCTACGCTTGAAATCTCACATTTGATAGTAGCAAATTTTGAAATCCAAAACATGCGTAAACCTATAAGTCTGTCATCCAAATTTTCTTTTGAGCATCAAGTATTCTGAAGCAGTATTATATCCCTTTGTAATCCCAGGCACTAAAAAAAGCAGTACGTAAGAAACGCACTGCTTTAAATATATGTATGTTGGTTCTATATTATTTTGCAGGAGCTGCTGTTGCAGCCTTAGCCTTGTTTAAACCAAAGCTAATGGGAACACTGCTTCCTTTAGGAGAAACTCTGACGTAACCTGACATCTCCTGGTGAAGCGCTGAACAGAAATCGGTACAATAGTATGGGAACATACCCACTTTCTCAGGTACCCATTTTAATGTAACAGTTTCTCCAGGCATGATTAATAATTCGCCATTGTTAGCACCTTTCACAGCAAATCCATGAGGCACATCCCAGTCTTGTTCGAGATTGGTAACGTGGAAATAAACTTCATCGCCTACCTGAATGCCTTCAATATTATCAGGTGCCAGGTGAGAACGAATAGCCGTCATTACTACATGAACCTGATTGCCTTGTCTGGTAACTTTAGTTTCAGCCTCTCCTTTTGAAACGAATGGGTGGTTGTTTGCTTTGATATCAAATATCTTAGTTTGCTTGTCCTTGATCAATGCTGCTGGAATGGCCTGAGCATAGTGAGGTTCTCCAATTGTGGGGAAATCAAGAATTAACTGCATCTTATCTCCACTTATATCAAACAATTGAGCACTTTGAGAAAGTTCAGGACCAGTAGGCAAATAACGATCCTTGGTGATTTTGTTATATGCGACCAAATATTTTCCGAAGGGTTTTTTAGTATTTCCACCTGCTACCATTAAGTGCCCAGTAGAATAATAGGTTGGCTGACGGTCAAGAACTTTTAGCTCTTTCAAATTCCATTTCACCACTTCTGAAGACACAAACATGGAGGTGTACGCATTCCCTTTATCATCAAACTCTGTGTGTAAAGGACCCAGACCAGGTTTCTCAACCTCTCCATATAAAACCGCTTCATATTTAATAACTGGAAGACCTTCATATTTTTCAGCTTCGAAAGCTTTGTCAGCAATAGCTTTTTGAATTTTATCAAAACTGAAAACAGGCAGCAATGCAGCTAGTTTACCACTACCTACTATAAATTCGCCTGATGGATCCACATCACAACCATGAGGGGATTTTGGACAAGGAATAAAATAAACAAGATCAGGAAACTCTGTAATATCTAAAACGGTAACCTCATTTTTAATTTCAGACTTTGCGGTATGGGTATGTTCATCAAACTTATTGTGAGCATACTTTACGGACTGCTTTTTGCCTTTTCCTGCTTTCGCATACTCTTCTGCCTTTTTCCAGTTCACTGCCATAATAAAATCTTTATCCTTTTGTGAAGCATTTACCTCCAAAAGAGTATGGGCCTGTTCTGTATTATAAGTACTAAAGAAAAACCAATCTTTCGATTTTCCTTTTCCCGCACGTCCCAAATCAAAGTTCATTCCAGGGGTTTTAAGCTGGAAAGCAATATTCATTTCGCCGGAGGTTTTATCCACACTTACGAAACTGATATGACCTTTGAAATTTTCTTTATAAGTGTCAATCGGTACATCACCATTATCATTATCTCCTGGTACACTAAAACGTGTTCCGGCAACAATGTATTCAGAGTTTTCTGTTCCAAAAGGGGAACTGTGGTTACCAGCACTATTGGGCAACTCCAAAATTTCGGCAGTGCGGAATGTTTTAAGATCAATACGTGCCAGTCGTGGAGTATTGTTTCCATTTACAAATACCCATTTACCATCTGCATTTCCATCTGTCATAGACATTTCTACGTGGTGTAGATCATCCCAGGGTACAAAACCGTGAGAAGTATTCAACATGGATTTAGTTTCCTCAGTATATCCCCATCCTTTTTCAGGATCTACTGAAAATACAGGAATCACACGTAGAAGTCGGCCACTGGGTAAACCATAAACAGCCAATTGTCCACTAAATCCACCTGAAACAAAATTGTAAAATTCATCATACTTACCGGGGGCAACGTATGTTTTAGATGCTGCATCACCGCTAACTGCGTTTGCTGTCCCCTTTGGTTTGCAAGAAGACAAAGAAAGGGCAGCTAGTGCCGCAAGGCCTAGAATAACTTTAGTTTTCATTATATTAAATATTAAGTTCCTTAAGAAATAGAATAAAAGCGACTCGAACTATTTCGCTCCGTCATTACCACGCATAAATTCCAGGATTTCTCTGGCTTCGTTTTCTGCAAGATTCTGGTTCGGCATACGTACCAGACACAATTCCAATTGAGATTGAACTTCAGGATCTTTGTCAATCATTGGATCAGGATTGGTAATGAAATTCATAATCCAATGTGCATTGTGTTTACTGGTTACACCTTTCCAACCTGGACCTACCAATCTTTCATCAGTCATTTTGTGGCAGGAGAAACATTTTGTCTCAGCAATAGCCTTTCCTTTTGTAGCCATAGCCGCGTCAAATTTGCTCACATCCACATTGGTTTCGTCAAACTTACCTTCTCCACGTTTTGGATCATAGGCTTCAGTACTTGCTGGAGCTTCTGCTGCAGGAGCTTCAGTGGCCGAAGTTTCGCTACTTGATCCTTCAGTTGCTTTTTGGTCAGCACTTTCGCCGCCACCGCAAGCAACAAAGAAGATGGCCATCACCAGACCTAATACAGTAATTACTTTTTTGTTCATCTTTTCGGTTTTTTGTTTAGCAAAAGTAGTTTCTGGCATTCGGTAGATGTATGACTTTAGTCATACATCAAGATGTTTTTCAACCGGTTCAGAACGTTTTAAAAGACGATAGTTTTCTGAAACTTCGCAAGGTTCTATCATCCTGAATAAATGAAAAGAAATAGAATTTATACTAAAACATATAAAATCCAACCTGGATTTTAGGAAGGTTGAGGAAATGGTTTTATCCATGAATATAACCCCAATAAAAAAGCTGGAAATAGATTTTCAAAATGCTTTTTGAAAACCATCTCCAGCCAGAATAGACATAGAAATATCTTCTTATATTTTTTTGGGCAGGGAATCCTAATAAATATTTTGCACAAGACATTTTATGTCTACATGCTATAATTTATCCATCACTTTATCAGCAATGCCATAGGCAATGGCTTCGTTGGCATCCATCCAATAGTCTCGATCAAAATCGATCATAATCTGATCAATAGTTTTGCCACAATTATCTGCCAATATTCTTGCTCCAATTTCCTTGACTCTTTGGGTTTGTTTAGCCTGAATTTCAAGATCTGAGCTCACTCCTCTTATGAAACCTCCTAAGGAAGGCTGATGAATCATCACCTCGCCATGTGGGTAAATAAAGCGTTTACCCTTTTCGCCTCCACTTAGTAATATGCTGCCCATGCTGGCTGCCAGCCCCATACAAATAGTACTAACAGGGCTGCTGATCATCTTCATGGTATCATAAATAACCATGCCGCTTGTAACCACCCCTCCAGGACTATTGATATAGAACTTAATTTCTTCGTCTGGTTTGTCGGCTTCCAATAGCATCAATTTAGTAGTGATCTCTCTGGCACTTTTATCATCCACCACACCCCACAAATACACGGCTCTTTTATCGAAGAACAATTTTTCCAGTCGCTTATTCAGCATCAACAGATCGTCACGTTTATCCTGAGCCTCTCTGGGTTCATCATCATCGCCGTCATCGTTTTTGATTGAGCGTTGCCAATTATTGCTATATAAATTTGAAAAATTCATTTTAAATATTATTTGTTTGATGTTTATTTTTTGATCATGGATTTATCTTCCTAGGAAGATTAGTTATAGTTTAGTCTTCCTTTTATTCACCAATAATACTTCATCTATCAGTCCATACTCTTTAGCTTCAATGGCGGTCATCCATTTATCACGCTCAAAGTCTTTCTCAATTTGATCAATGGGCTTGGCTGTATGGTCGTGCACGATATCGTATAGTTCTTTTTTCAACTTACGAATTTCGTTTACAGTGATTTCAATATCGCTGGCCTGTCCACCAATAGCTCCGCTTGGCTGATGCATCATGATACGGGCGTGCTTCAAAGCAGCACGTTTTCCTTCGGTGCCCGCTCCTAATAATACACATGCCATAGAGGCAGCCATTCCAATACAAATGGTAGCCACATCGGGTGTTACATATTGCATGGTGTCGTACACACCCAATCCGGCATACACACTACCGCCAGGACTATTGATATACATATTGATATCACGGGTACGATCTGTACTATCTAAAAACAACAATTGAGCTGTAATAATATTTGCTACTTCGTCATTAACCGGATACCCCAGAAAGATGATTCGATCCATCATCAACCGGCTATACACATCCATTACAGCCACATTCATTGGACGCTCTTCAATGATATTAGGCGTAAGGGCAGTTACCAAATGCTTGCCGTAGTTGTGAAGTGTATTGCTGGAAATTCCTCTGTGCTTAACAGCGTATTTTTCAAACTCAGAATTATGACTCATATATTTAAATTAATGTGGGTAAACGTACTAAAATTTTTCAATAAGACAGAACAGTCCTAACCAACTGTTTTAAAAAATATCCTATTTTTTTATACTCTTTTAATAATATTGGAACTATGCAACAAAAATCTATCCACACAATAAAGGATGACAGGTTGGCTGATTTAAGACTAGCCTTAATCGCCCATTGTGCATTTAAGGTTAAGTAAATGAAGATTCGATGCAAGAAAGGAACTATCTTTAATCAAATCAAAACCACCCACGATGCGCCGCAAAGATTTTTTGAAAACAGCTTCCCCCCTCTTTCTTCTGCTAGTCAATGGCAATGTGATCAACGCTACAAAACAATGGGACTATTGGATGAAAAGAAAACCAATTCTTCGATTTGCACTTGTATCAGATATTCATTATGGTGAGCCTAAAACAGATTATAATATGTTTTTAAAAACGCTGATCTGGAAAATAAATACTGCACATTCCAAAAAGCCTTTAGATTTTTGTGTGTTGAATGGTGATATTGTACATGATGATCCAAAGTTTTATCCTTCGGTGAAGCCAATAGTTGGACAACTAAAAATGAAATGGCATGTAACACCAGGCAATCATGACAAAATTACACCTGATGAATGGATGCAGATTTGGGACACACCCGTCAATTTCGACTTTAGGATCAAAAACTCAGTGTTCCTTGCCGGAACCACCTCCAACGAAAAAGGAAAATATACTTGCCCAAATTTGAGTTGGTTTCAGGAAAAATTAGAAACCTACAAGGAGGCAAAAAATCTGTTTGTCATCAATCATATCAACACGGCCAAACTCACCAAACATGGTATTGACTGTCCTGAATATATCGACCTGCTAAAAAAATATGATAATGTTCGGGCAGTGTTCAATGGCCATGATCATGATGAGGACGGAATAAAAAAACACAGAGAGATTCCTTTTGTATTTGACGCACATGCCGGGGGCAGCTGGGGAACCGACTACAAAGGCTTCAGGGTAGTGGAACTGATGAAAGATAATAGTATCCTGACTTATATGATGAATCCGGATACACCAATAAATAATGCCACCCTGTAAAAGAGTGGCATTACAAATATTATTCTAATTTAATCCATTAATGGTGATGTGTATGCTGATGGTCATTCACCATTTTGGAAAAATCTTCTGCACTAATTTGTTTAGGATTGGGTTTAATCTGCTTTTCAGCCCACTCAAAGATTTTTTCAGATTGCAGACGATGGTAGGTTTCTTCCACATATTTGCGATCTTTCATCATTCTGTCCACATAATCATTCATCCAGGGTTGTTCTGCACTATTAGGCATCATACCACCCATATAACTGAAAAGTTGTGTCTGAGCAAAGCCTCTTAATTCTTCCTGTTTCACCTCAATACTCTGGTCTTTTACAATCTTATCAGAAATCAAAGTCCATTTCAACTGATTAAGGAAGCCAGGCATTTCATTGTCTATTTGCTCTTCAGTTTTTTGCTCCTGATCACTCTGTCCGTTTTGTGCTACCAACCAGTTGCGTAGAAATGGAGCTGGAAAATCTACCGAAGTAGTATCTACCAACTTATGGAAAATCTGATCCTGAATCTGATTGCGGCTTTGAGTAGCCCAGTGTCCAAAAATCTGATCCTTTATTTTGGATCTGAATTCTTCTTCAGATTTCACATCAGCTCCAGGAAACAGTTGATCGAAAAATTCCTGATTCAACTCTTTTTTCTTCAGTTCTGAAACCTTTGTAATAGTTAATTTGAAAGACTTTTCTTTGCTTGCGGCATCATTGCTTACTCCTAAATCTTGAGCAATAAATTCGAACTCTTTATCGTCAAATGCTTCGCCTAATTTTATAGTTACAGAGTCTTCTATCTTCTTATCATTAAGCAACTCCTGAGCATTCTTGGTAAAATATTTAAGCAACAAGGAATTATCTTTATTAATGCCTCCTTCTATGTCATTGCCATCAGCATCCACTTCTGTGAAAGTAATATTAATGACAGTCTCTTCTCCATTCACTGCCTCTTTATCCTCCAGAACTCCGTAACGACTTTGAAGTCTTTCTACTTCTTCGTTAATCATTTCATCAGTGACGTCAATATTGTAGGCAATAATATCTACTGTAGCTAAATCTGCAAGTGCAAACTCAGGTTTCAACCCAATTTCAAAATCGAAATTGTAATCATCGGGATTATTTACGTCCAACTTAGACAAATCCGTATTCAAAGGCAAGGGTTGGGCAAAAATATCTGCTTTCTCGGCTTGCAGATAATCAATCAGTTCTTTATCTACCGATTTCAATACCTCGTCCGTAAACAAAGATGGGCCATACATTTTTTTGATAAGACCAGCAGGCACTTTACCAGGTCTGAATCCCTGAATACTTGCTTTTTTGCTATATTCCTTTAATGATTTTTCGAAGGAAGGAAGATAATCGGCCTTTTCAAGTCTTACACTGATTTTTTCGTGTAATTGGCCAATAGATTCTTTTGTAATTGTAGCCATGAGTTTGTTTAAAAATTAAAAAAGTTTAAGGTTTAAGGTTGCAAACTTTAAACCTCAAACCTTAAACTTAAATAGTCCGGATGAAGGGACTCGAACCCCCACACCTTGCGGCATCAGATCCTAAGTCTGACGTGTCTACCAATTTCACCACATCCGGAAAAGAACTAAAACAGGGGGGCAAAGGTAATGGTTTTATCCAAAAATAAACAGTCGAATTTTAAGATTTTATTTTTATGCTTTTATTTATTACCGAATTGGTTCAATTAGAACTGGGTTTGAATAAAATAACCATATCCCCTGGTATAAAAATGAAAAATCTCGGAACCCTTATTTCAGAAATGAACGTTCCCCCAACAAATTTTGAAATATGCTCATGGCGACAAAATAAATGAATACAAAATATTGTATTTTTAAACACTACCTTTTAAACAACATATAATACTATTTATTATCTGAGACAGGAGCGTAGAAATGTAGCAGGAGGCCGTAAATGAAGACCATAGAACAAAAACCGAAGTACAATTTAAACGAAGAAGAGGAAAAAAAACTTATTGTAAGAGAATACCGTTCACTTCTCAGAATGCTCAAGGATAAGCTAAAGCCGGGCGATAAAGCTATTGTCCGATCTGCTTTTGAAATGGCCGCAGAAGCCCATAGCAGTATGCGCCGAAAAAGTGGAGAGCCCTATATTTTGCACCCCATTGCTGTAGCAAAAATTTGTGTGGAAGAAATAGGCCTCGGGGTCAGTTCTGCAATTTGTGCCCTTTTGCATGACACAGTGGAAGACACCGACATTACTCTACAAGACATAGAACGAGAATTTGGAAAGGAAATTTCCCGGATTGTAGATGGCCTTACCAAGATTTCCAACGTCATAGACACCAGTGCCTCACAACAGGCCGAAAACTTTAAAAAGATCCTTTTGACACTAACGGATGACCCAAGGGTTATTCTTATCAAGTTGGCGGACCGTCTTAATAATATGCGTACGCTTGAAAGCATGAAGCGGGAGAAACAATTGAAAATAGCTTCTGAAACAGTTTACATTTTTGCACCACTGGCACATCGAATGGGCTTATATATCATAAAGACTGAGCTAGAAGATCTCTCGATGAAATATTTGGAACCAGATATTTATAAAGAAATTGCCCGTCGGCTCGCAGAATCGAAAAGAGAACGAACCAAATATATTAATGAATTTATCAAACCCATAAAAGATACTCTGGAAAAAAACAAATTCAATTTTGAAATATATGGTCGGCCTAAAAACATACACTCCATCTGGAATAAGATGAAAAAGAAGCATGTTTCTTTTGAAGAAGTGTATGATCTGTTTGCCATCCGCATTATTTTGGACAGTGCACCGGAAAAGGAGAAGGAAGAATGTTGGCGGGTTTATTCTCTAATCACTGATGAATATACGCCCTCCATTGAACGACTTCGAGATTGGGTTAGTAATCCCAAATCCAATGGATATGAGGCACTGCATACGACCGTTATGGGGCCTCGTGGGAAATGGGTAGAAGTACAAATTCGCACCAGAAGAATGAATGAAATAGCAGAAAAAGGGCTGGCCGCACACTGGAAATATAAAGAAGGAGCAAATACCGAAAATCGGTTTGACATTTGGTTTCAACACATCAGAGAAACACTAAATAACGACGATCCAGACAGTGTCAATTTTCTTCAGGATTTCAAGACCAGTTTTCTGGCAGAGGAAATTTATGTGTATACGCCAAAAGGCGATATCAAAATGTTGCCAGCAGGCAGTAGTGCGTTGGACTTTGCATTCTCGATACATACTGCTGTTGGCGCCAAAACTATTGGGGCAAAAGTCAACCACAAATTAGTTCCAATCAGTCACAAACTTAGTAGTGGTGACCAAATAGAAATTATTACCAGCAATAAACAAACCCCATCTGAAGACTGGTTATCTTTTGTCATTACGGCAAAGGCAAAGGCAAAAATAAAAGAAGCATTAAAGGAAGAAAAAAGAAAGGTAGCAGAAGAAGGAAAATACACTTTGCAACGAAAGATGGAGGGGTTGGGTGCCAGTATGCAGCAGGCCAATTTGGACGAACTGGTGCAGTACTACAAACTGAGTTCCAACCTTGATTTGTTTTACAAAATTGCCGTTAAAAATATTGACTTAAAAGAATTGAAGGAATTTAAGCTTATTGGCGACAGGATTGAACAACCCAAACCAATAAAAATAGTTTCTGAAGGAAAAATAGAAACCTCTTCTGCAAGTCATCAACCCATTGGCAAGGATACCGAATTAATAATTTTTGGTGAGAGTGGAGATAAGATTATGTACAACCTGGCCAATTGCTGCAAACCCATTCCAGGAGATGATGTGTTCGGCTTCATCACCACCGGAAAAGGACTAACCATCCATCGGACCAGTTGCCCCAATGCACCAAAGCTATTGTCGAATTACGGCCACCGGGTTGTAAAAACCAAATGGGCAAAAAATAAAGAAATCTCATTCCTGACCGGTATCAAAATTATTGGCATTGATGATGTTGGAATGGTGAATAAGATCACTAACCTTATTTCTGGAGAACTCAAAATAAACATTGCCGCACTTACTATAGAAGCTACTGAAGGGGTTTTCGAAGGAAATATTAAAGTATTCGTTCATGACAAGGAGGAACTGGACAATCTGGTTAACAGAGTTTGTGCTTTGTCTGGTGTTGAAACAGTAGAAAGATTCGATACGGAAGACCTGCCGAAGTAATTGATGATATAGGTTTATGAAAATAAGTCGATCGCCTACAAACCAAACCCCTTCCACCAACAACAATCTTTATAAAAGAATATATCTTTTACAAACAAAATGGCACATCAGATTGAACCCTTATTTTTGCACTTCACTATTAAAAAATCACTTAAATGGTAGATGTAATTTTAGGGCTTCAGTGGGGAGATGAAGGCAAAGGAAAAATTGTGGATTACTTCGCAAAAGACTATGAAGTAATCGCCCGTTTTCAGGGTGGCCCAAACGCAGGACACACTTTATACAAGGATGGCAAAAAAATAGTATTACACCAAATACCTTCGGGCATTTTTCACGAAGGCAAAATCAATATTATTGGAAACGGAGTTGTGCTGGATCCAATTACTCTAAAAAAAGAATGTGATCGTGTAGCTGAATTTGGAATTGATCTCAAAAAAAATCTGTTCATTGCCGAACGAACCAATATCATTGTACCCACACACCGGGCACTGGATCGCGCATCGGAACAGGCAAAAGGTAAGAGCAAAATTGGCTCTACGCTTAAAGGCATTGGCCCCGCCTATATGGACAAAACTGGCAGAAATGCATTGCGAGTGGGAGATATTTTGCGCAGCAATTTCAAAGATTTATACGAGCAGCTTCGCCAGAAACATACGATACTTTTAAATACCTATCAATTCTCTGAAGACATTTCTCAGGACGAACAAGACTTTTTTGAAGCTATCGAGTTTTTAAAAGAATTGAACATTGTAAACGGGGAGTATTTCATCAATAAGCTCATAAAGGACGGCAAAAAAGTATTGGCCGAAGGGGCACAGGGAAGTATGCTGGATATCGACTTTGGAACCTTTCCATTCGTCACTTCCTCCAACACGATATCCTCTGGTGTTTGTAGCGGACTAGGCATTGCCCCTCAACACATTAAGGATGTAATTGGTATTACCAAAGCTTACTGTACTCGCGTAGGAAGTGGTCCTTTTCCAACCGAACTGGAAAATGAAGAAGGACAAAAGCTTCGCGATGTAGGCAAAGAATACGGTGCCACTACTGGCCGTCCACGCCGATGTGGATGGATAGATTTGGTTGCCTTAAAATTTGCCTGCATGATTAATGGTGTTACAAAAATTGTGATGACCAAGGGTGATGTGCTGGACAGCTTTGAAACACTTCAAGTTTGTACTGCCTATAAAAAAGGGGATGAAATAATAAGCAAAATTCCCATGCATTTAGATATGGATGAATACGCTCCAGTACTTGAAGTATTTGATGGCTGGCATACTGATATCACCAACATTAAAGACTTTGCAGCTTTACCAGATAAAACAAAAACCTATATCCAGTTTATAAATAATTATCTTGGAACCAATGTAGATTACATTTCTAATGGCCCCGAAAGAGATCAATTAATTATTGTAAAATAGTTAATAAATTATTGTACGAAAAAATTTGGAAGTTTAAGAACTTAGATTAAAATTTACATTCTAATTTATTAGATAATGGCAAAATCAAATAAATCAAAAACAAGTGAAACAGAGAAGGCTTTCGAAAGTGAAAAGCCACTGAGTAAAAAAGCATCTAAATCAAAAGAAGAAAACTTTGACGAAGAGGATGAGTTCCTTGATGAGGAAGAGTTACCCAAAAAGAAAGGAAAATCTTCTAAAGTATCTGACGATGATGATGAGGAAGAAGATGAGAAAGAAGATGATTGGAACAAAGCGGAGAAAGACGAAGATTGGGACAAGGACTTTGAAGAGTTTGATATGCCCAAATCCAAAGGCAAAGCAGGTGCTAAAAAGAAATCTTATGATGACGATGATGAGTTTAAGATGGATGATGAGTTTAAAGACCTGTTCGGAGGCAAGAATGATTTCGATGACGAAGACGATGACTTTTAATTAATCCAATTATTATTTAATTGCCTTGCAACGCAAATTTGCAATAAGCGAAATATTTAATTTTAAACAAAGAGTGCTGAATTGGTCGAAACTGTTCAGCACTTTTTGCTTCCTGGATAGCAATCAGTATGCTGGTGAACAGGAATGGTTGATTGGAGCTGGCATCAAAAATCAGTTTATGTCCTCCGAAGCCAATGCGCTTGAAAACTTTCAGCAATTCCAACACCAACACAAATGCTGGCTATTTGGCCATCTTGGTTATGAATTAAACACGATTGATTCCATAGCGCGTATCAAAAAAAAAGATGCACTTGGTTTTCAAAACATCTATTTCTTTGAACCTGAAATAGTGCTTATAGCTAATCAAAACGAAGTGGAAATCATTGCCAGCCATCCTTTGGAAATCTTTATGGCAATATGCAATAGCATTACTGAGCCATTAGGAGATCAGCAATTAGGAGCAGTGCAATGCAATGTGTCCAGAGATGATTATCTCAAAACGGTTCTGGCACTTAAGGCACATATTCAACGTGGCGATTGTTACGAAATAAATTTTTGTATCGAAAATTTTTCGGAGAACGCCAGTATTGATCCCGTTCTGCTTTATGACAAACTCAACCGCCTTTCGCCTAATCCATTTTCCGGATTATATAGAACTGAAGATAAATGGCTCATTTGCGCCAGCCCCGAACGGTACCTGAAAAAGACTGGTAATAAAATTATTAGTCAGCCCATAAAAGGCACACTAAAACGAACCCCCGACAATCTTGAAGCACAACAACAACAACTGCTTCATAGCAGCAAGGATCGAGCTGAAAACGTGATGGTAGTGGATCTGGTTAGAAATGACTTATCCAGAATTTGCAGGGAAGGTAGTGTGCAGGTGGAGGAGTTGTTTGGCATTTATTCTTTTCCGCAGGTGCATCAAATGATCTCTACCATAAAAGGCCAGTTGAAGGAAGATATTAGATTCACCGATATTATCAATGCGACTTTCCCTATGGGGTCTATGACAGGCGCTCCAAAAATAAAAGTGATGAAACTGATTGAACAATATGAAAAATCAAAACGCGGTATTTTCTCAGGGAGTATTGGATTTATCAAGCCTAATGGCGACTTTGATTTTAACGTAGTGATCAGAAGCATCATGTACAATCAACAATCACACTATCTCTCCTGGCAAGCTGGTAGCGGCATCACCATTTACAGTAATCCGGAAAATGAATGGGAGGAATGTATGGTAAAAGTCGAGGCCATAAAAGAAATACTCAGCCAATAATACTCTATTTTTCAGCCACATAAAACAGATCCAGACATTCGTCTGAAGCTGGAGCCAAATAGTAGTCTGTCATCTCAATTCCTGCCACTAACCGGTTATCGCTATTCAACATTTTCTTACGGTTCCATCGATTCAGAATATCATAAGGAATCTGAAGACACCATCGGGGTAAATTGTACTGAAGGTTTAGAAAATCGAAACGGGTGATCTTCTTTACCGATTTTTCGTTTTCGCGATAATAATCCATCACAGTTTCATTTCCATAGACTCCTAAAGACTCAACGGATGCAAAGTCATTCGACAACAATTGCTTTAATTCTGGCACCAGATACTCCCGAATATGCCAGGGATTTCTGGTAAGCGACATCTTCTTGTTAGGCGTAGTTACTATCAACTTTCCGCCAGGTTTCAACACCCGATGTATTTCTTTCGCAAAAAGACGATCATTCTTTATATGCTCAATCACCTGAAAGGTGATAACAAAATCGAAACTGTTATCGGCAATGCCAGACAATGGCGGAATATTCATTTTGATGAACTCCACATTGGCATGAGTATTCAGCAGTTTAGCAATATTGTCATTTTCAAATTTGTCTATTGTTACAAATTTTTCTGCTCTGGAAGCTATCATTTCCACGCCATAGCCACTACCTGTACCAATCTCCAACACATTTCCTTTTACCAACTTTGCGGCTTCAGCATAAGCCAATAATGACCTCTGAAAAACATAGTTATCAGAGGCATCTACCTGCGAAACACGCTCAGCAGTTTGAATCAACTTCATGAATTAGTATGCCTTTAAAAAATTAATGCGGCAAAAATAGCCTAATAATATCAACGGCCTCTATAACAAAACATAATATTATTAAGACAGTCATAGATTTTCGTGCATAGCACTTACCTGAATTTGCCTGGAAAATCCATTTCCATTCCTTTTATCCAATTAGCAAAACAGAAATGTTCCGCATTGAACCTCATTGAAAAAGGAGGAACAGACGGATATGAAAAGGAATTTACAAAATACAAATCAAATTTTTTATGTAGGTTTGCGCAAAATTTAATTATACAACTATGGGAAGAGGCGATAAAAAGACCGCAAAAGGTAAACGTTTCAAAGGTTCTTTTGGAAAAAGCCGTCCGGCTATTTCTCCGGAAGTAAAACAAAAGCTGGCCGCTAAAAAAGAAGCCGCCACCAAATAATCAAACCAGAAAACGGTTTAGATCAACATTATTTACAGGAGTCATTGGCTCCTGTTTTTTATTAATTAGCGATGCCTTTGCCATCTGATAAGTCCACATTCGTTCTTACCTAAAAAGTCCCAGCAAGGCATGAGTTTTGATTTCAGTGTCCGCCTTTTCCAGAATATCGTGAAGGGTAATAAGTTCAGATGGTGTTAGGATGAAATTGATGTTTGGTGACGGAGTAGCTAACATAATGATCTTAGAATCCTGACTCACAGCCGAGTAGTCTATTCTATTTTGGGCTTTTACCTTTTTATAAAACAAATGAAAATCGTTTTCATTCAAGTTTATGAGTGTAGAAATATAGGCCACCTGGTAGTGTCCACAAAGGTTGCAACGAACAATATACCCATCCGGGCCGGCATAAAGTGTTTGAAATTCGCAAGTCATAAATTTTCGTTTTCGCAAAAAAACATCAATTCAAACCCAAAGACTTTCTATATCGGGAAAAATAATTTACGCATCTGGGAATTATTTTTTATCCAGCTATATTGGCTCAAAAATGTTAGCTTGGTAAAACCGATCGTATTTTATTTTTTGTGTGATTTTTGCCTTTTTGTAATACCCTCTTGTCATGAACAAAAGCAAACGAGAAAATGAAAAAATTCGCACCGAGGATATAGAGTTTGCCAAAAGCTTAGGATTAATTGAAATAAATCCCCACTCAGCAGAATATATGGGTTATACAGAAATAAAAAGCAGGGAACCTTTCCAGGATATAGTGAAAAATTTAGCAAAGGCAAATATTAAATTACAGTATGGAGATTGCGACCTCTGTTAGTGAAAAATCACAAGCCATGTTGCTTTATGATTCGCCCGAAATGGTATCCCTTTTTGCAAAAAGAAAAGCACAGATTATAGCATGGCAAAGCTCAAGAACGCCAAAAAAATTTTCCATTATTGCCGGAAGTGTAGATCCTGTCCGCCTCTAGCAATGAACAATATATTGAATCCAATTCTTTTGATTCCTGGTATTTATTGAAACAAACAAAGTAACTGCTGAAATTTCGTTTCTGTATCAGCCTACTCCATTACTTCCCAAAATCGAAATAACACATTGGGGGTTAGGAGAAAAAACACATTCCTCGATGGAGTAGAAATCAGCACACAGGTAGAATCTAATTTTTCTGTTGGGCCTTTCTGGTTGCCAACATTTTTATCTCATGACACAAGGACGAATACGCAGCCTCCTACAAATTAACCAAAACAGAAATAAAGCCAATCTGGTAATGGCCACATTCCATGCATCGAACGATATAGCCAACCTCGCCGGAATAAAGTGATTGAAATTCGCAGGACATTTTTTTTCCCTGCAAAAATTAGTTTAAGCCACAATCATTATTCTCTAAATCGGGCATAAAGTTTTCGAGATTGGGGATTTTTGAATCCAAAAAATTAGGGTGTTGGGGTGGGCTACGGCGATAGCCTGTCTATCTTCCAGTTACCATCTTGCTGAATTGTGTATTGTAACCTGTCATGCAAACGGTTTGGCCTTCCCTGCCAAAACTCAATGGTGGTGGGCATTACAATATAACCACCCCAATATTCGGGCCTTTCAATCTTCTTTCCGTCCGCAACTTCCTTTTCCAGCTGAGTTTGAATTTCCGTTAGCTCTTCTCTGGATTTTAGTACACTGCTTTGTTTGGAAACCCATGCGCCTAACTGACTGCCTTCTGGTCTGGAAAAATAGTATTCATCACTTTCTTCCGCTGAAACCATAACTACTCTTCCTTTTATTCTAACCTGTCTTTCCAATTCTTTCCAGAAAAAAACCAGGCAAGCCTGTGGGTTTTCTGTAAGCTCTTTGCCCTTTTGGCTTTCATAATTGGTAAAAAAAACAAATCCCTTTTTGGAAAACCCTTTTAGCAAAACGATTCGTGCATCCGGCTCTCCAATTTTGGAAGCAGTAGCTAAAGTCATAGCATTAGCTTCGGTAGCTTCGGAGTGTATCACCTCATCCCACCATTTTTGAAACTGATCAATCGCATCAGACAATACATCTGATTCTAACAAACTTTGTTGAGCATATTGGGTTCTGATATCTGCAATAGAAGGCATAAAAAATATTAAGCGTGAATCAATGTGCCTACATCCTCGCCAGACACCACCTTACTAAGGTTGCCTGGGTTGTTCATATCAAACACAATAATAGGCAGTTTGTTTTCCATACAAAGTGTAAAGGCGGTCATGTCCATAATACGCAAATTATTAGTCAGACATTCCTGATAGGAAACTGTTTGATATTTGGTTGCATTGGGATCTTTTTCTGGGTCGGCGGTGTAAACACCATCCACACGGGTACCTTTCAAAATAACATCTGCATTGATCTCTATCGCACGCAAAGAACCGGCTGTATCTGTTGTAAAATAAGGATTTCCTGTACCTGCTCCAAAAATCACTACTCGTCCTTTCTCCAAATGGCGCATGGCACGCCGACGAATGTACGGTTCTGCAATTTGCTCCATCACAATGGCACTTTGAAGCCTTGTAAACATACCCGCTTTTTCCAAGCCGGCTTGCAAAGCCATCCCGTTTATTACGGTGGCCAACATTCCCATATAATCTCCATGAGCACGTTCAATACCAGTTTGAGCTTCGTTCATACCACGATATATATTACCACCGCCTATAACTACAGCCACCTCTACCCCCATATCCACAATGGTTTTTATTTCCTGTGCATATTGGGTAATGATATCCGGATCCATTCCATAATTTCGGTTACCCATCAATGATTCTCCTGAAAGCTTTAATAATATTCGTTTGTACTTGGGCGTCATTGCTATTTATTTTATTAATGAATTGTTGAAAAAAGCGTGGCGAAGATAGCAAAGACTTAAAAAGTAATTGGCTTAAAAATTTGAAACTTTGAATACCTATGTAAAATAAGAACCACAAAAAAAGGATTGATCTAAAAATATCAAATCCACATTTACGAATTGGCTATCAACCCCTAAAAAAATCAGCCTTAAAAATAACTTCTTCAAGTTGATTTTTAAGGCTGGATAAACAGAAAAAATGGTTCACAGATAAGCATTCAAAAGTGATTATCCTTCAGGCATTTTTTCTCCTCTTTCATAGACTGTTTTTTTCACTGCATTCTTCACAGGTGGTAATGATTTTAAATAGCGATAAATAGCTTTCAACTCCAACTCATTGATCCTCCCAAAAGCACCCCATGGCATAGGAGAACTTTTATGTACTCTGCCGCCATGCAACCGTTTTATGAATGCCTGCTCATCCCAATCTTTGATCCATCCAGTTTCAGGATCAGGAGTCAGGTTGGGTGTGATATAACTTTTTCCGTCTTCTGACAATGGATCCGCTGGCATATGGAACCCACCAGAAAATGGTTTTCCAATGAGCTTACCTGTTTTTAAATCGCGATTGGTGTGGCAACCCACGCAATTGGCCACATAGTTTGCCAGATATTTTCCATACGCGGCTGTAGAATCAATAGGCACAAATTTAGGAGGATCACCTTTGGTTCCTTCGGGTTTTATTAACCCAAAGGCCGACAGGGCCTTACCTAAAAATGTCAGTTCACTCCTTTTCACCACATGCTTCACAGCTGGTTGCGAACGAACAAATGAAATAACAGCGGTTAAATCCTCATCGCTCAATTCTGCAAAAGGCATAAAAGGAAAAATACACCTACCGTCACTTCCCACCATATACCGTAATGTGCGTGCCAACTCTCCATCCGATAGATTACCAATTCCGGTTTCCTTATCTGGTGTAATATTAGGTGCCCTAAAAGTTCCAGGCTCTATTTCTAGTTCCCAACCTCCGCTAAGAGGAATAAGATTACCATTCTCTACATCCATAATTTTATCCATTGGTACATGGCAACTTCCACAATGTGCAGGGCCATAGGCCAGATATTTCCCTCTGGCAATGACGGCGGAATCAGTACTTGCTTTTATCTGTGGATAGGGGGCTTCATACTTGGGGTTTGATTTGAGTTGGATAAAAATAAAAAGCCCCAGAATGAGGATTACCAGGGCAAGCAAAATTCGTTTTAATAGTTTCATGGAATGCTGATTTTGTAAAGGTTAATAGTTAATACAACTCGTGTAGCACATTAAACCAACCACTCAACTTATATAATACTAAAGTTAATGATGCAACATTAGTATTTCCAATACCTAATTTAGGTGATATAAAAAAAGCACCCCGTTACCGGAGTGCTTTCACAAATTCTTATTCTAAAGGCTACTAACCCAGTGCTACTCTTTTAAATTCCAACACTTTCACATTACCACTTTCTTTCAGGAAATCTGCTACAGTTTTAGAACCATCTTTCACAAAAGCCTGAGCAGTCAAAGTTTGTTCTTTAAAGAACGCACCTAACTTACCTTCAGCAATTTTAGAAATCATTTCTTCTGGTTTGCCGGCCATCTTAGGATCTTCTTTCATGATGTCCATGATCACTGTTTTCTCACGAGCTACTATATCAGCTGGTACATTGTCTGCATCCACTGCTACAGGGCTTAGAGCCGCAACCTGCATAGCCACATCTTTACCCACTTCAGCAGCTTCTTTGTCCAACCCTACTAACACACCAATGCGGTTAGCTCCATGGATATAAGATGCCACATAAGGTGCATTCACTCTTTCAAACTTAGTGATACCAATTTTTTCACCAATAGAGGCTAATTTATCGTTCACTAATTCAGAAATTTTTACGCCATCCACACTGGCTTCTGTTAGCTCTTCGGCGGAATTGATGTTATTGTCAATAGCTGCACTAGCTATGCTTTTTACAAATGCTACAAAGTCTTCATTTTTAGAAACGAAGTCGGTTTCGCAGCTCACACATACCACAATACCGCTTTTGTTGTCGGCTGTTGTTTGTGCTATTACTACTCCTTCTTTTGCTTCGCGGTCGCTACGTTTTGCAGCTACCTTTTGGCCTTGCTTGCGCAACCAGTCAATCGCCGCTTCAAAATCGCCGTTTGTTTCGTTAAGCGCTTTGCGACAATCCATCATACCTGCGCCGGTTGCCTGACGCAGTTTATTAATATCCTGTGCTGTAATTGTTACTGTTGACATAGTATTTTATTTTTCTTTGAGTTCATGGCCAATGAGTTTTTTATACTCTTTGCCATTGAATCCATTGGTTGTTATTTATTTTTATTGAACCGGCAGTTTAATGCTATTGAGCCCACTTGCAACGTGTTCGCCGAGGCGAATCGCACACTTCAACGGTGGTGCTATTATGGATTTCGTTTTTTCGACGAATAAAAATGCTCAGTTATATTGTGCAGCACAAGAGTGCGACGCAAGGCTGATGCCCTTTATTCATCGGCCGGGACAATCAAAAAGTCAATCGTCTATGGTTTGATTACAAAACCATAAACGATTCACGTTGTATAAATTATCTTCTTGGAGCTCCACTTCTTGGACCGCCACCACCGCCGGTGGTTCTTCTTCTTTGTCCACCGCCTTGTCCTGGACCACGTCCACGTCCACCACGTCCGGCTTCAGCTTCTGCTTCGGCTTGCATTTTAGCAGCGTGCTTTTCTTTTTCGTCTGCAAAGTTGTCTTCTACATCTTCGTCTTTAGAAGCTAATCTTTCTGCCAAACCTTCTTCGATAGCTGCAGTGATGTAGTTCACTATGATAGCGATTGATTTAGTGGCATCGTCATTAGCAGGAATTGCAAAGTCCACCTTGTTTGGATCGCAGTTGGTATCCACCACACCAAAAGTGCCAATGCCTAAGCGTTTTGATTCGGCCAAAGCAATGTGCTCATGTCCGATATCTACGATGAACAAAGCAGCAGGAACACGACCAAGCTGTGCAATACCACCAAGCACTTTTTCCATTTTGTCTTTGTCGCGGGTTAAAGTAAGACGCTCTTTTTTAGTGATGCTGTCGAAAGAACCATCACCCAGCATTTTTTCGATGCTCTGCATTTTCTTTACGCTCTTGCGAACCGTGTTGAAGTTGGTAAGCATGCCACCCAGCCAACGCTCGGTCACATAAGGCATACCCACTTTTTGCGCACATTCTGTAACGATGTCTTTAGCTTGTTTTTTGGTACCTACAAAAAGGATTTTTTTACCGCTTCGCGCAATTTGTTTAAGTGCGGCTGCCGTTTCCTGAAGACACTCAACCGTTTTGTTGAGGTCAATGATGTGGATACCTTTTTTTTCAGCAAAAATGTAAGGCAACATTTTAGGGTTCCATTTCTTTTTCAGGTGACCGAAATGCACGCCTGCATCTAAAAGCTGCTGTTGTAATGATGTATTATTAGTAGATTCCATCTTATAAATTTATTAGTGTTTGAAGTTTGAGATTTGAAGTGGTAGAAACTATAAACAAAAAACTTCAAACCCAAAACAATATTAACGTTTAGAGAACTGGTAGCTCTTTCTTGCTTTTTTGTGACCAAATTTCTTACGTTCTACTGAACGAGGATCACGTTTCAGCAATCCGGCTGCTTTTAGCGCTGGACGAAATTCAGGATTCAACTCTACCAATACGCGGGAAATACCCAGCATAGCAGCTTCGGCTTGTCCTTTTACACCACCACCGGTAGCATTGATTTTGATATCGTACTTATCGGTTGCTTCTACAGTTTTTAATGGACGTTCTACCTGATTTTGTAAATAAACCAAAGAGAAATATGTCTTATAATCTTTATCGTTTACAGTAATGGCTCCTGTACCTCTGTTTACGAAAACGCGGGTAACAGATTCTTTACGACGGCCAACTGCATTTTTTTGTTTTTCCATTTTTATATTTTGCTTATTGCTTAAAGCCTAAAGCTTACAGCAGAATTTTAGAATTTAAGTTCTTTAGGTTGTTGTGCTGTGTGCGGATGATTACCACCAGCATATACAAATAATTTTTTGTACATCTTGCGACCCAAACGATTTTTAGGAAGCATCCCTTTTACAGCTCTTTCGATAATCACATCTGGACGACGTTTTTGAAGATCGCTGGCTACTTCTTCCTTACGGCCACCAGGGTATCCGCTGAAAGTGTCATAAATTTTTTGATCTATCTTGTTACCGCTCAGTTTTACTTTTTCGCAGTTGGTCACAATGATGTAATCTCCAGTGTCTACGTGTGGCGTGTAAGATGCTTTGTGCTTACCGCGCAAAATAGCGGCAATGCGTGAACACATACGACCTACGGTTTGATTAGTACCATCCACAACGTACCAGTTGCGCTGCACGGTAGCCTCGTTCGCATGTTTGGTGGTGAAATGTTGTTTGCTCATTTTAATAAAATTCAAATTAATTAATAAATACCCGGGCTATCCCCCGGCCCCCTCCTTTCGAGAATGGAATTGGGAGCGCAAAAGTAGTACTATATATACTAAAAACAATCAAAAATGAGCAGTATTTCAAAAAATACACTTGTAACAAACTGATTATCAGTAATAATTTTGACAATATTTTTTATCCATCGCTCTACACACTTATAAATTTTGGATTTGAAGTTATTAAAACTGGTTTTCCTTCTTACAGTTTTTGGACAGATCAATAAGAAAACTGGAGTGCTTCCCTTATTAAAAATTTTGATACTGCCTCATTTGAGACCTAAATTTGCCGGGAGTTGTTCCTATTTTTTTACTGAAAATGCGATTGAAATAGGCAATACTTTCGAATCCTGCCTGATAAGCTATTTCTCCAATGCTTTTATCGGTTTCTATAAGTAGTTTTGTTACAATCCCTACACGGATATCGTTTACATAATCTGAAAAAGTTTTTCCAGTTGCTTTTTTAAAGAATTTACAAAAACCCCCTCCTGTCAGATGAACCATTTGAGCCATGTTTTCAATAGATACTGCCTTTGTGGTAGCATTCTCATTGATAAAATTGCAGATTTTGTTTATCCGTATTTCAGTTTGAACGCTTTGATGGGTTAGTTGGATTTCAGTTGTACTCAAACACTGTGGTTCTATTTTACTGAGTTTGTCCAAAATCGTTAGCAATATTAAAAACTTATTGCTACTGGTTTCAGAATGCAGCAACTCTATTAAAGTAAACAACTCTGCAGAAGCGATTAAGCTGAACCTGAGACCAAATTTCGATTGTACTAAAAGCCTGCCGATAGGTTCATTCTCTGGATACTCCAAAATGGGAGCTATACATTTTTCAGAAAACTGCACTACAATGGCACTAACTTTTGAATCGGATGGTTCACTCACCCAGGTATGTGGGAGGTTGGGGCCTATCAGAATCAGATCATAATCAGTAAAAGGCTGAAAGCTATCTCCTACCAGTCTTTTTCCATTTCCTTTGGTGATAAGTGTAAGTTCATACTCTGGGTGAAAATGCCATTTAAAGGGAAAACAATCAGCTTCATACTGATATACCACAAAACTAGCCAATCCTTTTTTAGGTTCAATATTTTCAAAAATGGGTTTCAATCTTACAATATAATCCTAAAAGTATCAAAAATATGCCCATTGAGATAATATAGTATATAAACTGCTAATATGGTACAAGTTTTCGCAGGCAGTTACTTGTATTTTTATGCATCAAAAAAAAATAAACATGCAAACTCCCACCTACATACTGGAGGCATTGAATGAACCCTATTCATTAAAAAATGAGGATATACGGTTTTATGAAAAAAACAAGTTTATCAAGCTCAAAAATGTATTGTCAGAACCAGTACTTGATTTTTACCGAGTGGAGATTGAAAAGCAGGTTGAAAAAATGAACAAGGTTACTATCTCACTCCATGAAAGAGATACTTACGGGAAAGCTTTTCTGCAACTATTCAATTTGTGGATGGAAAATGACCTGGTGCGAAGTTTGGTTTTCAGTACGCGATTGGCAAAAATTGCCTCTGATTTAATGCAGGTGGCTGGGGTAAGAATGTATCATGACCAGGCTTTATTTAAAGAAGGTGGTGGGGGTATTACACCCTGGCATGCCGACCAATACTACTGGCCTTTGGAAACTGATAAGACTATCACAGCCTGGATACCCTTACAGGCAACGCCATTGGAGATGGGGCCATTGGAATTTAGTGCAGGTAGCCAGGAAATAGTAGAAGGTAGAGAACTAGGTATTGGTGACGAGAGTGAGACTTTAATACAGCAAAGATTAAAAGTTACCGACTATCCTCACATCATAGAACCCTTTGATGCAGGAGAGATAAGTTTCCATTCTGGCTGGATATTTCATAGAGCTGGCGCCAATATCACCCACGAAATAAGAAGAGTAATGACCATTATATACATGGACAAAGACATGAAACTTATGGCTCCAAAAAATAAAAATCAGGAAAATGACTGGAACACCTGGTGTCCGGGCGCAAAAGTTGGCGAAGTGATCGATACGCCAAAGAATCCTGTCTTATTTGAATATATCGATCAATGATGATAAAATACCTTTGTCCACATTGGGGACAGGAACAGTTACCACCTCCGGCTTTTCTTTCCAAAGTAATAAGAGCAGGATATGATGGAATTGAGATAAATCCATGCGGACTGCTACAAAAACAAGATTGGATAGCTGCAATAAAGGCAGTCAAGGAGGCTCATCCCGATTTTTTTATTGTTGCCCAAATGGTTTTGGAAGACAGGTTTCACAATCCTAGTCATTTCTTAAAAGAAATGCTGCTGCAATTGGAAGTATTATTGAAGTTTGAACCAAACTTTATTAATTCCCACACTGGTAAGGACTATTTTAGTTTTAAGGATAATGGTAATCTGATCGAAGCTGCTGAAAATTTTTCTATTCAGCACCAGGTGAAAATATTCCACGAAACCCACAGAGGCCGGTTTGCGTTTGCGGCTCACATCATGCCCGCCTACCTAAAAAAATACCCTGAAATGGGTTTGGTAGCCGATTACTCACACTGGTGTGCTGTTTCTGAAAGCATGTTGACTCACCAGAGCAAAACCCTTCTAAAGGTGCTACCCCATGTTGAGCATATTCATGCCAGAGTAGGCTGGGAGCATGGCCCGCAAATAGCAGATCCATTTAGCCGAAATGCAAAACCTTACCTGAATATATTCTTGAACTGGTGGAGAAATATATTAAGATTTCGAAAGGAATGTGGTGCCAAGGTTTCCACCATTTGCCTAGAAGCAGGCCCTATGCCTTACATGCCGCAGCTTTCAAATGGACAGCCTTTAGCAAACCAATGGCAGGTAAACAAAAAAATGCTGAACTATCTAAGAAACGATTTCCAAAGTATATGATGATTACTAATAATAATTTCAAAAAACTTTACGCCACTTTTTTGGTGCTTCTATTTTCAATTTGCGGCAATATTGGCTTGGCACAATCACCAAAAGTCGCTACCGGAAGGCTGCTCGAATTTAGAAATTTTCGTTCCGAATATATTGGCCCTCGCATGGTGCGTGTGTGGCTACCCGACAATTATTCATCCTCCAAACGATACAATGTTGTTTATGCCAATGATGGTCAAAATCTTTGGGATGCTTCAAATAATTGGACAAAACAAGAATGGACAATGGATGAGACAATGGGCAGGCTGCAAAAACAGCACCAGATAAAACCAGGCATTGTAGTATCTGTCGATAACGCAGAAAAGAAAAGACACTCAGAATATTTCCCTCAAAAACCATTTGAACTATTGCCGAATAAAGTACAGGATTCGATTATGAATTTGAAATGGGGTGAATCCAACCTATTTTCTACAAAAATATACTCTGATACTTATTTGAAATTTTTGGTAGAAGAATTAAAACCTTTTATCGATAGCAGTTTCTCGACCTATAGAGACAGAAAACACACTTTCATCATTGGTAGTAGCATGGGCGGTTTAATTTCTTTATATGCCTTATGCGAGTATCCTCAAATTTTTGGGGGAGCCATTTGCATGTCCACCCATTGGCCAGGGATATTTAATTCAACAAGCAACCCAATTCCGGCCGCTTTTTACCAGTACCTTCAAAACAAATTACCAGACCCCACTTCACACAAAATTTACTTTGATTATGGCACTCAAACCCTGGATGCTGACTACGAACCTTTCCAATTGGAAGTGGATAGAATAATGAAATCAAAAGGATATACCCAAAAAAACTGGAAATCGCTAAAGGTAAATGGTGCTGCACACGTGGAAAGTTCATGGGCACAAAGGTTGTACATCCCCATCATCTTTATGCTAAAATGAAAATACACCTTGCACTAAAAGGTAGTTTGCCTTAAAATAGTCTTTCCCATTGGAATAAGAGAAACTAACTCTTTCTTCCCTGATTGTGCATTCCTGAGTGGTACTTTTATTACATTCTTATCAAACGTAGCTACTGTGTTATTAATATAACTATATCGATCATTTCCAATTTCTCTATATAAATAATCCTGAAATTGAAAAGGATAATTTTTCCCCTTTATCTCTTGTGCAGATAGTGGATTTGCATATATCAAAGCACCGTAGGAAAAATATTTTTTGTCCTTATTGTCCGAATTCACTTTTACATCTGTTCCAAAACTGATGAAAAAATGATTGCTATTTTGAAACAATTTTTCAATAACAATATATCCTTCTTCTATTTTATGGGGGACACTACAATCAACCTTTTCTACCCAATCAGGTTTTCTTATTTTTAGAATAAACGAAACAAGTTTAGTCGATCTGATTTCAAACTCTATTTTGTTGGTGTATGGATAGCTGGTAATTTCTTTTATCGAGACAGACGCGCCATTCAAATTTGTTTTTAGTTCCGAAGGGCCTAATAAAGTAGCCACCAACGTTTCTTTGCCTTGCTGCATCCACATGCTTTGTACATAATAGGGTGTTATTCGTCCTGCATTGGGTACACAGCAAACTGCTGCATCCTTATGTGCTGCGGAATATTTATATCGGGTTTGATTTTTCTCCTGTGTGCTTCCATTTTTTCCACCGGTCATTTCATAAGAATTGTCTGTTTTTAAATACGCAATACAAGAATGATTGGGATTTCTGGCACCTTGTGCAGCATTAAAAAAAATTCGTTCCACTTTATCGCCATAATGCACATCCGCCGTTTTCTGAAACAACAAAGCATAACTGTCTAACAACTCATGAATGGAGCAATACTCATAACCGGTTTCAGTAGCATCAGCAATTCGTCCACCTATCCACTCATCACCAATTGGTCCGCCAGAGGCTGTGAGTCTTTTTTCAATACTCTTTAAATAAATGCTCAAAGCTTTATGCAAGACAGTGTCATCACTGCTAAAGGCAGCCAAAGTTAATGCCCGCAAGTGCTCGTATGTATGAACGCCATGACCTGATAGTTTATAATCAGGATTTAGAATACTTTTCAGTTGTACATCTTTCTCAAAAGAAAAATTGCTTGTAAAATTTTGATACAAAAACAAAGCAAAGTTTCTATATTTTTTATCCCCCGTCAAACGATACATCTCCTCGCAAATGTCAGTAAACATTAATCCATGTGCTACTCCACCAGAAAACTCTTTGCCTGCAAAAAAGGGATTGGAATGATAAATCGGATAATGTTTTAAAACATCTTCCACCGCCCTTTGAATGGATGTCCATACTTTTTTGTTTTTAGTGTTTTCGTAATAAGCCAATAGCCCACGAAGGAGGGTTGCTTTTGCCCAAAGTTCTCCATTTTCAGAGGTAAACCGATATCTCAATTCCTTATCATATATACCCAGATAGCCATCTTTGTCCTGTGTGCTCAAGATGTGCTCAATATATGCTCTTACTAATTTTTTGTTAGCTTGATTATCTAACAACAAAATATTTCTTATAAATCCATCCCGCCAGTTGGATTGGGTTTCGGAGTTCCACCATTTGTACTGTTCATCTCCACCAATATCGCCTTCCTTCATATTGCCTAAATCCTTAGCCTTGCTATGCAGGTGTAACCGCTTAGAATAAATGGGATCCTGAATGAGATCGGGAACAATTTTATCTAAGTGTCCAACAAAGCCTTTCATATCAGCCTCCATCTGTTGCTTTATCCAACCCAATGGTTTTACGGATCCAAACGGTAATTTTTGAAATGCCTCCTTTTGTATCTGAAATTGAAAATCCTGACCTGTCAGATTTTCCGTCATCAACACAAATAAAAAACTCAGTAAAAGCAAAATTTTGTTCAGCATCGACAATGATTTTATGGTTTATCAATATTACCAAAAAAAAATAGTCCGGCGACAAGGCCACCGGACTAATGAATAATTCAACAAATTTTATTATTGAATCGTATATGTATATTTCAATGGTGTACTTAGATCCAGTACAATGGTTTTTGTACCACCTGTTGTCGAAATATTACCTCCACCATAGATAAGGTTGGACGGGGTACCTCCCAGATTAATGTCCCAGCCATCATTTGCTCTAAACTTAAATTCACCATCGGTTAAAGTAGTTGTTATTTTCCATTTGGCTGCGGCAGGATCGTAAGTCATTGGCGTAGAACCACCCCATCCTCCAGGAGTAGCTGCACCAATTATTCCCCAATCTGTCTTAGTTGCTGTCCATGCTTTGGTGGTCATATTCACTTTCACTAAATAGTAGGCTCCGGTAGCCGGCCATTTCAGGTTGCCACCTGCTACATCTAGAATACCACCAGTTGCAGTGGAAGTTCCTCCATAATTGGTATGATCCCAGTCCGGTGCTATATTCATTTTAAACTCGCCAGAACCACCGGCTGGCACCCAAATATATCCTTCATAGTTCACCCCATCCGAAGAAGCAATTCTTGGTGCAGTGGCAGGATCCCATCCCCAGGTATTACCAGCAGGAAGCTTTTCTTTATAAGGAGATTGTGATTGAAAATCGCCAGGCAGATACATATACAAAGTCATTTCCACCGGAGAAATACTTAATGATTGAATGCTGGAATAAGACACTTGATTGGTTCCATTTACAGTAGCTTTCACCCTCACATCCACTGAGCCGGTGGTATTCAATGGAATACCTGTAGTATTGGCCATTTGAAACAAATTCATTCCAGATGGGGAATAAGTTACCGAATCATTAGAAAGTGAAGTGGTTGTTGGGTTGGCAAAATTGGTTCCAGCTTTTGCGTACTCAATGGCAAAACTAACAGTAGAACTTCCATAGTTTGGAACCGACCAAGAAAGTTTTGTAAATATATTGTCTTTGTTCAAAGGTGTTGGAGAAAACGGACCTGTTGCTGTTGCAGACAAAGTAAATGCCACTGGATAAGAAGAAACTTTCAAACCGGTAACAGGCGTAATCTTCATATCATTATTATTCTCGTATGAAGACCTTAACCTAACATCCAAATCTGTAGGTGTAGAAAAAGGAATTCCCCAGGCCACTAGCAAATTGTTTAACTGAGCCCCTGATAGCGATGCGCTTGTTCCACCAACCTGGGTAAGGGCATAAGCCTTTGCAAAATTGGTACCCTTTGGTGCCAACTCTACCACATATTTGTAGTTAGCAGTATCAGTAGCAAATTCAGGATTGGTCCAGCTAAACGTTACCACATTCTGGCCTGCATTGGCAGCAGATAGTGTTACTGTATTTGAGGATAGGGAAAGATCAGAACCTTTACCAGATTCATAAAATGGCAGGCTCTCCGCTTTTTGGCAGGAGGCAAAAGCCACCAACACCAACAAGGCAAATGATATGTATTTATAGATACTTCGCATGATTGTCTTTTTATAACTTAGTTAAAGTATATTTTCCGGTTTGGAAATTGATTTGCACTTTATAGGTTCCTGCACTTGGACCGGGGAATGTAGGATCTGAGTCCTTTTTTTCAAAAGAACCAGATAAGGCTGCGCCTACCGAACCATCTAAGGCATGGTATTGGGTACCCCAAACTCCCTGAGTTTGGATTAGTTTATATCCACCACCACCAACAAATGTAATATTGGCTTCGTAATGCATGATGTCCACTCTTGTGAATTTCTGAGATACATCATAAGGGGAAGGCAAAGGATTACTAAAACCAGAAGCCACAGCATCACCTAGCAACCATAAATTTCCATCATTATAGTTATTAGCCTCAGTACCCGGAGGCTCTACTGCAAAATCGAGGTATGGGTTCACTTTTACCGTAAGCGTATTAGAGGTAAGTGCCGCACTTTTATTTGCCATTGTACTCTTCACTCTGATATCAATAGATTGATCTACCCCCGACTTAAACTCCATCTTGGACAAGAAAGTATTTAGCTGCTGGGCAGTAAGTTTTACACCCAAATCGCTGGGGATAGACATTTCCTGCAATTTGGAGCTGACAAAATTTTTACCGGCAGTATCAATTTGTAAAACATAATTTACGTTTTGTGAACTAATCCCTGTGTTGAACATATAATTGGGATTAGTCCATGAAAGTGTTAATGCATTTTCTGTTCGTTTGTCCTTTATCAGAACTACAGTTCCGGTATTTGAAGTGGACAGAACGGGGGCAGTGCCTCCCTCATATATTACCTTGTTTTCCTCTTTCTTGCAGGACAAAAAACCTAGCACTACAAAAAAAGGAAAAATCAGTTGCTTCATTTTTATGTTCATCTTAATGTCTTTATTTTATTGATAAAAATGATTTTCAAATTAAAAACCAGCGTTTTGAGTCAAATTGCTATTGGAGCTAATATTAACCTCAGGAACCGGATAAATATTAAACTTACTATTTACAGATGTACCTCCGGCAACGCCACCCTTCCAGGGCCATAGATAAGTGCCAGTTGTTAGTAAATTGTACCGAATCAAATCGGTGCGGCGATGACCTTCCCAATACAATTCACGTCCACGTTCATCTATTAGAAACTGAAGATCCAATTGTCCAGAAGAAATAGTGGTAGCACCTGCCCTTGAACGAATACTATTGACATATCCCAAAGCAGTGGACGCATCACCACCAGTACCACCTCTTAATACTGCTTCCGCGTAAATCAGATACATTTCCGGAAGGCGAATTAAAGGAAAATCAATATCAGAAAATTCTGAATTTGGATCACTCACTTTTGCACCATCACTTCTTATGTTTCGGTATTTGTTTATATGCAGCCCGTTACTAAAATCACTGATATCACTAATTTGTGCTTGAGACATGGTGGCATTGAAAGCACTTGTTTTAAACATGGCTCTCTTATCGGTAGCTCCAGAAAGATCGGACCAAAGTGCAGCAAAAGCACTGGTAGCTCTGTACCCAAACCATCCATTGTTTGCACCAAATTCAGCATTATCAGCACCAGAAGCACCATGAATAAAGAATGTAGTGTTTCCATAGGATTTTGTATTTAACCCATCGCAGGTGGCAACAAAAATCATTTCGTTCTTACTGGTCTTGTCATTGTCCGCCATAAACACCTGCCTGTAATTGGCATTCATCGAATAACCACCGGCAATCACTTTTTTGGCATAAGTGATGGCATCATTGTATCTGGTGGTACCGGTATAAACACCCGCATTCAGATACAGTCTTGCCAACAAGGCATCTGCAGCACCCTGATCTACGCGGCCATACTCTGCCGTTTTAATAGCAGCCAATTCGGTTTCAGCTGTTTTTAACTCTTGTTCTATGTACTTAAACAAGTCTGCTCTAGAGATTTCTTTTGGCAAAAAATAACCAACCCCATCTTCTTCCGTGATGAAAGTGGATTTGCCAAAAAGATCAAGCATCACCCAATAATTAAAGGCACGCAAAAATCTTGCCTCACCTCTTGTATTCTTTACTTGCGTAGCCGCATCACCAGAAATACCATTGGCAGCTAAAGCTTCATCAGTAGCTTGTCGCATGTATTCATTTATCAGAGTTATGTTCCAGATGGGCCTTGCGTAAGCACCTTTTAAAAATGGATCGGCACTGGTCCAGCTTAGTTTGTGATAATCCCAAATAGTCTGGTCGTTCCAGGCTACTACCGCTTCATCTGTAGGCAATTCTTGTAAATTAAAGAGAGAGCGAATAAATGCCACCTGAGACCCTTCGTTCAGACCACCAGCAATATCGGGGCTACCTGCGGGGCCGGAAGCTCCTGTTAAGGATAATGTACTATACAATTTTGCCAATACTGATTTATACCCGTCGACATTGCTAAAAATTTCTGAAGGCGATTTAGCATTGGATGGATATAAATCCAACTTTTTGGAACAGGAGGCTAATAGCAACAAACCTGCCGTTATAATGAGCGAAAAAACTTTTAAATTAAATTTCATTGTATGTGGATTTACAATTATTAAAAATCAAGATTAGCACCTATAGAAAAAATTCTGGGACGAGGATAAATATTGTTGTCAATACCACTTGAACTTGCGTTCTCCGGGTCGGTGCCACTATACTTTGTAATCACGCCTACATTTTGAACGCTTGCGTTTAAACGAAGTCCTAGTTTATTATTCGCAATTTTTCCAAAATCATAACCCAAGTTTATATTGTCAATTCTAAAGAAACTGGCGTTTTCAATATAATAGTCGGACTGATATCTGTTGTTTTCAAAACGGGTTTCCAGATAATTTACACCAGCGTTGCCAATAAACAATACAGGGTTTTCAATGCTTCTTAAAACCGCCGAATTAGAATTATAGTTATTGTACAGGTAATTACCCGCCATACCATGTCCGGTTAGGCCAATACTAAATTTATTGTAGGTAACTGTCGTATTTAGGCCAAACAAATAGTTGGGTGATGCATGTTGATAATAATACCTGTCGGCATCAGAAATTACTCCATCCCGGTTCAGGTCTTCATACAATCCTTCGATAGGTTTGCCATCCCCACCATAAACCTGCTTAAATGGAAGGAATGTAAAAGGGGTTTTTCCTACAGCATGTACACCTATTTTATTACCAGTACCACCACTAATTCCAGCAACTTCGATACCTATAAAATCATCATTAGTACCTTGGGCATACAAAGAAGTGATTTTGGATGTATTGTAGGTGAAATTGAAACCCAGTTCCCATCTAAGTTTTTCTTGATCCACTGGTACGGTATTCAAGGAGATTTCGATACCCTTGTTTTCCAGGCTTCCAATATTTCTTAATTGAGTAATATCAAAATTGGCACCGGGAGCAATGTCCACATAACTCAGCAAGTCTTTAGTTTTCTTAACATAGTAATCAATAGATCCATTGATGCGATTGCGATAGAAACCATAATCCAAACCAATATTGGTAGTAGTAGTGGTTTCCCATTTCAAATCCTTATTGTAAGCACTGGGTCGGTAGGGGAAGTAGAAGGCATCACCAAACTGGTAACGAGCTGTTGAATTGGATTGGTAGTAAAGAGGTAAATAGTAGTTATAACTAATACCATCCTGTTGGCCCGTAATACCCCAACCTAGCCTGAGCTTAAGATCAGAAATATCGGTATTGTTTTGGAATAACGCATCTTTCAATTTCCATGCAAAGGCCAAAGCAGGAAAGTAACCAATCCGGTTGTCTGGCGAAAACTTGGAACTGGCATCCCTTCTAATTGATGCGGTTAAAAGAAAATTATCCACTAATGTAAGATTCACTCGACCTAAATATGATTCTATTGCAAAACCATTGTGAAGAAAAGAATCTACTGGTACTGTACCCGGAACAATGGAACCATTGAGATAAGTTTGCGCAAAGTTAAAATCATCCGTAAAGAAATCCTGATAACCATGCCCCACCAACACATCAATAGCATTACCATTTCCCAGCTTTTTCTGATAGAATAACTGAACATCAGCTAGCTGACTTTTTTTGATTTGCTTGTATTGTACCATATTTCCCAAACCGGAAAAACCGAGCACAGATGCCGCTGCATTAGAATCCAAAATACTAGATCCACCTCCCTCTGATCTGTCCATACCTATATTTGCCAATAAATGCAAATCGGGCAGGAAGTGCATTTTATAATCCATTTGCACATTTCCAATAAACCTATTTACGTTGGAACTATTGTTCCGCATCATTAACATAGCAACAGGATTTCTTGCGGCTATACCATTCAATACGCCATTGCTTTGCACCCATTCATAATAACCACCAAATTTTTCATTACCACTCATCACAGGTTGGGTGGGATCATAATTTACTGCCGAGCCAATGGCACCTTCATCCGCAAATCTGTTTTTTGTATTGGCATATTTGGCATTGATATTGAAACTTAAATAATCGTTCAACAACTTAGGAGAAAGGTTGATGGAACCTGTAACCCTGTCGAATTTATTTGTTTTCAAAATCCCTTCCTGATTTAGATATCCTGCAGATGCCCGATAGGGCAAACTAAATCCATTAGTTATTTTTGCCTTACCAGACACACTCAGGTTATTATCCAATCCAAGTGCAGCCTGATATATTTCTTTCTGCCAATTTGTATTTTCATTTCCCAGCATAGCAATATAGTTCGCTTTACCAGTACCATTTACAATTTCTCTTACCTGATCGGCAGATAAAACATCCACATACTTAGGGATTTGGCTAACCGCCGCCTTTGTATTAAAATTAAAACGAGGCTTGCTGGTCGTCCCCTTCTTTGTAGTGATAATGATCACCCCATTGGTAGCTCGAGAACCGTACAACGCAGTGGCAGACGCATCTTTCAATACACTCATGCTTTCGATATCATTGGGATTGATAGTGTTCAACAGGTTGGCAGAACCTGAAACCGAATTGCCTTCAACCGGCACACCATCTATCACAATCAATGGGTCATTACTTGCATTTAGAGAAGCTGAACCCCGGATACGAATCTTACTACCGCCACCTGCCGAACCGCCACCTGTTGTCACTTCCAAGCCAGGAACTTTTCCTTGCAGCAATTGCTCAGAAGAGTTGATATTCCCTTTTTGGAAATCTTTTTCGGACACAGCAGTGATGGCTCCAGTCAGATCAGTCTTCTTTCTGGTACCATAGGCAATGACCACTACATTCTCCATTGGATTGAAGGAGGCGGACAAAAGCACCTTTAAATTAGTGCCGGTGATCGCCACATCCTTTGTGAGATAACCCACATAAGAAAATTGTAGAACCGTCACATTTTGTGGCACATTAAGCAGAAACTTACCCTCATCATTAGTAACCGTAGCCAAATTGGTACCCTTTGCTACAACAGTTACTCCGGCAATTGACTGTCCGGACTTATCATCCAAAACCGATCCGGTAATTTCTCTGGTTTGCGCAAAGGAGCTGTAGCTGCAAACCGACATAATTAACGTTAATAACGCTAATAAGACATTTTTTCTTAGCATAGACAAACAATGTTATTTTCAATGATGTGTATTAAATACACAATAAGAATGTAAAACTACTCCAAAGATAAGTGGTTTATGTGTATTAAGTACACAAAGTCAAAATAATTTTTATATTTTTTTTAACTCATTCAGTTTGAGTGCTCTTGTTTTGAACTTGTGCAGTTTTCCCGGACGGTGAGAAACATCATCCTCCATTTCCTCCAATTCCTGCAACCAGTTTTTTAGCGCTATTTTTTTTCTAAAATTTCTTCGATCTAATGGGGTATCCAAAATAGACTCATACAATTCCTGTAAAGCACGCAAAGAAAATTTCTCAGGTAGAAGATTGTGAACAACCGGAAAGTCCATGATTTGACCTCGAAGTAGATTTAGACAGGTATCCAAAATAAGTTTATGATCAAATGCCAGTTTTTTTATGGTGCGAACGGGATGCCAGTAAAGATTATTGGTATTGATATTTAGATTATGATTTTCAAGGTTAATCAACGTGTAATAGGCTGTACTCACCACTCGACCAGATGGATGGCGGCCAATACTTCCAAAAGTGTGAACTTGTTGTAGGAATACATCATCCAAATCAGTTCTTTCTTTTAACACTCTGTAGGATGCTGCATCCAAGTCCTCATCTGGTTTTACCAAATCGCCCAATAGAGAATACAAACCTGAAAACTCCTCCAAGTCAGATTTAATCAACAGTACTTTCAACTCCTTTGCATCATACCCAAAAATGACACAATCGACCGAGACAGCAATCTTAAAATATTCTAGATGGCTGCTTTTTTCAGTAGCTGCCGTTTTTAGATTCAGATTTTTGGACATGACTTACAATGTGTTATATATACACAAACCTAATAAATTTTTACGTATCTCAAGCATTCAACCGATGAATCGAAAGAAAACTATATTGCTTTCCGGCTTTCATTCGATCCATGACAAGAATGCTCCTTCTCAGGTAGGAAACAAAGAAATAGAAGCTACAAAAATATTCAATTCACAAATTTGTTACTTCCAATCTATTAATAATGGGAATATGCCTGTACCAAAGAATAATTATATCAAGAATTCAGATTCTGAGTTTTTTTCTTAAAAAAATTATACATTTGTGTATTAAGTACACATTATGAAACGATTTTATTTGCCGATACTTTTTTTGTTATTCCTTTTTGCCTGTAAAAAGGATGACCCGGTAACAAAGCCAAAAGTGGAACCACCTGTGGAGCCGCCCGTTACAACAGTAACTCAAACTGGATTAATTACCACAGACAAAGATTTTCCTTCCGCTGGCAATTCCTTCACTTTAATCTTCACCCCATCCAAAGGCAACGGAGTACTAAACAATTTTTCAGGGGACATTTATGTACACTGGGGGGTAATCACCAATATCAGCAAAAATGGAAGCGACTGGAAGTACGTAAAAAGTTCTTCCTTCAATTCGCCAGATCCTTCTTCCAAAATGACCCGACAATCTAATGGCACCTATACCATTTCTATCACTCCTCAGAGTTTTTTTGGAGTTCCTGCCTCTGAGCAAATACAAAAAATTGCCATGTTATTTAGAAATGGAGACGGCTCTTTGGTAGGCAGAAATAGTGATGGAAGCGATATTTTTTTATCCCTATACTCTGGCTCTCTTCAAGCCAGATTTTTACGACCAGAGATGAATCCAACTCTTGTAATTTCACCTCTGATTTCAAACGCTGCAGTTGGCACTCAAATAGAAGTTACAGGAATTGCTTCCCAGTCTGCCAATTTAAAACTAACAATAAATGATATTGAATTTGCCACGGTTTCCAACGCCACACAAATCACCGGCAAGGCTACTGTATCTAATGTGGGTGAACAGACAGTAAAAATACTTGCCAATGGAAACGTGCAAGAGTCCTTTACATTTATTGGGAGTGGGACAGTAGCTTCTGCAGCTTTGCCTACCGGAGCCAATGAAAATGGTATTACTTTTTTAAATGGAGGCACTTCTATGATTCTAGCTCTTTATGCTCCAGAAAAAACCTATGTGTATGCCGTAGGTGATTTCAATGAATGGAAAGCCACTTCAAATTCTTTTATGAAACGAACACCCGATGGAAACACCTGGTGGGTACAGATAGATGGACTGGATCCAAATAAAGAATATACCTACCAGTTTTGGGTAGAAGGTAATTTGAAAATAGCCGATCCTTATACCGAAAAAGTATTAGACCCTGGTTCTGACAGTCAAATTCCCGGGACAAACAATTCAAACTTTGGCATTTACCCTTTGGGAAAAACTACCGGAATAGTAAGTACCTTTAAAGGCAATCAAACAGTTTATAATTGGCAGCACAACCTAACCAGGCCCGCCAAAAACAATTTGGTTATTTATGAACTTTTAGTGAGAGATTTTTTAGGCAGCAACAATTTTAAAACCATGGCCGACACGGTTTCCTACCTGAGCAACCTGGGAGTAAACGCTGTTGAGCTGATGCCCGTGAATGAGTTTGAAGGCAATTCCAGTTGGGGTTATAATCCTGATTTTTATTTTGCTCCTGATAAATATTATGGCAACAAACAAGACCTTCAAAAATTCATTGACCTCTGCCATAGTAAAGGGATTGCTGTTATTCTGGATGTGGTTTTTAACCACTCCATGAGTCTGTCGCCAATGGCACAACTGTATTGGGATGGAGCCAATAACCGACCTGCCACAAAAAGTCCCTGGTACAATACCGTAGCCCCACATAGTGCCATTACATTTGGTTATGATTTTAACCATGACAGTCCCGCTACAAAAACCTTTGTAAAAAATGTGCTGGACTTTTGGTTACAGGAATACAAAATAGATGGCTACAGATTTGATTTCACAAAAGGGTTTACACAAAACCAAACTTCTTCGGTAGAGCAAATGGGTGTGTATGATCCAGACAGAATTGCGATTCTAAAAGATTATAATAATCATATCAAAGCCAAAGACCCATCAGCTTATGTTATTCTGGAACATTTTTGCGAGGACAAGGAAGAAAAAGAACTGGCCGGAGAGGGCATGATGATGTGGAATAATCTAAACGGCAATTTTAATGAAGCTACTATGGGTTGGTTAGAAAACGATAAATCAGATTTAAAAAGAAGTGACTATAAAACACATGGCTTTACCAATGCTGATGGATTAATCACTTACATGGAAAGCCACGATGAGGAAAGACTAATGTTTAAGAACCTGACCTATGGCAATGCTGCTTCGGGTTACAATATTAAAAACCTAAGCACGGCTTTAAAAAGACAAGAGTTGGCGGCAGCATTTCTATTTGCCATTCCGGGTCCAAAAATGATCTGGCAGTTTGGAGAGTTGGGTTATGATATTTCTATCAATGAAAATGGCAGAACAGGAGAGAAACCGGTACTTTGGACTTACAATACCAATCCGGACAGAGTCGCATTAAAAAATGTATATGCAAAATTGATCAAACTAAAAACTAAAAACAGCATTTTTTCCACCAGCAATTACAGCTACATTCTAAATAGTGGATTTAAATATATCAACCTGAAAGAAGGTGCTAAGACCTTTGTGGTTGTTGGAAACTTTGATGTGGTACCTCAAAATGCCACGTTGAGTATGGGAAGTGCAGGAATCTGGTATGACGTGATGGACAACAACAAATCTTTTAACCTGGCCGGCAGTTCATTTACTGTTACGCTAGCTCCGGGCGAATATCATTTATTTTCAAACTTTATGATGAATCAATAATTACATGCAGCAAATTTCTATAAAGGTTGGGTTTATTTTGTAGCAAACTGTACAGTATATATTCAACTGTGGAAGAGTGCGACGCAAGACCGATGATAGTAGTACTGTAGTTGGGTTCATAAAAAAAAATCAGGTGGTACTCGAATAATTTTGTATTATTTTAGTCGCTGATAAATGATGGTATGTACAACAAAGAACAAACTATATCCCTACAAGAGGCTTCAAGAGTATTGCTGAAGGAAAATGCCGATATTCTTATTTCTGAAAAAAATACTGAAGCACTGAGGACTGTGCTGCGTTTTCACGAATACCGATATTATGTTTTAAATGATCCATATTTAGCTGATGGAGAATATGATCAGTTGTATAAACTATTAGAGAGATCCGAAAAGGCATATCCAGACTGGATTACAAAGGACTCCCCCACACAGCGAGTAGGAAAAGAATTAAGCGGAAACTTTGTTACTGTTCCCCATTTGGTACCCATGCTGTCATTGGACAACTCGTACAATGAAGCCGACCTGAATGACTTTGACCGAAGAGCTAAACAATTGTCGAAACTAGAAAATATTGAATATTGTGTAGAGCCAAAGTTTGATGGGGGCGGTATTTCATTGATTTATGAAAATGATTTTTTGGTTCGGGGTGCCACGCGTGGAAATGGGATTGAAGGCGATGATATAACTACCAATATAAAGCAGATTGGATCGGTTCCTTTGTCCGCCAACTTTAGCAGGCATGGCTTGCAGCAGGTAGAAATTCGCGGGGAGGTGTTAATGAATAAAACTAGTTTCAAGCAGTACAATGAAAGTCTGATGGAAAAAGGTTTGGCACCATTGGCTAATCCAAGAAATGCCGCAACCGGTTCGTTAAGAATCAAAGATCCATCGGAAGTAAAAAGAAGAAATCTGGAAGCATTTGTTTATTTCATCAGTTCGTTTACACTACTTCCCGGACATGAAGAACCCAAAGCTTTAGGCACTCACCATGAGGCACTGAAACTGTTGTGGGAACTGGGTTTCAGAAGTCCTGTACGTGAAATGCGACTTTGTCAAAACATAAACGAGGTCGTTGCGTTTTGTCAAGCCTATGAACAAGAAAGAGATGATCTTCCTTATGAGATAGATGGCATGGTGGTAAAGGTTAATCATGTGGCGATTCAGGAAGAATTGGGAATGACATCACACCATCCACGGTGGGCAATGGCATTCAAGTTTAAGGCCAGACAGGGAACTAGTAAATTATTGAATGTGGAATTTCAGGTAGGGCGCACTGGTTCTATCACCCCGGTAGCTAAAATAGATCCTGTTTATATTGGAGGTGTTACGGTTAGTTCTATTTCGCTTTTCAATGAAGACATTATTAAAGAAAAAGATTTAATGATTGGCGATACTGTGCTGGTGGAACGTGCAGGCGATGTGATTCCTTACATAGTAAAATCTTTGTCGGAACTGAGGACTGGAAACGAGCGGCCGATTGAGTTTCCGGAGCATTGCCCGGTTTGTACTAGTAGATTATTTAAGGAGGAAGGAGAGGCTGTCTGGAGGTGTATAAATATAGAGTGTAGTGCACAGGTAATGGAACGAATGATCCATTTTGTGAGTAAGGATGCATTGGACATCCGGGGATTGGGTGAGGCCAATATTAAAAAATTTTATGAGCTGGGATATCTAAAAGATATACCCGGTATTTATAATCTGGATTATGATGCAATCAGTCAGTTAGAAGGATTTGGGAAAAAATCAATAGACAAATTAAAAGGAGCCATTGAACAAAGCAAAAGCCAGCCTTTAAACCGCTTGATTTTTGCACTGGGTATTAGATTTGTAGGAGAAACCACCGCCAAAGTATTAGCTCAAAAAGTAGAACATCTTTTTGATCTTAAGAATTTTTCACTGGAAGAGTTGCAATCGCTGGAAGACATTGGGCCAAAAGTTGCGGGCAGTATCGTTCATTTTTTTAGTAGTAAGGCCAATGTAAACATGCTGGAAGAACTGCAAAACCTGGGGGTGCAGATGAAAAATGAAAAAAAACCTGTTTCAGCTTCCGGAGGATTAAATGGCCTTAGTTTTTTATTTACAGGTACATTACCTACGCTTAAAAGATCGGATGCAGAAGCAATAGCAGAAGCAAAAGGTGGAAAAATTCTAAGTGGAGTAAGCGCCAAATTAAATTATTTGATTGTAGGGGAGGATGCAGGTAGTAAATTGGAAAAAGCGAAAAAACTAGGCACGATTAACATCATCAGCGAAGCGGAGTTTTTAAACCTTATAAGTGCTTTATGAATTACAAATTCATCAGGATAAGATTTTTACACTTCTAGAAAAACTTTCCTCCAAAGAAATAAAGGTCTCTGTTCTTTCAATTCCTTTAATTTTTTGCAATTTTTCATGTAACACCTCCCTTAGTTCTGTAATATCCTTACAAACAATTTCTGCAAACATGCTATAGTTCCCTGTGGTATAATTTAGGCGAACTATTTCCTTAATTTTATAAAGCTCTTTTGCTACGGAATCATATAAGGAACTTTCTCTAAGATAGATCCCAATAAAAGCAATCACGTCATAACCCAATAATTTTAAATCAGGATTCAATCTGGTTCCTTTTACTACACCATCCTTTTGGAGTTTTTTTATTCGAACATGAATGGTGCCTCCTGATACAAATAATTTTTTACCCAAATCCGCATAAGAAATCTCTGCATCACTCATCATGTGCTCAATTATTTGCAGGTCCAGTTTGTCAAGATTCAATTTTGGATTCATTTAAAATAGTTTAATTTTAATATTTCTAACGAAAATAGCATTATTTTAGATATTTACTATATTTTAAAAATATTTGTTTACACTTTTGGAACAATCAACCGAAATTCTTTATTTTTGTTTTATCAAAGTCTGAAAATAAATCTTCAGACAAAGATCTTAATATTGTGGGGTGATGAAATTTTTGGCAGACATGCCCTCTTGTCTCGAGGGTGAGGAGTACGGGATAAACACAGCATAGAGCCGACCGTCAGGCCGACCAGGATTGACCACTAAACTTTGCGTTGATGCTAACTGCCTCGTGGAGGTTCGACCCCTCCCCCTACAGCTTTTTTTGACCTTCGTTCTTGTGAGCGAAGGTTTTTTTTTAAAAAACTTTTGTTTTGCCAACTGTGCGCCGCGGCGCATTCGACCCCTCCCCCTACAGCTTTTTTTGACCTTCGTTCTTATGAGCGAAGGTTTTTTTTTCAAAAACCTTTTGTTTTGCCAACTGTGCGCCGCGGCGCATTCGATCCCTCCCCCTACAACTTTTTCTGACCTTCGTTCTTGTGAGCCAAGGTTTTTTTTCAAAAAACTTTTGTTTTGCCAACTGTGCGCCGCGGCGCATTCGACCCCTCCCCCTACAGCTTTTTTGACCTTCGTTCTTGTGAGCGAAGGTTTTTTTTTCAAAAAACTTTTGTTTTGCCAACTGTGTGCCTCGGCGCATTCGATCCCTCTCCCGACAGCTTTTTTGACCGTCAATTTCACACTGTCGCAATGAAATTTCATTATATCTATATTGCTTGAAATTCAGAAATACCAGTAATACAATCGTTAATAGGATATAACCCCCAATTTCAAATATATCAAAATTTAAGCATCTTATATAATATTCAAAACTATTTTTGCCGAAACTTTATCAAAAATGAAATTATTTCTAATCGCTTCATTATTATGCCTAAGCATCATTAGCTTAGCTCAAGACAAATCTGTACAAAATCTGAAATCAGAATCTCAAAAGACTATAAAAAAAGACCCAACCGATACAACGCTCAAAACCTGGAAGACTGGTGGATTCATCGGACTAAATGCGGCCCAAGGATCTTTAAGTAATTGGGCGGCAGGTGGAGATAAATTTTCCCTTGCAATCAACTCAAATGTTGGATTATATGCATTCTACAAAAAGAATCGCCACAACTGGGACAACACATTAGACCTAAACCTTGGTTACATAAAAGCAACTTCACTAGGGAGTAGAAAAAATGATGACCGAATTGACCTGGTTTCCAAATATGGATATGATATTGCTCCCAAATGGGACCTAGGAGCCTTATTCAACTTTCGTTCACAGATGTTTAAGGGGTACACTTACGATAGTAAAGGCAAGAGAACATTTAGCTCCAGTTTTTTAGCACCTGCCTATGTTTTGATTAGTCCGGGTATAGGCTGGAAACCCAATAAAGATTTTTCAGCATTTATGTCCCCGGTTACAGCAAGATGGATAATTGTAAAAAATGATTCACTCGCATCCATCGGTGCCTATGGGGTGGACAAGGGTAAAAATTCTCGTGCAGAATTTGGTGCATTTGCCTCGTTAAATTATATGAAAGAGTTGCGAAAAACCTTCACCTATAAAAGCCGTTTAGACTTATACTCCAATTACCTGAAAAATCCCAAAAACATTGATATTTATTGGACAAATATGATTAATATGAAACTTTCTAAGGCTTTATCGCTGACCTATAGTTTGGATATGATCTATGATGACGATATCAAACTTTTTGGTACAAATCATGATTCGCCAGGAACACAAATCAAATCAATGTTGGGTATAGGGTTTATGGTAAAATTCTAATCTCAAAAAATTAAAGGATTGCATCACGATTATTGATGCACTTCTTTAAAAACCCATCGATGGCTTTTGACAGATACTGTTCCCTATTTTGAATAAACCCGTCATAGGAAAAGCTACTGGCTTTTTCCAGCAGTTTTGGCAGATCAAAATTTGCTTGATTTTCGCAAATAGCAAAGTGCTTATTCATTAAATACTGTGCAAGGTATTCTTGTTCGGTTTGACCTGGAGTGGGTATCAGAATTGAGTGAGCCTTCACAGCATTAATATCCATTACTGAGCTATACCCACTTCGACAAATAATGTAGGTAGCTTTGGCAAACTCCACATTCATTTCTTCGGCAGACAAATGATTAAAAACGATAACATTAGTGCCCAAATTCGGAACATCTGATTCTCCAGGCAATCCACGAATAATAGTGATTTTGTCATCGATTAAACAAACTTGATCAAAGATCTTTTTCTCAAACAGACTTCGCTGAGGTTCTGGTCCAGATATCAGGATTAGTAACCCATCTTTGCTGCAATCGGAAGCACAAGAATTAATTCGAGACAACCCACCCAAATAAATGCAAGTGGTATCGGGTAGCTTAGGAGGATGAGCTAATATTCCAGCTAGATTTTCATCTCCCTCAAAATCTGGAATCCAGCACTGTGAAAATTTATTGATAATATAATAATTCAGTTTTCTAACCAGCTTATTAGCCACAGACCCCATTCTGGTCTGAATCTGCAATTGATGCGTGATAAAACATGAGGGTAATTCTTTATGGAACAATCCGAATCTATTATCACTAATCACGCCATCAATTCGAAATTTTTTGACAATCATTTTTAACCATGAATTCTCTCTTTTTACAACTGAAAGAATTTTTGGAATTTGGATCAGAAGTTTAAAAGGCAGTAATATTTTTCTTTGACTATAACGTATATCGTAACCTTTCAAATAAAGAAAATGACATTGTGGAAATTCCGATAATATAATCTGCTTTTGAACTTCATTGCCCGCTAAAACCACTTCTATCTCCCTGTTTATCAGTGCTCTGATAATAGGAATACAGCGGGTAGTGTGCCCAAGTCCCCAATCTAAAGGAGCTAAAAGAATTCGAATTTTTTTGGAGTTCGCATTTATTACCATCACCTATATTAAGTAAACCCTAACAAAATTTGCTTAAATTTAATTGTAAAATAATTAAATTTACGATTGGCAAATTCAATTTAGTATTTGCAGCTGATATGAACAAGAATCTCAGGGATATAATAATAGTGTCAAATACAAGGCAATACAGAACAAATCAAATACCCTGTAAAATTGAAATGTTACATGAGGTAATTGCAAGCGTAGATACGGTTGATGATTTCTGCCAGGCACATGAACTAGTCAACCGCAATACCATTACATCTAAAAAACACAAAATTCTTGAGGCCATCAAAACGAATCACCTAAAGTCTTTTCGATTTTTAATAAATAAGAATTAGCACCAGACCCATCCAACTTTTGGTTAGAATTTTATTTCCTCGTCCAAGGCATCAAAAAAATGATATTCTGTAAATTGGTAGGCAGAGTCCTTATCGATTCTGGTTTTCTGTCCAAACTTCTTATTCCACTTAGCTATCTTACTGGTCCACCATAATCCTTTGGTGAGATAGGAATAAATTATCGGATGCACAACAATCTTTAGATTTTTGTGACGGTGTGTAATCAGGTAATTAAGATTTTTTTCAATCTCATCTTCCAGCACAATGGTCGAAGAAATCTTTCCCGAACCATTGCAGGATGGGCAAAGCTCCTGTGTGTTTATGCTCACTTCTGGCCTCATTCTTTGCCGGGTAATTTGCATTAATCCAAACTTAGAAATAGGCAAAACTGAATGCTTGGCTCTATCGGCATTCATCACTTCCTCCATCTTGTCTAATAACAATTTCTTGTTTTCCGACAATTTCATATCTATGAAATCTACTACAATAATTCCACCGATATCTCTGAGTCGCAATTGTCTTGCTATTTCAGCAGCAGCCTCCAGATTAGTTTCAAGGGCATTCTGTTCCTGATTATTACCAACATTTTTATAGCCGCTATTCACATCTATGACATGCAAAGCTTCAGTGTGTTCTATAATTAGGTAGGCACCACTATTCAGAGTAACAGTTTTTCCAAACGACCCCTTCACTTGTTTTGTAATCCCCAGTGAGTCAAAAACATTTCCCTGCGCCTGATTGACAATTTCTGCCTTCTCTGGAGCTATTCGAAGAAGATAATTTTTAGTTTCGTTGAAAATATTTTTATCGTTGGTAATGATGCGATTATAGTCAGCACTTAGCAAATCACGCAGAATGCTATTGGTTTTATTTTGCTCACTAAATATTTTGGTGGGAGGAACAGCCCCTTTCAAATTCTGTTGTACTGTATTCCAGATATTGACCAGATTTGCCAAATCCTCATAAAGCTCAGCTGTATTTTTTCCTTCTGCTGCCGTTCTAACAATTACTCCAAAGTTCTTTGGTTTAACAGCCTCAATAATTTTTTGCAGTCGTTTCCTTTCTTCAGAAGAATGAATTTTTTTGGAAACAGCGACAATATTATTAAAAGGTGTTATTACTACAAACCTGCCTGGCAATGACAGTTCACAGCTAAGCCTAGGTCCTTTGGATGCAATGGGCTCCTTAAGAATTTGAACCAGCACATGCGGTTTTCCACCTAATACTTCATTTATCTTACCCGTTTTTACAATCTCCGGTTCCACTTCGAATTTAGAAAAATCAAGCGGACTACCATTGTTTGCATTAATGGACAGATTGGTAAATTTTAATAGCGATTTTGCATACGGACTTAGGTCAGTATAATGCAAAAACGCATCTTTCTCAAAACCAACATCGATAAATGCTGCATTCAAACCCGGCATCAGGCGTTTTACCTTTCCTAGGTACAAATCGCCGACTGCAAAGCGGGCATCACTTTTTTCGTTATGCAATTCTACCAGTTTCTTATCTTCTAAAAGAGCTATTTCAACACCGGTAGGAGCTGCATTAATTACAATTTCTTTATTCATCAAAAATGTGAATATATTCCTATGCCTATATATAAAACCTGACTACTTTAGCGTTTCATGCAGGCAGAAAGTAATATGGCATTTGCAGGATGGGAAATGCATATAACAATAAAGTGGCCGAAAACGTAAGTAATTGCACAAACCCCGTAGCAAAAATTATACGGGGTTTATGCCAATATGTTTTTGAAAAAAGAAAATCTATTTCTTTTTATGACGGTTTTTTCTCAATCTTTTTTTACGCTTATGAGTTGCTATTTTATGACGTTTTCTTTTTTTACCACAAGGCATAATGAATAATTTTAAATATAGTTTATTAAATAAATCTGAAAATATCTACTGTTTCAAAGCAAGCACCCTTTTTTCCAGTTCTGCTCTCATCTGAGGATGTTCAGAACTAAGGGGAATTGCTTTTTCATACCATTTTACTGCAGAGGTCTTATCTCCCTGCTTTTCAAAAAGATCTGCAAGAAGCAATATCGCCTGCACATTCTTACTATCTATGTGATGAATGGTTTCCAATCTTTGTCTTGCAAGATCAGCTTGTCCACTCATCAATGACCCCATTGCCAGCGTCATTTGAGCATAGACATTTGTACTGTCCCGATTTACAACCTCTCTAATCTTTGAGATACCCTGCATAGGTGCTGCAGAAATACCTCCAAAAAGATAGGTAGCGCCAATACCAACTTTGGCAGAATCATTATCGGGATTCAACTTCAAAGAACTTTCTAACAAATCTTTTGCCTGCAACGCCATCCATCTTCTCAGGTCCCCATCTTCCACCTGTTGCAGATTGTCTAAAAACAATTGGCCTGCGAAATTGAGGTTTTTTTCTGAATTTTCCAACCTTGCTCCTTCGGCAGTATACCAAGCAAACGGAATAAATGATTTTCCAGTCTCTTTCCAAAACCTGGATAGCTGATGAAAAACATGCGCTTTTTGAGAGGGCTCTTTGGTTTTCGACAACTCCGCCTTCAAATTATTTATGCTTTCAATATTGGATTTTGACAAAGCGCTGGTGGCATTTGCAATTGCACTATCTATTGAAAAAGAAGACGTTAAAACACCTTCTGATGCGTTTTGCGAGGGATTGTCATGGTCATGACCTTTGTGAAGGTTAGCGTTTTTATTTACTGTTTTGCCAAATGCCCAAAGCAGACCCACAGCAAAAACTGCAACTATTATTGTAACAAATTGAGGCTTCTTCACAATTTAAAAAAAATTTGGATTGCAAACTTAACCCCAATACAGTACAAATTGTTTAAAAAGAATTTTTCAAACAAAAAATAATGTTTACAAAAAACAAGAGTTCCTACAGTTTAATCTTTCCCAGGACCTTCATCCGGTTTGGGTTCTTTAAGTTTCTTTACTTCGATATTAAACTCCCTTGCCGGCTTAAATGCAGGAATATAATGTTCAGGGATATGAACAGCAACATTCTTTTTTATATTACGCCCAATTTTAGCCGCTCTTTTCTTTGTGATGAAGCTACCAAAACCACGTATATAAATATTTTCGCCCGATGCCAAAGTGTCTTTTACTTCCTTAAACATCGTTTCCAGCGTTACTAGTACATCCACTTTGGAGATACCTGTTTTATCCGAAATCTTGTTTACTAAGTCAGCTTTTCGCATAAATGATAAGTGTTTAAATTTTTATTAAATCAAACTGTAACTCAGTTTATTATGCATTCTACTTCTAAGTTATAAACATTTTTTAATCCAAATCAATAGTTTTACAAAAAATAATTTATCTTATTGAGCAAAGTAATACATAATATTTTGAATATCAACAATTTCAGCAAAATTCTTTTGTTATGGAATGATACACAAAACAAACGAAAAATGCCTTGGAAAGGAGAAAACGACCCATACAGAATCTGGATTAGTGAAATAATTCTTCAACAAACAAGGGTGGAACAAGGATTGGATTACTATAACCGATTCATTAAAAAATATCCAACCATCAAAGACCTTGCCTTAGCAAATGAAAATGAGGTTTTTAAACTTTGGGAGGGGCTGGGATATTATTCCAGATGTAGAAACTTGATTGCAACAGCAAAATGCATTCATGAGGACAAAAATGATATATTCCCTAATCATTATGAAGAGATAATAAAACTAAAAGGAATTGGACCCTACACCGCCGCAGCTATTGCCTCCTTTGCTTTCAACGCACCGTGTGCCGTGGTGGACGGCAATGTGCATCGAGTGCTATCCAGGGTTTTTTATATCACTGATCCCATTGATAGCAGCGAGGGGAAAAAGACATTCGAAAAACTGGCTAATACATTATTGAATATTCAAAAACCCGGTGACCATAATCAGGCTATTATGGATTTTGGTGCGACGGTTTGTAAGCCAACAAACCCTGTTTGCGATACCTGTATTTTTAACAAGTTTTGCAAAGCCTATCTAACTAACAATATTGAAAAACTACCAGTCAAGAAAAAAAGAATTCTAAAAACCCATCGCTATTTCAATTTTTTTATCCTCGAACACCGAAAGAAAATCGCCATAAAACAAAGAACAAAAAATGATATCTGGAGGCACCTGTTTGAGTTTCCCATGATTGAAACCTCCCGAAAATATTCCAGTCAGGAAATCACCGACACACTTGTTCAAAACGACTGGATTCCCAGAAATATTCGCTTACAAAAAATTGAAAAGGAGTTCAATCAAATACTTACACATCAAACTATTCATGCTGTATTTTTCAAAGCTATTGTACCTCTCCAATCAAATGCCTCAAATGATTATATCTGGATAACCCGGAAGGACTTAAAAACATTCGCTTTCCCTAAAATCATTAATTCATTTTTACAAGAGTATATCAATCCTATTTCAACCAAATCACCTTTATAACCTATAAACCAGATCGACTTTAATTATTTTTTTCAAATGCTTAAAATCTTCTAATTTTAATCCGCATTAGATAAGCAAAAAGTTCATCAGGAAAAACAATAATTATGAGAGGCGTTAACAAGGTCATGTTGATTGGAAATTTAGGTAAAGATCCCGAAGTACAAACATTGGAAGGAAATATTGCAGTAGCAAAATTTCCCCTGGCTACTACGGAAACATTTAAAGATCGTTCTGGCAAATTGGTTTCACAAACTGAATGGCACACGGTAGTATTGTGGCGAGGTTTGGCAGATTTGGCACATAAGTTTTTACACAAATCCAGCTTGGTCTATATAGAAGGAAGATTACGAACCAGAAGTTGGGAAGATAAAGACGGTGCTAAAAAATACATAACAGAAGTGGTAGGCGAAAACCTCATCATGCTGGATAAAAAAGTAGATGGCATGCCGCATGAACATGATTCTGGAGAATCCCATACTGCAAGTAACGAGGGAGAAAACCCTTCTATTGGTTTTTAAAAAAATCATTTTCCACGATCTAAGAAATAGTTTTAATTTTCGGCTTCATCAATAAATTATACCTTGTTTACCTTACCAAATGCCACTCTACTCCAGAGCCTGGGTCAAATAGAACCAAGCACTCAAAGCAGCACTTTTTTAGTGGTTGGTATGTTATTGCTCATCTTTCTGTCCTTTTCTGTTTCCGGATCTCAGGCTGCCGTTTTTTCATTATCGGATAAGGATTTGGACATCTTAAAAACCAAGCAACAACCCTCTGCACGTCGCATAATCAATCTACTGGAAGAGCCAAAGGAGCTTTACACCTCTATGCTCATTTCTAAAACTATTCTAAATATTTGCCTGATCATTTTAACCAACTATCTGATCAATTTATACACCCCTCCTACCTATCTTCATACTTGGTATGCTATAGTAGGAAAATGGTTAGCCATTGCTTTTCTGATACTTTTTCCTTTGGAAATATTTCCAAGGGTATGGGCAAGGCAAAACAGTTTGCGATTTGCCTATGAATGGCCCATACTAATCGTGGTGGTTGAAATCATTCATCTAGTGTTCAGACGTATCAGCAAAGGGATTGTGTCGGTAGCAGACGAAATGGGCAAATCCTTTGGCACCGATCTGGCTGAGGAGACCAGTTTGCAACAATTTGATGAAGCCATAGATATTCAACCGGATGAAGAAGCCTCTCAGGAGGAAAAAAACATCATGAAGAGTATAGTGAAATTTGGGAAAATATCGGTTCGAAAAGTAATGAAAAGCCGGCTTTATGTAAGTGGAATTGATTACAATACTCCTTTTGGTGCGCTGATTCAAAAGATTGAAGAATTGCACTTTTCCAGATTACCGGTTTATAAAGAAAACCTGGATGAAATTGAGGGTATCATCAATATCAAGGATCTGGTTCCTCATTTGCAGAATCCAGACTTTGACTGGCATGGTGTGATACGACCACCTTTTTTTGTTCCTGACTCCAAATTAATTGAGGATCTATTGATTGAGTTTCAAAACAAACATTTGCATTTTGCCATTGTGGTGGATGAGTTTGGAGGCACCAGTGGCATTGTTACATTGGAAGATATTTTGGAAGAAGTAATAGGTGATATAAAAGATGAGTTTGATGAAGATGAAGAGCTAAGTAAAAAACTGGATGACAATACTTATATTTTTGAAGGCAGCACCATGTTGCACGATGTTTGTAAAACCTTGCAGATACCCGTGAACACTTTCGACAAAGTGCGTGGTGACAACGAATCGCTTGGCGGTTTGATTAATGAAATATCTGGAGACCTACCTCAGGCAAATAGCATATTGGTTAGTGGTGATTTTGAGTTTACTGTACTCGATATGGAACGCAACCGGGTAAAACAGGTTAAAGTAGTGATACAGGCAAAAGTATAGTTGATCAAGTTCTTCACTATACTCAGTCTAACTTTTAACTGAGATGAGAACCATTCTGCATATCGGCAATGTTTGAAAAGAACAACATTGTTTGAAATGTCTTTCATCGATATGAACTATTGTTTCACCAAGTTTAGTCCCCTATAATTTTTACTCAAAGTACTGCCAGTGCCAAAATCCCCTATCATGACCACCTGGCTGTCCGACATCGAATGCACTAACTACCTAAACAATATTTCTAGGATGGTGAGATCAAATAATCCATCTCTACACATAAACAATTAATTCCGAAAGTTTTAAACATTGCCTGATTCAGTGATAAAATTACAAATTACCACAGCAGCCTTACTCAGTCTCAATAAAAACTATTTCATTTTAAAAAATCCCAGCACATTAATTTGATACCTTTGTTCGGGTTTGGATATCAAATTCAATCAATCTAATCCCTATTTTTATATATTAATAAGAAGATATTTTAGCTTCAGTAAGTACCATGATAATAATTGAAAACAAAATAATAAGTGATGACATCGCCGAGGCACAATTTGTATGTGATTTATCTAAATGCAAAGGTGGATGTTGCGAAGAAGGTGATGCTGGTGCCCCATTAACAGAAGCGGAATTAAAGGAAGTAGAAAACCATTTTGAAATCATTAAATCCTATATGACCGAAGATGCCATAAAGGAAGTTGAACAAAGCGGCTTTTATTCCTTTAGCGAAGAATTTGGATGGGTAACGCCTACATTGGCAAGCGATAATGAAATATGTGTGTATGCTTTTCGTGAAAAAAACGGATTGATAAAATGCGCATTTGAACAGGCTTATAATGAAGGAAAAATTTTCTGGAAAAAACCAATTAGCTGCCATTTGTACCCCATCATAGCATATAAAGGAGTTCATGGAGACTATGAAAGACTGAATTACGAACCAAGGGAAAAGCTTTGCAGTCCGGGTTGTGCGCTTGGCGAAAAGCTAAAAGTTCCGGTTCATGCATTTTTGAAAGAACCCCTGATTCGAAAATATGGTGAAGCGTTTTACGAAGCTTTAGACCAAGCAGTAGCCATGCATAAACAAGAAAAATAGTGTTGTTCAAACTAATCCAAAAACAATTACATGTCTCACACATCCGATATTTTTGGCAAAGCCAGTAAACAAAAAGCCGCAGACAGAGATCATCGCCAGGTCATCAATTTCAATATCTCAAAATACAACAAATCCGTACCCGGAGGAAAGAAACAATTTGATGATGTGGAGCTGGCCAGAATGCGAGCCAAGAACTTAAAATGGAAAGCCATTGAAACCCTTGATCTGCAACTCGAGAACTTTGAAGCTCAAATCAGTTCAAGGGGTGGCAAGGTAATTTGGTGCGAAGATGCCGCTCAGGCCAATGAAGTTGTGCTGACAATATGCAGAAATAAGAACTGCAAAACTGTGGTCAAAAGCAAGAGCATGGTGACCGAAGAAATCCACCTGAACAAAAAACTTGAAGAAAACGGGATAGAAAGTGTGGAAACAGATCTGGGCGAATACATTCAGCAGTTGGATGACGAACCTCCTTACCACATTGTAACTCCTGCCATGCATAAAAGCAAAGGAGACATTGCGAAACTATTTGCAGAAAAACTGGGAACAGATCCATCCTTATCTGCTGAACAGTTAACACTGGTAGCCAGAGAAAAACTAAGACAAAAATATGCCGAAGCCGAGGTAGGCATTACCGGAGCCAATTTCATAATTGCCGACATTGGTGGCATTGCTATTACAGAAAACGAAGGTAACGCCAGACTGAGTTGCTCCATGCCTAAAACGCATATTGTTATTGTTGGTATTGAAAAAGTAATTTCATCATTGACCGATCTGGCTTTGTTCTGGCCCATGCTTGCCACTTTTGGAACCGGCCAGCGTGTCACTTCTTACAGTACCATTGTAACCGGCCCCAGACAGGCAAATGAGGTGGATGGTCCGGATGAAATGTATATCATCCTATTAGACAATGGTCGTACAAAACTATTGGCCAATGAAAAAGTAAGAGAAGCCTTGTATTGCATTCGGTGTGGTGCATGCTTGAATGCATGTCCGGTGTATAAAAACATTGGCGGTCACACTTATGCAACCACCTATAGTGGCCCGATTGGATCCGTTATCACCCCTCATCTAAAAGGGATGAAAGATTGGAAACATTTAAGCCATGCCTCATCCCTCTGTGGCAATTGTACTGAGGTTTGTCCGGTTCGCATCAACCTACATGAACTGCTCCTCGAAAACAGACACGAAGCCGCCCATGCCGGCTATGCTCCTGCTACAGAAAAAATGGCTTGGAAGTTTTGGAAGATGGCAATGCTTAAACGCAAATGGATGAATATTGGAAACGGAAACATGAAATCTACCATGATCAACTCCATTGCTGGTGTCTGGACTAAAAACAGAAGCCCTCTGAAATTTCCAAAAAAGTCATTCAATGAACTTTGGGCAGAAAAAAAGAAATATTGATAAAAAGAATGTCGTGTTTTACTACGCTGGCTATTTTACCATCTACCTATTACTTTTGAATCAATGACAGATAAAGAGAAACTACGGCTGGACAAATACCTTTGGTCCATTCGCCTGTTCAAAACCAGAAGACTGGCAACGGATGCCTGCAATAGTGGCAAAGTGAAATACAATGAAGATTCGGCAAAGCCAGGAAAAAATGTTCATCTGGGAGATATCTACGAGATTCGTACCGAAGGTAGAAAATGGGTGATCAAAGTCATCAGCCTGTTACATACCCGTGTAAAATATGAAGAAGCCATAAAAAATTATGCCGATCTTACACCAGCGGAAGAACTAGAAAAAGCAAAAGTTCAGGCAGCCTCCTTCTATAGTGGTAAACGACTTAGCAAGATTGGTCGCCCCACCAAAAAGGAGCGTAGAAACCTGGACGATTTTATGGAAGGCGATTAACCTGTAATTTTATAGCATGAAAATTATGTTAGAAATACCCGACGAAAAAGCTGCAGGATTGATGGAAGTACTGAACGATATTTCTTATGTAAAAACAACTTCGGTAAAAAAAGACACCAAGAAAAAAAGCCGCTTTTGCTGATTGAATTGCAGCAGGCCGTGGAAGAAGTAAAACTTATAAAAGCAGGAGCAATGAAAGATCGTGCTGCAAGAGAATTTTTGAATGAGATTTAAAATACTTACGATACCTGAGTTTGACAAAAAGCTTATGCGATTGGTGAGAAAATATCCATCCTTTAAAACAGAGTACATCAAACTTTTAGACGGGCTTGAAGAAAATCCTGTACAAGATATTCACTCGGCAACAACTGCTACAAAATACGTCTGGCTATTACATTTAAAGGCAAAGGTGGTGGCGCACTCATTATTACCCATATAGTTATGTTGCCAGTAATTTTAAACAGACAATTATGACAAAATTGATATTAACATTTTTAGTTGGCTTATTATTATTATTATTTACTTCTTGCAGACACAGTCAAGACAAAATTGACTGGATTTTTGTTGAAGGAGGTACTTTTGAGCAAGGTAAAAATCAGATTATTATTAGTCCCAAAGGCGACACGATAAATGGTTTTACAAGTCCTCATAGAATTGTTGAACTGGACGACTTTTACATTAGTAAATATGAAATAACCGTCAAACAATTTAGAGAATTTTGTGAAGCAACAGGCGGAAAAATGCCTGATGCACCTATTGAAAGTGCACACGGAATTAAAGTATATTATAAATGGATTGACGAAAATCCTATGCTTGCGACTTGGGACGAAGCAAATGAATTTGCAAAATGGGTAGGTGGAAGACTTCCAACAGAAGCAGAATGGGAATATGCAGCCAAAGGGGGTAAAAACACAAAAGGGTATAAATATAGTGGTGGCAATAATCCGATTGAAGTAGGTTGGGTAAAAGAAAACTCAGACAGCACATTTCATAAAGTTGGACTTCTTAAATCTAATGAACTTGGACTATATGATATGACAGGAAATGTTGGCGAATGGGTTTTTGATTGGTATAACCCCGAAAAGGACAGTTTGGTGAGTAAGAAAAATCCACAAGGACCGACAGAAGGAGATTATAAAATTTCAAAAGGTGTTAGTTGGTTTTACGAAACACAAAGTGCAGACGGAAGACCATTAGAATATGGAATTCACATGCCAGAAGTCAGATACCAATCACCAAAAGGGACACGTAACGACGGATTTGGATTTAGAATTGCGAAAAGTAAATAAAAACTAATGCCAACTTTGTATTGGCAATTGTTGGGCTGACAGTTGTAAACTCAATATTTGTAATTCTATTGGGCATTGGGGCTAAAGTTGGGCCGACGTTTTTCAAATGCCCCACCATCGCCAATACGTAAACCGATTAACAAAATAGTCTATTTGCTCTCCATTTTTGATAAGTCCGAAATTGAAAGCGTCAGTATTATTAAAGAAAAGGAAATAAAGAAACTGCCATAATTGGCCTAAAAACTATTCCCAAATCTCAAATTACAAAACTCATTCATGCACATAGATATCTTAACCGTTCAACCCGATTTATTACAAAGCCCTTTTTCACACAGCATCATGAAACGTGCGCAGGACAAAGGTTTGCTGAATGTTCAAGTACATCAGCTACGCAAATGGGCCGTGAACGAATATGGCCAGGTGGACGATTATCAATATGGTGGCGGCGCCGGCATGGTAATGATGTGCGAGCCTTTGGCAAATGCGATTGAGGAATTAAAGACCACTAAAAAATATGATGAGATTATTTATGTTACACCGGATGGTAAAACCCTCAATCAAAAAATAACCAACACGCTTTCTATAAAAAATAATTTACTCATCATCTGCGGGCATTATAAAGGTATTGACGAGCGTATCCGCCAAAAATATGTAACCCTCGAAATATCCATTGGCGACTATGTACTCAGCGGTGGCGAACTGGCGGCGGCGGTATTGGTAGATGCGATTGGTAGAATTATACCCGGCGTACTGGGCGATGAAACATCGGCACTAACCGATTCTTTTCAGGACAACCTATTGGCACCGCCTGTATTTACACGACCAGTAGATTTTCAAGGCATGATAGTGCCGGATGTGCTGATGAGTGGTGACCATAAAAAAATTGAAGACTGGCGATATGAACAAGCACTGAAACGCACCCAAGAACGTCGCCCGGATCTGATGGATGAATAGAAATATGAACTTCATTAAGACCTTACCCCTTTGCTCACCAAGGAAGTAGGAAGTTGACAATTTGAATAGTCGATTAGCTACTATAATGGAGTGCATTTTTCATGACTCAACATGGACTGAAAGGAGAAGTGGATAGTAGTACAAGAGTACGATCCGCCACGGCGGACAAACCGCAAAAGTTATTGATAGTAGTACTGTAGTTGGTACAAAAAAAATACCCCGGTTTCTGATGCAGACACAAGAAACCGGAGCAACAATTTCAATTCTAAATTTCTCCTACCATATTCGCAGGCACCACCCACTCGTCAAATTCTTGGGGCGTGAGGTAGCCCAGTTTCACCGCCATTTCTTTTAAAGTGGTTCCTTCCTTATGTGCTTTTTGCGCTATTTCGGCTGCTTTGTAATAACCAATTTTTGTATTGAGTGCGGTTACCAGCATCAGCGAATTGTCCACGTGTTTTTTAATATTTTCTTTTATTGGTTCTATACCCATGGCACACTTGTCGTTGAACGAGACACAACCATCAGCAATCAGTCGGGCACTGTGTAGAAAATTGTAAATCATCATGGGTTTAAACACGTTCAGTTCAAAATGACCATTAGCACCACCCACACTGATGGCTACATCATTGCCCAACACCTGAGCCGCAATCATGGTTAAGGCTTCGCATTGGGTGGGGTTCACTTTTCCTGGCATGATGGATGAACCTGGTTCATTGTCCGGAATATAAATTTCACCAATGCCACTGCGTGGGCCACTGCTCAACATGCGGATATCATTAGCAATTTTCATCAAACTCACTGCCACTGTTTTCAAAGCCCCATGGGCTTCCACCACAGCATCATGTGCGGCCAGTGCTTCAAATTTATTGTCCGCTGTTTTAAAAGGAAGTTTGGTAAGCTTTGCAATTTCTGCCGCCACATTTTCGGCATAGCCCTCCGGCGTATTGATGCCCGTGCCTACTGCCGTGCCACCCAAAGCCAACTCGCTCAGATGAGCCAACGTATTTTTTATGGCCTTCAAACCATGGTCCAATTGCGACACATAGCCACTAATTTCCTGTCCCAGGGTGAGCGGGGTAGCATCCATAAAATGAGTACGTCCTATCTTCACCACTTTCATAAACTGTTTGCTCTTTTTCTTCAGGGTATCACGCAGTTTTTCGATTCCGGGGATGGTGCTTTCCACCAAAATTTTATACGCCGCAATGTGCATCGCTGTTGGGAATGTATCGTTACTGCTTTGGCTCTTATTCACGTCGTCATTGGGATGCAGCACTTTTTCCTTATCCGTCAGACCGCCACCATTCAGCACATGACCACGGTAGGCCACCACTTCGTTCACATTCATATTGCTTTGGGTGCCACTACCCGTTTGCCATACTACTAGTGGAAACTGATCGTCCAATTTCCCTTCCAGAATCTCGTCACACACTTTGCCAATCAGCACGCTTTTAGCTTTAGGCAACACTTTTGCTTTTTGGTTGGTAATGGCAGCCGCTTTTTTAAGGTAGGCAAATGCTTTAATAATTTCTCTAGGCATTTTATTAATGTCCTGTGCAATCTTAAAATTCTCAACCGAACGCTGAGTTTGTGCACCATAATACGCATCAACGGGCACTTTCACTTCGCCCATGGTATCCTTTTCAATCCTGAAATCCATAATCGTTTTTATTTAGTTTGAGTGGGCAACAAAGGTATCGTATAGAACCATTCGCAGTAAAACATTTTTGATAATAGATTTCACACAATAATATAAAAAGGAATATAGACCTAAAACAAAATTTATAGATAGTAACATTCAAAAGGGATTTAGAAGAATTGTTAACACACGAAATAATAATATTTCAAGAATCTAATTTCTTCGGTTCGGGTATTGCCAAAGGCGGGGATTTTTAGCACTAAAGTTCAATCAAAAAACGGATGTTGAACCTTGCACAAATGTCCAATCGAAGGCGTTCAGCTTCGGTTTTGGTAATACCCTGTTAGCGGTTCGTGCTTTTCTGTCCACGATGGTTTGCCGGTCAATATTTGCTGTCATTTTACTGTAGGTTCGTAATAAAGGATTAAAGCCCCGTTAGCAAAGTTTTTGGTTTTAGTAAGTTTGAGAATAGTCCTTTCGTTTACCTTGTCAAACAATTGCGAACCTTTACCAGCAACAACAGGTTGAATGCAAAGTTGGAACTCGTCTATTAAATTTAAGTTCATAAGTTGCATTATTAAACTCCGACTGCCAACAAGGATGTCCTTGCCAGATTGTTGCTTTAATTCTCTAACAAAGTCTTCCAAAGATTTAGTTGCAAGTTTCGCACTGTCCCAGCCTGTTTTTTTGAGTGTGTATGAAAAAACAGTTTTTTGAATTTTGTCAATTGCAATGGCGAAGTTGTCCGCTGTTTTGTCGCCTGATGGGTTTGTTAACAGTGTCTGCCAGTATTGCATTAATTGGTAGGTCGTCCTACCATAAAGGATAATGTCCGCACAGTCTAAAAGGTCTGCGTAGTGTTGATGGATTTCTTCGTCCGATAGTCCCTCAGTGTGGTCATAAACTCCGTCAATTGTGATATTTGTTGCTGCAATTACTTTTCTCATATTTTATTCTTAAATATAATCCTTTCCTGTTTGTTTTTTTGTTGTCCGTATTAAGTTGCACTGTCGTCATAGCATGACCACTAACGCCAATATTTCAGTATAAAATAAGATGCTTGCAAAAAGAAAAGGCTTGTTATTTATGCTTTCCTAAGCCAAATATTATCAAAGCCTAGATGTCTTCCGTTTTGGCTTTCTGTTCGCAAGCAAATTGAATTAATACGAATTCTACATTTGCTAGGCGTTTTTAACAAACTTAAAATTCGTACTTATCTGTTTCCTTCTGTTTAATGCCTTTTCCCAACAAAATTTTTTACCCCCAATTTCTATAGTAATCAAATGAGGCAGTTAAAAAAACCCACACCTCAACTTACTGAACTTCCATTGGCCACTTCCGTATCAGAATTCACAAAAATCAATTTCCCATCTGAATTTTCAGCCATTAATATCATACCGTTACTCTCAATTCCCCGCATTTTTCTGGGAGCCAGATTGGCCACTACCACTACACGCTTTCCCACAATGGTTTCTGGCGCATGATGAAGGGCAATACCAGAAACGATGGTACGTTTTTCATATCCTAGGTCAATTTCAAGTTTTAATAATTTATCGGCTTTGGCTACTTTTTCTGCTGACAGAATAACTCCGGTGCGCAGGTCAATTTTTGCAAAATCATCAAACTGAATTTCGGGTTTGATAATAGAAATCGGAGCGGTCGAAACCTGCTCGATGGTTTTTGCTGTTTCTGCTACTCCGGCTTTCAGTTTTTGTATCTGCGCTTCTATTTCTGCATCCTCTATTTTTCTGAACAAAATTTCTGGTGCACGCAGGGCATATCCCGGTTTTAACAAATCTATTCTGCCCGCATTTTCCCAATCCAACATGCGCTCCACCACCTTCATCATATAGGTCATTTTTCCAGCAGTGGCGGGCAAAAAAGGATTGATAAGAATAGACAGATTCGCAGTCAATTGCAGACAAAGGTGAAGGCAATTGTCAATACTTTTTTGAGCAATCGTTTCAGCCTCTTCTTTTGGAAATATCTGAGTTAAACTTTTTGCCAGAATCCAGGGTTCTTTTTCCTGCATGTATTTATTACCTTTTCGGCTTAAGTCTATTACTTCGTAAAGTGCATCTCTGAAACGGTAATGTTCCAGCGCTGTTTGAACCTTTCCCTTGGCTGCCTCGATATCTGCTATGATGCCCTTATCTTTCTCATCCAGCACATCAGTATGCAATCGGGGCACTTTCCCTTCACATAATTTATGCATCAGCACAAAAGTGCGGTTGATAAAATTCCCAAAAATGGACGCTAGTTCATTATTATTTCTGTCCTGAAAATCCTTCCAAGTAAAATCATTATCCTTATTCTCTGGTGCATTGGCACAAAGCACATAGCGCAACACGTCTTCACAGCCGGGGAAATCTTTGACATATTCATGCACCCACACTGCCCAGTTACGACTGGTGGATACTTTATCGCCTTCTATATTCAGAAACTCATTGGCCGGCACATTGTCGGGCAACACAAAATTTCCATGCGCTTTTAACATAGCCGGAAAAATGATACAATGAAAGACAATATTATCCTTGCCTATAAAATGCACCAGCTTCGTATCTTCTTTGCACCAGTAGTCGGCCCAGTTTTCGGTCAGCTCTTTGGTCGCTGATATATAACCTATTGGTGCATCAAACCAAACATACAACACTTTCCCTTCGGCATCTGGCAGCGGAACTTTGATACCCCAGTTGCTGTCACGCGTCATCGCTCTTGGTTGCAAACCGTTGTCCAGCCAGCTTTTACATTGACCAAAAACATTATTCTTCCACTCGGTATGATCTTCCAAAATCCATTTTTTCAAAAAGGATTCATAGTCCTGTAAAGGAAAATACCAATGCTTTGTTTTCTTCTTCACAGGCACTACATCGCTCAGTGTGCTACGTGGATTGATCAACTGATCAGGAGACAGGGCGCTACCGCATCGCTCACACTGATCGCCATAAGCATTGTCATTGCTACATACCGGACAAGTGCCCACAATGTATCGATCGGCCAAAAACATATTTGCCTTCTCATCATAATACTGCTCAGACTCTCTTTCTTCAAACAAGCCCTCATCAAATAATTTTTTAAAAAAATCTGCCGCTGTTTTATGATGTACCGGACTGGTGGTTCTGGAATAAATATCAAAGGAAATACCCATTTGTCCCAGACTCTGCTTTATCTGTTCATGGTACTTGTCCACTATCTGCTGAGGAGTAACCCCCTCTTTCATAGCACGAATGGTAATGGGCACACCATGCTCATCGCTCCCACCCACAAACTTCACATCTCTTTTTTGTGCCCGCTGGTAGCGCACATATATATCTGCTGGTATATAACAACCCGCCAGATGGCCAATATGCACCGGCCCATTGGCATATGGCAAAGCGGCGGTAACCAATACTCTTTTAAATTCACTCATAAAACCTTACTTAAACATTAATTAGCCAGCAAAAATAAATATTATTGGCCAAGCAGGTAAACATAACTGATCTTTGTTGCGTCGCACACTTTATTTTGTAGTGCAGTACTCATCCCATTTATGCTATGCTGGATTACATTTGCAATAATATTCTTGCATTGATATTCTATACCATTAAAGAAAGATCTTGGATTGCCAAACTGGCTTCTACCAAGTTGAGAACCAAAAGCATGGCCATCGTTTTTGGACGATGTATATATTTGTATGGCGTGTCCAAAGAAAAGTTTTTGGGTAATACATCATGGTTGAGACATGAACTTAAACATATAGAACAATACCAGCGATTGGGATTCCTTGGATTTGTAATGACGTATCTGTGGCAAACTATTCGGGTAGGTTATCACCGTTGTGGTTTGGAATGTGAGGCTAGAGAAGCAGAAAATGATAAAACAATCATTGGCAAGTTTCGCTTACGTTAATAAATGGATCCGTTTTCAAATTCACCTGTTCAAATCCATTTCTTTGGTTATTTTTATCCGCATAATTCATCTCTTTAATGAAACATTTTATCCTATTTGGCGTTGTGGTATCCATTTTATTAACGGCCTGTACTTCTCAAAAAATGACTACAAAAAGAAATATTCCATTTAGCAATAAAGTGATCGCCCACCGTGGTGCATTTAAAAATACGGGGACACCCGAAAACTCGCTTGCTTCGCTCAAAGCCGCTATCGCACTGGGTTGCGGAGGTGCTGAGTTCGACATTCACATGACAGCGGACAATATCCTGGTCATCAATCATGATCCAGAATTTTTAGGTATCCCAATAGAGACTACTACTTATGCGCAACTGCAAACAAAAACTTTGCCCAATGGAGAAAAAATACCTACCCTGGAACAGTATTTAATAACAGGTCTATCCCAAACCAACACTAAGCTAATAGCAGAAATCAAAACTTCAAAAATAAGTGCAGCGCGTTCCCTGGCTCTGGCCACCAGGGTGGTAGAAATGGTGAAAAAACTAAAAGGACAATCACAAGTAGTCTATATTGCCTTTAGCTATGAGGTCTGTAAAAAGGTAAAAGCATTAGATCCTACCGCTCCGGTTCAATATCTGAATGGGGACAAAAGTCCTGCTCAACTGAAAGCCGACGGATTGGACGCCGATTATCATTTCAGTATATTTCAAAAAAATCCTAATTGGATACAGGAGGCAAGGTCGATTGGCATTCAAACAAACGCCTGGACAGTGAATGATGAAAAAGTAATGGATTGGCTTTTGGCAGAAAAAATTGATTTTATCACCACCAATGAACCTGAGCTCTTAATAAAAAAAATAGAACGCAAATAAATAATTACTGTACTTTCAAATCAAAAATTGATATGGCGTTTATTGATCACTATTTATACATTCTGAGTCTTGGCCGTGTAGCAGCTATTGATAAAAAAACCGGTGACATAAAATGGGAAGTAAATTTAAAGGATATTGCCAGCATAAGTAGTATGGGATATTCCATTGGTCAAATAGTGCTGGAAGGCGACAAACTTTTTATTGGCGGTTCCGGTATATTAATTTGTCTGAATGCCAAGGATGGAGCCCTGCTCTGGAAAAACGAATTGAAGGGATGGGGGTATAATTTTGTAAGTATTGCCAATTCTTCTAGTATCGAAGCATCGCAAGAGCTGGCTAATGCAGCAACTATTGCCACCATAACATGATGAGCTGCGGTAGTAGCAGCCGCATCTTCTTCCTAAACGGGCTTGATCATTATCTGAAATACATTCTTCCTATTCCAATACCCAACTCACTTCGCCAAAATCAAAAAGCAATTCTATATCTGTTTGCACCACCAACTGGCCACTGGGTAAAACCTGCCGAACCCTAGCAACAAACTGTTGGCCGTCCTTTTCAAATAAAACCTGTTCATTTTTTTTGAATAAATATTGATTGTACTCTTCTAAAATCTTAAGAAAAGAGGTGCGTTGCATTTCCAGATCCGAATATTTTGACAGTATTGCATTTCTCACTTCGGTAGCCAGTTGCAAGCAATCAAAAGTATTACCCGTGATTTGTCGTAGAGAAACAGCTCTTTTTTGGAGATCCTGGTCAAATCCTGTCTGGTTTATATTTAGCCCCACACCCACCACAGCCCATTTCCATTCGGTGCCGGAAATGATATTTTCAATCAGGATTCCACCTGCCTTCCTGTCCTGAAAATAAATATCATTAGGCCATTTTATCAGTATATCACTCTGCGCATATTTCTCAAAAACCGATCTGACTACCAGCGCCGTAATAGCAATGAGGACAAACTGATGCTGCAAATGCAGACATTTTGGTTCAATAATGATACTTAGATGTATATTTTCACCGGTTTTTGACAGCCAATCTTTTCCTCTTTGCCCTTTGCCTGCAAATTGCTCATGTGAAAATACGGCCCATCCATGTTTGACATTTTCCTGCCGCTCCGTCAGGTGAGATGGTCGCAACAACCCTAAGGCATAATTATTGGTACTATCTACTGAGAAAAGTTCTAATACAGGCGGAAAAGCGTAATGATCTGGTGATTGTTGAGCCAATATTTGTTATTTTTGAGCAATAATAAATAAATTTCATCGTTAAACTACGGTCAACAAAAGTCATTTTAACACATTTATCCATATATTGTTTCTCGAATTGAATAAAGTAATTCTCTAAATAAAAATTTAATCTTCTATTGGAATCATTAGCTTCCCTTACAAAACGCAAAAATACTGCATCTGTCAGGCTTACCAGAAAATCCAAACTGTTCAGTACAATCATAGCCGCTATTCAGGAAAAAAAAGGCGAACAAATTGTATCCTTAGACTTGAGGAAAATTCCAGAAGCTGTTTCTGATTTTTTTATAGTGTGTACAGCCAATAGTCAGCCACAGGTGAAAGCTATCGCAGATAATATTGAGAATTGTGTAAAGGAAAATTGTGGAGAAAACGTTTTTCATAAAGAAGGATTTCAATATTTGCAATGGGTGCTCATGGATTATGCGAATGTGGTGATACATGTGATGCAAGATGAAACCAGAAAATTTTACAATCTTGAAGAAATGTGGAGCGATGCACCTAGTCAGGAACACGAATAATTTTTTTAGAATATTAAACATTTATACAGGTTAATCCTTATATAACAAACAGACAAAATGGCGAAGCAGGAAAATAAAAACAATCCGTTTTCAAACAACAATAAAAACAATAACTTGGGCGAACCGAAAAAGGGCTCAAAATTTGGGAATTATTGGGCCTTTATTATCATACTGGGTGTGATGCTGCTCATCAACTTTATCAATCCGTTGAGCAGTTCTAAACAGGAAATCAGTTTTACCAACTTTACTACCATGCTGGAAAAAGGCGAAGTAGATAAGTTTAGTATTATTAATAATAAAAATATAGTAAGAGTTTGGGCTAAGAAAGACGCTAACGCTGGTGGAAGCAACAGCGATAAATCCATCATCAAAAACAGTGATGAGGCGCAGTTCTTCTTTCAGGTAATAAATGGTGAAACTTTCGAAAAAAAGTTAGGAGAATTTTACACCTCCCATCCAACAGTAGCCAAAATGGAGCCCAAAGTGGATAATGACAGCGATATGCTGGGTCGGGTAATCGGATATATTCTTCCATTCGTTCTCCTACTTGGTGTATGGATCTTGCTGATGCGTAAAATGAGTGGTGGTGCCGGAGGTGGTGCCGGACCTGGTGGTATATTCAGCATTGGAAAATCTAAAGCCACTTTGTTTGACAAAGGAACCAGAGTAAATATCACTTTTGCAGATGTAGCCGGGTTGGATGAAGCTAAGGTAGAGGTAATGGAGATTGTAGATTTTCTACGAAATCCTAAAAAATACACCAGTCTGGGTGGTAAAATTCCAAAGGGAGCATTATTGGTAGGCCCTCCCGGAACCGGTAAAACATTGTTGGCAAAAGCTATGGCCGGAGAAGCACAAGTACCTTTTTTTAGCCTGAGTGGTTCCGATTTTGTTGAAATGTTTGTAGGTGTAGGTGCCAGCAGGGTGAGAGATTTGTTTAAACAGGCAAGAGAAAAAGCACCTTGTATTATTTTTATAGATGAAATAGATGCCATTGGACGTGCTCGGGGAAAAAATGCCATGATGAGCAATGATGAGAGAGAAAGCACATTGAACCAAATGCTGGTGGAAATGGATGGCTTTGGTACCGATTCTGGAATCATTGTGCTGGCAGCTACCAACCGTCCAGATGTGTTGGACTCAGCCTTGCTTCGCCCAGGCCGATTCGACCGTCAGATTTCCATTGACAAACCGGATCTTGCCGGACGTGAGGCGATATTTAAGGTTCACCTAAAAGAAATTAAAACTTCTCATAGTTTGGATGTACATAAACTGGCCGAACAAACACCAGGTTTTGCCGGAGCCGATATTGCCAATGTATGTAATGAAGCGGCTCTTATTGCCGCCCGCAAAAACAAAACAGGTGTAGATATGAGTGATTTCCAGGATGCGGTGGATCGGGTAATTGGTGGGTTGGAGAAGAAAAACAAAATCATTTCCCCAGAAGAAAAAAGAATTATTGCCTACCATGAAGCTGGCCATGCCATTTGTGGATGGTTTTTAGAACACGCTTATCCTTTGTTGAAAGTAACCATTGTTCCTCGTGGTACTGCTGCATTGGGTTATGCTCAATACACTCCAAAAGAACAATATTTATACAATACAGATCAACTTATCGATCAAATGTGTATGACATTAGGAGGCAGGGCTAGTGAAGAAATTTTCTTTGGAAAAATTTCGACCGGAGCGCAGAATGATTTACAGCAAATCACTCGAATGGCCTACAGCATGGTAACAATCTATGGCATGAATGATAAAGTGGGTAACGTGAGCTTCTACGACCCCCAACAAGAGACTTCCTTTACGAAACCATATAGTGAAGAAACATCTAAACTGATTGATGAAGAAGTGCGCACGCTGATTGAGGATAGCTACGAAAGAACCAAATCCCTATTAAGTGAAAGAAAAACTGAGGTAAAAAAATTAGCTGAGGCTTTACTAGAGCGTGAAGTATTATTTCAGGCGGATGTAGCTTCATTGATTGGGCCCAGACCTTACGAAGAAAAGAAATTACTTGAAGAAGATGGAAAACCACAAGGTGAAATATCTGCAGGTGTGCCGCCTTATGATAGTGAAGTAACAAAACACGCTTTATAAACATCATAAAATATGTTGCCCAATAAAAAGGATAGCGTATTAAGAAAAATCAGGGAGGCGTTGGTGCAATCAACGCCAATTCCTTTTTCAAAAAGTGAAGGCAAATCTTCAGTGTTTCTACCATTGAGCCAGGAGGTAGAAGTAGAGTTTGCCGAAAAGTTTACAGAGCTCGGTGGCAAATTTGCCTTTTGCATCAGCGAGGAGGATGCAGCCCAACAATGTGCCGATCTGATTATTTCCAACAAATGGGATTCGGTTTATTGTATTGACCCAACAATTTCACTTTTAGTTGAAAAAAAATTTACAGTACAAGACACAGATCTGGCGGGTTGTGATGTGGCCATCACCCGATGCGATTGGCTGGTAGGCAGAACAGGTAGCATTGTAATGTGCGCTTCCGACCCAAGCGGACGCAATACCAGTGTATATGCCCCCATACATATTTGCATTGCCTATAGTAGCCAAATGGTATATGATATAAAAGATGCACTTGAAGGTATTAAAGTAAACTATGGAAATAGTATTCCTTCATTAATCACTTTTGCCACTGGGCCTAGCCGCACAGCGGATATTGAAAAAACATTAGTAGTGGGCGTACATGGACCCAAGGAAGTGTACGTCTTCTTAATAGATGATAAGTTATAAAATCCTGTTTGAAAATTTAAACCCTACCTATATGCAACCTGGCAATCAGTTTCTTTTTGTTTACGGATCACTACTCAGCGGATTTAAAAGCTCTGCTTATGAGTACATATTTAAGCATTTCAGATTTGTGGGAGATGCCAATACCATTGGAACCATTTATGACCTAGGAGACTATCCTGTGGCTACAGATACAAATACCGGACAGGTCATAAAAGGTGAATTATATGAAATTCTAAATGCTCATGAATGGTCCTTTGTGCTGGCACAGTTGGACGATTATGAAGGTTTGTATCCTGAACAGGAAGAAACAGCCCAATACAAAAGAAGCCTGATAGAGGTGGCCCTTGAGAATGGCCAAAAAACTCAAGCCTGGGCCTATTGGTACATTGGCGACGTAACTGGCAAACCCGTCATCCATCTGAACAGCATGATAGATTATTGGAAAGTAAAAAACAAATAAGCCTTATGCAAGAAATTTCGCTAAAAAACTATTCAACTATTTTATCTCCAGCCGCTTTAAGAGCGGCTGAAAAATTTGTGGTTAGGGAGTGCGATGAAATAAGCAAAGGAAAATATGTAGCTTATATAGATAAAGGCGAAAACACTTTTGATGTTTCACTCACTGTTGTTTCTAATAAGATAACAGAGCATGACTGCGACTGCGCCAACAGTGAGCTGTTCTGTGAGCATAAAATAGCCCTGCTGCTACACATTACAGAAAACAAAAAGACTGTTCAGCCAAAACTAAAATCGCGAAAAAAAACAACTGAATTGGATGAGCTTCTGGAATCGATAGAACCAGAAGAGATCATTACATGGACAAAAGAATTATTGGCCAAGCATAAAGATTTGGCTTTATCATTTATCCACCATTTCAAAACGACCAATCACAAAATCACACCAGAAGAAAGTATAGAGCTAACCCTAAAAGCTTGGAAAGCGGTAGCCAATAACAAGAAGAAAGTGGATTTGACGCAGCTCAAAAAAATCATTACCCTTTGGGAAGAGGCTCAGTCTCCTGTGATCAAACAATACCTGGCCAATGTAGCGGACAATGACGGATTTCTGTGCTTGCACAATGTCATTGAAACCTGTTTGGAATTTGACAAAACACTTGATATAAACAGTAGTCGGATTCAAAAACATATAGAAGGACTTTTAGCTCAAACTACCGAAACCATTATATCGCTGCAAAAAGATGAAGTGTGGGAAACAGCCATCAACCATTTTATTGATAAGAATTTCAACCAGTCCAAACAGTATCGATTTCACTATCTTAAACATCTACTTGCTATAGTGGAAGTAAGCAATCAGGAAAGGCAAAAGTTATTAATTGAGAAATTGCTGACTCAATTTGAAACATTCAATACTTTCAATTCATATCAGATTAAATATTATTCTTTTTTGCTGATAGATTTGACAATCCGATATGGCTTGTTTGGCAAATATTTTGAATACTTTAAACCCATGCACTATGAAAATGATTTCAATATCAAACTGATTCAAAACATCATTCTACTTGGCAAGTTTTCATTAGCAGAAACCTATTGCAAAGAACAGATCAATATCAATTTTAAAGACAAATACAGCCTGGACTATTGGAAATTGCTGAAAGAAATTTATACCACAACCAATAACCAAAAAGGCCGGCAAAATATTGCAAAAGCACAACTCCCTTTTACTTATGCCTTTGAAGATTACCAACTCGCATACGCATCGTTTACTGATGAAGCGGAACGAAAAAAATGGAGATCCAAGATTTTGTCCACTGCAAAAAATGAATATACAATGAAACAAGCAGCCAAAATCTTATACTTTAAAATTCTGGATTCAGAAGGGAAATATACCGCAATGATTGATCACCTAGATTTTGCCACCGATGATATCATGTTTCATTATTTTGATAAAATGGCAGATACGGGAAAAACAAAGTTCCTTACGGCTTTCTTAAACCATTACCAGAGAAACAACACATATTATAGTAACCACAATGACGATGATACAAAAAGCCTACATCAGAGTTCCATTGTCTATGACAAACTCATCACTTATTTTAGCAGAGAGGAAATCATAAATGCATTAAAACCTTTGGAAAAGGGATATTGGTACAGATCCAATATCTTCATTCAGTTTCTTAAACAGAAATTATTGATTATATCATAGCCCTTATTATTTCACGATTGTGTAAAGGCCAGTTTCCTGAATCGACTTAAAACCGCCTTCAATATTCACCACATCCTGAAAACCTCTTGCTTTTAGGATGGATGCAAAAACCATGGACCGATAACCTCCTGCACAATGAATAAAATTGGTTCTGGTTTTATCAATAGTACTAATAGAATCATTGATATAATCCAGAGGAAAGTTGGATGCGCCACTAATATGACCTTCTGCATATTCCGCTGGTTTTCGAACATCTATTATATCAGGGTTTGTCGATTTTGATAAATCCTCAGCAGAAATATTGCGAATGCGGTCTATTTCCTTACCTGCATTTTTCCAGGCATCAATTCCTCCTTTTAGATAACCTATACAATAGTCATATCCCACTCTCGCCATTCTGGTTACCACTTCTTCTTCCCTCCCCTCTTCTGCCACTATCAAAATTTCTTGCTTCACATCTGGAATCAAAGTGCCTACCCACACAGCGAAGCTACCGTCAATACCTATATTGATAGAATTGGGTACAAATGACTGAGAAAACTGATGTGGACTTCGTGTATCCAAAATCACTGCTCCAGTATGGTTGGCTGCATCTTCAAACTCCTGCGGAGATAGTGCTTGGCTCCCTCTTTCCAGCACACTGCTGATACTATCATACCCATGTATATTCATCAGTACATTTTGTGGAAAATACTGTGGTGGTTCGGTCAGCCCATCCGTCACCTGATCGATAAACTCCTCCTTATTCAATGCAAGATTAAGCGCATAGTTAGTTTTCTTTTGGTGCCCCAGCGTATCGGTAGTTTCTTTGCTCATATTTTTGCCACAGGCACTTCCGGCACCATGCGCCGGATATACAATGATATCATCAGGCAGGGGAAGAATCTTGTTTCGCAACGATTCGAACAAGTGCCCGGCCAACTTTTCCTTGGTTAAATCAGATGAAATTTTTTGGGCTAAATCCGGCCGACCCACATCATTTATAAACAAAGTATCGCCTGTGAATAACGAATTTGACTTTCCGATTTCATCATACAACAAATAGCAGCAACTTTCCATAGTGTGCCCGGGGGTATGAAGTACTTCGATTTTCACATTTCCTAAAGAAAAAATTTCTCCGTCTTTGGCTAGGATGGCTTTATATCCAATCTCAGCATCTGTAGGACCCAACACAATATCCGCTCCTGTTTTGGCAGCTAAATCCACATGTCCACTCACAAAATCGGCATGAAAATGGGTTTCAAAAATATACTTAATCCTTACCCCATCTTTTTGCGCACGATCAATATAGGGTTGCACTTCACGCAAAGGATCGATAATGGCTGCTTCGTTTCCGGAAGTAATATAATAAGCTCCCTGAGCCAGACATCCGGTATAAATTTGTTCTATTTTCATCATAACTTATACTACTACAATTTGAAAAATTAATTGTTTAATTAGCTGCTGTAAAATACAATGTAATAATATTTTATCTAAACCCTCATGAAAAAGATAATTGCTTTTGCTTCTTCGTTCATTAGTGCTCGAATATCAATTATATGCTTACTTTGCGTCCATGCAGTTTAAGGATGTTATTGGACAAAACACACTGAAGAAGGAACTTTCAGAGTTGATGCACGAAAATCGGCTGCCTCACGCTATGATATTTTTGGGAAAAGAAGGCTGTGGTGCATTGCCCCTGGCTCTTGCATTTGCCCAATATCTTGTATGCGAAAAAATGAACAAGGCTCAAACCGATACCCCATCTTTATTTGGCGGAACAATACCAGTGGAGGAAGTGAAATTAGCAGACGCTTGTGGTACTTGTTCGGCTTGCCTAAAAGCAGCCCATCTGGCTCATGCTGATATACACTTTAGTTATCCGGTGGTGCCCAAAAAATCCGGAACACCTCCAATAAGTACGGACTACATTTCCGAATGGAGAGATTTTATCAAAGGCTATCCGTATGGAAATGTATACGACTGGCTACAATTTATTGGTGCAGAAAATAAACAGGGAAACATTACAGCAAACGAATGCAATGACATTACTAGAAAATTAACTCTTAAAAGTTTTGAGGGAGGTTACAAGGTTTTAGTGATGTGGATGCCTGAATATTTGGGAAACGAAGGCAATAAACTTTTAAAACTGATAGAAGAGCCGCCAGCAAATACTGTTTTCATATTGGTTTCTGAAAATGAAAGCATGGTGCTACCTACCATTCTAAGCCGATGTCAATTGGTGAAACTGCCTCCACTTTCTGATGAGGAAATAAAAGAAGGGCTAATGATCCGTGCTAAAACGGAAGAGCCAATTGCCCAAAAGGTAGCTGTCATTTCCGATGGGAATTACCGTGAAGCATTACAGGTTTTAATGCATGCGGCTGAAGACTGGCAAAATTATTTGCGAAGCTGGCTGAACAGTATTCTGAAATCAGGACCTGTGGCTCAAACCAAATGGGTAGACGAAATGACCCAAAATGGCAGGGAAGGACAAAAACAGTTTTTGAAATATTTCAATCATTTACTTCAGTTGGCCTTGCGCCTGAGGGTGATACCTGAGCAGGCAGATCAGTTTCCTGAAAAGGAAAAAGACTTTGCCCTGCGTCTGAATAAAATTACCGGAATTGAACAACAGCAGGCAATTGCCGAAGAACTGGACAGGGCCGCCTACTACATAGAGCGGAATGCCAATGGCAAAATTTTGTTCATGGCACTAACTATTAAATTATATCATATCATTCAGGACAAAGTTGTACTTTTGAATGATTGAGGTGTTGGAAAGAAGTGAGCATTGAAATTTTTTTTTAGAAATGATTTTGTAGCGTAGTCTGTTTTAATTGCGATTAATATCACCCTGAATACATTGCCAAGGGTAATTATATCAAACTGATAATCAGTTTTATATTTTGATTTTTCAATAGAGCCTGTATCTGTTGGGGATATTATACGCCATATACTTTCTGCCTGCAATTTCTAAGATATATAATAAGAAGATTATAAGCATGGGTTGTACAAATTGCGGTACTGCTACAGGAGGCAAACCCAATGGCTGCAAAAGCAATGGCGGATGTAGCACGGGTGGATGCAATCGTATGAATACATACGATTGGCTGGGCAATTTGCCAATGGTAGATACAGATAATTATTGTAATGTGGTGGAGGTGAGCTTTAATAAAGGTTCGCATAAGGACTTTTTTAGAAATACTACAATTCATTATTTTAAGAAAGGGGATCTGATCTCCGTGGAAGGCGTGAGTGGTTTTGATGTGGGAGAAATTTCTTTAACAGGAGAAATTGTACGCCTGCAAATGAAAAAGAAAGGGGTGAAGGAATCTCATCCCGACATGAAAAAAGTACTGCGCTTGGCTACCGAAAGGGATCTTGAACAAAGAAAAATAAATAAAGACAGAGAAAAGGAAGCCTTGATTCGAAGCCGTGCCATCGCTCGTCAGCTAAAACTGGACATGAAAATAAGCATGGTAGAAATTCAGGCTGACGGGAAAAAAGCAACTTTTTTTTATATTGCCGATGGACGAGTAGATTTTAGAGAACTGATAAAAGTGTATGCTTCTGAGTTCAAAGTAAAAGTGGAAATGCGTCAGATTGGAGCCCGTCAGGAAGCAGGTATGATTGGAGGAATTGGTAGCTGTGGACGGGAACTTTGTTGCTCCACCTGGTTGAGCGATTTCAAATCGGTAAATACCTCCATTGCTCGTTATCAAAATTTATCAATCAATCAAACCAAACTTAGCGGCCAGTGCGGACGATTAAAATGTTGTTTGAATTTTGAATTGGATACCTATCTGGATGCCTTGCAAGCTTTCCCAAATGACTGCGACCAACTGATGGTGAAAAGAGGAAGAGCCCTTTTGATTAAAAAAGATATTTTTAAAAACCTGATGTGGTACACTTTGCCGGAAAGCAATAAGCAATATCCACTAACCATTGAAAGGGTGAAATATATCAAATCTCAAAACAAACAAAATATTTTCCCCGATGAGCTAGAAGCAGTAGAAATTGTGTCCAGCAAACCTCGTGAAGTGGAACCTTCTTTTGTGGATGTCGTTGGTCAGATTTCATTGCGCAGCCTGGAACGTGCCGATAAAAAAAGAAAGCAACAAAACAAACCAGAATCTCAGAATAGACCAAAAGATTCCGAAAGACCAAAAAATCAGCAGCGTAATAATCCTGGACGGAATAATTTTCCAGGGAATAATAATACTCCAACTATTAAAAAATATCCACCCAGAAAGGAAAACAGACCTAATTCTCAATAATCACCACAGCAGCCGCTGTATTTTTTAGGTGGCTGATAGAGATATTTATTTTGGCCAATAAAATATGCTGCAATGTTTCGGCAGTGGTACCAGATATATGAATTTCAGGCTTGCCTGAATCATCACCCAAAATTTCTATTTCGTTATAGAAAGTGCCAGTGGCCCAGCCTGTCCCCAATGCTTTAAAAAAAGCTTCTTTAGCCGCAAACCTTGCCGCATAGTGTTCATATTTGTGGGCTTTGGGTTCACAATACTCAATTTCTTTTTTGCCAAAAACCAATTCCCGAAAGCCTTGCTCCTTCTCTATTTTTTCCTTTACTCTTTCCACTTCTATCACATCTATACCAACTCCTGATATCATTTATTTTTTGTTTTTATTTTTCAGATATTCATATACCCGATCTAGCACATATTGTTTAAGTTCCTTCCTGACATTTTTATCTAAACCCCCAAACCAATTTACATCAGCACTTTTACCCAACCTGCACCATGATACGAATGATAACTGCCATTGTACATGGCATCTGCCTGAACTGGCCCCAATCTAAAATCGCCTGGAGAGACAGCCCGAACCATATAATAAAAAGTTTTGGTTCTGGCGTTTACACTGGTGAAAAGGTTCAAACGATCATCTCTCACATCCAGATAGTCAGGTTCACTCTTGTCCTTGGCATCGGTTATCCATTTCAAGTCTGACATTCCGTTTAGCCTGGTGTTTTCAATTTCAAACCCTGCCGGCAACATATCTGTGATGACCACATTTTCAATATCACCTCTGTACTGCCCTTCAATACTAATCTTCACCACAATTAAATCATTTTGTTTAAAAGTATTATTGCTGATTAATTGACCACCACGGGTATAAAATCCCCGACGTACTTTTAGAAAACTATCCTCTTCCTTAATCGTACCATCAACACTTACACCAGCCATTTCTCTAAAATAGTAAAACTGCCCGGTACCCGTAGTTTTTATCTGCAAACTCTGTCCTGCCAAAGGTTTCAGGTCTATTTGCATTGGTGGCCCATCAGTACTACCTACGGTTTTTCCATTTGCCAGCAATATCATATTGCCTTTGGTAGCGGCAGCATTTCTGGCTAGTTTACCCATAGCCAAAATACTAAACACATGCTCCTGCGTATTGAGAAATGGCTGGTTCCTCATTTCTTCTGACAATTGTTTGGCCAATATCGGCACCTGAGGATCCTTAGGGTTTACATCAAGCAAAGCATTTAAAGAAATGGCCTTATCCCGTACATAGGAATAAAAACTTCCGCCAAATTGCGATTCGGATTTTTCGCCCACAAATGAAGTAGGCAAAATCTGCCTAGCCTTGTCCGGTTGTCCACTTAATGAAAAAGCTGCTGCCAACAAATATTTACTATCCAGGCTTAGCGTTTCTGCGTTCCCTTTATAAAAGTTCATCAGACTTTGTTGCGATTGTCTGGCCAATGCCAACACATACAAAGAGTATGGAATTTCTTTGGCAGCAATGGTTTTTCTCTGGTTGCCGTTGAAATAGTACTCAATCACTTCCTTTTTTCTCAGTCTGAATTTCAGGTACTCCAACACCCGGCCCAATACATTTTCATTCACATCAAACCCGGCTTTTTTTGATTCGATGAGGAAGTGTGCAGCAAAGACAGTTCCCCACCAGCTTTCGGTTTCGCCGCCCGGCCAGTAGCTCAAAGCACCATTTGGCAATTGCATGGCTTGCAATTTTAATATAGCCTGTTGCACATGAAAGTTTGCATTACTCTCCTTACCATCCTTGGCATATAGCATACTAGACAAATCGCCGTAATATAGCTGAGGAAATGCAGATGCAGTAGTTTGCTCCAAACAACCATAGGGATACTGAATCAGGTAACTCAGGTTTTTTGAAAATTGAACTAAAGGAGAATTCGACATTACAATATTTCCACTGAAAGTGGAGGGGATAAAGTTATTGGCCAGCCCAATAGTTGCTACATTACCTGCATTTATAACCCCTGAGAGAAAACTTTTTTGAAGGGAAGCAGCAGGCCTCACCGCAATGTCGGTTTCATGAATGAATGTTTCGTTTAAGGCTTTTACTGTCACTATCACTTTTCCGGATCCGGTCTGTGGTGAAGCACCTACCTGAAAAACTACCCTCCCCTCGCTATTGGGTGCTATCTGTACCGATTGACTTTGTGCGCCACCTATACCTAAGGGTCCCACTACAGAAACAGATACTTGTGCACTGGCCAATTTGGTTGAGGTGTTGCTAAGTGTAACAGGCATCCAAGTACTATCTCCCGGACTAAAAAAGCGAGGCAAAGCCGCACTCACTACAATAGGATCCGCCACCTTCATGTGATTATCAAAACTTCCAAAAGCCTTATCCTTATAAGCCACAGCCATCACACGGATATCTCCTGAAAACTGAGGTACATCTATTTCATAACGCACTTGCCCGTTCCCATCGGCTTTTAATATTCCACTCCAGAAGGATACATTTTTTACCCGGTTTACAAATAATGGATTGACCCTGCCGTCCATCGATGCAGCATCTCCACCATCTCCTCCAGTGCTTGAACTACTGATTTTATATTCGGGCAACAATAAAGGATAGACATCAAAACTGTTTACACCCAAAGCTACTTTTTGGTAGAAATAGGCATAAGGATCGGGTGTGTCATAGTTCTTTACCTGCAATATTCCCTCATCCACAGCTGCTACAGTCACAAATGCATTTGGAGCCGTTTTGATCTGCACCACCTGCCTAGTTTTGGATCTGCTTTTTTCACTAATAGTTACTGCCACCGGCAATTTGTGCTGTTTAGCTTCCACTTTTATACTTTGGTAGCCATGCGCCACAGTCAGAGGCATCTCGCTGGCATCCATCGCCCTGAACAATGTGGTAGAAATATATACATTGGGAAGATACTCGTCTTTTGCTTTGATGGTCAATGACGCAGATTTTTGGGAAGTATTTACAAAATGATACTCCACAACTTTATCTCTTTCCACCGACACAAGCATGCGACCTTCAAAAGGAGTTGTAAACAAAAGTTGGATATCCTGGCCAGGAGCATAAGACTCTTTGTCTGCCTTGATGGTCACATTGCCTTCATTATTTACTTCAAAGGAAGCATACTGTGTATTTCCAAACCCGTAGGCATAGAAAGACTGACTTACATAACTATCCCCACCATCGGGTGAAACTTGTATTTCATATTCGCCACTTTGATCTGGCGTAAAAGTGAACAATGTGTTGTTTCCAGATATGGTCAGGGTTTTTGTTCCTAAATTTTTATCCACCCATTTGGAAACATATCTGTACCTGCTACCATTTTGTTCTATCACATTCTGCCATTCTTTTCTTATCATTTTCACAATTACCTGTTGATTATGACTTTTACCATTCTTGTCCAACGCAATCAAATTGATGTTCATTGGAACTCGTGTACCCACATAATCATTAAATTTTTTAATGCCGATAAATGTAGGTTGAGTATATATTCTTAAATGTGCATAGCGATGTACCGGTCTTCCTGTTTCGTCAAATACGGTGCTTCTAATATTGCCTTGCAATAGTCCTGTTCCTGAATATTCTTTGCTAAGCTCCACCAACTCTGTGGCCATTCCATTTTCATTGGTTGCCCCGGTTTTAAATATGGTTTTAAAATCCATGTCTTTGGAAACGGTAAAATGATAGTCTTCGAAACCCTTTGGGGCAAAATCAATTTTTCGAAGATTCATTTCGTATTCATAATTTCGATTGGATGCGGGAGTGCCAAAGAGATTATCGGCCTTAATGGTGGACACGACTGTTTCTCCCAGGCTGTATTGCTCCTCTGGAATTTTTAGATCAACCTTTACTCTGTCTGGCATAAAATCTTCTATACTGAAATAGTAAGTATTTAGCAAAACATCGTTTCCGGTAAGTGCCTGCAATATATAAGTGCCGGTTAAAGCAGAACTGGGAATGGAAAAACTCACATCAGCACTCCCCTGTTCATCCAGCATTTTTTTACGTGTTGCGAATTCTCTACCATTCGGCATGATTAGTTTTAGTTTCAGTGGCATTTCACCGGGAGCCATCCAGGCTTCGGTTCTTACCACTGTGCTGGCATGAATGGTTTCTCCGGGACGATATAAATTTCTTTCGGCATAAATCCATGCATTCAACCCACTGGCATTGACGGTTCGGCCGCCAATATCATATCTGGAAGTTTCTATCCGGCTTTCCGCAAAAGTCACAAAACTGTATTCCTGATCACTTTTAGCCGAAACCATGCCCACGCTCATTCCCGGTGCTTTCTGGTCAATATTTTCCATCACCGCTACACCATCCTTATCGGTGTTGGTGGAAAAAATAGGTTGATTGGTAGAGGAGATGAAAGTGATTTTTGCATTATTAATTGGGGTGGCTGATCTAATAGAATTGGCAAAAACATACAATTTATTCTGCTCCTGTTTCACTATCAACCCTATGTCGGAAAGAGATAATATCTTGCTGGTCTGCACCCATTTCTGTCTGGTGGAAGCTACCGAGATTACATACACGCCATCATAGCCGCGTAACTTATCTGCAAAATCCAGATGTAATAAGTGCGCAGCATTATTTTTGGGCAATTTTTCTACATCATAATTTTTTGTAAACACAGTATCGCCCAAGTTTTCCGTATTGTAATACTGATAGTCATGATAATCTCCATCGCCGCCACCTTCATCATCATCTCCATAGGAATAGCCCCAACTGGTTCCACGCCTGAACAATTGCATGATATTATTTTCATACACTTTCATTACTGTTACCTTCACTTCTGGTACCTGCACAATATTTAGAGCCAGGTTCCTGTATCCACGAGTAGAAAGATACATTCCTTTGGTATTGATAAAACTCACCGAGGGCTCCAACTCACCAAAGCTGGACTGAAGGGTTTTCTCATCCCTGAGGCGCCCACCAAATTCGCCCTGAAGAGTCTTGGACAGTGTTACATTATAGGTGATTTTGGGATCGAACTGTTGGCTATTGATCGTGAACCCACCCTCATTCACGGCAACTTCAAAATTTACAGATGGTTCAATACTGATAGCAGATTTTAATCCCAGTTCAGTAACAGGTTGAGAAAGGGCGACATTAATTATGCCCATTGTACCATCATGCTGTGCATCATTACCCATCACCTGCAATACATATCTGGACACAACCTGCTCGGAAAAGCTGGTGTCGTTTTTTGAAGAAATAATGCTTCCTGCAATTGCAATGCCTTTGTTCAGGTTCACTTTTACTTCTACGGGATTGTCCTTATTATTCATTGGACTGAACTGTACTGACAGGGTTTTACCAATGCCACTGCTTACTGCATTAAAAGGAACGGTAGCACCATTAGCAGATAAAGCTAATTTAGTAGCCGCCTGAGTGATGTCGGTTTCATAATTGAAATTGATATCCATCTGTATCATCACATTTTCGGCTTGGCGTCCTCTTGTCCAAAAAGAATGCACATCTAGAATTTTGATGGGGGCAGTGTGAAATGACAGGGTACGATCCTTTGCAAGCTTATACTCTTTCTTTTTTGACTTTGACAAGAGATGAGGCATCAATGTGGCTTTGTATTCTACGCCCGGCGCAAATCCTTTTGATGGAGAAAACACTAATTCATTGGATTGATTCCAGCGAAACGATCCGGCTACCTTGGGTTGAAATTCAATGTAGGCGGTGGAGTCCCAAATGTTCAACAAACTATCCGGATAAATATCCCGATTAAACTGAAATACCAGATTTTGTTGTTCTTCAATTTCATCTTTAAAATTTGTATCCATCAACTTTACCTGATTGCGACTGCTACAAGAAGATAGCAATAGTATAAAGAGTAAAGCTGAAAATAAGATGGAAACATGATTATGTAGGATCAGTTTATTCTTCAGTTGTTGGTACATAGCATGGGATTAATGGTTATACAATTCAACATTTAAGATACTAAGTAAAAGATGATTTATCGTTTTTTATTTATCCAATTCTTGAGTTTTAACTAACTCATTGCCTATTCTACACAACCCATTCGAATATTCTATTTGCCAGATTATAAATCAGACTTTATCAGATAAACTTTACCGTAATTTGAATATCTGCATTGCGTCCTTTGTCATCTGTACAGGAAATTTTTATTTTAGAATCTGATGGTACAAATAACATTTTATCCTCTTTTCCACATTGTCCCAGAAATTTATCATTAATATACCAAAACACTTTACTTACGTCGTTTGATGCTGCACAGGTCAGTTGCAATTGTTGTTTTCCTTTATCAGTAATCAAATAAGTGACTCCATTGTTGAGGGAGTTGATTCTAGGTGCAGTACCGGAAAATGTTCTGTGGCAATTAGGATTATGTTCAGGAATAGTCTCGTATTGGATCTGCCGATCATGATAAAAAGCTAATATTTCCGGCGCAATATTTTGATACGTTTTTAAGATGTATCCGACGGCTGGTTTACATGTGGTGCAGTAAGAAAACTTTTCATCGGCAGAAATGGCTACCTCCTTTAAGTGGTGACAGGTTTCGTTGGATGACACACCTGGTATATAAGTATCCATGATTTGATCCTTACAAAATTCATTGGCTGGTAATCCACTGATTGTACAAACAAATCTGGATTGCAAACCCTGTGGTGTGGTGTATGGAATTGGTTGTGGTGAACGATCTATGGCATTGAATAACTGAAACAACAATGGTGTGGCTGTGGCTGCTCCGTTCAAATCTGGCGCTCCTTTTCCAGAGAAATTCCCAATCCATACGGCAATGGTAAAATGTTTATTGTAACCAACACTCCAGGCATCCCGCCTGCCATAAGAAGTTCCGGTTTTCCAGGCTATTTGAGGTATTCCCACGGCCGCAATATTCCCATCGGGCAAATCGGGTCTTTTTAGTTCCTGCAAGATTTGCGTAACCATAAATGTGGCCTCAGGCGATAGCAACTGAATAGCACTATCCTTTGTAGGTTTGAACGACGCAATTTTCTTTCTCCATCGCAGAGGAAAGTATTTGCCCTCATTGGCCAAAGCGGAATATAAGGCTGCTAGCTCTTCTAACTTTACGCCACAACCTCCCAAAACTATCGACAGACCCATCTTTTTTCTATCCCTCCAAACTTGCTTGAAACCTGCATCACGCATACTGTTTACAAATTCTGACAATCCCATTTCGTTCAGGATTCGAATAGCTGGCACATTCAACGATTGTCGCAAAGACTCCTCTATACTTACCTGACCTCTAAAATTAAGATCATAGTTTTCCGGTGCATAATCTTTAAAAGCCACCGGCACATCGCTCACCGTTGTTTTAGGTGTGACAATTCCTTTATCAAAAGCAAGACCATACAGAAAAGGTTTAAGCGTACTCCCAGGCGACCGCAATGCTTTTACGCCATCTACCTGTCCGTGATTTTGTTCATCAAAAAAATCGGGCGAACCCACATAAGCTTCCACTTCATGGGTTTTGTTGTTAATGACCAAAACAGATGCATTGTGGATATTACGCATTTGAAGTACACGACAATAGTTAGAAGTCAACTCTTCAGTTTTATGTTGAATAGTAGCATCGATAGACGTAGCTATATCTAACTCTGTTGGAAAAATGCGACGCATTCTAACAGCAAACTGAGGCGCATGTTTTGGAGCTGGTATCCGTTTTGCATTTAATGGTTCCTGAAGGGCATCTTTAATAGTTTGAGTTGGAAATAAATCTGCTTTTGAAAATTTAAGCAACCACCTATTTCGCTCTTCGGTAATACGGATATTATCTTTACCCATCACCAGCGAATTGGGTCGATTGGGTATAATGCTCAGTGCCGCTATTTCTGCCAGGGATAACTGATCTGGTGCTTTATTAAAATATAGCATTGATGCAGCTTTCACGCCCTGAATGTTGGAACCATAAGGAACCAGATTAAGGTATAATTGTAAAATTTCATTTTTTGAAAAATGCCATTCTAACTGAAAGGCCCTAAACATTTCAATGAGCTTATTGCTGTATGATCTTTTTTTGGGTGCCAACATTCTGGCTGCCTGCATGGTGATGGTAGAAGCTCCTGATGTACGTTTTTGTTGAACTATATTATTAAAAAGTGCTCTGAACATCGAAACCGGATTGATGCCAGGATGATAGTAAAACCACTTGTCTTCTTTAAAAACAATGGCCCTATTAAGTTCCGGAGTAATTTCCTCAAGATTGGTAAACATACGCCATTGCTGATCTTTGGTAAGAAAGGAATGTAAAGCTGTGCCGTTACTGGCTCGTACGACTGGCGCATACTCAATTTTGGTATTTAGTGGGAAGAAGAAGTCGAGCAGAAAAAACAAGAGGAATGAGGAACAGGTGCACCACCCAAATATAAAAAATCTATACGCCCACTTTGTTTTAGGTTTAGTAACCATTTTTTTCAAACTAGGAGAAATCCGATTCCACAGTTTGGCGAACGCTTTATGAATCGAAGAAAGGGTGTTATTTGATTTGCGGACTAACATATCTTATAAAAAGTACAGAATATCTCCAAAATTAATCAAGCTTCATTTGGATGCAATCACCCTCACTTTCCATATCGAAAACACTTCCATTATCTGATTTAATCTCTCAGTCTTCATCAGGCTTAATAATATCTTGAGTCATTTGCTTTTTTCGCCAGTGTTCAGATTTCTTACCATACAATGAAATTTTTGCCAGTCGATACTTTGGCTTTAGATATCCTTCATAATCGACACCCAAAAAACGGTAACTGATGCCCGGGCTTTCGCTGATTACTTCGTTTACTGCTTCAGTAAACACAGTTGGCCCTGTAGTACGGTGCACATCATGAGGATATTTGTGCTCTTGTATATTGTCTAGCACTTTTTCCAAAGTTTTCTTTAAAAAAGGATGCCCTTGATTAAAGATTAAAGCCCACTGGCAATATAACCCTGGGTTACCTTCGTGGCTAATGATGGCCTCATCATCCGGTTTTATAAATGTTTTAAATGGGACCTTGGTATATCCATCCAAATCCAAATACACGCCACCAGTTTTATAAAGCACAGCATAGCGAAAAAAATCAGCTTTGGCTGCACCTATGGTCAGACTTTTGTATGCCTTGAGATACTCGGCAGGAAATTCCTTTTCAAAAAAGGACACAATACATTCATCATCATAAAAACAATAATTCCACTCTGGGTTTTGCTTGCGCATTCTATTGATGTACCACCGGGTAATGAATGACAACCGGTTGGTTTTAAAAGTCTGAATGATATTGTTGGGGATAGCCATAAGGCAGTTTTTAGCTTTTTATCAGAAACAAATATATCTGTTAATCATTGAATCCAAAAGGGTGAAAAAGGTTTTTTCTCAGCCTGATTTACTTTACAACAAAAACTTTTGCTTCGATACTGAGTGCCAATTCTATGACCCGTTATTTGGCATGCACTCCTTCCTAACCCAGTCATTGGTTCGCTTCTTTCTAAATAAAAATTCTACAGATGATCATTGGTTTTTGTTTCCTTCCACTCATTCTTTCCAATTGCCTGAAATGCAAGAATGGACAACATCTACCATTAATCAATTTCCTGAATAAAATACTGATACATCAATTACATTCGTGAAAATATTTATTGACATAATTGTTTAAAAATGACTCAAAGATTTTTTTGCTACAGTATTCTCTTATTCAGTTTTTTCTTTTCATCCATCGTTTTTGCACAGAATCAAAACTGGACCACCGATGGCAATGGTTACTATCAGGAAGTGGATGGCAGTATTCTAAAATATGTTTTGCCTCAAAATTCCAGTACCGTTTTTCTCTCCAAAGAAAAACTGATACCAACAGGTAAAGTTCGGCCAATACCTATCCGTAGCTTTAAGGTTACCGCAGATGCTTCCATGATGTTGCTTTATACAAACAGTAAAAGAGTGTGGCGGGAAGATACCCGTGGCGACTATTGGGTGTATGATTTCAGTTCAGACAAACTTCAACAAATTGGAAAGGAAAGACCTACTTCTTCTTTGATGTTTGCCAAAATATCACCTGACAACAAAAAAGTGGCCTATGTGAGCGAGTTTAATGTTTATGTAGAAGATCTTGCTACAGGTATAGCAAAAGCTCTAACTACCGGAGGAAACCGAAAACATATTAATGGCACTTTTGACTGGGCTTATGAGGAAGAATTTTTTTGTCGGGATGGATTCAGATGGTCGCCAGATAGCAAACACATTGCCTACTGGCAGATTATTGCTGGCGAAACTAAAGTATATAATATGGTGGACAATACCGACTCGATTTATCCCAAACTCATTCCTATTGAATATCCGGTGGCAGGCGAAAAACCTTCGGATTATAGAATTGGAGTGGTGGACATCGAGCATGCTAAGACCAAATGGATGAGCATTCCGGATGATGCCACATGGGGTACTTATGTGCCTCGTATGGAATGGGCAGCCAATAACGATGAGCTGATCATTCAACATTTAAACCGCCTGCAAAATGAAAGCAATTTGATGATTTGCAATATTGCCAGCGGAGAATCAAAAACTATTTACAAAGAAAAGGATAGTGCCTGGGTGGATATAGCTCCTTTTTGGGATGAGGATTATAAAAATGGAGGTTGGGACTGGCTGAACAACGGAAAAGAGTTTTTATGGGCTTCAGAAAAAGATGGCTGGAGACATTTGTATCGGGTGAGCAGAGACGGCAAAAAGGAATCACTTATTACCAAAGGGAACTTTGACATGATGGACATTGCAGCTATTGACGAAAAGGGTGGTTATCTCTATTTTCATGCTTCGCCGGATAATAGCACCCAAAAATATTTGTATCGCACCAAGCTAAATGGTAAGGGTGCGGCTGAAAAAATCACTCCATCGAACCAGCCTGGCACACATCATTATCATTTGTCGCCCAATGCAAAATATGCCAAACATAGTTTTTCTAATTATTATACTTATCCTCTTGATGAATGGATTAGTTTGCCGGGTCATCAAAATCTTGAAATGAAAAATGTGATACAGGTTACTAATGAAAATAAAACTAAGTCCAATATATCCTTTTTCAAAGTAACGACTGAAGATGGTGTGCAAATGGATGGCTGGATGGCTTTACCAAAAAATTTTGACAGTTCTAAGAAATATCCAATCCTGTTTTATGTATATACCGAACCAGCAGCACAAACCGTTCAGGATATTGCTTTCAGTGCTGGAAGAAATTTTCTGTATCAGGGAGATATGGCAAAAGACGGTTACATCTATGTTTCGCTAGACAGCAGGGGTACTCCGGCAGCTAAAGGCAGAACCTGGAGAAAATCTATTTATAAGCAAATTGGTCTGCTTAATATTCGTGATCAGGCAATGGCTGCTAAAGAAATTCTGAAAAGACCTTATGTGGACACCAGCCGGGTAGCAGTATGGGGTTGGAGTGGTGGTGGATCTACCACGCTCAATCTGCTGTTTCAATATCCGGAAATCTATAAAACCGGAATAGCGATTGCCGCAGTAGGGAACCAACTCACCTACGACAATATCTATCAGGAAAGGTATTCGGGTGTTCCACAACTGGACTCGGTTCCTTACCTGAAGGGCTCACCCATAGCACATGCAAAAAACCTGAAAGGAAATCTGTTGTACATACATGGCACAGGCGATGATAATGTACACTACAATAATGCAGAAATGTTATTTAACGAATTGATCAAATACAATAAATTGTTTCAAATGATGAGTTATCCCAACCGTTCACACAGCATTTCCGAAGGAGAAGGAACCTACCAGCATTTAACTACATTATACACCAACTATCTTAAACAACATTGTCCGCCCGGGGCGAGATAATAAGCGAGCACATTACCCAGAAAAAAAAAGACGAAAAGTTATTCTACTGTTCGTCTTTTTTGTTTTGACACTTTCTCCATTTAAAAAAAAAATATTATAGAAAACTCCAGTATTCTTAAATTAAAAGATATCTTTGTCTTCTATTTAAGCCGCTAAACAAACCAGCTATTACTCTAAGTGAACCAGTGTCACATACAAGTGAGCGTTGGTGATTCATTCTAAACATTATTGAATATTTACAAAAATGGAAACAATTAAATTGGGGGATAAGCTATATCTGGCAATGGGTGAATGCAATGGAACCAAAGTAGTGATGGCAGTGGGTTATACGCCAGAATATGCTGATAAAAAAGCCAAACAATTCGAGGCTAGTAGTAATGGATTCGTTAAGTACATGGATATTTCGGTGATTGCTACAGGAGAGAAGGTGAAATGCGATACCATTCAAAGGATTGCAGAAACTGTAGCTTAAGTTTTGAATCGTCGGGTCATTTAAAAATGTCGACTGGAAACCCTTCAGATGACAACGTAAATCCCGGCGATTTTTTGTCTTTTTAGCATCCATCTATCAAATGGAGTACCGACCACAAAATATCTTATTCATGCATTAATGAGGCAGCTTGTTTCTAAGCAACCCGTAGGTCCAGGTGCCGGCAATGGCACTTAGCAAAACTACCACTACCACCAGAAATCCACTACCTATCTGAGCAAATAAGGGTCCCGGGCAAGCACCGGTCATAGCCCATCCCAATCCAAACATAAGACCACCATATACCTGCCCTTTATTGAACTTTTTTGGATGAAAGACTACTTCTTCGCCATGTATCGTTTTAACTTTAAATCTCTTGATTAGCCAAACGGAAATAATACCTACTACCACTGCCGAGCCAATCACACCATACATGTGAAAGCTTTGCATCCTGAACATTTCCTGAATCCGGTACCAGGAAATAATTTCAGACTTCACCAATACTATTCCAAATAGAATGCCTACAAAAAGGTATTTAAAATTATACCACCAGGGATGGTTCAGTTCGGTATCGTTGATGCAAATCGTGTCCAGAGAACGAACCTCATAATCAGTATTTTCTTGTTCCATATTTTTAGGAGAAGTTTTCATTTATAAACTTAGAATGAAAGGTAAAAGCAGATTGGCCATAATGAAGCCTCCCGCCATAAAACAAATAGTAGCTACCAGCGAAGGGAATTGAAGATTGCTTAGTCCCATAATGGAATGACCACTTGTACATCCGCCGGCATAGCGGGTACCGAAACCCACTAAAAATCCACCACCCACCAACAGAATAAACCCTCTTAATGTAAAAAGGCTTTGCCAGCTAAAAATTTCAGAAGGCAATAAATGTGTTTTGTCAGTAATTTGATAACCTGCCAATTCGGCTTCCAACATGGGTACCACCTGCACGTCCAGTGGATTGAACAAAAACTTGGCGGCTATAAACCCTCCTATCAGTACACCAGAAACAAAAAACAGATTCCAGGATTCTTTTTTCCAATCGTATTTAAAGAAAGGAATATTTGCTGGAAAGCAGGCTGCACAAATGTGCCGCATGCTAGATGAAATACCAAAATGCTTATTGCCAAACAATAGTAAAACAGGCACTATCAACCCTATTATCGGACCGGCCACATACCAGGGCCATGGTTGTTTCAAAAACTCAATCATAACAATGCTTCTTAGATTTTTATTAATTATTATTGTCCGTCAAAAATATTTCATCCTTTGAAACCTGTACAGTTAAAGGGTTCTAAGCCCTCTTTCCAGCGGGAGAGGGGGTTGGGGGAGAAGTCTTGATTCACAAAAAAATAGCTTCATTTGTTGGAGTATATTGATTTAATAAAGTAAAAATGAAGCTGAAAAAAGTGACTATGAAAAAAATCAAAAGCCTACAGTCCCAAATCCTGGACCTATAGGCTATTAAATAAGAATTACAAAGAATATGCTCAGGCTATTTGATCTCTTCCTTTATATCACTCATCAGTTTTAGAGCGATATTATTGGCTTTGCTTTCCAGATCACTTTCGGAATAAATTCTAATGATAGGTTCTGTATTAGAGGTTCTAAGATGCACCCAATCATTGTCAAATTCTATTTTCAAACCATCTTCTTCATTGATGGGTTTCTTCGCATACTTCTTTTTTATTTTAGCAAAGATTGATTTCACATCTACACCATCTCCCAATTCAATTTTATTTTTACTGATAAAGTAATCAGGATAGAGGTTTCTCAAAGATTTTAAACTTTTTGTTTTTTGACTAGCTAGGTGCGTAAGAAGCAGACCAATACCAATCAAAGCATCACGTCCATAATGGAAATCGGGAACAATGATACCTCCATTCCCTTCACCACCAATTACCGCATTGGTCTCTTTCATTTTATTCACCACATTCACCTCACCCACAGCCGATGGAGCATATTCGCCACCATGCTTCTGTGTTATTTCCTTAAGTGCCTTGGTACTGCTCATATTGCTCACTGTATTGCCTTTTCGCTTTGACAAAATATAATCTGCCACTGCTACTAGGGTATATTCTTCGCCAAACATACTGCCATCTTCACACACAAAACAAAGCCTGTCCACATCCGGATCTACTGCAATTCCTAGGTCGGCATTCTCTTTTACTACTGTACTGCTCAACTCAGAAAGATGATTCGGCAAAGGCTCCGGATTGTGAGCGAAATTTCCGGTAATATCTTTGTTCAATACCACAATATCATCTACTCCTAGTGCTTTCAGCAATGCAGGAACAAAGGTGGCTCCTGTAGAGTTAATAGCATCTACGACCACTTTAAACCCTTTTTTTGAAATGGCTTTGCTATCTACTAGATCATATTTCAAAATGGCATTAATATGCTTTTGCATATAGCTATCATCAGTTGTCACTTCTCCCAGTTTATCCACTGAGGCAAAAACAAATTTTTCTGCTTCGGCCAGTTTCAACAACTCCTGCCCTGTTTCTGCTGAAATAAACTCGCCTTTCTCATTCAATAATTTTAAAGCATTCCATTCTTTGGGGTTATGACTGGCTGTTAAAATAATTCCTCCATCTGCTTTTTCCATGGGAACAGCTATTTCAACCGTAGGAGTTGTACTTAAACCCAAATCCACAACTGAAATTCCCATAGCAGATAAAGTTGATTGCACCAGATTGCTCACCATGGCTCCGCTAATTCTTCCATCACGGCCAATAACCACTTTCACTGGGATCGTCTTCTTCGCCGCATTTTGTTTTAGAATTGTACCATAAGCTGCTGTAAACTTTACCACATCAATGGGCGATAAATTATCCCCGGGCTTCCCGCCAATCGTACCACGAATTCCAGAAATGCTTTTTATTAAGGGCATCTTATTATGTTTATTTTAATTGCAATACTTGCGGCTACAAATTTACAAGCCTAAGGCAATTTATTGTCAATTGTGGAAAATATTTAAGATCTTTTCAAATTCATTAAAAAAAATTCATCCACCTCTATTAATAGCCTACTTCCCACTTCTTACCCTATTAGGCAAGCTGCCTATTTATACTCAATATGCAAGCAGGTAACCCAAAATTGGATAACTGCAAATAAATCATAGTTTTTCTTGTGGATGCTAAATAAAACCGTATCGCTATTTTTGTGCCTTATGTTTTTTTACACTTATATTCCTTTGCCAGACTGGTTTGTACAAGCAGATCGGAAACTTTTTGAATTGATCAATATCAGTGGTGCAAATAAATTCTTCGACCAGTTGATGCCACTGATGCGAAACCCATTTTTGTGGGCTCCTTTATATTTTTTTATCATAGTCTTTGTAATAAAAAATTTTAAAACCCAGGGCTGGTGGTGGCTTGGTTTTGTGTTAGCAACAGCAGCCTGTACCGACCTGACTGGGGCAAGATTGTTTAAGGAAACTTTTGAACGCCTACGCCCCTGTTCTGATCCTGAAATGATAGGTCATGTAAGAATGGTATTGGGACGTTGTAGTGGAGGGTTTAGTTTTGTATCCAATCATGCGATCAATCATTTCGGAATTGCAGCCTTTGTATTTATTACTTTTCGGCAGATAGTCAATTACTCATGGGTATTACTTGTTTGGGCCGGAATAATTGGCTATGCGCAGATTTATGTGGGCGTTCATTATCCCTTTGATGTATTCTTTGGATCACTCCTGGGTATTATTATAGGCCTTGGTGGGGGCTCTTTATTTAATAAGAAATTTGGATTTAGTATCTTCGGCCGGTAATTAACTACAAAAATTAATGGAATTATTTATAATAGCCTTATTGATATTGCTCAATGGACTATTCTCAATGGCGGAAATCGCTCTAGTATCCGCCCGAAAAGCCAGACTGGAATCGCAGGCAAACAAAGGAGATAAAAAGGCACAGAGCGCACTGGATCTGGCCAATCATCCCGATCATTTCTTATCAACCGTACAAATTGGCATTACGCTTATTGGTATTCTGACAGGGGTATATTCTGGTGATAAAATAACGGGTGATGTCATTACTTTTATCAAAACATTCCCTAGTCTAGCTCCTTATAGTGAAGGGATTGCGACTACTCTGGTGGTTATACTCATCACCTATTTTACGTTGGTTTTTGGAGAATTGATCCCTAAAAGAATTGGTCTGTCTGCACCAGAAAAAATTGCCAAATTTGTTGCTGCCCCCATGCGACTAGTGAGTTGGATTAATTTCCCATTTATATGGTTGCTCACCAAATCCACCGGCATCATCGCAAAGGTTTTCAATATCAAATCTGGCGATGGACCTGTTACAGAAGAAGACATTAAAGCCATCATCAATGAGGGTACAGAACAAGGAACACTGGAGGAAACCGAGCAGGAAATTATCGAAAGAGTCTTTCACCTAAGCGACAGAAATATAACTTCGCTCATGACACATAGAAGTGATATTGTCTGGTTTAACATCAACGATACGGAAGAAAAAATAAAGGAAAAACTGATTACCGAGCCTCATTCCATCTATCCTATTTGCGATGGAGATATTGATAATTTGAAAGGTGTTGTATCATTAAAAGACATTTATATCAACAAGAATAATATCTTTTTTAAAGACTTGATGCGCCCTGCTCTTTTTGTGCCGGAAAACAATACTGCTTTTAAGGTCATGGAGAAGTTCAAAGAATCTCAACAACATTCATGTTTTATTGTGGATGAATATGGCAGCATATTGGGAATGATTACAATTAAAGACATTCTGGAGGCCATCATTGGCGACATGCCGCAATACGATGATGATGAATATGAAGTAGTGCAACGAGAAGATGGATCTTTTTTTGTAGATGGTCAATTACCCTTTTATGACTTCCTAACTTACTTTAACAAAACCGACTGGATGAACGAAGGAGAGCAGGAATTTGATACCATTGCCGGACTAATTTTACATAAGCTAAAACGAATTCCTGTGGTTGGAGAAAAATTGGAATGGAATGGATTTGATTTTGAAATCGTGGACATGGACGGGCATCGCATTGATAAGGTTTTAGTAAATATCAATGATGATATTAGAGAGGAAATGGAGGATTAGGCCCAAGGTTTTGTTATTCACAATACTTTCAAAAAAGGACCATCACCATCCTTTAGCAAGCATCCTACAATATAGTTCCTTTCATGACTTTTGGCAAAGCATCTAGCTTAGAATAGGATACTGGTATCCTGAAGGAATAAGACTTGTTTTTATATCCACAATAAAAAGCTTCAGTATTTCTCTGGTAATTCCAGGCATACAAATGACATGGGCTATATCCTGCTCAGTAGCCAGACTCCACTTTGAACAGATACTCGGTGATGGCTTAGGCATTACCACCGTCAATGCATCCTGATTTCTCCAGACTGTCAAACCCAAATTGTTCAGTTCTTTAGTAAGGAATAAAGCATTAGCTAGGCAATCTTCTGCCCGTTTTATTAACCCTTCTTTACCAAATTTTTGAATGGCGTACCATAAAAATAATGGTGCAATCGCATTACGGGAACCGCTAATAGTAGTATCCAAAGTACCGATATATGGAATGGCCTTTCCGACCCTGTCTTTATAATGTTTTTTTACAAGGATAACACCACATGGAATGGGGCTCCCAATAAACTTGTGACCACTGATGGCGATACTATCACATCCATGATTAAAATCAAAATTGGCAGAACCCAGTAAAGCCAAATAGGTTCCCGCAAGTGCGGCATCACAATGAATGTAGGAATTTCTAATCGCAAATCTTTTCAAAATGGCTTGGATTTTAGAAATATCATCTTTGGCCTCAGTCATTGTTGTACCAATATTAGCCAATATAATGGCTGGTTGATGCCTGTGCCATTGAATAGTATCCTTCAGATCTTCATAATCCATCTCGCCTTTTTCATTTGTACGAATAGCAATACTTTGCATATTTAGCAAGCTGATATTTTTTTGCACACTATAATGGGTAGCTTCTGAGTAATACACCATCCCATTGGGATAAAGCTCTCTTGCGAGGTACAAAGCGTAAAGATTTCCTTCGGAACCTCCATTGGTTACATAACCCCAGCAATTATTAGCCGGTGCCTTAAAGAGTTCGGCAAAAAAAGACAACACCTCTAGTTCAAAACTATGAGTATTAAATTCAGAACTGGATGGCAGGGTTGGATCTCCAATATTGTTTAAAGCAAATTGAAGAAAGGGGTATAACTCGCTATAGTCAAAATCTACGGCTGTTGGATAACCAATATAGGTTTTTGATTTTTCACTAACTTTTTGGTAAAAGCTATTAAGCTTATCAAAATTTGTCATAGAAAATATTTTCCAGATTTAAAAAAGGTCAACTAGTAAAAAGAAAAAAAGAGAGGTAAAGAAAAAATCAATAAATGATCAGAAAGAAAGCATAGCAAGACTTTCCATCAGCATTACATACTGGAATCGTTTGTCGCTAAAAATCTTGTTTGGATAATCAGGCCTCATGGAGATACAAAAATAGGACTAATAGAAGAAAAACATTCCATTCAAATTCAAATGATTTCAATAAAACATTTTTACAATCTTATTGCTTTGATATCAAATCCCACTGTAAACCATTCATCAATCCTCTACTTGTTTTTTTGAATCCATATTAGAACAGATTCCTTTTTAATTTTTCAGAATACCCGAGCCCCCTTTCTAAAAGTTCTAAACACTCAGAAAAGTTCTTTTAGCCGATAAATAATAAGTACCTACAAAAAAAAAGCCCTTCCAGTTGGAAGGGCCCTAAAAATTCTTTTCCTAAAAATTATTTCTTACGAAGATTTGGATGTGGAGGAGCCACAGTGTTTGGTCCGTCTTCT